>CAYLUZ010000006.1:0-328813 GCA_964387025.1 uncultured Leptolinea sp. | reverse complement strand
TTTTAGAATTATACGGCAGAATGGGGTTTTGATGTTCGCTTTGTGTTGCATTTGTACGATGCAATCGTAATAGTCCTTCGCGTAGCTGTCATCTGAACAAAGAGAGAACTGGTATAGCACTAGGCAGGGATTCACGTTTCACCTGGGGTGAATTCCAACATAATATACCATTCGTATAGTATGTTCTTTTCAACAGCTTTGTAATGCATTTAGCCTGATATTCAATACCGCTTCCTGATTGTTTTCTGTCTGGAGGTATCGGTATAATCTTATTGAGCAAAATATTCTGTTCATTGGAGGAGTGGTATGAAAAGGATCAGCCAACATTCCCCGCTTATTCTGCTAGTTTTGATACTTATATCCCTTCAGTTTGCCTGCGGATTAAGCCCTTCAGCAGTTGTGTCCGATCTTGGATCCATTGATTGCGCCGAGAAAGGGGGTGTCTGGCGGCAGGAAGTAAATAACTCTGGCGAACTAGAAGAATGGTGCGACACAACTGTCAAACCAACAGCCACAATCAAAGATCCCGATACAACAGAAGAGTGTATCGCCTCAAAAACGACCTACCACTGGTCTTATGAGGATTTAAGTAGCAGCAAGGGAACAGGGGGCGTTTCCTGCAACGCACGGTTGCTCTTTACCAACGAAGGCAATGACCCTCTGCTGCTCATGTTATATGAATCCTGGGATAATAATGCTATGAAGTTAGAGGATTGGATGAGTTATTCTCTGGCACCGGGTGGTACACACGAAAAAAGGGTCAGCCGCACCATCTACACGGATGGCGTCATCACCTTTGACCGCGTGGATAGGATGCTGGTATTGCGAGACCTCCCGGGTTGTATAAAGGATTACCCATCCAGCAGCCAGGCTACTGAATGGGCAGATGCAGCAGAAATTGTCGACGAACTGCCCTGCCCATGATATTTCAAATCGGATGCGGGTAATTATTGGAAATGGATATAATTTATCCATGGAGACTAAAATGAAAATATACATCAGCGCTGATATTGAAGGAATTACCGGAACCACCAACTGGGACGAAACCGAAAAGAAACATCCGGATTATCCGGAATTCCGTGAGCAGATGACCGCCGAGGTCGCGGCAGCCTGCGAAGGGGCGCTGGCCGCCGGGGCAACCGAGATCATGGTGAAGGACGCCCATGATTCCGCCAGGAACATCCAGGCGGAGAAGCTGCCAAAGGGCAGCCTGTTATGGCGCGGGTGGAGCGGACACCCTTACTTTATGGTGGATGGCATGGATTCCACTTATGATGCGGTTTTGATGATCGGGTATCACTCGCGGGCTGGGTCGCATACCAACCCGCTGTCCCATTCCATGTCTCTGGGCGATGTATATATCAAGATCAATGACACCTACGCCTCGGAGTTCCTGATCAATGCCTATGCGGCCGCACTTTCCGGTGTACCGGTCGCTTTTGTCTCAGGCGACGTCGGCCTGTGCAAGGAAGTGCAGGGCATCAACCCTGCCGTGAAAACGGTAGCGGTAAAAGAGGGTATTGGCAACTCCACCATCAACATCCATCCGCAACTGGCAGTGGAGCAGATTCGCAGCGGAGTGGAGCAAGCCCTGAAAGGTGACCTCAAACAATACTTGATCATACTGCCTGAGAAATTCTCTGTGGATATCCGTTTTAAGGACCATACCAAGGCATATTCCAGTTCGTTCTATCCCGGTGTGAGCCTGCCTGAGCCTTACACCATCCATTTTGAGAGTAATGACTTCTTTGAAGTCTTGCGAATGTTCGCTTTTGTGTTCTAGCCTAGGAATTGGAGTCACCTAATTTATAAAATTCATTGGATTTGCGGATGAAAGAACCATTCGACCCCATGATTAAAAATATATTCTGATGTTGGAAAGCTATTAGAAATTCATGAATACTCATGGGATTAGCTAGAATTAGTGTGTACTTTACCCACTATCCTTACTAATATAATAAGCTAGAAAAAGAAAATACCTTGAACGATACCTGCCTTGAAATTCGAAATATCAGCAAATCCTTCGGCGCACTCAAAGCGGTGGATGATATCAGCCTGTGTGTGAAGCAGGGCGAGATCTTTGGCTTGCTGGGACCCAACGGGGCTGGCAAAACCACCACCATCCAGATGATCTGCGGCCTCTTGCAGCCCGATTCTGGCGAGATCTATATCGATGGCCACAAGGCATTGACCGGCGATTTCGAAGTGATGCGCAATGTGGGGGTTTGCACCCAGCAGAACATCCTCTGGGATAAAATGACCTGCCTGGAGCAATTGGAGTTCATCGGGCGGATGTACCGCTTACCTGCCAGTAAAGCCAGGCAGCGTTCTGAGCACCTGCTGGAACAATTGGGGCTGGCCGAGAAACGCGATCAACTGGCATCCAAACTATCGGGAGGGATGCAGCGCCGGCTCAACCTGGCGTTGGGATTGGTGCATGACCCGGGTCTGTTGATCCTGGATGAACCCGAAACGGGATTGGATCCGCAGAGCAGGGTGATGGTCAGGGAATATATCCACTCGCTGGCGCGCAAGAAAACCATCATCCTGACTACTCACAACATGGATGAGGCGGATCGACTCTCTGACCGGGTGGCGATCATCGACCACGGCAAACTCCTGAAGGTGGATACTCCCGCAGAGCTCAAACGCACGGTCGGTGAAGGCGATGTCATCGAACTGGATGTTCAGCATGACCTGAACCCGGAAATGCTGATACTGGTCAATCAACCGGGAGTAGCAGTGAATATGGCCGATCATACACTAATCCTGCGCGGCCATGCCCTGCTGGAAAAGCTGCCGGGTATTTTGGAGGAATTAAGGGGACAGGGCGTGCAGTTGGGTGAAGCCCGCATGCGCTCCAATACGCTCGAAGATGTTTTCATCTCCATTACTGGGCGGAGATTACGGGAATGATGCGATTTTGGATTATCTTTAAAAAAAGTGCCATTGAACAAAAGCGGGACCTGTGGGTGCTGCTGCTCAGCCTGGTCTTTGCGCCACTTTTCGTCTTCATCTACTGGCTGATCACCAGCTCCGGTGGATCCACCACTTACGGACTGCTGGTCATCGATCAAGATCGCGGGTCAGGCAGACTCCACGCCGGGCAGGAACTGGTAGGTGAGCTGCGCAGTTTCTCTTACGAGAATGGAGCGCCATTCTTACGGGTGATCGAGGTGAAAGACCGGGCTACTGCAGAAGGCCGCCTGCGCAACCGGGATGCGGCTGCATTGTTGATCATCCCTCCGGATTTCTCAGAGGTGTTGGAGGCAATAAAGTTAAACCGTCAGGTCACTCCCACCAGATTGGAGTTCGTGGGTGATCTTACGTATCCCACTTATACCGTCGCGGCTGTTTCAGCCATGACGGTGGCGGAAAACTATATAGCAGCCATGAGCGGGGAGGTCCGCCCGGTTGGATTATTGGAAACGCCGTTAGGTGCATCCGCTGCCCGCAGCGAGTTCGAAAACTATGTTCCGGGCCTGTTGATCTTCGCCATTGTCATTACCATTTTTCAGGCAGCCATGCTGGTGGCACGCGAGAGCGAGGGCAATAAACTGATCCGCTTGCATCTGGCAGGGGTCACATCATTTGAATTCCTGGGAGGCGTCAGCGCCTGGCTGGTTCTTGTCTCGCTGGTCAGCATCGGGTTGACGTTCTTCACCGCGATCATTTGCGGATTCAAGAGCCAGGGACAGATCTGGCTGGCATTGCTGATCGCTGTCATCACCAGTTTGTCCATAATTGGCACAGGTATGATCGTGGCGGCTTTCGCAAAAACCGTATCGCAGGCTTTCGTGATCGCCAATTTCCCGCTGGGATTCCTGATGTTCCTGACGGGGGCAGTATTCCCGTTACCGCGCACCAACCTGTTCACGGTCTATGGTCATGGTGTAGCCATTTATGACGTCCTGCCGCCCACGCATGCAGTCATTGCATTGAACAAAATATTTACATTGGGGGTCGGCCTTTCCGAGGTCGGGTATGAACTGCTCATGCTGACCATCCTCTCGGTTATTTACTTCGGGGTGGGGGTGGTCCTGTTCCAGCGCATGAATATGAAATAGCGGGTTGGAGTTGATCAATGTATCACGGTCTTTCATGTTAACAAGTCTGCTAATATATGTCATTCCGGCCGAAGTGAGGAATCTCTGACATATTCCGAAATCCAAACACCCAAAAAAAGAAGACCTCACGGTCAAAAGCACGCACGCAGTAAGGACACAGGCGTGAACAGAGATTTATATACTACCCGTGTGGAAACCTTTGATGGATATTTTGGTAAATAATAAAGAAGGAATGATGAGAAATATATTCGGTAACGTAATCGAAAAAATAGTTTTTGTATTATCTATTTCATTTTTTTTAGGAATACTCATAGGCGCATGCTCTTTATTTCCAGATAGCGTAAAAATAGAACAACCATGGATTCCTACCTGGTTGTCAAATCCTATTTGCGATATTCCATGTTGGGAAAATATAACTCCTGGAAAAACAAATATCCAAGAAGTTCCTTCAATATTAAAGGACATTGGTGGAGTCCTAACGGACAATTCAAACAAGACGGACCTAACAGGATCTTGTCTCTTTTATGGATTTTTAGATAATTTTGGTAATTCAACCGGGGTTGGTAATTTATGTACTGGTATAAACACCCCTGATATAGTTGAAGAAATCCATATTTATACAAACTATAGTTCTCCTACGATTTACCTTAAAGATGTAATTGATACTTTCGGTGATCCAGATTATATAACTATTGTAACTGAGCGAAATTATTGTGCTCCTCTTGTGTTATATAAAACACGAGGATTTGCAATGAGCTTTAGTTTCGGGTCATGTAAAGAAAAGTATCGGATTTCCGAAACTATGGTTGTCGATTCATTATATTTTTATAACCCAACAAGTGAACCATTTAGCAATGAGAGAATTCGCGGTCCATATTACTACAATCCACAAAATCTAAAAGAATGGTCAGGATTTGGGCTTTACAGTCTAGATAATTAATTTACTTTGTTCGCGCGCGGTGGGGGCACCGGCACGAACAAAGTAAAATTTCCAAACTGCTTTTATTCATTACAATATCTTTGTTATTTTGGAACTGAAATGGTTGAGATTTACCTATATCAATTCGTTGGTCAACCCCAGGATATATATTCCCACCAACAATCCAAATGCACCCAGGAATTGCGCAGCAGCGCTGATCTGGCTTACTTCCGGCAGTATGCCGGTCAGGATCGTCACACCTATTGCAGCTCCCAAATACCGTCCCAATTGCACGAGTCCGCTTAAAACTGTCCTATCCTCACTGCTCACAGCATTTTGAGAATTGATCAGCAACGTTGCCATGATCCCGCCAAGTAACAATCCAAGAATACCGGTGACGATATAGAACAGGAGCAAATTACTCGCACTGATGGCATAGTACATCAACCCTGCACTGAGGACCGACACCCCCCACAATGTTTTTGGAAAATTTGCATTGAGCTTTGTCACGAGCCGACTGGCAATTAGAAGGCCAAAGGTGGTGCCCAACATGAACAGCATAAGAATTTTACTTTCGTCAATATTGAATCCCTGCTGATTTAGGACTACACCGCACAAAGGCAGGATGGTGACCAACCCGTACATAATCCCGCCTGCAACAAGTGAACTAATGATCGATCGCCGCAGGATCTTCGATCGAAAGAACGCCACTTTGATGATCGGATCTTTATGCCGGCGTTCATTCCAAACCAGTATGATCGCGGTGGTAATCGCACCTATGAGGAACAATACCCCCGTTATTCCTAGCTTGCTTTGACCGCTAACAACATTTGAAAAGTTGACAGTCAATGCACAGAAGAGACCAAAAACAAGCCCCCCGACCAGGTCAATTTCTGACCAGCGTATACTTTGGCTAACCCGGGTTGCCTGCCTGGCCATTGCCACTAAAAACAAGGCGGCAACAACCATTACAAGAGTAATGTAAAAAATCCAGTGCCAACCTAATTGTTTTGTGATGATGCTTCCCAGGATCGGGCTGAGGATGTTAGCAAGAAGCTGGATGAAACTCAGTCCTCCGATCATCACACCTCTTTTTTCAGCCGGAAAGATGTCTGAGATCAATGCAATTGAAACGGGAACCATTATCCCCGCACCCAGGCCTTGAATAACCCTGGCAATGATCAAATGCTCCATGCTGGGAGCCATCCCACCATACAGGGTGCCGATGGCAAAGATACCCATGCCAAGCAAATAAAACTTCTTCTTTCCATAGAGGTCTGCCAGCTTTGAGAAAACAGGAATGGTTAACAGGGAAGCCAGCATATAGCTCGAAAAGACCCAGCCGTAAAGATGATCACCCCCGATTTCCGTGACAATGAACGGCATTGCAGTTGCCAGGACCAATTGCATGATGCTGATACCAAACATCCCCAGGACGATCCCGATAAATGTTGTCATGAAGTTTGCCTCCTAGTTCTTGTTTGCTTCTTCCAAAAAACGTACAAAACCGTTGGAACCATCCATTTCAACCAACTGCCCATCCTTCAATTTACTGGTGGCGTCGTCAAGGCCTGAGACGCAAGGAATGCCGTATTCACGCGCCACGACTGCACCATGCTGCAAAGCACCGCCAATCTCCAGGATGATGCCTTTGGCATTGATGAACAACGGCGTCCAACCGGGGTCGGTGGCGCGGGCCACCAGGATTTCACCGGGAAGCAGTTGCTTATCGGTTGCGTGGCGGAACACCTTAACCCGTCCCTGCACCACGCCGGGAGAAATGGGGACGCCAATCAGTTCACCGTTTGTGGCTGATTGATGGGGAGGAAAATAGATCTTTCCGCGCGAATCAATGATACGCGCCACCAGGTGGCTTTTCCTGATCTTGTTGGTGAGCACGGTGCGTTCCTGCGCCAGTGCACGCAGATCGAGTGTCGAGTCTTTTTTTGCCTGATCAATATCGGCAATGGTCAAGTCAAAGATTTGTTCCGGGGTATCCAATCGCTGATCTGCCACAAAAATTTGGGCAATGGCAAGTGCCCGACGGCGGAATAATTCGATCACCTTGATGACATAATGCTTTGGCGTTTCGCGGTATCCACCTAAGGTCAGCCATATTTTGTAATATTTTTCCAGCGCACGGGCTTTGACCTTTCCTTTTTGCAGTGCGATTTCATACAGGGCTTGATAAGCGGACTCGCGTTTTGCGCGAGCCTCCTCGAAAAACGTCCGGGAAGTCTTCCTATCCTGTATGGTCAGAGACATATTCTTGAGCTGCTCAAAAACAAGGGCGGGTTGTTCCTTTGGGCGTGGAGTGGCAGGGTCAATTTCGCCCGGACAGCGCATCCCAAATTCAGCCATGAAATGCTCCCAGCGGCCCACAAAATCCGGGGATAGGTTTCCTTGCTTGAGGTTGGTCAGAAAGTCGGCGGCAGAGTTGCAGCGGCTGATCTCGATCGAGGCTGCCAGGGAGTACATCAATTCTCCCATTTCCGCTGTCTTGTTGCCTGGCAGCGAAATCCCCAGGTTGATCAAGTGATCCTGCACCTGGATGCTCTCTTGTTTGAACAGGTTCTGGATACGCTGCTGGGCAAATTGCGCAGCCAGGATCATCGGGATCCCATAATCGTCATAAAAGAAGCTCAATAATCCGGTCAATTCAATGGCTTGCGTTTTTAGCGATAAGCCATCGCCGGAAAATGTTTCAAGGCGCTGGATCTCTTGAGGCAGGGCAGCATGATAACGTCGAAGGAGTTGCTCTGGCTTGAGATACGCTCCCAGAATGGATCTGACCATCGGTAGCATGCTGAATATCATCTTGCCCCGCATCGCCTTCAGCTTCGCGGGCAGTTCGACACCCAGATATTGCGACATGTCAATATTTGCAAGGATGGCCGTCACGCGCGGGTCGCCGATACTCCCAGGCGCAAGACTGGCGCCGCGCATCCCCAGTTTCTGCGCGTATGAAATATTCATGTAATAACCACCACCGGAGGTAAAGGTCACCCCATCCAGCCCAATCCCGCCTCTTGCAATTTGGCCGCCCACTTCATTGAGTACGTAGCCCAGGAAATCCGTGCCCAGCACCGAGAGTGGTTCCTGCAGGCCCTGCTCGATTAGAGTGGAATTGGAGTACAGGCGTTTCGGCTGTCCAGGTGCAGTGATCATTTCCTCCGGCAGCGGGAGATAAGTGGTGATTGGACGGGCCTGGAGGAGGAATATTTTATCTCTCGAAATAGCCCACTCGATATCCACCGGTTTCTGATAATATTTTTCAACCTGCACCAGCAATTCAGTCAGCTCCAACACTTGTGTGGGTGTGAGTGAAGTTTCCTGGTGGTTGTCACGGTTGGATTTGGCAGTACCACCCGCAGGGTTCAGCGTGATAATGACTTGTTTACTTCCGATGCGTGTCTCGATAATTTCCCGCTTGAGTTTGTCCACCACAAAATGATCCGGATCCACATCGCCGGAGACCACCGATTCACCCAGGCCATAATTGGCATTGATAACGGCTTCATCAAAGCAGTTGTTCAGCGGATTCAGCGAAAAAGCCACCCCGGCGCTTACCGCATCCAGCTGCTGCTGGACGATCACAGCGATGCTGGGTAGGTCAAGTCGAAATCCATGTTCTTTTTTGTACAGGAATACCCGTTCATCAAAACTTGATGTGAACGAATGTAGGATCGCAGATTTTATATTTTCAACCGTAACTCCCAAGGTTGTTTCATAACCTCCGGCAAATGATGCACCTTCAAGGTCCTCTTCTGGAGAGGATGAACGAACGGCAAATAAATGTCCTTGATTTTTCTCCCGAAATAATTTCAGGGTGTCTTCAAGGTCAAATTCCTGTTGATCAGTAAAGTTAAGATTGCCGCACAAACTCTGAAGCGCTCTTGCTGCTTGACCAATTTCTCCGGCTTCGACATTTTTCATTACAACCCATGCAGGAGCTTTTTGAAGTATATCCATCCATGGCTTAAAAAATTTGACTGCTAAGACAAACCCGGGCGGAACAGGCATGCCAGCCTTTGTCATTTGGATCAAAGCTATTGCTTTACCTCCAACATCATCCATTTCGGGTAGGGTGTTAGTCGAAAACAATAATATGGATTTCTTCGGTCTATCTTCTTCCTGCGTCATTGATTTATCTCCGTTCTTGATATAATACCCAACAACATGTTGTATAATATATCAAAAGGTATGTAGATTATCAACCAACAATAATGAGCAAAATGTCGGATTATTGAGGAATTTTTATGCGCAAACAAGCAGAAATAACTGAACAAACAAAACAAAACCTCATAGAGGCATTTTGGTCAATTTACTTGACAAAGCGTATTGATAAAATCACAGTAAAAGAAATTACCAGCAAATCGGGATACAATCGGGGAACTTTTTACGAGTATTTTCAGGATATATATGAAGTGCTGGAGGTAATAGAAAACCAATCTTTACCTACCTTGGATGAATTGCCTCCTTTTATTGATGTAAGCACAAATCCTCCCACATTTATTAATTCTTTTATGGCGCTTTATCAGGGAAAATATAAATACTACAATCACTTGTTAGGGGATAATGGAGATCCAGCCTTTCAGCGCAAACTAAAAAACAGCCTCAAGACCTCGATTATCCAAGCATTAGAAAAAAAAGGGAATATTGATCTTGAAGAAATTGATTTAATGCTTGAATATATTCTTTCAGGGATGATAGGTATTTTAATTTACATATTTCAACAAAATCTGAATTTTCCTGAAGAAAAATTAGTCTCATTGCAATATACCTTGATGCAGGGAGATATGGTGAAAAAGCTTCTGAGTATGATGAAATAAACCATATATGTTTTTTGCTCCAGTATTTGTGTTGCATCCCCGAGGTCCAGCGGAGAGGGAGCCCAACGCGCGTGTGTCTTTGACCGTTTGGTCTCCCCTAAAAAAATCAAATAAAAAGCGGATAGGTAAATTTACCTATCCGCTCTAGTATGCTAAAAACAATTTCCTACTTTGGAACTGGTACCGTTGAGAACAGCCCATCACTGCCAAATACAAGCTGCGGGAAAACACCTTCAGGCGTGAATATGAATTTATCAGATTCTTTAATAGCCGACGCATTGACCAGTGCCATCATATACGCCGCATAGACTGGGTTATTGGTGTAGATGGCTGCCTGGGCAAGATCTTTTGCAAGATCGGCTTTCGCTCTCTCAGAAGCTGCAAGTGACATGGCTGTATTGATCTCCAGGTCTTTTTGCGCGGAAAGTAACGAGTTCGCTTTATCCGCTTCGATGACCTTTAATTGCGCCTTTAATTTTTCTTCATTTAACTGAGCCAGAATGATCTGCTGACGGGTTTCCTCCTGGATTTTTGACTGTTCGACCCTGATGTTGGCTTCCTGTTCGGCTTTTCGGGCCAAACCTTCAGCATCAGCCTTGAGCTTGTCCTGGGCAGCTTTTTCGGTTTCCAGCCGGCTCTTTGTTATCGAATCAAGCAGAGCCTGTACTTCCGGGGAAAGTGCAACATTTGGCACGGTAACATTCGTTACGGTAAGCCCATAGTTTTTACTCAGGCGATTAAGTTCTTCGTCAATGCAGGTCCTTAAAGAATCACGCTCAGACCCGATAACAGATTCTCGGAATGGTTTATTCCCCACGCAGACTTTCATGGATTGTGTGGACAGGTCATTCAAAACAGATTGCAGTGACTGGTCATTGGTAAAGATGCTGCGATATTTTATCCACAGGTTAATAATATCACCCTCACTCATGGAAAAGTACGGCCTGAACGCAGATCCACTCACTGTTACTCCCAGGCGTTGATTGTCCTGTGTGATCACTTCGGGGTCTTCAGTAGTGAATTGGTATGATAAGGTGGAGTAGGTTTGGAGGTCAACAAACAGGCCAACGTCACTGTAGACTCCTGCCGGAACAATCCCGACGATCTTTCCGCCCCGGGTCTTGATCCCTATTTGGTCCGGATCGACCCTTTTAAACAGGTACCAATGCGGTTCACTAAGGATTCCCAATAAAACTACGATAACCAATAGAATTATTGCTATTCCCCACCTTTTTGGTTGAGCAAAAGGCATATTGACTTTATTTATGATTCGATCTACGGGTTTCATCAACGATTTCCTCCATATATTATTGTTTTGCCAGGGGGTTTTCAAGTTTCTCCCCAAATGATAATGGAATTATATAGCAGTACAGCAATAAAAAATAGTTGGCAAGACGTGTTCTGTGCGTAATCCGGCGAGAACAGAGTGGCTCCCACCCAACCTTCCCCCAAATTGTCATAGGCATTTGGGGGAGGTAGGAGGGGGAGAGAATGGAGAATAGTAATTAGTGAAAAGGAATCGCTTAGTAGGCTTACACCCTGGCTTTTGGTGGGATGCAGCGAAAAGCAATATCATTTCTTTTGACAAAGACCCCGTCACAGGTTATACTTTGCCTCGCGACGCTCTCTGTCGAGAGCGTTTTTGAGTCGCATATTCCTTGTTCCATGAGGGAGAAACAAAGACATGAAGATCGTTTGCACCGGTTCTGTGGCATATGACTACCTGATGTCCTTTCCCGGCTATTTCAAAGATCATATTCTGGCAGACCGGTTGGACAGCATAAGCCTCTCCTTTCTGGTGGATGCCATGGTCAAGCAGCGCGGTGGTGTGGCTCCGAATATTGCCTATACTCTAGCATTGTTGGGTGCCAAACCCATCCTCCTGGCTACCGTCGGTGAAGATTTTACTGATTATCGTGAATGGTTGGAATCCAACAACATAGATACAAGCGGGGTAAAGGTCATTCCCGGCACTTATACAGCATCATTCTTCGCCAATACCGATCTGTCGAATGCTCAGATAGCGAGTTTCTACACTGGGGCAATGGCATATGCTGCTGAATTGAAAGTGACCGAACTTCCAGGCAGCAGACCAGACCTGGTGGTGGTTTCACCCAATGACCCTACCGCCATGCAGGCCTACCCGCGCGAATGTTTGGCCGCCGGCATCCCGTACTTGTATGATCCCAGCCAGCAGATCGTCCGCCTGGATGGACAGGTCGTTCGTGAGGGTGTCCTGGGTGCAGAATCTCTCTTTGTCAATGAGTACGAATATGAGCTGCTCCTGCGTTCCACCCAACTGACCGAAGCCGAGATATTGAACAGCGTCAAGTTCATGGTCGTCACCCTGGGAGCCAAAGGTGCGACAGTTTACACAGATGGCAGACAGCACCAGATCGAAGCCTTCCCGACCGATCAGATCTCTGACCCGACCGGTGTGGGTGATGCATTCCGCGGTGGCTTTCTGACCGGTTATCGCTGCGGCATGGATTGGGTCACATGCGGGCAAATGGGTTCTTTAGCGGCCGCCTACTGCCTCGAGCAGCGAGGTCCGCAGAACCATTTTTATACAATAGAGCAGTTTATTAATCGCTACCGCGAGGTCTTTGATGACCATGGTACATTGAATTGTTTACTATCAGAAAATCAATAGGATACGGAGAAAATAATGTCAAATTCACACATTAAAGATTTAAGCCTCGCAGAAGGCGGACACCGGCGCATCGATTGGGCAGAACGTGAAATGCCTGTATTGCGCCAGATATCTGAACGTTTTGCGAAGGAAAAACCATTCAAGGGCATCCGCATGTCTGCTTGTTTGCATGTCACCGCAGAAACAGCCAACCTGATGAAAACCTTGCAGGCTGGTGGCGCAGATGTCGTCCTGACCGCTTCCAATCCCCTCTCGACCCAGGATGATGTGGCTGCTTCTCTCGTCCAACGCGATGAGATCCCGGTGTATGCCATCAAAGGCGAAGACAACGTCACCTATTACAAGCATCTGAATGCCGCTATCGACCACAAACCTCACATCACCATGGACGATGGCGCTGACCTGGTCAGTACCATCGGCAAGGACCGCCGCGAAGTACTATCGGGTGTTATCGGTGGTACGGAAGAAACAACCACCGGCGTCATTCGCCTGCGTGCCATGGCTGCCGATGGCGTTTTGAACTTCCCGATCATCGCAGTCAACGATGCCATGACCAAGCACTTCTTTGATAACCGATATGGCACCGGTCAATCCACCCTTGACGGTATCGTCCGCGCGACGAATATGCTGCTGGCCGGCAAGACCTTCGTGGTTGCCGGATATGGCTGGTGCGGTCGTGGTCTGGCCAATAAAGCCCGCGGTATGGGCTCCAACGTCATCGTGACCGAGATTGACCCGCTGGTTGCCCTCGAAGCAGTGATGGATGGCTTCCGGGTCATGCCCATGATCGAAGCAGCCAAGATTGGTGATATTTTTGTCACCGTTACCGGCGATTTGAACGTGGTCGATAAACGTCATTTCGAAGTGATGAAAGACGGAGCGATCGTTGCCAATTCCGGCCATTTCAACGTCGAGATCAATATCCCCGCTCTTGAAGCCATGGCTGTCAAGAAAAGCCTCGTCCGTCCATTTGTTGAGCGCTACACCTTGAAAGATGGCCGCGAGCTGCATATCCTGGGCGAAGGCCGCCTGATCAACCTGGCTTCCGCTGAGGGTCACCCCGCCAGCGTCATGGATATGTCATTTGCCAACCAGGCACTCTCCGCAGAATACATGCTCAAGAACGCCTCCAAACTGGAAAAGAAAGTTTATTCCGTGCCGGATGTGATCGACCGTGAAATCGCCCGCCTGAAACTGGAAGCCATGGGTATCAAAGTTGATATTCTGACTGAAGAACAGACGAAATATCTGAATTCCTGGGAAGAGGGCACCTAAACCGGCCCGTATCATTATTAACACACCTGCCGCAGAATTGCTCTGCGGCAGGTTTATTTTTAATTGGTTTATTAATGGATGTTATTGAACAACAATATCAATATAGATCACATCCCCGAATGCTTTGCCAGCCGCATTGAATGCCTGCCAGGCAGTGCGATAACCTCCGGGAGTTTCCGGTGCTTTGAGGATCATGCGGATCGGGGCAACGCTTCCCGACCGGGCCGGGTACAACGGTTGGCTGTCTGGTGAGCCGAGCGGGTCTCCTGCGATGATACGCAGAGTGTATTTATCCGTCCAATCACAG
Organism: uncultured Leptolinea sp.; assembly: GCA_964387025.1. Lineage (GTDB taxonomy): Bacteria > Chloroflexota > Anaerolineae > Anaerolineales > Anaerolineaceae > PNON01. The sequence goes on along the minus strand of CAYLUZ010000006.1, from coordinate 314,760 downwards.
GTGCCATTGTTCCGCACCTGCCATTTTTTTTCCAGCTCTTCCCCCGGTTTGACGACAGTCCCGTCCGGGATGGTGATGTCATCCGAAAAAGATAAGACATCCACACAATTGACCTGGGGAGTGGGATTGGAAGTGACCGCAACAACTGTTTTGGTTGGTATCGGGATTTCAGTCGGTGGAATAAACCCGGCAACCGCTGTTTTGGCAGTACTCCTCTGGCAGCCTGCCAGGAACAGGCAAACCACCAGTGTGAGTACCCGGGCTTTATGATCTAATGAGTATGGATGCATGACTATTTCTGTTGATATCAATCGTCTGAGACGCTGCCGTCATCCGGGCTGGATGTGAATGGCATTGGCAGATCGCCGCCCAAAGCACGTTCCCGTACTGCCAGTTCGATCTCATTGCACAATTCCATATTCTGGCTGAGGAACTCCTTTGAGTTTTCGCGGCCCTGCCCGAGACGGACATCGCCATAGGAGTAGAAAGCGCCGCGTTTGGTGACGATCTCCAACTGGGTGCCCAGATCGATGATATCACCCACCTTGGAGATACCCTCGTTATACATGATGTCAAATTCCGCGGTGCGGAATGGGGCGGCAACTTTGTTCTTGACCACCCGAACGCGCACACGGCTGCCGGTGATCTCTGCCCCGGATTTGATGGCCTGGATACGGCGGGTATCCAACCGGACGGAGGCATAGAATTTCAGTGCCAGGCCGCCTGGGGTGGTTTCAGGGTTGCCGAACATGATGCCGATCTTCTGGCGGAGCTGGTTGGTAAAGACGACCGCGGTCTTTGTCTGTGAGATGATACCGGAAAGTTTGCGCAGCGCCTGGGACATTAACCGGGCTTGCATACCCATACTGGCATCGCCCATATCCCCTTCGATCTCTGCCCGGGGAACCAGTGCGGCAACTGAATCAATCACCACAACATCCACGGCGCCAGAGCGGACCAATGTCTCAGCGATCTCAAGCGCTTGTTCACCAGTATCCGGTTGAGAGATGAGCAAATTCTCTACATTTACACCGCATTTTTGGGCATAAGCAGGATCGAGTGCGTGTTCCATGTCAATGTATGCTGCGGTTCCGCCCGCCTTCTGAGCTTCGGCGACAATATGCTGACAGACAGTTGTTTTCCCGGAGGACTCGGGACCGAAGATTTCGGTGACCCTGCCGCGGGGAATCCCACCAATCCCAAGCGCGATATCCAGGGAGAGGGAACCTGTTGGGATGAATTCAACTGTCATCTGGTGAGCTTCGCCCAGCCGCATGATAGATCCTTCGCCGTACCGTTTCACAATATCGGATAATGCCTTGTCAAGTACTGCTTTCTTCGCATCATCCATATTGGATGATACAACTGGAAGGGGTTGGTTGAGCGTCTTTTTAGCCATCTCTCTCTCCGTCTAATTGCATGATTTGATATATAAATTCAAATATAATTATAGCACAAGTGTTCTGATAGTCAAGGAGCAGGTGTTGCCGGTACCGGGTCAAAGGCAGGATCCAGTTTTATTTGGGAAAACCCATTTTCACCTGCATAAGAGATCAACGTGATCTTTCCGGGTTCTATCTCAAACTTACCATAATAATCGTGTTCTGCATAATTAATCCAGATACGATATTCTCCGGCAGGGAGATCGCTAAGAACAAGGTTTTCCTGGAAATATTCGTCAGGATTGACGACCTGTGGGCCATAAGATCTGACAACCCATTCATGTTCGTTGTAAAGAGCATAAACACGAACCTCTTTATGTGTGAGGTTCTTGCCTTTCTTATCTGTAATCCTTGCAACCAATACACCCCAACCCTGTGGGGGAGCCATCCACAATTCCGGATTCCTGGTATCAAAGAAAGAATTCCTGCCGAGTCTGACCTCAAAATGCAGATGAGGTCCGGTTGTAGCGCCAGTTGCACCCACTTCACCAATTTGATCACCGGCATTTATCTGTTGGCCATCAACGACATTAATAGCTCGCATGTGAGCATAGATCGTATACAGACGTTTCCCATTGAGGCCAAAATCATGCCGGATGGCTACTGCCAGACCGTAGGGGTCGTCCATATTCCCCTTAACAGAGAATAAACCGTAACCAACCCATACCACTTTTCCACTTGCGGAGGCGATAACTGGAGTACCTGTAGGTGCATCAATATCCACTCCAGTGTGGACGATACTGGGACCAAAGAAAACGCCTCCATACCGGTAATCCGCAACCGGCCAGTTAATTTCATCAGCAGCTATTGGCCTTTGAAAATAAAAATGATCGTGCTCTCCTGCTGCCCATGGTACAAGATATAGGGGTGGTCGCCAGGCGGAAATGGGGGCAGGTCCGGGGGTTGGAAATACAAGATTCAGAATTTCCGGACTACTGTAAAGTTGGGTACTTACCGGAGTAGGGGTTATTGATTGGACCGGAATCTCCAAAGTTACTTTAATGGTGAGATCGGGAGTTGGGGTAGTTGTTGATGTAGGAGATATCAATTGATCAGTATTATGGGGTTGTGGCTGTGCTCTTCCAATTAAAACAGGAAAAAATGCAATACTTCCCATGATGAAAGCGCTAGATATGGCAAGTGATACTTTCAATTGATTCTTCATCTCAGGGTAGAGGTGTCCACGTAGGGTGTAAGGTCGATGTGGCAGTTGGCACCGGAGTATTGGTTGGGGTAACCGGCTTCCGGGGTTTGGGTGTATTGGTGGGTGTTGCGGTTGGTAATTCAACAAGGGTTGGTGTAATAAAGATTTCCTGTGGATATAACTCCAGCATTGCTGCTTTCCAGGATAGTCCACCATTGTTTATAAAAAGGTTGAATCTGGCTGCCGGATAAAAAGTAAGCCAATTGGAAAGTGCCGCGAGGCGATCCCAACCATACCTGCGGGCAATATCCGTGAAATCCACCCAGTATCCACTAACATCCGATTCTGATGTTTTTCCACCTTGTTCATATGCTGCTGTATCATTACTGAATCGGCTGTTCATATCCCAGGCTCGGAAATGAATGGGTATTCCCATTGAACCATCTTGAAAAAGCGGTCGAATATAGATGCGCCAGTAAGTTTGATTACCAAAACCTTCCTTTACAAGAACCATCCAGCCAACATTCATGGGAATGGTATTTAAGGCGAAAGCCCTCCCGGAATATAGCCAATCCTGGGATTTATCAGGTTCTGAAGTTTGCGATAATGGCAGGAAGGCAGATTGGATATTTGCGAGAACATCCCATCCAGTTTCCCGAACCATGCGGTTTCTGAAACTCTGAAATGACTCATCAACCATATCCTGAAGAAATGGATATTGTAAGTTGATACCCGGGATTTGCACGAGATTAAACCTGCCAGATTCAGCAACTGGTGTAAGCTGTACCCGGTAAAGTGGTTCATCGACAACCTGTTGTTTTGCCTGAACCCAGGGATTTTGCAGCCAGTTTGGTGGATTTGATTTCCATTCGATCCCGGTTACATCGCCAGATAAAACAAATGGCGGCATGGCTATATTTCCAAATTGGAGCGTATATGCTGTTAAGTAGGTGCGTAATGGTTGAGAAAGGGAGCAGAATATCACCTGGCTGTCCGGACTCCAGGCTAATTGGTCGCCTTGACCGATCATTTTGGGGTTTAACTCTGGTTTTGAGGGGTCCCAGGTGAATATGGTTCTATTCCCATCAAGCTTTGACGAAAAGGCAAGTTTTGCCCCATCTGGTGAATAGGTAGGGTGAGCAGGTGAATCCAGATCAGATATTGGGAGAGCAGCATACTGGCGCTGATCATCCGTAATACGGATCATCCACAAGGATGGATCGCCGGAAATATTTGAGACATATGCAATCGTTTTACCATCAGGAGACCAGGTGGCATCATAATTTGAATAACCGCCGAAAGTGATTTGATTGGTTTGTGCAAATTCCACAGAAAGATCAATGATCTGAAGCTGAAAGTAGTTTTCCAGGTAGGTTTCGATCAATAGTTGTGTCCCGTCGGGAGACCAAACCGGATGACCATCGTAAGCTGCCGTATCAGTTACTGGAATGACCTGCCCGGAAGCCATGTCCATAATATAAATATTCCAATAACCATTTTGTTTGGAGCTATATGCTATTTTTGTTCCATCCGGACTTAGGGAGGGTTGAATATCATCCCAGGGATGAGCAGTCAATCGAAGGAATCCTGGTAATCCGGGTTGAAAACTATATAAATTACTGTACCCATCTTTCACCATGGAAAACAGGATCGTTCCTTGCGATAAGCTCGAACCACTGGGAATAATGGCAATAGGAATTTCTGGTGCAATCTGCGTGGGTTCCGAGGGAATAAGAGTGGGAATTGGAGTTTCTGATGGTAGGATAACCGGCAATTGTGTTGACTGCGGAATAATCGCTTGAGGCTTAGCCGATGGAATACTTTGTAAAACCAAGAAAATGATATTGATAACGATCAATCCTCCGGCAATAATAAAAAGCCAGGATGGTTTGATCTGGATCTTTGAAAGCTTAAGCTTGCTTAAAGCAGTAAATTGAATCCTGGGCAGCTTGATCTTCCTGAGAGATTCAAAATGAAACTTGGGTAATTTAATTTTACGGATAAATTTCATGGAGTGATTTTATCTGCCAGGTAGTTAAGGTAGGTTTTCCCAAGTGTTGAAAAAAACCATCGGATCGATACGCACAAACTTTCCGCTGATACGCCAGATACAATAGTTAATATTTTCTTCCGGGGTGGCAGCGGTATCATAATAATTCATTGATGCAAATTCAGTACCACCTGGTCCCCAACGCATTTCCAGATGAAGGTGAGCATTTCCAGACATTCCTGTGTTTCCGACTTTGCCAATGGTTTGCCCGCTGGATACAATATCTCCGACATTCAAAGGCGAGGGTTCCAGCATGTGCCCGTACAATACGTAAATCGATTCAGGCTTTACCGTCCATGTTTCTCCTTTTAAGCTGGTGCAAAACTGCAACCGCGGATTATAAGGATAAGGGGTTTCCTGGAAAGGGGGTGAAAGAATTTCAAGTAATTCTGGAGGGAATGTATCCATTCGCGTTTCTATGATGATCAGGTTGCCGTAAGGCTTCTTTTTATTTATCACACCAGCGACCTTACCATTTAATACAGAGTGGATCGGTAAGCCGACAATTGTTGTGAGTTTCCCATAGTCATAAAAAGCGAAATCAGTGCCATGATGACCATCATCCAATTCAAGTCCGGTTTGGAAGAAGGGCTCAGAAATAATCAACTTCAGATCATTCAGTTGAATATCTTCAAGAGGAGATGATACTTTAAAAAGAGAAACGGGGTTTATGGTGGGAATAATGGTTGGGGGTATGGTAGCCTGGGGAACCATGGTAGCTGTACTTGGAACAGGAGTAAATGTCACCGCAGGAATTATCTGGGGCTTTGCAGTAGCTGACGGCAGTTCTTTAGGTGAACATCCTGCCAGAATGAAAAGTGCTATGTAAAAGATAAATATGGCTTTTTTCATAATAGTATAATTATTTGGTCTCTTTTCGTAATAATCCAGGTGATCTTTAGATGGATTATAATCAGGATACGATGCTTCGAAAATTTTACCTTATCTGCTTCCTAACTATTATACTGTTTTCACAGAGTGCATTTCGATCTCAGGTTAAGAATGCAGCTCCAAACCCGTATGATCTGATTGCAGCGGTCAATAGCTACAGGATAAGTATGGGATTATATGAGTTGAATCCTGACGCACAGGTTATGTCAGCCGCCCAGGGCCATGCGGATTGGATTGTGTCCACCGGGAATGGAGGACATACTGGTGCGAGCGGTAGCGATGAAACCATGCGTGTGTACTGGTCAGGTTATGGTGGTGGAAAATCCATCAAATGTGATGAAGCATGGGCAAGCACCAGTTCAGTCAATTCAGCCGTTTATGAAGCATGGTCAGACTGGACCCATCAACAAGTAATGTTGAATGGATGGGGAAACAATTACACCGATGTTGGCGCAGGTGTAGCGGATAATGGCGATGGAACCTTTGTATTTATCCTGGATGTATGCCTTGTGCAGGGAGGTTCATCTCCCGATTATTCACCCAATACTCCTGTTGATCCGAATGCAACACCCGATATGTCCAATTATATCTTCGGGGTCAGGGCGGCGACCCCGGCACCGGATGGTTCGATCGTTCACATTGTCCAATACGGCCAGACCCTGGCGACAATTTCAGAAGCATATAAGATCACAGTCGATGAACTGCGGTTATTGAATGGGATGGCGACTGATAATACTACTATCTGGCCGGACCAGAAATTGTTGATCAAAAAGCCGGAAGGCACACCAAACGCAATAAATACGGTCTCGGTTTCAGGAACTCCCGAAACGGAATCCACATTGCAAGTTACAAATACGATGGCACCTACATTTACTCCGCGCTCGAAGACTAGTACACCAGTACCTTCCCTGACAATTAGCAATATCGGCGCCACGAACACACCTCAGGAGGTAAGTGCGGCCAAGAATCCACCTAAACAAACCATAGGCATGGTTTTGATCACGTTGTGCGGATTAGGCTTGATAGGTTTGATATACAGCTTCCTTAAAAAATAAACCGCCAGGTCTCTGGCGGTTTTTAATCTCTAAATCATCTTATTTTATTTTTCGCGCTTCCAAATAAAAACGTTTTTCTATAGCTTCTCCCATCGAGAATGTTTTCCGAGGTAGAGCACCATCCAGGATCACAGTTTTAAATAGTTCGGCTTTTTGCATTGCGGGAAGATAAAAACCGACATTACCGGGTTTTCTTCCCAGTTCAAATACGGTGTCCTCGCCATGAACATAATCAATATTTTTTGCACCGCCAGATTTGATCAGGTTATCCAGAAAGTCCTGCAAATTCCCAACCGGCAAATTAAGTGGTTGATGAATCAGTTCCATTATATGAATACCTGTCGGGTCGATGATACCGATTCGTTGTACTTCCGGGGTCGATTTCGAAATGAGATCTTTCATCTGCAATGGATCAGTTATTTTTGTAATTTTAACATTTTCTTTAAATGCAGATTTAAATTTTTCGAAAATATCTCCTTTTACATCAAAGAGGACGCGGTGAATCGGTTCAAACTCCAATCCATTGTCGTGCACATTTACAAGTTCCACAAGCGCATACCGTGAGGGGTGGACCATTCCCACAGAGTATTTCATCTTATCCCAAATGGCTTTTGCAGTTGCCAGAGAGTGGTTACCATCACCCATGGCATAAAGAAGCACGTTTTGTTTGCCTTGCAGGTTATATTTTGTCTTGAACTTTTGCGGATCAGCCAGGCTAGTTAAGCCTTCCATGATCTTCTTTTCCAATGGTAAATCCTTGACTAACCACCCGGAAATATGTCCGCTACCCAACATCAGATCGAAATCGTAGAGTATGGGAAGGTCTGCTTTACTTGTTGCTGCAGAACCAATTACAGTATTTTGCGGGTCGTCGATCAAAACAAGAATGTGAGGAAGCTCCAAAAATGCATTTTCACGGATCTTGATGCGAGGAGGGAGGCGGTCCTGAATTGTTCCTTCTGTCGGGCGGATCAGACTGGCAGAGCCTTTGTTGTAATCATACTTTTCAAGATCCAGGCAGACTAGTAGCCCTTTGCGGATTTTTCCAGCCACCGATCGTTCGATGTAAACCATCCCTTCATGCGGTTGAAGAATGCCTTGAGCAAGATACTGACGCATATTCTGGTTAATATTTGCAAGTCTTTCAGCTTCCTCCGGCTTCCCCAAATATACTTCAGGGAGAATTAGCTGGTATGTCGAGGGATTATCACCAACAAAAGTTTTAACCTGTTCCCAGTATTCAGGTTGGGAGGTAAATTGATCGCATGCAATGACAGCCCAACGTGCGAGATCTATACCTTCACGAGGCAGAAATGTTTCTGGAATACCTAAACCGATGTTATCGTATCTTCGCATGAATTTCCTCCAGATGAATAGTTCTTCTCTGAGTATAGCTGAAGTTCTAAAAACTATCAAATTGTAATAAATTTATGAAATGCTTGAGAAAGATGGATTTAAAAAAAACGTCAACCTTTTCTACATCAAGGCTGACGTTTGATGTTGAATAATGGAATTACATATCAATCAGATAGGCAACACCAACAGTACCGGGACCAGTATGCGTACCAATGACAGGACTGACTTCGGTCATGATGGTTTCTGCCGGGTGGAAGCGTTGAACCAATTCGGACATGAGCTGATCTGCCTGTGAAGCAGCGTTCGCATGGAGAACACTCAATCTTGATATGCTACCTCGATCCAGTTTCTCAGCAAGGAGATTCAGCATCTTTTCGAATGCTTTACGTTGTGTCCTGACCCTAGCGACCGGTTCAATTTTTCCACCGTCAACTGTGAGTATAGGCTTTAGGTTGAGAGCAGTACCTAATAACCGGGCAGCACCACCAATTCGACCTCCACGGTGCAGAAATTCAAGGGTATCCACCACGAAAAATACCCCGGATTGATCTCGGGCTTTTTCGGCAATAACTTTGCATTCTTGCAGAGACGCCCCATTCTTGGCCGCCCTGGCAGCCATTAATACCTGGAATCCCAATGCCATGGAAGCATTCAATGAATCGACCAATTCGATGGGTTTTTCAGGCAGCATCTCTTTAGCCATGATGGCTGAGCTCATCGTTCCTGAGAGGTGGGAGGAGATCATTATTGCAAGAACTTCATATCCCTGGTCCAATAATCCGGAAAAAATATCCCTCATCGTTATAGGTGATACCTGAGAGGAAGAAGGCATTGATTTGGATGTTTGAAGCCTGGTATAGAACTCTGCAGGCTGGATATCGATCCCATCGAGATATGTCTTGTTATCCCAAATCACAAGCTGTGAGGCAACTGTTATGGAATACTCTTTTATTATGCTCTGGGGTAAATTAACGGTACTATCTGTAACAATTGCGACTTTTGGCATGCTTTCTCCTGATATTTATATTTGATAATTCACTTATATTTTCATTAAACACCTGGAAAAAGACTAAGTTACGAGTCTGTATAAGGATGACAAGGATATAAAAAAAATCAGTGACCTGACCATTCATTTGGTCAGGTCACTTTCAACCGATAAGAATTTCTGCCGGCGTCGATAATTAAAGTATTACACCACCAGCCGGTTGAAGAAGGAGCGGTAACGCTGCAAAGCCTTGCGTAGATCTTCGGTTGAAACATCGTTTCCTTGTTTCCATTGGCTTACAAGCGTATCATGTTCTTTTGAAAACATGGTCGAGATTTGTTCCATTACGTCTTCTACAAGCTTATCCGCTTGCTGCACTGCTGTACGAGGTTCGTCTACAAACTTCCCCTGGATCTCGTTCCAGCGTGTGCGAAATTGGAGTGATTCTTCACGGCTGAGTAGAGCAACAAAGGGGATGGCACTCGTTACGGTTGGCGTTTCGGGTTTTGAGGTAACTCTCATCGTTGGCTCAAACGGGATAGACTTGTTTAAATCGGAATTGTCAATTATCAGCTCACTAGCTGGAGTATTATTGTGAGTGTCCACGCTTATTATAGATTCCTGGTTGGTCATTTCCTCCATCGGCTCTTCGTGAATGATTGTGTCATCCAACGGGCTAACGGCAGCTAATGTTCCGCCCATCGGGATCTGAGGAAAATAAGTATCATGAACCCTGGTCTCTTCAACAATTGAATCATTCATCGGGGTTACTGCAGCAACAGTACCGCCCATCGGCGTTTCGCTAAGAATAGCTGCATCAGCAGGGATTCTATCAACCATAGAATCTCGAACCCCTTCCTGGTAATATTTATCCTTTTCGGTATACTCGAGATTACCAGTTGAGACTGTTTGGTCTTCATTATTTTGACTGTCCATTTCTACTTCTCCTTTAAGCAACGGCCTTTGTTTCGAGCAATTCCTCAAATAAAGGTCGATAATAGATCATTGCCTGCCTTAATTCCTCGGTATCTGCCTTACCCTCTTTACTTTTGATCGCAATTGCTCGCGCAGCACGGTAATTACTCACCAATTCCGGGTAGTTGACCGAAAGATCAGAAGCCCGTTGGTCAAAATCAGAAATAGGATAAGCACGAATCTGCATGACTTCCATGATCAACCTATCGGCATCCACAATCGCTTGAGCTGGTTCATCCACGAATTTGGATTGGACTGCTGTCCAATCAGCGACGTAACGCTCACGTTCTTTATCAGTAAGTGAATGAATTTTTAAATCCTTAACATGTTTTTTCCGTTGATCCATCTCTGCCTGGGCTTTCTTCTCATCCCCTAAGGATTTCACAGCATCATCATACTCAGCCCCATATTTGTCATGGTACCGTTTCGAACGGCTGCGTCTGGCAAACCATGGTCCTAAAAAGAAGCCAATTAACACCACAACCACAACCACCACGATAATCGTAAAGGTAGAATCCATAGAATGCCTCCGTAAACTCGTGGATCAGTTTTTAGCAAACTGCCCACATAGTTACTTCAAGTTTTACACCATCGAGGATAAAGGAATTATCCACCTCAATTATTCTTATGCTACCTGTAAACAGCTATCTATGTCCCCAATAATTCCTAAATAAATCCTGAAAAAGGAAACAAATATACCAATTCACGTTGATTTTTCTTATCTTAAGAGTGAAATGGATGGAGAGACAAAGCGCGAATAAAGTAAATATTAAGGCAATAGGAATTTTCGTGGGTTGAATCCAACCCCATGGAATTATTTTATTACACCATCATCTGAAAGCGAAAAAACCAAAGGTGTAGTTTTGTTGTTCTCTGGAATACTGATCTTTGATGCTGCGAAGAAGTTGATGATCGCAATACCCACACCAATCAGAAAAACGTACTGGTAGCCAAAGGCATTCCAGATTGCGCCACCGATCAATGCTATGGTGATTGAAAAGACATGGTCCAGGGTAACTGAAAAAGTCAGAGCGGGTTGCACATCTGCCGGCTGCAGGGCGATCTTATTTATGTAAGTTGCTCTGGCCATATTGACAGATATCAGTACCTGGTCCAGCAGAAAGCAAATAAATGTCACGGTCAACGCGGTGGCTTCAGGCAGGACGAATCTGGCGAAACCGTAACCCAGGCAGACAAATGCCAGCAGGATTGCTTCTGTTTCCAGAACAATTTTCTCTCCCAGCTTATCGATCATCTTTCCTAATAGTGGTTGAAAGAATATACCGATTATTCCACCAACCATTAATAGTGTAGCCATAATTTGGGTGGGTTGTTTGAATACTGTGACCAGTACCCAGGGTGCGAAAGTGATAAATATCTGTTTACGCGATCCGAAAAGGATGGACAAGAAATAATACAGGTTATATTCTTTATGAAGCTTAAGAAACGAACCTGGCTTCCGGGCAGGCTGGGGAGACATTTTAAAAAATAAAATAGCTGTCAATACCAGTAAAATTGCAGTAATAATGAATGTAGTGTGAAAATTAAAGTGTAGAAACCGAAAACCTGCAAAAACAATAAAACTTCCAATGATCGCAGCCAGGTTCTTGAGCGAATTGAGTTGGCCTAATCTTGCGCCTACCTTACCATCCTTAGCTAATTCCATGCCGATGGCAGATTGTAAAGGCAGCCAAATGTGCTGGCCCATACTGAAGATGAACAACCAGATTGTCATCATGGCATATTCAGGGGCGGCAAACCCGATAAGTAATGTTCCGACTGCACCGAGAAGCATTGCATATCCAGCCAGCCGCCGGCTGCAAAGGAACCAGACCATGGCCGTAACAAATACGACTAAAACTCCGGGTAATTCCCGTGGAATTTCCAGAAAGGAGCGTTGAAAGCCCGTCATGACAAATTTGGAGTTGAGGAAATTGTTAAATGTCGACTCGTAAACACTGAAAGCCATTCCCATGATAACGGTTGCAGACATAAAGAGTTTTAATTCTCTAGGCAGCTTTTTTAGTTGTTCAAGGATTACCATGTTCTATTCCTGTTCCTTGGTTTTGACACTCGAATGATTTTATCACCCAATAGCCTACTTCACAGACCAAATCGAGGCAAAAACCATATGAAAACTAGGCGGGTAGAATGTGATTTATTAGTGAAAACAGCATGAAATATTCCAGGAGATGGGCTAATCGCTGAATTTTGGTAAGAATAGAATAAAAAGATCGTCCACAAATAAAAGGATCGTTCTTGACCATTTACCATATACAATATAAAATCCTTCAGCAAGATAAAGGAAATTTTTATGTTTGAAAACCTTTCAGGAAAACTAAGTCAGATCTTCACCAACCTGCGAAAGCGTGGAAAACTATCTGAGGAGGACGTAGACAGTGTCCTGCGTGAGATACGCCTTGCCTTGCTTGAGGCGGATGTTCATTACAGCGTGGTGAAAGATTTCCTGGCCAGGGTAAAAATTCGTGCCATTGGTGCGGAAGTATCTAAAGCTTTAAATCCGGCTCAGCAAGTGATCAAGATCGTTCACGAAGAATTGATCGCTAGCCTGGGTGAACCTGATCGATTGAACCTGACAGGCGAGAAACCCCGGGTGATCATGCTGGTTGGGTTACAGGGCTCCGGTAAGACCACAGCAGCTGCCAAACTGGCCGCGATGCTGCGTTCTCAAGGAGAACGGGTGGAACTGGTCGCCGCTGACCCATATAGACCTGCAGCCATCAAGCAATTACAGATCCTGGGTGAAAAAATAGGGGTACCAGTTTTTACAATGGATGGAGTAACTCCACCCGACCTTGTAAAGAAAGCGCTGGTTAACGGGCAAAAAAGTGGTGCGACCATATTGATCATTGATACTGCCGGGCGGTCTCAACTCGATGATACCCTGATGAATGAGCTTAAAGCCATTCGCAGCAAAGTGGAACCAATCGAGACTCTGCTTGTAGTAGATTCCATGATCGGGCAGGAAGCCCTGCATATAGCCGAAGGATTCAGAGACTCGGTCAAGCTTACAGGCTTGATCATGACCAAAATGGATGGAGATTCACGCGGCGGTGCTGCAATCTCGATCCGTGCTGTAACAGGCGTACCGATCAAGTTCTTAAGCACGGGCGAGGGTATTGATGCGATCGAAGCATATTTACCAGATCGCCTTGCTTCCAGAATTCTCGGTATGGGCGATATTATGGGTCTGATCCAGAAGGCTGAAGCTGCTTTCGATCAGGAAGCTGTTCAAAAACAAGCTTCCAGTCTGGCAAGCGGGCAATTTACATTGGAAGACTTCGCGGACCAACTGAAACAAATGAAAAAAATGGGTCCGCTCTCCCAGATTTTCGATATGCTGCCGGGCGATCTTGGAAAAGCTGCACAATCCATATCTCCCCAAGAAACAGAAAACAGGTTAAAATTGACAGAAGCCATCATTAATTCGATGACGCGGGCGGAACGAATAAATCCGGACATCCTGAATGCCAGTCGCAGAAGAAGAATTGCGGCAGGCTGTGGATCAGAAGTAATGGAAGTAAACCGGATGTTAAAACAGTTTCGTGAAGCGCAGCGAATGATGAAAACACTTAATAAAACAGGCAGTAAAGGTTTAGCCGGCCTGTTCAGGAACCTGAGATAGAACCACTGGAGTGCACCTTTCTGCACCTCTCAACCACTGGTCTATATTTCAGGAACAATTAGTTAAATCAAGAAATAGGAGAAATTTTAAATGGTTCGCATTCGTCTTCGTCGTACAGGTCTGAAAGGACAACCCAGTTACAGAATTATCGCTGCAGATAAAGAAGCTCCCCGCGATGGCCGCTTCTTGGAAATCTTAGGTTTCTATAACCCACGCACCAATCCTTCCACTGTGGAAGTCAAGGAAGAAAGAGTATTTGATTGGATGAGCAAAGGCGCTCAGCCAAGTGAATCCGTAATTAAGATTTTCACTACCATCGGACTTATGGATCGTTTCGCGCGAATTAAAGCTGGTGAAAGCTTGGAAACCGTGATGGCAGATTCCGCAGCTGCAAAACTAAAAAGACCCGTTAGTCCAAAAACCCGACAATAGCCGCTGATTTGATAGCGTCCCATCAATGGGAAAGGAGCTTCATTGAAAGAGCTGATCGAGTATATTGCCCGTTCCCTGGTTGATCATCCTGATCAGGTTCAGGTAAACCAAAAAGTAATGGGCGGTAAAGTGAATTTGGAATTACATGTCGTCAAAGAGGATATGGGTAGGGTTATTGGAAAAGGTGGTAAGGTAGCCAATGCCATCCGTATACTTTTACGGGTTGCTGCTAATTCCGAAGGAAAACAAGCCAACCTGGATGTGATCGAACCACGATGAGTGTACGGAAGAATTCATTACGAAAAAATATCATCAATCAAGGCTCGCCCCAACCGGGCGAGCCTGTGTTCATCCTCATAGGGAAGATCCGCCGCCCGCATGGCGTCGACGGGGAAATGATGATCGACCCCTATTCAGAGTCTGTTGACCGTTTCAAACCGGGAAGTGAAGTCTTAATTGGTGAAGATCATCAACCTCTGGTCATTAGGACGCGCAGGGCGATGGACAGAGCCATGTTGATCACCTTCAAGGATGTAACTGATCCAGATCAAGCCGGATTATTTCGGAACAAATTTATTTATATCCTTAAAGATCACCTTCCAGCATTACCTGACGGGGAGTATTATCACTTTGATCTGGTCGGATTGAATGTTTTTGATACTGCTGATCAATTGCTTGGTGTACTGACTGAGGTTCTGGAAACCGGTGCCAATGACGTGTATGTTGTCAAATCTGAAAAAGGAGAAGAAATTCTTCTCCCGGCAATTGAATCAGTGATCATCAGTGTCAACCTGAAAGAAGCCAGGATGGTCGTCAACCCCCCTGAGTGGAATTGATTTATTATTAACTAATGGATCCAAAAGCATATTGGGTAGGATTCAACCTTGTAAAGGGGATAGGCGCAGTTCGGCTACAGGCGCTGATCCAATATTTTGGCAACCTTGATATCGCCTGGCAGGCTTCTGAAAGCGAATTACTTTCCGCTGGACTTAGCCAACGAATCATAGAAGTCTTTCTTACAACCCGCAGCAAAATAGACCCCATTCAAACTTATGAGGATATTCTGAAGAAGGAGATCAAAGTCCTCACCTGGGAGGATGCCGATTATCCTGACAAACTAATGAATATTGATCAACCTCCGCCTGTAATATATATAAGGGGTTCGATCAAACCGGAAGACCGTTGGGCGGTTGCCATAGTTGGTACGCGACGAGTGACCTCTTATGGCCGGCAGGTTACAGAACAGGTTTCCACTTATCTGGCAAGGAATGGCTTGACGGTAGTCAGTGGATTGGCACGAGGTGTGGACGGTGTCGCGCACCAGACTACTTTGGCGAATAATGGCAGGACCATCGCAGTCCTCGGTTCAGGGATCGATCAGATCTATCCGCCAGAACATAGACAACTTGCAGAGAAGATCATCGAAAATGGTGCTGTGATCAGTGATTATCACCCTGGCACACCACCCGAAGACGGGAATTTTCCTCCTCGAAATCGAATCATATCTGGATTATCATTGGCGACGGTTGTTGTCGAAGCCGGTGAAACCAGCGGGGCTTTGATCACAGCCACATTTGCAGCCGAGCAGGGACGCGAAGTCTTCGCTGTTCCTGGTCCAATATATGCCCCGCAAAGCAAGGGAACGAACAGATTGATCCGTGAAGGTGCAAAACCTTTGCTTGATCCGGTAGATATCATGGAAAGCCTGAATTTGAGGAAGGTGGACCATTATAAACAGACTACTTTGCTCCTCCCGGGGGATGAACTTGAGACAAAATTAATGGAAATCCTAAATCTTGAACCGGTATATATAGATGAGATTCAGTCAAAAGCCGGTTTTCCTGTGGAAAAAGTCTCCGCAGCATTGACGATGATGGAACTGAAGGGTATGGTTAAGCAGGTCAGCGGGATGACTTTCATGGCCATCCGCGATGAAAGTGAAAACTATCGGATCGGTGAAGCGCATGGCAAATAAATATGCAGTTATCATGGCGGGTGGTGGAGGAACCAGATTGTGGCCTTTATCACGCCTGGATCATCCCAAGCACCTGTTAAAACTTTCTGGAAATGAGTCAATGTTTGAGAAATCGATCAATCGCCTGAAAGGATTATTTCAGCCTGACAATATTTATATAGTCACCATTCAGGATCAAGCAAGTCAACTGCAAAGCCTGGCGCCAGAAATCCCTGTTAATAATTTTATTATAGAGCCACAGCCCAAAGGGACAGCTTCAGTCATTGGTTTGGCGGCTATCACAATCGAAAAACGCGACCCGGATGCGATCTTGGTCGTTCTCACCGCAGATCACCTGATCGACAATAATAGTGAATTCCTTCGATTACTCGATATAGGCTGTAAAGCTGCAACAAAGGGTGGTTTATTCACGCTGGGTATCAAACCCACCTACGCTGCTACAGGCTATGGATATATCGAAATTGGAGATATCGCTATGGTGGAGCAGGATTGTGCTATCCATCAAGTTCAAAAATTCAAAGAAAAGCCGGATCAAAAACTGGCAGAAACTCTGGTGAAAAGTGGCACACACCTTTGGAATTCAGGCATGTTCATCTGGAAAACCAGTCAGATTCTCGCAGAAATGAAATCGTTGATGCCGGAATTATATGACCATTTGGACGAAATTCGGAATTCGTGGTTGGGTAATGATTCAATAAATCAAGTATCCAAGATTTGGTCACTTATTAAACCTGAGACGATTGATTATGGCATCATGGAGAAAGCCAGGGATATCTTTGTTATTCCAGCAACTGATCTTGGCTGGAATGATGTGGGAAGTTGGTCGTCTCTTTTTGATTTTATGACGAAAGATGATGATGGAAATATTAGGATGGGTACGGAAGTCATCTGGCAGGAAACAGAAGGATCCCTGGTTGTAGAAGAAAATCCACAGAAATTGGTTGCAACGATCGGCCTGAAGGATATAATCATTGTCGATACCGAAAAAGCATTATTGGTATGTACAAAAGAACAAGTCCAGCAGGTGCGTGAGATAGTGGTACGATTAAAAACAAACGGTAAGGTTGAATTCCTTTAGGAGAGAATAATTTTGGAAGCTTATTGCTTTAAATGCAAAACCAAGAGGGAAATCCAAGATGCAACTGCCATTTTTAATGCGAATGGTTCACCGGCGACAACAGGTATTTGTGGAGTCTGTTCAACAAAGTTATATAGACTGGGTAGGACAGAGGCTCACGCGTTACTACCTATTCCAGAAAAAAGGCATCAACCTGGTATAAAACACAAGAAAAAAGCATCCAAACCGAAACACAAGAGTATCGTGACAGAACCCAAACGTAATGGTAAATTAGTTATTGTAGAATCTCCGGCAAAAGCTAAAACAGTTGGACGATTCCTGGGTAAGGGATATACAGTCCGGGCATCGGTTGGACATATTCGTGACCTGTTGAGGTCAGAGCTATCGGTGGATGTCGCTAATAATTTCACACCGAAATATCGGGTTCCTAATGAAAAAAGGGCTGTTGTAAAAGAGCTTAAAGAACTAGTAAAAAAAGCAGATACCATTTACCTTGCTACTGACCCTGACCGTGAAGGCGAAGCTATCGCGTGGCATCTGGCTGAAGCGACAGAAATTCCTCAAGAACACTCCAAACGGGTTGTATTCCACGAGATCACCGAAGACGCGATCCATGAAGCTTTTTCCCATCCACGGGATGTGAATATGGATCTGGTCGACGCCCAACAAGCACGCAGGATCCTCGATCGCCTGGTAGGCTACAATCTAAGTCCATTACTGTGGGATAAGGTTCGGTCACGGCTCTCAGCAGGTCGGGTTCAATCTGTGACGCTAAGGCTGATCGTTGATCGTGAGCGAGAGATTGAGGCATTCGTCCCGGTTGAATATTGGACAATTGATGCCGATTTCCAACAGGAAGGCAGCCGGCACATTTACCGGGCCTATTTGGCTAAGCTCAATGGTAAAGAACCACAACTGAAGAATCAAGAGGGTGTTGACCCGCTTGTTGTAGATATTAAAAAAGCTGCCTACACCATAAGTAAGATTAAAAAGAGTGAGAGAAAGAAAAAACCATCTCCACCATATACAACCAGCACTCTTCAGCAGGAGGCATCCCGCAGACTGGGTTTTACTGCCCGCAGAACCATGGCATTGGCTCAACAGCTATATGAAGGGATCGATGTAGGTGATGGCGGTACAACCGGATTGATCACATATATGCGTACTGATTCGATGAATGTCTCGAACCAAGCACAACAGGAAGCCAGAAAATATATTTCTCAAAAACATGGCGCTGATTTTCTTCCAGCGGTAGTACCCCATTACAAAACAAAATCCTTAGGCGCTCAGGAAGCACATGAAACCATCCGGCCGACTTCGGTATATCGAGAGCCAGAGAAAATAAAGCAATATCTGAAGAGTGATCAGTTTAAGCTTTACCAGCTGATCTGGCAGCGGTTTATTGCTTCCCAAATGGAAAGTGCAGTTTATGATGCAGTTTCTATCGATATCGAAGGTAAAACTCCTCTGCATGGATATCTTTTCCGGGCTGCAGGATCGACTATAAAATTCCCGGGATTCCTCGTGGTTTATGAAGAATCATTCGAAGACGATATTACAGCTGATCCTCATGAGAATATGAAGATACCATCAGACTTAAAGGAAGGCGCAATTCAAAAACTGATTGACTTGCCAATAGCAGAACAACATTTCACCCAACCGCCTCCGAGATTCACTGAAGCCAGCCTGGTAAAGATCTTGGAAGAAAATGGTATTGGCCGGCCATCTACATATGCGCCCATCATCTCAACCATCCAGGAGCGGGGTTATGTTTTCCGTGAGGCAAAACGATTATTTCCGACTGAAACGGGATTTCTCGTAAATGACCTGTTGGTAGCACATTTTGACGATTTGATCGATGTTGATTTTACAAAGCATATGGAAGAAGACCTGGATGAGGTCTCTGAAGGGAAGCGTGCCTGGGCAGATGTGATAAAAGAGTTTTACCTGCCATTTGCTGAACTTGTGATCAAAGCCAAAGCAGAGATGCCGGAGACCAAAACAGAATTGGAGAAGGTCGGTCGTCTGTGTCCAACATGCGGTAATGAGTTAGTATACCGTTGGGGTCGTTTTGGGAAATTTATTAGCTGCAGCACCTTCCCCGCTTGTCGTTATACTGAAGCCATCCTGCAAAAAATCGGTGTCATTTGCCCTAAAGATGGTGGAGACTTGATCGAACGCAAGACCCGCAAGGGAAGGGTTTTTTATGGTTGTGCTAATTACCCGAAATGTGATTTCACGAGTTGGAAAAAACCAATTTCCAAACCATGTACTAATTCCAGCTGTGAAAACGGGTTATTGGTAATGATCAATAAAAAAGAAGCTCAATGCATTGTTTGTAAAGAAATTTGCAACCTGGAAGATACTTCAGATTAAGTAGAGAACAAATCCACACGGCATAAAGGTTGCAACATTCCTGTTGGACTTCATATTAGAGTTTACCAGGCTGTTTTGATTATTGTTAAGCAGCTAATTCTTTGAATATCGACAGGAGTAATAAATTATGAATACGATAAAAGACTTTCTTAAGAAACCTTGGGCTTGGAATGTGATCGCAGGTTTGGCAGGCATATTATTCGGTTTGATCGTATTAGGTTGGTGGCTTCTGCCTGTCCAATGGAAGGATGCTACACCAGCTTACCTGCGTCAGGACATAAAAGCTGATTACTTGCGCATGACTGTAGACTCTTATGCTGTAAATAAAGATGTTGTCCTTGCAAAGACCAGATGGGAAAGTCTTGGAAAAGATGCAGATAAGCTTTTCTCTGAGATCCAAATTGACGCAAAAAACATCAACTCTGCTGACCTGGCAGCATTTGCCAGGGTGGTCAATGTGTCCATATCCACTGGGGCACCTGCGGTTGAGAAACCAGCTGTTGAGGAACCTGCAGCTGCTACTACCACTGAAGATACCGCAATAACACCTGGCTCTGGTGGGGAAACAATTCTTCCGACGGTTACAGAAACTCCCAAGAAAACCGGGTTTACTGGAATTCTGCCAGTAGCTTTGGGATTATTCTGTGTACTTACCTTGGTACTGGGATTTATAGTAGTTTACATTTTCCTGAAGAAAGGAAAATTTCCCGGCCGCAGGGTAAAACAGGATGCTGCCAGCGAAGGCGCTGATTCGGGTTTTTCAGGTGAAAGTTCGGCTACCAAAGGCGCTGAATTCTTCCGAAACCCCGGTGAATCTCCCGTTTCGCAGTTCATGACAACGTATATGCAGGGGGACGAGCAATACGACGACTCATTCAGTATCGATAACCCGATGGGTGAGTTCTTAGGGGAGTGCGGAGTAGGAATTTCTGATACGATTGGCGTTGGCGATCCAAAGAAGGTAGCTGCTTTTGAAGTTTGGTTGTTCGATAAGAATGATATTCAAACCGTAACCAAGGTTCTAATGGGAGAGCACACATTCTCGGATCCAGCCTCCCAACAGAGATTGATGTCCAAGGGCGAACCGATCCTGGCTGAACCTGGTAAGCGTATTTTACTCGAAACAGCAACTCTCCAATTGGAAGCCAGAATCGTAGATATGAATTACGGGCAAGGTCCATTGCCTCCAAACAGTTACTTCGATCGATTGACTCTGGAACTGGCAGTGTGGCCAAAAGGAAAAGCATAACGAAAAGCAATTAAAAACAAAAACGATCCCATTTTATTTGGGATCGTTTTTTGTTAATCTTGAATTATCATTCGATTTTTAGGATCTTCAGCGAAATACTGTTGCCATTAGGCAGTATCACGTTCACATTATCACCAACAGATCGCCCGATGAGAGCTTTACCAATTGGTGATTCATAAGATATTTTTCCCGCCCGTGGACTGGCTTCTTTGGGTCCTACCAGGAACCAGGTTTCCGTCTCAAAATCGCCTTCTTGAACCGTAATGGTTGAACCGATATTGACTTTACTGGTATCAATGTTTGCCTTATCGATAATTGTGACATTCTTAAGCGTATATTCAAGCTCTTTGATACGTCCTTCAAGAAATCCTTGATCTTCTTTTGCTTTGATGTAGTCCGCGTTTTCAGAAAGATCCCCCATTTGAATTGCAGACCTTAATCGTTGAGAAATCGCATCCCTCTCAGGACCTTTTAAATGGGCTAATTCGTTTTGGATTTTTTCCAATCCTTCAGGGGTTAAATAAGACACATCTGACATATTTTCTCCAGGTTCACATTATGGTAGTAATGTTGGGTCAAACAATTTTTGATATTCATCAATTGCATACCTGTCGGTCATTCCGGCCAGGTAGTCACACACAGTCCTCTCAAGACCACGTTCCGGGATAATCGACTGGACGTGAAAAGGTAAGATGGTGGGTTCAGATATGTAACTATTAAAAAGTTCTGTAATGATCCGTTCTGCCTTAACCGCCATTCTTACAACCCGGTAATGACGATAAAGGTTTTTATACAAGAAGTCTTTCAACTCCCGATTCCTGCGGCGCATATCTTCGCTGAAACTGACTACATTGAAGGCTAACTTTTGTAATTCTAACACGGACTGAACGGAGTTATGCCTTAGGTTGTTGTCGGTTGTATCAACAATGTCAGTTACTTCCATTCCAATGAGTTTGCGGATCACTCTGTGGCGCGTGATCTCATCCAGCTGAGTCCCTTTCCATTGGATACTTTCGAGCAAGATCTCCCAAATTGGCATTCCCGCCAGCATGGATACTGTGATCATACCGGAACGCAAGCCATCATCTAGGTCATGGGCAGTGTAAGCAAGCTCATCCGCCACATTGGTAATCTGTGCCTCTAGGTGACCTCTAAGTGTGGAGTCATACTCGGCAGCGTCAGAAATATCGTATTCTGTCTCATGTTTCACCATTCCTTCGAGAACTTCCCAGGAAAGATTCAATCCGGGAAATTCCAGATACCGGGTTTCTAATTCTGTCACAATCCGCAGAGAATGTTTATTATGATCGAATCCACCACAGCAATTCTTCATTAAACGCGATAATACCACTTCACCGCTATGACCGAACGGAGGATGGCCAAGGTCATGAGCCAAACAAATTGCCTCCACTAGATCTTCGTTTCCTCCAAGAGCACGTGCTATCGTTCGACCAATCTGGGTTACTTCCAATTCATGGGTCAACCGGGTTCTGTAATAATCCCCCTCCGAGTTGATGAAAACCTGGGTTTTATATTCCAATCGGCGAAATGCAGTTGTGTGGATGATCCGATCACGATCCCGTTGGAAGCACGTTCGATAAGCTGGTTCATCTTCCGGGTATTTTCTCCCCTTGGAGTTCTTACTGTGAATTGCGTAAGGCGCCAGATATTCAGTTTCAGAATCCTCCAAAGATTTTCTGTCTTTGATCATCAGATTATCCTTTCAAACTATTACTGATCAATGTACCAAGAATATTTCCAGATAATGCAGAATAAATGGAACTAATTTTGGTACCTGAAAAAACTTGAACTTTCAATTCCGGATACGCATGCACCAGGGTTAACATCTTCTCGATCTTGGTGGTCATTCCTCCGGTGACATCGGTGGAAACCGATCCCATTATTTGTGCTTTTATGGAATGGTAATTTGTCGGTGTTATTTTTTCGATAAGTTTTTCACGGGAAGGGAAATTTTCCCAAACACCATCTTCAACACCCGCAAGGAGTATGCGGGAAGGTTCTATTTGCCGGGCGAGGTAAATAAATAACTCTTCGGTTGAAAGTATGGTACCGCCGATAATTGCATCAAAAACTGTGTCACCAAAGATGACTGGTATAAGGTGATGCTCAAGTGCTGTTTGAATCGTTGAAATATCCCATGTTTGGATACTACGATTTGATGAGGTTACCTGGGTGGATGGAGGAAAGGAAATTGCTGGAACATTAGCAGCTTGAAGAGATTTCATCACCAATTGGTTTAATGAACGAGCATCGTCACAAACCTTCTGAAAACCGATCCATTCTTCCCTTGTATTCACTCCATGAAGAGTGCGGTATTTGGTCGCACTTGTATGACCAAATGAGCCGGATCCATGCCCAATGATCAGTTTTCTGTTAGGATATTCACACAAAAAGCGGCAGATCTCAGAGGAAATTCTATCTAGTGTAGATTGTTCAACAACATATGGCTGGTTTTTATCTGTGATCAGGGAACCGCCAAGTTTCAAATAGATTACCGATTCAGCCATTAGAACCTTGCCTGTTTAAATTTTCCATTTCGAGAGTTGACTGAATAATAAGTACTGCGCCTGCTTGAAGTAAACTCGTTTGGATGTTTCCAATTTGATCATCCGGAACAAGGGCAATTATGTTTCCCCCCATACCGGCTCCAGAGAGTTTGGCACCGTACGCCCCGTTATTGATCGCCTCAGAAATGAGTTTTTCGAGGGCGGGATTGGATACACCCACTTGTTGTAATAATCTCTGGTTTTCCTTCATAAGGTTGCCGATTTTGTGAATGTCTCCTGATTTGAAAGCTACCAGTGCATTCAAAACAACCTGATCGATCGCTTGAAACAAAGTGTTAATGTGAGCCTTATCCTTTTCCCAATTCGATCGCACAGCGCTAACAACTTGAGAAGTTAATGATTTAATTCCTGAATCGGCGATAACGAAATGAAGTTTTACCCCGGTTTGCAACTTAACAGGACTTTCACCGCGTTTGAACACAATTGGTTGATTGAATGCAATAACAGTATTATCAACACCGGATGGTGTGCCATGGTGAAGCTTTTCCACCTCAAACGCGACTTCGGATATTTCCAGAGTTGTAAATGGTTTTCCGAGGAAAGTAGAAACGGCTTTGGCAATGGAACAGGAAATTGATGCTCCCGAACCCATTCCTGACGCGATAGGAATATCTGATGTGATCCGAATGTTAAAGGCAGGATATTTGGATACATCCAACTTTCGCAAGGTAGTGCGTATGGCAAATGCAAGCGGGTTATCGTCATCCAGCGATTTGAGATCTTGATGCAGGTTTATATCCGGAGCGATTATATCGACATAATTTGGAATAGATCCGATTGCCGGGGTAATTACAGCGCGGGAATGTACCTGGTTGACGGGAATGGCAATCGCGTGACTGTCATATACCACAGCATGTTCACCAAAAAGGATTACCTTGCCGGGAAAGCTTGCAGAGATGGCTGGCATGTTAAAAAATGTAAAAAATAGCCAGGATCGATAATCCCCAGAGGAGGATCGAGATTTGCAGAGGGCGGTCAGAAAATAACATCTCCTCTGGTGCACCGCCATAATTCTTCACCTGGATCAGATAAAGATACCTGAAAATACCATACAATGCGAACGGGATCGTCAACATCATGGTGTGGTTTTCGGGTAAATTGGGAGCAGAAAATGTGTAGAGGCTGTAAGCAACTACCGTAGTGCTGGATACAATGGTGATCAACTGATCCAGAAATGGAATGGTGTACCCATCCAATACCTTGCGGTGTGAATATGCTCCATCAGCCAGCAGTGCCAACTCAGCACGGCGTTTGCCAAAACCGAGATATAAAGCCAACAGGGTGGTAACCACATACAACCAGGGCGAGAAGCGTTCCACTTGAATGAGCATTACGCCTGCAGCCACCCTTAATACAAAACCGGCAGCGATTATTAGAACATCCACCAGGGGGATATGTTTCAACCAGAATGAATAAGCCAGGTTGATCAGAAAATACGCAAACCCGATAAGAGCAAAC
Source organism: uncultured Leptolinea sp. (assembly GCA_964387025.1). Lineage (GTDB taxonomy): Bacteria > Chloroflexota > Anaerolineae > Anaerolineales > Anaerolineaceae > PNON01. The sequence goes on along the minus strand of CAYLUZ010000006.1, from coordinate 290,060 downwards.
GATGGGGAAAGAATATAAGCCAAAGGGAAAATGACCAAGATCAGGAGAATTACAAAAATAATGGCGATTGGTACCGGCAGCACACCTGATGCAATGGGTCTATTTTTCTTATCAGGATGCTGGCGATCTGCTTCAACATCCACCAGATCGTTGATAATGTACACAGAACTGGAAATTAAACAAAAAATGACAAAACCAGCACTAGCATGCAACAATGCTGTCCAGTTTGTAAGTTGGCGGTCAAAGATGAGGGCAGCGAAAACAACCACATTTTTTGGCCACTGTTTTGGCCGCATAGTTTTTAAGATCGCTTTAAAAAGATTTGGTTTCAATAGATTACCTGACCCTGATTGATTGATATCTTAATTATAATATAGTAAAGAATAAATGATTTAGGAAACATTTGTAGATGAAAACAATAAGGTTGGACGTTGCCATGGTCGAAAAAGGACTATCCGAAAGTAGATCGGCTGTTCAAAGGCTGATCATGGAGGGTAAAGTCCGGGTGAATGACCAGGTCGTATTAAAAGCATCCCATCCAATTTATGGTACTGAAACAATAACAATCACAGAAAGCCCAAAGTACGTTTCACGCGGGGGAGAAAAGCTGGAAGGTGGATTTGCCGCATTCAATCTGGAAGTTACAGGGTTGATCTGTGCGGATGTTGGCGCATCTACTGGTGGATTTACTGATTGTCTGCTCCAGCATGGCGCAGCAAAAGTATATGCAATTGATGTTGGTTATGGAATTTTACACTGGAAAATTCGATCGGATGCACGAGTCATTACTATGGAGAGGCAAAATGCACGGTATGTCGAGAAACTGCCCGAGCCTGTGAATTTGATCACGATAGATGCATCATTTATCTCCCTCGACAAACTTCTTCCGGTGATCAGAAATTGGTTTGGAGAAGTTGGAGGTGAGGTGGTCGCCTTGATCAAACCACAATTCGAGGCAGGAAGGCAGGAAGTCAACCACGGCGATGGTGTGATTACTGACCCGGAAGTGCATTACAGGGTGGTAGTGTCCCTCCTTTCACTGGCACAAGAGCTGGGTTATGAACCTGGCGGCTTGACCACATCTCCGTTAAAAGGGCCCAAAGGGAATATCGAGTTTTTAGCACATTTTTACTATCCAGCGAAGACGAAAGTCGAGATTCCGGGTTTCGTTCTGGCTCAGATTCCAGCTTTCTTGCTTAGGGGTAAAAGCGAATAAAATAGGTTATACTAAACTCTTCTATGACCGAAAGTATTAGAAATTTCTGCATTATTGCCCATATTGACCACGGAAAATCCACCCTGGCCGACAGAATGCTGCATTTAACCGGGACTATCTCTGATCGGGATAAGACCGAACAAGTGCTGGATACAATGGACCTCGAGCGGGAAAAAGGTGTGACCATCAAAGCCTCTGCTGTGCGAATGGAATACACGGCGCAAAATGGCAAGGTGTACGAGTTAAATTTAATCGACACACCCGGGCACGTAGATTTTAATTATGAAGTGAACCGGGCATTGGCTGCTTGTGAAGGCGCTTTGCTGATCGTCGACGCAACACAGGGGATCGAAGCTCAAACACTGGCTAACCTGTATCTTGCTTTGGACGCTGGATTGGAAATAATTCCTGTGATCAATAAGATTGACCTTACATCTGCCCAGCCGGATGTTGTCGCTGAAGATATTGCCAATTTGTTGGGGATTGATCCTGATAGTATTATCCGTGTATCAGCTAAAGATGGGACGAATATTGAAAAAGTATTAGAAGAGATTGTTCTCAAGGTTCCTGCACCTAAAGGGGACCCGGATAAACCTTTGAAAGCATTGATATTTGATTCTCATTATGATTCTTTTAAGGGTGTTGTTGCTTATGTGCGCGTAGTCGAAGGAACCATTCTTTCAACAGATACATTACGGTTGATGCAGACAAAAACAGTCGTAAAACCGATCGAAGTAGGTGTTTTTTCTCCAACAATGAGGGTTACCAATACACTCGCAGCCGGGGAAGTGGGTTATATTGCCACTGGTTTGAAAACCGTTTCTGAGTGCCACGTTGGTGATACTGTGACCAGTGCTGTATCACCAGTAGATGAACCCTTACCAGGCTATCGAAAAGTGAAACCGATGGTTTTCGCAGGCATTTACCCGGTTGAAGGTGAAGACTATCCGGATCTTAAAGATGCCCTTGAAAAACTTCAATTAAATGATGCATCCCTGGTATATGAACCCGAAAAATCTCAAGCGTTGAATTTTGGTTTTCGGTGTGGATTCCTGGGTTTGTTTCATATGGAGATCATCCAGGAGCGATTGGAACGCGAATATGACATGGACATCGTCGTCACAGCGCCTTCAGTTGAATTTGAAATAGTCCTGCGTTCTGGGGAAACGATCCTGATCGATTCTCCGGCCAAGCTTCCTGAAGAAGGCGAATATGTTCAGATACGCGAACCCTGGATGAATATTCAGATCATCAGCCCAACGGAATTCTTCGGGACGATCATGGATCTGGTCACCAAGAGACGCGGTACGTTCGTATCCCAGGATTACCCGGCACCAAATCGGGTTCAGTTGTCTTTCCAAATCCCGCTTTCGGAATTGATCATCGACTTTTTTGATGAGCTGAAATCTCGAACGCGTGGATATGCATCACTGGATTACCAGGTTGCGGATTACAGGTCTGAAGATATGGTTAAGCTCGAAATTCTGGTTGATGATGAATCAGTTGATGCCCTGGCTTCGATCGTTCATAAAGCTGATGCTTATCACAAAGGTCAGAAACTGGTGACTAAATTAAAGGAATTGATTCCAAGACAGTTATACGATGTTTCCATTCAGGCCTCTGCTTCTGGTAGGATTATCTCCAGTGCCAAAGTCAAACAACTTCGAAAAGATGTGCTGGCAAAGTGTTATGGTGGCGATATTACGCGCAAGAAAAAACTGCTCGAAAAACAGAAACGCGGTAAAAAGCGTATGAAGAAAATTGGAAATGTAGAGATTCCACAGGAAGCATTTATGGCAGTTCTTCGCCTTGGTGATGATTGAGTTAATCCTGATTCGAGGGTTATAACTAAGAAGGGTTACATGATAAAAAGTTATTTGGTAACAGGTGGTGCAGGTTTTATTGGGTCAAATTACGTTTCCAGGTTGATCCAGCGTGGTGAAAATGTAACCATTTATGATAACCTTTCCCGCTCGGGCAGCAAACTCAATCTGGAATGGCTGCGCAAAGAATATGGCCAATCATTTAAACTCATTGAAGCTGATATACGCGACTACGATGCTATTGCTGATGCTGCACTGGGCAAGAATGTGATCGTTCATCTTGCAGCACAGGTGGCTGTAACAACCTCAGTCACCAATCCTCGCGAAGATTTTGAGATCAATGCTTTGGGAACTTTCAACCTGGTGGAAGCCGCCCGCCTCAGTGGAAGCACACCGGTGGTGTTGTTCGCTTCCACGAATAAAGTGTATGGGGGCATGGAGGAAGTAAAGACTGTCGAAAGTGATGATCGATATGAATATGCCGATTATCCTTTCGGCATTCCTGAGACTTTGTCACTCGATTTCCATTCACCTTATGGCTGTTCCAAAGGGACTGGCGACCAGTATGTCAGAGATTATTCCAGAATCTATGGACTACCATCTGTAGTCTTACGCCAGAGCTGTATTTATGGCACCCACCAATTCGGGATGGAAGACCAGGGTTGGGTAGCTTGGTTCGTAATTGCCGCTATTACTGGCAAACCAATAACGATCTACGGCGATGGCAAGCAGGTGCGGGATATCTTATTTGTCGATGACCTGTTAAATGCTTACGATCTGGCGATCGAACAAGCAGTCGGTAAACCGGGTCGGGTTCTGAATATAGGCGGTGGGGCTGATAACACCATATCCATCTGGAAGCAATTCGGAGCCATACTTGAAAAACTGGTTGGGCATCCTATTCCAGTAGCGAAGGGGGATTGGCGACCAGGAGATCAGGCAGTATACATCTCGGATATTCGTAAAGCAGCGAAGGAACTTGGCTGGACGCCAAAAATTACTCCGGTGGAAGGTATCAGCCGGTTATTTAATTGGGTCAAGAACAATCCAGATCTGTTCAAATAAACTCAGGCCAATATGCGGATCCTCATTGTATTAACTTATTACCGTCCGCATACCAGTGGATTAACCATCTATACTGAACGATTGGCTTCTGCCTTGGTCAAACGTGGTCATGATGTTACCGTATTTACAACCCAATTTGATAAAAAATTACCTTTGGAAGAAGTGGTGGATGGAGTAAAGGTTATCCGTTCGAGGGTTTTATTGCGGATCAGTAAGGGAGTCATTTCACCTGCATTTGGTTATCAGGCTACCAAGTTGGTGAGAAACACTGATGTGATCCATTTACACTTGCCACAATTTGACGCAGCTGGTGTTGCTCTTCGAGGCAGGTTGTTTGGAAAGCCTTCAGTGATCACTTATCATTGCGACCTACAAATGCCGGCAGGATTATTTAATTCAGTAGTGAATCAGGTTGTGCATGTCATGAATAATCTGGCTGCCTGGTTTACCAATAAGATCATCACCTATACCCAGGATTATGCGGACAATTCTCCGTACCTCAAGAAATATAGGAAAAAAACTGGCATTATTCAACCTCCGGTGGTTCTTCCTGTCTCTGAACCGGGATCTGTCGAGAAATTTTCTATTGACCATGATCTCAAAGACCGTGGACCAGTGATCGGGATGGCAGCCAGGTTCGCTACCGAAAAAGGTGTGGAAGTCCTTCTGGACGCCATACCGGAAATTCTTAAAGAATATCCAAAAGCAGTTGTCCTCTTCGCAGGACAGTATCAGAACGTGCTTGGCGAAGATGCATACGCTGCCAGGCTTTTTCCAAAAATCGACCAATATATTAAAGAAGGGCACTGGAAATGGCTGGGAGTCCTTGATCAAAAAGAAATGGCAGCCTTTTACCCCAACCTGGATGTCATCACTGTACCAAGTTTGAATTCCACCGAATCGTTTGGATTGGTTCAGATCGAAGCGATGATGAATGGGGTTCCGGTGGCGGCTGCCAACCTGCCGGGAGTACGCCAACCGGTGAAGATGACAGGAATGGGAGAAGTATTTGAAATTGGCGATTCGAAAATGCTTGCTGAAAAGATCTGCTCAATATTAAAGGATCGGCAAAAATATATTAAAGACCCTGCCTGGATCATTGATTATTTTTCTCCTGATACAGTTGCAGCAGTCTATGAAAAGCTATTCAAAAATTTATTAGCCGGAGATACGCAGTAATATGTCTGAAACCCCATTTGACGATAAGTATTTTTCTACGAATACCTATGAAACGGTTTCGTTTGCGAAATACTCGCAATACTGGTGGTCAAACCGGTTTTATGCAAAATTGACCCGCCGTTATGCTAAAAATAGCGGAAGATTGTTGGAAGAGGGTTGTGGTCTTGGCCACCTGGTTGGTCAGATGGAGCCTGATTTCGAGACCTTCGGGATGGACATCAACCACTGGGCATTAAAACAAACCGCAAAAGTTGCAACAAATACACACCTGGTTTGCTCGTCTGCAGGTGAGCTTCCTTATCCGAATAATTCGTTTCATGCGATAATCAGTAAGCATGTGTTTGAGCATTTGCCCGACCCGGAAAAAGCAATTCATGAGATTGGGCGAATCCTTTCACCCGGCGGGACACTTATACTTGCCACACCGAATTTGAGTTCGCTGCTAAAACCACTCAAAGGCACTTCCTGGATCGGATATCAGGATCCCACACATATATCACTTCACTCGCCGGAAGAGTGGAAAGAGATGATCACTTCATCGGGGATGAAAATAGTAAAAACATTTGCAGATGGATTTTGGGATGTTCCCTATATTAAAGGATTACCAACCGGGATGCAAAAACTATTGTTTGGTTCTCTTGGTGGTTTTCAAGCTATTACAGGATGGGTCTTTCTACCACCTAAATGGGGAGAGAGCATCATCTTTATCGCAAAAAAGCCTAAACCATAAATGAATATGAATGAACCCTCTGTTCTGGACTATGTAAAAGCAAAATTGAGGTTTTGGGAAAAATCAGATCTCCATTTCCCCGAAACTGAAGAAGTAAAGATCCCTGGTGAGAGCCAATTGAGTATGGTTCAAGGTGGGTTGGAACCTCGCGATTCCACTCCAAAACTGAAGTTAGATATCAAGCAAATCAAAATTCCCTGGCGATCACTCATTGCAATTGTGATCGCTTTCATAGCCCAGGGATTGCTCGAACCGCCAAAACCGTCCAATGAAGCAGCCCTCGCACTATATGCAGCAGCTTTTGCGATGCTGGTCTGGAGTGTTCTCGCTGAAGAATGGATCATCGCAGAAAATCTGGATACATCTGAAGCAGTTTGGCCAAATATTAAAATCCGTTGGCAGTTCCTCCTTGCTGGTACGATAATATCAATTTTTGCTTTTATAGCTTTTGGTGGAGATGTATTTGGCTTTATAAATCTCATTCTATGGTCCGCCAGTATTTTATGTTTCTTTGCGGGATTTCTTGATTTTGGACCCATCAAATCTGGAATCAAACAGTTTTTCGTAAGATTGAAAGCCGGGAATTGGAAAATCAATGTTGGCTGGAGAACGATTCTACTGTTTGCAGCGGTAATTCTCATTATTTTCTTCCGAACTTACCAACTGAATACTGTTCCACCTGAAATGACCAGCGATCATGCCGAAAAATTAATGGACATCCAGGATGTATTGGATGGTCAATGGTCAATTTTCTTCCAAAGGAACACTGGCAGGGAAGCATTTCAGTTCTATTGGACTATCCTCGTAATGAAATTGTTCAATACTGGAATATCCTTCATGAGCCTGAAGATTGGAATGGTTGCAGCCGGTTTACTAACTCTTCCTTATCTTTACCTGATAGCAAAAGAATTTTGGAACAAAAGGGTGGCATTTCTTGCCCTCATCTTAGCAGGTATTGCGTTCTGGCCGAATGTAATTTCCAGGGTTGGGCTGAGATTTGCTCTATATCCACTCTTTACTGCCCCGGCACTTTATTATCTATTGAAGGGTTTGAAGAATGGAACCCGGAATGACTTTATTTGGTCTGGTATTGCCATTGGGTTAGGGTTGCATGGCTACTCTCCATATCGTGCAGTTCCAATTCTGCTGGTTTTTGGCGTATTTCTCTTTATATTGCACAGGCGGAATCGACCCAACTGGGAGAAAGCCTTGTTCGGAACCATCATGACGGGTGTTACTTCCACTATCGTGGCAATACCTTTGATCAGATATGCGATCGCACATCCAGATATTTTCACTTACCGTTTAGCCACAAGACTGGGAGAAGTAGAGAGACCATTCCCCGGCAATCCATTCGTGATCTTTCTGGATAATGTTAAAAATGCGATGTTGATGTTTGGAGTGAATGATGGGAATACCTGGCTCCATTCAATAACCTACCGTCCGGCTTTGGATGTGATCACAGCAGCCTTATTCTATTTGGGATTGGTTCTCCTACTCGTAAGATATATCCAAAAAAGACATTGGTTGGATCTATTTTTAATTCTCTCGGTCCCGATCCTGATGTTGCCATCCATTTTGTCCATCGCATTTCCAGAGGAAAATCCTGTACTTAACCGGACAGCCGGCGCTATTATCCCGGTGTATCTGATCATTGCCTTATGCCTGGATGGTTTACTCATAGCCATTGAGAGGATGATCCGGGGCAGGTTGGGAAAAGCAATTGCGTTTCTTATAGCGGCTGTATTGATTTTTAGCTCTGCCCGACAGAATTATGATTTCTTATTTGATACATATCAAAAGAATTATCTGGAATCATCAGGAAACACTTCTGAGATGGGACATGTAATCCGCGGTTTTGTTGATTCGGTTGGCACACCTGATACAGCCTGGGTGGTAGGATATCCGTACTGGGTTGATACCCGCCTGGTCAGCATCGAAGCTGGATTCCCAATTAAAGATTATGCGATCTGGCCGCAGAATTTTGAAGAAACAAAATTCCTGGATGCTCCAAAATTATTCATCCTTAATACACAGGATAAAGAGGATCTGAATACCTTGCTTACAATGTATCCTACAGCGAAAGTGTCAACATTTACATCAAAAGCTCCAGGAAGAGATTTCCTTATTATGCTCGTTGGACCAGGGAATTAATTTTCTTTTATGAATACACCTATGATAGATACCTCCGAATCTCATACTGTCGATCGCGATTATCCAGATCGAAAATGGTTATTTCCAAAATACTGGTATTTTGACCTGTTACTGATCCTGGTGATACTAATTGGTGGATATTTCAGGTTAGTGGGAATTAGGTGGGATGAATCTCAGCATTTGCATCCGGACGAACGATTCCTCACCATGGTAGAGACGGATATATCGCCGGTAAATTCTTTAGCTGAATACTTTAACACAGAATTCTCCAGTCTCAATCCGCACAACCGCGGTCATGGTTTTTATGTATACGGCGATCTACCAATTATTGTTGTTCGTTACCTGGCTGAATGGACAGGACAATCTGGATACGACCAGGTGAATGTACTGGGCAGGCAGGTATCTGCGATATTTGATCTCTTCACATTAATACTGGTGTACCTTATCGGCTCTAAACTTTACGATAAAAGGGTCGGATTCCTGGCATCGATATTTTTCGCATTTTCCGTGATGCAGATACAGATCTCGCATTATTTTGCGGTGGATACCTTCCTGTGCTTTTTCACCACTCTGGCAGTATATTTCGCTGTGCTTGTATATTCCAACCATACATCTTCAACTAATAAAGAAGATGGACAAACTAATCGAGTAAGAGGCATTCTGGAGACCGTTTACACCCAGTGGTCTGGGATTGGTTATTACCTGCTATTTGGAGTTGCACTCGGGTTGGCAATGTCATCCAAAATAAGTGCTGCACCGGTGGCGATCTTACTGCCTGTTGCAGTCTTACCCTGGTTTGTCAAATTACCCAAGGAAGATAAAAAATATTGGATAATTCCTGTTCTACGGAATTTCATGTTCGGAGCTATTACTGCTTTTATTGTTTTCAGGATATTCCAACCCTACGCATTTAGTGGCCCCGGTTTCTTTGGTATCATTCCCAATCCTAAATTATTGGATAACTTTAGAGAATTAGCCGGGCAGACCAGCGGAAAAGCTGATTTTCCACCAGCCCTCCAATGGGCGCGCCGACCGGCAACTTTTGCCTTGGAAAATATCATCCGTTGGGGAATGGGAATTCCTTTGGGATTACTCGTCTGGTCAGGCTTTCTGGTAATGGCCTGGCGAATGATCAAACGCGATTGGGGCCAGCATATCATTATCTGGTTGTGGACAGCCGTATATTTTGCCTGGCAGTCGCAAGCATGGAATCCATCCATGCGCTACATGGTTTTGGTTTATCCAACCCTCGTCATCATGGGGGCGTGGCTGATCTTTTACTTGTGGGATAAAGTGAAAGAGGACTCTGAGGAGCACCACCTAAGGGAGATCGCAATAATCCTTACGGTGATCACTGTTGTGGGTTCCGGATTATGGGCCTATGCGTTCACACGCATCTATACCCGACCTGTCACCCGCATCGAAGCTTCCCGATGGATCTACCAGAATATACCAGGACCGATCAATCTCCATATTGTAACTTCAGAGGAAGTCTACAATCAGCCCTTGCCTTATCCGGAAGGAATGCAGATCAATAATGAAAATCCCGGATTATTCAGCTTCACGGCTAATGCCACCGGGGACATCAACGAGGTTTTTGTTTATAAATTGGTGGACCTTTATGCTACAAACGGATTAAAAGAATTCAACATTCGTCTGGAAGATGCGGAAAACGGAGTATCGTCCGGTTCAAGAGTAACCGCAGAATTTATTGCCAAATCTGATTATCGTGGGGATTCTTATCTGTTCAAATTGGATAAGCCTTTTCAAGTTACAAAAGGCCATGTATACCAGATCATTCTTGACGCCCCGGAGGGAGGATCTGCTTTTACTTTCTATGGTTCAGCTCCGGCTAACGAATCGGATTGGGATGATGGGCTGCCGTTGCGTATCGATAATTATGACGGGTACGGTGGAATTTATCCGGGTGGTTTGAATTTCCAAATGTATTGGGACGAGGACAGTGATAAGCGCCAGCGTTTTATTACCAACCTGAATCAAGCTGATGTCATCTTTATCAGCTCCAACCGGCAGTGGGCAACCACAGTTAGGATACCTGAAAGGTATCCCATGGCTACCTTGTATTATCGAAATTTATTAGGCTGCCCGGAAAACAAGGATCTGATCTGGTGTTACAGTGTTGCCCAGCCGGGTATGTTCAAGGGACAGCTCGGATTTGAACTGGTAAAAGTGTTCCAATCAGACCCGAACCTGGGTAGTTTGCGTATCAACGACCAGTTTGCCGAAGAAGCCTTTACAGTTTATGATCATCCCAAAGTTTTGATCTTCCGGAAGACCGCTGCATATAATCCGGGAGCAGTAAGAACTTTATTCTACACTGTCGATCTCACCAGGGTGGTCCATTTGCCGTTGAACGAAGTACCCATGCATCCTCAGAAGCAGAAAGATCTGCTGTTGCCTGAAAATCGTCTGATTCAACAACAATCAGGTGGTACCTGGTATGAGTTATTCAACGTTAATAACTTACTCAATAAGTATCCGGCTGTAAGTGCTGTACTTTGGTATATCGTTATCGGTCTACTGGGTTTGTTGGTATTTCCATTGGTGCATCTTGCTTTCCCGGGATTAAAAGATAAAGGCTATGCTTTCTCGCGCATGACAGGAATGCTGCTATTTGCACTGCTGAGTTGGTGGGTCGGGTCAGTTGGCATCCCGGTTACGAGATTGACCCTTATTGCTGTTCTTCTGGTGATCGCTGCCATAAACCTGGTTTTGTCCCTTGTTCAAAAAAATGAGCTGAAAACATTCTTCTCGGAAAAAAAGAACATTATTTTGATCATCGAAGGGGTGATCCTCCTCTTCTTCTTGATCGATCTTATGATCCGCATTGGTAACCCGGACCTCTGGCATCCCTACAAGGGCGGCGAGAAACCGATGGATTTCTCATATTTTAATGCGGTCATTAAAAGCACCACATTCCCGCCGTATGATCCATGGTTTGCCGGTGGATATATCAATTACTACTATTATGGATTTGTCATTGTCGGGATGCTGGTAAAGCTGGTCGGGATCATGCCTTCCCTGGCATACAATTTGATCCTACCGACACTCTATAGCATTTTAGCTGTAGGTATGTTCTCGATCATCTGGAATATTACTACGCATAGCCAAGATGCTCATAAACTATTAATTGAAGGTGAAGAATCGATAGAGAAGCCATCCTATCCTTGGATGCCATATGTCTTTGGCCTGGCTGGCGCTGCCGGGTTGGTATTGTTGGGCAATTTAGGGACTGTTCGTATGATCTGGCATGGATTGCAGCGATTGGCGGCACCAGGGGGGGATATTCTCATCTCGAACGTGTTCCAACGCTGGATTTGGTCGTTTAAAGGATTTGTAGAGCTGGTAAAAGGAGTAAAACTCCCATTCTCGCCAGGGGATTGGTATTGGATCCCCAGCCGGGCGATTCCTGCCCCAAACGATGTGGAACCCATCACGGAATTCCCGTTTTTTACCTTCCTATATGCTGATATGCACGCTCACATGATTGCATTACCGATCACTATCCTGGTAATGGGTTGGATCACTGGTTTAATCCTGGGAAAAGGGCGTATTGGAGGAGAGACCAGACTGCTAAAGTTATTAGGCATTTGTGCTGTCTTGTTCACCGGGGCAATGGCTGTCGGCGTTTTGCGACCGACCAATACCTGGGATTTTCCAGTTTATCTGGTATTGAGCATATTATGCATCATTTATTTCAGTTTCAGGTGGAAGAAGGACCAGGATGAGTTTTGGAAGGACATTCCAATTCTTAACTATTTCTGGATAAGACTGGTTCTTTTCCTGGCTGCGATCGCTGGATTATCCATGCTGCTTTACCAACCTTTCACAAATTGGTATGGGGCAGGCTATAACTCAATTGAACTCTGGAAAGGGACCACCACTCCATTCTGGTCTTATATTACACATTGGGGTGTATTCCTGTTCTTCATTATTGCCTGGCTGAGCGGAGAAACCATCGATTGGATGGCATTTACCCCGCTTAGGTCACTCTCAAAGATCCGGCCTTATCTTTGGCTGGTACAAGGTTGGCTTGTCCTTGTAGTCCTCCTCACCATTTTATTGATCTATGTAGGAGCCGGGATCGCCTGGTTTGTATTGCCTTTGGCGGCCTGGGCGGCAGCGATCATGGTCCGCCCGGATTTACCGGATATCAAGCGGGTGGTTCTGTTTTTCATTGGTACAGGGCTGGTATTGACATTATTTGTGGAAGTGTTCGTCCTCAAAGGCGATATTGGCAGGATGAATACGGTCTTCAAATTTTACCTGCAGGTGTGGACTCTATTCGCCATCAGCGCAGCAGCTTCTGCCTGGTGGATCCTTGAACGAATGAATGCAGGCAGGATGCATTGGGGACCGGTTTACCGTACCGCAGGAAGCCTGTTATTGTTAGGCGCAGCTATGTTCCCCATTTTTGGCGGAACAGATAAGATCACAGACCGCTATATGGATACAGCTTCGCATTCACTGAATGGCATCAATTATATGATTGGCGCCACATATGAAGAGAATGGGCACACCATGCAGTTGGCAGAAGACCTGGATGGAATTCGGTGGATGCTTGCGAATGTTAAAGGTTCCCCGGTGATCGTCGAGGGGAATGTAGTTGAGTACCGCTGGGGTAACCGCTACACCATTAACACCGGTTTACCAGGTGTATTGGGCTGGAACTGGCATCAAAGGCAGCAAAGGGCTGTAACTCCTGAAGAATGGGTTACAGGCCGTGTTGCAGAGATAGGCTCATTCTATTCCACAACTTCCATACCCGATTCGATCTCTTTCCTGCAAAAATATAGGGTGAAGTATATAATAGTTGGTCAATTGGAACTTGCGATATATCCTCTGGAAGGATTAGCAAAGTTCTATCAATCGGAAGGTGTACCCTGGAAAATTGTGTATCAAAAAGCTAATACAACCATATTAGAAGTAAACCTCGGATATTGAGCAGGATCGGAATGGAATTTATTTATCACATAATTAATAGTAAAGAATGGCAGACCGCCAAAGAATTGGGATCATACAGTCCTCAGAGTTTAGCTACCGAGGGATTCATCCACTGCTCCCTGGCAGATCAAGTTGCTGCCACGGCAACCAGGTACTATCTTGACGCACCGGATCTGATCGTATTGAAAATTAACACCCAAAAATTGAAATCCAAAATTCGTCCCGAACAAGCTCCAAATGGTAGTTGGTATCCGCATATTTATGGTGAGTTGAACATTAATGCTGTTGAAGCTGAAATCCCATTAGGATTTGCTCCTGATGGATCATATCAGTTTGTTACTGTATAACCCGTCATATAGGGATGGCTATGGTCTATTTCTTGATATGGTATCTGGTAATTAGTATTATTGGATTATTATCCCTCCCCTTGATCCAGTATCTTTTGCCTTCATTAAAAGACCGGGGATATGCATTTAGCCGGGTTTTCGGGTTGATGCTAACCGGATTCATATTCTGGGTATTTACCTCCTATCATGTGATGCAAAACGATTCGGGCGGGATTCTCCTAGCGTTGATCATGCTCGCTTTACTCAGCATTGGTATCAGTAAAAAGAACCCCCTGAAAGCGTTAAAAGAAATATTTCTGGATCAAAAAGGGTATTTGATCACCACAGAAATATTATTTCTCCTGTTATTTGTTTTGATCGCCTTGCTGCGCGCAGCTAGTCCGGATATTACCGGTACTGAAAAACCGATGGAGTTGGCTTTTATCAATGCAATCTTGCATTCCACAACATTTCCACCGAATGATCCCTGGTTGGCGGGTTACTCCATATCCTATTATTACTTCGGGTATGTGATTACTGCCATGCTCATCAAATTGACAGCAACTCCTTCAGGGATTGGATTCAATTTGATGATCTCATTGGTGTTTTCCCTGACCGGAATCGGAATGTATGGGCTGGTATATAACATCATCAATTCTGATGGCGTTAAGAATTGGCTTTTGAAATTGAACGATGAGCAGGGTTCAAAGGCAATTGGAACAAAAATTTTCCTCCTCCCATTATTTGGACCGTTGTTTACATTGGTTATAAGCAATTTTGAAGGGATTTTCGAATTCATGCACTCCCGCGGCTTATTCTGGGCCAAGGGGGTGGATGGAACCCTCCAATCTCCATTCTGGAAATGGCTGGACTTACAAGAATTAACCCAAGCGCCGACTCTCCCATTCTCGTGGTGGCCATCCCGTCCTGCGGGAATTATCTGGTGGCGGGCTTCCCGGGTATTATCCGATTACAAAATGAATGGTGAATGGTTGGAGATCATTGACGAATTCCCATTTTTCTCTTTTCTCCTGGCAGATCTACATCCACATGTTCTGGCTCTTCCCTTCGTTACCTTAATGCTTGCCCTGGCATTAAATATCTTCCTAACCATTGATGAAAAAGGATTTTCCGTCTGGGGGATCGATGTACATATCCCACCAATAAACCTTGCCTTCTTTACGATCCTGTTGGGTGGAATGGCATTCTTGAATACCTGGGATTTTCCTGTCTATCTGGCAATTTTCCTGGTAGCGTATTTTGCCAGAAGGGTGATGTCGTACGGTTTCAAATGGGATGAAGTTTGGAAGATGCTCAGCCTGGGCATCTTGATGGTTGCCGGTTCGATCCTGTTGTATTTACCATTTTATATCGGGTTTTCATCGCAGGCAGGTGGAATTATCCCAAGCATGGTCTTTTCGACCCGTGGTACTCATTTCTGGATGATGTTTGGCACATTGTTAATACCAATATTCACCTTCGTGTTTTATCTGATGGTGCAACAAAAACCGGGGAAAGGATTGTTGAAAGGATTAATTGTTGCATTGGGGGTTCTGGTTGCCTTGTGGGCTGGCGGATTTGGGCTAGGCCTTTTTGCGGCTAATTCTGATAAATGGTCATCTCTTCTTCCGGGCAATCTAGGAATAAAACTCAGTGAAGCAGGTTACTACTTCCTCAATATTCAAGGAGCAGAAGGTGCTGCGACCGGGCAATTATTCAGCACTGCATTTCTCAGAAGGTTCTCTGCGCCTGGAACCTGGATCACTTTATTATTGCTGGGAACACTGATAGCAGCAGTTTTATTTGTACCGCGGAAATTTACACTACCAGATGTAGATAAGTTGGGAAAGATTGATTCAATTCCAATGGGAGTTGTGTTTATCCTCCTTATAATTGTGGCCGGGATATTTTTGACCTTGATCCCCGAATTTGTGTATTTGCGTGATCAATTTGGCTGGAGAATGAATACCATTTTTAAATTCTACTATCAAGCCTGGGTGCTGTGGTCGTTGGCTGCAAGTGTTGGTATCGCGCTACTTTGGATGGCAGCCCGTCGCTTACCTGGCATTCTGAGTAAAATTCTGATTGTACTTGTAGTCCTCTGCGGATTAGCGTACCCCCTGATTGGTATCGCGAATACAACCAATAATTTTCATCCCGTTAATGGCCTTAATTTGGATGGTACATCCTATATGGAAAAGTACAATCCGGACGAAGCTGAGGCTATCAAGTGGTTGTCAAATGCACCTTTCGGATACGTCGTGGAAGCTGTCGGTGGAAGTTATTCAAGTTTTGCGCGGGTGGCTACATTGAGCGGCATGCCAGGTGTTTTAGGCTGGCCGCCGCATGAAAGCCAATGGCGTGGTGGGGCCGATGAGATAGGAAATCGGGAACCGGATATTGAGAGATTATATTCCACCCCGGATTGGTTGGAAGCCAAAGACATTCTTGACCTTTACAATGTAAAATATATCTATATTGGAGGTTTGGAACGGACAAAATATCAGGTGGACGATTCAAAATTTATTCAAAACCTGGTACCAGTATTCCATAACCAATCTGTAACCATATATTCTTATAATGGAAATTTAAAATGATGCAGGCAAAATTCACCCGAAATCAATATCTGATAATTTTCGGAATTGCACTTATTGCAATCGCCATAAGGTTTCTTAACCTTGGAATTCGACCATTATCCGGAAATGAGGCGAATTTAGCACTGCAGGCATTATCGACAACTAAAGGACAGGTGATTAATTGGTCAGGAGAACCTCTCTACCTGGCATTAACAAGTTTCCTGTTTTCATTATTTGACCAAACCAACTTTATTGCCCGGTTGATTCCCGCCTTATTTGGTACTTTATTGATCTCCATTCCATTTCTCTATCGCAAGTATTTGGGAAACTGGGCGACAGTCATATTGGCTGCATTTCTGGCAATGGATCCCTCCCTTGTCTCTTTATCCCGGACAGCTGGTGGATCGACAATTTCTTTGTTTTTGTTGGGTCTGGCGATATATTTATTGTTCAACCGGCACATTATCGGATCTGGAATGGTGTGTGGTCTTGCTTTGCTTGGCGGGGTAGGCATCTGGTCAGCACTTATTCCACTGGCAATCGCAGTGATTATCTGGTTACTGATCGACAGGGAAAGATTCAAAAAACAAGAACAACCAATCACAATAATAAATGAAGCAATCCATAATCGTTTATTTTGGCTGGTATTAATACTGACTGTAATCCTGATTGGAACGTTTTTCTTATCTTATCCGCGATCATTAAATGCTCTTGCCGGTTCATTTACGGATTATTTTCACACTTGGAAAAGTCAGGAAGTCCTTTCTTTCCCTCTTTTCTTGTTGGGTATAATATTCTACTTCCCGCTGGGACTGATCTTTGGGATTTGGGGTGGGATCAGAAGCCTGATTGAAAAGAACGGTTTTGGAAAATTTCTTTTCATTTGGCTCTTGGCTGGCTTGGTACTTATTTTGGTCAATCCAGGTCGGGAATTAACCCAATATTTCTGGTTGGTTTTTCCTTTATACACTTTGGCAGCCATTGAGATCAAACATCATTTAGATTTAGAGGGTGGAGAGTTTATTCCGACCATGGGTGTCGCGATCCTAATCATGACAATTGCCGGATTTTTATGGTTCAACTTCGGGAAATTGACTTATGGCGGGGACCAGAATCAGCTCATTCTGGCAGTTGGTGGTGGAATTGGAATCCTTCTCGTAAGTGCAATCCTGATAATTCTTGGATGGTCTAGAACGGTTGCTTTGAAGGGATATATCTGGGGTGTTCTGGTAATTCTATTTTTGTACACTTTCTCCACCGGGTGGCGTGTTTCAGGTGTAGGAACAGGGCTGCAAAGTGAAATGATAGGATCAGCCCAGACAGTACCACAATTGGGATTGATCAAAAAGACGATCAACGAGATCTCAAATTGGAATGCGGGTAGTTCAACTGGAATAGGCGTTACAGTGTTAGGTTTGGATTCATCTGAACTTGAATGGGGATTAAAAGATTTTTCAAAAATAAAATTTCAGTTGGCAACTGAAAAAGACCAACAGCCGGAAGTTATTCTGGCTGGTACAGATCAGGAATTTGAATTTCAGGATCTATACCGCGGACAGGATTTTATCTACGAACAAACCATCAATTGGCAAAATTTTACCGCCATGGATTGGATTTCATGGCTTGTTCACCGAAAGGTTTCCTACTCGAACTCATCAGTTGTGCTTTGGGTAAGGGCAGATCAATTCCCGGGTGGAATGATCATCTTACCATCTCAATAACGAGAATAATAGAACTTGAATAATCTGTTGGTGTTAATCTTGAATATCGGTAATGAGTAAATATACTAAATCCTCAAACCGGGAATTATTATTTCATGATCCCGGAAAAAATTAATCTGATTGGAATATAAATGTCAATTCCTGATGCAATTACCATCGATGGGCCTGCCAGTTCTGGAAAATCTACAGTAGCAGCAATTCTTGCGAAAGAACTTGCCTACCTTTATTTTGATACCGGTGTTATGTACAGGGTTGTTACATATGGTGTGCTCCAATCCAATATATCATTATTGGATGAACCCGGAATAACCGCCCTTGCTGAAAAGGTGAAAATTGATATCTCTGAACCTTCAGTCAATGATGGACGTCAGTATGATGTTTTGATGGATGGAAATGATATCACCTGGGAAATTCGTACCCGCCTGGTGGACCAGCATGTATCACAGGTATCAGCATATGCAGGTGTTCGTAAGGCGATGACCTACCAGCAGCGCCAAATTGGGCTTCGCGGAAAAGTTGTCATGGCAGGGCGCGATATCGGAACGGTGGTTCTACCGGAAGCAAAGGTAAAGATCTATTTGGATGCATCGTCGGAAGAGCGAGCGAGAAGACGATTTAAGGAATTGATCGACAGGGGTGAAACAGCCAATTTTGAGAGTATTCTTGCCGGGATAAAGAAAAGGGATGAGATCGATTCCACGCGTCAAATTGCCCCATTAAAACCTGCAGTGGATGCTGTCATAATCAATACAGATCATTTGTCAATATCACAGGTTGTGGAAAAAATTAAGGCTGAATTTGAATGAGCGATTATAAAATCCCACTCTACAATCATGTGGCTCGTCGTATCATTCGCCCGGTGTTCAAGGCGTTGTTCAACATACTCAGCCGCGTTGAACGTATAGGATTTGAAAATATACCGGATGATCCGTATATTTTGATCTTCAACCATGTATCCCTTTTTGAAGCTCCACTTATAGTTGCATATTGGCCCACATTCCCTGAGGTATTGGGGGCATCAGATGTTTGGAATCGCCCGGGTCAGGATATTTTGGCAAAGGCTTATGGAGGAATACCGATAGATAGGGGTGAAATTGATCGAACTGCACTGCATAGAACAGTAGATGCTGTTCTAACCGGTAAATCATTGGCAATCGCTCCGGAAGGCGGCCGGTCACACTCTCCAGGCATGCGGAAAGCAAAAGCAGGCATTACCTACCTGTTTGAAAAAACAAAAGTCAAAATCGTACCTCTGGCTATGGTGGGAACAACGGACGATTTCTTATCCAAACTACTGCAGGGGAAACGCCCGCGAGCTTCGATGATAGTGGGTAAACCGTTTTCCCTCCCTGAATTTGAAGAGAAAGGGAAAACGGGTTCAGAGCTTAGGCAGGAAAAAGTGGATTTTGTAATGAAGAAAATTGCTGAGCTGCTTCCAGAAGAATACCGGGGTTATTATTCCTGATATATATTGCCTCCCCCATAGGCGACAAAACTAATAGAAAAGAAGTAAACCACAAATGAAAGGGTGAAGCCATGTGCGATACGATCTATGTACCAGCTAATCGGTCAAAAAAAGGCGTTGCGTTATTTGGAAAAAACAGTGATCGTGACCCAAATGAGGCACACATCCTTGAAATGCATCCCCGCAAAAATTGTCTTCCAGGCGAAGATGTTCATTGTACTTATATAACCATTCCACAGGCTGCCACCACGAATGCGATCATTCTCGCCAGACCGTTTTGGATCTGGGGTGGCGAAATGGGGGCGAATGAATTTGGGGTCACCATTGGTAATGAAGCAGTCTTCACTCGTATTCCTTACAATAAAGGAACCAATTTGACTGGTATGGACCTTTTGAGACTGGCTCTTGAAAGGGCTGCCACATCTTTTGATGCTGTCAAAGTCATTACTGAATTGCTTGAAAAATATGGACAAGGGGGAAACTGTGGTTTTTTGCATCCGTTTTATTATCATAATAGTTTTCTGATTGCAGATCCAAAGGATGCCTGGGTCCTGGAAACGGCCGGAAAACATTGGGCAGCTGAACATGTAAGTGGTATTCGTACAATTTCCAATGCGATAACAATCACAGATAAATGGGACATGGCATCGAATGATCTGGTTGCTTACGCGGTGGAGAAGAAATGGTGCAAAAATAAGGATGATTTTAATTTCAGCAAGTGTTACTCTGACCCCTTATTTACTTACTTTGGAGATGCCAGAGGGCGTCAGACCTGTACAATGACGAACCTGACCGCAGGAAAAAAGGACCTGGAAGCACAGGATTTGATGAATATATTGAGAACTCATAGAAGGGGAGAATCAGCATCCTGGACCCCGGATCGGGGATTTACCGGAGCAGATATTTGTATGCATGCTGGTGTTGGACCTGTTCGGATCAATGAGACCACCGGATCTATGGTATCTGAACTATTCCAGGAAGATCAATTGCATTGGTTCACTGGAACAACTGCTCCCTGCACGGGAGTCTTCAAACCCGTATGGTTCAAGGGCGGCCTACCTGAAATGGGAAGTACTCCCACTGGAAAATATGATCCAGACTCTCTCTGGTGGATGCATGAAAAACTTCACCGGTCGGTGATCTTGGATTACTCACAACGGATTTCTCTTTATCAGGAAGAACGAGACCAGTTGGAAGGATCTTTTGTTGAAGGTGTTGAAAACCTAGCAGCCGCATCTGAAAATGAGAAACTGGTGTATTCAAAAGATTGTTTTGATAAAGCAAAAACTGCTACAATAAAGTGGATTGAGAAGGTAGGATCAGAACCAATCAAGAAAGGGGTTTCAAGCCTATATAAACAGTCGCGGAACAAATTCAATCAAATGGCTCTGTTGCCTGATAATTAGTATGAATATATAATTAATAAAATTTCTGGCGCTCTCTTGACATTATGGAATTTATTATCACTCTCATAGGGAACCCTTTTAGCCTCCAACTGCCGCATAGTATTACCGGATGGGGGCTTCTTGGATTCTATCTTGTTGTCATTTATTGGCGCCTCAGATATTGGCATGAAAAAGCACCAAAGAAAAACCAGGGGAATTCTGTACTACTGGCTTTATTGATCATCCTGGTGCCATTTACATCCTTATTTATTGGATTGCGGTTAAATTCTCTGGAACCAGTACAAAACAGTCTTTATGTGGGAGCATCATCTGCCTTATTGATCCCGCTTTTTGCAGCTATCCCTTGGATCCTTGCTGGTGGATTAATGCCGCCAATTTTTGCAGTAGGATCTGCCTGGGTATCAGGATTGCTGATTAGCTTCTTCACTCAACATAGCCTATTAATTCCATTTGAATACAGCATTGTTGCACTGGTTTATTGTGAGTTAATCCGGATGCGCTATCGCGGCTGGGTCTATCGATTGCTCAGAAATCCAATCATCGCAGCCCTTGTTTCTGCTGCCTTCTTCATGGTCACTTCAATCGGAGACTATTCGATCGGCGAACCAGGTATGTTGAGCGGCCAGTTAGGAGGCAGTCTTCTTACACTGGCTGGTGCATTTGTTTTGCTCATTCTCCCCAACATTATTGCAGGCATTGTAGGATATTTCTTATCGAATTATTACCAGGCTAGCTGGGTTAAACCGGGACCTTTGTTCCCGGCGACTGATGAGAATGTCCTTACCAGGCGTTTTTTCACGGGTGTTGGTCCTTTCGTTTTCTTTCTGTTCTTTGCGCTTTTGGTTGGAACATGGTTGATTTCTGGAGCATCAGCCAGGAAACTGGTTCAAGCACGTTTAGCTGGGACTGCAGAAGTAGCTGCGGATGGAATCCCATTTTTCATCAATACAGGTAATGATCTATTAACCCAGTATTCGCGCGCGCTTCCACTAAATAGTGATTCTATAAAAGACATTCAGATCAGTCTGTCGCAAAGTATCAGGGCGATCCAGTTTTTCAAGCAGCTGGTATTCGTGGATGATACAGGTAAAGTGCTTGTTAGTTATCCCGAAGGAAGCGTCACGCAACTCTCACTTGAGGAAGTCACGATCGTTCAACAAACTGTCACCGGTGGAATTCTTAACTCATACACAGCATTTTCACCTCCCGCCAGCAATGCCGTCACCATTTCTTTTGCTGTTCCCGTGAAGGATGATCTGGGGAGGTTAAAAGGTGTTTTGGTGGGAAGAAGTGACCTCGCAACCAATCCATATACCCAGTCGACCATTTACTTACTTAATAATATGTCTCAAAAAGGCGGGGAAGGTTACATCATCGATGAAAAGGGGAAGGTGATTTACCACCAGAACGTTGAATACCTAAATTCAACCTACCCGGGAGAATTATCAAAGGTCGAACGTTTTTATACATTAACCACCGCCGGAAATAATCAACTGCTAATCTACTACAAACCCTCCAAGAATTTGGATTGGTCAGTTGTTCTGGCAGTTCCGTCCTCTGAAGTTCAGGCTGCAACCTGGGAAGTCACATTACCCATGTTTGCAATCCTCTTTGTAGCAGCAGTTTTGTTATTCCTGATCTTTAAAGCCGGATTATCATCCATCACATATTCCATCAAAGTATTGACGAATGAGGCTGACAGGATCTCAAAAGGAACCATGGACCACACACAGTATATTCGTGGTGATGATGAGATCGGTCAACTTGGACAGATGTTTGAACAGATGCGCCTGACATTAAAAGACCGCATTGATGAATTGAATCTTTTACTTTCGGTCAGCCAGGGAATTGCTACTCACCTTGATCTTGAATCAGCTCTCCAGCCGATTCTGGAAGCGGCGATAAGTAATGGCGGCAGTATGGCGCGTATTGTCCTTGTACCTGAGCCGGATACTGATCCATATTCGAATACCCCCACAAGTTTTGGGTTGGGTGAGACACTGAAATACTATACTTACCTGGATGAACAGGTAATGGCTCTTACCCGCAGTAGAGATGTGATCAGCCTTAACAATTTGATTCGTGGAAGAGTCCTCAAACTCAACCCTGAATTGCTTAATCCGGCAGCAATAATCTCTGTCCCCATCCGGAATAACAATCGTTTCCTTGGCATTCTATGGACAGCTTATGATCAACCGCGATCATTCCCGGATTCTGAGGTGAAATTCCTTTCAACCCTCGCGTCTGATGTTAGCCTGGCAGTAACAAATATTCGCCTTTATAAATCAGCCGAGTTGGGTAAGAAAAGACTGATAGCAATTCTCGAATCGACTCCTGACCCGATATTTGTGATCGATCAGGACGATATGATCATACTGGCAAACAACCCTGCCATGGATCTTTTCAAAATGAATGAGCTATTCATCGAAGGAAAAAAGATCCAGGATGTGATATCCAACCCGGAATTGCTTGAATTACTCAAGTTAGGAGCGAATAATCGCGAGATCAAGCTGGACCAACAAAGAGTATTCTATGCATCCATTGCTGATATGGTTGTTGAAAGTACACAACTTGGTAAGGTCTGCATCCTTAGGGATATCACTCACTTTAAGGAAGTTGATTCACTCAAATCAGAATTTGTGGCAACAGTAAGTCACGATTTGCGTACCCCACTCACACTAATGAGAGGTAATGCAACCATGCTACAAATGGTTGGTGAGTTGAATGAACAACAGAAAAATTATGTAAAGAAGATCACTGCTGGTATAGAAAGCATGTCTCGCCTGGTCAACAATCTGTTGGATCTGGGCCGTATTGAGGCGGGAATTGGGCTGCAATTGGAACCGGTCCATGCTAAAGAAGTGGTTCAAAAAGTCGAAACAGCTCTTCAGCTCCAGGCTGTGCAGAAAAACATCACTCTACTTAATGAGATTTCAGAAGAGAGTGACCCCATAGTAAATGCCGATTCTGCTCTATTACAGCAAGCCTTATATAACCTGGTGGAAAATGGTATCAAGTACTCTCCGGTCGGCGGTCAGGTAACCATCAGTTGTTCAGAGTATTCAGCATCAGTTGTTTTCGAGGTCCAAGACAACGGTAAGGGGATAGCTCCGTTGGATATTCCACGATTATTTGAGAAATTCTTCCGTAGCTCTCAACGGGAAGGATATGTACAGAAACCATCCAGCATGGGTCTGGCGATAGTTAAATCGATCGCCGAACGCCATGGAGGTAAGGTGTGGGTGGATAGTCAACTTGGAAAAGGTAGTACTTTCTTCCTGCAGATTCCGGCTGTCATAGATGTTGAAAGAACAAAAGAAGTTCTAATAAAGGAACAACCAACCGTCCAATCCGAATAACATATTACACAAATCCCTTTTCTTATCTTGACGAAAGTGAGCATGAATTAGTATAATAAGATTTCATGCGTATAATGTCTGTTTGTTAATTTAAATCAAGCGCTATGGGATACAACCTAAGCGCTTTAAATCGTTAATGTTACCGGTCCAGTCACAGTAGGAGGTATTTCGTGGAAACAAAGGGCTTAACCGCACTGCGTATAAATCTTGCTTCACCCGAAACCATAAAAAGTTGGTCGTATGGAGAAGTCTTAAAACCAGAAACGATCAATTATAGAAGACTTCGCCCCGAAAAAGATGGTTTGTTTTGTGAAGCGATCTTTGGACCCACAAGAGATTGGCAATGCTATTGTGGTAAATATAAGAATCCAAGATACAAAGGCATCGTCTGCGATAAATGCGGTGTGGAAGTAACTCGTTCCTCAGTTCGTCGGGAACGTATGGGTCATATTGAGCTTGCCACACCCATCGCTCATATCTGGTATACCCGTCGAATTCCATCCTATTTGGGACTACTGCTGGATATTTCACGGCGGAATTTGGATAGGGTCTTGTATTTTGCACAATATATCATCACCTATGTTGATGAAGATGCCCGCCAAAAAGCACTCAAACGTCTCGAAGATGAGATCAATGTCTCTGAACGCGAACAGGCTTCTTCAATTAATTCAAAGATCGCAGAAGTAAAGATTGGTCGCGATAAAAAACTGGCAGAATTCCAGACACAAAAAGCCAGTATTGATGAACGTTATGACGAAGAAACAGCCACAAAATTGGATCCTGTCATTAAAGAGGGACAAGCACTTGAATCACAATTACAGGAAAAGATGGGTTCAGTCCTTTCCTCCCCCGTTCTGTTCAAGTCCACAAATGTGGTCATTGCAGAAACAGGAGCTACAGTCACCGGTGAATACCTGAAAAAGATCAATAAACTGGTCAAAGAACGATTGGAAGAAATTGAAACCGAGTTGAAGGACCAGAAAGAACGTGAACTGGAACAAGTCAAGATGCTTGTAGAAACGATCCGTGCTGAATCGGATCTCCAGATGAATGAACTGCGAAACCAACTCGAGGACCAATCTGTTGAAGGACGAAGCCATTCATCTCACCAGCGTGATGAATTACAGGAATTACGGACATTCACATTCTTAAGTGAGAGCCGTTATCGCGAACTGAAAACCCGCTGGGGTCAAGTTTTCCGGGCTGATATGGGCGCAGAAGCTTTTTATGATATTCTTCGCCGATTGGACCTGGAAAAATTATCGGAAGAACTCTGGCATGAGGTCAAGACTTCCCGAAGTAAACAAAAGCGAAAAAAAGCTACCACTCGTTTGAAAGTTGTTGAAGCCTTCAGGCGGTCAGGAAATCGTCCTGAATGGATGATATTAACCATCCTTCCGGTAATTCCTCCGGACCTCCGTCCTATGGTTCAGCTTGATGGAGGAAGGTTTGCCACATCTGACTTGAATGACCTTTATCGACGTGTAATAAATCGCAATAACCGTTTGAAAAGGTTACTGGAGCTTGGTGCCCCTGATGTTATCGTTCGTAATGAAAAACGCATGCTCCAGGAAGCGGTGGATTCCCTTGTCGATAATTCACAACGTGGGAAAGCACTTTCCCGCCGTGGACGCAGAGAATTGAAATCCTTGAGCGATATGCTTAAAGGTAAAAAAGGTAGATTCCGCAGGAACTTGCTTGGAAAACGCGTTGACTATTCGGGACGCTCGGTAATTGTCGTTGGCCCGCAATTGAAACTTTATCAGTGTGGTTTGCCGAAAGCAATGGCACTTGAATTGTATCGACCATTTGTTATTTCCCGGCTTGTATCGCATAATTTTGCTGCAAATGTAAAAGGAGCACGACGGTTTATTGAGCGCAACCGGCCTGAAATGTGGGAAGTATTGGAAGAAGTGATCGGTGATCGCCCAGTTCTGCTAAACCGTGCACCGACCCTGCACCGTTTGGGAATTCAGGCGTTTGAACCGGTCCTCATCGAAGGAAGTGCCATCCAACTGCACCCACTGGTGACTACGGCTTTCAATGCTGACTTCGATGGCGACCAGATGGCTGTTCATGTTCCGTTATCCGATCAGGCTGTCCATGAAGCTCGTACCTTGATGCTTGCATCAAAGAACCTGTTGAAACCAGCTGATGGCGAACCAATCATCTCTCCTTCCAAAGATATGGTTCTGGGTGTGTATTATTTGACTGTTGAAGATAACCGGCCTCACAAGGGCGATGGACGAATTTTTGCAGATATGGATGAAGTCGAACTTGCCTATAGTTTGGACCAGGTTGAAATACATGCCAAGATAAGAATTCGAATGGAAACCTGGTATGACGACAAAAATAACCGCTTGTTGAAAGCGGAGACCAGAATATTGAATTCTACTGTTGGACGTGTATTATTCAATAGGATCTTGCCTCCGGAAATCCAGTTCGTCAATCAGGAACTGGAAAAAGGTGCAGTGAAGGATCTGGTAGCGACCGTTTATGAGATTTGTGGTCAGGACGTAACAACCGAAATCGCGGATCGCATTAAGGATATCGGTTTCCATTATGCGATGGTATCCGGCGCTACGATCGCTGTCGCAGACATTACCATTCCGCCGGAAAAAACAGATATCATCAATAAATCATTGAGTGAAGTCGAAGATGTTCAAAAAGATTTCCGCCGTGGTCTATTGACCGAACAGGAGCAGAACGAACGCGTTATTGAGATCTGGCAGTTGACCACCAAGCAGGTTGGTGATGCAGTCCGCAACTATATGGATCCAAACGGGAACATTGCCGTCATGGCAAATTCCGGAGCGACCAAAGGTGGATTTGGTCCAATTTCACAGTTGGCAGGTATGCGCGGTTTGATGGCTGATCCTTCAGGACGCATCATCCCACTACCAATTATTTCAAACTTCCGCGAAGGATTAACTGCTCTTGAGTACTTCATCTCAACGCATGGTGCTCGTAAAGGCCTGGCAGATACAGCTCTTCGTACCGCTGATGCAGGGTATTTGACCCGTCGTCTGGTGGATATTGCCCAGGACATTATTGTCAATACGGAAGACTGTGGAACTGAAGAAGGTGTATTTATCCGCAAGGAAGATGATGTGGCAGGTCAACCTATGGGAGTTCGTCTATATGGTAGATTGGCTGCTGCGAATATCTATAATCCAAATACCGGTGAGTTGCTCGTTGAACGAGATGAGATTCTGGACCGTGAGAGGGTGCGCCGGGTCACTGAAGCCAACGTACAAGAAGTAAAAGTTCGTTCACCATTGATGTGCGAATTAACACATGGTATTTGCCAAAAATGCTATGGTATGGACCTGGGTCGAGGGACACTTGTTGAACACGGATCTGCTGTTGGTGTTGTTGCAGCACAGTCCATTGGTGAGCCTGGTACCCAGCTTACGTTGCGCACATTCCATACGGGTGGTGTCGCAGCCGGTGGCGATATTACAACCGGTCTTCCTCGTGTAGAAGAATTATTCGAAGCCAGAAGAATGCCAAAAGGTGAAGCGATCATTTCAGAAATCAAAGGTGTCGCCCACTTCTTCCAGAACGAAAAAATGGCAGATTTACGCATAGTTCGTGTAGAGAATAGCGAAATGGTTTCAGACGAGTATGTCATCCCTGAAGAATGGACCATTGCTGTAGAAGATGCTACCCAGATCGAAATTGGCGGTTTGGTTGCCGCTCTGAATGATGCAACGATCACCACTACACATTCCGGCCGGGTAAGAATTGAAGGTCGAACCGTGATCGTTTCTTACGAACAGAAGGAAAATGGTGAGTATGAAATTCCTTCCACAGCACGATTGATCATTAAAGATGGCGACCATGTGGAAGCTGGCCAGCAAATCACTGAAGGTTCGCTCAACCCGCATATGATCCTTCAGATTAAAGGACGCGATGCTTGCCAGAAATACTTAATGAACGAGATCCAAAAAGTGTATCGGTCTCAGGGACAAAATATTAATGATAAGCATTTTGAGGTAATTATCCGCAAAATGCTTGGTAAAGTTCAAGTTCGTCGACCGGGAGATACCCCATATCTGCCATTGGACCTCGTGGACAGATTGGAAATCAAGAAAGTGAATGAGGAACTTACTGTTCAGGGTAAACAAATTGCCCGGTACTCAGAGATTTTGCTGGGTGTAACGAAAGCTTCCCTCAGTACTGATTCATTCCTTTCTGCAGCTTCATTCCAGCATACGATCAAGGTTTTAGCCGGAGCAGCAATCGCTTCCACCGAGGATCCATTGATCGGTTTGAAAGAAAATGTAATCATCGGAAAGCTTATTCCAGCCGGTTCTGGATTCGATGCAGCAAAAGCACTGGGTTTACAAGGCTACCCGGAAGAATCCGAGGAAACAGTGGCACCAGTATTAGAACTACCCATTGCTGAATAATATGGAGTGATTTAATACAAGACCCCGGTCAATTTGACGGGGTCTTTTCATGACCAGATTTCTTGACCGGTGATATAAATACTCTTAAGATTATTATTGTTAACTTTAAATTATCCTCATAATTATTTATGTTCAGTAAAAGAGAGAATATGACTACACCAAACCAGGTTCGCCGAATCGATATTGACCAGGAAATGCAGCAATCCTATCTTGACTATGCAATGAGCGTGATCGTATCTCGCGCACTGCCGGACGCCCGCGATGGATTGAAACCTGTGCAGCGTAGAATACTCTATGCCATGTATGACCTGGGATTAAACAACAATTCGGTTTATAAAAAATCAGCCCGTATCGTTGGTGAAGTATTAGGAAAGTATCACCCGCATGGGGATATGGCCGTGTACGAAGCTATGGCACGCATGGCTCAGGACTTTTCCATGCGTTGTTTACTAGTGGATGGGCAGGGGAATTTTGGCAGCGTTGATGGTGATCCCCCCGCGGCTATGCGTTATACAGAAGCCAAGTTGACTCAAGCATCCATCGAGATGTTGAGACAAATCGAAAAGAATACTGTTGATTTCTCACGAAACTTTGATGGGACTTTGATGGAACCGGATGTCCTTCCGGCTGCTTTCCCGAACCTGTTGGTAAATGGTGCAACCGGGATTGCGGTGGGTATGGCTACAAACATACCGCCTCATAACCTGGGTGAAGTAATGGATGCCCTCATATACATGCTTCAACACTGGAATCTGCTTGACGATGTGACTGTTGAAGACCTGATGAAGTTTATCAAGGGACCAGACTTTCCAACTGGCGGGGTGATCATTCAAGATCCGGCTGGAGAGGGATTGGCTAGTATCTATGGCTCTGGCAGGGGAAAAGTGATCATCCAGGCCAGGGCTCATTTGGAGGAAATGGACAGGGGAAAAAATAGGATCATCATCACAGAATTACCGTACATGGTCAATAAATCTTCGCTGATCGAAAAGATCGCTGAATTGGTCAGAGCCGGCAATATGGATGGGGTGGTTGACCTGAGAGATGAATCTGACAGGCATGGATTGCGAGTTGTGATCGAACTCAACAAATCGATCGATCCGGAAGTTGTACTTAGGAACCTTTATAAACGCACATCCATGCAAACGACCTTTGGTATAGCATTGCTGGCTCTTGTGGGTGGAGAACCCCGACTATTAACCTTGAAGCAAACATTAAAGGTATTTCTGGATCATCGTTTGGTTGTGATCCAACGAAAGAGTGAATTTGAGCTGGATAAAGCGCGACAGCGGGCTCACATCCTGGAGGGATTGCGCATAGCCATCAAATACCTGGATGAGATCATTAAGCTGATTCGTAACTCATCAGACACTGAAGAGGCAAAAGAAAGATTGATCAAGAAATATTCGCTATCAGATATCCAGGCACAGGCAATTTTGGATATGCCATTGAAGCGATTGGCTGCACTGGAACGAAAAAAGATCGAAGACGAGTACCGTGAGGTTACACAAACCATTCGAATGCTTGAAGATCTGTTAAATACACCAGAAAAGATCAGGCAAAAGGTTGCCGAGGAATTAGCCGAAATTCAGAAGAGTTTTGCCGATAAACGTAAAACGAACATCATCGGGATGAAGGAAGGTGGAAGTCTGTCTCAAATGTTGACAGTCACTGACCTAATGGATTCTGAAGAAGTTTGGATTGGGGTAAATGAAGCAGGTGAGATCGCTCGGTCAAATGCCTCTACTTCTCCCTGGATGTCCGGTAAGGACGCCCCGGAATGGTTATTGAAATGTGACACACACCATACACTTTACCTTGTGACCGATACTGGAAGAGCAGCAGCTATTCCGGTACATTCTGTTCCAGAAGCAGCACAAATTTCAGAAGGGACACCGGTCCATAAGATCTCAGCCTTGAATCCGGATGATAACCTGGCATCGATCTTCTCTCTGCCGCAAAAAAGCCAGCTCAATGACTCAACTTTCATCACCACAGTAACAAGGGCTGGTATGTTGAAAAAATCCGGGGCGACAGATTTACCTGGTCCCTCTGCCCAGACATTTCAACTTTGCAAGGTCAACGAGGGAGATATCCTGGGTTGGGTCCTGCAGAGCAACGGAATTTCAGATTTCATACTGGCAACTAGTAAAGGATTCTGTATTCGATTCAATGAAGATGAAGTGCGACCCATAGGGTTGGTCGCTGCAGGGGTGGCAGGAATTAAACTTGGTGTAGGCGATGAAGTGGTCAATATCTCTTGCATCAATAAAGATCATGCTGTGGTTTTGTTAACAACAGATGGCAGGGCGAAGCGAACACCTGCCAAGGATTATCCGACCCAGGGTAGATATGGAATGGGTGTAATTGGTTGGAAAATGACACCCGGAAAACATATTGCTGGTTTGGTGGTAGGTGATAACTCTGATAAATTCATTGTTCACTTCATGAAATCCATTTCTAAATCTAAAAAAATAGATGAAATTCCACAGGCAGGTAGGGCGGCTCAGGGGAAGATGGTGATGGAAGTTAAACCAGGCGACCAAGTTATTGGCATTACAACCATCTGGGATGGGGTCGGAAAAAAGACGAAAAATCCAAAGGGGGATTCTGTAGCTGGAAAAGGTCCTGCGAAAGATGAGACCAACCTGCAATTGGAATTATTCAAGCCGGAAAAAAGAACCAGATCAAGCTCGAAAAAAGAAGCATTAATTCAGTCCAAGAAAAAGGATGTTAAGTTATCAAAAGCGAATACTGTTTCAAAGTCGGCCAAAAAAGTAACGAAACCGAAACTGATTGAAAAAACAGCACGTCAAAGGAAAAATACAAGTCCTAAACTTCAAGGGGTTGGTACCACTCGTAAGATTTCATCCATAAAAACGGAATCTATAGATAAGACACCACCGGACAGTAAACCGCAAAAAGGCCGGGGCAGACCGAAGAAAACACCTTAATCAGGTTGTCAGAGTCAGGGAAGTTTATAAAAGCTGTAATGGTAAGAAATTTTGTCGTTAACCAAACCGAATGTATCGCTGCCATTTTGAATGGATCCGCGTGTTGATGTGCAGCTCCAATTGATGTGGCGGGTGGACCCGGTACCGGAAGAACCGATCAAAGTAAACACAGCGTTTGGAAGAATCTGATTAAATAATCCTTCATACCAGCTTCGAATGGCTTCCGATCCTTGAATGGTGCGAGCTGGTGTGATTTGGACTGCGGTCGTTCCATACATTGCAGCAACTGTATCTGCATTGTGCGAATTTAATGCGGCAATGAATTGGTCAGGGAAATCAAGGACAGGTGTACTACCCCAGACAAAACTACCTATGGTATTCCAAACCGAACTCAAGTCTCTGCGGCACTCATCCCAACTGAAAAAATTGACCCCGGGCAGGTTTTGCCTTACCGCAGTCTTCATAAACAGATTAATATCTTTTTCTGTCGGTCCCCACGAACCTGCTTTATAAGTTGGCCCGGTCGGAATGATAGTGCGGGGAGTAACCAGAGTCCTGTATTCCTGAATACAGCGTAAGAGTTGCTCGTCAGGGTTATGCGCCTGTTCAAAATAGACCTGCGGCATAGCATAATTGCATTTATCCAAAAAGGAATTGAAAGGAAACTCCATATGATAGCTTGGGTATCGATAGGTACTTAATGCAACCAATGTGTTTGGCAAATATTTACGCAATTCTGTCATGAAGCTCTTGGCTGCAGTTGATTTTCCGGGTTGTTTGTATTGAATTTCAGCATCAATGACATAGCCATCTAACTTATATGCATTAACTCGTTGGGCTGCCAGGCGTGCTTCCTGTATTGGATCATCACCATAAACATAATGCCAACCCCAGACCTGGATTCCTTTTGCGCGGAGAGCGGTAACGACCGGGGCAATATAATCAATTTTCTTTACAGTATCATAATTTGATAAAGCGATACCATCAGCAATTTTAATAAGGACATGTGTGAATTTTGATTCAACCGCTCGTGCGGCAATATATGATGGATTCCCGTTTTCACAACTGGGTACTTTCCATATAAAGAAGCCTTTACCTGATATTCCCATTATTCACCTATCCGATCTATTTTATTGCCCATCAGGTTTCAGGTTGCCTTCCAATCCAAGCTCAGGGGCAATCGTCCTCATCGCCAGGATCACATTATCGACATGCTGCCAGAGGTCCAAACCGCATTCCATTGTCCCTGCTTCCATTTCCTCACGGTTTGTTCCAGCTGCAAAAGCTTTATCTTTCCATTTTTTCTTCACGGATGAGGCTGTCAGGTCATATAATGACCTGGAAGGTCGAACAAGGGCAACAGCTGTAACCAGTCCGGTTATTTCATCACAGCCACTCAAGTATTTTTCCAAATTGGTCACCCTTGGTATACCCAAGTTTGAACCGTGGCTCAATATGGCATGAATGATCACATCTTCAACCCCCAGGGATCGTAATATCTCAGCACCAGCAGCAGGATGTAATTCTGCGGTAGGGTGTATCTCCCAGTCAAAATCATGCAGTAATCCTGTCAATCCCCACTGTTCAATATCCTCGTTTAATGTTTTTGCATAATATCGCATGACTGCCTCGACTGACAGCATATGATTGATCAGCCCGGGGCTTTTGACATATTGTTTTACGATTGCTAATGCTTGTTCACGTTCCATATTTATTAAATAGTAAACACAATAATTAGGTTGATTGATCTAATTATTGCAAGGTTCATGCCGTAGATTAATCCTCCGGAAATATGGTTTCTTTAACACCTAGGACAGGAACAGGATGAGTTATGCTGACCTCAATAGTCGAGACCAACATAGCAGCAATCTCACGCATATTCCAGTAGAGTTGGGAGCTTTTTCGGTAAGTGATGTTTTCCGCTGCAAACCCGGTTGCTTCTATCCCCAGATTACGGCATGTGTAGACTGCCCGGGGTAGATGGAAGGGCTGGGTGACCAATATTGCGCTTTTGATTCCAAAAATATACAACGCACGATAGCATGTATCGTAAGTTCGGCGTCCCGCATAATCCAAAACTATGTCATTTTCAGGGACTCCCAGGCTGAGAGCATATTCCCGCATTGCCCCTGGTTCGTTGTAATCTAAATTACTATTGTCTCCGCTCATGAGCAGTTTTTTTACTTTTCCGGATTTGTATAATTCAACTGCACTTTGTACTCTGTCTCTCAATATGGCAGTTGGAGAGCCATCCCTGCGAAGACCTGCACCAAAAACAAGAGCTACCTGAGTTTCCGGTTGTTCGTTGAGTTGAAGGATATACCTATGGGTTGAAATAACAATATATATCCTTGCTGCAGCAGCTAAGATTAATGTTGTTGACAATAAGATTATTAGAATTCTAGTTAATGCAATAAACATTTTTTTCACCATTGTAAAATTCTACCATTGATACAAAATCACTCAAATATAAAGGTATAATTTAAATATTCGGATGGAGCAAATATGCGTAAAGAAAAATGGACTGTGATTCTGGTTATCGGTGCAATAGTGGCATTTCTTGTCATCAGTATCTATCTGATTGATTCCATTAACAAAACAGTAAACAATATCATTCAGCCTATCGTTCAAGCAAATTCTGGGATCTCAACCCAGGTTGCAGAAATACTTCACCCTACGCCAACCATCCGCCCCGACCCGATTACGATCATTCATGCAATTCAACCACTCGCGCGGTTGGAAACCATCCAATATTCGGTGGAAAAGGTGATCACGGGAGAAACAGGTCAGGGATTATTTAAAACCTTTGTGGGTGACAAGTTGCTTTTTATTGCTCATGGAACTGTCATTGCTGGCGTGGACTTGAGTAAGCTTACCCTGGACCATATTCAAGAACGTGATGGCGGCCTGGTTTTGTCTTTACCAGAGCCGGAGATATTTATTGCATCCCTTGACAACGCTCAATCGTACATTTACGACCGGCAAACTGGGATTTTTACAAAGGGGAATCCTCAGCTGGAAACAGAGGTAAGAAGAGCAGCAGAGAAAGAGATCGAAGCCGCGGCATTACAAGATGGAATTCTCAAGCTGGCGAAACAAAACGCAATCACTTACTTGACGAATTTTCTGAGAGACCTCGGATATGATCATGTGATTGTTGAACAGCAATAAAGCTAAATTCGTTCATTCCAAAACTTGCTGCTATATTTTTCCTGTTCAATTCTCTTTGCCAAAACAGTTTCTTCTGCTGTCAATTCTCCATTTATAAAATCCATGTTATGGGTCTCTTTAAAAGCCTGCACAAGATCCGTGGCAGATTGATGCCAGGAAACAGATTTTCCGGTTTGGTCTTCAATGGTTGTTGCCCGCAATATGACCCGCTGTTCGGCTTTTCTTCGAGTATCTTCATCGGTATAAGATAATACTTTAATGATCCGGCTTATATCCCCGGTGAGTGGAATAGCTCCGTGTTGCAGGATGGCATTCTTTCGCCTGGCCTGGGCACTTCCAATGATCTTTTTACCAGCAACAGTGATCTCATAATTTGAAGGAATTTCAAAACACACTGGTTCAACTTGATTTTTCGGCTGATGTGATTCTTCTCGTGATCGAGGGTCAAGGGAATACTTTTGCAACATTTGGATGAACGCCCGGGATATTTTTTGATAACTTTCCAGTATCCCACCATGTAATATTGGCTGTTCTGCATTTCCGGTAATGGAATATGTAAGTTCATCAATGTGCAGGATTGCGCGTCCACCGGTCGGTCTCCTGACAAGGTCCCACCCCATCATTTTTAACGCCTCCTGATCAACTTCTCTGATATGCTGTGCATGTCCCAACGATAAGCAGGGAGGATTCCATGAATACAACCTAAGGGTAGGTATGTAGCTTTCTCCTTGGGCAGCCTCGAGTAAGGCATCATCAACAGCCATGTTCCAGGATCCTGAAGCCGGGGGGTCTATAATCAACCGCCATTGATTTGGTTCAACTTTTTTTGACATCAGTATATTCCTTTATTCTCATCTATTGACATTAAATTCTAACATATCCAGTTTTAAATTAGTTAGCCGAGAATAACAGTAACTTTTGTATTACGGGTAGACAATATTGGCTATGATAAAATTGGGTTTCAGGAAAAAACAAAATCATGACAAAAAACAACAGTATATTATCAAAACAACGAGAAACTATTGAAATTCATCTACCTGACGGGAGAGTGATTTCGGGTAATCGAGGTGGGACAATTGCTGATTTCCTGGAAATACTTCCAATTGAAGAACGTCAAATTATTGTTGGCGCGATCGTGAACTCTGAGTTGAGGGAATTAACGCTCCCCCTTACTATGGATGCGACAGTAGTACCGGTAACAATGAAAAGTTCAGATGGCGCAAGAATTTACCGTCGCTCCCTAACTTTCCTCCTTGAAGTAGCCTTTGAGGATCTTTTCCCGAACGTTGAATTATGGATAGACCATTCAGTATCTTCTGGCGGTTTCTTTTGCCAGGTTCGCGGACGTGACCCGCTAAGTAATGATGAGTTGGATCAATTAAGCAAATTGATGACAATCCTTGTCCAAACCAATCTCCCTTTTGAAAGACAAAAAGTACCCCTCAAAGATGCCATCGAATACTTTAGATCAAAGGGGGAGACCGATAAAGTCCGCCTGCTCTCATACCGGCAAAAGGAATTCCTTATACTCTACAGGTTGGAAAATCACAGAGATTATCTCCATGGCTATATGGTTCCTTCTACCGGATATATTAAATGGTTCGGATTGACAAAAATGAACCATGGTTTTGTCTTAAGTTACCCGAGACGCTTTGCTCCGACCGAAATTCAACCTATGCCTCCATCATTAAAATTGGTGACTACTTTTCATGAGTATGGTGATTGGTTGGAGCGGCTTGGTATTGAGAGTGTTGGTGCGTTGAATGATGCAATTGCTGCTAAAAGGATCCGGGAAGTTATTCTTGTTTCTGAGGCATTACATGAACAAAGAATCTCAGATATCGCTTCTCAAATTGCTCAAAAGATAAAGGATATGCGGGTTGTATTAATTTCCGGTCCTTCATCATCTGGAAAAACCACTTTTTCAAAGCGATTATCCGTTCAACTTCTATCCCAGGGTGTATCTCCGTATGCGCTTGAGATGGATAATTACTTTGTTGATCGGGAAATGACACCGAAAGACAAAACCGGTGCCTATGATTACGAAGTTATTGATGCCCTTAATCGACCGCTTCTCAATTCCCACCTCACAGATCTTATCGCGGGGAAAGAAGTACAAATCCCGCATTTTGATTTCAAGGCCGGGAGAAGCTTTCCGGGAGAAGTCGTAAAGCTGCTTCCCGGACAATTGATCGTCCTGGAGGGAATCCATGGACTGAATCCCAAGTTGTTACCGGATATTCCTGAAGAGCAATCTTTCAGAATCTATGTATCCTCATTGACTCAATTAAACCTTGACAAACATAACCGGATTTCTACGACTGATACCCGCTTGTTAAGGAGAATTGTTCGTGATGCAAATGATCGAGGTTATAGTGCTCATCAAACGCTGCAGCGATGGGAATCGGTCCGGGCTGGAGAAAAAAATCACATTTTCCCTTACCAGGAAAATGCAGATATCATGTTTAATTCTGCTCTTGCTTATGAGTTATCTGCAATAAAACCGGTAGTTGAACCTCTTTTACGTCAGGTACCTTTTGGCAGTCAGGAATATATCGAGGCTAAACGATTATTGGCATTTTTGGATTGGTTTCTTCCGATCAATAGCGACTTGATCCCAGATAATTCCATTATTCGTGAGTTCCTTGGCGGCTCCATATTACACGACTTCAAATTATGGCAAAATAATCGGTAGGTAAGATCATATCTGAAACGAATAAGGTAATTGCATTTCGAAGATAAATGCAATCAACCTCCCTATATATATGGGGAGGTTGATTGATATAAAGTACTAGTATTTTTCGGTTGAAGTCTGGTTACATCTGTTAGTTTTTCAGGTAACTCTTAATTACACGACCGAGGCGCTCCATTCCAACTGTGATTTTTTCCGGGGTTGGCATGGAGAAGTTTAACCGCATAGTGTTTTTACCACCACCATTCGGGTGGAAGGAGGTGC
The DNA here is from genome assembly GCA_964387025.1 of uncultured Leptolinea sp. Taxonomy (GTDB): domain Bacteria; phylum Chloroflexota; class Anaerolineae; order Anaerolineales; family Anaerolineaceae; genus PNON01. Next base: position 252,579 of record CAYLUZ010000006.1, on the reverse strand, counting down.
CTGGAACGAATGCCACCTTTTCGGCAATGGCAGGCTTTAAAATCTGAGTTGCGTCCATGTATTCTGGGAGGGTAGCCCATAAGAAAAGTCCACCTTTTGGATGGGTCCATTTAACCCCTTCAGGCATGAATTCTTCCAATGCCTCGAGCATCACATCACGCCGTTCGCGATATACGCTACGGATCAGTTTTACATGCTGGTCAAGGAATCCACCTTTGCCTACTTCGTATGCGACCACCTGGTTAAAGGTGGCTGTATGAAGATCAGCACCTTGCTTTGCCTGGACCAGTTTTCGAATAACTTCAGGCGGGGCGATGATCCACGCGAGTCGGAGACCAGGTGCAAGAATTTTGGAGAAAGTACTCAGATAGATCACATTTCCTGAATATGATGTACAGTCAATTGAGTATCGCACTTCTCCATCGAGAACGGCTACCGAGGGTATGTGATCTCCTTCAAAACGCAATTGTCCATAAGGGTCATCTTCAATAATTGGAACTCCGTACCGATCTGCTAATTCGAGGATTCTTTTCCGCCGTTCCAATGATACGGTAACGCCGGTTGGATTTTGGAAATTTGGAAGAAGATACATAAACTTAGGCCCGGTTCGCAATTGTTCTTCCAGCGCCTCTGTCATCATTCCCTCATCATCAGATTTAACCACGACATATTCTGCACCATAGGAATTCCAGGCTTGAAGCGCACCCAAGTATGTTGGTGATTCGACAAGAATACGATCGCCGTGGTTGATGAATATTTTTCCAAGCAGATCCAAAGCCTGCTGTGAACCAGAGGTGATCATTACGTTTTCAGTCTGTATACCTATACCCATTCTTTCTGAGTGACGTACGATCATTTCCCGTAAAGGTAGGTATCCTTCCGTTGCTCCATATTGTAAGGCTATATTACTGAGGTTTTTCAAAACATATTGACACGCTTCACCGATTTTTTCGGTTGGGAATACTTCAGGAGCAGGCATTCCTCCACCGAAAGAGATGATTTCCGGGTTTTCTGCTAGTTTCAATAATTCCCGAATTGTTGAACTCGTCATCCTCTGTGTTCTTTGAGCATACCGGTGATCCCAGGGGGTTTGCATAAATTAATCTCTCCTTATCAGATAATTTGATAGTGGATCGGTTAATTACCTTTACGGTAATTATTTTGGAAAACGGGTGACAACGACAGCAGCGGTGGGGAGGACGACTTTATCCCCGGCAATTAATTCGGCAGGTGGTTTTCCTGTAGAAATCGGATTACCCTGATATATAAATAATGGTGTTCCCTCCATACTGGATTTTATTTCAAGTGAAGCCAGACCTGTGAGGTAGCCTTCACTGTCTATCGCACAGCTTGTAACCACTCCAATCACTTTCCCTTTTTTATCAAGAACAGCATCCCCATTATGGGCCATTCGAATTGCTTTTTCGGTGAACCGGAAACGAATTACAACCGTGGAACGATTTTTCTCGCGATCGCTGAATGCCTGCCTGCCGATGAACCAGGGTTTGTACAGTTTCACATAAGATCCAAATCCGGCTTCTGCAACACCCAGGTTCATTTGACCCCTCATTTCATGCCCGTAGAGGGGTAGCCCTGCTTCAGTTCGCAAAGAATCTCTGGCTCCAAGACCGCATGGAAGTAAGCCAAGCGGTTTACCTTTTTCCATTAATGCATTCCAAAATGCGACAGATTGATCTGGATGAATGAATAATTCAAAGGCCATCTTTTCTCCGGTATAACCCGTCCGTGAGACGATCAGGTCAAACCCGCCGGCTGTGGCATCGCAGAGTTGCGTGCGTTTTAATCCCATGATCTGCTTCTTCGTGGCAGCGTCACATCCAAGCGAGAGCAGGATATCCCGCGATTTTGGGCCTTGTAACGCGATATCCACCCGCATATCTTTACCTGCTTTTGGATCTCGCAAATTTCTAAAAACGACATCCCGTCCGAATGCTTTAACCCCTGGCTGAACGGGATCAATGGAAACTTCGCCATTTTTGACAGCATTCAACCATGTCCAGTCTTTATCATCATTCGAAGCATTCACCACCACGAGGAACTTCTCTTCAGCACGACGGTAAACCAGGCAGTCATCCAATACATTTGCGTTAGGATCAAGGAAGTGTGTATAGCAGCTTTCTCCGATTTCCAGCCCGGCAATATCATTACCACATACTGAATCGAGGAAGGGCGCAGCTGAATGTCCCTCAGCCTGGTAAACTCCCATATGTGAAACGTCAAATAAACCTGCAGCCTGGCGGGTAGCCAGGTGTTCTTCGATTACTGAGTTGTACCAAACAGGCATTTCCCATCCTGCAAAAGGCACCATTTTTGCGCCAAGAGCTTTATGGGTTTTGTTTAATGCTGTAAATTTTAATTTTTCTTCCTGTTCCACCCAGGTGAAGGTAGGTAAAGTTTTTCCTGGCTTCGTGTGTTGGCCGATGGAATACGCTTTATCTGAAAAATCTTTTTCACCAACAGTTGAGAATTTTATTGGTTCGACTTCTTCCACCAGGATGGGACCTGGTAGCCGTTTTCGATAATCCGGATCAAACCCGGCAAATCCGTCGGAAAGATCTCTTAACCATGTCGCGGTTTCGCCAAAGTCTTTTTTGTCTATGTTCAGTAAGAACTGATAAGGCGTAATGGATTTTAAATCTCCAGCGACAATTTTTCCGTTCACAATCAGGCTGGTGGGTTGCCCCTCGCCCGGCTTGAGAACTTCAACATTACTCGAGAAAACATAATTCAGGAATGTCCGGATGTTTTTCCCGGTTAGTTTGAGTGTGATTACCTCGCTTTTGGAAACCGGTACATCATCAATATAGAAGAAATGTGGGTACCCGTGTTTCTGGGTTTCTTCAACCATGCCAGCTTGCTCAGCCAGTTTGCGAACTTTGAGTTTGGCTTCCTCAAACACCTTAAAGTCTATCTTTGCCCGGTCAGCAGGTCCTTTACGGGTTTCAATGGTATAGGGTGTGACGGCTAAAAGAATATCTGCAATAATATCGGCCAACTGGACCATTTCGGATTCTTTGAAGCCTCTCTGAGTTAGCCAGGGAGTGCCCATCCGTACACCGGAACTCGCGAAAGAAGATTTATCGCCGGGAATCGTATTTCGGTTGCAAACTATGCCCGCAAGATCCAGAATTCTTGCTGCCATATCACCCATTAATGGGGTGCCATCCGGTCCGACACCAGATTTACAATCCAAATTCAACAGATGTGTATCAGTTCCACCGTAAGAAATGTGAAAACCACGTTTCTTCAGCTGGTCGTTGAGGGCGCCACAGTTCTTAATGATCTGGAATTGCAAAGATTTGAATTCTTCGGTTCGTGCTAACTTGAAGGTCAATGCCAGGGCTGCAAAGACATTCACATGGGGGCCACCTTGTTCGCCAGGGAAGATGGACTTGTCGATTTTCTTGGATAATGCAGCATCCGTTGTGATAATACAAGCACCGCGGGGACCGCATAGAGTCTTATGTGTTGTAAATGTGGTGATATGCGCATATCCTATTGGTGATGCAAGTGCCCCGGCGGAAACCAGACCCGCAATATGCGAAATATCCGCCAACAAAATTGCTCCGACAGAATAAGCGATTTCCCGGAATTTTTTCCAATCCGGCAGCCATGGATAAGAAGTGTAACCGGCAATGATCATCTTTGGCTTGTGTTCGAGTGCGAGTGCTTCAACCTGGGCATAGTCAATTTTTTCTGTGATTGGGTCGACCAGATAATGCACGAAATGATACAGTCTACCGGAACGATTCACTGATGAACCATGGGTCAGATGTCCGCCGTGAAGCAGGCTCATTCCAAGTACTGTGTCACCCGGATTGACTACAGCCGGGTAGACAGCATTATTGGCAGGTGCACCTGAAAGTGGTTGTACATTGACGTATAGGTCATCTGCCTTTTTACCATTCGCTGCGAAAGCTTCCGCACATCTGCGTCGAGCTAAAGATTCGATCACATCTGCATATTCCACGCCTTTATAAAACCTCGGGTCCGAATAACGACGATAATCGGCTAGTCGATTTGGATAATCCAATAATTCTTTTTCATCCATAAATCGCATCTCATCATCCGGGTATCCTTCAGCGTATATATTCTGAAAGGAAGTGGCCAGGGCTTCACGCACTGCCAATGGTGCGGTACTCTCACTGGGGATCATGATCAGCTTACGATTTTGCCGTTCAGTTTCTAATTGGGCTAATTCAAAAACATCTTTGTCTAATTCTGCCAACTTTCCACGAAATAGATAATCTTTCATTCTGTCTCCAGGTTATAAGGTGAACATCCATAAAGTAAAAAATTTGCCCGGCTTATCATTTGATAATCGGGCAAATAATTTATAATTTCTTTTACACAGATACACCTGTTTGTAGAAACAAGCAGGTGTATGGAAGATATTCAAGCATGTTGAATATTCGCTGCATTTTCACTCCTCTATAATTGTATTACCTGACTAACTTACGGTCAAGCCTTGTTTAGTCTTGTGTTGATCTTCTTTCTACGATTATTGAGGAGATTTTATAATTAGTGACTGCATCCACTGATCTGTGAACTCAAATACTTTGGCTTTTTCTGGTTCGTTATGCAGTTCGTGGAAAAAACCGTCCCACTCGCGGAATGTTACATTCGGTGCTGAAGCTGCAAAAGCACGAACGGTTTCACCGGATACGATATGATCCCCAGTTCCATACATAAGCAGGAGCGGAAGTTTAAGTTCCTTTGCATGTTCTGAAGCCCACATTCCAGCATTTAAGAAATCCAACCCAAACCTGGCTGTGATCTGGTCGTGGACCAATGGGTCAGTCTTGTATTTGCTGACAACTTCCTTCTCTCTTGAAATATTCTCAACATCCAACCCATTCGCCATTGAAAAAGTTGGCAGAATGGAATATAACAATTTGCCAAGGGATAATTTCCAGGGTGCCACTTTATCACCGGTGGCTAATCCAGGGCTGGTGGCAATCACACCTGTCAGGTTGTTCTTTATTTTTATTGAATAGTTAAGAACCATCACACCACCCAAACTGTGACCATACAGAAAAACTGGTTTTCCGGGGAATTGTGTAATTGTTGACTCAATGAAAACTTTAATATCATCCAACACCATTTCCAGGCTGGCATAATGACCGCGTTGGCCTTGGGATTTTCCATGACCGCGAAGATCAAAAGCAGCAACCACATAGCCTTTTGATTGGTAATATTCTGCGACATGTTTGTACCGTGACGAATGCTCCCCCAAGCCATGGATCAAACAAATAACTGCCTTAATATCTCCATCTGGCTGCCAGATCTGTTGAAATAATTCAGTATTTTCTTTTGTTTGCCTGGTGGATGTGTTGTAAGACATTATTCCTCCTATTGTGCAATTGTGTTGATTGAACTTACAAGATTATAATAAGCCCAGTTGATTTTCAAGTCAATTCTTTCTATCCGATATCCAGGTAAAGAAGAATATTGGATGAACGAATATAATATCGGAAGTATTACATATATACCAAAGTTAAGTTTACCTAAAATGGTACTTAAATAATACAAAGAGGATTTAAATGGAAAATTCAAAAAAATCCGAGGAAACTGTTTTTACCTGCCGGGAATTAATAAAAGAGACTTGGGAAGACCTGGTCTTACTTTTCGGAGACCACAGAGAAGTTGCTGACTGTTGGTGTATGTGGTTCCGTGGTTCACGAAAGGAATGGGAAGATAATAGGGGAGCGGGGAACAAGTCACGTTTGAAAGCGATCGTTGATAATAGGAATACTGTCGGGCTGATAGCTTATTCAGGAACTGATCCGGTAGGCTGGTGTGCAGTTGCTCCTAGAATTGATTATGATGTTTTAGAGAGAACAAAGTTTTACAAAGCAATCGACGATAAAAACACCTGGTCAATTACATGTTTCTTTACTGATAAGACCCATCGGAAAATGGGAGTCACGCGATTTTTGATCACAGAAGCGATCAAATATGCTCGAAATAATGGAGCTGAGGTTTTGGAAGCGTATCCATCCGTTCCTAAAGAGGCAGTTATACCTGACGTAAATGGTTACAGGGGCTTTTTCCAAGTCTTTCTGGATCTCGGTTTTTCTGTCGCATCCAGGAAACAAGAAAACAAACCAATACTTCGTTACGATCTCAAAAATTAATTTATTTAAGGAGATGTTCATGATAGATCAAAGACTAGTGACACTCCGCACACTCTAAAAAGAGACGGCTTCTTGGGACACGCACTGCGCAACCGCCCACGTTTTCTCCCAACGGGACTGTCCATCCCGGTTTTGTATTGCTCTATTCAAAATATTGATCGCAGCATTGACATCTCGATCCATCGACAATCCGCAATCACATTCTACCCAACGAACAGATAAATCCAAATCTTCAATAATCTTACCACAAACAGAGCAGGTTTTGGATGTGTAGGCAGGGTTTACCCGCACGACTTCCCGACCAGCTTCTGCCGCTTTATCGGAAAGTCTTTGTGCAAAGTATCCCCATCCACCATCCATAATGCTCTTGGAGAGGTGTTGATTTTTGACCATGTTTTGGATTTGTAAATCTTCAATGGCTATCAGGTCGTTGTTATTTACCAATTCGTTCGCCAGGTTATTCAAAAAATCCTTGCGTTGGTTTTTAATATATTCGTAGTGAACTTGTAATGCCAACACAGATTTCTTTCGGTTGTTTCCACCCTTTTCCCTACGGGCAACGCGGCGTTGAAGAATACGGAGTTTTGCTTGACTTTCACGATACCACTTTGGATTTTCGATCAGTTCTCCCTCACTAGTGGCAATCAATGAACAGATACCAACATCGACCCCAACCGTACAACCAGTCGTTGGAAGAAGTTTTTTCTCCACCACGCATGAAAAACTGGCGTACCATCTTCCGGCTTTCCGGGATATTCGGAGAGTTTTGATTTCACCTTCAATGGGTCGATGCCAGCGAACAGCTACCCGTCCAATTCCAGATAATTTCAATCGCCTGCCATCAACTTTGAATCCGTTCCCGTATTCCTTGAAACCAAATGAATCAAAACGATTCATGCTCTTGAAGCGTGGATAGCCCGGATTCTCACCTGACTTCACTCTACGAAAGAATGCCTGAAAAGCCTTATCCAAGTCCTCAACAGCTACCTGTAAAACGTGGGAATGTATGTTTTTGGCGAAAGGGCAGTTCGCCTTCAAACCTTTGACTTTGCGGAGCTGCTGAAACTTTCCAATCGTTTCGCCGCGTTCTTCGTAGGCAGTTTTCCGCTCTGCCAGGCAATCATTATAGAATCGGCGGCAGGTTTCAATGGTGGATTCCATGATCCGCTGCTGTGTTTTGGTGGGATAAATTCGGTACTGGAAAGTTTTTATCATCATATCCGTCTACTATTTTACACTAAATAGTCGAACATATGTTCTCTTCTTTGATACTATTTTATTTGGATGAAGCTAAAACGATAATCCCGTCTATTCCCATACCCTACAATGGCGGAGTAATCGAAATAGTTGGGCAATTGATATTTAAGAATGTAGATTTTACACGAGATAATTAATTATTTCCCCTGCTTTTACCCGTTATTGTCGTAAAGGGATAATAATCGCACGATGAGCATAAATTTAAATATATATAAAAAATAGAGTGGATGAGTATATATTTATAATTCTCATATTCTTAACTTTTCTGTTTCTTGGATATTACGGTAAAATTGCAAATGTAAGTTAACCAACCCATATTTCTAAAGGAGGTGTACATTGATCCAGATCTATAAATCCGCAGAAAATGGGATAGAACTAATCAGTAATGTGGTTAACAATTGTTGGATCAACATTGTGGATCCAACACCAGCTGAATTAGCTGATCTTCGCGACCTTAAACTCCCGCAGGATTTTTTAACCTACCCATTGGATATGGATGAAAGACCAAGGACGGAAAGGGAGGATGACGGCACATTGCTGATCATCATTCGGGTGCCAGTGTATGAAGGGGAAGGTTCAGATATACCATATGCTACCATTCCCTTGGGAATCATTATTAACGAAGACTATATTCTTACTATTTGCCGGCAGGAATGTGATATTTTAACTGCTATGGCATCCGGAAAAACGAAGGGTTTCACAACAGGGAAAAGATATAGATTATTTCTGCGTTTCTTATTGGGCGTGGCGACTAGGTACTTAAGCTATTTACGGGAGATCAATAAATCGACAGAATTATTAGAAGACAGGTTGCAGCATTCGGTAAAAAACAAAGAAGTACAGGAATTACTTAAATATCAAAAAAGCCTGGTTTATTTTACGACTGCCTTACGGGCCAACGAGCTGTTATTGGAAAGATTACAACGGATGCAGTTGTTCAAACAGTACCCCGAAGATGAAGACCTCTTGGAAGATGTCATAACAGAAAACCAGCAGGCCATTGAAATGACAGATATTTCCAGTAACATTCTTAGTTCCATGATGGGTGCTTTTGCTTCCATCATCTCGAATAACCTGAATGTGATCTTAAAATTCCTTGCATCCATCACTATCGTATTAAGTATTCCCACGATCGTGACAAGCTTTTTTGGTATGAACGTTGCATTGCCGTTTATGAATCACCCCTTAGCCTATTTGATCATCATTGGCTTGTTTCTGGGTATTAGTTTTATCGTTATATATGTTTTTATGAAGAAAGATTGGTTTTAATATATAACGGATTAATTCAAGGATGATCCAATCATTGTACAAACATTAAACAACATCCCAGATAGGGATTTTTGTGGTTACCAGATGAATTAGAATTGATAGATGGAAGAATATAACCCAACTCATTCTGATAATAATTGTACTGATGGATCCGGATTCCTTCGACTGGTCAATTTATCGAAAGGATATTTTGATGGGAAGAAACAAAGAATTGTTCTAAACAATACCTGTTTCCAGTTTGGATTGGGGGAGTTTACAGCAATACTTGGAAAAAGCGGAAGCGGAAAAACCACACTCTTGAACCTTATCAGCGGTATTGACCGGCCAAATTCCGGCTCAGTCTACTTGAATGATATCGATCTTACCCAGCTCAATGAAGATGAAAGAACGATGACCAGGCGTAAGAAGATTGGATTTATTTTTCAATTCTTCAATCTGATTCCGACTTTATCGATCTGGGAGAATGTTACACTTCCGCTCGAATTAAATGACCGTTTGGATGCTACAGGTAAGCAGAAGGCAGAAGAATTATTAACCTCAGTTGGCTTATTTGACCGGAAAAATCATTTTCCGGACCAGCTTTCGGGCGGCGAACAGCAGCGCATCTCCATCGCCAGAGCGCTGGTGCATGATCCGGATCTATTACTTGCTGATGAACCGACTGGAAACCTGGATGAAGAAACGGGATTGGAAGTGATGCAGTTGCTTGATAACTTAATTCGTGCGAATGGAAAAAACCTTGTTCTGGTTACCCATAGTCCAACTGCGGCTGCTTTTGCTGACCGTATTCTTGTCTTAAGGGATGGACATTTAACTGAAGATCACCGGGGGAAGGAAGTAATTCTCTAACGTGAAAATCAGGTTGTTTCCTCATTTGCGCATGTTTTCCCGATCGTCTTTTGCTTATCTGTTTCGCCATAAGATCCAGGGTTTATTAATGGTTATGGGTATAACCATAGGTGTTGCTGTCGCGGTGGCTATTGACCTGGCGAATGCAAGTTCAGCAAAGGCTTTGGAATTGAGTACACAATCTTTGGTAGGCAAGGCGACTCATCAGGTGTTTGCTCCGCCGGCAGGATTGGATGAAGCTGTTTTTAAAGATATTATCAAATCCGGATTATCGCTAAAGGCAGTGCCCGTCGTTTCAGGAATCGTAACGTCTCCACAGATGGGAAATTCACCCATGCAGTTGATGGGTATCGACCCATTTTACGATTATGCATTTAGAAGTTATTTGGGTCAGACAAACCAATTTTTTGATGCAAACGCTTTTCAACTGTTTACACATCCAGGTGCGGTCATAATTTCAAGATCAATCGCCACCCAGTATAGTCTCAAACCTGGAGATTCCGTATCGGTTGATTATGGTGGGGAAACAAAAAATGCGTATGTTGCAGGTGTGGTCACAAGCAATGACGGTTATCAGAACCGGATTTTCCAAGGATTGATCATTTCAGACATCTCAACAGCCCAGGAGATCCTTCAAAAAGAAGGCACAATTGACCGGATAGATTTGATTCTTCCCCTTGGTAATCAGGCTATTGAGGAACAATTGTCATTATTATTGCCTGGTTCGGTAAAAGTGACACCAATAGAGGCAAGATCAGCGGGATTGGATCAACTCACTTCAGCTTTTCAGACAAATTTGACAGCATTAAGTTTTCTGGCCATGCTGGTGGGTATGTTCCTCATCTATAACACCATGACTTTTTCCATTGTTCAACGTCGTTCTTTTTTCGGAATTTACCGTTGTCTGGGTGTTACCCGGCGGGAAATATTCTACATGGTTATGGCTGAAGCCACAGTGATTGGAATTGTTGGCGGTTTGCTGGGATTAATTGTCGGAATCGGGCTGGGGCAGTTTACGATCAAAATGGTGTCTCAGACAGTGAACGATCTATATTTTACTACAACCATAAATTCTACATCCATCTCTTATTCGAGTTTGGTGAAGGGATTCTTGTTGGGTCTCATTACGACCATTATGACTGCTGTTCCTCCTGCTCTTGAAGCTGCATCCGTATCTCCCAGAGAAGCATTATCACGTTATTCGGTAGAACATCGGTCCAAGCAAAGAATATGGAAAGTGGCATTAGCAGGAGTAGCTGCCTTCGGGTTGGCTTTTGTCCTCCTTTATATTCCTACACAGAATTTGATACTTGGATTTAGTATCATTGCATTTATTACTATTGGTTTTGCCATGGTAACTCCGCTTGTGATGGTATGGTTATTAAATATATTCCAACCATTCCTGATAAAAATCAGCCGTCTAAGCGGCCGACTTGCTCCGAGGAATCTGATCAGCTCCCTTAGCCGCACTTCTGTAGCTGTGTCTGCTTTGATGGTATCCATCGCAGTCTCGATAGGAGTGGGACTAATGATTGGCAGCTTTCGTACCACTGTGGATGTATGGCTGCGCACCTCTTTACAGGGGGATGTATATATCACTGCACCATCATTTATTTCTAACCAGCCTACACTCCCTATCGATCCGGCAATTCTTCCTGATTTAAAAACCAACCCGGAGGTTGCCAGTTTTTATCAGCTAAAGATCAATACGGTGGAATCTGAAAGCGGTGAGGTACAAATTGCTGCTACTGATAATATGCAGCTTCCTTTTGAACGGCTGTATAAGCATCTGGATATTCCAAAATCAGAGATCTGGCAAGCCATGGAAAACGGTTCGATCCTCATCACAGAATCCCTAGCATACAGATTGGGAATTCCTGATTCCGGAGGAAGTCTCAATTTGGCAACAAGCCAGGGATTGGTGCGTTTTCCTGTTATTGGGGTTTACTACGACTACGCTTCCACCTCAGGTACTATCCAGATGCCGCTGGATGTATACCAGCGCTATTGGGGGGATAAAACGATATCCGCGATTGGGATTCATCTCAAGCCGGGGATCAATGCTGAAATCTTTTCAAAGAATCTGCCTGGTATTCTTCCAACGAACCAGTCCCTCTTGATTCGACCTAACAAAGATTTGAGGCAGGATGTAATGGTCGTTTTTGACCGGACGTTTGCCATCACCCGGGCTTTACAAATCCTGGCGATGGTTGTGGCATTTATCGGAATATTAAGTGCATTGGGATTGCTGCAATTTGAGAGGCAGCGTGAGATGGGAATCATGCGGGCTTTAGGGTTAACCAACCGCGAGGTATGGTCCCTGGCCATGTTGGAAACATTCCTGATGGGTTTGGTGGCCGGGCTAATGGCGATCCCAACCGGGTACACCCTAGCTTTGATCCTGGTCGATATCATCAATCAACGATCCTTTGGCTGGTCGATGAGCTTATCCGCCACACCCATGATATTCGTCCAGGCAATTGTTATTGCCATAGCTGCTGCAGTCTTGGCAGGAATCTTCCCGGCCTGGCGTATGAGCCACATGCAGGCTGTAGAGGCAATCCGTTATGAGTAGGAATATGTTCCGCATTCAACACTGGCTGATTCTTCTCTTAGTAGGGATTTCCATTTCAGGATGCACCAGCCCGATTCTAAAGAATTTGGGCCAAAGTTCACAAATCGAGTGGGCGAAAATAGATGAAACTAACACAAATCTTTTTGACCGTGCAGATCTGCCTCGTGTTTTTCATTTCCCCGCTGACCATGGTGCACATCGTAATTTTCAGACAGAGTGGTGGTACTTTACCGGCAACTTGAAATCAGAACAAGGGGATGTTTTTGGATATCAACTTACTTTCTTCCGTCGTGCACTCCAGCCGCAGAATGATTCAATCAGCCGGACTTCAAACCTTGCTGCAAATCAGATCTATATGGCTCATTTTACAGTAACACAGGCAGGAACAAACCGGTTTTACCCGTTTCAACGATTTAATCGGGGAGATGATCAACTGGCAGGCGCTTTAACAGATCCATTTTTGAAAGTCTGGTTAGCCGATTGGCAGGTTCATCAAATTTCAGATAATGATTTCCAGTTGAAAGCTCAATCCGATGGTGTTGAAATCGATCTATCCCTTTCGGATGAGCATGGAATTATCCTGCAAGGTGATATGGGGTTGAGTCGTAAAAGCTCAGACACAGCCTCATATTATTACAGTATTCCAAGATTGATAACAAATGGCATGCTTAGTATCGAAGAAAAGAAATACCAGGTGACCGGAACCAGCTGGATGGATCATGAATTCAGTACCAGTGCTTTATCGGGAGAACAGGTAGGCTGGGATTGGTTCGCCTTGCACCTCGATGATGGAAAAGACATCATGGCGTACCGGATGCGGAACCAGGATGGGACGGTTGATCCGAATTCAAATGGTTCGCTATTGGTACCCGGTCAACCGTTAATAGGATTGGCTGTGAAGGATTTCAATATTTCGTCAACGGGAACCTGGAAAAGCCCAATATCAAATGCAGTATATCCATCCGGTTGGCGTATGCTGATTCCTTCACAGGGAATTGACCTAAAGATTACTCCTTTGATCAAAGACCAGGAGCTCAATTTTGCTTTTACTTACTGGGAAGGTGCTGTCTTGATCGAAGGTGTAGTTAATGGGATAAGTGTTTCTGGTTCCGGATACGTAGAGCTGACGGGTTATGCACGCAGTATGCAAGGGCAGTTTTAACGTTTAGATCATCTTTCTGAAGACCATTTTCCATAGATGGCGTTTGAGATTAGTCTACCCGCACTTTTTTCCACTGTGACCAGTTCACCCACATCCAGTTTCCCACCCCTGGTTTTGGTGAGGTCGTTCATGGCACCGTGCAAGGTTAGGGCGGATGATTTTACCGCATATGCTGTCACAATCATAAAAAGTGCATCCTGTTGCAAAGCACCTTTACAGGCAGCCAGCATTTGTGGGAGAAGATTGAAAAATTCCCAAACCTCACCTTTGGGTCCACGGCCAAATTTCGGCGGATCCAAAATAATTCCATCATAAAATGTTCCACGGCGGATCTCACGCTCGATAAACTTCAATGCGTCATCTACTATCCAGCGGATGGGAGAGCCATTAAGACCACTCAAAGATTGGTTTTCTCTAGCCCAACTGATCGCTTTTTTGGATGCATCAATATGGGTAACCTGTGCGCCGGCTTTTGCGGCAAACAAGCTGGCTATACCGGTGTAGCCGAAAAGGTTTAATACTTTTACCGGACGATTTGCACCTGAAACAGCAGCATTCATCCAATCCCAATGAACAGCCTGTTCCGGAAAAACTCCCAGGTGACGCGATGCTCCAGCCTGGACCTTGAATTTGATACCCTTGTATTCCATCATCCAGTTTTCTGGTAGTTTCTTATTAAATAACCAGTGTCCGCCATTTTCTTCTGCGGTCGTTTGGAATACTGCATCGGCTTTTGACCATGTGCCTGCTGGCTTGGCGGGGGACCAGACGGCTTGTGCTTCCGGACGTGAAAATGTGTACTTACCAAATCGCTCCAGTTTTAATCCATCGCCTGAATCGATCAGTTCATAGTCGATCCATTCCTGGGCAGAAGAGACTTGAATTGCGGGTGCTTTATTAGACATTGGTCATCCTTCAAAGAAAGTATATCAGAAACTATGATTATCGTTCGATTATTAAAACACGAACCGATTATTTTTTATCATAACCTTTACCCATCGATTAAGAACTTTTCTTTGGAGGTTATAATCAACACATATATGGTGGAGGTGCATTGATGCAACAGTATGATTTTGATAAATATATTGAAAGAGCCGGCACACAAAGTGTTAAATGGGGTCATTACGCAAAAGATGTGCTTCCTTTGTGGGTAGCAGATATGGACTTTCTATCACCTCCCGAAGTACTCTCAGAATTAAAGAAAAGGGTGGATCATGGTGTTTTCGGCTATACATATCCACCTCCGGAACTACTGAAGGTCCTTCAAGAACGAATGCGTGCGCTATACCATTGGGAAGTAAATCCTGAATGGTTTGTATTAACACCGGGAGTAGTAAGCGGGCTTAACTTGTTTTGCCATGCATTTTCCACCCAAAATCGAAATGTGGTTGTACAAACACCTGTCTACCCTCCAATTCTGCATGCTGCGGATGTCACTCATTTACACAAACAGGAAGTACCATTATTTCAAGCTGAAAATGGTAGGTATGAAATCGATTTTGACCTTTTTGAAACCGCTGTAAGTGGTGAACCTAGCCAATTTATCCTGTCCAACCCACATAATCCCACCGGGAGAGTGTTTACTAAATCAGAGCTTCAACAACTTGCAGAAATTTGTTTGCGCCATGATGTCCTGATATGCTCAGACGATATCCATTCAGACCTGATATTTTCTGGCAGTCAGCATATACCCATAGCATCGTTATCAAAAGAAATAGAAAAACGGACAATAACATTTATTGCACCCAGAAAAACATTTAATATTGCTGGTCTTGGATGCTCTGTTGCCATTATTAGTGACCCCGAACTTCGAAAGCAATACTCTAAGGTGAGGGATGCATATGCTGGACACGTGAATGCACTGGGATTAACTGCTGCCCTTGCTGCATATCGTGATGGAGCAGATTGGCTTAAGCACCTGATTGCCTATTTAGAGTCAAATCGAAATATGGTGACTGATTTTGTACAGTCCAGTATGCCTGGTGTAAAGATTTACCCAGCGGAAGGGACATATTTAGCCTGGCTGGATTGTAGACAATTGGATTTGTTGCCAAGCCCATGCGAATATTTTATTCGGGAAGCAAAAGTGGGATTAAATAATGGATTGGATTTCGGGGAACCGGGACGTGGTTTTGTACGTCTAAATTTTGGATGTTCAAAAAATGTCCTTTTGGAGGCATTGCAAAGGATCAAAACTGCGATTTCTATAGGACAACGTTTGGAATAATTATGAAAAAGACAAGTAAGATCGCCCTTGGGGGCTGCTCCATTTTGGTCATTCTGGTCGGCATAGCAGGAATTCTTTTTATTTTTGCAGGTGTTTTTCTGGTACGAAAAGATACTTTAAAGAATTCTGAAGCCTTGGTGATTTTGAGCGGGGGTGGTGAAGAGCGACTGGAGGCTGGGGCGAGCCTGTATCATGACGGAAAAGTAAGGCGCATCATCCTGACAGAGACAGATGAGCTGCAATCTGGCTCTTCAAATTCAATTACAAGCATCAATTATGACACACTGGCTTCCAATTATGGAATTGATAAATCCAAAATATATAAAACTAAGAAAACCTCCTCCAGCACATATGAAGAAGCACAAGCAGTATTGATCCTGATGAAGCAAAAAGAATGGAAAACCCTGATCATCGTTACAGATAACTTTCATTCCCGAAGGACAGGAATGATCTTTGATAAAATATTCAGAGGTTCAGGGATAAAATTGAGCGTTCAGCCGGTAAATGTTCAAAATAATTGGTATGATCCCTTGAAATGGTGGAAGGATTCCGAATCACGTGATGTTACTGTCCTGGAGTATGTAAAGATCTTTTATTTTCTATCCGGACAGTATGAGAAATAAAAGAAGCCGCCATTATGGCGGCTTCGATATTAATAATTTAGTTTCTTATTCTTCCACCGGAACTACATTAGCTGCCTGCAGTCCTTTTGGACCTTCTTCTACCGAAAATTCGACTTTTTGACCTTCCTTTAACCGTTTGTATCCTTCCATTTGGATAGCGGAAAAATGTACGAATACATCTTCTGCGCCATCACGGCCTACAAAACCATAACCTTTGGTTGCATTGAACCACTTTATTGTACCAACAAAACGTTCTGCCATACTTTCTTTCTCCATTGAAAAATGTTTTATTCTACTTTCCCCATCAAATCGGGAGTTCGAATATTCGACAAAAAATATTATCACTCTCAGATATGACTGTCAAGATATGTAGTAAAGGTGATTAAGTTAGTTGTTAATATTCCGCTGTGTTATCAAAATTCTCAGGTTTGATCAAAGGTGGCTATAATTATCAATATTGTATATATATGATTGAACATGACTAAAAAATCCCTCATTTACGCTTTCTTTGTCCTTCTTGTAGCTTTCCTTCTCAACTTATATCCAATTGATATTGAAGGTTTGAAAGCTGTCCGCCAAGCGAACCAGACATTAAAAGATGGCCAATTCTTTGCTGCCCTACATCAATACAAGGCTATTCTTTCTCATTCCCCAGAGAAAATGTTCCTCTACCAAAACGCTGGTGAGGCAGCCTTTTTGGTTGGTGAAATTGAAATGGCAAAATATTACCTTGAGCTGGCAGATAAGAATAATGACTTGGATGAATCTGGTCTTTTGATCTTGGGTGAAGTCCACCAACAAAATGGGGATTGGAAACAGGCAGTAAAGGTTTGGAAGAAAATTAACCTAAATAAACGGAATACTAATGAAGTTTCCACCCGGCTGCTTAATGTTTATATTAACCGATACATGTGGAGTGATGCAGAAAAAACCCTAAAAACTCACCTCGCCATAGTTCCTTATGATGGTTATTCAAGTGAGATGCTTGGTTGGATTGAGGTGTTTATCGAACCAGGGAAAGCTAGATCAATTTTCTATGATTTATCTGAGGGGAGAAACAACATTTACCAGGATGTTTACAACCTGATCGATAAATATCCCAGCGCAGAAGAAGATGCAGATCAAGAAGGTATCTGGTGGTTGGAGGTTGGAGATCTTGCGGTGAAAAAAGGTCAATATGATATCGCCCTAAAGGCATTTGAGAAATCTACTGAGATCAATGGCAAATTCGCCGTTGGGTGGGCGAAAACCGCCTTGCAAAAACAGAGCATGCACATCGATAGTGAAAAAGAGATTGCGCTTGCTGAGAAATTCGGAGAAAATGATTCCATAGCAAATGCAATGCTGGCTGAATACTGGTATATAGAAAAGAAACCCGAATTATCCATTATTTATTTGCACAAAGCTTTGGAAGTCGATCCAAATTCACAGCACAGCTCCTTAAGATTAAGCCAGATCCTTTCTGAGATCGGCAATATCAACGAAGGCTTGAAATATATAAAATTGTCTGCTTTACAACTAAATACTGCCAATAGCTGGAAGAATGTCATCATTTATTGTTTGGAAAATGGAATATATATTCAGGATGAAGCTTTACCTGCAGCCAGGAAAGCACTGGGTTTGGAACCGGATTCACCTGAAATCCTGGATCTTGCCGGGCAAGTATTTGTTGCACTTGAGGACGATATTACGGCAGAGAGATACTTTACGCAGGCAGTTACAAAAGATAAATCTTATTACCTCGCTCATCTCCATCTTGGTTCTTTGTATGCGAGGATAGGAGCGATAGAAAAAGCCAGAAACCATTTAACTATTGCTGCCCAGCAAAGTGAGGATCTTGCCATAAGGGAGCAGGCAAAAAAGATCATTTCCACGATCCAGTCAGAATGACCTATGTTAGAATCATCAATGATGAAAGCATGTAGGGCTTATTCGCTTTTTATCTTGTCTACCTTAGTCTTGTTTGTCTTAGGTGCATGCTCACCTCTACTTGAATTGTCAGGGGTGAATTCAGTAAAAAGTGAGAATACACCCTTTTTTATGGATGATTTTTCTGACCATCAAAATGGATGGAAATTAACCATACAGGATGAAGGTATCGTCCAATATGACGGTGACGCGATCAGGATGTTAATTAAAAACCCGGGAACCGAATTATGGTCCACACCAGGTATCAGTATCAAAGATTCGTCGATAAATGTGGATGCAGAAAAAATTAGCGGACCGGATAATAATCTCTTTGGTTTACTTTGCCGCTACAAGGATTCTGATAATTTCTATGGTTTCCTTGTGTCCAGTGATGGGTACTATGCAATTGTAAAAAGCATCGGAGGAGAACGAAAAATTCTAAGCTCAGATTCTTTTGAACCATCCGGTTTTATTCAAAAAGGCGCATCCAACAATCACATTCGTGCGGATTGTGTGGATAAAACTTTAACTCTGTATGTTAACTGGGAAAAGGTGGATGAAGTAGCTGATATCGACTTATCTTCCGGGGGCGTGGGGATAATTGCTGGTACCTTTAATGAACCTGGAACTGACATAAAATTTGATAATTTCATCGTAATCGAGACCAAAAAATAGCATGAAGATATACCTCGATACGGTCGGCTGCCGCTTAAACCAAAGTGAGATCGAAAAATATGCGGGTGAATTCAGGGCATATGGTCATACCCTGGTTCCTCGGGCAGAAGATGCAGATATAGCGGTAATTAATACCTGCGCTGTAACCGCTGCTGCGGCATCCGACTCACGTCAAAAACTGCGTAGGATAATTCAGGATAAAAATTTACGTGTTATATCAACTGGATGCCTTACTGCGATTGAACCAGGTTTATTTGGTACAGAACAAAATATGAGGATCATTGATAATTTACAAAAGGATGATTTGGTAAAGTTGGTACTCGGTGAAATCCATGAATTACAACCCGATGCAAGAATACCAGTACCCGGGACACGCAGCCGCACCCGGGCGTTTATCAAAGCGCAGGATGGCTGTAATAACTTTTGTACATTCTGTTTGACACGGATCGCCAGGGGGAAAGCTCGATCCATCCCTGCCTCTACAGTCCTGGAAGATATTCGTGCTGCTGTTATGGGAGGAGTCAAGGAGGTCATCCTCACAGGGGTGCAGCTTGGGTCATGGGGTTGTGATCTTAATCCTGAGCTTCGACTGAAAGATTTAGTGGAACAGATCATCACAATAAACGGTGATTTCCGAATACGGTTTTCATCGATCGAACCCTGGGATGTAGATTCGGCAATATTAATGATCTGGCAGAAAGACCTTCGATTATGCAGGCATTTTCATCTACCTTTGCAATCCGGATCCGAAACAACATTAAGGCGCATGGCTCGCCAAACAACGCCGGAGAAGTATGAGGCACTAATTCATCAAATTCATGAACTTCTGCCGTATGCAACCATCACAACGGATGTCATTGTCGGTTTCCCTGGTGAGGACGAAGGAGAATTCGCAGAATCACTAGATTTTGTTAAAAAGATAGGCTTTTCTGGAGGTCATGTCTTTACTTACTCTCCCAGGGATGGTACACCTGCAGCCAGGTATCCAAATCAGGTAACGCAATTAGAAAAAAAAGAACGCGGCAGGTTGATGCGGCAAGTTCTGACCGAAAGTGGCAGGCAAATACGATCAACCAGCCTCTCAAGTACTGTACAAGTACTTTGGGAAGGCATGCGGAAAATTGGAGATAATAATTGGAAGGTAGCTGGATTAACTGCCAATAATCACAGGGTAAGAACTGAGGTCGATAGAGCAGTAAATAACCAGGTATTACCTGCAATCCTTGTTGAAATAACTGACGAAGGCTTTATCGGGGAAATTATTATGCCAGGAACGCAAGGAGAACACTAAGAAGGTAAAGAAAGAATATGGGAATCATCATTATTCCCATATTGAATGGATCCCCAGTTTGTGTGACAACGGCCGAAATTATTGCAGTCCCGACTATAGCTATTCGCCATTGTTTTAATAACCCTTTTCCGGTGATAATGTGTAATTTGGCAAGAATGAAAACCAGAAGCGGCGCTTCAAAGAAAATTCCCAACCAGAACATGATATTTAGGACAAAGCTGATGTAATTTGACAACCTGGGTGCTGTTTGCACTTCCCCGAATGTAGTTAGAACCTGGATAGCAGGTGGGATCATGATGAAATAAGCAAAAAACACTCCGCCTGCAAATAGTATTGTAGCCGCAGGAACAGCGAACCCCACCCAGCGTTTTTCTTTTGATGTTAATCCGGGAAGTACGAATCTTAGCAATTGGTAGACAATGACCGGCATGGCTAGAACGAGACCTGCCAGTAATGAAACCCGCATGTAAACACTAATATTTTCTGTTACTTCAATAGATTGCAGGTGAGATAACCCGCCGATCGGAATGGCGATGAAACGCAGAAGATACTGGGCAAATGATAAACTTGCAATCGTGGTAATTGCAAGCGCGATTAAAGATTTTAATAATCGGCCTCGTAATTCTTCGAAATGATCCAGAAAGGTCATCTCTTTTGTATTTTTATCATTCATTATAGTAGTGAAATTTGAAAGATAAGATCATTATGGAATATTATCTGCTGAAGCTGATTCACTTTCAATCCTCCCTTTATCACCGGGTTGGGGGTTTTGATCTTCGTGTATAGGTTTAGTCTCAGTAACCACTGGAGAAGAAATGGATATCTCGGGATTAGTATTCCATTTTGGCTGGGAGGGTAATGCCAGGTCTCGGGTGCTATTCTGAAGGGTCTTCAGGGTTTCAGGCAGACCAGTATCGTTAATGATCTTATCTTGAATATTCCTAATCTCCTGGGTCGAATTGATGATGGATTTCCAGGTATTGGAAGAAATAAATTTCCGGATAGCCCCACTGAGCTGCCGGGAAGTTGAGACCATATTGCGGGGACCCAGTACAATGAGTGCAATAACAAAAATTAATAGTAGTTCTTGAAATCCAATGCCAAAAATATTCATTTACATTATTTCGAAAAGAAAACCAGAGCTGGTTTTGGTAAATTATTTCACTTCAGTTTGATCAGTGTTTTCTTTCTCGTCAGATTTGGTTCCTTGTAAGCCATCCCGAAATTCCCGGATGGATTTTCCAAGTTCGCCGGATATTTTGCTGATCCTTCCGACACCAAAGACCAGCAAAACAATTACTAAAACAAGCAAAATTTCAGGTAATCCGATTTTTCCGAACATTGAATCTCCTTCATATTAATATCTCAAATGTATTATAATCCATCTGTTAATCTAAAGAAATCATTCTCGATCACTTGGGCTATACACCAAAAAGATAAAACAAAGGTAAGGATAGTTTTCCCTTGACCAATTTGGAAAGATGAAATGACGAATATTGAAGAAAATGAGGGCAGCACTGTAATTAAACAGAATGCTGATTATCACCCTCCAAAATCATGGCGCACCTGGTTAATTGGCCGGCCTTTATCTACTGCCGATGCACCCCATCAGACAATTGGTAAGGTGGTGGGGTTAGCCGTTTTTGCTTCTGATGCCTTATCCTCAAGTGCATATTCTACCCAGGAAGTCCTTGTTGTCCTGGCTCTTGCGGGAGTAGGGGCTTTCCATTACTCAATTCCTATCGCTCTAGCAATAGTTGTGCTTTTAGCGATTCTTACAATATCTTATGAACAGACGATCCATGCATATACTGGTGGAGGCGGTGCGTATATCGTCTCACGAGACAATTTAGGCGAGTTACCTGCTCAAGCGGCAGGAGCTGCGCTCCTGATGGATTATATTCTGACCGTCGCAGTATCTATATCTTCGGGAGTGGCGCAAATTGTATCTGCTTATCCAGATTTCTATTCTTACCGGGTTTGGATCGCTGCAGGCTTTGTTTTATTTATTATGTTAATAAATCTTCGTGGGGTAAAAGAATCTGGCGTCACATTTGCGATACCCACTTATTTCTTTTTAATAACAATGTCTGTCACTGTGATATGGGGACTATTTCGGTATTTTACCGGGGGACTTGGTGTAGTTGTCAATCCACCAGAAATTGAAAGCCTGACAGCACTTCAGCCGATCACATTCTTCTTGATCCTAAAAGCATTTGCCAGTGGCACGACGGCGGTAACAGGTGTAGAAGCAATATCCAATGGAATAACAGCTTTCAAGGAACCTCGCAGTAAAAATGCTGGCGCTACTTTAGTTTGGATGGCAGCAATACTTGGGACTTTATTAATTGGTATTACGTTTCTATCCTATCAGATAAGCGCCATCCCATCAGAAGCTGAAACCGTTTTTTCACAGTTGGCACGGACGATTTGGGATAGTAGGGGGATTGTTTATCTGGCCGTTATATCTGCTACAACTGTCATTTTGGTCATGGCTGCAAATACGGCTTTTGCGGACTTTCCGCGTTTGAGTGCATTAATTGGAGCAGATGGTTTTCTCCCCCGCCAATTAGCATTTCGTGGAAGCCGTTTAGTTTACTCACGTGGAATCGGCACCCTGGCGATCATTGCAATTCTCTTAATCATCGTTTTCAATGCCAGTGTTACCAGGCTCATACCCCTCTACGCAATTGGTGTTTTCTTGTCCTTCACCCTTTCTCAAACAGGTATGGCAGTCCGATGGTGGAAATCCGGTAAACTGGGTCCTGATGAGAAAAAGGTTGAACGGGGTTCAACCCTTGTTCGAGATGATCATTGGTTGTTAAAGATGGTAGTAAACGGAGCAGGGGCTGTCACAACTGCAATTGTGACAGTAGTCTTTGCAACTACGAAATTCGCAGATGGTGCCTGGGTCATCGTAGTCATAATACCGTTATTAATTGGTGCGTTTTATTCGATTCACATCCATTATAAGGGTGTTGCGAAAAAACTTTCCCTGGATGATTTTGGCGCTCCTCCAAGGATAATCAGGCATCGGGTGATTATTCCAATCAGTGGTGTGCATCGCGGTACAATGGCTGCATTAAGATATGCAAATACATTATCCAATGACATTACAGCCGTATTCGTGGAAATTGACCCGTTGGAAACGCAAAAGTTATTAGAAAAATGGAAAATTTGGGGTGATGGTGTCCGTTTGGTCGTATTAGTCTCACCATATCGATTACTATTTGAACCACTGATCCAATACATCGAATCAGTAACAACCCAAATGCAGCCCAATGAAATTGTAACCATTGTCGTACCACAGTTTATCCCTAGCAAATGGTGGGCAAATGCACTACATACCCAGACTGCCTGGGGATTAAGATTGGCCCTTATGTTTAAAAAGGGAATTGTGATAACGGATGTACCTTACCAGGTAGATTAAACCTAACGAAAACTTGACCTAGAATAGTAAGAGGATAAATGAAAATTATTATTATCGGATGTGGCAGATTAGGCATTGAGTTGGCTAACCGATTGAATATGGCTGGAGCAGATCTGGCGATAGTAGATAATATTGCAGCATCTTTTTCGAATTTACCAGCAGATTTTGAAGGATTGACGGTAGAAGGCGAAGCACTCAATCAGGATGTCCTGCTTCGTGCAGGAATCGATAAAGCAGATGGTCTGGCCGCAGTTACAAATTGCGACCCGTTAAATGCGGTGATCGGTCACATTGCTAAAGTTGTATATAACGTTCCACATATTGTTGTCCGTAATTTTGATCCACGATGGCGTCCTATCCATGAATCATTCCACCACCAATTGGTTAGCTCAACCAGTTGGGGTGCTCAACGAATTGAAGAATTACTTTACCATGCTGAAGTTCGTACAGTCTATTCAGCTGGTAACGGTGAGGTAGAAGTGTATGAAATTGAGGTTCCCAAAAAATGGGACGGAAAAAAGTTGAAAGAAGTGTTGATATCTTCGGAATGTATTCCTGTGTCATTAACACGAGATGGCAGAGCATTTCTGCCCACACCTGATTCTGTGATACACGCAGATGATGTTTTCCATTTCACAGCAACGATGGAAGGTGCTCAAACAGTGAAAGATCAAATATTATCTACAGAGGGGAGGTAACCATGTTTGTTATAGTCGCAGGAGCAGGCCGGACAGGTGCACAACTGGCAAAAATGCTGATTACACAGGGTTACCAGGTTCACCTTATTGATCATCGTAAAGAGATTTTAGCCCGGGTTCACAAAGAATTGCCAACAGAGGTTATTTTTGAGGGAGATCCTGTTGATCCGAGCATCCTTGAAGCAGCCGGAATCGAAAGAGCTAATGTCCTTGCTGCATGTACAACAAGCGATGAGACCAATTTATCCCTGTGTTATTTTGTCCGTGAGAGATATGGGACAAAGCGAACGATCGCGCGAGTAAATAATCCTCGGAATGCCTGGTTGTTTGATCAAAAATTTCACGTGGATGTCGCCCTGAACCAGGCTGAAATCTTGGCCCGACTTATTGAAGAAGAGATGTCGATGGGCGATATGGTGACTTTGATGAAACTGCGGAGAGGGAATTATTCATTGGTAGAAGAAAAAATTCCCCCGGGGGCTGAAGCCATAGGTATAGCAATTAAGGACCTTCAGCTTCCTGACCACTGTGTTATTGCGGCAATTCTTCGTCATGGTGAGATTATGATTCCTCGCGGAATTACGACCTTAGAGGCTGGTGATGAAGTTCTGGCTGTAACAAATGCCAAAGGTGCAGAACAACTGGCAAAAGTATTCAACCCTCCAGCCTAGGCACCAAAGGTTTGACCAAAACTAAGCCTTACAGTATAATCAAAAGTCTGAATTTTATTAATACCGCATAGATGTGAAAGGGTAGAAGCATGCCAAAACGTACATATCAACCAAAGATCCATAGACGCTTACGGGTGCATGGATTTAGAGCACGAATGGCAACAGCCGACGGGCAGGAAGTATTGAAACGACGTCGAGCTCGTGGTCGTCGAAAATTGACCGTTTCCATGAATAATCATGTGAAACGCATTAGATGGTAAATCGTTTTATTTACTAGAATATTTTTCTTTGTCAAATGGTCAGGTGGCTCATTGAACCGAAAGTATCGCCTGACCCGTTCAAGCGATATACAGCGGGTGCGGCGTTTGGGAACCTCATTTGCCAACCCGCTGCTTGTGTTGATAGTAGAAAAAGATCATTCGGATAATTGTGTCCGGGTGGCATTTCTTGCAAGTAAGGCAATGGGTATCGCAGTTGCACGGAATCGAGCAAAGAGAGTTCTTAGGGCATCTTTTGTGCAATATTTAGAACAAATTTTACCGGGAAATAATTTATTGATAATAGCCAGAGCTGGCTTGTTATCCAGCCCATATACAGGAGTTCAAAAAGCTTTATTCCAGGTTTTGAATAAAGCCAGAATACTAAGAGAGAATGACAGAATCATCTGATATCCGGGCAGAGTACGCATCTGAACCCAAGCTGAAGGATCTCCCATTTACTATAACGACATTTCCAAAATGGATACTATTGATGCTTATCCGTGGATATCAAAGAGTGATCTCTCCAGCAATTGCCGGGAATACCTGCCGGTTTTATCCCTCTTGCTCTCATTATGGGTACCAGGCAATTTATAAATATGGAGCAATAAAAGGAAGTGTAATGACTATCTGGAGATTGCTGCGGTGCAATCCATTTAATCCCGGTGGATTTGATCCGGTTCCATGATAAATTGTTAGAGACAAACTAATGGAAGGCTGAAAAATTAAATCAAATGAAAAAAATATTTTTTCCAATCGCAATCATGATCATTCTTTCGGTATTTATTTCTGGGTGTACCGGAGTGGGGATCGCATCGAGTTGGCCGGGGATATTGGTCAATAATGGCACGGTCTATACTTCCTACAGCTCTGGTGTCTATGCAGCATCAGCAGAAAATGGCAGTTATCTGTGGCGCTATCCAGATAAGGCAGGTAAAGCAACTTTCTTTGCTCCGCCTGTAATTACTTCTGATGGGCAACTAGTAGTCGGCGATTATAACAATGAGCTGCACAGTATTGATGCGAATAATCGTACGGTCAGGTGGACTTTTAAAGCGAGTGGTCGTTGGATAGCGCAACCTGCTTTAGCTGGCGACCTGATCTATGCTCCAAATGGTGATAATACTTTATATGCCCTTGATCTTAATGGAACCCTTGTTTGGAAGTTCAAGACCAAGAATCTACTCTGGTCAACACCACTTGTTATGGATGGCATCGTCTATCTGGCAAGTATGGACCATAATGTTTATGCATTAAATGCCTTAACCGGCAAGGAATTATGGAAAACTGATTGTGGTGGAGCCACTATCGGAAATCCAGTAAATGCAGATGGCGTGATCTATATCAGCACCCTAGCCAATGAAGTGCTGGCGATTAATACCTCAAATGGGAAAATCCAATGGAGATTCCCGACGGGTAAGGCAGTCTGGTCAGGTCCCGCGGTGAAAGATGGAGCCTTATACTTTGGTGACCTCGAAGGTACACTTTATGCAGTATCAGAACAGAACCATAAAGAGCTCTGGCGATACAAAGCCGCTGGCGCTATACTGGGATCACCATTGCTGACAGAAACACAAATTGTTTTCACGACCGAAACCGGAAATTTAGTCGCCCTTGATTACAGTGGAAAACTCATATATACCAAGGTTCTTGGCGAAAAACTTTATGGAACTCCAGTTTTATCTGGTGAAAACCTAATCATTGGAACGACAATTAAAGAGAATATATTAATTGCAGTGGATACCAATGGCAACCAGGTTTGGATCCTGGCTCAACCTAAATAAGGATAAAAGACATGTGGGAAAGCATCATTATTACCCCTTTTGTAAATGTACTATTATTTATTTATACGATCGTAGGTCATAATTTTGGCCTCGCGATCATCCTTTTCACAGTCCTAATAAAATTAATTACCCATCCACTGACTGCTCAGCAGGTAAAAGGCACCAAAGGAATGCAGGCACTACAAAGTGACAGCCGCTGGATAGAAGCTCAAAAGAAATATAAAGGTGATAAGGAAAAATTATCCCAGGAACAGATGAAGTTGTATAAAGAGCTTGGAATCAATCCTTTTGCTTCATGTCTTCCTACCATTATCCAGTTTCCGATCATTATTGGTTTATACCAGAGCATCATGGTAGCCCTGGCATCTTCTCCGATTGAGCTTCTTAACCTCTC
Organism: uncultured Leptolinea sp.; assembly: GCA_964387025.1. GTDB lineage: Bacteria > Chloroflexota > Anaerolineae > Anaerolineales > Anaerolineaceae > PNON01. The sequence continues at coordinate 225,351 of CAYLUZ010000006.1, read as the reverse complement.
CAGACAGGTTTATCCAGGATTTCTGAAAGTAGCCACCCTGATTCCTCTAAACAGCACGTTCCTGTGGATGGATCTGGGACAACCCGAACGATTAAACCTGAGTTTCTTGCCATTTGGAATTCCAATTTTGGCGATCATTGTTGTGGCAACAACATTCCTGCAGTCTAAGGCGATGACTCCTCCATCAACCGGTAATGACCAGGGTGCACAGATGGGCAAGATGATGAACCTGTACATGCCTTTCTTGATGGGTTATCTGGCATTGACATTCTCAGCTGGTTTGGCCCTTTACTTTGTGGCCAGTAACATAGTCGGTATATTACAATACGCCGCTCTTGGTCAAGTCGATTTAAAGAAGATGTTCTCATTTATCAAATTACCTGCAAAGAAGTAACAGAGGGTTATATGACTGAAGAACGAACAAATCTCGAAGTGATCGCACCAACTGTTGAAGAAGCCATTGAAACTGGGCTTGCTGATCTAAACATGTCGATCGATGACGTTGAAATTGAAACAATCGATGAAGGCAGTAAAGGGCTATTTGGATTAGGTGGACGTCAGGCTCGGATAAAAATTACCATTAAAAATCAAACTACTCCCATAAAAACCAGAAAAGTTGAAAAACTGGTTGCAGAGCCTAAACCCGAGGTTCATACGGAAAAACCGGCACCCATAAAAATTTCCTCAACAAACGGTGAAGATCCAACTTTGAAGACAGCTCGAGAAACCGTTAGCGAATTATTGGAACAGATGCATATTCATGCACAGGTTACGGCAACTTTTATGGATACCCCGGATGAAAAAGGCCAGATCGGTGTCCTTGTTGAGGTGACAGGTGAAGACCTCAGTATTTTGATCGGGCGAAAAACTGAAACATTAAATGCGCTGCAATACATTACCAGTTTAATTGTTGGTAAACGACTGGAAAAATGGATTCCATTGGTGATTGATGTGGAAGGATATCGTGGCAGACGTGAACGCCAGTTGATCCAACTTGCCCTCAAAATGGCAGAACAAGCAGTAACTACCGGCCGACGCCAGACTCTTGAACCCATGCCGGCAAATGAACGCAGGATCGTTCATATAGCTTTACGTGATCATCCCCAGGTAACGACAGAGTCGACCGGGGAGGAACCCTTCAGGAAACTGACGATCATCCAAAAGAAGTAACAAGTTGGTGAATTTGATAAAAAGAGCGTTTCTCCGGATAATGGTAGAAACGCTTTGTATTTTATAAGCTGTGAGGTGTGTCATGCGGGCAGTGGATATTATTATTAAGGTTCGTGATCATCAGGAATTGACCAAAGAAGAGATAATTTTCTTCGTTACAGGTATTGCTAAAGGAAGCATACCGGATTATCAGGTATCAGCCTGGGCGATGGCAGTTTTGTTAAATGGGCTCTCTCCCCGGGAAACCACTGAGCTTACCCTGGCCATGGCACATTCCGGAGAGGTTATGGACCTCTCTAAAGAAGTTGCCCTCGTGGTGGATAAACACTCAACCGGTGGTATTGGTGATAAAACTACGCTGGTAGTGGAACCGACTGTCGCTGCCTGCGGTCTTCCGGTGGGAAAAATGTCTGGACGAGGATTGGGATTCAGCGGCGGTACGCTGGATAAAATGGAATCGATCCCTGGTTTTCGGACCGATCTAAGCCGGGAGGAATTCATCTCCCAATTAAAATCCCTTGGTCTGGTGCTAACCGGACAGACTGGTGACCTGGCACCAGCGGATGGTAAATTATATGCTTTACGTGATGTAACCGGAACTGTTCCATCCATACCTCTTATAGCAGCATCAGTCATGGGCAAAAAGATAGCTGCAGGAGCTCAGGCGATCGTACTCGATGTTAAAGTAGGCTGTGGCGCGTTCATGACCAACCTGGATGATGCCAATATCCTTGCCAAACTAATGGTGGAAATTGGAAAACTCAGCGGTCGCAGAGTCACTGCCATCCTCTCAGATATGAACCAACCTTTGGGACATGCTGTCGGTAATGCACTTGAAGTAAAAGAAGCTATAGACACACTTCATGGAAGAGGACCGGATGATTTCACAGAGCATTGTCTGACCGTGGCTGCACATATGCTTGTGATCGGCAAGAAAGCTAAGACATTATCAGAAGCTAGAACCTTAGCCGGTTCCGCTATAGAAAGCGGTAAAGCCCTGGATATGTTCCGTAAATTGGTTACCGCCCAGGGTGGCGATGTTTCATTTGTTGATTCTCCGGAAAAGCTGCCTCAAGCGCCTGTGGTGGAAAATGTTTGTGCGGAAAAAAGTGGATATATCAAAGAGTTTAATGCGCGGATTGTCGGTGAAGTCTCTGTGGAGATGGGAGCTGGTCGATCAAAGAAAGAGGATAAGATAGATCATGCAGTCGGGCTGGTCATTCGAAAAAAGGTCGGTGATCGGGTTGAAAAGGGAGATCTATTATTCACCATTCATGCGAAGAATTCTGCATCAGCAAAAGCCACCCGTAGTAAAGTTTTGAACGCAGTTAAATTAAGTGATCTACCTGTGGAACCCCTTCCCCTGTTTTATAATGTCATCCAATCAGAATAAATATAGTATCCATTTGCTTATTCATGCATGCTTATTGACGCTATGCTGTGTATATGGCATAATCATGATAATTAAATACGATGTTGATAGAAAAGAGTACACCTGTAAGCATTTACAGCGATCTCGAACTGGTGGAAGTCGGGAAATGACACTGGTGGAAAATCATTCAGGAGTCGTGAACTGAAAAGGTGTAAACCTGAATAAGTAAGCCGGGTTTGTTCTCCGTTATCAGAACGTTACTCATTGATCGAATATATGAGTATTGAGGTGCCTGGCTCATAACCGGGAACCAGGGTGGTATCGCGGGAATTCTCCTCTCGTCCCTGAATGGGCGGGAGTTTTTTTATTAATTCATTTGGAGGATGTTTATGGGTTTTAAGTCAGTTTCACCCAAATTGGATGTTGTGAAGATGGAAGAGCAGATGCTCCGCCACTGGAAAATGTATAACGTGATCAAACACGCCTATGAATTAAATGAAGGTGGTCCGGAATACGTCTTTTATGAAGGTCCTCCTACAGCCAATGGACGGCCGGGTGTGCATCATGTTCTGGCCAGGTCTTTCAAAGACATATTTCCACGTTACAAATCCATGCGTGGTTTTCATGTGAGTCGTCGTGGTGGATGGGATACGCATGGTTTACCGGTTGAGATCGAAGTTGAAAAGAAGCTCGGTTTCACAAATAAACAACAGATCGAGGCATATGGTATTGATAAATTTAATGCAGAATGCCGAAAATCTGCTTTCACTTATATTCAAGAATGGGAAAAGCTGACTGATCGCATTGGTTTTTGGGTCGATCTTGAAACCGCATACGTGACCTATACCAACGATTATATAGAATCAGTCTGGTGGATATTAAAATCTCTCTGGGAGAAAGATTTGCTTTACCAGGGGTTCAAAGTTGTTCCATATTGTCCTCGATGTGGAACTCCGCTTTCCGATCATGAAGTAGCTCAGGGTTATGAGGATGCAGTCGACCCGTCTGTTTTCATCCGGTTACCCCTTGTTGATAAACCTGGAACATCTTTACTGATTTGGACTACCACACCCTGGACACTTCCGGCAAATGTAGCGGTGGCAGTCCATCCGGACGTGGAATACTCTATTGTTGAACGAGACCTACCCGAAGGTGGAAAAGAACGCCTGATCCTTGCCAATGCACTGATCGAACGTGTTTTTGGGGATGAAGTGGTATGTGTGGTGGAAACTTTCAAGGGTAGAGCACTAAAAGGAAAAAAATATAGTCCTCTCTTCACATTTATTCCTCCAGAAAAGCAGGCTCATTATGTCGTTAATGCGGATTATGTGACCACTGAAGATGGAACAGGTCTAGTTCATATCGCACCGGCATTTGGCGCAGACGACATGGAAGTAGCCAATGTATATGACCTTCCGGTAATTCAAACTGTTGCTCCTGATGGATCGTTTGTCAGTGAAGTTAAACCATGGAGCGGAATGTTTGTTAAAACCGCTGATCCATTGATCATTGAAGACCTTACCTTAAGGGGACTGTTGTTTAAGCAAAGCACGATCACCCATACTTATCCATTCTGCTGGCGTTGTCATACGCCTTTGCTCTACTATGCCCGCCAGACATGGTATGTACGTACCAGCCAGTATAAAGACAGATTGGTGAAGTTCAATAATCGTATAAATTGGTACCCTGGACATATCAAAGCCGGACGATTCGGAAATTGGCTGGAGAATAATATTGATTGGGCATTGGGCAGAGAGCGTTATTGGGGCACTCCCTTACCAGTTTGGGAGTGTGAAGATTGTAAACACCAATTGTGTGTAGGTTCAGTGAAGGAACTTACTGAATTCACCGGCATTGACCAGAGTTCTCTAGATCTCCACCGTCCCTATATTGATAATATTCAATTTCCCTGCCCGAAATGCGACGGGAAGATGCAGAGGGTTCCTGAATTGATTGATGTCTGGTTTGATTCTGGGTCAATGCCTTACGCTCAATGGCATTATCCTTTTGAGAATCAGGAACAGTTTAAGAGTCAATATCCAGCAGATTACATCTGCGAAGCGGTTGACCAGACTCGTGGTTGGTTCTACTCGCTGCATGCGATCAGCACCATGCTATTTGAACAGGAATGCTTCAAGAATGTCATTTGCCTGGGATTAATTTTGGATAGTGATGGATACAAGATGTCAAAAACCCGTGGAAATATAGCAGATCCCTGGAGTGTATTAAATTCTCAGGGTGCTGATGCATTCCGCTGGTACTTATATACAGCATCACCTCCGGGGCAGGAACGCAGATTCAGTGAAGACCTTGTTGCAGAAGTGATACGGAATTTCACCCTCACCCTGTGGAATACCTATTCATTCTTTGTTACTTATGCCCGCCTGGATGGATGGTTGCCTGATCCGAAAGCAAAACCTGCGTATAACGACATGGATAAGTGGCTTCTATCTGCACTGAATGCACTTGTTAGAGATGTTACTGAAGCGTTTGAGCATTATGACGTAACAGGGGCAACCCGACCGGTGGAAATATTTGTAAACCATCTTTCCACTTGGTACCTGCGCCGTTCTCGCCGTCGGTTCTGGAAAACTGAATCCGATGAGGATAAAAAAGCAGCCTATGCTACTCTATATCATGCACTTGTCACTGTCAGCAAACTTCTTTCGCCGACCATGCCTTTCCTGGCTGATGAACTATATCTGAATCTCGTCAAATCTCTGGATGAGACCTCTAAAGAATCAGTTCACCTGACCAGTTGGCCAGAGTATGATCCGGCAATGATCAATGAAGAATTAAATACAGAAATGGATCTGATTATGAAGTTGGCTTCCCTGGGTCATGCTGCCCGAAACAAAGCCAACCGAAAGGTCCGACAGCCATTACAGGAAGTAGCTTACTCCTTAAGCAATAAAAGCGAGAAACGGATCGTGACGAAGTATGCCGATATTCTGGCGGACGAACTAAATGTTAAACATGTCCGGACTTTGGACACAGAAGGTGAAGCAGTTTCATTTAGTCTGAATCCGCTTCCGAAACAGCTTGGGCAAAAGTATGGAAAGGATTTTCCGGCTATTCGCAGAGCCATCCTAGAAATTTCATCAGAGACCGCAGCACGGAAATTGCTCGCCGGACAGTCTTTTACAGTTGGGGCTGATGGAAACTCCTATGAGATCCTTCCAGAAGAAGTTGAGGTCCGGGCACAGGCAAAAGCCGGATTTGCTGTAGCATCCGAAGGTGCGTATCTTGCCGCACTGGTGACCGATCTAACACCGGACCTGGTGAAGGAAGGTTTGGCTCGTGAATTTGTCCGTCGCGTGCAAGATGCCCGAAAGCAAAATGACCTTGACATCTCGGATAGAATAGAACTCGACTATACCTCCACACCTGGTATGGAATCAGCCATCCTGTCATTCAAGGAGTACATTATGGGAGAGACGTTGTGTGTCGCATTGAGACGTGTTCCTGTGGAGGATGAAAGCTTCACTAAAGATGGATTTGACAGTGAACAAATAGCCATCAAAATCACTAAACATTAAATACCCAAAAGAGATTGGTACAAAGTACCAATCTCTTTTGCACTGGTCATTCGACGATTTATCTACATTGGATTATTTTCGTCCATCAATTGGATCAAACCCATCCGGATAAGTTTGATTATGAGATATTTGTAATAGGCTGACAGAATATGTTTCAGATGCGGTAAAATTATATATTAGTTATTTTTGGAGGAGAATTGTTTTCAAAAATTAAAAAATATTTTTTACTGGTCGGGATTGCTTCGGTCATTATCCTTCTGGACCAGATAACAAAATCGCTGGTGAGGGCTAATATTGCCTTTGGTGCCTCCTGGTCTCCATGGGAGTGGTTGATGCCTTATGCCCGAATAGTACATTGGAGCAATACAGGGGCATCATTTGGAATGTTCCAGGGTTTCGGAATGGTTTTCACTGTTCTGTCTTTAATTGTGGCTGCAGTTATTGTCTATTATTATCCCCGCGTGCCAGTTGAGGAATGGCCTCTACGGATTGCCATGGGTATGCAATTGGGTGGTGCACTTGGCAACCTGATTGATAGGGTAACCAGGGGTGAGGTAACTGACTTTATTTCTGTGGGAAATTTTGCAGTATTCAATATTGCTGATGCCAGCATATCGGTTGGTGTAGCTGTTTTATTGATAGGAATGTGGTGGAAAGAGAAAGCGGATTCAAAAAAAGCTGCCCTCAAGCTCGAAAATGAGCAGCAAATGGAGCAAACTGATTCAAGTGGCTAATTCAACTTATATTTATAAATACGACAGTTTTGAAAAGATCCGGCTGGATGTGTACCTTACTGATCAACACCCGAAACAATCGAGGAATCGAATTCAAAAATGGATCACCGGGGGAGCTGTCACTGTAAATGGGAAGTTGATCACCAAGACAGGTTATACACTTGAATTGGGATACGAAGTGGTCCTCAATCCTCCCGATCCGTTGCCAACACAAATCCTTGCTGAAGAGATTAACCTGGATGTTATATTTGAAGACGATGACTTGTTGGTGATCAATAAACCAGCAGGAATGGTTGTTCATCCGGGAGCTGGCCACGCCAGTGGAACGATTGTAAACGCTGCTCTTGCCCACTCTCCAGAAATGGAAGGTATAGGTGGAGAAGGACGTCCGGGTATAGTGCATCGTTTAGACAAAGATACTTCTGGTATCTTATTGCTGGCAAAAAATGATTTCACTCATCGATTGTTGCAGGAACAATTCAAGCAGCGGGAAATTCATAAGGTATATATTGCTCTGGTGGATGGCAGACCACCAACCCCGGAAGGGATAATCGAAGGTGCAATTGGTAGGGATCCAAATCATAGGAAACAAATGGCAGTCATGCACAATGACAGGGGCCGTGATGCAACCAGCCGATATTTAACCCTGAAAGAATTTACGAACCATACTCTGCTTGAAATTCATCCCGTTACCGGTCGAACTCACCAAATTCGGCTTCATCTTGCTTTTATTGGATGCCCGATCACTGGGGATCGCGTTTATGGATATAAAAAACCATCCCTGGATATAAGCAGACACTTCTTGCATGCTGAAAAAATAACATTGCATCTTCCTCGAACAAAATTATTGAGAACATTTGAAGCACCGTTGCCTGGTGACCTTAACCAAATACTCGACAACTTAATTTAGGAGGTTTTCATGGATTGGATCGACCTTCGGTCAGATACAGTTACCCAACCTACGCCAGAAATGCGAAAAGCCATGGCTGAGGCTGTTGTTGGGGACGATGTGTTTGGTGAAGACCCAACAATTAATCGCCTCCAGGACATGGCCGCTGAAATTACAGGCAAGGAAGCTGGCCTGTTTGTGACTTCAGGAACCATGGGTAATCTGGCTGCTGTGCTGACTCATTGCAACCGGGGGGATGAAGTGATCCTTGGTAACCTGTGTCACACATTCCTGTTTGAGGCTGGAGGAATTTCAGCTCTGGGAGGTGTTCATCCATATGTATTACCTAACCAGGTTGATGGTACTTTAAATCTTAATGAAGTAAAAAATGCAATCCGCAAAGATGATGTGCATTTTCCGAATTCCCGGTTGGTAATGCTGGAGAATACCCATAATCGCTGTGGAGGTGTGGTAATAGGTGAACAATATACAAAGGACCTGGCGGATCTGGCCCATGCCAATGTATTACAGGTGCATTTGGATGGAGCCAGGATATTTAATGCTGCTGCAGCTCTCAGCGTGAAGGTGGAAGTTCTGACAAAACCGGTTGATAGTGTAACATTTTGTTTAAGCAAAGGTCTTTGTGCACCAGTTGGATCCGTGTTATGTGGCAGCAAAGAATTCATTCAAAAAGCACGCCGAATTCGGAAGCAATTAGGTGGTGGGATGCGACAGGCAGGTATTTTAGCTGCAGCAGGGATTGTAGCTTTGCAAACTATGACGGGCAGATTAACAGAAGATCATATCCAGGCGAAAACGATGGCAGCTGGCTTGGCAGCAACTGGTGGTTTGGTCCTTGATGCCGGTTCTCCACATACAAATATGATCTTTGTAAACATAGATGATTCGATTCAACTAAAAGCCACCCAGCTTGCGGAGCTTTTCAAGAGGAAGGGCGTATTGGTAGGAATTGCAGGAGAACGTAGATTCAGATTTGTAACTCATTATTGGGTGGATGATGCTGCAGTTCAAAACGTTGTCAAAGCATGGCAGGAAATATACCGTGACTTGCGTTAGTCCAGTTATTGCATCTGCTATAATGGCGCTACCCAATATCAATATAAAGGAAATCAAATGATGGATAAATTTATAACACTGGCTCAGATAGATGAAGTATGTGCGACTATAAACCATCGTATTTCAATAAAACCGGAGTATGCAATCATTTTAGGATCAGGTCTTGGATCTCTTGCAGATTCCGTGATTAATCCGCAGGTAATATCATCGACAGAATTACCATATTGGCCTCAATCAACGGTTCAAGGCCACACTGGACGATTGGTCTTTGGGGAATTGGAAACCAAGCCAGTCATGGTCTTGCAGGGCAGGGTCCATTATTATGAGGGATACCCGATGGACCAGGTGGTACTCCCGGTTCGCGTGATGCAGCGCCTAGGCATAAAGACCCTTATCGTTACAAATGCAGCTGGAGCAATAAACCCGGACTTTATCCCGGGAGATCTGATGATGATTACCGATCATATTGGGTTAATTGGCATGGCCGGTCTAAACCCATTACGTGGACCAAACATCGATGAATTTGGTCCGCGTTTCCCGGACATGAGCCAACCATATGACCGAAAATTGGGGAACCTGGCAAGAAAGATTACGATTGATCAAAAATTAGATTTAAAAGAGGGCGTTTATGTTTGCCTATCAGGTCCTTCATTTGAATCACCAGCTGATTTGCGTTTCTTACGGACGATTGGAGCTGATGCGGTTGGAATGTCCACGGTCCCTGAAGTGATCATCGCACGTCACGGAGGAATGAGGGTACTGGGTATTTCGGGAATCAGTAATAAAGCGAATCTCGATGGAAATACCATGACTACCCATGAAGAAGTGTTAAATGCAGGAACGGTCATAGTTCCAAAATTAGTAAAATTAATCAGGGAGCTACTGCGCAGGGATTAATTACCGGGCGGGGTATTCTAATTTATTGTTTTAAAAATTGTAAATATGGCAGAGATTTTCCGTTTATTTAAGCTTGCCGAATCACATCTTTATATCCTTCTGGGAATAATTGGTTTCATTTATTTTAGGAAATTGATTATTTCTATTGGTGAATATCGAAACTCTTTATTTGGTTTGGAAAAGGATAATGCCAGAGGGCATTTATTCCAGGCAGGTGGTATTTTATTGCTTGTGTTGATTGTCGCTATTGGAGAATTTGTTTTTATTTCTTATATTGAAACAAGCCCTACAGCATTAGACATTCAATCCACGCCAACTATAAATCTGTCCGCCACTGAAACACCAATGATTCCCCAGGCTCTAACATTATCAGACAATGTGAATACTCCCGGTATTGGAACAGGAACAGTAATTCCACCAGCTCCACCTGCTTGTGAACCCGGAAAAATTGAATGGACTTCACCAAAAGAAGGTGAAGAGATCAAAGGATCGGTGGAATTAAAGGGAACTGCGAATATTCCGGATTTTGGTTTTTACAAATATGAATTTTCACAGGATAATATTAATTGGACGACCATGCAGGCAAACAGAGAGATTGTAATCAACGGGGTTTTGGGTGTGTGGGATACTACATTAAGAATACCAGGTGACTATTATTTGCGTTTGGTTGTTTACGATAATCAGGAAACTGCGTTACCAGCTTGTATTGTGAAGGTTAGGATCATTCCAGAATAGGATTAATATGCCAAGAATTGAAGTTAGGACTGCTGTATTAGAAGATATAACTGCGATGATGGAATTGGATCATAGTTATCATACTGATTATGTCTGGCAGATGGATGTTGTTTCTGAAGATAAATATGTGGGAATAAATTTTCAAGAAAATCGTCTGCCCAGATCTGTTAAAGTTGAATATCCAAGGTTACCCAATCAGCTATTTAAAGATTGGATCCATCGGGATGCCCTATTGGTTGGAATTCTGGATAAAAAACCGGTAGCATATATAAGTGTTTCAGAAGATCTTGCTCCTGCGTCAGCATGGATCACTGACCTTGCAGTCTCACCCATCAATCGCAGGGGTGGAATAGCCACAGCTTTAGTTATGGCTGCTGAAGAATGGGCTTCATCAAAGCACTTAAAAAGAATGATCGTGGATATGCAGTCAAAAAATTCACCTGGAGTAAAGTTGTTCAGAAAATTTGGATATGATTTCTGTGGATATAATGACCATTTTTATTCGAATCAAGATATTGCCATATTTTTTTCTCATTACTTGATCTAAATTTATAATCGAGGCTGTTGTGAATTGGTGGAGTGGATTACAAGCAATATTCAGGACGGTAAGCGAGATTCTTTCGGCTGGTATTGCTATAACAGCTTTCGCATTATTGTTGTATGCACTTACGTTTAATCAAAAAGACAGGATTGCACGCTCATTTACTTTAATTTTAATTTGTGTGGTTACGGTATTTGCTGCTGATGCTCTGGGAAGCACAGCTACAAAACCGGGGGATATTGAATTTTGGTTGAGAATTCAATGGATTGGAATTTTATACCTTCCGCCGACATATTTGCAATTCTCAGATGCAATCCTCGCAACCACAGGGAAACCATCCAAAGGTAAAAGGCGATGGTCAATCCGGATTACTTATCTCATATCCAGCTTTTTCTTAATTACTATTCCATTCAATCTATTCCTTGGCCCTTTGGTCATTAATGATGAACCGGCAGCGTTTCTTCGGGCAACCTTATTAACCAATTTGTTCTCCCTTTATTATGGTCTTAGCATGGTTGCAAGTTGGATCAACTTCACACGTGCCTTCCAGAGAACAACTACTCCCACAACTCGTCGGCGGATGTTTTATCTGATCACAGGTGCACTGGCACCTGCATTGGGGTCTTTCCCATATTTACTTTACGGCTCATCTTTTGCGTCAGATCATGCTTTTATCTTCTGGATTGTGGTGATGATCAGCAATACCTTGGTCGGTGGGTTAATTGTAATGATGTCGTATTCCATATCATTTTTTGGCGTAAACTGGCCGGACCGTGTAGTGAAAAGGCGATTATTCAAGTGGATTATGCGTGGACCGGTTACAGCAATCGTTGCCTTGGGTATTACGACAATTATTCGGAGGGGAGGCTCTCTCTTTGGGATAGAATACTCAGCATTGGTTCCTATCACCATGGCATTATCCATATTAATGATGGAATACTTCATCACCTTATTCTCCCCGGTCTGGGAAAAATGGATCTTTTCCACCGTTGATCAGGAGGAAGTTGACCTCATCACTGATCTTTCTGACAGGTTGATGACCAGAAATGATCTCAAACAGTTTTTAGAGGCTGTATTAGCTGCCGTGGGGGATCGGTTTCAATCTAAAAGTGTCTTTATTGCCGCCTTTGAAAATAACGCTCTTACAATGGTAGTCTCTCAGGGGGATACGGGATTTCTTGAAGAAAACCATCTTGAGGAAAGTATTCTACCTGTAATGGTTAACTACGGAACAAGAACGGATGTATTCAGGTGGGGGAATTATTTGCTTATGCCCCTCTTTGAAAAGGAGAATGAGGAGCGGGTACTACTTGGAATCCTGGGTATTGAACAGGACCCTTCTATTGAGTTTGATGCAGATGAAAAACAAGTCCTTGTATTATTGAGTAACCGAATTGTTCTTGCCTTAATAAATAGAAACCTTCAAACTGAAGTCTTTAAAAAAGCCAAGGAATTGAACCCACAATTTGAACAGTTTCAGAAGATGAGAGCTGAAAGTCGTTTTCCCAGTGTAGATGAGCTTACTGAGACAGATTTTACCGTCTCAGATGACATGTCAAATTGGGTAAAAGATGCTTTAACACATTTTTGGGGCGGCCCAAAATTGTCAGAATCTCCTCTTTTAGAGTTGAATATAGTAAAAAAAGCGTTGGAAGAAAACAGACAAAATCCAACGAATGCGCTACGGTCAGTATTAAAATCAGCGATTGAAAGTGTTAAACCTGCAGGAGACAGGAAATTCACTGGGGAATGGATTTTATATAATATTCTCGAAATGAAATTCTTGCAGGGAAAGCGTGTCAGGGAAGTCGCATTAAAACTGGCTATGTCAGAAGCCGATTTGTATAGAAAACAACGTGTGGCGATAGAGACAGTTGCGAGTGCGATCATGGAAATGGAAAATCATGTTGAGGCAGACGAGGCACATAATGTGCAACGAGTGTTGCCAGAATAATATTATTTATAATTGCTGGACAGTGGAGGGGTAAGTGGGCGGAGACAATGCCGAAGAAATTGTAATTCCGGGTGAAATGATTCCCGACGAAGGTTGGTGGAATTCGATATTAACAGATGAAGAAGAATTTCTCCAATCCGCCAAAGAAAATTCAAATCAGGATCGATCTGAAATCAGCTACGCCGTAAAAAACGATTGGGCAACTCTAAAAACAATATTTACAAATGATGAAGTGATCCAATTAAAAGTAGCAGGATACAACAGGGGAGGACTTCTTGTTGAGGGAACAAACATTCAGGGATTTGTTCCCATATCACACCTTGTTAGCATTCCCAGCACAGTTGAAGAAGATGATCGTAAAGAATTGATGCAAGACTATCTCGGGAAAGAAATATCGTTAAAGATCATCGAGTTAGTTCCAGAAGACGAAAGGTTGGTTTTCTCTGAAAGAGCTGCTTTGGCTGGTGAAGGTAAAAGAAAAGCGATATTTGAGAATATTCAACCCGGCGATGTTGTCTGGGGCACAGTTACAAATGTAACCGATTTTGGGGTGTTCATAGATCTCGGAGGATTGGAAGGGCTGATCCATGTTTCCGAGCTTTCATGGGGACGGGTACAAAACCCGGGTGATGTATTATGTGAAGGCCAACGTATCGAAGCTCAAGTGCTAAGCGTTTCAAAAGAAAATTCTCGAGTGGCATTGAGTTATAAACGTTTGGTGAACAATCCGTGGGATTCGATCCTGGATATCTACTCTCCCGGAGATGTTGTAACAGCCAAAATTACAAGCATGACAAAATTCGGTGCCTTTGCCCGATTAAAAGAGGGAGTCGAAGGGTTGATACATATCTCAACCATACACCTTCCGGAACCAGCAGAATCAATAGATCAATATTTAAAAATCGATCAATGTGTTCAGGTCCGAATATTGCATATAGATAAGGATAAGAAACGTATTGGTTTAAGTCTGGAGTAGTCGGGAAGTTGAATGCCGCAAAGAATTGTAAAACGAAAACAGTATTCTTATTCAGGGAAAAAGACAGCATCTCAATTTAGTGATGATGCAAGTGCTGCATTAAAAAAACCCCTTGATGGTTTGATCTATCTTTCCACCCATTATGGACGCTTCGCTAGGGATGTTCTGGGAATAATAATGATCTTTGCTTCCCTGTTAACCCTTTTTGCGCTACTTGGGCTAACAGGTGGGGTATTACTATTGCCATTATCAAATTTTCTTAAACACTGGTTTGGCTGGGGCGCAGTATTGATAAACCTGACCATTGGTTTGGTAGGTTACTATGTTCTTAAGCGAAAAGTTAATTTCTGGACCACATACTTTTGGAAGGTGGTCTATTTTGAGGCTCTCATCATCAGCCTGCTTGGATTTTTAGCTGTCCTAAGTGGTTTTGATCTAGGATGGGCAGAGGCAGGTAGGTGGGGTGGATTGGTCGGTTGGGCATTAGCTCAAATGACAGCAGAGATCACAGGAATTTTTATTGCCACCGTGCTTTGGATCATGATTCCCCTGGTTATGGGTTGGATCGGCTTTTCGGTGCTTCGCCATCGAAATAAAAGAGATACATCTTTCACAACAAACGATTCTCCAATCCATTCCGAAACAGGATCTTTAAAGCGACTCACTGTCAAGTCACGCCACGCAACCGAAAATCAAGAACAGTTACAACTCCCCATAAAGGCTGGTAACGATTCAAAACAAAAAATCAGTGAAGATAATAATCAAAAAAAATATTTTAGTACTACACCGGTTGTACCAAATCAAAGTAAACCAATACAAAACCTGGCCAAAGATCATTATCGTATAGATAATAGAAAACCTGTACCGACATCCTCTCCAGGAAAGAACTTAAATCGGGAGAGCAGTCTTCCTCCACTATCCATGCTCATGGAAGATCAGGTGATCCGCATGGATGAATCTACAATTAATCAAACCGCATCCATCCTGGAGAAGACTCTGATGGATTTTGGTATCCCTGCAAAAGTGATTGGTTACCGGATGGGGCCAACCGTTACGCAATTTGCAGTGGAACCCGGATATATAGATAAACCGGCACCTGAAGGCCAAACATTAAAGCAAAAAATCAGGGTTTCTCAGATTTCTCAATTATCTAAAGATCTGGCACTAGCTTTATCTTCGACTTCAATACGAATCGAGGCACCAGTCCCGGGAAAATCTTATGTCGGTATAGAAATTCCAAATGTCCGATCCGTTGTTGTTCGAATGAGGTCACTTCTGGAAAGCGAAAAATTTAACAAATTAAACTCACCTTTGGCTATAGCGCTTGGGCGTGATGTCTCGGGTCTTCCGGTCGTAGGCGATCTGTCAAGAATGCCGCATTTATTGATTGCAGGAACCACAGGCTCAGGAAAATCGGTTTGTATCACGTCTATTGCTGCATGTCTGGCGATGAATAACTCACCCGAAGATCTTCGTTTGATTATGATAGACCCCAAGATGGTGGAGTTGGTTCGTTTCAATGGCCTACCGCATATGTTTGGAAAAGTGGAGACTGAACTCGAACGAATTTTGGGCGTTCTGAGGTGGGCAACACAGGAAATGGACCGCCGTTATATTGCATTTTCCAGTATTGGCGCTCGTGACCTGGATGCATATAACAAAAAAATGGAAAAACGGGGCGACATAGTGCTGCCTAGAATTGTGATTTTCATCGATGAATTGGCAGATCTTATGATGAGTGCACAGGCAACCACCGAACCTTTACTTGTCAGGTTAGCTCAACTTGCACGTGCTACTGGAATCCACATGATCGTTGCTACTCAACGCCCAAGTGCCACCGTAGTCACTGGATTGATCAAAGCTAATTTTCCGGCACGCATCTCCTTTGCTGTCGCTTCTCATATTGATTCACGGGTAATTCTCGACAGCACCGGTGCTGAAAACCTTCTTGGTCGGGGAGATATGTTGTTCCTGGACCCTGAAAAGGCAGTTCCGGTTCGTACACAGGGTGTCATGGTCAGTGATGAAGAAGTAGATAAGATCATTACACACTGGCAAGGCGAACAACCAGAGAGCCTGAATAGTTCTCCACCATGGGAAAATATGCTGTTCGAAGAGCAGGAGAATGGTGGAGATGAATTGATTCAGAAGGCAATTGAAATAGTAAAAGAATCGAGGCACGCAAGTGCATCGTTGATTCAACGGCGACTGCGCATAGGTTATCCTCGGGCTGCCAGGTTAATTGAGGAGTTGGAGGAAATGGGCATCGTTGGACCAGCCCAGGGTGGGGGAAAAGAACGTGAAGTACTGATCGACATCGATGATGATGGCGAAGTTCTTCCAGACGAATAATTAGTTTATCTTCTTTAAATCACATTACGTTGAATATGGTAAGATTGGATATATTTAATTTGATAAGGGTGAACTGTGGAAAATCAGAAGAAAAGAGAAATCGTCAGCATAGAAATGTTCTTGCGGAGAACATTCAAAGGCATCCTGGATACAATGGGCACTGCAGTCAATAAAACCGGGATATTACCAAATACTGTCACCATCCTAGGTCTTATTGGTAACGCAATAGGTGCATATTTATTGGCCACCGGGCATATCACTTGGGGTGGAATTGTGATCCTTATCATGGGTCCCATTGATGCGCTTGATGGAACAATGGCACGCTTACGTGGAGAACAAACTGAATTTGGGGCGTTCGTGGATTCTGTCACTGACCGCTATTCCGAACTTGTAATCCTTGCTGGTCTGATGATCTATTTCCTGACGAAACAGGATTATTTATCTGTAGGATTGGTATATTTTGCTGCTGCTGGGTCGATCCTGGTCTCTTATGTAAAAGCTCGAGCAGAATCCCTTGGATTTACTGCCAAAGTTGGAATACTCACCCGGGTGGAGAGATATTTGGTTCTTGCACCGGCATTATTATTCAATATTCCTCAAATTGCACTCTGGATCATTGCAATTTTTGCAAATTATACAGCTATACAACGGATATATTTTGTTCGTAAACAAGCCTACGATCAGAATAAAGTAGTATCTTACAAAAAACCCAAGTAGTTCTCTAAAATATATTACATGTAGAGGTAGACCATGCGAGAAGGATTACAAATTGGACCATTTATACTCCATTACTATGGAGTGATCATTATGTTAGGAGCGCTTCTTGCCGCATGGATGACCTCCAGGCAGGCGAAAGCGAACGGAGACGATCCAGAGGATATTTGGGATATGCTGCCCTGGTTATTGGTAGCCGGTATTATTGGCGCTCGCATCTGGCATATTCTGACCCCGCCTGCATCGATGGTAGCTGTCGGTTTGGACACAAAATACTATTTAACTCATCCCCTGGATGCTTTAATGATCTGGAAAGGGGGATTAGGAATTCCAGGAGCAGTCATTTTTGGATTATTAGCACTTGTTTGGTACTGTAAAAAGAATGCAATCGATTTTCGAAAATGGGCAGATTACATCGCTCCCGGCTTAGCAGTTGCTCAAGCAATTGGCCGTTGGGGAAATTTTGTCAACCAGGAACTTTATGGTGCCCCGACTTCTCTTCCCTGGAAAATGTTTATAGATCCAGCCCATCGCATTCCTGGATACACTGACCAGGCATATTATCACCCGCTTTTCCTGTATGAATCACTTTATAACCTGGCAAATATGGGGATATTAATTTGGATCAGCCGTGTTTATAAGCATAGACTCAAACCAGGTGATATTTTCTTATGTTACGCCATGATCTATCCGGTTGGAAGATTCCTGCTGGAATTCCTGCGACTTGATGCATCTAATGTTTTCAGCTTGAATGTCAACCAGACATTGATGGCTGTAGTAGCCATAGCATCAGCTGCTACTCTAATTCTCCGCCATCGATACGATGGTCAAGCGGAAGCTATGGTGGAACAAGGACCAGAGCTGCCTGAAAACAGCAGTGAGATAAAAGAACTGGACTAACATCTAGCTCACCATCCTGAAAAGGAATAAATGAGTTCATTGATGATCGAGGCTGAAGGGTTGAGCAAGAAATTCGATGAGTTTCTTGCAGTTGATAACTTAAGTCTCAAAGTAAATATTGGTGAAATTCTAGTCTTGCTTGGTCCAAATGGAGCAGGAAAAACAACCACGGTTCGGATGCTAACCTCCATTCTTCGACCAACTACAGGTTGGGCGAAGATTGCTGGCTATGATGTGGAGAAATCCCCTGATAAAGTTCGTGCTTCTGTTGGCGTCTTAACTGAGCAACATGGTCTCTACGGCCGTATGAACGCAGATGAATACCTGGTCTTTTTTGGAAGTCTGTATGGTTTAACTGCACAAGAATCGCGGCTGAGAAGTGCACGTCTCATGGAACAATTCGGACTCCAGGTTGGGAAAAAACGTTTATCCGAATTTTCAAAGGGGATGCGCCAGAAACTTGCCCTGATACGTGCTCTATTACACGAACCACCGGTAATTCTCCTGGATGAGCCAACATCTGCCATGGATCCTGAAAGTGCCTATATGGTAAGGGAAGCCATCCGCGAATTACGGTCGACTTCCAGAACAATCGTACTTTGTACCCATAATTTGCGGGAAGCAGAAGAATTGGCAGATCAGATAGCGATCATTAAGTCAGGGAAGATCATCTTGAATGGAGATTTGGGTCAAGTCCGTAGAAAATTATTGGGACCACAGGAATACTTTATTCGTTTTATTGGCAGTATTGATGGACAATTGTCTGATATAAAAAAAGATGCTCAATTGATCGATTACGGAGAAGGTTTCATCCATTATTCCACTGAAAATGGTGACCAGTTCAATCCGATCCTTGTTCGATCTCTCGTAGGTTCTGGTGTGAGCATCATTACTTTACAACAAGTAGATCATAGTCTGGAAGATATCTATTTACAGATCATCAACCAGGATATGGAAAGACAATAAATGTGGCGTGAAATTCAACCAGCATTAGCTATCACAAAACGTGAAGTCCGGGATCAATTGAGGGATTGGCGAATTATCTTCCCTGTTCTTGGGCTAACGGTTTTCTTTCCATTTTTAATGAATTTTACAGCAAAAACAGCATTGGATTTCGTTTCAAAGTATGGTGCTTCCCTCATAGCCGATCGATTGGTCCCGTTTCTTTTTATGGTAGTGGGTTTTTTCCCCATTTCGGTTTCATTGGTTATTGCTCTTGAATCTTTTGTCGGTGAAAAAGAGCGAGGTTCGATTGAACCCCTTCTGAATACTCCCTTAAAAGATTGGCAGATATATTTAGGAAAGCTACTTTCCTCCATAATACCACCACTACTCTCCAGTTATATTGGTATGACTGTATATCTGGTTGGCCTGGCAATTACTAAGGTTACCCTGCCAGGAGTAAATGTACTCATTCAGCTTGTAGCTTTGACAACAGTTCAAGCGGTTGTGATGGTTGCAGGAGCTGTGATTGTTTCAACGCAGACTACATCTGTACGTGCTTCAAACCTGTTGGCGTCTTTCATCGTGATTCCATCTGCTCTCCTAATCCAGGGAGAAAGTGTGGTCATATTTTGGGGCGATTATACGACCTTGTGGTGGGTTGTTTTTGGGATGACGATCTTTTCAATTCTCCTTGTAAGGGTGGGATTGGCTCACTTTAGAAGAGAAGAGTTATTGGGACGAGAAATTGATGTCCTTAATTTTAGATGGGGGTGGAAAGTATTTTATTCCAGTTTTCGGTCTGATGCTGACAGCATTGGAAAATGGTATCGATCTGTATTTAATGCAATTAAAACAAATTGGATACCGATGATAATTGTTTCAGCTATGTTTATATTTGGCGTATATATTGGTTACTTACAGATATATAGATTTCAGATTGCTCTCGACCAGTTTGGGGTGAATAATATTGAAAACCAAATGGTTGATATTATGGAGAATACCCCAATCTACTCATCAACCTCGATCCTTGGATATTTTTGGCAGAACTTACGGGTTCTTCTTGTAGCACTTCCTTTAGGTCTATTCACGTTTGGAGTGGTAGGGGTTTTACCCGGGGTTGCGTCTCTGGGAATTATGGGTTATTTGATGGGGTTGCTTAATCAAGCTGGGTTAACTCCAATACAATTTTTTACAGCTTTCATTCTTCCGCATGGAATATTTGAGATTCCTGCAGCGATCATAGCCACCTCATCTGTTTTCCGATCGGGTGTATTGATCGCAACACCAGATCCAAACCGATCGGTAAGCGAGATCATCCTGCAGAGTCTGGCCCAATGGGTTAAAATAATGCTGGGTGTTGTTATACCATTATTACTGGTTGCTGCATGTGTGGAAGCATGGGTAACTCCAAGAATAGCTTATTTGGTGTTGAGGTAAATGAGGGGATATGCCAATATTAACCATTATTGGATCATCGAATGCTATCCCTACATTAAATAGGGATAGCACGTATTTGACTCTACAAACAAAAGAAAAATATGTATTGATTGATTGTGGAACAAATGCATTTGTTAGATTAGTACACTCAGGAATGTCTCCGGATCAGCTCACTGATATTATCGTTACTCATTTCCACCCGGATCATGTTGTGGGTTTACCTCTATTATTAATGGATCTATGGTTACTGGGCAGAAAAGAACCGCTGGTAATACACGGATTGGTTGAGAGCATTACCCGCATTGAGAAAATGATGAGTTTATTTGGATGGGAAAATTGGCCGAAATTTTTTAACGTCTCATTTATGGTAATTCCAGGTGAGGAATCGGTAATCCTCTCCGATCCATCGGTCACTGTATGGTCCACTCCGGTAAAACATTTAATCCCTACCATTGGTTTACGAGTGGATGGGCTGATTCATCCATTTTCAATTGCATATACTTGTGATACTGAGCCATGCCAGGGGGTGGATGAACTTGCATTAGGAGCAGATATTCTAATTCACGAATCTGCAGGAAATGCAAAGGGACACTCAACAGCAGCCCAGGCTGGAGAAGCTGCAGCAAGGGCAGAAGTGGATAAACTTGTACTGATACATTATCCGGGTAATTCAGAAGGATCGTTGCTAATTAATGAGGCCGCTGCAAAATATTCGGGGGAAATAATTGCAGCAACCGATGGAATGTCATTTAGCTGGTGATTACCAACCTTTGATATATTGCTCCCAATCTAAGTTATTCGCTATCTGAGTTTGAAAATAATAAACCGCAGAAGCAGGTGGCAACACAGGTTGTGCAAGAAGCTTCATGTTTGCCTGGTCTGGTGTTCTGCTCCCCTTGTGATGATTGCAGACAATACATGCTGTAACAACATTTGTCCAGGTATGTTCACCACCCATCTTTTTGGGAATCACATGATCTAAAGTAAGTTCACCGTTCGTTTTCCCGCAATACTGGCATGTGTGATGGTCCCTGCGAAAGATCTCATGTCGCGAAAATTGAACCCTGAGTCTGGGACGTATGACCATTTTATCGAGACGAATAATGGATGGGCGGGGAAAAGATTGTGATACAGTATATATATACCCACGTCCATTTTGGATCAATGAGGCTTTGTTTGCAAAGATGAGTGTTATCGCCCGACGTGTGGAACAGACGTGGATTGGTTGGTAGTTAGCATTCAAAACTAAGACAGAATCCTGCATACTTTTTCTATGAGGAAAATTATAGCATAATCAAATCAGGACATAATAACAATCGGAAGGCTGCTATGAAAAAGATAGTGATAAGTGGTGGATCAGGATTGATAGGTTCTGCTCTGGCTGTAAAGCTGGTCAGTAACGGCTGCGAGGTTATCATACTGACCAGATCAAGTAATGACAAAAAACCTGTTGTGGGGATTCGATTCGTTCATTGGGATGCAAAAACATCCGGAGAATGGGAATCTGAGCTGGAAGGAGCAGATTCGGTGGTCAATTTGGCCGGGGAGAATATTGGTGGTGGATTGTGGACCAAAGAACGCAAGAATAGAATTCTAAACAGCCGGTTAGCTGGAGGGAATGCACTGGTTTCAGCCATTACCAGGTGTTCGAACAAACCAGGATTATTCATCCAGGCGTCTGCTATTGGAATTTATGGAATTTCGGAAATATTGAAAATGGATGAAACTTCTCCCGCGGGGAATGACTTCCTGTCGGGGATTGCAAAACATTGGGAAGGTTCCTCGAAGGAAATAGATAAATCTGGTGTGAGAAGAGCTATCATCCGGACCGGAATTGTCCTGGACCTGAAAGAAGGGGCATTTCCTTTAGTCCTCCTTCCTTATCGATTATATATTGGTGGCAGATTGGGTTCGGGCAAACAGTGGTTTTCGTGGATACATTTACAAGATGAAGTGGACGCGATTGCTTACATTATTGAGAACAAACTCGAAGGAGTATTCAATCTGACTGCTCCAAATCCAGTCACTAATAATGAACTAGGAAAGATAATAAGTAAAGTATTAAAGCGGCCCAATTGGTTCCCTGTTCCTGGTATTCTTCTGAGATTATTGCTGGGCGAGATGAGCACCCTCGTGCTCGATGGGCAGCAAGTATTGCCAGGCCGGTTACTTAATTCTGGATACAAGTTTAAATTTGAGCAAATTGAGCCTGCTTTGCGTGATCTGATACTGTGAAGGATAGATACTTGAGCATGGTATAATTTCTGCATGAAATATTATGCTTTGTATTATCTAGGAAAATAAATTTGATATCACTGCGGAACTGGTACGCTCTCACCGCAGAGGGCGTTTTTTGTTAAATCGAGCGGGAGGACTGATGAACATTGATGAACAAGTACAGTATTTGATGCAGGGAACTGAATATGGTGATGATAACCTGCAAACAGCCATGGCAAACGAACTCAGAGAACGGTTGATTTTAGCTGAAAAAGAAAACCGGCCACTCCGAATTTATACCGGGTACGATCCTACAAAAGCGGACCTGCATCTTGGTCATACTGTCACAATGCGGAAAATGCGCCAATTCCAGGAATTGGGACATCAGATCATTTTTCTGATTGGCAGCTTTACCTCCCTAATTGGTGATCCATCTGATAAAGACAAGCTGCGTCCCCTTCTAACAAAAGAGGAAATTGAAGAAAATGCACGGACGTATGCTGAACAGGCATATAAGATCCTGGATCCCGAAAAAACATCCATTCGCTATAATGCGGAATGGCTTTCCAAGTTAACCTTCGCAGATTTGATCAAGTTGGGGAGCAATTTTACGATCCAACAATTCTTAACCCGTGAAAACTTTAAATTGCGATGGGAAAAAGGTGATGCTATATATTTACACGAGACCTTTTATTCCATAATGCAAGGCTATGATGCTTATGCGTTAAATGCCGATATACAAATAGGTGGCACTGATCAGCTCTTTAATATTGTCACTGCAGCACGTAAGGTGATGACCTACTTGGGTGCAAAGCCTAATATTGCCATTATTCTCGGAATATTGCCAGGAACTGATGGTGTATTAAAGATGAGCAAGAGCCATGGGAACCATATCCCGATCAACACAGACGCGATGGATATGTATGGGAAAGTAATGAGCATTCCTGATAGTGCCATGCCATCCTACTCCCGTTTGGTAACCCGTTGGACACCCCCACAGATTAAAGAACTTGAGACTAATTTAGCCAATGGCTCATTGCATCCACGGGATGCGAAAATGAAATTAGCCTGGGAAATTGTGAGCACATTTTATAGTGACTCAGAAGCCGTGGAAGCTCAAACTTATTTCGTCAATTTATTCCAGAAAAAGGATATACCCACGGAAATGCCGGAAATTGCATTCCAGCCTGAACAGAAACTATTGGATGTCCTTCTGGCTGTTGGGTTTGTAAGTTCAAAAGCTGAAGCACGTAGAATGATCGAACAAAAAGGTGTCAAGCTTGATGGACTGGTATTGAACGATCCATTTGCAGGCGTACCATCGACCGGTGTCCTTCAGGTAGGTAAACGGCATTTTGTCCGATTAGTTTAGTTCCAATAAGACGATTGAACGAAGCTTAATTTCCTGGGATTTCATTTTTCCTGGATTGAGGTAATTTTCCGGGTGATTGAATTCCCTATCTGGCTGGCAAGTAGCGGATTGTCTTCCTCAAGTAATACAACAAAAGAAATAGGAACTCCCCGCCAGTTAGTATTCGTTCCACCAAGAACCCAAGTCACTGTTTGGGTATTGTTACTTAAAGCCTGACCAACAACAGACCAGGCCGGTAAATCTGTCATTGAGAAATCATTACTGATACTATTTGCCGTTGATTCAGAAAATACCAGATGTTTGTTGGACACTGGTTGTAATAATTCCCAACTTCCTGATGGGAGTTGATAAGACAGCGCTAAATAGGGTGTGGGAATCTCACCACCGGAACTGATGGAAGATGCTGCAAGCACCATTTGTAAAGGAGTGAGGTTTAAATTTTCCTGACCGATTGAAGCTGATTTTATGTTATCAATACTTGTTGGATCAGCTGATTCTGCTGCAGAAAAAATAAATTCAGGAGAAGCATAAAATCCGAGATTTGAAAAAAGATCATATAATCCATTCTTTCCGATGACCCTACCAATATTCAGAGTGCTTTGAGGGCATCCTCTTTGAATAGTTTCCGCAAGTATAATTTCCTGGGTTATAGCCGGATTAGCACAATCGATGTTCCTGCCTTTGTAAGCTACGGAATCATTTGATCCCGATGGAAGCTGTAAATTAGCATCGATTGCTTTCCCCACGAGAAAAACCCCCAACGTTGTACCAGGAGGATATTTCCCCACTAATGCCCGATTAAGTAAGGGAGATCGGGGGTCGGTGATTATATTACTCCATTCAGACTCAAGATGATTTGGGTCGGACCATGGATGCGAAACAACCGCCAGCAATTCACCAGACTCGGCATTCATCACAACAATAGATCCAATATGAGCGTCAAGCTGGGTATCCATCCATTTTTGCAGGGCTAAGTCAATCGATAGCCGCACATTGGAACCAGGAGGCGGATGGCTGAAAAGTAAATTATTCCACCAGAGAGTAAATGGGGGGTAAGACTTTAATCCTCTTAAATATGGGTCAAGGATGGCTTCCAGACCTGATTGACCATAAGAGATATTGGAATATCCTACAGTTGTTGCAAGGGGTGGGTAAAAATATGACCTGGAATAATCTCCTGGAGACCCTGCTGTGCCATTGATTATTTCTCCATTTCGATCCAGGATTTCACCACGAGCAATATTAGTATCTGCGATTGCTCTGCGTAGATTATCACTTCGTGATGTGAGTTGATCTTTTAGTAGAAATGACCAAACAGGAAGCAAAAGTAATGATGCAGATGAAACAACAAGGATGATGGGTAGGATGATGTTAAAGTATATTTGCTTCTTTGATGACTGGATATCTGGAGAATCATCCGATTGGCCACTGATCAAGGTGACAAGGCCTCCTGCGATCATACAGATTACCAGGGACGAGCCGCCATATGAGAAGAAGGGCAGTGTAACTCCTGTTAAGGGAAGAAGGCGGATGTTTCCTCCGATGATCATTAATCCTTGTGCAGCGATCCAAAACGAAATACCTGTGCAAAGCAATGCATTAAATTTATCTTTTGCAAGCAAGGCAATTGAAAAACCCCGAAATGTGATTAAAACCAGTAGAAGAATGACCGCAACCGCCCCAAGTAAACCACTCTCTTCAGCTATGGCTGAATAAATGAAGTCAGATGCAGCGACCGGGACAAGATTCGGGCTTCCCATCCCGGGTCCAGTTCCCAGGATACCGCCAGATGCTTGAGAAATTAATGCCTGAACGATCTGATATGACCGTCCTACAGGGTCGATCCACGGATTGATCCAGGCACCGACCCTTAAGCGAATGACATCAAACAAAAAATACCCGGAAATAAATGCTGCAATAAATATTACTATGCTGCCAAATAGAAATTTTCTATCGCCTATGCCGATGAATACCATGACAACATAGATAGCCATCATGAGAGAAACTGTACCAAGGTCTTTTTGAGCCAACAGGACAAGTATTGCCGCCAAAGCGACCACGACGGTGGGAATGATGACCGCAAGAGAACTAATTTTTACAGGTAATTTTCGAGAAAAATATGTGCTTAAGTAAACGATGAAAATTAGTTTAAATGGTTCCGATGGCTGTAGTGTCAATCCTTGGAAACTGAGCCACAACTTAGGTTGATTTGAACCATTTAATAAACCCGGTAACAATGTTAAAATGATTAATAGAAATGCTCCCGATAACCAGATATATGTGTACCTTTTTAAGATAGCCAGAATCTTGGGGAATCTCAGGATTGCAAGATAGGTTATACTGCCAAAGATGAACCAGACTGTTTGTCTCAACCCCAGGTTGGGGGATAACCGCCATAAGATCATCAAACTCCACCCACAACAAATGTATATGAGATCGATTAAATAAGGGTCCTGATGGGGAAGCAAACGAGTCGATACCCTTGTTACCAATAAAAATAAACCAAGCCAGACAAAATAACCTATCCAATGCTGCCATGATGCTTGCTCGATCAGTGATTTATTACGAATGAAAGACGCAAGAGATAATCCGATGGCGTTCAGCGAAATGAAAATGACAGCCAGGTAAGTAAGCCTTATCCGGATGAAATTTATATAGCCTGGTTGACTGTGGTATTCTAAAATATTTTGCACTAGTGGTTATACTTTGATAGGAATACATCAAGCAGTTCTTTTGCCTGGATAGAGATCGCTTCTGGTTGCGTTATTACTGCATCTTTTAAAGCTGAATAACACTCGCAATCATCTTCAAGGCGGGGATCACTAACAATTCCACGAATACTCTCTTGTGCAACTTGTGTGTTTTTATTAAGGGTCCGGATCACCATATCAACGTTTACAGATTCCTCGCTAATATGCCAGACATCATAATCCGTAACATGGGCAAATGTAGCATAGCACATCTCCGCTTCTCTAGCTAAAAATGCTTCAGGACTGGCAGTCATCCCGATAATGGACATCCCCCAGGCTCTGAATAGATTTGATTCAGCACGGGTTGAAAAACGAGGTCCTTCGATCGTGATCAGGGTACCATTATTATGGACAATTGTATCGTTTGATTGGAGGGAATCTATAGCTATTGAACGCAGTGTATTACAGAATGGATTTGCTGAGCTTATATGGGCAACGCAACCATTTTCAAAAAATGTCCTCTTCCTGCTTTTTGTGAAATCAAACAGTTGATCAGGTATAACGATCTCTCCAGGGGAGTAATCTTCACGCAATGAACCACAGGCACTGATTGAAATGATTTTCTTCACTCCGAGTAATTTTAAAGCATAAATATTAGCCCGGTAATTTACCTCGGTTGGATTAAGGGTGTGACCAATCCCATGGCGGGCTAGAAAAGCAACACGTTTCCCATTTAGTAATCCTATGGTTATAGGTGAACTGGGTTTGCCAAACGGAGTATCTGGATAGACAGTACTTTTTTCAGTGATCCCATCCATATTATATAAACCAGAACCACCAATGATCGCTAGTAAAGGGTAATTATCCATTTGTCCTCCGTCTGAAACGGTTATTCTGCTTTCTCTATCTTGATGATAAGATCAGCACTTCCGCATGAAATGAGATCATCCGTTATTAATACAGCAGGTTGGGTTAGTAAATCCCGATTTAGGAATGTGCCATTAGTTGAATTAAGATCTTCCACCCACCATTGGTTTTGATGATACGAGAGCCTGGCTTGTCGAGATGATACAGAATGGTCTAGTATGATAATATCGCAACCGGGTTCACGACCGATGAAAGCCAGGGGTTGAGTTATGAACTGGATTTTTTCCCCTTGCTCATCCGTATATTTTACCTTAAGGGGTGGAATGGAAAAATTTTCATGATTTTCCTGGCGGCGATAAACTTCAATCCAGAGTGTGTACACCGTCCACCCAATAAATGCATAAAGAGCAGCAATCATGAGTAACCGTATAATAAGCAGAAAAATACTCATCCGATATATTCCAAATGATCACTTGAATTTTCGTCAGGTGGTTTTGTCTGTGAGTGATCGTCACAGTTTGTATTCTCGCTGGGATCCTGCTGAACTTCTTCACCATAGATCAAAGTGACCCCGGCGAGAGAAATCACGTCTCCTGAATGTAGTTTTTGCTGTATCACCTTATTGTTATTGATGAAAGTTCCTCCGGTTGAATTGAGATCAAATAAAATGCATCCTTCAGGAGAATAACGAATCTGTGCATGCTGCCTTGATACCCTGGCGTCTTCCAAAGCAAGATCATTATCAACTCTCCGCCCAATATTGAAGACTGTCTTCGAAATATTCACAACATTATCAGCAGGATCGATCAAATATGGAGATATCATAGTAGTTTTTTGAACACTACTTTTTGCGATTTTCGGTTCCATATATGTGGTATCTGCAGAATCTGATTGGTACTGGATAACTGAGATATCAATATCATCATCCTGAAGATTCAAGTCGCCCAGGATATGAAATATCGGTGAATAATTGCTTACCCGATTTTCCTCTTTAAGTTCATTGGCAAGGATATGGCCTAAATCAACCAGATCCATTTGATGGCTCATCCAAAGCCCGTACACGGCTGGGGATACTTTAATGAGTACATCATAGGTAATACCGGTGCCAGAAGCTCTCTGGGCGATTGTGAGGGCTTCTACCACCTTCTGGAGGATTTCACGAGTAGAAACACCACCAGGAAGCCAGGTAAATATTTTCTTCTCCAGTATGATCTGAATCAGGTTTTCTACCTGATCGAATATATTTGTCATCCTTTTCCTTACTCACTCAGATAAATAACCAACAATATTGATCTTATTATACCCAAGCCATGGAAGGATATTGATCAAATGTTAGTGTGATGTCAAATAGACCCATGATTATGCAATGAAATGATTAATTGGTAAATTGGATTATCTGACATTTTACGTGGTGATCAGTGAACCAATACAGTCATGGATATAGTATATAAATTTTGGTCATCAAAAGTAAAAAGATTAATAATCTTATTCTTTGCTCGTAATATTTGCCAGACTGGCATGAGTAATTTCGATCAAGCTGATAACTGGTAGACGAATATTCAATCCTAGTTGTCCACCGGAAATATGGATATGAGTATGAGAGGTTGCTGATGAGTCAATGATCACTTGAAATCCTCGATTGACAAGTGCCAGCGGAGAAATACCTCCTGCCTTGAGCCCGGTCATTATTTCTGCATCAGCCTGGGTAGGCACAACCACCTTTTTTTCACCCACTGCTGCTGCTAATAATTTGAGGTTAACTTCCTTATCACCCGGAGTTACCGCGATTATTGGTTTTCCTGTTTTTTCACGTTTGATGATAATTGACTTGTAGACTTCATTAATGGGAACACCCATGACTTTCGCAGCTTCTTCAGCTCCCAATTTTTCTGGTGGCAGAGTGAACACCTGATAAGCTATTTTTTTACTATCTAATAAGCGGGTTACATTATTCGAAACCATATTATCTCGCAAAAATTGGATTAGTATAGATCCATCCCCGTCGGCTGCCTCGATACTGAATATATGCTTCGACCCGGTAAACTCCGGGAATTTTCGTGATATAAGTGCAATTGGTAGTCCCTGTCCACGATTTGACGATTTCACCATTTCTCAATAGAATACATTCAGTTGCGATAGGCAAATTGATTTGTAAAGTAATTCCGTCTCCAATGTCAATTTTATCGCCTATCTGGAACGTCTTGTTCAACCCTTGCCCATAGAACCGAAATCCTTTTGTTGGATAAGGTTTATCGTAACCGACAAATAAATTCCCATTTTTGAACGCCTGAAGGATTTGCTTTCGGGCAATTGCAATATCAATGGATAATGGTTCATTTAATAGGAGGTGATTATTGATCGCCCGGAAGTGATAAGTATAGGGGAATATTACTTTATGGAACCATAAGACCTTTTTCTGAAGTGCATGGGCATCTGATCCACCAATTGCCACACAGTAAGGATTGTCTATTAATAATGAATCCCACAATTTCAGGGTGTCTGGCAGCGGTTGCATGGTCAAATAATCCGGAAATAATACATAAAAGAGTAATTGCAAAAAATTGTGACTTCGGAATTTTATCTCACTAAAACCATTCCATAATTCGATCCCCGTAAATCCACTTACACTCCAATCTTCCCAGGAAATGTTGGGTTCACCAATTACCTTAAGTTCTGGGTCAACAGGATGCGCTAAATATGATAATGCTCCTGTAGACTTTATTTTCTGGATTAGCTGGGATGGATTTTGTGCAAAAAGGGAATAGTCCATTTTCGGTTCTAAAACCAGCAGGTGATTTTTCTGGGGATTTCGATTCTGATCATGAATTTCCTGCCCCGATAATATCAGGACTTTCTTGTTGTTTTGTGAATAAATTCCTTCCTTTCGTTGAATAAAAACATTATGGTCAGTAACAATTACGCCATTAATTCCAGCTTCTATGGCTGCATTGGCAATTTCCTGATATGTAGCATGGCCATCGGAAAGATAACTATGAACGTGAGTATTTATGATAATTTCATGCATAATAACCATGGGATTGATGATTATTGTTGACGGATTGACCAGTTAGTAGGTATAATTCAGCGATTGTAATATTCCAGGAGGATAATTGTGGAACAGTATTTTGATATTGCATTGATTATAACGTCAATTGCTTTGGTTGCGAGTATTATTTTACAAAGCAAAGGCGTTGGTTTGGGAGGACTGAATGGTGGGGACAGTGGAGGAGTTTTTACTGCCCGGCGCGGTATTGAGAAAACTCTATTTTTCGTTACAATTGGTTTGGGAATAGTTTTTGTCATTTTAACAGTTGTGACTGTAGTCATCAGTAAGTAATTCCAACTCTCTAACCGTAGAGAGCTCAAATTTATGTTTATCAGAATGGGCACCTCAAAAATAGTTTTGGTGCCCAATATTAATTAAATATGAAAAATTTCCGTTGGCAACTACTTATCATTTTACTGACTGGCATCATTGTTGGTGTTTTGTTAATTACCCAGCAACCAGATTCTCCTATCAATTCTGCCCAACCTCAAACCGGTGGTGTTTATACCGAAGGGTTGGTGGGAAGTTTTCAACGACTAAATCCGTTATTTGATCATTATAATCAGCCCGATCGTGATGTGAACCGATTGATATTTAATGGGTTGGTTAAGTTCGATCTTCAGGGAGTCGCTCAGCCGGATCTGGCTGAATCTTGGGGATATTCAAAAGATGGCCTGACCTACAATTTTTCAATTAGGGAAAATATAGCCTGGCAGGATGGATCTCCTTTTACCGTCGATGATATTATTTTTACTATAGATAAAATGCGGGACCCTGATTCTGTGATTCCTACTGATTTGAAAAACTTTTGGAGCGATATTAAGCTCAATAGGTTGAATGAGTATAATATTCAGTTTATCCTGCCTGAGCCATTCTCCCCATTTTTAGATTATTTGACTTTTGGGATATTACCCGAGCATCTTCTTAGCAAGAATACCTTCAAGGAGATCCAGGAATCTCTTTTCAACCTACAACCAGTCGGCACGGGGCCTTATAAATTAGACCATCTGATAGTCGAAAATGACAAAATAACGGGTGCAGTACTCTCTGCCAACCAAAGCTATTTTGGGGAGAAACCATTTATTGATCAGGTGATCTTTAAATATTTTGACAATTCATCCGATATGTATACCGCTTATAACGAAGGAGAGATTCAAGGCATAAGCCGGGTTTCAAATGAGATTTTACCTGACGTGCTGGGAAATCCTGAACTTGCAACATACACCGGTAGAAGACCAGAACTGGCGATGGTAATTCTTAATCTAAATGACACCAAGGTTGATTTCTTTCAGGACGTGAATGTCAGACAGGCATTAATGAAGAGTATCAACCGCTCAGTTATTATTAATCAATACCTGGGCGGCCAGGCGATTCAAGCAGACAGTCCTATCTTTCCCGGCACATGGGCATACTATAATAATGCGCTAATCGCATTTGATCCTGAAGCAGCGATTAACCATCTGAAAACAGCTGATTTTGTTTTCGCAGGAGATACTGATACAATCCGCTCGAAGGCAGATAAAAAACTCAGCTTTACAATGATATATCCTGATGACACAATCCATAAGAATATTGCCGAGCAGATCCAAAAAGATTGGAAAACTATCGGTGTGGAAGTAAAAATTGAGCCGATGCCTTATGAGACAATTATTGATGATCGTCTGGTAAATAGAAATTATCAGGCAGCTCTCGTCGATTTCAACTTGTCAAAATATCCTGACCCTGATCCATATCCATTCTGGGACCAGGCACAAGCCACAGGTGGACAAAATTATTCACAGTGGGATAATCGCATCGCCAGTGAATACATTGAACAAGCTCGTGTAACCAATGTTCTTGCCGAACGTATCCGGTTATATCATAATTTCCAAGTGGTTTTCAGAGAAGAAATGCCAGCCTTACTCCTTTATTATCCTGTCTATACATATGCTGTTAGTACAGAAGTAAAAGGTGTTCAAATGGGTTCCTTCTTTGATCCTAGCGATAGACTGGAAAACATCAATACGTGGTTCCTTCTGGTAAAGCGCGGGGATCAATTGGAATTAACCCCAACAGTGGGCAACTAAGGGAATAATGAAAGCAGAACGTCCGTTTACTGGTTTGGGAGATACAGGTACAACAAGTCTCATTGGTGAAGGGCGGTTTGCCAAATCGAATTTTATTTTCGAAGTTCTTGGGTCGATCGATGAACTTTCATCTGTAGTGGGAATTGCAAAAGCATCAATAACCGATTTAGCAATTAAACAACAATTGAGTGATATTCAGATAACTCTTTATAAACTGATGACAGAGTTATCGTACACCGACCAGAGTAAATTAAAGAATCCATTATTAACTTCCGAACAGTTAATAATAATTGAGGACATAATTAAACAGATCAGTTCCTCGGTGCCCATCCCGGCTGGTTTCATTCTTCCCGGAGATTCGGTACAAGCTGGTTATCTTGACATTGCCAGGACAATTACCAGAAAAGTTGAAAGAAGAATTGTTGAATTGGATGGTCTGGTTACAATCCAAAATAAATTGATCATGCAGTATGTCAATCGTCTTTCCACCTATTTTTTTATGTTGGAAATTCAAATTTTGTATGATCAGGGAATAAACAAACCTACAATGGCCAAGTAAGTCAATTAGTAAATCCAGCTAGATAACCATGTTTTTCTGTTAAAAAGTTTGATCCTCACTTATTGGGGAATTAATAGTTCAGCGATTGCACTATAGACTTTGTCCGGGTCAACCTTCGTATGGTTCACATATATTGAAGGGGTTCCGTCCACTTTTGCTTGTACCCCTGCGTTCATATCCAGTCGAAGTTGATTAATATACTTATTGGATGTATAGCACGTTTTAAACCTGCTTGTATCCAGTCCAATTTTTTCTGCAAATGCTAGTAATCGTTTATCTGAAAAATCACCAACTTCCTCACCGGTTTGATTGGCAAATAAGATGTCATGATATTCCCAAAACTTGTTTTGATCACCTGCGCAATAGGCAGCAGACGCCGCAGCATCTGATTCTGGTCCTATCACCCTGTAAGGAATATATTTGTAATAGACTCTCCCCGTAGCTACGAAATCTTTGACTATGCCTGGTTCCACTTCTGCTGTAAATTCCTTGCAGAACGGGCATTGAAAATCAGAATAAACCTCTACGAGAATCGGGGCTTTCGGATCTCCCATGGTTAATCCATTTACTGCTGGTCTGGTAATCGGATCAGGTATTTGGATAGTACCGATGGGTTTACTATTGGTTTTAAGCTGAGGTAATGCCACGGCCAATACAATTAGTATGGCGAAAACAACTATTCCTGCAACAACAAGAATCCTGGTTCTTTTTTTCTGCATTTCCCGCTGTTTGCGATTTTCATCTTTTTTTGTCATTAAAATCTCCTCGGTACGTCAAATTTTGCCATACCTATAGACCCCTGTCCAGTCGTTTCCTGGTAAAGCTTTTACACATTATTTATGGTTTTGTAATAAATCGGATAGTTGTTTTGTGTGAAGGAAAACCCATGGTGTAAATATAGATTGATGGCTGGTTGATTATCGGAGGACGTATTCACTGTAACATCACGAACTCCGAGAGCGGTGAACCTTCTGAATAAATTTTCTAATAAAGCTGAACCAATATGGTGTTTTTGATATTCGGGTATGACAGCGATTCTGGCGATATGACCTGAATCAAATATGTTTGAACTGATTTGATACCCAATAATTTTCCCTGAGAGGTCTAGGGCAACTGACTTATTCTTAGAAATTGCTAAAGCCTGGGTGAAGTCCTCTTTTGATATCTGCCATAAAGGTGGAAAGGCCAAATGGTCCACGGCGGATGCTTGATCAATATCAGAAGGTAAGAAATCTCTGATTTGTATAATTAAAGGATGTTCAAATGGAATAATTGAAGATTTATCTTTGTGAAGAGTGACAATTTTATCAATAGTGCAGAAACCGCAATTAATTAACAATTCCTCATACCAATGGGATAATGAAATTGAAAATAGCTTGTTAATTCCTGTGCCATCCAGAATGCTGATAGCGGTTTCAAGCAATAACCGAAAGGAAGGTTCGGCAGTTAACTGGTTGGCACAATTAAAGGACCTTATCCAAATAAAATCTTGGTCAGTTACAGGGCAAACTAAAACCGATGTTAGTGCATCTTTGTAATAACACTTTAAAATTGGTTGAGAACCAAGCCAGGTAATTGTTTTCTGCCAGTCCAGGTGCCGGTTACTCAATTGTGAGACTGAAAAAAAGGTTGAAAGTTCCTCAAAATCAGCACTACTGGCAGGAGAAATTTTATATTCTGAAGGGTTCATCCGGATTCCCACTTCTAATATATCCAATTATATTATCAAAGTGGAAGAAAGATAGAAATTAGCAGTTATAAATTTGGAATTATTAAGCTCTTACAGATGGAGACTGCGCAATTATTAATATGTGCTCATCCGGAAACTCAATACCTGGAGTGATGATTTCGACCCGACTGTGCCATTTATCATCGTTCATTGTCAGGGTTTGCAGGTCCTTGATCAGTAATCCCTGTTGGTCAATAGCTGTGCGAAATTCCTGCTCGGTGAAGTACTGATAACTTTCCAACTGTTCTGTTTGCCAGAGTTTTTTCCCTAGAAAGATCGATTTTGTGATGTACCTCGTAAAACTGCGTCTCGATAACAGGACATTCATTGGATCATACAACTGCGTAAATTGAATATTAAATGGGTGATATTGCTTTGCAAATGTCTCAAAATCAGCCCGTGCTTGTGGATCTAGAAAATGCAATTCAATAGAGTCATGTGGGTCTCCTTCTTGCTCAAGACCATCAAATAACACCAACCAGCCAGAAGGTTCCAAGCACTTAATTGCACCACTTAGTGCTAATTGAACATTAAATTTTGCGGCCGGGATATCAACTTCGCCAAGTTCATTGTTGTATGTGTTCGAAAATACTTCATGCAGAGCATTCACAAGAAGAACAATATCAAATTTTCCAAGGTTGCCAAGAATATCTGGATCAGTAAAATCAGCTTGATCTACGCGTAAACCAGGGTAATCTTTCCGGCAGCGGGAAACCGACTGGGCATTATAGTCAACACCCAGCGAGTGATTCCGATCACAAAGCTGTTTGTGACTATCCAGCAATGTACCGATAACCTGACCTTCCCCGCAACCTAATTCGAGTAGTCTTAAAGGATGGTTTATTTCTTTTGAAAGTTGACGAATAAGGCGGGAGGCCGCTTGGATGGCAACCTGTTTTCCCAGGTTTTCCATGCTTAGTAGATGAGATTCCCAATATACATCCCAAAAATCGTCATCCATTTATTGATACCTGTCTCTATCAGTTCAGTCTATATTATTAATTGAAAACCCGGGTGATGGCATGGTTATCGAGAGGAATGAAGAGGTGCGCTTTGCCTTGTTCGACGATATTGTTGTTGAGGGCGCCTGGGTCGGGGAGATGTTTGATCTGGGGCCGCCGGGTGATTTGGGTTGGGGACCTGGAAATTATCCAAATTACGTCGCTCCAATCGTTTTCCGAGTAATTTCTCGATAGTTCGTACCATGGTTACATCTTCAGAGGTGATCAATGAGTACGCTTCACCCAGGTGTTCCATACGACCGGTTCGTCCGGTCCGGTGGGTATAAGCGTCGGCGGTATCGGGGATATCATAATTGATGACATGTGTTACTTGCGACACATCAATTCCTCTGGCTGCAATGTCAGTGGCTACCATCACCTTCGCTTTACCGCTACGAAATCGATCCATGGCCTCTGTCCGTTTATTTTGTGAAAGGTTACCCTGTAAAGACGTTGCGGACACTCCAGCATGGATCAATTGTTCCGATAGTTTTTTAGCCCTATGCTTGGTTCGTGTGAAGACCAAAACCTGCCCGTTGCCGCTTGAACGCAGCAAGTTAAGTAGTAATTCGGTCTTTTGGGTAGTATGCACGGGATAAACAGAATGGCTTACTGTTTCTAATGGTTGACTGATGCCGATTTCAATTGTCTCGGGATTGTGAAGCATTTCTGTTGCCAGGCTGCGAACTTCGTTTGGCATGGTAGCAGAGAACAAAAGCGTTTGCCGGTTATTGGGTAAGGCTTTAAGAATTCGTCTTATTCCCGGTAGGAATCCCATATCAAACATATGATCAGCTTCATCGAGGACAACGATCTCGATCGAGTTCAAATTAACTTTATTCTGACCCATGAGGTCCAACAGTCTTCCAGGGCAAACAACAGCAATTTCAATTCCCTCACGCAATCCTCTGATCTGCGGTTGAAGGCTTACACCCCCAAAAATGGTCATACTGCGAAGGTTAGTTTTGCGTCCTAAAGTATTGATCGCTTGATGCGTTTGTTCACTAAGCTCACGTGTTGGTGAAATTATAAGGGCGCGCAGTCTTCCACGGGGACGGTTCATTAAATGCTGTAATATAGGAAGCACAAATGCAGCGGTTTTCCCGGTTCCAGTCTGAGCCAAACCTAAAACGTCTCGACCCATGAGAATGGGTGGTATGGTTTGGGCTTGAATTGGTGTGGGGGTTGTATAACCGCTCGATAAAATTCCCGCATTTATCTGCGGGTGAAACGTAAATTGTTCGAATGTCACTAAATTTCCTTATCTTAAAATCAAAGCCAGTATTCAAACTGGCATTGTTTGTTATATATGTAGTTATGACAGTATTATCACAACTATGGAAGTATACCACAAAACATGGTGTACTTTTATTACAGGGGTATCTATGTTTAGTAAGTGATCTCCAACAAACCTTCTGCAATGGATCTTAATTTATTGGCAGGCAGTTCACTAAGTTTCTTCGCCAGCGCAATATAAGGTTCATTGACAGGCCTAACCATGAACTCTTGTATATCACCGGTCAATCCGCTGAATCTTTTTTCCACTTTCTGTTTAAGATACCATCGGCCAAGTTGCCCATGATGATCAGTGACTGATGAAATGTTTGAATTGAGTGCGTTTAACATGGCTTCCAGTAATGGAAAAGGAATCGGTTTTTCACCTAGCTCATATGCTTTCAGATCAGTTGAAGATATTTCCAGATGTGTTGCTAATTCATTGATTGTAATATTCGCTTGAGTCCTTAGCTGCCGAATGGTGATACCGATCACCTTTTCCCGTAGCTTAATTAGGTCTTTACTGTTGAGTTTGAAATCCTGATCTTCAGAAATGGTCTTATTGCCCCAAAAGTGCTCAATTGGAATATCAAGATAAAAGGCCAACACTTCCAACTGCGGGAGCGAAGGTGTCTTTTCGCCCAATTCGATCAACGAAAATTCCTGCAGGCTTAAGCCAAGGGCGTTTGCACAGTCCTTCATGCTTCGCCTTGCTGCTATTCTGGCGTCAGTGATCAAGATCCCTAGTTTTTTTGTCCGGATTGTAAGCGCCTTTTGAAAAGTGCTCATAATTGTATCCCTTCACAATTCATATACCTAATAACTGTAATGCTACAGTTTTCATACTGATTATGCAATATTTGTACCAAGAATCGGATTTATCTTCTACGCTGCGGGTTGAGCATATCATTTATATTTGCGCCATATACTTCAGGACTTAATTTGAATCCATTTGCTTCAAGCCTTCGCGAAAATAACGGACGAATCCCGGTCGGTTTTAATTCGCCAATTACTTTCCCATCCGGAGATACACCAGTACGTTCAAAAATAAAAATATCCGTTAATACAATAGTGTCCCCTTCCATGCCGACAACTTCCGTAATGGCAACAACTTTCCTCGTACCATCGCTTTCGCGATTGATCTGGATGATCAGGTCGATCGCTGAGGCTATCTGCTGACGAATGGCTTTTAATGGTAATTCCAATCCAGACATAAGGCACATGGTTTCTAACCTGGATATGGTATCGCGGGGAGTATTTGCATGCAATGTCGTGAGTGAGCCATCATGACCGGTATTCATCGCCTGCAGCATATCCATGGCTTCTCCACCACGTACTTCACCTACAACTATTCTGTCAGGACGCATTCTAAGAGCATTTCGAACCAGGTTACGGATTGTTACTGCGCCTAATCCATCCACATTCGCAGGTTTTGTTTCCAATCGGACGACATGCTCCTGCTCGAGTGACAGTTCAGCAGCATCTTCGATGGTTACGATCCGTTCGTTATTTGGGATGAAACTGGACAAAGCATTTAGAAGGGTAGTTTTTCCAGTTCCAGTACCACCCGATATAATGACATTAAATTTTGAAAGGATACATGCTTTGATGAACTCTGCCATAAACTTCGATAAAGCCCCAAGTTCTATGAGCTGATCGATCGCCAATTTCCCCTTTTGAAATTTTCGAATAGTGATGCTTGGTCCATCAATTGCCACAGGGGGGATGATCGCATTCACCCTGGATCCATCTGGAAGGCGTGCATCAACCATGGGACTGTCGGGATCGATCCTGCGGCCCAAAGGCATAATAATCTGGTCAATGAGTTTGATGATCTGGCTGTCATCCTCATAATGAATAGTCGTTTTGATTATCTTTCCGGCTTGCTCAATATAAACATTATCATGGCCATTGATCATGATTTCGGTTATAGAGGTATCATCCAGTAGGGGTTGGATTGGCCCAAAACCCAGTAACTGATCTTCGATTTCTTTATATAACTTTTCTTTTATAGGTGTTGGTAATGCAAGTTTTGCCTGGGAATATATACGGTCGATTGATTCAACTACTGCTTGTTGACGTAACAATGGTGACTGTGAAATCGCTTCAATTTCATTGGTAATATGATCCAGAAAGTATCGTTTGACTTTTTCGAAATCTTCGGGTTTTATACTTTGACTGGATACATTATCTGACTGATCCATAATGATTATTCAGATCCCATATCTCTATCAGGAATAAGCCAAACGATTTGGTTTTTGTTTAATGTTAAGAATTTACATGAAAATGCCTCTCCACCTTGGTCATTTAGGATGGAAGCATTTGTCACTGCTAAAAACTGTTCAGAACGGTTCAACTCATCCTTTAGTCTTTCATCGGGTTTCATATATACCTCTCCATGAATGCGATGAGTAAGGGTTTGGATTGTGGCAGGTATGGGGGTTTTTTGGACGATATTCGTGAATAACTTTCCCTTTTCGTCAAAATCTCTGATCATTGTCCCTCGTTCCGTTTCAGTTGCTCATTAAAGCTGGCATAATATAACCAAGACCTGATCGTGTGATGATCAATTCGGGCTGTCGTGGATTGTTCTCAAGTTTTTGCCTTAATCTGGCAATGCTAACCCATAAAATTTCCTTATCATCTTTATAATGGGGTCCCCAGATACTTGTCAAGAGTTCATCAGCAGAAAGGACTTTTCCAATATTCAAAGCGAATTGGATCAATAATTTATATTCAGTTGCG
Source organism: uncultured Leptolinea sp. (assembly GCA_964387025.1). Classification (GTDB taxonomy): domain Bacteria; phylum Chloroflexota; class Anaerolineae; order Anaerolineales; family Anaerolineaceae; genus PNON01. The sequence continues at coordinate 185,552 of CAYLUZ010000006.1, read as the reverse complement.
GTTAACACTATGGTCTTGTCGTTACACCATACTTCTGCCCGGGCATAATCGATCTTTAGATAATAATTGATGAAGATGTTCCTGTTACTATCATCCTGGCTGGTCTTGTTGCGTCTGAGCACTGCTCTTACTCTAGCTAGTACTTCTGTAGCAGAAAATGGCTTGGTAATATAATCATCTGCTCCCAAATTCAGGCAGCGCACTTTATCCTCTTCTGAATTACGGCCAGTCAACATAATAATCGGTATATTGGTAAATTGACGTATCCGTTCAAGGGTCGAAATCCCATCTAATTTTGGCATGACGATGTCCATTAAGACAAGGTCGATTGGTCTGGTAGTAATAATATCTATAGCCTCGGCTCCATTCGTGGCAGTCGTCACTTCATAACCCTCGGTGGCAAGGTTAATTTGCAGAAGACGAAGGTATCTATTTTCGTCATCTACTACCAGGATTCGATTAACGATCGTTGTCGTCTGGTTTTCCATTGGTTATCGGCAGCAGAATATGGATCTGTGTTCCTTTTCCTAGAGTGGATTCAGCGAAGATCTCACCTGAATGGGCTTCTATGATTTGACGGCAAATATATAACCCTAACCCAGATCCGCGAATATTTGTATTACCGTCAGGGGAACGATAAAATTTTTGGAACAAGAAAGGCAGATATCTGGGTGAAATACCAGGCCCATCATCGTTGAATAAAATATGGATCTGATTCGAAAGGATATTTGCTGAGATGGTTAGATTGGCACCAGTTGCATATTTTATCGCATTGCTGATTAAATTTTCAAAAACCTGTGTCAAGCGCCGGCTATCTCCATTAATCCCAGGTAAATGGTCGTGGAATTCCGTTTTTATCCCAATATTGGATTGGTGGGCAATTACTCTTTGGACTGCGTCCCTCAATAACACTTCTATTCTGACCGGTTGTTTCTCTATTGGCATCGATCCATTTTGTAATCTGGCAGAATCGAGCATATTATCTAATAATTCTTGTAATCTGTCTGTTTCTTCATCAATAACCTGTAGGAATTCTTTTTGCGTATCCACATTCCAGGTGGTATCTGATCTCATCAGAGTGGTGGTGTAGCCTTTAATAAATCCAATAGGAGAAAGTAATTCGTGTGAAATTGTAGATATGAAATCATCCTGAATGGCAATATGTTCATGTTCTGCTTCAAGGTAGGTGATTTTATCCAGAAGGTTTTTTTTCTGCAAAATCACTTTGATATGCTGTGCAAACAACTCAATATGTGATTGAACTTCGTTGTTGAAAGATGGTCCTCCAAATCTGATGATCATGAGGGTATAAAAAATATCAGGTGTAATTTCGATCGGGAAACCGATCACGAATGGATGATCCAACCGGTCAGGAAATTCAACGGGATTAAATTCTTGTATTGTGATTTTGTGGGTGGAAAAAACCTGACTGACGATTGATTCTCCCCAGGAAATGGTTTCTCCACTGGCTTTTCCTCTTCCCAGAGCTTTAGCAAAAATCACTTCATAATTATCGGGAGATTCTATTTTTTTATACAGGACAAAATTATCGAAAATGATGGTTTTACGCAATAGTGCTGCTAAAAGGTCCAGATTGGATTTCCATGATAGATCACTTGAAGAGAGTTTTGCCAAATCAAGAGGCAAATTCTTCAAATCTTCCGGTATTTTTGCTAATTCCTTTAATATCCGTTTAGCCATAAGTGATATATCAGAACTATTTACTCATCGGTAGAATAAATTCAAATTTTGTAAACTTACCAACCTCTGAAGAAACCATAATATGAGAATTATGGGCTTCTATAATTTGTCTGACTAGGGTCAATCCCAACCCTGTTCCACCATAGCGTCGGGTGGATTTTCCATCCACCTGGTGAAATGGTTCAAAGATTTCACCAATGTTTTCCTGTGAGATTCCAATACCTGAGTCTTCCACGGAAATTTGTATGCCATTATCGTTCTCGAGTAATGTTATATCTATCTTCCCATAATCTGGTGTGAATTTCAATGAATTGTCGAGAAGCTGCATGATAACCCATGAAAATTTTTGTTCATCAACTAGAACTATCGGTAAATTATCTGGTATATTCGCATTGAGGGAAATGTTCTTATCTTTAGCTTTAGTGAGATTATGATTTACTACATTGTTCACAAGAAATCCAATATTTACCGGAGCCTTCGTTAAGGTAATTTCACCTTTGGCGATCAAGGAGAAACTGATTAAGTCTTCGATCAACCTCTCCAACCGTTCAGAAGAATTTTTAATGATATTTATTGTATTTTCCTGCTCTGGGTTGAGTGGCCCCATTGCCCCGGCTAGCAGCAATTCCTGGTAACCTTTAATGTGTGTCAGAGGAGTTCGTAATTCATGCGATATGTTTGAGATAAAATTACTTTTTAACCGATCCAATTCAGAGAGTTTATTCAGAGCGCTTTGCAACTCAATGGTTCTCTGAATGACCCTCTGCTCCAGAGTACGGTTTGCTTCTTGAAGCAAGTTACGAAGTTGTAATATTTGTTCCGTAATCGCCTGGTCAAGTAGTGTTCTATTAATGAATTTCTTATTGATCAATACTTCGCCGAGAAGCTCAACACGTCCAGCAATTTTTAATTCTTTTTGGTGCTCAAGAGCTTCACCAAGCTGGTCTCTGGTAATATGCCCTTTTTCAACCAGATAGTCACCAAGCTTGGGAACGAGAATTTCAGGTGTAATTGATGGTGTATTTGTCATACTAGAACCCCTTCACAACCCATTTACCTGCTACCATTGTAGCGGATGTTCTTAGCTCAGGCAACCTATGTTGGGGTACCAAATATGGATCTTCTTCAAAAACGATCAGATCTGCGAAATATCCCTCTATTAACTTTCCTACAGATTTCTCCTGGTTGGTTGCATAAGCTGGCCCCTCAGTATATCCATGAAGAGCTTGTTCAAGGGTGAGCCGCTGCTCCGGGTACCATCCATCTGGGTCATTATAACCTTTTGGTAAACGGGTAACCGCGGCATGAATTGCTATAAATGGATTCGGTGATTCTACCGGTGCATCCGAACCAAACGCCAGAATAGTGCCGGTGTCTGAGATGGATTTCCATGCATACGAAAATTCGCTGCGCTTACCCCAATTCCTGTCAGCTATTTTTTGATCTGAGATCATATGGAAGGGCTGCATGGATGCAATAATTCCACTGCCACGAAGTAGTTCAAGGTCTGATGGGGCAACTATTTGTAAATGTTCAATTCGGTGTCGATTAGGCTTATTAGAAATAGTTTTTTCTAATTGGATAAGTTTTGTTAGGGCATTAATGACTTCCCTGCTTGCCCGGTCGCCAATGGCATGTATCGCCAGCGGAAGGTTTCCCGCTAATGCTTTTTTTCCAATTTCAAGAATTTCATCTTCACGTAGTAGCAGCATTCCATAATCTTCCGCTGTTGATTCATAAGGATGAAGCATCGCAGCAGTTTTTGGTCCAAGCGCGCCATCGGAAAACAGTTTGACTGCCCCGAATTTCATTAATGGGTCGCCGAAACCGGAATGAATGGATAACTGTAAAGCCTCATTCACAAACTCAAGTGGGATATTTTTAATTACACGTAAATTAAGTTGCTCATCTTCCAGGAGATTTTCCAGTGAATTAAAGCAGTCCATTGAATCAAAATCATGGATTCCTGTAATTCCGTATCTATTCAATTGATCTTGCGCACGGCATATGGCGTTCGTCAAATCCGACCCGGATGGTTTTGGAATGGCTAAGGCGACCAGGTCCATGGCAGATTCAAATAGGATACCAGTTGCTTCTCCACGACTATCGCGTTGAATAATTCCCCCTTCGGGGTCTGGAGTGGCCGGCGAGATTCCTGCCATTTGCAGAGCCTTGGAGTTCGCCCATCCAGCATGCAATGACTTGGCAGTGAGGTAGATTGGATGCTGGCTATCTATCGCGTCTAATAATTCTTTATTTCCAAATCGATTACCCCAGGAGTTCTGATTCCAACCATGCCCCAACAGCCATTTTCCGGGAGGGATGAGTTTCCCTTTTTCTTGAACTTTTTCCAGGCATTCCTGCATGGTATTTGTTTCGCAATCCACTCGTTGCAGGTTCAACGCATAGAGGGATAGATGAATATGGGCATCGGTCAATCCAGGAAGGATCGTCCGATGGTCCAAATTCGTGACAACTGCATTATGTTTAAATTGGGTAAGGATTTCATCATCAGAACCACAGGCGATCACTCTCCCATCAAGAATGGCAAGGGCGGTAACTTGGGTTCTTTCTTTTACTTGGGTATAGATTTTTCCATTATGAAGGATCTGTATCATTTTCGAGTAATTATATTTATAATCGAATCTAATTCTTCGTCTGAAAAATACCTGATGATTACCGATCCACCCTTTGGAGTATAGTTCAGATTTACCTTCGTTCCCAGCGAGTTTCTTAAAAGCTCTTCAATTTCTTTCACCTGGGATGAGTACACCGGTTTTACCGCTTCTTTTTTCTTCTGACCTAAAAGCAGTTGAACAAGTTGTTCGGTCTGCCGGACATTCAATGATTTTCGGATAACGGTCTCGGTTGCAGAAATTTGTGATTCTGGGGAAGTAAGCGCCAGGATTGCCCGGGCGTGCCCTTCGGTGATTTCTCCAGCTCGAAGATGATTTAATACATTCTCTGGCAGTTTTAATAAACGGATGGTATTCGTGATGGTAACCCGTGATTTTCCAACCTTTTTGGCAATTTCATCATGTGACAGTGAAAAATCATCGGCGAGTTGCCTATAAGCCTCAGCTGTTTCAAGGGGGGACAGGTCCTCGCGTTGTACGTTTTCTACCAATGCCAATTCTAACTGTTGGATATCACTTACATCCCGAATAATAACCGGGACGCTCTCCAACCCTACTAATTTGGCCGCTAACAGACGTCGTTCCCCGGCAACAAGGTAATACTCACCTGGATTTTCCGCCGGGGAAATGATAAGTGGTTGGATGATTCCATTTTCACGAATCGATTCCGCTAATTCTTTTAGCTCTTCCTGTTTGAAGATGGAGCGAGGTTGTCTGGGATTGGGTTTAATTAATTCGATCGCTATGGTATTACTGCTTTGTGTTTCCTGGTTCAAATCATCACCAGGGATGAGTGCTCCCAAACCTTTGCCTAATCCAGAGTGTTTGACCATTTTATCCCCTTTGTTCCAATTGAACTTCTGGTTGAACGATGGTGGCGCCATCCTGATCAAGCAACTCCAGTGCCAACGCGGAATACGCTTTGGCAGCGGAAGAATCTGGTGCATAAACAGAAATCGGAAGCCCATAAGAGGGTGCTTCAGCAAGTCTTACACTACGGGGGATGATGGATGAAAAGACTTTATTGGGGAATACCCGATGAACCTCTTTGACCACATCCATGCTTAGGTTTGTTCGTGTATCAAACATCGTCATGACGACTCCACGAATGTGAAGACCGGGATACAAAGAAGCGTGAACTTTATTTATAGTTTGCGTGAGTTGGCCCAAGCCTTCAAGCGCCAGGTATTCACATTGAACCGGAATAATTATGCCATTTTTTGCAGCAATTAAGCCATTTAAGGTCAGTAATCCAAGTGAAGGTGGGCAATCGACCAGTATGTAATCATACTTGTCTAATACTGAAGAGATCACAATAGATAGTTTTTGCTCTCTTTTATCTAAATCTACCAGTTCGATCTCAGCTCCAGCAAGAGCGGGAGATGATGGTAAAAGGGAAATTTTAAGTTTTGGGTTATGCAAAATGGAGGCGGAAGTGACCGCTTGACCTACAAGGCACTGATAAGTACCGGCAATAACATGGTATTTATCTATACCAAGGCAGGATGTGGCATTTGCCTGAGGATCTATATCAACTAACAGCACTTTTTGCCCATAATATGCCAAATAAGCACCCAGGTTGATAGCAGTGGTTGTTTTTCCAACTCCACCTTTTTGGTTGACCAGCGTATACACTCGAGCCATATTAATTACTCACCTGGATATTATAAGATTTCGACAAGACAGGAATTAATTTCATCGATTGTGGGAATACTATCCAGTCCTTGGCGTAGAACAGAAAACGCGGCCAGGTTGGTAGCAAAGCGAGCAGATTCCCAGGGGTCATTTGTGTGGAGATACCTGAAGAAATATGCCGCAGCAAATATATCTCCTGCACCTGTGGCATCAACTTCCTCCATATGAGGGGGGACAAAACGGCGGATATCTCCATTCCAGAATACCCTGGCTCCGTTTCCTGCTTCTGTAACTACAAGAATTTTAATGGACGAGGCCATCTCCTCAATTCTTGTTTCATCCCCTTGAACATCCTCAATGCTCATTACTGCGATCTCAGAATTACCTAAAACATAACGTGATTCCGGCCATTCACATACTGAGACCCTCCCTTCTTTATCCCAGGAGCGCATGAAACCCTGCGGAGTTAGAACAACTAGGGAATTAGGGAATGATTTGGATAAATTAGGGTCGATGTCTTGTACAAGTGGTCCGAGGTGAACGATAGGGGTGTCTTTCCATGTCTCCGGCACCAACGAATAATCCAATATGGACGACTGGTGATATAAGTATTGTATTCGACCATGTTGTGTGTATATGTTTTCAAAAGTTGCACTTTGATCGCTTGGTTTGATAATGATCGGAATATCAGCCAGGCTACTGCGGTCAATATCATTTCCGCACGAGGTGATAATTCCAACACGCATCCCTAACGCTTTGCCTGTCAATGATGCAAAAGAGGCGGTTCCACCCATGCGTGATCCCTGAGGGGTAAGATCTTTTGTCAGGGTTGCAATAACGAGGTAATCAATTGGTTCGATGTGGTCATGAGTGAGCATTGGTTGATTATACCTGAATCTATTGAAGATTGGGCTGCGACCAAATTATTCATCCATAGTTTCAGAAATGGATTGGGAGATCGGATTCATAGGGTTTGATTCAAATTCATTGCGGTGGTATCCGGGTTGAATATCTTCACAATATGGGCAAATTTCCCAGGTCGGGATCAATGAATTTCCACATTTTTGACACTTCTTCTTTAACCGGGTATGGCAATCGGGGCAAATCACCCAAGCATCCATCACCTGCCGGTTGCAGCCGGGACAGGTGGAAAATTCTTCCAGCGTCTGTAATAATGCTTCTTCTTCCAATGAATCCTGGTACGCTTCATCCATGGTTTGTTGAGGGCGGATTAGAAAATAGATAAAAACCCCGGGCAGGAAAAGAACAGTCGAGATGATAACTGCGAGGATAGTTAGGAACCTATCCTTTGTGCGTTTCCGGATATCCCGGAATGTCCAAATGATCAAACTTATCCAGAGGATCACGAGGAAAATTATAGAAAAACTGGATAAAAAAAGTAATGAATTACTGATCAGGGCTGGGTTAAGAGTCATATATTCTCCGCTCATAAAATTATAGCATGGAAGGTTTACCTTAATACATACGCTAAATATTAGATAACGTTTGTACGACCGTCGGCCTTGCCGGAAGGTCTAGTGTACGTTGTCTCAAACGCAATCCACGTGGGTGGGTCTTGACCTGCTGTCAAGCACAACACGGGTGAGATGTTATCTCCACTACAAAGCAGCCAGAACAGGTAATTCCTTCCATAGGTAGCCCTATTCCTTACTTTGCTTTTCGAAATATCATATAAAGTTGCCCATAATAACCATGGATGACCATTTTTGGACGAATTCTCTTTCCAATTTTTTAGACGGTCAGCGTTTTTACCGGCACCCTCTGCTATTTCAGGTAATTTTTGGATAATAGGTTTCGGCAACTTCTCATCTAATTTCAAACCTCGCCTGGCGATCAAATAGGCGGCAGCCAGATGCCTGCTGATCCCGTACATCCTGGCATATTTTATCTGTCCGATAAAAGATGTGTAATTTGGAGCGACCAAGCAAATGTTAATTCCATTCCTCAATGCAGTTCTTTGAATGGCTGTATTCAGTTGCCGATTAGCAAACGGCATGGTATGTCGATTGAAGTTTTGATTATTGTTATATTTTTGATTGATACTTAGATTCTCCAAAACAATGGAAGTGATACTATTTTCTTTGCACCAACCAATGATCTGGGTTGCCAGATTTCCGATGTACCATTTGGTTTTATCCTTTACCATTTCACCCAGATTGGGGTAATGAAAAGTATTGTGACCCCGGAATTGACCTTGATAATCTGAGATTACTCCTGCGGCATGATCCAAGTTAAGGTCAATCCCACAAATTAATTCATCATTCTTGGGTTTGAATTCCATGAGAACCTTACCAGGAACAGGCTCGTCAATGGATACAAATGCTTGGTAGTGTTTTTCACTAAGCCGTTTCAGCCTGACACTGAACTTTGACCCACAAGTAGCAGCACTTCGCAAACGGCTAACATATTGTTTTGAACAAAATGTAGGCAAACTAACCCATACCCATGACCTTTCTTGTCAGGAATTCTTATATCCAACGAGAATTCGTACTCAGCCATGAATCTTAGACGAAAATGTCTATTACCATTTTTATTTTTTGAATCACCAACTGAAAAGTATTCATCTGACCGGGCAGCACGCCACTTTTCTTTCGCACCCGGAACACCACGTGAAACGTCTCGCAATAATTTTTGGCCGCCAAATATTGCTGGGGGTACTGTTTGAGTGTTGATATACTTTTGACAATCAGTGAGCTTTTCTTCCATCTCGCGGATTAGGTTGAAGGTTTGAGGTTTTGGGTTTTTCTTCTTCTTGAATATTTCAACTTTTTGTTCTAAATACCGGACTTGTCGTTTCAAACTTTCCGACTGTGTTTCTCGTATTCCTTTTGCCGTTTTAATTGCTGCATTGACATCCCAACCTGTGAGTAGGGGGAACTTATCCATGAGATGATGGTAAATCTCTTTTTCAGTCCACCTGTCAGCCCAACGGTTGTATGCTATGCGTTTTGCTGCCTGCTGTCGGTACATAATGGCGTGAATTTGCTCGTCAACTTCAACTGTAACATTGTGGATTTCCAAGCGAATAGTTGTGGTGATCTGATTTTGGGCATTTGGTTGGGTCACTAATATATATTAGCACATATGTTCGTTACAATCACAACCAACTTTCAAAATATTTAGTCCATGAGTCAGTAAACGGATGGTTAAATTTAATACTCCTAATCATATTGGTGGATCACAACACCAAAACCTGTCAAAATAACGAAATCATCTATTCTAACTACAAATGGGTTACAGGGGCTTACCCAGTCCAAAGCTTATTCATAAGGATTCGCGTGAATAGATCGTTGGTTCCCCTGAGGCAAAACTCATACAAAACCATAAAGTGATAATTGTCCTATAATTTTGCCTTATGTTATTACCTGTGCCAGATAGAAGTTATTAAAACGCCATTTAAAATATAGCGATCTTGATCAGCATAATTAATGTCACCTGAGTGGTAATCCTTCTCCCACCCCGGAAGATATTGCTTTAACAAGGGAAATCATCCAGGCAAGTATGTTGCTGGATATTGACGTTCTCGATCATATTGAGATCGGCGATAGACGATTCGTTTCGATGATAAAAAAAGGTTCTTCTTTTCAATAAAAACACTCGAACCTTAGGAAAAGAAAAGAAAAGTTTAATAGACAAAGTGAAGACCTAATGGGTGGTTATTGAGGTTGATAAAAACTTACTGTGTGGCCTGTATCGTTTACCAGGCATGTTGAAGAGGTTTGTAGTAGCCTGAAAATAATCCAAACATCACCCACAGCACCACCTGTGTTAAAACCTGTCACAACCAGGGCGGGAAGGATCCATGAGATTGGACCAATTGCGATGATCAATAAACCCACGAGACCAATTATCATAAGCGGGGCGAGACCGATGACCCAATATAGTCTTTTTGGGATATACCATCCCGGAGCGGCAGCAAACGCATAAGAAAGACTTAACCCGAAAACTGGCTTGGAACGGGTAATGAACCAGAAAAACACTCCATGAATGAGTTCGTGAACGATCAAATTGAGAATCACAAGAAAAAGTAGAAAAATAATATCGGGTAAACCGAACTTTATACTAATAGCTGTTCCAGAAAGATCCGGGTGTACCCATTTGGTGAAGATCCCCAGCAGCCAGAAGGAAAGCAATACCACAATAAGGGCTGCCAGGTTGAGCACAACAGCCAAAAGTTTATTCTTTGCCAAATTTATAATATATACCGGTTGATAACCATCCGGTAAGATTTGAGTAGATTGTGTCATAGGATCCTTGTTCCAATGAACTATGTTGTCATTTCATTATATCCCTGAAAGGCTTTTATCTGTATTTCTGCTCCTTTTGAAGTATCACAATAGCAAAATTTTATATCCCAACTACAAATGGCTTTCAGGTAGCTGATCCAATAGAGAGTCAATGGATGTGAATTTGACCTCTGGTTGCCTTCATGTTAAACTAATAGATTGCCATGAAGCGATTAATTGTTCTTATATTTTGCGTGTTTTTAATATCAGTGCCGGTGGGAAGTGTTTTCGGGCAGGCTGATTCAGCTATCACAACCCCCGCTAGCGGATCAGCTATTCAAGGCATGGTGGATGTGAGCGGATATATCAAGTCCACCAACTTCGCCCGCTATGACCTGGATTTTAGCCATAGTCCTGGTCTGGAGGATGGCTGGTTCAACATCAAAACCAGTGATAAAAACCCGCCAGACGGGTTTTTGGGTGTGTGGGATACAAGTTCGATTTCAGATGGGAATTATCGCTTAAGGCTGACTGTCTACTATAAGGATTCCACCAAGGCAGAATATTTTGCAGATGAGATTCGGGTTAGGAATTATTCCCCGATCGAGACCAATACTCCTGCGCCGGGAGCACTCAGCAATCCGACACAAGTGACATCGACCAGACCCACATTTCAGGCACCTGTTTTTCAAGGCGAGGCGAAAAATATTAATAATATCGAAATTACCAGATCGCAGCTTGTAAAGTTGGTGGTGGTAAGTCTGATAGTTGGAATCTTATTGGCTTTTATCCTGGCTGCCATATTTAGAAAATTGTGAAGTGATCATTATATGGAAAAAGAATTCTACCTAATTGCCGGGTTTGGAAATCCAGGTCGGGAATATCGGAATACCAGGCATAATGTCGGCTTTCGGCTGATAGATAGCGTGGTATCGGAATTCAATACCAAATTGACCAAGGTCCAATTCAAGGCCATGACCGGGACAATAGAATTGGATGACGCACGAATCATCCTGGCCAAACCTCAAACCTTTATGAACCTATCCGGGCAGGCGGTAGCAGCTCTCATGCGCTTCTATAAGATCCCGCTGGATAAAGTCCTGGTGGCACATGACGATATCGATCTGCCGCTTGGAACGATCAGGATCCGCCCGGGAGGTGGCTCAGGCGGGCAAAAAGGCTTGGCCTCCACCATTGAAAAGCTGGGAACGCAGGATTTTCCCCGTATGCGGATAGGTATCGGTCGTCCATCGGGCAGCCAGGAAGCCGCCGGGTATGTGTTGCAGGAATTTTCCAATTCTGATGAAAAGGTACTTCAGAATGTTCTCCCGCAGGCTGTCGAGGCGATCAAGGTTTTTGTTGCCGATGGTCTGGAAGCTGCCATGACCCGCTATAACGGAAATATCACCAAAGAATAACGGTATGATCCTCGATAATATCAGGCAATTATCCTCCTATCAAACTTTATTGGATTCCATCCGAAATGGAGTCGTACCAGACCCCCTCAGTTTGATCCGGTCTGTTCGCCTGCCGATCGTGGCAGGGTTGTGGCAGGATCTCAACCGTCCAGTATTGTTCATCACGTCCAGGCAGGAAAAAGCTTCCTCGGCAATGGATGAGTTGGAATTCTGGCAGCCTGGAATGCGCCTATTCAGTTTCACTGAGCCAACGCCGCTCTTTTATGAAGAAGCCGGGTGGAGTTCCAATACCCGGCAGGATCGGTTGGCAACCCTCACGAGACTGGCAGGGTATCACCTGCCCGGAACACAGATCAGCATATCACCACCAGTTATCATTTCCTCTGCGAAATCTTTGATGACACGTACCATGCCGCGCCGGGATTACCTGAAATCCATTCTGCGCATAGCCAATAACACTCAAAAACCTCAAAACAGCTTGATCGAGCAGCTGGTCCAGAATGGGTACCAGTTTGCAGAGATCGTGGTCGAACCGGGGCAGTTCTCCCACCGCGGTGGAGTGATCGATATCTGGGCGATGGGCGACAAGGTACCGGTCAGGCTGGATTACTTCGGCGACGATATCGAGACCATCAAACTTTTTGATCCCGCCACCCAGCGGACCATCGAGAAATGCGATTCGATCAATGTCCCGCCTGCGCGTGAATTCCTTTTGCGGGACCAGCCTGCCATGGTGTCCGGGAAGCAATATTCTGAATTTCACCTCCCGTTGCTGCATAGTTTCTCCAGCACTCTCATCGATTTCCTGCCCAAGAATTCTCTTGTCATCCTGGACGACGGAGTAAAGCTGGAAAGCATCGTCAACGAGGTGGAAGAGGATGCCGTCAAGATGCGTAACGAAGGCATACACTCAGGTTTTTTGCCGGAGGACTTCCCCGTCCCTTACCTCAGCTGGTCCGAATTGCAGGATTCCATGGGGAAACTCCTGGTTCTTGATCTGGGATATGGCAACTCGGAACAAAATTCCGATCTATCCTCCTGTTTCTACCCGAATCAGCGTTATGCTGGTCAATTGGAAAACTTTGTTGATGATCTGCTCACGGATGCGCAGGTCGTCAGGGAACAATATATCGTCTCACGCCAGGTACCGCGAATCAAGGAAGTCTGGCTCGACAACACCGGACAGCTCGAGACTGCAGTCTCAGAGCCGGTCTTCATCGATGGCAGCCTGTACGAAGGCTGGCACATGAAGGACGGAACTTCTGCCGAGGTGATCGTTTACTCCGACAGCGAGATCTTCGGCTGGGAAAAACCGCACTCCCGCCGTCAGCAGCTGCAGATCGGCGATAACCCCGAAGCCCAGTATGCTGATCTTTCGGTGGGCGATTGGGTCGTTCATATCGATTATGGCATCGGGCAATTCATCGGCCTGGTGAAACGGGTGCTGGATGGCATCCGCCGTGAATTCCTGGCCATTGAATACCAGGGAGGAGACCAGCTTTTTGTCCCCATCCACCAAGCGGACAGGCTCTCGCGTTATGTGGGGCCAGACAGTCAGCGCCCGACGGCATCGCGGTTGGGCAGTAACGAGTGGACTACCACCAAGAATCGGGTGCGTGGAGCGGTTCAGGAAGTAGCCGGTGACCTGTTGGACCTGTACGCTCAGCGTCAGATCGCCGCCGGTTTCTCCTTCTCCAAGGATTCTGCCTGGCAGATGGAACTGGAAGGCAGCTTCCCCTATATTGAGACCCCAGACCAGGTGAACGCCATCCGCCAGGTGAAGCAGGACATGGAAAACCCGCGCCCGATGGACCGTCTGTTGTGCGGCGATGTGGGTTACGGCAAGACCGAAGTTGCCCTGCGCGCTGCCTTCAAGGCAGTCATGGATGGCAAGCAGGTCGCCATCCTTGTACCCACCACCATTCTTGCCCAGCAGCACTTCGATACGTTCAAAGAGCGCCTTTTGCCTTTCCCGGCCGTCGTGGAGATGCTTTCCCGCTTCCGGTCGCCAAAAGAGCAAGATGAGATCATCCGCAAACTAGGTATGGGTCAGGTGGATATCATCATCGGCACCCACCGGCTAATCCAGGCGGACGTACAGTTCAAAGACCTCGGGCTGGTGATCATCGATGAGGAGCAGCGCTTCGGGGTGACCCATAAGGAATTCCTGAAGAAGCTGCGCACCGAAGTGGATGTCCTGACCCTGACGGCCACCCCCATCCCCCGCACACTTTATATGGCGCTGACCGGGGTGCGCGATATCTCCACCATCAATACGCCTCCAGAAGAAAGATTGCCGATCAATACTCATATTGGTCCCTATTCGCCTCATTTAGTGCGCCAGGCGATCCTGCGTGAGCTGGAGAGGGGTGGACAGGTGTTCTTCCTCCACAACCGCGTCCACAGCATCCCCGCCATGCTCATGCACCTGCAAAAGCTTGTCCCTGAAGCCAGATACGGCATCGGGCATGGACAATTGGAGGAGCACGAACTGGCGAAGGTGATGCACAGCTTCACCCATAATGAGATCGATGTGCTGCTGTGCACTTCCATCATCGAATCGGGGCTGGATATCCCCAATGCGAACACGCTGATCGTGGACCGCGCCGATACGTTCGGTCTGGCACAGCTTTACCAGCTGCGCGGCCGGGTCGGACGCGGAGCCCAGCGCGCATATGCTTACTTCTTCCGGCACCGTTCCCGGGCAGCCACACCTGACGGCCAGGAGCGCCTGGAAGTGATCGCCGAGAATACCCAGCTTGGAGCGGGCTATTCCATCGCCATGCGAGATATGGAGATCCGTGGTGCCGGTGAACTGCTGGGTACCCGCCAGCACGGCTATATCAACTCGGTCGGATTCCATCTCTACACCCAGATGCTTTCATCGGCGGTCAAGGTGGAGCGCAAGCTGCGCGGCCTGCCGGATGACAGCCGGGACAACCTCTTTGTCATCAAGGAGCTGTCGCTGCCGGTGGCTGTCGACCTGCCCCTGCCTGTGGAACTGCCTACCGAATATATTGCAGACCAGAACACCCGGTTGAAGCTGTACCGCCGCATGGCGAATGTGAGCTCCCCTGACCAGTTGGATGCCATGGCGGAAGAAATGCAGGACCGCTTTGGCGAGATCCCGCAGGAAGTGGCGAACCTGTTCTACCAGCTGCGGGTCAAACTGCTGGCGGAAATGGCCGGCCTGGCATCCGTTTATGTTGAAAATGGCCAGTTGGTGCTGCGTTATCCGCAGCTACCCGAGGGTTTCCCGCCCCGTAATCTGCCTTTCATCAACCTCAACCTGCGCTCCGGTAAGAACTCCTACTGGATGCCACTCAACCCGGACGATAATACCTGGCAGAATGACCTGCTTCAGGCACTGAACGAGATCATCCATTTGACAGCCCCTCTTTAATTCCCCCTCCGTTCGACTTTGTCGCCGGAGCGAACGGTATTTGAGAGAAATTGGGGGGACTGAGGGGGGGCAGCCAGCGTAATCCGGTGTATAACTTCGAAATGCACATTGTACATACTTTGTCTAAAGAATGCCCAGCAATTATAATTAAGAAATCAATGCGATGGAGAAAACATGAATTCACAATTTGCTCAATTTAATAAGAAATCTTATTTAAACTTGGAAACCTTCCGTAAAACAGGTGTCAGTGTTAAGACACCGGTCTGGTTTGTCCAGGATGGGAATACCCTGTATGTACGTACCGTAGATGGTTCCGGCAAGGTGAAACGGGTACGCAATAACAGAGCGGTGCGTGTCGTTCCATGTTCCATGAGCGGGGAACCGCAGGGCGAGTGGGAGAATGCCACCGCCGTCCTGGTACATGGGAATGAAGCTAAACACGTGGAAAAGCTGCTGGATCGTAAATACGGGCTCATGGGAAAATTGTTTGGGCTCCAGGGCAAAATGAAGAAGACGGTGTCTGCCACGATCAAGATCGAGGCTGCACAGCAATAGATCGTTTACAATCCCCCCTTTGTCCCCCCCCAACCCCCCTGGCTGTGCCATCCCCCCAAATTTCTTAGAGTACATGTGCCTATTAGGTATTTGGGGGAATTAAAGGGGGGCTTGCTATATAGCCTCTGGTTTGAATTCGTGTTGTGGGAAAAATCAATCAAAAGGCAGTGCATGGATAACCTGCACTGCCTTTTGTGATGGATGATGCTTAGCTGATCATTTACTGACCTGGACTTTGTAGCTGGTTTTCTCGGAAATCGTCCCGTCGGGGAAGACCTGGGTGGCATTGGTATCATTGGATGCCAGAGTACCACCTGAAGCAGACGGGTTAACCTGCCAGTCGCTCACCGCCAGATTGGGGGTGCGGGCTACCATAAAGAAACTTCCCCACATATCGACACCCCGTTTTAAGGGTACGGTCTGAGTGACTCTAGGGCATTTCACAATCGTCTTGCTACCGACTGCGGGAGTATCAAATTCAGCCAGGGCAAAATCGTACAGGACAGCGGAACCGTCAAAGATCGGGAACATCTTTTTCACTATGAACTTGCCCTGACCCTCTTCGATCATTTGGGCATAGCATTCAACTCCTTTACCACCGGATGCCTGATGCGTAATATTCCCGGTGCCCGTGTAATAGACCGAGCCGGTCGCGCTGTCGTAATTGGTCTTCAGGGTTACTTCGACAGTTACCGGCATGACGAATTTCGTGTCTGCACCGATGAAAGTGACTGTTGAATCCATTTTTAAGGTCAGGTTGCAGCGTTCGGTCTTTTTTATCACATCCTTGAGAGTTGCATCTCCGTATTTCTTCTTGTAGGCGGCTGCCACGATCTTGCCAAAAGCTGTGCGCGGATTACTGAGACCCTTTGCCGCGTGGAAGGCACTGAAGTCATCCTTTGCAACGCAGTTCTGCAGGTTTCTTTTAAAATGCTTCTCGAACGCATCAACCAGGTTTGACAGAGCTTTTTCCATGGATTTCAGTGAAGATGCTTTATCCTTGGCGTTCTTGTAGGTGGACTCCATATCTTCGATCAACTTATATGTGTCATTCCAATTGCTCAAGCCCAGCCCACGATCGGCGTAATCCTGGTATTTTAGCGGGGTGAGAGGTGTAAGCTCATCATCTTCTGCTGTGTTGTTCTGGTCATTCTTTGAGCGGTTATCGGTGGGCGGATGGCTTACCGCCTGCTGACGGACCGCTTTTTTGGTGGTGACTGCGGACCCAGCCGGGCTGGTCCTGGTCTGAGGCACATCCCAGGGTTGCATCACCCAGCCATCGTCCTGAGCCACAGGGGCAGCCAGTTTAGCTGGAGTTGTGGAGGAGGCAACTGCATCTTTCGGAAAAACTCCGTTGAAATAAAATTCAGAACCATCTTCCTTAAATTCAAAAGTGGCGACCACATCTCCTGCACCGGCTTGAGTATCGGGAGCGGGTTCGATGGTAAGGATGGCGGGTTCATTCAACTCCAGCCCTTCGGGGAGGATGTTGACAGCACCCAAAAGACTACCAGTTATGGGTGCGCCATCCAATGCTGAAAGGGGGATCAGGGTGAAGGGGATGGTGTCGTCAAGGGCTCCAGGCGGGATGCGGTAGGTGTATTTCACCCCGGTAGTGCTGGTGACACTTAATTCGCCACCCTCCGGGCCGATCACCGCGGAGGCCGAGGTTTCCTGGGGGAGGAGCAACTCGGCAATCGCAGCTGGATCCATCGTCTCCGGGTTGATGTTGGAGAAATCGATGCTGGTCGGGTCGGGAGTGGTCTTGTCGGTGGTGAGGGTCACCGAGAGCGGGTCAGCCTCTTGTACAGGAGTAGTCACCTCAACAGTGAGGGAATACCCATTGCTGCTGCCATTGACAGGGGTTAAGCGAAACTGCATGGTCTGGTCAGAGATGACCGGCATCAGTTCATAAGAGGTCGAATCGGAAGGTAGTTCCGCCAGGGTGACGAACTCACTGCCAGCCACACTGCCTTCAAGCAGGAACGTGTCCGCGGACAAGCCGTCCCAGGAAAGGAGGACGCTGATGGGGGAAGTCACATCTGCTTTGAAAGCTCCGTCCTGGTCTGTTTTAGCGGTATTTTCGTTATCGGTGGGGGGTATATCTGTTGTAAGTTGAGAGCCATTATCATTGGATTCTTGTTTAATTATCTTGGTCACGCTTTTAGGCAATCCACAGGCAGAAGACACAAGCAGCACGAGAATCATAGGAAAGAGAACGAACTTTTTCATATACCGCCTTACTTGGTAATAATTTATACTTATAGTATCAGATAAATCCGAATAAACATCACTCCCGTAGAACCTCCAGAAGGAAAGGCTCTACTTGGATCTCCAGTGTATCTTTACTGGTTCAGCATAGAGCAATGTCTTAAAGATGAATATAGCACCATCGCCAGAATCACGGATTTGATCCCATTTGTCTTGAATTGTTTTAGTTGCACCTGACAGTAATTACAGCTTTACAAATCCAAATTTGAGCTTATAATATATATAGAACATATAATCTATAGGGAATTGAATTTTTCTCGCAATACAGAACATTACATTTCAAAAAACTCGCAAAGTGAGTTTTGCAGTCCCGATGCGATCCGACGTAGTCGGGGAGCAGTCGGGACGAAATTCAGTGAATAGAGAGTAGAGAATGGAAATAAAAGCGAAGAAGCGAAAAACCAAACTAGGATTGGGTCATGGTATTTTGAATCTCGGTTCTCTATTTTCCATTCTCGATTCTCATTTCTCATTCCTTGAATCTGGTAACATTGGTTAACGAGGTGCGGCATGGAATTTAAACTACATTCTCCTTATCAACCCACCGGCGACCAGCCGGATGCGATCGAACAGTTGGTGAAGGGCGTCGAAAGCGGTATGGCACACCAGGTGCTGTTGGGTGCCACCGGCACGGGCAAGACCTTCACTATTGCCAATGTGATCCAGCGAACACAGAAGGCCACGCTGGTGATGGCGCATAACAAAACCCTCGCCGCCCAGCTTTACGCCGAGTTCAAGGAATTCTTCCCCGAGAACGCGGTGGAATACTTTGTATCCTATTACGATTATTACCAACCGGAAGCCTACGTTCCCCGGCGCGACCTTTACATCGAAAAAGAGACAGATATCAACGAGGAGATCGAGCGTCTGCGCCTGGCAGCCACCACTGCACTGATGTCGCGCAAGGACGTGATCATCGTGGCGTCAGTCTCCTGCATCTACGGCCTGGGCAACCCCGAGGCATTTGGTAAGGGGCTGGTGCATCTGGTGAAAGGGGAGGTCTTCCGTCGCAACGCCTTGCTGCGCCAACTGGTGGAGAGCCAGTACCAGCGCAACGACATGGAGATCAAACCCGGCAACTTCAGGGTGCGCGGCGACACACTCGAGATCCAACCGGCGTATGAGAATGAGCACGTCTTCCGCATCTCCTTCTTCGGGGATGAGGTTGAGAAGATCATGGACGTCCACCCGGTGAGGGGCGAGATATTCAACATCCTCGACGAACTGGATATCTACCCCGCCAAGCATTACCTAGCCGGGGAAGAGCGCTTGAAGAAATCGATCCTTGATATTGAAGAAGAACTGGCAGAGCGTATCAAGTACTTTAAGGATGCGAATATGCTGCTGGAAGCACAGCGCATTGAGCAGCGCTGCATGTATGATCTGGAGATGCTGCGGGAAGTGGGCACCTGTGCGGGGATCGAGAACTATTCGCGCCTGATCGACCAGCGTCCGGCAGGTTCTGCCCCGTGGACGCTGATCGACTACCTGCCGACAGATTTTCTACTGGTGTTGGATGAAAGCCACATGACCATACCGCAGATCCGCGGCATGTTCAACGGCGACCGGTCGCGTAAGCAGGTGCTGGTGGATTACGGCTTCAGGCTGCCATCCGCGCTGGATAACCGTCCGCTCAGGTTTGAAGAATTTGAGAAGTATATGCGTCAGGTGATCTATACCTCGGCGACCCCGGCACCGTTCGAGCTGGGAATAGCCAACCAGGTGGTGGAGCAAGTCATCCGCCCGACCGGGCTGCTGGATCCGGAAGTGGAAGTGCGTCCGACACTGGGGCAGGTGGATAACCTGCTGGGTGAGATCAAAATGCGCACCGCTTCGGGCGAGCGGGTACTGGTGACCACGCTGACCAAACGCATGTCAGAAGACCTGGCAGATTACCTGAAGGAATTGGGCATCAAAGTGCAGTACCTGCATTCCGAGGTGGAGACGCTTGAGCGTATCGCGATTTTGCGGGACCTGAGAATGGGTACTTTCGACGTGCTGGTGGGCATCAACCTGCTGCGCGAGGGGCTGGACCTGCCGGAAGTATCGATGGTGGCCATTTTGGATGCAGATAAGGAAGGATTTTTACGCTCCGGTACAGCTCTGATTCAGACCATCGGACGGGCGGCACGGCATGTCAACGGTAAGGTGCTGATGTATGCCGACCGGATCACTGATTCGATGAAGAAAGCTATCGACGAGACCAACCGCCGCCGGAAAAAGCAATTTGATTACAACCTAAAACACGGCATCGAGCCGGTCAGCATCCGCAAGGCAGTCAGAGATTTGACCCAACGACTGACCGGTGTGCGTGAGTTGGCTGAAACCCGCGCCAGCTACGGTTCCAGCAAGACGATGCTGATGCCGCGGTCAGAGTTCAACCGCTTGATCGGCGAGCTGGAGAACCAAATGAAAGCATCCGCCAAGGAACTGCAGTTTGAGAAGGCGGCTGCCATTCGCGATCAGATCTACGAGTTGAAATCTTTGTATGCGGAAACTGCCAAGGTGTCACCCTGGGAGAAAGCCAAACTGATGCTCAGTGATGATTAGGGGTTAGTCGCTGATAAACGTGGAGCGGACGTTGAAGTGGGGAAATTCGCCGGTAGCTGGCAGCCATTCCAGGTTGAAGTGGATGATATGGGATAGGGAGGGACCCTGGCTGATCCTGCGGCTGAAAGCCTGCAGCTTCAACTCATCCCCTTCGGCTACGACTTCGACCTCGCCGGAATACAGGTTGCGGGTCCAACCGGTGAGCCCCAGGTTATCGGCCTCATCCTCGACGAAGCTGCGGAAACCGACCTGTTGTACCCGGCCGGAAATAACGGCGTGAATGCGTTTGTTCATACTTCTTCGTCTTCATCCTCTTCGGGAGAAATATCCAGCAAATTGAAATTGACCAGGCTATTATTGAAATCCAGGTTTTCAGCGGCTGATTCGATCAACTCGATGGTCTCTTCATCCATATCTGGATCTTCGGCGAGCGCTTCCAGCTTTTCCTGTACGCCCGGACCGCCGATCTGTGAGAGCGACCAAATGCCTGCCAGGAATACATCCAGGTCGAGACCTTCATCGTCAAGGAGTTCAAGGATCTCCTCGCGGGCGTTCTGAATCTCCAATTCGCCGGCAGCCCGCACAGCTTCCTCCTGCACATCCACGTTTTGATTTTGCAGGTTCGAAATAACGGTCTCTGCCCAGGCGTCATTGGCTGAGCGACCCATGGCAAATAGAGCGCTGGCTACCATGGCCTTGTCGCTTTCGGAGTACGCCTTTTTGATCAGCTTGTCAATCGCAGGTGTACTGGAATAACCGAGTGATTCGATCGCTCTTCGCCGGAGAAGCTGAGGGTTGGATTTGTCAAATTTAGGGATGAGAGCGTGTTCGATGGCATCACGCTCCTCACCTGGAATGACATCCAATTCGCCCAGGTTGATGAATCGACCCAGAGCACTGGCTACCGCAGCTTGCACATTGATGTCGGGATCATTGTTGAGCATCTTCAGGAAGACTTTGACCAGGGAATGTTCCTCACATTCCCAGAGCAGGCGGATGCCAAGTTCACGGACCGGTGCAAAGCTGTCTGTCAAAGCCAGCTTGCCTACATCATAAAAGGAGGTCAGGGTATCTGAATCTGATATCGCTTCGAGGTCCTCCAGGAGGGTGACTTTTCTGGAAGCAACGATCAAGTTCCACACCTTTTGAAGGGAAGACAGATCCATGGGAGAGATGTCAGAAAAGCGATGTAGATATTTAGGTGGAAAGGTGTTATTCAGGTCAAGGAGTGCATCGATAATCTTATCAAAGCCGATATCAGGTTTATTTTCCATATTTGTGCCCATGTTACGGAAGTTTGATCGGGTTAATAAAGTCTTGAATGGTGATAAAGACCATAAACGCCAGTAAAGATAACATACCGACCGAATGGACGATATTCTCGTATTTTGCCGGGACACGCTTGCGGAAAAGGAGTTCTGGGATGATAAATATGATCCTACCACCATCCAAAGCAGGAATGGGCAGCAGGTTGGTCAACCCGAGGGCAACAGATATGGTACCAATGAAGGAAAGCACACTGACAGGCGGCAAGCTCACGGGTGAGGATTCAGCCTTGGCGTCACTGCTTTTTGCTGCCTGATATATGTCAAAGATCCCTTTCGGACCGATAACGCGAGCCTGATCAGAGGGAATCGTTCCCTGGATGAGGCGCCCCGGTAAAAGGATGAGCTGTTTAGCCTGTTCAAACATAGCACTGCCAGCGGTCGGGATTGCTTCGTACCAGGGGATTGGATGGAATGGGTTTCCCATCACAAAACCGACCGGTCCTTCTCCTTCAGGAGGAGATACTCTTGGGGTGACTGAAATGGTCACATTCTGGCCGTTGCGGAGAAGTACCATTGTCACCGGTGAACCTTTTTGACCCTGAATAAGAGTTTGGATCTGATCGGCACTCGTGATGGCAATACCGTTGACAGAGACGACGGTGTCACCTGCCAGCATCCCTGCACTTTCTGCAGGTGACGAAGGTGCAATGTCCATAATCTCGACGACTTTTGTATCAGGCATGCCGACGCGGGCAAAGAGAATAACAAAAACGATGAAACCGACCAATAAATTCATGATCGGACCGCCAAAGAGGACAGCCAATCTCACCCAGGGACTGGCGGAAGCCAAACCACCGGGTACTTTCGGGTCATTTTCCCCTTTCGGACGTACGAATGCTCCAAAAGGAATGGCATTCAGGCTGAAAATGACTCCGCCAAATTTCTTACCTATGATCCGGGGAGGGATACCGATACCGAATTCTTCAATTTCTACTTTGAAAAACCTGGCTACAAGAAAATGCCCCAATTCGTGGCAAACCATCAGGAAACCCAGGACAATAATAAATTGCAATATGGATACGAATAAACTGGTTTGAATCATTTGCTCCTGCTTCTTTTTATATATCTATAGTAATTGTAACAGTCATCCAATTGAGCATCAACCTGGTATATAAACAGCCCCACCCGGACCGGAGACCAGGATCGATTGAACTGAGTTCATTTTTTGGATTTCAGCCTGAACGGAAGATTGATTTGTTTTCATTGTGATGATATGTACATTTGCTCCAGCATCGATCGTATAACAAACGGGTAAGCCTTGAGCACGAAGTGAGGTAACTTTTTGAATGACCTCCAATGTCGCCGGCTTCCAGTACATCAAACAGGGAGAGGATGTCATCATCACAGCATGCATCATGAGGCAATCCAATTCAACAATGCCTGCAAAGCTGGCGTAATCGCGTTCGAGGAGTGCCTGCCTGCAAATTTGCATTCGACGGGGAGCATCTTCCACGCGGGAGTGTTGGAATGGACTGGTATAGGCGAGTTGGTGGCCTTCAGTGGATCCGGTCTTTTTGTGGGATTTATCCACGATGGCGATCAGGTCAACCATATCCCAATGGTCTTTGGGAGCGATAGAGAAGGCGAAAGAATCGTCATCTGATGATCCAGCCTGCCATTCGACAAAGCCGGAAGGAACAGAACGGCAGGCGGAACCAGATCCTCGGCGTGCCAGGCGGGAGAGGTCTTTTTCGGAAAGGTGCAAGCCATAAGCAACTGAAGCAGCCAGTGCCAGTGCGGAAAATCCAGAAGCTGAGGAGGCGATTCCACTGCCGACAGGAAAATTATTGACAGTTGAAACCAAAGCATACTCAGTTCGGTTTGACATCTTTCGAACCAAATCTAGTAAAGCGGAAATGCGTTCAGTAGCTTTTCGGGCATCATCCCGACCATTGATGATCAGTTTATCTGCAGGCAGTCCGGATTGGATTTCAACTGATGTTTGTGTCGTTAAAGAATCCAAATTCATCGAGATGGAGCCATTGAGAGGGATGCGCAGATCATTATCTCGATTTCCCCAGTATTTTATAAAGGCAATATTAGGGTGCGCAATAGCAGTTGACTGAATAGGTACGGTTGGTAGTGACTTCATAAACAATTAAGTTTACCATGTTTGGATTCGCGAAGGTATCAAAACCACTCATTTTCGGGTGGTTTTGATACCATGTAAGAAAAATATATGAAATTTACTTGGTTAAACCCATCTTCAAATTGACAGTAATTATTAGAATTTTACCTTAAATAATCACATCTCAAATGGAGCTACGATTGAGATGTGATTGATCAATAAGAAGTATTTATAATCCTCTTACCAAGTTTGCAATGGCAAGGAGGGCAAAACCAATTACAACCAGCCAGAAAGCCATGTCCGTGCCAATGCCAGAAATGGTTTTGGTATATCCCAATACTCCAATCACGACGATAATAACAGAAACCCACCAGGTTATAACTTTTGGCGCACTAGGCTTCATAATTCTCCTCCATTTCAAGTTAGTTTATGGGAATGAAGCCCTGAGTATTAATGGTGATTTTGGGTTTTAGGCCCAAATTTGCAGGTTTTAAGGTCATTCCGATAATTATTTTGTTGAAAAATATAAGCTCCAATATTTATTATACAACTGCTTTTCAGAAACATCATCAGAACTGGGTACATCCATTAAGTGCATAGTCCAATTGTTGCCTATTATCTGTTACCTAATGATAAGAATTATTCGAAATGTACACTGGTAGTCATATTCCATAAAAACCGGGGATCTGAGTCAACTGTCAAAGTGACTTTGTAAGTGATATCTCCCTGATTATTCTTGCCAAATGCTTGAATGTTTTTTACACGAGCCTGGAAATCAACACCTGGTATGGCATCTACTCGAACAATAGCCGAAGAGCCTGATTTGATAGATAGGATGTCAACTTCTTTTAAGTCAGTTGTTTCGATCAACCATGAATTGGTATCGGCTATTGTGATGACTGATTGCGAACTTTGAGCTATTTGTCCGGGGATTACATCCAAGGAGATAATTTGACCATCAAAAGGAGCAGTCAACTCTGATTGGCTGGTTACCACAGCCTGTGCAGCGATTAAAGATGCCTGCGCATTTGATACTCGAGCATCCAAAACAGACAATTGTTCCGGATCTGGTCCATTGATCCATTTGGAAGCCAGGAGCTCTGCATACGCTAATTGTTGAGTCGCAAGGTCAAAATCGGCGACTGCTTTACCCACTTCGACTGTTGCCTCTGCGGTTTTGCTAAACCGATAAACACGTTCCTTGTCTATTTTTTTACTGTTAGCATCTTTCAGGCGATCTTTTGCCAAAGCCACATTCATAAGTAACTGTGTTTTTTGAACTTCTGCTTCTTCTAAAAAGGTTTGGCGTGCATTTTTAGCATTTACCAATTCCTGCTCAGCATTTGTAACACCAGCAGCTTGTTGAGGTGTTACTAATAGCCTGGCTAAGACATCCCCTGTTTTTACTTGGCTACTTTCAGTAAAGTAAAGATTTTCAACAACGCCACCGGAAGGGAAAAAAGCAAGTTCTATATATTTTTCCGGGACGAGTTTTCCCTCGGCAACAGTTCCAATATTGTCTGCTGGAACAATATCACTGGAATCAGGTTGAACGACAGGTGCCTTTGCCTGGCAACTTACAAGGATCAAGCCAAATAAGACCGAAATTACAATATAACTAAAAATATTTTTCTTCATAATAAACCTTTCGTAGTTAGCCACAAGCCATAAAATCATCAATTTCTTGACGGGTTGATAATATATTCTCAACTTTTCCATCCATCATCTGGATAACACGGTCAACGTAAATACACATTCGAAGATCGTGAGTCACAATAATGCCAGCTTTTTTCTGTTCATGGATCAGGTCGGAGAAGATTTTTACGACCTGATATGCCCGCTCAGTATCCAGGCTTGCCGTCGGTTCATCGGCTAGAACTAGACTGGGATTATGGACGAGAGCACGGGCAATGGTAACCCGCTGGCGTTGTCCACCGGAGAGCTGATTGGGGAGGTAATTTAATCGATCTTCCATTCCTAGACGGAAGAGAAGATCAAGACAATATTCTTTTGTCTCCGGAGTATAGGTTTTGTTTAGCCTTAACATCATTTCGACATTTTCACGAACATTGAGAAACGGTAGTAAATTATTCGATTGAAACGTAAATCCAATTTTTTCCCGACGAAATTTCACGCGTTCCTTTTCACTCATATTTCGTAAATCAATATTATCGATGGAGACGTTGCCATGTGTGGGAGTTAATAGCGCAGCTAAAATAGCCAGCATAGTCGTTTTTCCGGATCCACTTGGTCCAACAATAGCGATAAATTCGCCCTTACCAACGGATAATGAAATATCATCCACTGCGATTGTTTCATTAGAACCCGACTTATATATTTTTGAAATTGAATTTGCCTGTAATACAGTTTCCATATTGTTCCTTATGAGGTAAGTCCTAAAGCAGTAAGAGGTTCTACGTTTACAGCAAGTTTCACACTGACCAAGCCGCCTAAAGGACCAATTAAGAGTAGGGCAGCAAAAGCCAGTAGGATCGAAGGACCATTGAAGATTATTGGTACTCCAGCAGGCAAGGCTGCTGTCAGACCAAAAGTAACCAGGCTACCCATAATGACGCCGAATGTGGTAATTAGAACGATCTGAGTCACAACAGCCCATGCGACAGTTGAATTTGACGTCCCAATAGCTTTTAAGACTCCAATTAATGGAACCTTTTGAAGCATTTGAATCTGGAAAAATCCGCCAATAACCAAGACACCGATCAGGAGGGTGAAACCCTGTTGAGTATTTAATGTACTTTGTTGAACTGAATAACCTGGAGTAGCTTCATATGCAGTTTTCTTATCCACTACCTCAACATTGACTACCTGGGATTGAATATTTTCTGCTACTATTTTAGGGTCCGAGCCTGGCTTTAACTTTACAGCCACAAAGTTAGTAACAGTTTCCCGATTAGAATCCCGATTTGAGGATTGTGGACGAATCTGATCCCAAGTCAGATATGGCAGGAAAATGGAGGAACTGTATAAATACTCTAAAGATTCGGTAATTCCTGTAACTTTAAAGGTGTAAAATTTTTCATCTGTTCCCTGGATGGTCCGTATGGTAAAGGAATCTCCAAGCCCAAGCCCTAACTCTGTAGAAAGGTCCTGGTCAATGACTGCTTCGTTTCCCCGACTAAGGGTGACAGGTGAACCAGCAATCACAAGAGGCGAACCAGGTTTCATAGATTCCACACCCAGAAGGGATACGTCTAATGGATCTATACCTGGAATATTTACTATTTTTCCACTACTAGCACCAACAGAACCAATTTCCAGAACTCCATCAACCCGCTGGATATTATTCAATGTTGAACGGTTAATCTGGCTTGCTGAGGCTGATAGGTCAACATTCTTTTGAAAAACGATCAATTGTGCATCCAATTTTGAAAGGTATTCAATATTGGCATTAGACAATCCCTGCGCCAGTGCAGCGATAAATAGAACCAGAGTTGTAATTAAAGCTATGACGAGGCTGAATAGGAAGAACCTACTCCGATTACGCCAAATTTCCATAAATGCAAGATATATTGCCATAGTTCCTCTTAGTGTCGTACAAAGTTTGTATAAAACAATTATAACAAGGCTAATCTTTGCAGCATATTTTTGTATATACTTTTGGAAAAAATATCCTGATAGCTGTTATGATAAAATTTATTTAAGCATAGTCAGTTTTGGATTACAAACATGAACAGCCACTATATCGATTTCTCAGAAACCTGCTTTCGTTACCCTGAACAAAATCCTTCCTCAAGTGATTGTATCAAATCTGTGAGCTTTTCCATTGATTTAGGTGAATACGTGGCTATAGTAGGAGCTAATGGATCTGGAAAAACTACCCTGGTGAAATTGATCGATGGATTATTACTGCCAACTGGCGGAAAGCTGGAGGTAGGCGGCACATTAATAATCCAAGGTATGAACATGGAGGTGATACGCAGGAAAGTTGGGATCATATTCCAATCACCGGAAGACCAAATCGTTGCCACAACTGTGGAGGAAGATATTGCTTTTGGTCTTGAAAACTTTGGAATGCCTACAAAAGAAATGCATGCCAGAGTGCGTAAAGTGATGGAAGGATTTGATCTATGGGATATCCGCAATCGACCTACCTTCATGTTGTCCGGTGGACAGACGCAAAGGTTGGCGTTGGCAAGTATCCTGGCCATTCAGCCTGAATGCATTATATTTGACGAATCGACCTCGATGCTGGATCCTGCCGCAAGGAAGAATTTGTTGGGAGTAATGAAATCTTTCCACAATGAAGGCAAGACTATCATCCATATAACCCATTCAATGGATGAAGCTGCACAGGCAGATCGGGTGCTCGTAATGAATGAGGGTGAGCTCGTATTTGATGGCACTCCGGGTGAATTGTTTCTGACCGAGAATATCGATAACGATTGGAACCTTGAATACCCGGAAAGTGTACAGCTAATTAAGGGCCTTCAAGAAGTGGGAGTGAATATTCAGAATGGGTTATTCAGCATAGTCGACCTCGCCAAGCTTATTTTACAACAATGTCATTTCCACCGGGACATCAATACCGGATCTGATGAGGATCAAACAGTTGGTAAAGCAATGGTTAGTGTCTCTGACTTGACTTTTGAATATCTTAAAGGTACTCCACAGGCAGTGCAAGCATTGGGAGGGGTATGTTTCTCAGTTGCCAAAGGTCAGGGACATGGATTGGTCGGACGAACTGGCTCTGGCAAATCCACTGTATTACAGCATTTAAACGGACTACTTCCACCACAATCAGGGGAGGTGCGGGTAGGTAAATTTCTCCTCAATGATCCACAAATTACCATCAAAGAAATAGTGCAATTTGTTGGTCTGGTAATGCAAAATCCAGAAAACCAGTTCTTTGAATATTATGTGGGTGATGAAATTGCATTTGGACCAAAAAATATTGGTTTCGATGGCAAATTGTCAGATAGAGTTCAATGGGCGATGGAAACTGTTGGTTTGGATTTTATTCTTTTTAAAGATAGACCAATCCATACACTGAGTGGTGGCGAAAAAAGGAAAATTGCTCTGGCCTCCATACTCGCACTGAAACCCAGTCTGTTGCTTTTAGATGAGCCTACTGCCGGTCTGGACCCAAAATCCCAGCACGAGGTTATCAGTGCTTTTAATAATTTGAAACAAAACCAGATGACGATCATCGTATCATCGCACAACTTGCGGGACATTCAAACACTAACAGACAATATGACACTTTTGGAAAATGGGCATTCTGTTCTAAACGGAAAAACCGGATCGATCTTATCTGATCCGGATGTATTGTTAAATCATGGAATTGATCCTCCTTTCATTACAAAACTCGTCAGGGAAATTAATGCACAATCCAAGTTGGACCTAATGGGAATTTGCAGCATGGAAGATTTTATTAGTGCCATAGATGTAGTGGAGGAACATGTCTTCCATTAATTTTGAATTCCAAAGGAGTATTCCCTTTACAGAATTCATTGAGAATGGTTCCTGGTTACAAAAACGGGATCCGGGAGCATATCTCTTAGGATTTTTATTATTTTTCGTTGGGATGCTGATTACTCACTCCTGGATTGTTATTACTGCAGGATTTATTCTCTGCCTGGTTGGAATTTGGCTTTCGAAAATCCAAATTTCGATGTACTTAAGTGGATTAATAAAAGCTTTACCTTTCATCCTGGTCATAGCCGTAATAAATTTGTTCATCAATCCGGCGAAAGATAATTCAGAGATAATTTTTCAATTTTGGATCAATAAAATTTCTGTTCAAGACATCTCACAATCTTTATTACTGGTCTCGAGATTTGCCATATTTTTGCTTGCAATCAGCCTTACGACAGCCAATTTCTCGATTTCCCGCTTTACCCATGGATTGGAAGATGTGTTAATGCCATTGTCCTGGATAAAGATCCCGATCCAGGATTTGATTGTATCTGTGGAGATTGCCATCCGTTATATTCCACTCCTCACATTAACGGCAGAGCGGATCGCTAAAGCACAGGCATCCAGAGGAGCAACCTGGGGTACCTCCAAAGGAAAAATTCAGGATAAGATCCGCCAGGTTCTGCCTCTTATCGTTCCGTTGTTTCTCCAAAGCTTCCAGAAAGCTGATAAGATCGCTCTGGCGATGGACGCACGGGGTTACGGATTAATCAAAAAACGCAGCCGATATCAGACCAGCCGCGTCAAAATTGGGGATGTAGTCTTTATGTCCGTACAACTTATTTTTATTGCAGGTTCAATTATTACAATTTTCCGATATTAATCCAGGTTTGCGCCTTGCTTTTTGTTCAGGCTAATTCTTTTCCAGGCAGCCACCACAACCAGTACCAATATCGCCGCGGCAGCTGCTTCCGGCAAGCCATTTGCAAATGCAATGTAAGCGATCAACGGCCAGGGCAGGAACCCAAATAACCCCAAGGCAGAGAGTACCAGAATTGTATTGGTCAAACTACCAGCAATGCCGGAGACGATAAGGGCAGGAATTTCCCATTTTTTCAATAACTTCCAGACGATCCACGCTGCCGGACCAATCAATAAACGCGGAAGGACAGAAACAATCGGATTGGTAAACCAAACATCAGAAGGTCCTGTCGGGGCGACAGCAGCCTGGATGAGACTGAATACACCAAAGATCAAGCCAATAACCACTCCCACCCAGGGACCTTCCAAAATTGCCCCGATGATCACAGGCACATGCATTACCGTCAGAGACGCACCAGAAAGCCATGGGATGAATCCCCAATGGGTGATACCTAATACGATGGATATTGCGCCAAGAATACCGGTGAGGACGATTTTACGCGTTCTGGATTGGATCATATGGGGTATCTCTCCTTGAATTATTGTTATTATAACAAAAAACATTCAGGAAGAACTTCATCCTGAATGTTATTAATTGATTAATTTTAGATTTTGATTACGGAGCTGAGGCTGTCAATGTCAGGGTAACAGTGGATGTATATCTACCTGCGTAGGTCTCTGCCGGTACGAAGAGGTCGAACTGTGGATTGATGTAGTATGTTCCCATACCTTCGTCTGGATCAGCGAGCACAAAGGATTGATCGGAAGTTGTCAGGGCAGTAAAACCTGCACTAAAATCAACGGTTGTTGGCATCAGGTCCCCATCAATTGTTCCACAATCTCCACCACCATTTGAATTGCAATCTTCTGAAAATTGACCATCCACCCAAACTATTCCAGCGGAAGGAAGATACATTTGGAACAAATTCATACCAAAGTGATCACCGACGCCAACCAATGGGATGGTAGTGGGAGGAGTTTCGAGGAATCCAGGACCGGAAACAGCAGTAAAATCAGTTGCCTTTACATCAATGGTGTAGCCAGCACCTGTACCACGCGGATCGGTAACCACCCAGGAACCATTCTTGCCGGCATTTCCACCGCCGACTATTCCACCCGGAACAAATGCGGAAAGTAATCGATTGGAATTTCCCAGGTCGGTTCCATCCAGCGTATGCCCGGCGAGAATGAATGGAGAGGTAGCCACTGAAGCAACACTCCCAGTGATGGTAATTTCACCAGTAGTTGGATCTGAATCATCTGCAAATGCTGCCGGTGCGCAAGCTAGAAGTAAACCAAGGACAACAAATATTATCGCTATCTTTTTCATGAGGATCTCCTTTGTAGAGAGAACAATTAGGTAAAAAGTTTTTCTTTACTAATTGACTTATCGGATACAAAAGAGTTAAGAACAATGGAAATAACGATATTTATGTATTATTTACGTCGTTTTAATACAGAAATGGCGTAAATGACCAAACCAACCGAGATTAAGAAGATCACACCGCTGATCCAGATATACCAATATGAAGTTCCGGGTGTCTTGACTTCCGAAATTACTTCTGGAAGGGGTTTGTCTGTCGGGGAAGGTGTGGAAGATGGCTGATTATAATGGGCTAATAAAGTGGATTGGGTTGCAAGGAGATTTTTTTCCTCAGATCCGTATTCTGTTTCACCCTCAAAAATAAATCGACACGATGATTTCTGTGCATCCTGAAACTCAACCAAATAATGGTAAATTCCCGGTGGTGGAATCTCAAAACTATTATTTGAGACCATATCACTGTCAGGGACAAAGTATCCTATTTGGATTTCCCTTTCTGCAATTAAACTTTTAGAGTCACTGTTCATTATCGTAATTCTGGCTGTGCCTTTGAAGTGGACATTCCCGGTGTTGGTCAATACCATGGCGTAACGCCATTTTCCATTAAAAACCGAGGCATTGAGGCTTTTCATACTCATTTTGCAGGTTTCTTCCCCCGGTACATGAATGATTACTGCGATCGCCACCCTGGTCACCACATTTACGGAAAGATTATTATTATTTCCCTGGGTAGCAGGTTCGGGTGTCGGAGTGGTTGGAACGAGTGCGGAGAGGAAACCAGCTACATATTCACCTGGTGGTGTGCCTACCGGTACGGTCACTTTGAATGGTAACTTTTGGATATGGAATGAACGTATTTCAAACCTGGTTTCGTTCGAAAAGTTAATCCAACTACTCGGACCGGAAGTATTTTCAAAATCGTATGAAATGCCTCCATTTGTGGCAGTTTTTCCATCTACAGGCTCCACCATTAAGCTGAGCGTATCTGCTGAGAAATTTTTTGCAATGACAGCACCAGTTGCACTTTCCCCGGGATTCAAAGAATATTCAAAATATGAAATTTCCGGATTCTCAGGAGCAATACCAAAGGTCAATGCTTGAGATTGAACAGGTAAAGTGGTGAAGAGTGTACCTGAGATAAGCGTACAAAAAAGAATAGTATTAGCGATTTTACATTTCATTAATAACCTCGATTAATTTACTGGACCGCTGATTATGGTGATAAATAATTGACTGCTATATATTCCACCATAGGTTTCAGCGGGAATATTCAACTTAAACAACGGTGTGACAGAGAATCTGCCAGTGCTTGAACCTATTTGTGATGTAAGAACATTAATATTTGATTCGCTCATTGGAGAGATTTCAGTCACGAGTGAAACAGGAGAGGATGTTCCTACCAATAATTGAATGTTCTCCTGTGGAATTTGGATACTTAGATTATCAATAGAAATAACATGATTTTGTCCGTCGATAAAATCTGTCCCTCGAATTGTTACATACCACCCCTGGTCAGAATATGTAGCATCTAGAATGATCCACGGATTGGTAACCCCGTTCCTGGTAGTTGTCCTTCCAGATAATGGTAATTCCCCAAATGAAATCCCTCCAGCAGTAATCGATAATTGTTCCATTGATGGAATTGGATCACCCATCAATAAATACTCACCTAAATAAGCAGTAATTCCTGTCACAACATTATTAACCGGGTCCAATGTTGTATTGGATAAGACTTTCCATTTATCACCATCCCAGCGATAAATAGCCAGGGAGTTTTCGTAAAGAGCCAGGATACTATCTTCGCTATATGTCAATGAGACTGTGAATGGTAGAGAGAGGCTGAAAAGAGTTGAAGTATCACTAGCCAAATCTGCTGCTAAATTGAATGAGCGGTGATTGTATGGGGTTACTTTTCCAGCAGTTGGGTCACGATGACCATTAATTGTTGGATACCAGAGGCGTGCCCAGAAATCTTTACCCACCCAAAGCGGATCTTCAAAAACCTGAAATGCATTCACAGGAAAATTTATTGATGCATTTACCACTGCCTCAGGAACTCCCAGGTTAAGATCACCTCCTGCGGCTGCAGAGATCAACCCGACAACATCTCCATTGCACAGGATGAAG
This sequence comes from uncultured Leptolinea sp., assembly GCA_964387025.1. Taxonomy (GTDB): domain Bacteria; phylum Chloroflexota; class Anaerolineae; order Anaerolineales; family Anaerolineaceae; genus PNON01. The sequence continues at coordinate 151,992 of CAYLUZ010000006.1, read as the reverse complement.
TTTGTATTCCATGAAGAAATATTGCCCGCGTCATCATATGCTGCCATGCGCAAATAATATTTGTCCCCTTTGGGGAGGCTTAACATCAGGGGTGGTCCTGCACTCGAAGAATGCGGGTTAATACCTAACGGATCAATGCCCCAATAATAAAAGTATCCAGCTGTGGGGGCCCCGGTTGTTGTAGATGGATCCCAAGTGAATGTACCATTCTTTAATATGCTGCAATGACCACTTAATATCCCATTGGCTGTTTCAGTAACTGAAGTTACTGCTGTTGGAGGAGTATTATCGAACCAATATGTAAAAAGGACGTTTGACCATGCGCTTAAATTTCCACCATCATCTACAGATTGAATACGCAGGAAATTATCCACACCTAAAGAAGCGGATGCAGAAAACGGCGGTATGATATTTACATTCGTCGAAGTGGTGGATAATGGATCTGATCCCCACATAATGTTATATTTCGTTGCACCAAGTGGAGCATCCCAGGTGAAAGTTGGGCTAGCGATATTACCCCAGGCAGAAGATACCAAGTCGTTTGTTTCAGTGACACTCGTGACGGGATCTGGATCCTGGGTATCCAATCTGAATATAAAAGCAGTCTGCCAACCAGATGTGTTACCCAGGAGGTCCACAGCATTGATACGAAGGAAGTATTCACCATCAACTAAGGATCCGGGATCAAATGTGAAAATCCCGTGGATCATCGGATCACTTGAGGTGCCATTCGAATCAACTCCCCAGTATAAGTAGTAACCATCCAAACCCACTCCTAGATCAGGAAGGCTGATCGAAAAAGAAGGGGAAGTAATCGAATTTTGCCATACCCCATCCGAAGCTCCACCGGACTCAGTAGCAGAAAATGTTGGCGGAGAATTATCGAATTTTAAAATAAAGAGTGTTGTCCAAACTAGATCCGGGAAATTTTCATCTGTATCCTTGGTATTTATTCTTAGATAGTAGGTACCAGTCGTCACGCCTGCAGGTGGTTGAAAGGATGTATCTGTTGTAAATGCTGTATCCGTCCCGGATGAGCTTGTTCCAAAATATACATAATAACCTTCAATGGTTCCTGTAGCACCTGACCAAGTAAAAGTGGGTTGGTTTGAAATATTTTGCCATTGGTCCGAGATTATGACAGGATTGGAGCTACAATCAGTTGGATTGGTATTTGCTTTAGTTGTGGATGCAGTCACACTTTGAACAACGTATATCAGAAAAATGATAGAGATTACCGTTGCCAAGAACCACCGCTGTTTAAGAATCACAATTTCCTTGTCCATTGCAGGTTGAGATGGCTTTTCAATTTTGATGATGATTTTCCGAAAATCGGATCATTATAGGCATAAAAACTGGCCAGTGCAGGGAACAAAGTATAAAGAGAAAGGATAAATAAGGTCATAATATTAGGTTAATAATCACAAACAAACAAATAGCAAAAGACTGGACCAGACCGGTTATTAGAATTATATAGTATGTAGTGATTTTGAAGTGTAAAATAACGGTAAAAGTTATAATTACATGGAAATTACCTGGTCGGTGACAGTTCTAATAGTTTTAGCTTGTCGCTTTTCAAATCCCTCATTCAGAAGTAATGATCCAAGGACGAGTACTCCACCCAGCAATAAACTGGGTAGATCTGTCTTTTCATGAAAAAATATGAGCGAGACAATAATTGCCACTGGAATTTTAAGATTATTGAATATTGCAAGAGCCCCAATATTTGTTCGCCTGGCGCCGTAGTTCCATAAAAAGAAACCCAATCCTGAAGCAAGAGCTCCTAAATATAAAATATTCCACCACTGAGTTGAAGTGATAATGATTTTGCTCCAATCAACTAAAACAACTGAAACAACCGCCGCGGTTACAAAACCCCCGAAGTATGGGATGGCAAATATCTCAACATCTTTCAACGTGGAATTGGCACGCATGATACGTCGATATTGGACTTGACCGAATGCAAAACAAATATTAGACAGCTGAACGATCAAGAAACCAGTTATCATTCCTGGCCGATCGAATCCAGTATGGACAATAATTCCTGTACCAATAAGTGCGAGAATTGATGTTAGCAGGTAAATGTGGTTCCATTTGCGCTCGATCAAGTTATTGATCACTACCACGTAAAAAGGTGTGAAGATTGTAAACAAGGCTACTTCAAAGGCTTTTAGATATTGGAAAGACCAGTTGTAAAATATATACATCAACCCAAATTGAAGGCTGCCAATCGTTAATAATTGCAATAAGGTTTTCTTTTCTACTTTATGTAACTTTAGAAATGGTAAAAAAACCAAACATGCTACCAATAGCCTTAACCCGGTTACAAGTATGGGATTTATGGAAGTGAGATTAGTTTTAATGAGACCAAAAGAAAAACCCCAAATAACAGAAACCAGTAATAAATGGAACATAGTTTTCCTTGAAATTAGCCTTGACAATCAGTATATAATATTATTAATTGATGATTCACACGAGAATTGAGTCAAAATTGTACTATGGATTGGGGATTTGGCGAAACTATCAACATTCTTTTATAGTAGCCATCAAATAAGTTGAGGAGATCAGACAAATGAAGAAAATCTTGATATGCTTGTTAATTCCTTTCCTTCTGGCCATGGCTTGCAATATGCCAATCACAACCAATGCGACCCCGACTGCTAATGGGCCAGATTACAATGCTACATTATTATCCCTGAGCATCCAAATTACTCAGACTGCCCTGGCTGGGCAGCTCCAACCGACAGTAACAACTACGCCAACCATTCAACCAACCGGTACCATCCAACCGACGGCAACTTTACAACCAACCAATACGACAATGCCAAGTTCAACAAATATTCCGACTCCTTGCAACCTGGCAGGAAATGTCATCGATGTGACCTATGTAGATGATACAAAAGTCAATGCTGATACCAGTTTTATAAAAACATGGCGGATCACTAATTATGGCTCTTGTACATGGACATCTGGCTATTCACTTATTTTTGACAGTGGCGACCAGATGAATTCTCCTGCTTCAGTTCAGTTGACTTCGGGTACTGTTCCCCCGGGAAATTCGGTTGATGTATCAGTCCAATTAAAAGCCCCCCATGCCAAGGGGACATACCAGGGAAATTACCGACTAAAAGCTCCAGACGGAACAATATTTGGAATTGGAGATGGCGGGCAAGGAGCATTCTGGGTCAGGATCAAAGTTCCAGCACCTATCGTTGAACCTATTCTTCTTTCTGACCTGAAAATCAATGCTATTACAACTTGTCCGGCTCCGAAAAAGGGGGTACCATGTACAATCAAAGTTACTATATATAACAGCGGGGATACGAGCTTGTCCACCCCGTTTGAAGTCAGGTTGTATGTCGGAACTGCTTTATCTCCCAAATGTTCCTGGATAATTCCATCTATATCTATGACGGGTGGATTTGTAAAATCCTGTGACTATACTTTTCCAAGCTGGTACGGTTCCATATCCCTTAGAGGTATCGCAGATGAGGATAATGTAATCGCTGAAAAAAGTGAAGGAAATAATCAATTATCCGTAGATATTAGTGTAGCTCCGTAATTTCCCGCAGTTTTATTTAATAAAGCCGGCAAAATTATGCCGGCTTTATTTATTACCTTATACAAAACTTGTTCAACGCTTCCATTATAAACAGACGAATAAGATAATAATAGTATAAATAATAATAAATTGGAGGACTTAATGTCTGGCTTACATGTATTACCTGAACTCGGTTTTAAATTCAATGAACTCGAACCCATGATCGATACAAAAACAATGGAAATTCACCATGGAAAACACCACGCAGCATATGTTACTAATTTGAACAATGCGCTGGCCAATTATCAGGATTTGCAAAAGAAGGATCTACTTGATCTAATTTCCCACCTTGATATGGTTCCGGAAGCCGTACGAACAGCAGTACGGAATAATGGGGGAGGGCATTATAACCATTCTCTATTCTGGAAATGGATCGCACCTGGTGGATCAAAAAAACCATCCAGCTCCCTGGATAAAGAAATAACTGCAATTTTTGGTAACTTCGATGGATTTGTTGAGAAATTTTCCCAAGCTGGATTGACCCGTTTCGGATCAGGCTGGGCCTGGCTTGTGGTTGATAAAACTAAGAAATTGACCGTATATTCGACTCCAAACCAGGATAGTCCGGTGATGGAAGGTTTTACTCCACTTCTAGGACTCGATGTTTGGGAGCATGCGTATTACCTTAATTACCAGAATCGTCGGGCAGATTATATAAAAGCATTCTGGTCACTCGTTAATTGGGATTATGTAGGTGAATTGTATAAAGCAGTAAAATAAGCAAGTAGTAATTATGACGGAGAAGCCTGTCTTCTCCGTCTTTTTTATGTACAATCCATTTGAAAACACTTTTGCTGTTCAATCTGGAGAGTCACATGCTCAATCCGGTATTTGTCGATCAATAATTTCTTAATCCCCATCAGCATTGTTTCCCTTTGAAAAATTGTATCCACTCTGGTGACAATATGGGCACTCAAAGCAACATGACCGGAACAAATATTCCATATGTGAAGGTCATGGATTTCATCCACGTCCAAAAAGGATTCAAGGGAAGATTGCACACTGGAAACTTCAAGATCATCCGGAGTACCTTCGAGCAATATATGGAGTGCATTCCGTGAGACTCTATATGCTCCAGAAAGGATGATAATTCCAATGATGATACTAATAACCGGATCAAGCCACAACCAATTTGTGAAAGAGATCACAACGGCTGCAATGATCACTCCCACCGATGACAAAGTATCCCCAATAACGTGTAAATATGCACTATGTACATTGATATCCTGTGGACCATGATCATGACCAGCATGGCTTTCTTTTCGCAAAATAAATGCCACCAGTAAATTTACTACTAATCCAACAAAGGCAATTATCAGCATATAACCGCTTTTTATTTCACCAGGATTGAAAAAACGTTTATATGATTCATAGAAAATGACCAGAGCTATCACCACTAAAGTAACTCCATTAACTAATGCGGCAAGCACCTCAAAGCGATGGAAACCATATGTATGCCTTGTGTCCGGGGGTTTGGCGGCATAGCGCATTGCAATAAAACTGATACCAAGGGCAAAGACATCCAAAAATACATGAGCTGAATCAGAGATCAATGCCAAGCTGCCAGTCCAAATACCGCCTATCAATTCTGCAATAAAAATGACAGCTGTAAGGCTTAATGAGAGGATAAAGCTTTTTTCCGTCGATTCATTATTATGAGGTTTCAATTAATAACTCCGAATTCTGCAAACTAATAGTTTCCTTATATAAAAGTGCCTTATTATAATATAAATAAAAAACCTCCCTATCAGGGAGGTTTTCATATGTTAAAAACTATCGCATACCGGAAAAACCTAGAAAGTAACCTACAGTTATTCCTGCACTGACCCAAGCCAGGAATAACCCGGCGAGCCAGACAATTTCCTTATCTTTTATCAGATTAAAGCCTCGTTTTATTACTGAACGAAAAAACGGAGATTCTGTCATTAGTTTAATGATCCAATCCCAGGCAGTTACTTCTATCTTATTGAAGCTGTTTTGAATGTTCATCATCTCACTCAATACTGAATAATTATTTTGACGTTGTTACTTTGATTATCTTTCCATCATCTGTTACGACAACCCTCAGTACTCTGGGTAGGACTTTTCCGCTGGAAGATTTTGCAGTGCCCGTAAAAATAAGGAGATGGTTTGTTCCTCCTACTTTTGTCTGAGCATGTACCTTTGGTCGAATTCCATTAACCTCAGGATACTTACTATAAACTTGCACACACACTTTTGAAAGGATCTCTGCATTCATAAGTTAATGTTCCTGTGAAGTAATTCTAGACCGGCGACGGAGAAATGCAGGAAGATCTAAATTTGAAGGCAAATTAGGCAGCTCCTGACTTGTGGGTGAATACTGGTCTATCGGTTGGTCAAAATCAAGAGATATTTCCCGTTCATGAACTTCAACAGGTTTTACAGATTGATTATCTACATTTACTGCTGAATTTCGGGGAGCAAATAATGTATTATCAACTGCAGTTCCACCAAGACCGGTAACAATTAATATCACTTGTGCCCTTTCATCCAGGCGGTCATCCACTGTGAAACCGGGTATAACATCAGCCTGGTTGCCGGTCAAATCTTGAAGATAGGTGAGAGCTTCTGTGACTTCTATAAAAGTCAGGTCTCGACCACCTGTGAAATTTGCGATGATTCCACCTGCAGAGTATAAGTTAACAGATTCAAGGAGGGGATGATGAAGGGCTTGATCTATTGCTTTACGCGCTTTGTCCATACCTTCGCCTTGACCCATGGAAAGGAGCGAGCCACCACCCATCTGCATTACATTACGGACATGGGCAAAATCAACATTAATCATTCCTGGCAGAGTAATGAGCTCAGCAATTCCCTGGATCCCCTGCCTGAGAACATCATCTGCCAAACGAAAGGCTAATTCCATTGGCAAATCTTTTGGCGCAACATGCAAGAGTTTGTCATTGGGAACTGTAATCAGAGTATCTGAATACAGACGTAGTTTGGAAAGGCCATCGTTTGCATTACGCTGCCTGCGGCCCATTTCGAATGAGAAAGGAGTTGAAACAATACCAACTGTAACTGCGCCAAGTGCCTTGGCAATTTTTGCTGCCACTGCAATTGAACCTGTTCCGGTGCCACCTCCCATACCAGCAGTGAGGAATACCATATCAGCACCTTCAAGAGCTCGGGCTATATCCCTTGCGCTTTCTTCAGCAGCATTTTCACCAATTTGGGGATTACCACCAGATCCCAACCCACGTGTACATTTAGGACCGAGCTGTATTGTTGTCTGTGCGTGGCAGGCTTTTAAGGCCTGGTGGTCTGTATTGGCACCAATAAAATCAACACCATTAATACCTAGTTCAACCATGCGATTAATTGCATTGCAACCTCCGCCACCCAAACCGATCACTTTTAGGACGGGTTGTTTTGCATAAATTGGAGTGTGCTGTATCTGAGTAGAGCTGCTGATCATAGTTTCACCTCTCTGCGAGTTGTGATGCAATAGTAGTGCCATCGCCACTGATCCGGTCGACGACACAACCGGATGTTCGAAGAAACTGTAACGAGTCTTCCGGGAAGGATTGGAGCCCACCAACAACTGTCACTTTTGCTGCTAAAGCTGCTTCTGATAGTGAAAATCCAATTGTTGGTAGATATCTTTTCACAAATGGCTTGATTACATCCAAATGCCATTCGGATATTCCCCATTCATAAGCAGGTAACAATAAATAATGCTGTAAGGGATGGATATTTTCACTTAAAGGCTCGTTTCGTGTTTTTTCACCTGTTTTTCTGGAAAGTATCCATTGCTGTACTGAAGATTGTATTGCGGTCGGTTCCTGATCATTAGAAAAGAATGAACTTGATTCAGATTTTCCACCCGTATTTTGGGGCACTAAACGGAAACTACAAGCTAGGACATTTTCTGGTAATGGGTCAAGCTTGTTTTCAACTGAACCAGGCAAATTTACGGTCTCATTGTTCATGATCTGGAAGACCTGCAAATAGTTTTGTAGTTGGGAATTTGGATCGTCTTTATCACCTACTTGCACAAGAATTAATGGAAGAACTTTCTGCAGGATCGAATGAGAGATTGCGTTATACCATTCATAAATACAGAAGCCGCGCTGATCTTCGTTGGTTTCTGAAGTGGTGTAAGGTCGCGCTCCTGGCCATCTTTCAGGTCCACCTGATCCCCAATTCAATCCGTTCGGTGAAAATGAAGCAGTAGCTGAAAGAATCAGGTTGTCCAAAATATCTGATTTTCCCCGTCTTTTTAGACTTTCAAGTGCGCTCTTTAAAAAAGATGTGTCCCAGTAATCTCCTCCAGGCTCAAGCGGTGGAAATATGGGGAATAATCCAACCTGTAGAACAGCATTGGCAATAGGTATAAATCTATCTAAAAATCTTTCTACCAGATCATGCTGGGCCCATGACGTGGAAGCCCATGAAGACTTTACATTTGGCCTGTCAAAGATCATAACATAATGAACTCCCCACTTCGCATAGCTTTCAAGTAACAACTTAATATCAACGAGGGAGGGAGGCGTTGTTAAATCAATATTAAAGTGAACAACAGGTTCAATATTATTTGAAATAAGAGTAGTAATAAACAATTCAGGAATTGCACGGTCTTGCGGAGCGTCCAAAATGAGCCAGGAAGAATTCAATTGCTGGATCTTCGGTAGCCATGTGGTAATATCAATTTCCCGAAAATGGTAAGAATCCTGAAAATAATGAAAACCGACACGAGAGTTATTTAAAGGGATTGGTAGTGGATTCATGGAATATCTACCTTATTAATTGTTGATATTTTATATAGGATTTTGATGCAAGTTGTTTGCCAGAGAATTTTGCGCCTGAACAGATTGGTTGCTCTGCTATAATACTGTCTATGATACTAGTTACCGGTGGCACCGGATTCGTTGGCCAGGCATTAATCCGTCAACTTATAAGTTCAGGATATGAAGTTAGAAGTCTGATCAAACCATCCAAAAAGACACCTAACTTACCACGGGGAGTACCTGTGGATGTGGTTGTTGCTAGCCTAATGGACCTGCGTGGGATCCGGGCTGCAATGAAGGATGTCCAAACCGTCATCCATCTTGTTACTGGTGAGAATAAAGGAAGTAAGACAGACCTCTTAAAGATCGATATCGAATCCACCAAAGCCATCAGCAGAGCAGCTGCTGAAACAGGTGTGGATAGAATCATCTATCTCAGCCATCTGGATGCTGACCGTGCATCTGCGTACCCTACCTTAAAAACAAAAGGTATTTCCGAAAACTATATAAAAGCGTGTGGAGTTGATTACACAATATTCAGGACTGCCCTGGTTTATGGTCCTTCGGATCACTTGACAGAAGGAATCCGAACATTGATGCAAGCAATCCCATTTTTCTTCCTCCTCCCAGGAGACGGTTCTAATGTGATACAACCAATCTGGATCGAAGATCTCGTTGGGTGTATTACCAGTTCACTGGATGATCAAAAGACCCGAAACAAGGTGTATGAAGTTGGAGGGGGAGAATATTTGACCATCCAGGAAATCGTTCAAATCGTGAAACAGAAAATTGGGTTAAAAAAGAGAATTGTCACAATTCATCCCGCATATTTAAGGTTTTTTACAGTCATAATGGAAAACGCATTTCCATCCTTTCCGGTCTCCACCTTCTGGTTGGATTATTTGTCAGCAAGTCGAACCTGCACGATCGATAGTCTTCCAAGAGAATTTGGGATCTTACCAGCCAGGTTCGCACAAAAAATTGGTTATTTGAAGCCCGGGAAACGCACATTTCCGTACAAAGAATTCTATAAAAAACCATCATGAGTCAGCGATATTTTTGTATTCATGGTCATTTTTACCAACCACCACGTGAAGACGCGATCACAGGACTGATTCCAAATGAATCTGGAGTTGCCCCCTATAATAATTGGAACGAAAGAATCCATGCTGAATGCTATAGACCAAATGCCGAACTTTGTAATTTCGAGAAGATCAGTTTTAATATTGGCCCAACGCTTTTCAGGTGGATGGAAACATACGATCCAACAACTTATCAGGCAATTCTTGATCAAGAAAACCAAAATTATTTAAAATTTGGAATCAGTAATGCGATAGCGCAGGCTTATAACCATGCCATATTACCACTTGCAAGTGAACGTGATAAACAGACCCAAATAATGTGGGGTATTGCAGATTTTAATCATCGCTTTGGTCACAACCCTGCAGGAATGTGGTTGCCTGAGACTGCTGTAGACGATAGAACCCTTGAAATACTATCTGAACATGGAATCAAATACACCATTCTGGCACCGTGGCAAACTGAAGAAAACGGGTTAGATACTTCACGACCATACTTGGTAAATCTTTCAAACGGAAAAACCATTGCTGTTTTCTTTTATCAGATGGATATCAGCACACGCATCAGTTTCGATCCCGGGGCAACATCCAATGCGGACCGATTTTTAGTTGAATTCTTATTACCTTACTATCGGAACAATAGGAAAGAGGAATTAATTATCGCTGCATCGGATGGTGAATTGTATGGTCACCACCAAAAATTTCGAGATAAATTCCTGCAACGACTCTTGAGCGGATCGGTTTTAGGTGGATCTGTTCAATATACTTATCCAGGAAAATACCTTTTCGATCATCCTGCGAAGTTCACCACAAAGATTCGCCCAAGAACATCGTGGAGCTGCCACCATGGAGTTTCCAGGTGGACTGAGGAATGCAGTTGTACCCCAGGCAGCGCCTGGAAAGCACCACTGAGGAAAGCATTGAATGAAATCGCAGAATGCCTGGATAAAATTTTTGAGACCGAAGCATTGCGGATCTCCCCAGATCCCTATGAAATGAGGAATGAATATATCAATGTTATGTTGGGAGATAAGACGATTGAGCAGTTCGGAAAGGAATATTCCGATCATAAACTTGACACTAAGGAGGTTAAATGGTTAACAGCTTTGATGGAATCCCAGGTCGCCCGCCAAAAAATGTTCACATCCTGTGGTTGGTTCTTTGACGAGCTTAATCGAATTGAACCCAGAAATAATATAGGATATGCAGCACAAGTAACTGTGTTACTTGAAATGGCATCGCACCAGGAACTGGCTTCTGAAATGGCAAATAAACTGAAGGATGTTAAAAGTACGCGCTTTAATGTCAACGGATTTGATGTATTTATGGAATATTATGAGCGGGGAATAAATAATATAAATAAAGATCTACGTTATAACAAATAGTCATCATCGACCAACGAGATAAGCTTTTCTACTTTGAAATCGCTTTCCGGAATTTTCAGTTTGATTTTTTCCAGAATCTCTGATGCCCTGATAGTTTCTTCAAGCTTTCTATTGTCATCCCAATCGGAATTGTTATTGATCCAATATGTATGCAAAAATGCCTGGATGGTTATCCATTCTTCCATTAGTTCCTGATTGAACCAGATAACATTATTGGATTTGTTGATACCCAGGACTGGGTGGATAGAAGGATTTTGGAGGATGGTCTTAAAATATTGACCCGGAGTTCCTGATAATATTTCCAGGGATGGGCCTTGCTGCATCATTATGTGTATTTTATTGTTCAACCTGTCGCTATTCTGTTTAGTTTCGGTAATTGACCCAAAGAATTCATCTAGGAACAACTCCCTATATAACTTTTGCATCGGTTGTAATTCAGAAACAGGTAAACTCTTTCCAAGTGAATTAATAACTATCCATAACCATAACGCAGGTAAACTATCCAAATTCCAAAGTCCAACCATTGATTGGTTGAAAATTTCCCCTGTTATGGTTTTTTGAATTCCATATCCCAATTTATATTGAAGGAATATTGAACAGATGTATTTAATTTGCTGCTCCAGATCCGATTGGAAACTTTCCAAAGAAGAAACATTAGGATCATAATTTCGAAATGCATCGTATAGATTTGCAGATCGATCTTTCACACTCTCAATGAAGCCTCGTAGCGAGACATTAGTAAAATCAATCAGTAAACTCTGCAAGTCTGCAAGAATATTTTGATCCATCATATTTTGAAGGGCAGCGATAACTGGACGAACGTGGAGACGATGGATCTCCTGGTAGAGATCCAGGACACCGCGACCAGCTAAATGATCATGAATCTCACGAAAATGAGTACCTGTTTCTTCATGGACTTCATGAAATTCGCCAAAAACCCGGTAATCATATGCATGCAAATCAAAGAATAAACCTTCTTGGATCAACTTGGCTGAATCCCGGATGAACATTAATCCCGAGTTAAGTTCCTTAAAGATAAGGAAATGATCAGAACGGTTTGTTAATTCCAAAACGGAGGATAAGGTATCAACCACCATCTGGTTATTTCCATCTTTCTTAATCAGGGTAGGTGAGGCAATTTTTATCCAGCCTTGAGTATCTGAAAATTTATTATGATAAAGGACAAGGGACTTTTCAGACCAGCCCTTATTGGAATATGCAAATACGTCCTCATCAACTGATCCATCAGTTCTGAAAAAATCATAGAGCCTAAAATTAAATGCTCCAGAATATCGTTCTCTTTTTCTGAGAAGCGGGAATATTACTTTGTAATGATGGTTCAGTAATGCTTCGTCCACTTTTTCATCCAGGTAGGCGCGGCGATATTCCATCCCATATTTTTCAGAAAATCCCTCCAACTGACCATGTCCAAACATGGGCAATCCCGGTAACGTGGCTAAAACAGTACAAACACCGAAGTATTTATCCCCGCTGCCAAATTGGTCAACTGCTGTTTTTTCATCCGGATTGTTCATAAAATTGACATAGCGTTTCAAAATATCCGGGTCAAATTCAAGTGTGTTCTTTATCAAAGTCTTGAAATTCGCATTATCCTCATTACGCAGCATATGCATGAAAGCGCTGTTATATACCCGATGCATGCCCAATGTTCGTACGAAATAACCTTCCATTAGCCAGAATGCTTCAGCCAGTAATAAGGTATCTGGAACCTCATTGGCTACCCGGTCAACGACTTCACGCCAGAATTCTTCCGGAAGAAGCCGGTCAAAATCAGCTTTAGATAGTCCATGGTCTGATCGGGTGGGAATTGCCCCACCTGAACCCGGTTCAGGGAACCAGAGACGCTGGATATGCTTTTTCGCCAGAGTCATGGCAGCATCAAATCGAATAATGGGTGTTCTTCTGGCCACATCAAGGATTACCTGGATGATAGCTTCTCTTACTTCAGGATTCAAATAATTGAGTTGAGCTGTATCATTCCACGGCATGACAGTACCATCATTGCCATGATATAAGTACTTCTCAGAACCGGAAGAATAGTCTGTTCGCCTAAATACTACACTCGCATCGGTCCGTGTGAAGTAGTGATCTTCGATTTGAATGCCAATCCCGGGGTCAGGGGATAAATTTTGGCCATTGAATGAGTAAGACGGGAAAGGGCAATAGTCCAGTGACAAGAAATAATCGGGATGCTGCAAAACCCAGTCAGAATCGATACCCATATGGTTGGGAACCATATCACTGGCCATGCGAATTCCACGATTCCATGCGCGGTCATGAAGATTTTGAAATGCACCTTCTCCACCAAGGTCATCTGCGATCCGATAGGATTGAATTGAGTAAGCTGATGCAACAGCTTCCGGGTTGCCGCAAAGTCGCTTGATCTGTTCAGAAGCCTTGCTGCGCTGCCATAGACCTATCAGCCATAAACCTGTGAAACCAGCCTGCGCGAGAAAATCCAATTCTTCATTAGGAATTTCGTTCAGTTTTGTGATGGAACGATTATATTTTTTGGAAAGTTGGTCCAACCATACATAAGAATTTTTTGCCATTAAAACCAGCTTTGGCATCCAATCTTTGTCCTGTGAAAATCTTTCATACTCAAGGTCAACCAACTGGCCAATGGTCTTATAATCGGGGATCTGTGCCGGTCCAGGTCCCGCAAATATGGCTTTTGTTTCTTCATTAATAAAATCAAGAGCAGAGAGGAGCCTGGAAAGTAGTGATCCTAACAATGATGCCCAATTGGTACGGATGTACTCTAATTGACCGGTGAGGGAGTAAGGGGCTGCTTCGACCGGTTTATTAAGCATGGATAGCAAGTCAGTTGTTCCGGGTCCGAAAAGAGGCTGTTCCTTGAAGAACGCTCTAGATACCTGGATCAATGAGGAATACGAACTGGAATGAGCGAGTTCCGTATCATCGAATAATTCGGAATACTGCATGTATGCTGGATTTATATTGGTCAGCCATAACATCAATATCTCTTCCAACACGATGTGGCGGTTATCACGGTCAGCAGTTTTTCCCGCTAAATATATTTCGATTGGAACCTGACCTTTATATACTTCATTAGGAGGAAATTCGTCACAAAACCGAGTTAATACAGCAGTCAAAGTTTCTGGAGTCAGTTCTTTTTCTAATTTTTCATATAGCTCATTCAGGGTATCGGGATTGATCTGAGTACGATAAAGGTGAAAGATATAGTGCAGGATCTCATCAATCAACCCCATTGCATTGATCTGACTCGCATGAACAGCTTTTTCGGGGAATACTGATAGGTCAATACGGTTGTTCATCAGACTCGTGAACTCCCGAATTGAGCGGGTGTTGGAAAAAATCACATTGCCGTCAATAGAAAAGAGGGTATCGCTAAATTGATACTTATCCCGTGATTTCCGACTGATGTGAAATTCCATGAACCACCTCTTTATTGTATATACATCTATTCTAAATCATATCGGGGATTGCGTAACAAGGAATCGTAAAGGTTTTATCGACAATCATGATTTGTTTGACCTGTTGGGAAGCGATCAACTCATCCAACGCTGAGTGAGTGATATTCAACTCCCACCTGAAGAGTTTTCCAATTTCGTTTTCGCCTGCAGCACCAACAGAATTAAGGTAATTGAGGATCAATGTTTTTTGTGCATTCTGCTCAGATACGAACCGGGTTCGTTCAATAAGATCTGGATATTGCCGTGGAACAAGATCGTAGATGAAAGAATAATGCCAACCGCCTGAACGGGAGATACCAACAGGAAAAATCTTGATATCATTCTGGAGAGAATCGATTGCCTGGTTGAATTGCCGATCTCCCTCTTTCCCGGTCAGATGAGCAGCCCGTTTCAGAGTGATCGTATCCATCGGACCTGAATTCAGTATTGTTTCATAGATCACGAAAGCCGCGTGAGATAGTTCACCGGAATCATATAGGATCTTGTGATCCTCTGAAGGGTCGCCGGTATTCCTGGTCAAGGCATAAAGATTCGGGAGCAGGTCCAAGCTGACGAAAAAATTCCGTTTACAAAGAATTCGTGCGTAAAAGCATTTTTTCCGACTGAGAAGTTCATCTTTCCAACCCCAGGTGATGTGACCGGGGTCGTCATGTTCATCGGGGACGGGGCGGTCACCTGCTGCGGCTGCCCAAAGACTGGGCATTGGAATCCCATTTAATGGCCAAAAAGCAATCAGACCACGTTGGTTGATAAATCCAACCGCAGCATCAAGCGAATGTATTCGATCTTCGACTGAAGACCTATATATTTTCTGTCTATATTTTTTTAGTTTCTCAAGTGGTATTGAGTTTTCAGTCATAATATATACCAGGCTGAATATCATTATATCCAGCCTGGTACGAAATTGCGAAAATTATTCTAAACACGCTGAAGGATATGGGTTACGATATTTGATCCGCTTCCACCGATATTTTGTGCCATACCTGTCCTGACACCATCTAGCTGGTTGCCTCCGGCTTCACCGCGCAATTGCTGGACAACTTCCGTAATCTGGTAGAGACCGGTTGCTCCAACGGGATGTCCGCGGGCTTTTAACCCTCCACGGGTGGAAACCGGGAGTTTTCCATCAGGGAAAATATCGCCGTTATTGGCCATTCGGGGACCCTGGCCTCTTTCGGCGAAGCCAGATGCCTCAAGCGACAGGGCAGCCATAATCGAAAAAGCATCATGAAGTTCGAAAAAGTCGATATCTTTTGGAGTCAATCCGGATTGTTGGTAAGCCTGTTTGGATGAAATTTCCGCTGCTTTCAAGAACAAAGGTTCTCGGCGATGGTGAATGCCGATGGTATCTGTCGCTCCTCCTGACCCAACTACTTTGACCAAAGGCCGGTCATTCCGGATGACAGAATCAAGTGGAACGAGTACTGCCGCAGCAGCACCATCGCCAACCGGGGATGCGTCAAGCAAATTGATGGGTGGACAGATCATCCCAGCTTTCAAGTAGGTTTCCAGGGTGATAGCTTCCTGAAAGCGGGCATTGGGATTGTGCACCGCATTAGCATGAGCGTTAATCGGAAAAGGAGCAAAATCTTCCTTTTTCCAGCCATATTCATGCATGTACCGTTTCATTATCAGCGCATTAAGGGCAACAAATGATAAGCCCATTCCGGCTTCATAATCTGCGTCAGCAGCGGTAGCCAGCTCAGTGGTGATCTCTGCCATAGTTGAATCAGTCATCTTTTCGACCGCTGCCACAACGACACAATTCAGTTGCCCTGAAGCAACAGCCATCAATCCTGCCCGAAAGGCGGAGGCCGCAGAACTGCAAGCTGATTCCACTTTGATAGCTTCGGTGTATCTGAGGCCAACCCAATCTGCGATCAAAGCTCCCAGATGTTGTTGGTGATTGGCGGAGCCTGACATCATATTTCCAATGTAAACTGCATCTGCGTAATCGCGATTAGCGTCCCGCATGGCATCAATGACAGCTTCTCCAGCCAATTCCTTTAAGGATTTATCCCAGTGTTCATCAACTTTTGTTTGTCCTATCCCGATAATTGCAACTTCTCTCATAATGACCTCATGAATGGATGTGTCTATCAAGCCTAATTATAGCCAGCATCCCTGTCAGTATCTATCAGGTTGGGCAGGAGTTAGTTGATATAGGTATAATTATTTTAAACCAAAGCTGTGGAGGAAGTATGCGAATCATAGATGTATCACTAACGTTATCTGACAAACTACCTGTCTGGCCGGGAGATCCCAGGGTCAGCCTTGACCGGGTACGAAAGATCGAGGATGGAGCAAATTCGAATGTTTCCCATCTGGATATGCAAGTACACACTGGGACTCACATTGATGCGCCTGTGCATTTCCTTCAGGGGGGGACTGGTGTAGACCGGATATCGTTGCCTGAATTAATCGGTCCATGTTTTGTGGTGGAAATACCAGGTGATTCGGGAAATATCACTGCTGAAGTTTTAGAATCCATCCATATACCTTCTGGTACGACTCGATTACTGATGAAAACCAGCAACTCAAGCATCTGGGAAAGAGGAGATTCTGAGTTCAATACAGGTTTTGTGGGGTTGGCTGAAGATGGGGCAAAATTATTAGTTGCTAAAGGGATCCACCTGGTTGGGATCGATTACCTCTCCATTGCACCGTATAAACAAAGCCGGCCAACACATGAAGCATTGCTAAAAGCAGGTATGGTAATTATTGAGGGCTTGGACTTGCATGCTGTATCTACAGGATATTATTCACTGATCTGTCTGCCGCTTAAACTGGCAGGATCTGATGGCGCACCTGCCCGTGCCGTTCTTATTGACGAAGTTTGATAGGCATTAATAATACTGGATTTATCATCTCAGCTTTATTTATTTCAATCATAAGCAGCCTGGAATCAATCGTTTCCAGGTTGTTTATGATTTCCGGGATATTAAATAATACTGTATCCATAAAAGGAGTCAAATTGGAGATTGCCCGGCGAATCACTTTTCTGGCTCCGTAATTATTATCATGAATGATATGGTGATAAACCAAAGCCACCTGCAAAATCCCCTGGTAAAGCTGACGTATGCCTCCCAGTTCAGCGCGCCATGCTGTTTCGATGGCTTCGTGCGCTTCAAAATAATCCCCTCGATTTAATAAATCCAGGCCATGAAGAAATGCATCCGGTAATTCTGGTTTTTGTGTCATTATTGTTGGAATACGTTGTGGCTGGCTGCATGATCAATAGCGCCATTCATCGGTGAGTCTGAATAAACGACAATAGTTGCTGACGGTGGAAATGTATTAGTATTTGTAAGCGATATTTCGTAGTCACCAGGTAATCCCATTTCAACAGCATCTGTAATAAGAACACCTTCAATCAGCCTATTTTCCATGGAGCCGCAAATAAAATCGGGAGAATTACCTGAGCTTTCCCCACACACAGCGTAATTGAGGGTATTTTCAAAAGATCCCCAGGCTTTCCCGGTTATGAAGACGGAATGATTAGCACTTGACGATGGTTTGGTAACGCTTGAAATATAAATTCGTTCCCTGGTTGAATTTGTACTGGCGCTTGACCTAATTCCTGAGTTTATCTGAACAACGACTGAGGATAAATGAATCAGGCTGCCATCTTTTGGGCTGACTGAAAATACCTGGAGGATAGCAGGTTGGATTGGAGTGCCAGAAATATCAATTGTCTCTGAAAACTCACCCCGAGCTCCAGCTTCTGCCTGGATGATGGTATTTCCTCGGAAGAGCTCACTTCCATTTTCACCAACCAAACGAATCCCCAGGTTTTGTTCGAAAGTTGGATTGGATATGCCTCGAACGAATATTTCATCATTTATTTTCTCACCGGGTGCGGGCGACTGAATCCAAATAGATTCGTCCTCTATACTTCCAGGAGGGATTTTGGTAAATTGCAATTCCGGTATGATCACTTCAGTGTCCAGCGAGATTGTTGGCAGGGATATTTCTGTAGGTAGAATAGGAATAGGGATTGGGGTGGGCGGCGTGGTTGGGACGGCAGGCACAGCACCAACGCTGCAAGCAACTGTCACTAGAATGATCACAAAGGTAATTATGAATAGTCTGCGACTCGAGAGAGATCTATTAGACATTAATTCTCCTCTTCTAATACCAGCATACTTTATAATAGTATATAGAAACCATTCCTTCAAGCGGTTACAGAGGTACTATGATCGAACTAACAGATTCAGAAATTCTCCCCTTGTCGCTAAAGCATAATTTTTGGACATGGTCTGCACAAAGCCATGTGAATCCCATACCAGTAAAAAAAGCCCAAGGTGTCTATTTTTGGGATGTGAACGGGAAAAAATACCTGGATTTCAATTCGATGACGATGTGTGTCAATATCGGTCATGGAAACCAAAGGGTGATCCAGGCGATAGTTGACCAGGCACAGGAACTGCCATATGCAGGACCAGGAATGGCCACGAAGCCGCGAGCCATGCTCGGTAAGCTTTTATCAGAAATCACTCCCGGTAATCTGGACCACTTCCTTTATACGCTTGGCGGGGCGGACGCGAACGAAAACGCCATCAAACTCGCCCGTGCATACACAGGCAGGTTTAAGATACTTTCACGGTACCGATCGTATCACGGTGCCAGCCTCGGAGCGCTTGCGGCCACCGGTGACCCCCGACGGGCAGCCTGGGAACCGGGAGTTGCTTCTGGGGTGGTGCATTTCCTTGATCCATACAGGTATCGCTCCACCTTTCATCAGAATATCCCGGATATTTCTGAAACGGATTTTTGTGAAGAATATCTAGCTCACCTCGAAGAGATCATTACTTTCGAACGACCGGAAACGATCGCTGCAGTAATGTTGGAACCCGTGACCGGTACAAACGGGATCATCATCCCACCGGATGGCTATTTGCAGGGTGTTCGAACCCTCTGTGATAAGTACGGGATTCTATTGATAGCGGATGAAGTGATGAGCGGTTTTGGACGGACAGGCACCTGGTTTGCTGTAGATCATTGGAAGGTTGTCCCGGACCTGATGACGATGGCCAAGGGATTGACTTCAGGATATGCTCCTTTGGGTGCAGTGGCAATGAAACCGGAGATCGCGCATCACTTTGATGATGTTGTTTATGAGGGCGGTTTAACTTACAACGGACATCCAATATCATTGGCCGCGGCGATTGCGAATATACAGGTATTAAGAGAAGACCACCTTATTGAAAACTCGCAAGCAATGGGAGAAGTGGTGGAAGATTTGAATGCTGAGCTCTATGACCGACACCCGTCCATAGGCGAGACACGTAACATCGGGCTTTTTGGGATCATTGAATTGGTCAAGAATCGAATGACAAAAGAGCCACTTTCAGCTTTTAACGAGACCTCCAAGGTAATGGTTACACTAAAAAAGCGTCTATTGGAAAAAGGATTATTCGCATACACACACTGGCATACCCTCCTGATTATTCCTCCTTTAGTCATAAGCAAGCAAGAATTAGCCGACGGGTATGCCATTATCGACGAGGCGCTGGAGATTGCAGATCGCGAAGTGAAATAATAAGAATCCATGTAACTTTATAATAAATTTATCATCCAATATCATAAATCGAGGGTATATGGAATTAAAGTTATCAACCAAAAAGAAGCAAAAAGAAGAGACACAAGAACAAATCGAGAATGTAGTAATCCTGGGATCAGGACCTGCCGGGTTGTCTGCAGCATTATATGCAGGCAGATCTGAATTATCACCCCTGGTACTATCTGGGCTGGAACTTGGTGGACAGGCAGCATTAACAAACATCATCGAAAATTATCCAGGTTTTCCGGATGGGGTTGGCGGGTCGCAATTGGGGGATCTGTTCCAGAAACAGGCTGAACATTTTGGTGCCAGGGTTGACTTTGACACAGCGACATCGGTTGATCTCTCCACCAAGCCGTTCACGATTAGTACATATTCCAAAAAAATCCTGGCGAAGAGCCTCATCATTACAACAGGTGCATCACCTGTGCACTTGAATGTACCTGGTGAAACTGAGTTTGTTGGAAAAGGTGTATCTTATTGCGCAACCTGTGATGGTTATTTCTTTCGGGAAAAAAAGGTAATTGTTGTTGGAGGCGGAGATAGTGCCATTGAAGAAGCGATCTTCTTAACCAGATATGCGTCATCCGTAACCATTGTGCATAGAAGGGAAGAATTACGGGCTGGTGCAATTTTACAGAAACGGGCAAAAGAAAACCCAAAGATCTCATTTGTCTGGAACAGCGTCGTTAAAGCTATAGTAGGCAAGGAGGGAATGCAATCTGTTCATTTGTTGAACCTGAAAACAGGCAAAGAATCTGATCTGGCTGGAGATGGAATCTTCATCTTCATTGGTCATGTTCCGAATACGCAATTATTTGCGGGACAATTGGAACTATCTCCGGGAGGTTACATAATTACTGATATGAAAATGCAGACGAGTGTTCCCGGGGTATATGCAGCGGGCGAAGCAGCAGATCCTGTTTTTCGTCAGGTAATCACTTCTGCTGGAATGGGTGCTGCAGCCGCCATCCAGGCCGCTAAGTACCTGGAAGATACGAATTAGGCAGAAGTAACTGTTTGATGAAATTAAAAACGGGTAATGGAAATCTCCATTACCCGTTTTTTGATCAAATAAGTTATGGTTGAGGGGTGGTGCTGATTGCTGAACCTATCCAGGAGAAAGCCCGTTGTTCACTGGGCAAGCCAGCTGATTCATATACCGGTTTACCTTCAGCATCGGTGGTCGTCTGTCTTACAACAACGACCCACCACTTCATAACATGCGGTATATTGTCATTTGGCCTGAAAGTTGGAGGAACAATGAACTTTGTATCTGTAACATAATCCGTTAATCGTCTTTGGTTTGGATCGGTAAGATCCACGACGGTCACACCATAAAACTCATTACCACGGAGTTCTCCGACAGCAGCCCATTGCAGTGTGAAAGAATCGTTTGCCAGGGTAAAGGAAGCTCCATCGGGGGGTAACAGCAAGTTCGGTGGCTGGTAAGGAGGTGGAGTTGTGGCTGTAGGAGATGGTCCAGGGGTCGGGTTACGCTTACAGGTCGGTATGTTGAGTATTTGACCTTCATAAACGTAATCACCAGCCAAGCCGTTATATTCCTTAATTGCATCCATAGGTACATTAAAATTTAACGATATACCAAACAGGGTGTCGGTAGCCAAGACGGTATAGACGTATTTCTCACAGGCAGCTTCTGTTGCATCTCCAGCACTCAGAGTCGCAGATGGTGCAGCTGTAGGTGTAGGAGTGGGTCGAGGGACAAGTATTTTCTGTCCAATCACCAGGTTATTACAAGCAGCCGGCAAATTGTTGAGAAGAATGATGCTCTGGAATGAAACGTCAAATGCTAGTGCAATGCTTAAGCAGCTGTCGTTGGAAGCAATCGTGTATTCAATTGGAGGGATCGGAGTATATGTGGGCTGAGGGGTGGGCGTTTCAGTGGAGGTTGGAGTCAAAGTGAGGGTAGCAGTAGTTGTTGGTGATGGGATGGGTGTGGGTTCAACTACTCGCCCACTTGAGGATAGTGTGAAATATACCGCTGCTGCACCTATCGTTACAAATAGCGCCAATAAACCCAATGCAAGGGGCAGGCTAAGAGTTAACTCAGGCATACGGCTGCCCTGGACAGGTTTTGAGGTAATCTTGGATGATATTCCACCTAAGTCGGTTCCACAGACTACACACTTGGCAGCTTTTTCACTTACCCGCGTACCGCAGGTTGGACATATTTTTGTTGAGCTATTAAGTTTGTCTGGTGTCATAGTATTTTTCTCATAGTTTAAGTTTGGTTATTATACCAGTATTTATTTTGCCTTTTAGCTTTACCAAACCATGATAAGATTCCAGCATGGACAGCAGAAAAAGCATCTATTTTCATATCCCATTCTGTATCAAGCGCTGTACATATTGCGATTTTGTTACCTATTCCGGTATGGAAAAGTGGATTCCAACGTATTTCCACGCGTTAGAAAAAGAAATGGCCTTGGCTGCGGGCGATGAATTAATCAAGCCTAAAGTACACACAATATTTTTTGGGGGTGGAACACCATCCATAGTACCTGCTGGGATCTATGATCAACTGCTGAAGGTTGTGGGGGATAATTTTGAACTTGATGATGACCTGGAAATGAGCCTGGAAGCCAACCCGGGAACCATACAAGACAAAGATCTATCAGAATACAGGCAAATGGGATTCAACCGAATCAGCTTAGGAGTACAGTCATTCCATGCAAGAGAATTACAACTTCTAGGAAGGATCCATGACAATAGAGAAACAATATCTGCCATAAATGGTATTCGTTCCAGCGGTTTTACTAATTTAAACTTGGATTTGATCTATGGCCTGCCAGGGCAATCGCTTTCTGATTGGAAAGAGACACTTCAAAAGGCATTGGATTTGGAACCCGAACATTTATCACTATATTGCCTGACGATCGAAGAAGGGACTCCACTTGCAGAGAGTGTGAAGGCAGGAGAAATGATACCGATTGACGATGATATTTCAGCGGATATGTTTGAACTTGCGATCGAAGAGCTGCCTAAAGCGGGTTTTCAGCATTACGAAATATCCAATTGGGCAAAGGTGAAGTCTGATGGGGAGGATTATCGGTGCCGGCATAATCTCCAGTATTGGATAAACGAGGAATATTATGGTTTTGGGGCAGGCGCACATGGATATATTCATAACTTGCGCGTAGCCAATAATGGCAATATACCTCAATTTATCAAAAAGATTAAGAATGGCTCTACTCCCGGGTCAGCTAGAATAGAAGGTAGAGAAACCAGCCCATTTGACCGAATGCAGGACGAGATGATGCTGCGATTGCGTTTGATTGATGAGGGAGTGACTTCCGCTGGGTTCAGATCAAAATTTGGGTGTGAGATGATCGAAATCTTTAGTGAACAGATTACAGGGTTAATTGACCGAGAGCTCCTTCAATGGAAGAATGGAAAAGATACCACCTTGGTCCTTACAAAACGCGGGATATTATTAGGAAATCAAGTATTTATGGAATTTGTTGGAAACAATTAGAATACGTAAACCTGAGTTCCCCGACCATTCGTTTCAACAGTGTTCGGGGGATTTACTGGAGTGGTCCAGCGAAAGATCCATTTTGCTTCAGCGTTTCGCATGTTTATACATCCATGTGACATAGTCATTCCAAAATTATTATGCCACCAGGTACCATGGAAAGCCACACCTTTTTCTGTAAAGAATGAAACCCAGGGAACACCCGGTAATATATATGCATCCAGGTCATCCGTGAAGAATCCACCGCCCATATGTTTGGAAGGTGTTTTACGGAATACATTGAAATCACCACGGGAAGTATCCGTATCGCTTCCTTTTTTCCCAAGATGTAAGGATGGGATCCCGGAGGAGATGAGTGTTTTCAATACCGCATTGGTACCTTCATATGCAGTCAGAGTCTGGGTTCCGAGATCAACTTCAATGCGTTTATTCTCAGCTGGGACATCCGGAGACAGGGGTGAATACTCCTCTGGAAGAATGTGACGCATATGAATTGCGGGAACATGATAATTTTCATGCCTGGCTGCAAGCAACTCGTCCCGAATGCGATACCAAGGTTGGCCATCCGGCCCTTCATCAATACCGATGATCCAGTGGAGAGAACTATAATACAGTCTGTAAATTGGCTGCCATCCATAGGTTTTGGTATACCGGAAAGCCTGAGAATATGGGACGCTGACTTCAGAAAGAATGCCGGTTTCAGGGACTGTTGAAAGTGGTACATTTAAAAGAGTTTTAACTTTCTGGATGCGGGCACTGTGCATATACCCACGCCAAACACGGTGCCAGAGAGGGTTATATCCAGGACCTTTCTCAGAGATGACATCTTCATAAATATTAATGAGTTCATCTCGAAAGTGCTGGCTGATTATTTTGCTTTTATCGTCTGGTGCAGTGTAAACGCTCAGTTGATCATAAGCAATTCGTCCCACTTCCACGCCTGTAAGCAAAGAATAATCTTTCACAAGTGGGCGCAACGCCATAGCTCCCAAGCTTAGGGAGGAGATTTTTAGAAAATCGCGACGAGAGAGAGCGCTCATAGGCGGGATTATACATGTGTTAATCGGATAAGGCAAGTCGGAATAAGAACAGTAGACAGCAATTTGTTGGTATCTAGAAGGCTTTTTCCACTTAAGTTTGTGCTACTTATCAGTTTCCCCGCGATACGCCTTCGCGTTTATACCACTTATAAAAGACAGATAACATTGTACCAAGCAGGATAAACATACTGGGCACTGCCATAAGGATACCGGCTACCTGTTGATCTGCCATTGGGTCCAGTGGTGCTATCCTGGGAGCCATGGAATAACTGGAATTCATGACTGTCGGTGCGAAAATGATCATAACACCCAAGACGGTACATGGAATGACAGCCAGGAACAGGTAGAGCATTTTAAGTGGATCGGATAATTTTGGCAGTTCAGGAACAGATATTATGATTGGCCACCAGAACAATAACCCGGTCACAATAAAACTTAATGTTTGCTCCATATGCATGGTGTCATTCCCCATCATCGAAGTATGCACTGAAGGTAAATGCCAAAATGATAGGGATAGGAAATACAGGAAAAATGCAGGGATTGGGTGTGTAATAAATTTTGTAATCAGCTGGATCCACTTATGCTGCAATATGTTAGAAATTAGCCAGCCAGGTATTCCAGCCAGGAGCAATGGAGCCATTACCAGGGTGATCAGGATATGTTGGACCATATGGGCACTGAAAAGATAATCTTTGCTGGCAATATTGAAAGGAGACATAAGAGCTAATACAGCAGCCAGGACACCGAAAATGAACCAAATTATTTGGGTTGAGTGTGGGAAACTGGAATTTGTGAATCGTTTTCTGAAGGGGAAGATTATTAAGGTATAACCAATTATTATTGTTGCCATCGCTACTATTGTGCCTGGTTCCCAGCTCCAGGCAGTCAACCAGAATGACTTATTCCACCCTGCCATTTATAGCATTCCCTCCCGTAAGAAAAATTCAAAAAAAGCTGACTTTATACGTGCAAATCAGCCAAGTTCCTTAATGAATTGGTGCGAACAACAACATAAAGGAAATAATCAGAATAACACCCATCAAAATTCCTGAAAGAAAAATCAGTCTAAATATTTTCTGATCGATTTTCAAGTGCATATAATACATAGCTACCAGACTGGCTTTTATAAGGGCAAGAGATACCAGTGTCGGAACTTGCGGTATTGGCAAGTAAGTTACGGCTAATTCAATTCCTGTTAATCCTGCAAGAAGCCAGAAAACTCCTAAATAATTAACCTTCTTATGCTGTTGTAATTCTGATGTCGTCATTTATACCTCTAAGATTGAACCGATAAATTGATAACTCATCATACAACAACAATCAAGAGAAAACCATGTTTTGTCTAAATCAAATACACAACCGTAAAGATAATAATCCAGGCAAGGTCAACAAAATGCCAGTACAAGCCGGCTAATTCGACAGAGATATGATTTTGTTGGGTGATACCACCGCGAATGGCACGAGCGAGAACAAATGCCATCCAGATGATGCCAGCCAGAACATGCGCTCCATGAAACCCGGTCAGTGTAAAAAATGACGCGCCGAATAAATTAACACTCAAGGAGAGTCCCTCTTTAGCCAAAAGTACGAATTCAACTGATTGACCGGCCAGGAATGTCAGCCCAAGCAGGATCGTGGCACTTAACCAGAGACGTAGTTTGCGAATGTCACCATTCTGGATCGCTGCCAGCGCAGTCACCATTGTCAAGCTGCTGCAAATAAGGATGAAAGTGTTTACGGCTGTCAGTGGGATATTTAATATTTCTTTTGGGAGTGGACCAATGATACTTCGTCCACGCAGAACCACATAGGTAACGATCAAGGCGGAAAAGAAAATAGTTTCAGATCCCAGCAATGCCCAAATCCCCAGTTTCTGGTTTTCAACACCCAGCGAAGGAGGAGTCTCTTGTAAATGTTCAGGAAGGGAATCACTCATGTCTATCCTTTGCCAATTTAACGACGTTCCCGGAACCAACCGATGATACCAGCAAATACGATGACCAACCCCAAACCAGACAGCCAGTAAGTATAGATCAAGCCATAACAGGCCAACATCAAACCCAAACTGATAATGATAGGATTATACGAACCTGCTGGCAAATGGATGACTGGCTGCAGCTCTCCTGGTGGAGCTGAATCTATAAATTGCATCCCGGGATTTTTATCTGCGAAATATTTAAAATCCCAAAATGGTCTGCGGCTGGATACAACTGGAATGGTCGCAAAATTATAGACTGGCGGCGGAGATGTAGTGGTCCATTCAAGGGTATGAGCATCCCATGGATCATTGCCGGCAATTTTTCCCCTATATAGACTGTGGACTACATTTGCTATGAAGATCCAGGTGGAGATAGCCAGGACAATCGCCCCAATGGTTGCCAGAAAATTTAATGTATCCCAACCCTGACTGCCTGCGTATGTAAAGACCCGGCGGGGCATACCAAGCAAACCAAGAATATGCATCGGGAAAAAGGTTAAGTTGAAACCCAGCAGCATGGTCCAAAAGTTCCATTGCCCTAATTTCTCACTCAACATCCGTCCAGAGATCTTAGGAAACCAATAATATATACCGGAGAAGATTGCCAGCATCGTTCCACCATAAAGAACATAATGGAAATGGGCAACCACGTAATACGTGTCCTGCACCTGAAAATCAATCGGCACAACGGCCAGAGAGATACCGCTAAGGCCGCCAACAATGAACATGGCAATAAATCCGATGATGAACAACATGGGTGTTTTCAAGCTCAGTTTTCCGCCCCACATTGTCGCGATCCAGTTGAAGATCTTGATGCTTGTGGGAACAGCAATGATCATGCTGTCAAAAGAAAAAATTGCATCTGCGACAGGACTCATTCCGACAGTAAACATGTGGTGCGCCCAAACTGTGAATCCGAGGAATCCAATGGCTATTCCTGAGAAAACAATAGCGCCGTATCCGAAGATGGGTTTTCGAGAAAAAACAGGGACAACTTCAGAGATCATGCCAAAAGCCGGCAATATGAGGATGTAGACCTCCGGGTGTCCAAAGAACCAGAATAGATGCTGCCAGAGCAACGGGTCGCCACCCTGGGCTGCGGTAAAAAATGGCGCATTATAAGTTCGTTGCAGGAAGAGTAGAATCGCATCCACTGTTAGGCTGGGCATGGCGAATATGATCAGGAAAGAAGTAACCAAAATTTGCCAGGCGAAGAGCGGTGTTTTAAACATCGTCATCCCCGGGGCACGCATATTCAAAATGGTTACAATAAAATTAATTGAACCAACGGTTGAACCAACACCAGTCAGGAATATTCCCAATACCCAAAAATCCAACCCATGAGATGGAGAAAATTCTTTTGAAGTAAGCGGGGCATATGCGAACCAACCAGCATCTGCTGCTCCGCCCAACAGGAATGCGCTGTACATGAGTAATCCGCCCGTCAGAAACAACCAGAAACTGAAAGCATTTAACCGGGGGAACGCCATATCTCGGGCGCCAATCATCAAAGGAACTATATAATTGCCAAAGCCAACCAATAATGGCATTGCCATCAGGAAAATCATGGTTGTTCCATGCATTGTAAAAAGTTGATTGTATAACTCCGGTGAGAGAAGAGTGTTGCTTGGCTGGCTAAGTTGAAACCTTATCAGCATAGCTTCCGTACCACCCACTAAAAAAAATATTCCCGCTGTAATAATATACATCAGACCGATATCTTTATGGTTGGTCGTGGTAAGCCATCTTATCCATCCAGGCCTGGATGGGTGAATTAATGTATTAGTTGATATTGTTGATTGCATGAAATCCATCCTTGCCAGATTATTTTAAGCTTCCTAAATATGCGACCAAAGCAGTGACCTGTTCAGTTGAGAGGCCTAAATTGGGCATGAGTACTCCAGGTTTACCAAGAGTCGGATCCTGCAGCCATATAGTTAAATTTGTTGGATTATTTTCAAATACTTTCCCGCCTATGGATTTTCTACTACCAAAATGAGTAAGATTTGGTCCAGACAACCCGGCTGCCTTTGTTCCATTAATTGCATGGCAACTACTGCATGCACCTTCCATGAATAAAACCTCTCCTTCGGCTGCCGCACCGGAGATCTGTGGTAGAGCAGACTTTTGAAGATCCACCCATGCCTGATATTGTTCCGGTGTTTCAACGACCAGGTCCATCCGCATATGAGTATGTTCATCTCCGCAGAACTCTGAACATTCTCCCACGAAGGTACCTAATTCAGTTGGCTGAAACCAGGTCAGATTGGTATGCCCGGGGATAACATCCGTTTTACCACCCATTTGGGGAACCCAAAAACTATGGATCACATCAGCGGATTCAACTTGAACATAAACCACAGTGTTGACTGGTACATGCATTTCATTTGCAGTGATGATATTCAGATCAGGGTACTGAAATTCCCACCACCATTGATGACCAACCGCAGTCACATTAATTACTCCAGGATTTGAAGAATCATGTGCAGGCTTATTTACAATTGTCTGGAGGGTTCCTATTGAAATAATAAAGATAATTAACAATCCGATCGCCGGTAAAATCGTCCATGCGATCTCTAAAGGTGTGTTACCCTCGGTTTGTTTAGGAAGATTTGATTTATCGAAGTGCTCAGTTTTGGATCTGAATTTAAAGACCACAAAAAAAAGTACTCCCTCGATTAGTAAGAATACTAAGAGGGAGACAACAAAAACTATCCACATCAATTCAGCAATTGCTTTTGCACTACCAGATGCAGGTGAGGTAATCGCAGGTGCACCCTGGCAACCTGCTAGAAGGAATCCTAAAAGTATCCATGCAATTTTACCGATCCTACGATTCAGCGACATCAGTCTCCTTGTGTAATCGATTTAATGTCATTACAGAGCTGCTACAGATAACTGAATAGAAATATTATACATTTTTATTGCTTAAGCCCCAATATTTATAACGAAGAATATAAGTATTCGTGAAGAAATTGTGATGAAATGTTACAGGTATAATGAAATTAGAGTCCAAGGAATATTGTTGTGCAAGCCCCAACCAAAACCACAAATGATAGTTTACAAGGATAGTAAATCCACCCAACGTGAAAAATATATTTCGTTCCATACCTTGAACTAATCATTGGTGTTATTACAAGCAACATTTAAATTTACCTACTTAATAAAGCGGAACATTTTCCTTTGAGGTAGTTGGTATGGAATTTTTGAAAAAGATTAAACTCATTCAAGGGGGAATGGGGGTATATGTATCCAACTGGCGGCTGGCAAGAGCTGTGGCCCAAGGGAAACCCGGGGTGACTGCTGGAACGATTTCCGGCACCGGACTGGATGTAGTCTACGTCCGCCTGTTGCAACTGGGGGATCCAGGGGGTCATGTAACACGAGCCCTGACGGCTTTTGACTCTAAATTTGGATGCAGCATTGGACAGAAGATCATAAATCGTTATTTCATTGAAGGTGGGAAAGCACCAGGCAGCAAGTTCAAGTTTTCACCCATGCAGGTTGTACATACAGGAAACGAAGGTGATTCTATCCCTGCAGTATCTTTGCCGGATGTTCCGATCTCACTTAATATCAATCCTGAAACAATTGAACTGGTGATAGCTACGGCTTTTGCAGAAGTCTGGCTGGCAAAAGATGGCCATCAAGGGAATATATTCATTAATTTAATGAAAAAAGTTGAACTGCCATTAATTTTTGCGATGTATGGAGCTATGCTGGCCGGTGTTGATGCCATCGTTGTCGGAGCTGGCAATCCGGATGGATTAGCAGCTATCTGTTCACAGCTTGCAATCCACAACATGGTTACATTCGAGCTTCCAGTTCTTTATAGAGAGGCCGGTGAAACGTTTCAGTGCCTTTTTGACCCGCATCTGGTTGCAGATAACAAACTTACGACTACTCCTTTGAACAGACCTGCTTTTCTAGCAATCGTCGCTCAAGAAAACCTGGTGAAGGCATTAGCCCAAAGTGTAAGTGAAATTCCAGATGGATTTATTATTGAGCATCATACAGCCGGTGGCCATAATGCCGGTCCGCAGGGACCTTTAAAGACTGATAGTCTTGGTCAACCCCAATATAGTGAAATGGATGAACCTGATTTTAAGGCAATCCTAGGGGTTGGAATCCCATTTTGGCTGGCAGGCGGTTATGGCAACAGAGAGAAACTCACTCAGGCAATTCAGGCTGGAGCAGTTGGTGTGCAAGTTGGATCAACATTTGCCCTGGCTGAGGAATCAGGAATGAGACCAGTCTATCGTACGGCAATACTTAATAAAATAAAAACTTTGTCAGAAGACTCAGCATTGGTTCTCACAACACAATTTTCTCCAACGGGATTTCCGTTTAAAGTAGTTCAACTTGAAGGCACACTTTCTGATACCGAAGTTTATTCACGTAGGACCAGGGTGTGTGATATTGGATTATTGCAACAACGGGGAATTAATAAATCAGCGGAAGATGGTACACGAAGGCTTTTTCAACGCTGTTCCGCTGCTCCAATCGAAGAATTTATCAAGAAACGCGGATTAGCTCATAACGCCGATGAGAAACGATGCCTGTGCAATGGACTTCTGGCCACTGTTGGATTGGGACAAGTAGTTAAAACAAATGGAGAACTACTGGAAGAACCAGCCATTATTACCCTGGGGAATCACCTGGATGGAATTCGGAGACTCTCCAGGCAGGGGCAAACCACATATTGGGTCCGGGATGTATTGGCAGATATTTTAGGGGATTAATTGGAAAATCCTAAAACGAAGGCTTCTCTTTTACTGAATCTATACCGTCCCTCATTGTCCTAATGAGGTAATCAATTTGAATTTTTGATACCCTTTGGTCAATGGAAAGGGTCAGCATACTACTTGCCATTTCAACTGCAGTGGTGTTGCTATTCGTACGCTTATCAGTAATCAGATCATCCCAATGGATACTCAAGCCGATCTCTGAATTACCCAGCTCATTATTTACACCATCCCTGGAAACCCCAGTGAAATATACAGGAAATCCCAGCGGCATCATTCCATCCAGCAGAGTCGGAAAGATGGGTGTTATTTCCGGAATATCCTTAACCAATTGAGACATATACTGGTAGTTTTGACGACGGGCTTGCATAATTCCCGCCCAATCCAAATGCTCGATATGATCTTTCTCGACCTCATCACCAATAATAACCAGGTCAGTTGCGTATAGCTGTTCAGAGAGAGTGAACAACCTAACCAGATGGTCGTAACTACCTTTACCGTTTTCGAGATACGGATGCAGCTTTCTCCGATATTCCCTGATCAAAGGGAGGCGGTTATTAGGGCGGTTTTTATATTGTTGGATATATGGGTGCATATTGTGTTTAGTGATCAGGTAACCACCGTCATATGGAACCAGTTTCCGCATACTGTTGAATACAAAATCACCTGTTGTGGGGGAGAGGAACCCTGCCTGAGCATTGTCCTCCACCACTATTTTGCCTTTTTGTTGTAAATCACTGATAAAGTCACGAGTTAGGGCAGAATGAGGAAAGCCAAAATAATTGATCAGGTAAACCGCCTGATTGGTAGTCAGTTTATTCTTAAGGTCTTCCAAATCTACGGAGAAATCCTTTTTAACCTGATAAAAATCATATGCCAGTCCCTGGAGTTCAAAGGTATTTACAATTGAGGGACATAAATATGAGGGAAGTAAAACGCTGCTGATTTTGTAGTCAAGAAGGAAATCGCTGATCACGTGTAAACAAGCCATTCCCCCATTGAGAAAGTACATCCCATTGGTATTTAGAGTCAGCTTATCTGTCAGCCAGCGTTCTTCATAATAGAACTCACCACCAACAAACATACTTTATTTTCTTTTCAATCCACTTTCTTCAATTATCCGGGGAACTATTGATTCCCAACCGACAGCCATAAAGTGGATACCACTAATACCGGGCAAATCCTTGAGTTGGTCGATTATTTCGAGAGCAATCTGGACCCCTTCTTCTTTCGGGGATTTGGATTCTTCCAGCCTTTTTATTAAGGGAGCAGGAATGGTAATACCAGGAACCTGATTCATCATATTTGCTGCTTTCGCACTGCGAATCGGGGCGACTCCCGCTAGGATATATACGTTTCCCAGGGCTCCAACAATATCCATGCACTCCAGGTATTTCTTAAAGGTATCAATATCATAGATTAGATTCGTCTGGAAGAATTGCACACCTGCATTTACTTTTTTTAATTCACGTTGTGCCTGAATTTTTGGTAAGGAAGCATAGGGGGATGCTGCAGCGCCAAGAAATAATGGAGGACTGGGGTCAATATTACGCTGGTCGAGGAAACGGCCTTCATCACGCATGCGTCGCAGCATCCACACCAATTGGATCGAATCAATATCCCAAATATCCATGCGACTGTGTGGGTGTGGTCCCAGGCTGGAATGATCTCCGGTCAGGCAGAGAATATTGCGGATACCCAGCGCAGATGCCCCGAGGATGGTGGATTGCACACCCATACGGTTATAGTCACGTGAAGCGATCTGCATGACTGGCTCCAATCCATTTTGGAGACAGAGGACTGAGGCTGCCAGGGGAGACATACGGGATGTGGCAGAAGGATTGTCAGTGAAGTTGACTGCATCAATAAAACCGCGCAGCATATTGAATTTCTTTACCAGGTCTCCGGATGATGCCGCCAATGGGGGTGCTACTTCAGCGGTGATGACAAACTCATGATCGAACAGCTTTTGTTCCAATGCAGAAACTGGAACATGCAAAGAGGCTGGATGGGGTAATTTATCTCCCTGCCACCAATCAGGTTGGCGTAATTCATACAGAAATTCTTCGTATCGTTTGGTTCGTTCAGCACGTGGGAGTTTTAAATTATGGAAGGTATTGGAAAGTCCACCGGATTTTACCCACTTGGTTACCACATCACCCCATTGATCTTTTCCGACGCGATCCCAATCGAGGGGTGGAAAGACTTCCATCAATCGATCCAAACGACCCATTTTTTCAGCACGATCATAGATCTTATACCAGATACAGGGGCGTGAAGGATCGACATAGCAATGTTCTGCAGTTGATCCGCCGCATGGACCATTTCTCAGCCCTTTCGGGCATTCCATTGGACAGATAAATGCAGTTTCCTGCAGCAGGCAATTACCACACATCCGGCAGCCGAACAGTGGTACTTTGACCCCTCGTTCAATAAATTGCATGACATGATTGAAGAAAGTATCGTTATGGAATGGATAATAAGCCGGCTGCCAGCGCCGGCCAGGTGTCAAACCTGGCATGTGTGCCTCCTGGATACCATTATTTACCGATAAAGTGTACAGAAATGTGACTGTGCCTGAAATTATACATTGAAATCGACTGAAATCGGATACCTAATAAATTCGAATGAACTCACTGCATTGAAACATGATCGCCGGTCACGGCTGAAATCACCTTAACCGTAGAAGATAATTCTATTTTTTGAGTGATCATTTCTGCGTGGTGGTTCGTCCAAAGGTCAGATTCAGCTCTTCCCCACTCATCGAGGTGAGTTAATACTATCTTTGAACTATTGAACTTCTTGAAATAATTGCAGAATTGGTCCAGAAGTGGGGGCGGATCCTTCAATGCACCTTTTCTTCCCAACCAAACATGGGCTATCAGACCGTCCAGATGTCCCATTAGTGGTATTAGTTTGGGATCAAAGGTGCGAGTATCACCAGGGAAAAACCATTTCTTATTATGTGCCTCAAAAAGGTATGAGTATGCCGGGACTCCATGCAGCGAGGTTCCAGCAACATGCATATCACCAGTTTTCTCCCAATGGGAACCTTCCAAAGCAACGATTTTGATCCCTGAAATTTCCAATTGTTTTCCAGGAATAGGTACAATGATGCGATGGTCAGGGAGATGGACGATATTCTGAATTTCATCCAATAGAAAATCAGGAATCACCCAGGGAATATTGATATCTGAAATTGTTTTTAATAGTTTTTTATCGAGATGATCAGAATGCCGATGGGTGAGAACAATAAAATCTGATTTTTCAAAATCAACCTCTGGGTGGTGAGGAAAATCAGCCGGGATCCTAGATGAAAGGGTCACCGGGTCAACTGCCCAACGGACACCATCACAACGGAATAAATAGTTGGCAGAATATATCAACCAGAAGGCATCTTCTCCTTCCAGCTTCCACTGCTCGATCACTCTTTTGTATAACGCCGGGTATTCCTGTGCTGCCCTGGTTCTCCGGTCCTCAATCGGCTGATCCATGGTTGTACCATTTTGCGATGAAGCTGGTCAATTCAGACAAGGAACGGTCGTATGGACAGGGTTTTTCCATTTTTAGGCTGGTTACTGCGGCGGACCAGGTAGCTGCTTCTGCTGGCTCTTTAGTGATCCTGGAGGCAACATATGAGCCTACACAGGTGTCACCCCGGCCTGAACGGCCGATCAGGGTTTCAGGGTGAAACTTGCGATCATAAAATTTTCCATTAACATAAACCTGCAGGCCGTCGCGATGGGTCAATAATATTTCTTTTGCTCCGAGACCGGCAAAAAATAAAGCTGCTTCCCGAATATTCGATTTCCCGGTCAAAAATTCTGCCTCGACTGCATCTGTTTTTAGGACATCCACATAAGGCATGATGGCATTCATTTCATCCCAGGGTTCATAACAAAGATCCTGACCACGCAATACCCTCACATAACCTTGAACATCAAGGGCTATTTTAATTCCAAGTGATTTTGCACGTTTGATGAACTCAAAACCTACTTCCCCACGCAACGACGGACCTATGGCAACCCATTTTGTTTTCAGAACATCCAGTTCTTTTCCTTCTATTGGATCTGCAACGCTGGTTACATATAAATTGCGGATATCCGGATCATCGGTTAAATATTCAAGTGTGACCCGGGTGGAATTTGGTGTATATACCGGGAAACAAGTAATACCTGATTCAGATATTTTCCTGATCACATAGTCGTCTTCCTGTGCGAGGTGTGTAATGACACCAGTTTTGGCACCCAGGCGGGCTGAAGCATTGGCGGCATAATTCATACCACCGCCATCCACATACCGGGTTCCCTGCGGCGTTATGATGGTATCTTTTGTGTAATTACCAGCGAAAACAACATCGAAGTTATGATTGCTTTCCATATTTATCCTTTATTCCTGATGATAGTTTGTTGATTACATGAATAATCGGTTGATCACCCAATAAACGCCAGCCGCCACCAAACCCGTAGCTGGTATGGTCAAAAACCAGGCAGTAGCGATCTCTCCCGCAACTCCCCAACGTACTTTGTTTACTCTTTCGGCAGCACCAACACCCATAATGGCAGTGCTGACGACCTGGGTAGTGGATACAGGGCCGCCAATTAATGATGCGCCGAGTATTACAGAAGCAGAAGCTAGTTGAGAACAAAAAGCATCGACTGGCTTGATCTTATAAAATTTGGATCCGAGGGTTCGGATCAGTTTCCAACCTCCCAGTGAAGTACCCAGGGCGATCATTCCTGAACAGGCAACTTTTACCCAGAGTGGCACTTTAAAAGAATCGATTACACCTGTGGTGACTAATGCCAGGGTGATTATCCCCATGGATTTCTGAGCATCATTGGCACCATGACTCAATGCAAGAGAAATTGAAGAAACAATTTGGAACCTTTTGAATAGAGTATTGATCTTCGGACTGGCTTTCCAGGATAGACGGAAAACAATTTGGGTAATGATGTATCCTACTGTAAAACCAATTAATGGAGATGTGAATAAGACAATAATAATTTTTTCAAAACCGGCAAGTTTAATTGCGTGAAAACCTGCACCTGCTATCACAGCTCCAGCAAGACCACCGATCAGTGCGTGAGAAGAACTACTGGGAAATCCCAACCACCAGGTCAGGAGGTTCCAACCAATGGCACTCACTAAGGCAGCAATAAGAACCTCTATATTGATCGTGCCCGGTACCACGATCTCATCACCAATCGTTTTTGCGACAGCCACTCCAAAAATAAACGGGCCTGAGAATTCAGAGATCGCAGTCATTGCAAGGGCTACTTTAGGCGGCATTGCTCTGGATGAGATCATAGTGGCGACGATATTACTTGAATCATGGATTCCATTTAAAAGATCGAAGCCAAGTGATAGAACAATTATTAATATTAATGTGACAGTCATATTTCTTCTTTCAAAAATCTGGCAACAGAATACTTCGTGAAATTACGTATGAATATGCAAATTATTTTTTGTTTTATTAGTTCAGTAAAGTAGATGCCTTACAGGACTAGGTATCGAATAAGTAAGTACAACCCCGCTGACAATAATGCTGTCGCAGGAATAGTTAAAAACCAGGCTGTTGCAATTTCTCCTGCCACACCCCAACGAACCTTATTTATTCGATCTGCTGCACCTACACCCATAATTGTTGTGCTGACAACCTGTGTTGTCGAAACAGGTCCACCTACCAAAGAAGCACCTAAAATTACCGAAGCAGATGCCACTTGAGAAGAAAAGCCATCCACCGGTCGAATTTTGTAGAACTTTGCCCCTAAGGTTCGAATTAATCGCCAGCCACCAACAGCTGTTCCTGTGGCAATCATAGTTGCACAGAGCAAGATCACCCAAACCGGGACAACAAAGCTGGTCAGGTAACCACCAGTGACCAAACCGAGGGTGATTATTCCCATTGATTTTTGTGCGTCATTCGTACCATGACTGAGCGCTAAAGCTATCGATGTCAAAATCTGAGATTTCTTAAAAACCCAATTTATTTTCGGTGTCGCATTCCAACTTAATAGATAAACTATTTTTATCACCAACCAACCAACGATAAATCCAACGATCGGGGAAGCAAACAATGCAATAAGGACTTTCTCAAAGCCCTGTAATTTAAGTGCCTGCCAGCCTGCCCCGCATACTACAGCACCACAAATTCCACCGATCAAAGCATGAGAGGAACTGCTTGGCATACCCAACCACCAGGTTAGCAGATTCCAGATAATTGCGCCTGTCAGTGCGGCAATAATCATTCCAATGCTAATACTCCCCGATTTTACAATTTCATCTCCTATCGTTTTAGCTACAGCGACGCCGAAAATAAACGGCCCAAAAAAATGAGCAACCGCGGTTATTGCCAAAGCCATTTTGGGCGATAATGCCCGGGAGGAGATCATCGTGGCGACAATATTGCTGGAATCGTGGATCCCATTTAGCAGATCAAATGCCAATGCCAGGACAATGAGGATTATCAGTGAAAATTCCATAGGATCTCTTAGGTGGTCTTCACTACAATGTCTGCAATTACATTGGCTGCTTCATCCCCGCGATCAGCAGCATTACTCAAGTGCCTGTAAACTTCGCGCATCTTCAATATTTTCATAACGTGTTTGATATCTTCAGCACCACTAAACAATTCTGCGAGAGCTTCGCGATAGATCGCTTCCACTTTATTCTCGAGGGCTTTGGCTCGTTGGGCATGTTCACTTGCTACACCGGGGTGATCTTGAAGCCGGTCAACTGCCATTAGTATCTCGTTAGCAGAATCACGCAATAACGAGGCAATCCGCTCCATATAGGAGGTCGGCTTGACTTTCAGTAATTCCATTTCAGTGATAGTGGAATATGCATAATCCAGAACATCATCAATGGACCTCGATAAGGAAAAAATATCTTCCCTATCTATAGGGGTAATAAAAGTTTTATTCAATTCATAGATTAGAATGCGGCGAAATTCATCTGCTTCTTTTTCACTATTTTTTAGTTTGGTAGAACACTCAGAATTAGGACTCTTCATATAGCTCAGTAATGCCTCAAGACCTGTAAGAGTTGCCTGCGCCTGATCATGAAGTAACTTGAGAAAGATATTTTGCCGTTTAGTAAATAATGATTTCATAATTTGCCTCCAAAGATTTTCTAAATTTCTTACTTATTGATATTTATTAATTAAAGAAACTTTACCCAGAACTTCCAAACCATTACGAATATCATTTATATCATTGACCCCTTTTATTTCAAGGGTTCGAACAGCCTCTTTTGGAATGTATTTGGATATTTTACTGAAATCTATATCACCCAAACCGGGGGAGAAGTGATCTTCCAATCCACGTACATCATGCAGGTGTACGCCAGATATCCTTGATCCAAATTTTTCCAACCAGCCCATTAATGGCATAAAACTCAATCGATCCATTGTAATGGCATGACCGATATCAAATTGGAAGCCAATTTGGCTTTCATCTCCCAGGAGGAGAAACCTTTCCATCTCATCTATGGTTGGAATATGCATATAATGATAGCGGTTTTCAAGGGATAATTTAACCCCAGATTTCCCTGCAAATTCAATTAACTCTTTGAGGCTTTTTTCTACAGCATCGAGACGTGCAGCCAGGTTAGTGTTCCTACTGTTTTTCATTAAATGAAATAATTCTTGATATTCTTCAGTCTCAACTTTACCTTCATTGTATAGAACCCGCAATTTATCCTCTAACTTATTCCCCAATCCCGAGTTGCCTGGATGAGTGATTAGAAGTTTTACCCCCAGGTTCGCTGCCAGTTCAATGCTTCTCATTACTGACCGGACTCCTTGCCTGCGATTATCTTCCTCCTCGGATGAGATTAACCAATCTTTTCTGGACAGGTTTGACATCGAATTATCCGAAGGGCAAGGTTCATGGATGCTGGTGATGGGTAATTCTCCCAGATTAAGATCTGCAAGGTCTTTCAGTTTGAGACTGTGATTTAATTCAATCCCGGAAATATTCAGTTGCTTCATAATGTCATTTAAATCGACAAGGCCAATTTTTCTTTCGTAACTCCACATGGTTGACAGAGAAATATTCCACATATCTCTCTTATCGTTGATTTGTTTGCTGCTATTATTAATCACTTGATAAAATGGTGGAAAAATATCCAGCAATTCTCTCAAGTCACTAATTGTGTGATCTGGTTTGATTGCAAGATTTATTGAAATTTCTTGAGCAGAACTATCGTGTTTAATTTGTATGGATTCCGAAAACCCGGCATTTTTACTTCCAATAATATCTTTAGCATATTGGTCACCAACATATGCGCAATTTTTGGGGTCAACGCCCATATATGTGGTTGCTTCAAAGAATATTGAGGGATCCGGTTTTCTCTTACCAAAATTGCATGAAAGAACTATGGTTTCAAAGAAATCAGTCAATGCGTTTTCTTTTAGAAAATCCGGGGTTTGTTCTGAGCTGACTGTATTGCTGATCACTCCGAGTCGGTAACCCCTCTTAAATAACTGACGAATGACTTCAGATGCATGAGGTAATAATATTCCATCACCGATTGCCCTGCGGGAATATCGGTTCAGTTCAGGGGCATTAAGGTGAGTGATTTTGTTAGCCGCCTCAGGTAACATCCAGATCCGCCAAAAATCATAAACGCGTAATTCTTCAAGTGATTCACCTGCCCATTTTTTATATGCTCCGAGTCTTAAGGTAATCTCCCTGGCAAGCTCATCAGGCGTCCAACCGATACCAGTAGCAGAAATAATCTTTCCAAGCCAGTAATCACGGGTTGATGGGTTCGGAACATTTTTCCGCAATGTTCTGCCAACATCGAAGAAAATTGTTGTTATGCGGTTGTCAATCATATCCTTTGACCTTCAGGGAATCGATCTTCAAACTTTAGAGACAACAAATCCTTGAAATGAACGATCGAATGATCTGCCTTTGCACCAGGGTCCCGATTGAAAGCAACCGTCGTCATTCCGATCGCACAGGCTCCCTCCAATTCAATGAGATTATGACCCACAAAAACTGCCTGAAAAGGTAGTAAACCAAGATGGTCAAGTGCAGCCTGATAGATCTTAGGATCAGGTTTTTCAACGCCTATCTCTTGTGATGAAACGATCGAATCCCATACATTTGCAAATCCTCCACGCTCGAACCAACTTAGTTTGACCGAGATGGGGTTGGCAGTATCCGTTATGATACCCAGTAGATAACCATTACGTTTTAATGATTTCAAGGTTTCTTGAACTCCGGGAAAGAATTGAACTTTATTATCGTCATCTTCCAATGCCTGACAACCACGTTCAACGAGGTATGGATCAGTGACACCATAATATTGCATGATCGCTTCCCGGTGTTGGCATTGATTGATCAATCCTTTATAAGCCAGGTCTCTCAACTCTTTTTTCTTTTCCTTCGGAATTTCTGTTTCAGAAATACCAATTTCATTAAGGAATGTACGAAGATGATGTCCCCTTTTCGGACGGTGGTAAAGAATATCTCCTGCATCAAAGAGGAAAGCTTTGATTGGATGGCTGCCCGACGGAGAACTTATTATTTGAAGATTTTCTCCCTGAATGATATTAATTAATTCGTCCATCGAATGGATCACAGCGTCAGGTTGAGCACCTTCGTCAATTTCACCGTGTTCGAAGTCATGAATTATTTGTATTGCAAGACGAAAACCAGCTTTCTTTGAACCAATAATATCCCTTGTGATTCGATCACCCACATATGCACAGCGTGAGGTCGGGATTTTAGCTAGAAATGCTGCCTGGTGAAAAATGGAAGGATCGGGTTTTCTTCTACCATATCCTGACGATGTCACTATAGTATTGAAATATTGAATAATTCCATATTTTCTAAGGTTTTCTGGTACCTGACTGAGGCTGCAAACATTACTGATGAGTCCAATTTTAAACCCCATTTTTCGTAATTTATCAAGAACTGACGGGATTTCTGGTCTTAGTGACCGTTCATAATAGTTTGTTTCGACCCAGTACATCAATTCCTCGCCGATCTCATCTAAAACCGGGAATAATTTGGGAAAATTAAAAAGTATATACTCTTTCCAAACCTGGGCAGGGGGCAGTTCAATAAGAGAATCAATCGCCCATTTTTTGTATTTATCCAACCCTGAAGAAATTAGTTCATATAATTCAGAATTATCAAGATTAAGATTGATTCCTCTCGTAATTAACAAATTATTAAGTGCAGGTGTGGCTTTATGTCGCATTTCCCGGTCAAACCGGAATGTTTCTATGGTTCCACCCATATCAAAAAATACCGCTTTTATAGTCATACCCGTCGACCCTGTATTATTAAAATACTCCAATTTCACCCTCTGAGATTATTTCCAGGGGTTTGATTAAGAACCATATATTTTCGTACATAAGAAGAGTGCAAATTTGAACAAAATCTTTGGACACGGACCGGTTAGATCCGTGTCCAAAGTAACTTTTACAACTATTGCTTTAACTATGTTAATCTTCTGGTACAGGTGCAGATAGCAGGCTAACAGCCCAGAAATCACGCACTTTACTGACATTGTTCCAATCAAAAACTGGATCCATTTCAAAAACTTGAGCTTTCAGTTCTTCGTAAGGTAAGGTGCCTTCAGCTGCTTCGATACCTTCGACAGCTGAATAGTTCCCGATCTCATTCCAGGGATCGAAACCTTCCTGGGTGAGGGCGAATTTGATAAATAATTTTGCAGCGTTGGGGTGAGCAGCTTTATTGGCAATAGCCAGGTAACTGGTCTTGAAAATACCAGTTGCGGGTTTCATCCCAAAGCAGGGAGCCATTGCTAATTCACCTTCCATGGTCGTCTGATAGCTTGAATAACCAGAGATACCCATCCCGGGTTCTGAGGTCAGGTCCATGCCAATAGTTGCATACGCACCATCGACTTCATCACCACCAGGTTGAATGCTGGGTTTGTTGTAAGCAAGTTTTTTCAACCAGAGGTAACCTGCGTCATCGGTTGTCATACCGAATGCATCAGTACCAGCGTATTCATCGGTGGACCATTCTTTTCCGTATAGTTCCTGGTAGGCTTCAGCCATTTTGTCTGAGTTTTGGACGAAGGTAGCCAATTTTGCCATCATACTTACATCAGAGAGAGGATCTTCCATGAAGAGTTTACCCTGCCATTCGGGTTCGGTAAGCTGCCAAATGTTGGTAA
This sequence comes from uncultured Leptolinea sp., assembly GCA_964387025.1. GTDB lineage: Bacteria > Chloroflexota > Anaerolineae > Anaerolineales > Anaerolineaceae > PNON01. The sequence continues at coordinate 109,706 of CAYLUZ010000006.1, read as the reverse complement.
CCGGGCAGCCATCCGGATGAGCTTCCTGGTTGTATCCAAATAGATCAGTACCATGGCGGGCAATTGCAAACGGTCGCTCTGGAGTAACTTCAGGGATGACCACACCATCAGGAACAAATGACCAGAGCCACTCATTGGGGACAAATCTTCCAAATAATATGTGTCCATCGCTGTTAAACCAGACATCACCGACAACATTACCGGCTTCCTGTTCGGCGGACATCTTGGTATCGATACCATCAGCTTCGGTACCGCCCCATTCAATATCCGGGTACAGAGCTTCCCAGGCTTCCTGTAATTTACCAATCTTGGAAGAATTTGCATAAACAACAACTTTTCCTTCCTTCTTTGCAGCTTCTTCTATCGCTGCCCAATCCAGTGTCTCTGGTTGGTATGGTCCAACACCATTGTCTTTGGCCCACTGTTGATTTTCAGTGAGAACAGGTTCAGCTGGTGCGGCGGGAGCGGCAGGTGCGGCAGGAGCAGCAGGAGCTGCAGGGGCTGCAGGTTCAGCCGGGGCAGCAGGTGCGGCGGGTGCAGCAGGAGTTGCACATGCAGACAGCATGCTGATCAACATTATGAAAGTTAATATCTTAACAAGTGACTTCATTTAATCCTCCAAATTGATCTAATGAGATTTGAATGACCAAAACCAGATATTCGCTTTTTACAACCTCCTTTCGAATTCACTTAGATCATTTCGGAAGTGAATTCAGTGTTCAAGTTCACTTTTCTGAACGAGATATTTCAGAATGAAGTAGCAGATGAAACTTATGCTGATACCAGATTTCCGGATTCTTTATCATAGAGATTGAGAGTATCCGGGTCGAAATTCAACCATATTTTTTCATCCATCTTTATCTTACTGATTCCAATTTCTTTTATGGTTAGTTCCAGATCATCCTTGCGGACGATAAGGGTTGTGTCTGCTCCTGCAGGCAAGACGGAATAAGCCTGAAATTCAACCGCTCCTTCAGATTTACTGACTGAAATCTTGATATCTTCAGGCCGGAATCCCACAACAACATCACCGGTCTTACCGAATGTATTGACAGGAATGGAAAACTTTCCGAGATCAACAGTATTTTTTTGAGTAACACGACCAGGTATCAAGTTGACCTTCGGATTTCCGATAAAGTCAGCCACAAATAGGTTGGCTGGATAATGATAGATCTTATCCGGAGTATCCATTTGCTGAATCACACCTTCCCTCATTACTGCGATAGTGGTGGACATGGTGAGTGCCTCCACCTGGTCATGAGTCACATACATTGTTGTAGCGCCAGAGACATGATGCAGGCGTTTAAGTTCTGTCCGCATATCCATACGCAAGCGGGCATCAAGGTTGGAGAGAGGTTCATCCATCAGGAAAACTTTAGGTCGATAAGCCAACATACGGGCTAAGGCAATGCGCTGCTGCTGTCCACCGCTCATTTCACGCGGATAACGGTCTTCATAGCCTTCCATTTGGACTTCAGCGAGAGATTCTTTTACCCGTTTCGCCATTTCATCTTTGGGCATTTTTTGAATCTCCAAGGCGAATGTGATATTTTTATCCACCTTCATGTGCGGCCATAAAGCATAACTCTGGAAGACTAGACCCAATTCGCGCTGCCCCGGGGGCAGAGATATACCTTTGTCGTATGAAAAAACCAGTTTGTTACCAATATAGATCTCACCGCCATCCGGTTCTTCAAGGCCAGCAACACAGCGCAGCAATGTAGTCTTGCCGCAACCTGAAGGACCAAGAAGCGTAAGGAATGCCCCCGGTTCTACGGTCAAATTAACTCCCTTGACCGCTGTAACTTTGCCATATTTTTTTGTTAGGTTGTTGATTCTTATAGTTGTTGTCATGATATCCTCTTTTTACATTCCTAAACCTTTTTTAAGACTACCGCCTTTACTGAATCGCCCAATAGTAAAGTTCCCAATCAATGTGATAGTGATGAGAATTAGAATGACAATATTTGCCATTTGTTCATCTCCGTTTTCGATATAAAACATAGTCTGCGCAGCTAATAATTGTGTTGCAGGTGTGACCAAAAGGATGATCAACGACAACTCACGCATGGTAGTAATAAATGTTAGAAGAAATCCGGAAACGAAGCCACTGCTTGTTAGTGGAAAGATGATGCTTCTGAAACGCTGCCAAGCATTCGCACCAGCAACAGCTGCTGCCTCCTCCAGTTCCCTGCCGACCGCCATCATGGCTGAGACTCCTGAACGAGACGAGTATGGCAAGTGCTTAGCGACCGATACGATCACCAGCAATGCGAATGTACCATATAATGCTGGGAACGGTCCAATCTTTTTGGCGAACATAGCTATATAAACTGCCCCAAAAGCGATACCCGGGATAACATAAGGGATATAAGCCAATTGCTCAACAAGCTTGGATAAACGGGTGCCGCGGCCTTTTACAATTGCATAACCGAGAATAATACCCAAAAAGGCTGTAAAAAAGGCAGTATAAAGCGCCAATTTTATTGTATTCCACGCTGCTGCATAGATCTTAGGGTTTCGCAGTACACCTGGCTCGCCACTGTTATATATAGTATTTGCATCACCTATCCAATGTTGCAAGGTGAGATTGGCAATACTGTAATCACCCGAGCGCAACATTACTGAAGAAAGGAGAAGCAGTCCCACCGGAAGAACGAGTACCAGGACTTGAAAAACGATTACACCTGCAAAAAAGACCTTTTTCATACTTCTCAATTTGCTGACCTGGGCAACAAAACCACGTCCGCCTATGGTCTCATAACTTTTACGGGTTCCTACCAATCTCTGGTTGAAAGAAATGGTGACCATGGCGAATAATATTAGCACGATGCCTAGCACAAAAGCATCAGCTTTATCTCCTGCAGCAATGCTTCCCCTTAACATGGTAGCCACCACATAATACCTGGTTGGTGAACCCAGAATATTCGGTCCACCAAAGGTTCCCATCACCTTGGAGAATGTCATGATAAAGCCTGAAAGCAGCGCAGGGAGAACAAGTGGGAATGTGATCTTGCGCAAGATACGCCAGCGACTAGCCCCCATCAATTCACCGGCTTCTTCCAGGTTGGAATCGATCGACATTAAAGCCGCTGAAACGAATAGGAAGAAGAAAGTATAGTAATGCAAAGCACTGCAGATGATAATCGGCACAGGACCATACGAAAACCAATCAGGAGGAGCCTGCCCCACCAGGGTCTCAAATAATCCTGGAGTTCCTCCAGAAACCCGGGTTTTGAATAGTACAAGCCAGGCTTGAGCGATGGTCCAACTCGGCATAATGTAAGGGAGAACTGCCAGTGCGTTTACTATCTTTCTTCCTGGCATATCTGTGCGAACAACCAACCAGGCTAATGCTCCACCGATTAAGAACGCAAGTGCGGTGGAGCCCAGGGCAATCGTCATCGAATGAGTCAATGGGGTTAACGTATAAATCCTACCCAAAACACCTGTCATCATCCTGATCCAGTGGAAGAGTGTAAAGTCTCCCACAACCGCTTCAGGAACACGAGATATATCTTGTTGTTGCCAGGTAATAGTAGTTAATACCAACCGATATAATGGGATGATGACCATGTAAAACATTATGAGCAACATGATCAAGGATAAAACCACATGTGGACTGCTCAACCAATGAATAAACCTTCTAAACCGAGCCATATATTTCTGTGATGATGATGGAACAAATGCTACATTTGACATATTTTTCTCCAGGTTTGAATTGGATAATATTCTAATTCTTGGATATTCACTCTGGGTTCATTAATAATTCAATTTGGCGCTGACGATATTCATCTAATAAATCGAGGTTGGGCATGACATGAGCTTCATCCACCTGGCTTAACATCAACAGTAACGTATTGATGATGGTCATGGGGACAGTAAGAGAATGGTAGGCGGACACTGGACCACGCCGTGCAGCCAGTATCACATCCACCTTATCCTTGATAAGCGGTCCAAGTGTGTCAGTGACTAAAATAACAGGAGTTTTGTATTTGTTGGCATGCTCCAAAGCCATTTGAAGGTTGGGGGTCATATTATAGAAGCCTATAACAATCAATAGATCATCTTTATTCATTAAGAGTAATGGTTCAAGCACTTCACGGCCAGAGGTTTTCAAGGCAATGACATGCTTGGTAGAGCGCGTAAGCCTGATTTCCAACAAGTCCACCAGTGATATGGATGGGCCGATACCAAAAACAAAAACCCTGGACCGGGTGCGGAGAAGTTCAACGGCAGCGTCCAAAGCATTCCGGTCTACAGACTGGAGAGCCTCAGTTAAATAATCAATCTCCGAAGTGACCAAGCGTTCAAAAATACCCCCGGATTCACGTAATTCTGTTAACCTGCTTCGCAGCCTGTTTGAATGAGTGACACGATGGCGAAAATTATCCTGTAAAACTGTTCTCATTGCAGGGTAACTATCGAACCCCAGCGACCTGGCAAATCTCACCAGGGTTGCTTCGCTTAAGTTGAGGCGGTGTGCAATTTCACCAGCAGCAAGAAATGCAGCTTCATCCTGATACTTATTGAAGTAATTTGCAATTCTTTTCTCGCTTTTTGTCAACTTAGAAAAATGCTCACCAATGACTTGACTAACATCTATAATCTGTTGGGTGGATGCACTTGTCATAAGAACACCTTTTGTCGAAATATTGTTTTACTTGCAAGAAGTTATAAATTGAAATATAACTTGCATTTGTAATATCTTACAACAAAATATAGAAAATTGCAAGGATTAGTTAAGTAAATTAGTTATCAAGAAATTGTGTGAGTGTTGCATCGGTCAACGAATTGATACAGGTGATTGTTTCACGGCTATTTGCTCATCACCATTGTAGTGCCACAGTTGTGGATATTTTCTTAGGACTAACAACGATGCAATCACGCAACCAATTCCCCCCGTTATGATTGCCACCGGGGGGCTGAACAACTGGGCGATTATACCTGATTCAACTTCTCCCAGTTGAGGTCCACCCTTGAAGAAAATTTGGGTAATGCTCATCATCCTCCCACGCATCTCATCGGGAGTGAGCACCTGGCGCAATATATTCCGAATTATGGAACTCAACCCGTCGAAAACTCCAATTAGTATGAGCGCTGCCATTGTCAGCCAAAAAGATGTTGATAGCCCGAATAGGATGGTTGCCAATCCAAAGAGAATTATGGATATAGCTATCGTCATTCCCTGTTTATATAAATTACGTTTTTGTGAAACATAAATACCAATCATCAGAGTACCTATGGATTGTGAAGCGGAGAGCCAACCGTATTGAATCGGTCCCACATGGAGGATGTCTCTGGCTACAAATGGAAGCAAAGTATTAGCTGAGGAAAAAAATGTACCAAAAAAGTCAAGGATCATGGCCGACAAGATAACCGGGGAATTTTTGATAAAGGATATGCCAGCCTTAATGTCACCGAAAGTCGTTTGCAGGGAGTACGTCCTTACTTGTTTGACAATGGATATATTCCCCATGGCCAGCAATGCAATTATGACAGCAATATATGAGATGGCATTGATCCAATAAGCCCATTCCAAGCCAAGATAAGCAATTACGATCCCTGAAATTCCAGGACCAAGAATTCCTCCAACTTTTGATGCAATGGAATTAAGGCTGTAGGCACTCGGGAGATCCTCACGTGGAACGAGGGACGGAATTAACGCCTGTCGTGCAGGGACATCAAAAGCTACAGCTACGGACTGGACTATCATTAATCCAAATATCAACCAAATAGTAACATTCTCACGGAAAGTCATGACACCCAAAACTGTCGCGACCAACCCAAGAGCGAGTTGGGTCAAGATCGTAAGTTTTCGACGGTCATATCGATCTGCAACAACTCCGGCAATTAATGAAAGGAAAATGATTGGAAGAAACCTGGCCAACCCTATTCCACTGATAATTACCGGCTGGTCTGATAGGGTACGTAGATGCCAATAAATCGACCATAGCTGCATTTGTGAACCGGCGATGGAAATTAAATGACCGGTCCAATACAGGCGGAAATTTTTGGATCTAAATGCAGGAGGTACGATCATATTAAGGAGTTCTTCCTATCCTTAAATATTTTGAGAAGTTCACTTAACGATCGGATGACCAGGTCGGGTTGGATGGCTAAATCTACTTCAACACTTTGCGGATTCTCAGGCGGTTCGAGAAAGATACCTAGCCCAAAACCAGCCTCCTTACAACCAACAAGATCTTTTGAAATCCGATTTCCGACATACGCACACTTGCCGGGATCAATATCTAATGAACGAAGAGCTTCAAAAAATGGTTTCGGGGATGGTTTCCGAAATTTAATAAAGGAGGATAGTACCACTACTTCAAAATATTCTGCCCAACCATAACGATCCAAACTACGTGGAACATCCAATGTTGACATGCTATTACTGATAACACCAAGGCGATACCCCCGTTGTTTCAGCTCGACGAGGGTTTCATTAGCACCTGGTCTAGGAACTGTCCGACCTTTACGCTCACTCCAGAGAAGAGTTAATTCTGCGGCGACAGGTTCGATCTGTGAAGATGGGAAATCAGGTAAGATCCAGCGTGTCCATATCTCCTCCTCAGACAATTGAATCAAATTTTGCTGAGCCCAGGTACCGTATGCTTTGTGTCGCAGGGTCAATTCTTCCCAAAATGATTCAGCAATATCATCTAATTCAAGTAATTCCTGGAGACGGGCGATAGCAGCACACTGAGTTGGTGCGTGAAGTTCTCGCACCCTCAATGTGCCATTAATATCAAATAAAATGGCTTCAGTATTATTTACTGCTATATCTGGAATTACCATCCCGGACTCTATCCCTTATTCAATACCTTAATAATCTCAGGTGTAACCCAGAGTGATGCACCTGTGGTATTGACAACTATGTCACAAACCGTCATCAAAGGCAAATATATATCCTGAGCTCTTAAGAACTGAGTCCGGAAATACCTGTTCCGAAAGTAAGATGGATCGTATTTCTTCCGGTAGTCAATATCTCTCTTCCATTTACGTTTCAACCGGATAGGATCATCGGTTAAATATACGGCATTTATACCGATCAAATTTGTCAGCTCCTGGATGTGAAAAGGAAAATTACCTTCCATGAAAATAATATCAGCGGGTTCTATCTCAAGTGGTGTACAGCCATCCTTCAACTTGCCATCCAGATCGTGGCTTGATGTAGCGTTCACAAAATCATACCTTGGGATAAATACTTTCTTGCCTTTAAGAATTTCTGCCAGACTATTAATAAACATATCAAAGTGCGTTGATTCTTTCCCCATGGGTTTATCATCCCTATATTCTCTGTCTAGGAGGAAATTGTCCACTTCAATTGTTGTGATCTTCTTGCCCGATTGACGAAGAATATTAAACAGGCGTTCAGTGATTTCAGTCTTCCCGGCAGCAGTAGGACCAGCAAGGGTAATCAGTATGGGGGTTCCCCGAAGATCGATTAGTTTCTTTACTAGGTCAACAAATGCTTGATCAATTTCAGTATTTGCTTCTTTAAAGTCTCTGTACCCGACACCCTGGAAAGGTTCTAATCTCTTTTGCTTCCTGGTAAATCGCTTAAAAGGTTTGTTCCCAAAGTGATTAAGGACATCTGTCGTAAAATAAACAGTTCGAGGTAAAAAGAAAAATCCCCTAATATCAAAATAAAAATGCTTTTTTACCCAAGAAAGAGGATAAATATCCTTAATCAAACCCACGAAAAGCATAACGGTAAGTTGGATGATGGTTTTATCCAAACAAATGCTTTCTCCAGACCGCGGCCTTAGTTCGATATGAGTATAAAAATCTCTGGAACTGATCTGATTCTCTATCTCTTTCTGGTTGTCCAATTTCACTGTATCCCAGCCGCTTTCCGGGAATAAATTTTCCAAGGCGTAACGGAATTCATAGAACTCCAGGTCTTTAATGCCTTTATTGATATTCTTCATTCTTTCAAAAAGAATTTCTGAAAATTCTTCCGGAGAGTGCATTCTGCTTGACCCTGTCATGAGTTACCTTTTTAGTATTTCTGCAATTTCTGGGGATACCCATAAGGCTGCCCCGGTTGTATCAACGGTCATATCACAAACCTGCATTTGCGGAATGTAGGCTACCTCAGCCATGATGAACTGTTCTCTGAAGTATCGATTTCGTAAATAGGAAATGTCATATTTCTTTCGAAGATCGATATCACGTTTCCATTTTCGTTTTAATCTGATAGGATCATCGGTTAGGTAAACCACTTTTATTCCAATCAAGTGCAGAATTTCTTCAATTAAAAACGGGAAATTACCTTCTATGAAAATGATATCTGCAGGTTCAATTTCCACAGGGATACGGTTTGGTTTCAAATTCCCACTCAGATCGTGGCTGGATGTGCCATCTACGAAGTTATAGCAGGGTGTGATGATCCTTTTTCCATGAGTAATATCCTCAAGGCATTGTTTAAAAAGCTCAAAATGCAAAGCTCTTTTTCCCTCAGAGTCTATTCCCTTGGCTTCGCGATAGTCTCTATCAGTCATGAAATTATCCAATTCAACTGATGTAACCTGTTTACCATCCTGCTCAAAAGAAGAGCGGAGACGTTCCACGATTTCGGTTTTCCCGGCCGCGGTTGGTCCGGCAATGGCAATCATGATCGGTGTACCGCGTGCAGCTATTATTTTCTTTACACTCACTATGAATAAGTCATCCACTTCCTGATTTGCTTCTTTAAAGTCCTTATAACCAATATCCTGGCTGCGATCAAATGATTTCTGTTTTTTCTCAAATTGCTTAATGGGTTTGCCTCCAAAATATTTCAGAACGTTTTCAGTGAAATATTTTGTGCGAACCAGGAAATAAAATCCACGAATATCAAAGTAGAAATGCTCATTTACCCAGTCTGGTGAATATTCACCAGATACAAGACCGACAAAAATCATCTGAGTTAGCCGTAATACTTGGTCATCCAACACTATTTTGTCCCAAGCCGTGGGTTTAGCTTTAATACTGTCAAAGAATTTTCGATTGCCGATTCGGGAATCGATTTCTTCTTTCCCATCCAGTTTAATTGATTGCCAACCATTTTCGGGAATCAATTCAAGCATCCCATAACGAAATTCATATAATTCCAAATTTGATATTCCGGAATTAATTTCTTTCATGATTTCGAATAATTTTTCTGAGAAGGCTTCTTTATTTTCTAAAATTGATTTGATCATAAAGCAATTCCTTAAGTATGATTTGATTGTATAGATTACTCTGAGCTGACAAATCCTGCCCAGTTCCTACTTATCCTTAATTGTATTTAAGACTAAATCAGGCACTAAATTTTGAAAAGCGCTGGGCATTGGCGAGAGCTATAGGCATGATATGTTTGGCTGGAAACACACCGAGACTGCCATGCGAGCAGACTCGTTCCCCAAATTCAGCAATTCCATCAGCCCGGACATTTTTACTAAATATCAGAGTAGGAACAGGATGCCATGAGTGGGATTTTAATGTTGCCGGCGTCGAGTGATCCCCGCTTACAATGACCACATCCGGATTGAGCGCCAGCACCCGTGGAATTAGGCCATCCACTTCTTCAATGATACGTACTTTACGCTTAAAGTCTCCATCCTCACCAGCAAGATCAGTATCCTTGACATGTAAATAAAAGAAGTCAAAGTCGTTCCAACTCTTTTCCAACAATTCAAATTCATCTTTCAACATAGTCCCTTCAACCCTAAGGACTTGCATACCAACCAATTGCGCAATTCCGCGATATGTCGGGTAAATCGCAATACAAGCAGCATTCAATCCATACAATTCCTGGAAGGATGGGAAATTCGGGTAATGATCAAAGCCTCTTAGAAGAATCATATTGGCTGGTTGTTTGGGTTGATAGTCAACAAGAATTTTTCGCGATCTTTCGACAAATATTTTTGCTAGCTGAACCGTTCTTTCCGAGCCTTTGTTGCGAGCTTTGATGGGAAAAGGGAGTAAACCATTTTTATTAGGATCAGATCCTATCACCGCACTACCTAAACCTGGACCACGCATTACTATTGACAAACGATGTTCTTTAACTGTTTCAACAGTAAACGTGGTGTCTTCAATTTTGGTCGTTAGTAGTTTTGATAATTCCACACTAATCGCTGTAGGAATTCTTCCTGCCCGTCGGTCTGTTACTATTCCTGCATCATTGACCGAACAATAGTTCCCGCGAACCGCGACATCGTTTGGTTGTAAATCGAGATCAAGACCTACAGCTTCCAGAACACCTCGTCCTATTCTATACTCTATAGGATCATACCCAAAAAGCCCGAGATGCCCAGGACCGCTCTCCACCGTAATTCCTGGTCCAACCGGGACTGATAAACCTAAAGCAGACAATTCTGCCAAGGCGTCAAGATTAGGCGTTTTTGCAGTCTCTAATTCAGTTTTTCCTCCCGGTTCGAGCGGTAAACCACCCAATCCATCCATAATGATCATAGCAATTTTTGTTTTTGCGGGTATGACCAAGTTTTGCAGAAATTTGAGATCCATTGAAACCCCTCCAAATCATTCATTGATGCATTTTGTACCGACACCGCTGACAAATGCGTCAAAGGCGCGTTGGATCTTGCCATAATTTCCATCCCGATCAAGGGCAATACCTCGACCAATACCGGTAACAACCTGTCCAATACCGATCTCATTTACCTGCGTTTCCAGCTTTTCCAGAAGGATTGGAGCACTGCCAGGTTCTGTACTTCGGCCATCAAAAATTACATGCACGAAGACCCTGTCCAAACCATTATCCTTTGCCATTTTCAAGACTGCTAAAGGATAATCAATGGAACCATGGGAACTTTTTTCTGTGAGCAGCCCTATCAGATGCAGGGATGATCCCCTATTTTTTGTGTCTTCAATAGCCTGGCAAAGAATCTCATTGGAATAGAAAGATCCGTCTTTCATCGCCAAATCCAGACGGACATCGTCTTGAAGTACCACGCGGCCTGTGCCAATATTAATATGGCCAGCTTCGGAGTTTCCAGCTTTTCCAGATTTCAATCCCACTGCTTCACCCGATGCCTGTAATTGACAATTTGGGTATTGTTGGATCAATGAGTCCCAGACTGGAGTTTGGGCAAGGAAAATTGGGTTGGTTTCATCCTTCTTCCCATTTCCCCAACCATCCAGAATGACGAGGAATACCTTTCTTTTCCCTACCCAGTTATGATTACCAGCAATATTCTCGCCAAGCATTGAAGTTGGCTGGGTGACACCTAATGCTGATAAAACAGTTGGAGCGACATCAGCTAATACCCCATCCCTTCGATCAAAGGCTCCTGGTGAACGTGGATCTATCAAGATACATGAGACGTGGTTCGTTGTATGAGCCACATGGGGTGTCCCATCGGGGTTGGTCATTTCTTCCAGATTGCCGTGATCGGCAGTAATGATGGTAACATAATCGGCAGTGAGAGCTGCATCCACCACACGCCCAAGTTGTCCATCAACAATTGAGGCGCATTGGATCTTGGCTTCACGATTCGAAGTATGACCAATAACGTCTCCATTGGCAAAATTGGTCACAATAAAGTCGTATTGTTTCGTTATTCCATCCAATACTTGATCTGCAACTTCTTCAAGGCTCATCCCGGGTACCTGATCGAAAGGAATTCCTTTGATCGTTGGAATGCGGATATCGGTTTCACCTTTGAAGGGTTGGTTATTGCCCCCATTAAAAAAGAATGTGACATGCGAAAATTTTTCTGATTCAGCAGTGTGTAATTGAGACAAGCCGGCTCGACTTATCGTTTCTCCGAGTGTTTCCATTATCTTTGATGGAGCAAATGCGACCGGTAAATCCTTGAATTTTTCGTGATAGAGAGTCAGGATGACAAATGTCAGATTTTGGAGGTCAGGGCGCGGAAAGTGGGGGAAGCCAACTTCTGTAAATGCTTCAGTCAATTCAATCTCGCGCTCTCCCCGGCGGCAACAAAAAATTACTGAGTCGCCATTTGTAATTCGGCCAATAGGAATGCCATGATTATCTATTAAAACTATCGGGTCCAGAGAGTAATCTGTCTGGCCCTCTTTATAGAGGTCCCTGACAGTATTCGCAATTGCAGCTGATCCTCGGGGAGGATTATCTGCTGATTTTACTAATTCCTTTTGGACCATGATTTCCTACTTTCGCTCAGGGAAAATATTCAGAAGCTCGCGAAATTCATTAATGATCGTGTCGGGTCGATTTTCATCAGTAATTGTGGCCTGGGATAATTCTTGAGGTGAGATCATGATGATCACCTCGCCAAAACCGGCTTCACGTGTGCCGGTTACATCGCGTTTCAGGTTGTCCCCTACATAAGCGCAATTCGCTGGTTTAACCCCAGCTAATGAAACCGCTTCATGATAAATTGCGGGATCTGGTTTTCGCTTTCCAAAAACAGAAGAAAGAACAACGGACTTGAAATAAGGCGTGAACCCATCATTATCCAGCCATTCGGGAATTTCTTTGGTCGAAATTAAGTTGCTAATAATACCTAATATATAACCACGTCGGTGTAATTCCATTACTACTTCACGCCCATTATCCACTAGGATTCTACGACCATTTGTTTGGCGAAATTGATATGTCAATTCCACGGCCAAAGGTGCGATCTTTCTAGCATCTATTTCGGGTGACAACCATTTAGTCCAAAGATCAACCTCAGGTGCTTCGGTCAAGTTTTCAAATGCCCACACCCGATAAGCTTTATATCTTTCATTAAGAATTTCACAATACTTGTCGGGTTTTTCATCCGTCCCAAGGAGATCGACAATTTTTTGGCGGGCAATTGCCTGATATTCGTCGTCTTTCACCAATAATCTCAAAGTATTGCCAAGGTCAAGAAATATTGCTTGAATATCATTGTTCATATAATTGACCTTTCCTGTCATGAATGAAAATTGCTACTTAGTCTTCCGGGTAACTTAATTTTCCTGAGAGAAATCCTCCAACGTCAATTCGCTGCACATTATCAATAATTCGACTATGTGATACTCATATAGAATGTAAGAGTCTGCTCAAGTAACCTTCCAGATTATTTACACACCGCTTAAAGTTGTCGTGGAGGGAAAATATCCAACAGGTCTTTCATAGTTTTTATTGTGTGATCTGGCTTAACTTCGCCGATAGGCGGTTCTTTTGCCTGAGTTGCAGGTTCATAAAACAGAATAAACATTCCATAACCGGCGAGCCGGGTACCCTCAACATCCCGGACCGGGTTATCACCTACATAGACACATTTTGAAGGTTCTATTCCCATTCTACGAGCTGCTTCCCAATAGATCTCTGGGTCAGGCTTACGAATTCCTACCTTCGATGACAAAACAACTGTTGTAAAGTAATCGGTCAACTTATCAGTTTCGAGGTAATCCGGGATCTCAGTTTCGGTAATAGTATTGGCAATAATGCCCAATTTATAACCACGTTTATGTAATTCAATGACGGTCTCTTTTACATCTTCTCGTGGAATTCGGCGACCATCACAATCACGCCAAAGTCGGGTTAACTTCGCGGAGAGTGGGGCGATTTTTTCAATTGGAAAATCAGGCAACATCCATTGGGTCCACATTTCTTTTTCAGAAGCTTCGATCAATTTCTCTTTGGCCCGCTTCCTTAATACTTGATAACGATCTTCCAACATTGGGATAAATTCGTCCACTGTCATTTTTGTTCCAGTCAAATCGACTAATTGCTGCTTGGATTGAGCCATAAACAGTTCATCTTTAATGACAATTCGCATTGTATTTCCAACATCTAAAAGAATGGCTTCGATATTATTTTGCATAGTATTTTCTTTCCTTTGCCGAGAGAATATTGTTTTTACTCAAAATAACTTACAATATAAAATATTTTGAAAAATCACTTACTTTTGCAAATTATATAACAATATAATTAAAAATGCAAGCAATCTTTCATAATAGAAAGTATTGTAGGGGATTAATTCGATTTTTGGGATTTCACAGGAAAAATTATTTGCCTTCAAGTGACACAGCAAGCAGAAATCTACATGTATTAATTATTAGATATAGTGTTTTCATTAATTTAGTAATTTTCTTGAATATAGGGGGATTAATGAGCATTTAAGAAGTTGAGAGAAAATAATATTGCAAGAAAGGTATAAAAAAACCGCCAGGGGGAGGCGGTTATGTTCAGTCGGGGCGCCGGGAGTTGAACCCGGGACCTCTTGCACCCCATGCAAGCGCGCTAGCCGGGCTGCGCCACGCCCCGATATCCGAACTGCCAAAATTATAGCCGTCTTTACTATTATTTACAAGTATATTATTTTGGTTTGATTTTGCCAATCGCATAAAAGACAGGAACAAATAGGATCCTGGTACCATCCACCCGAGCTGCCAGATCTTTAGCTTGATATTTCTCAATCTGTTCAACAGTCAGAATGTTTGAGAGGTCATGTTTTAAGGTTTTCCATTCATTTTCATATTCATAAGTTGAATCTGAAGGGCGCCATTGCCCCCCCGATAAACCGGTTTCGATGACTTCAATACCGGCTTGATTCAACAATCCGGCGATCGATGGACCGATTCCCGGATCAGCTCCTTGTGAATCAATTGATTCAGCCTGCAATTTCCCCAAAACGCTTAGCTCATCAGGGAAATCGATCCTATGCGTATAGTCAGGTTCAGCAAGGATCAAAACGTTACCACCAGGACGGGTGACCCTTTTTATCTCTTCCAACGCCCGGAGAGGTTCATTGATCCACAAAAGCAGGTAATGGCAAAGGCAAATATCAAAAGAATCTCGCGTAAAAGGTAATGATAGGGCATCACCATTCACCCAGTTTGCGGATGACTGTTCCCTGGCAAAGACCAACCGTGGAAGATCAATATCCAGAGAGGTAATGACTGTGTAAGTTAGTGAGGAATATTCAGACTCCAGTGCCCCTGTTCCACAACCAATATCCAAAATTGCTGCGTCAGATCGTGGAACAACCAGTTTATAGATATATGACCGTAACTGTGAGGTCCAGAGCGCCTGCTGGGAGAACCGGGAGTGCCAATCAGCTGTCGAAAACATCAATTTACAGCGATGGGCTTAGTTCTATTTGCCCAGATGGAAGCCCAATCATCGGTCAACATATTACCCAGAACGGTGTTTACTCCCTGCGACGGAAGCACATCCCCATCCGGCTCAATGTATAACCAGGCAAAACCTTCGCCTTTTGTCTGATTGGTATTTTCTAATTCAAGATTGAACGGATTAAATGCAGAATAAGGAACGGGAATATCCCAAACAAGATTTAATCCTTTGCTTGTAGCAAAATCAGAACTTTCCTTTAACCCAGTACCATCCTGAATGGATTTCGCACTCAATGATAGATTATTAACCCCCATTTTTTCCAAACGATCAATAGTCGCAAATACTTGAGATTGGTCATACGTAGTTATGGTCAGATGAACGGTCAGGAAGATATCTTCAACCAGGACATCTTTTATCGCTTCCCATGATTGCTCGTCTTTTGGGTCAAGAAGGATCATTATGTGGTCCAATCCTTCATTCAGCAAGCTATGCAGGTACTCTTGGTCACTAAGCCTCAAGCCGTCTGTCAATAATCCGGTAACCTGTCCAAGAGACTGACAATGAGCAAGCAATTCTGCAAGGTCAGGTCGTAAGGTGGGTTCGCCGCCTGTAAAGACAATGTGGGGAATTCCGGCATTCCATGCCTTAGTCAATATTGAATGCCATTCCTCTGTTAATAATTCACGATTAACTCTCTCAATGGGTGCAACAGATTTTAAGTCAGGTGAGTTGACTTTATATGTCAATCCACAATCCAAGCGGTATGGTGCAGATATATCTTCAGAGTAAGGTTCCTGGCTGTCAATAATCAAATAGTTCTCAGGTTCAAGGTCTTGTGTTTGGATCAGAGTCTTTATCTTCTCTACAATATCCAGGTAATCTTCTTTCGCCTGGTCAGGTTTGATATTATAACGACGCGTGATCTCAGCAACTGCCTTTTCTTCTGAGTTGCCTTGGACCAAATAGTAAGCAAACTCTGCTGCCGTCTGATTAAGATGGAGGGTGGTATGTGCATTAATGATCAGCAGACCACGGCCATCCTTTTCCAACCTCAGATGCAGCCGGTAAGGAATATCTGTATCCGGTGGAGATTGGAAATAGTAAATGCCCGCCGGGATTGATTGAACTGGAATTCCTTTTCCAAAAATATCTTGTATTCGATCCATCCATTTAGCCATCGTTCCCTCTTTTCAATGAAATTGATCCAAAATCAATTGTAAGATTTCAGGTTAATTATTATATTGATTTTCCTTTGACTCACTCACAATTACACTTTCAAACTGCAATGGGCAACCTCCGCCGCATTCAACTACCAAGGAACAACCCGAACATTTTTCAGGAATGTTTGCTCTATTGCGAATAGATTCGGAAAGTGGATGGTTCCAAATACTATCCCAATTATCTCTGAGAATATTTCCAAGCGAAACATAATATGATTGGCACGGCAATACGCTGCCATCCGGTTCAATACACATGTTATAGCGTGCAGCTGAACAGCCTTTTATGCCTAATTCCTGCGTGACTGGATCGAAATGACAATACTGGGTGGGTGTATACCAGATCAATTTTTGTCCGGATTTTTGTACATGGTCTTTCGCTTTGGATAAATAGATATCAAGTTCTGCTTCCTTTAAACCACTATTTACATTTGCCCCTTTACCCGAATAAATCAACGAATTTAATCCGATAGTGGGAACTCCTGCTCCCGAAAGATAATCTAATAATCCATCAATGAACAGGCTGTTGGATTGTAATAGTGTGGTGTTAGTCATGACATATAGTTGTGAGTTGACGACATTTTGGATTCCGATATTTGTTTGTTTCCATGCGCCGATTGAGTTTACTATTTGGTCATGAATATCAGGGAGGTGTGATTCTAGAGTGATTTGAACATGGTCAAGACCGGCATCGGCCAGAGTACTTACATAATTAGTCTGACTGAGTCTACGGCCATTGGTATTTAAACCAGTGATCAATCCCTTTTTTTCAGCATAAGCAATTAGTTCAGGCAGGTCTTCCCTCAGAGTTGGTTCTCCGCCAGTGAACACTATGTGCGGGATTGATAAGTCCCATACCTTGTCGATCACACGTTTCCAATGCAATGTATCCATTTCCGGGAAAGATCTGGATCTGGCGTTGTAACAATGGTGGCAGTCGTTATTGCAGCGGTAAGTGATAGCCAGATCCATCCTGTAAGGGGCTGTTAATTTGGCACTGAAAGGCATGGTGGTATCCAGCTCGAGTTCATGTATGGGACAGGCACCATTTGGTCTGGTCAATTCATTGATTTGATTGATGGTCTGCCTGACATCCAGCATCAATTCGGTACTATCCACAGAGAATGACCTAGATACAAGGTGGTTGATCCGTTCTTCAGATTTCCCATTTAAGTAGTGGTATGCAATGACAGTGGCAGTTGGATTGAGATGGATCATCTGAGCTGCATCAATCACCAGGCAACCGGAAACATCGGGATTGATGCGCAGATGGATACGGGAATATCCACCATCATGTTCAATTCTATGGTGGTACAGGCCAGATGATGGCAATTTTCCACCATCCGAGAATATCTCTCGAATGTCCACTACCGAATTCTTGATCCAATTGGAAATTGAGGTCATTATTTCAATCGTCCAGAGAAACTTTACCGTCCACCACCAGCACACGCACAAGCGCAGCCAGCACAGGCGCAGGCGCAAGCACAAGAATGTCCACTGCTTCCTCCACCTCTGGAACTGCTTGTCGAAGGCGGCGGTGGCGGGTTTGTTCGGTTGGTAATTCCAGACGTGAAATTGGTTATATTGCCGACCGCACCAGCAGCAAAGGTTTGGATGCCTGTTGTCATTGATGAAGCAAAATCGGCTCCTGGTAATGAAGGTAAGTTAATGCTGACCGGTTTGGATGAACCAAACGAAGGGGTTGAACCTGTTGATATAGGCGTATGGCTCGCAGTTGAACCCCGGAATGTCGGGTCGAAGTTTCCCCACCACATGGGTAAGAAAACTGGTCCCTGACTGAAGGTCTTTTGGGTCCTGTCGTTATAGTTCTTATCAAGCATGGTCCATTCAAGATTCTCATCATATTTTTGACTTTTAATCTCGGGGGTGCCAGATACTTCCACCTGTTCCCAGGCTTTTTTATTAATATCTTCATAGTAGGCGACAGTTTCCTTGCGGCTG
Organism: uncultured Leptolinea sp.; assembly: GCA_964387025.1. Classification (GTDB taxonomy): domain Bacteria; phylum Chloroflexota; class Anaerolineae; order Anaerolineales; family Anaerolineaceae; genus PNON01. Next base: position 91,499 of record CAYLUZ010000006.1, on the reverse strand, counting down.
AAACCTTTCATTAATTCAGTTACTGACTTTACTAGGTTAACTACAACCTCCTGCATCGCCTTTTGGCGTTCTTTCCCAGCCGGGCTCTTGAATGCAGTCAGGAATTCCAATTCATATGGCTGCAAACCAGTGGGAAGGGGTTCTGTAACAACTACATCCAATGGTTCACGAGATTTTACAGAAGCAGCTGATTTTTTGATCACTCCAAACAGGATCATGGTTAACAATTTATCCATCGGTTGTTCCATCACAATGGCAGCCTGAACAGCGGTTAGTCCACGCTTGATCCCATGCCCTTCGATTGAGATCTTGGGAGGAAGGTATTGAAGTTTCCGCTTTTTTGCACCCCAAATGGCAGAATAGAAACTAAAACCAATAATGGCCAGGAAGAAGATCGCCATGCATGGGCAAATAAGAACTGTCGGGTCAAAAGTAAAAGCTGGAGGAGTGTAGACCTCCTGGGCGGGGATATAGCCAGCCGGGAAGGCTGCGGCAAATTCATATTTATCGCTTGAGCTTGCACCAGTACTTTGCCAAGTATATGTTATCCGATTTTCTGAATCAAATCCTGTTTCTGGTTCAGCATTTCCTGGCCAACTTGATGCCATTTTCTCCCAACGAGGTTCTTCAGGTTGAATTCCTGGAGGAAGGTGGAAAGTGACCTTCAAATTGGTTGTGCCATTTACATACTGTGATCCGAAATAATTGGGGATGAATCGAATGCTGGCATAATTTTGATCCTGGTCATTGCTATAAACAAACATGACTTTGCTGATATTGTTAACCCGCATAGTAACTACACCAAATTGCCCGGGCTGAATGGCATTCGAACCAAGACCAAGAGTCACTCCGTCTTTCGTACCATTAAGATATTGTGGATCTGCTGTATTAATATCAGTTATCGTTTTTCCATCGACATCTGCTGATACGTCTGATAGGCTGAAATTACCATTTGGTAATCCAATATCCACAAAATCGATGGGTGAAGCTGATGGGTCATTGGTAAAACCGTAAACATAATTAAGATTTAATGTTCCATCCGCATTCCAGTATGCATCAATAGTCGCTGAATCGACCGAAAAGGAATACGTTTGAGCTGATACGAGCGATGTGGTAAATAATGACAGCAAAAAAATAATCAACACGACAAAGCTGATTTTTTTCATATATCCCTCCCGGAAATAACAATTACCACTTAGGATCTTCAGTTAGTTGGTAAGAAGTATGACAAAACGGACAGGTAACTACTGGCGCACCTGCAACCATGGCGATATCTGCCGGAGTAATGGCTCCTCCACATGATTGGCACTTCAATGTGTCCATATTTACATTTGCTGGCAAGTCGATCTTGTATGTGATATTCTGATCATCAGAGACTGGTGCAGCGGCTTTTCGGAAGGAAAAGAACCCCAGGACAGCGCAAATAATCAATAAAATGATGCCTGTAACGAGAGTGCCGCCCTGATTAGCTTGATTTCTGCTAAATGCTGCGAGGGTGAATAAAACGCCGAAGATAAAAAAGAAGGCTGTAAGAATTTTCCCGACAGTTTTCATAACGGTCTCCTATGTTGACGCATGATCAGATTTCAGTAAAATGTTAATAAATTATACAACGAATACGTATTGATTATGGAATTGGTTGCACTATGAATGATGAAAAATTTACCAAGGAAGATTATTTGTTATTGATCCAGAAAATCCAATACCATAATTCCAGGTATTGGATTATGGATGATCCGGTGGTGAGTGATGCCGAGTACGACCAGTTAATGGCAGAGTTGAGGGCGATCGAATTCAAGTATCCTAAGTGGGTCATCCCCGAATCACCAACTCAAAGGGTCAGCGGTCAAAGTGTTGAAAAATTTGCCAAAGTTCAACATCCTGCCCCAATTCTAAGCCTGGCTAATGGCTTTAATGAGCAGGATATTCGAGCCTGGTATGAGCGAGTTTCCAAATTAGATCAACGAGTAAGATCTTCAAAATTCGTAGTGGAACCAAAGATCGATGGTTTGACCGTGGTCTTGCATTACGAGAACGGCAGGTTCATAAAAGGTGCGACCCGTGGTGATGGTCTGGTCGGTGAAGATGTGACGATGAATTTACGGACAATTCGCGCCATTCCGTTGAAGATTCCACTAGACAGCAAAGGACCAAATCCACCAGGGCGGCTTGTGGTAAGAGGGGAAGCATACATATCCACCGCCAGTTTTGAAAAACTCAACCAGCAATTGCAGGAAAAAGGTGAAAAGACTTATTTGAATCCACGGAATACAGCTGCGGGGTCTTTAAGGCAGCTTGATCCCACACTTACAGCAAGCAGGCCGTTAACATTGCTTACTTATGATATTGTGGATGCCGATGGCGAGACCCCAAAAACACAATGGGAATTGTTGAATTACCTGAAAGCATTAGGATTTCCTGTCTCCAGCAAAATCAGATTGTGCGACACTCTCGATGACGCTATCAAGACCTGTTTGCAGGGTGGTACCGAACGGGATAGCTATACTTTTGAGATCGATGGAATGGTTATCAAACTAAACGACCTGGTACTCGCAGACAGCCTGGGGGTTGCCGGAAAAGACCCACGTGGGGCTATTGCATTCAAGTTTCCTGCCAGGGAAGTCTCCACCCAACTAATGGAAATCAGGGTAAATGTTGGCAGAACAGGCGTATTAACCCCGTATGCAGTTTTAGAAGCAGTTGAGGTTGGAGGTGTGGTTGTCAGGCAGGCAACATTGCATAACTTTGACTATATTAAGGAAAAAGATATTCGGGTTGGGGACCGGATAATGATCAAAAGGGCTGGAGATGTCATACCGTATGTGATCGGACCAATTGTAGACCTTAGAACAGGACAGGAACAGGTTTATATTCCTCCTGAAACATGTCCTGATTGTGGTGAAAAGGTGGAACAAATACCGGGTGAAGTAGCGAAATATTGTGTAAATGTTTCCTGCCCGGCTCAGCTGGTTCGGAACCTGGAGCACTTCGTCTCCCGAGAAGCCATGGAAATTACCGGGATGGGAATAAAAATTGTTGAACAATTAGTAGAAGCTGGATTTCTTAAAGACCTGGCGGATATATTTTCACTCACTAAAGAAAGTCTATTAACTGTCGAAGGGTTTGCAGAAAAAAAAGCAGTCAACCTGATCGAAGCGATCCAATCTTCGAAAAATCGTCCATTAGCCAGATTAATTAATGGCATCGGAATTCGCGGAGTAGGAGAAGTAGCGGCTATTGAATTAGCAAATAGGTATAAGGATATCGATCTATTATCTAAAGCAACAAGGGCAGAATTACAGCGTATCGAAGGTATTGGTCCGAATATCGCAGCGGGTATCGTCGATTGGTTTGCCAGAAAAGAAAACCTTGAGTTGATCCAAAAATTCAAGAATGCAGGCGTTGAAACCCGGGAGGTAGTAAGGGAGACTGATATAAGAGAAGAGCAGGTCTTTAGAGGTTTAATCTTTGTCGTAACTGGGACCCTCTTGGGATTCGGACGTGAGGAAGTCAAGGAATTTATTCAGGCAAGGGGCGGTAAGGTTACTGACAGTGTAAGTGCCAAAACCAGCTACCTGGTTTTAGGTGAAAACCCGGGTTCAAAATTGGAGAAAGCAAGGGGATTGGGGGTGAAGGTAATTGGTGAAGAAGACTTAAGGAAACTTGGGTGAAAACCAGGAAAGGACAATCAAATAATCAAAACATTACGTTTGGTAAAAAAATTACGTAGAGTGTCTTTGATTAGTGTACTAATAACATTATCCATTCCAATATTTGCGTGTAATCGGACTCTTAATAATCCAGAAGAATTGGAGCAAATTCCTTTACCACCAACAAAGACCTTAATGCAAGAAACCTCAGAGTGGTGGCATCCGGTTCCTGGATTAACCTGGCAGTGGCAGCTTACAGATCTTCCTGTGGACACCAGTGTTGATGCTGATGTTTATGATCTGGACTTATTTGATACCAACCCAGAAATAATTAATGAATTACATTCAAAGGGGCGAAAGGTTATTTGTTATATCTCAGTTGGTTCAAGAGAGGATTGGCGTCCAGACGCTGAACAATTCCCAGCTCTGGTGCTTGGTAATGAATATGATGGCTGGCCAGGAGAAAGGTGGCTCGATATTCGGCAAATCGATCTCCTGGCACCAATAATGCGAGCCAGATTCGATCTATGTAAAATGGCTGGTTTCGATGCTATTGAACCTGATAATATTGAAATTCACGATAATGATACTGGTTTCGACATTTCATACGATGACCAGATAGTTTATGCAAGGTGGCTGGCTGAAGAAGCTCATTCCCGTGGGTTGGCTATTGGAATTAAAAATGCTCCAGATATGGTTGCCGATTCGTTAGAATTTTATGATTTTGCTATCACTGAAGATGCATTTGAGTATGGTTGGATTGAAAATATGCTTCCTTTTATTAATTCCGGAAAGCCAGTTTTTGCAGCTGAATATACTGATATGAAAGTCGATTTCAATTCAGCATGCAAATGGGGAAAAAGCAAGAATGTAAGCTTTATTCTGAAAACCAGGGAATTGGACAGATTACGAGTGACCTGTCCATAAAATTATTATTATTCTCCTGTTTGGTTGACATGAATCTCTCCCTCGGATAAACTAACTCCCATTATCTGACATTATTATTGGAGCTCAATGCATGAATAAAATACAAGATTCGGTGAGCAGGCGCATCAACGAGATGAAAGCTCGAACATCCACGATGAAGTCAGAGAATCTGTATTTTTACAACCAACCTGTCACAGAAATGCTCGGGGGCAGTAAAGTGCGAGTTGATGGACGGCTAATGGGCATGTATGCCTCATATAGTTATCTTGGCTTAATTGGTCATCCAAGGATTAATAAAGCAGCCCAGGAAGCAATTACCCGATATGGTACGGGAACCCATGGAGTCAGAACCCTTGCTGGAACACTCCCGATCCATGTTGAATTGGAAGAAACGATCGCCAATTTTAAACATGCTGAAGAAGCCATAACATATTCTTCTGGCTATGTGACAAACCTTTCTGTAATTTCCACTCTGGTTGGCAGAGGAGATTATGTTTTTTGTGATAAGTTGAATCATGCAAGCATTTATGATGGATGCATGATGTCACACGCGAAGTTTGTACGGTTTAATCACAACGATCTTCACGACCTTGAAAATCAAATTTCTGAAGCGCCGGTAGATTCCGCAAAACTTGTAGTGGTGGATGCAGTATTCAGCATGGACGGCGACCTGATAAATCTTCCCCTACTTCGTGATATTTGTGATAAAAACCATTGCTGGCTGATGGTGGATGAAGCCCATTCCGTAGGTGTATTGGGGGTAACAGGAACAGGTATTGAAGAGCATTTTAATATGGCGGATGCAATTGATATCAAAATGGGGACACTTTCAAAAACAATTCCATCGATTGGTGGATATGTGGCATCGAATCATGAAATCATTAATTATTTACGGCATGCCAGTCGGGGTTATATTTTCTCTGCAGCACTTCCTCCGGCTCAGGCAGCTGCATCCAATGAAGCTTTTAAAGTGATACTGGATGAACAATGGCGAGTGAATAAACTTTGTGCTAATGCCAAATTGTTCACCAATACTCTAACCGAAGCAGGATTTGACACCTTACGGACCCAAACAGCCATTGTGCCTATCTATTGCGGCTCTGATCAAGTTGCATATGAAATGACACGGGAGGCACAAATGCATGACATCTTTGTCTTGCCTGTCGTTTCTCCGGCAGTTCCTGAAGGTCAGGCACGTCTTCGGGCAACAGTGACTGCGAATCACACAACGGAAGACATTATTCATACTGTTGAGGTCCTGAACGAAGCAGGAAAAAGATTGGGACTCATAAAAACACCATGAAAATCCCGCAAGTATTGTTGCTTCCTGGCAGGGAAAAATCAATATTACGGAAGCACCCATGGATATTTTCCGGCGCAATCCAAAAAGTTACTGGTAACCCAGGGTCAGGCGATACTGTCGAGATCGTTAGCGCAGCAGGAAGATTATTGGGGACAGGTGCGTATAGTGGAAAGTCACAGATCAGAGTTCGCGCCTGGTCCTTTGATCCGGATGAAAAGATAGATCGGGAATTCTTTCATGAAAAAATAAAGCAAGCAATTTTGACACGCGAAATGCTGAGTGCTCTTGAGGTATCCAATTCGAAACGCTTGATCAATGGGGAAAACGATGGGTTACCGGGCGTGATCGCTGACAGATTTGGTGACATTGTTGTTCTTCAACTCTCAACAGCTGGAGCCTTTCAGTGGCGTAAGACAATCATAGATGAAATTGCTGCACAAACTGATTGCACATGCTTATTCGAAAAATCCGATTCAGATATAAATCAGCTTGAAGGATTGGACGATGTTGTCCAAATTCAATACGGATCATTTAAAGAAGAATCTACCCTTATTGTGGAAAATGGACTTAATTATAATTTTGAGATTAGTGGAAGCCAGAAAACCGGCTTTTACCTTGATCAAAGGAACAATCGGCAGCAATTAAGGGAATATTCACAAAATAAGAAGGTCCTGGATTGCTTCTGTTTTAGTGGTGGATTTACCATGAATGCACTGAAGGGCGGTGCTATGCATGTTGTTGCTTTGGATAGCTCTGAATCAGCTCTTCGTCTCGCTAGCGAAAACTTGAAATTGAATAAATTTGAAGAAGCAAAGGTGGAGTTAGTGAATGACAATGCCTTTGAGTACTTGCGCAAATTACGAGATCGGGGTGAACAATTCGACCTGATCATTCTAGATCCGCCAAAATTTGCCCCGACCACTTCACAAGTGGATAGAGCTGCCAGGGCATATAAAGACATCAACCTTTTAGCTTTCAAATTGTTATCTCCCAATGGAGTGCTATTTACCTTCTCCTGTTCAGGTGGCGTGGGATTACCATTGTTCCAAAAAATCGTTGCAGATGCTGCTCTGGATGCTGGAAGAAATGCACAGATCATAAAATTCATGCATCAAGCTGAAGATCATCCGATCTCTTCAGCTTTCCCAGAGGGAGAATATCTTAAAGGATTGGTATGTAAAGTCATGGGAAGATGAGATTAGAAAAAAGAGAATAGAAATTAGTGATTAGTGGTTATTTTTCCGAGAAAAATGATGCTTCGGTAGATTCCAAATTATCTATTAATGGAGAACAAGAGTTCCTCAAGGGAACTCCTGTTTTTTTTGTGGAGATGGCGGGAATTGAACCCGCGTCCGAAAGACTCGACCACCAGATATCTACGAGCGTAGTAAAGTTATTTGATCTCGCCAAAAGCACGCTCATTTACGTTGCCTGCTTTCAGCCAGCAGCTTGGACCCGAAAGCCCTCTTTCCTGAAATAAGCTGCATCAGTCAGGGCACACCAACATTGTGACGCCTGGCTCCACCATCGGTTGGTGAGCGGGGTGGGCAGACGTGACCTCTCTAGGAGATCAGCCGAACTTCAACCGCTGTTATTAGGCAGCGAGGGGAAGTGCAGCGTAGGAAGTGCGATTGGCACTTGATTTTTTGTACTGATTTATCGAGTTCGGCACCTCTCGGCTCGCAATCCGGGATCAGCCTCCTCCGTCGAAGCCTGTCATCCCCGGTAGATTCATTATACCTTTCTAATATCAGAATTGTATTAAATTAGTTGTTTAAGTAGAAGTAATGCATAATTGAGTCGATTCGGGGATGTTATAATAACTGTCAATTTCTGAATAAAGTTTCCATGCCAATGACTATGTTTGCGAGGAAGTTTACTTGAGAAATGATGAAGAGCTTTACTAAATACCCTTTTCATTCAATACTTTTCGCGATATTCCCCGTAATTTCGCTGATGGCGCATAACAGTGGTGAGATAAGTAATATATATATCTTACGTCCATTAATTCTATATACTATCTTTTCAATCGTCCTTCTTTTTTTAATAAAGCTAGTGATCAAAGATTGGGAAAAAGTTGGACTAATAGTTACACCATTAATAATCAGCAATTCTGTATTTGGTATATTGTTCGACCAAATGCAAAAAATATCATTTCTCGGTTCAATCTTAAAACATAGATTGATATTAGTTATTGCTCTAGGAATACTATGGGGGATCCTGTTTATTTTTGTAATTAGAACAAATGGAAATCTGACCTTAGCTAATAAATTTCTATCAGTAATTGGTCTGGCAGCAGTTCTTATCCCTGTATTCCAGATAGGATTCTACGAAATATCAAACTCTAGTTTATTTCAGAAAAGTGAAAACAAACAATCCGCTGAAGTAAGTGTGATCGGACCAAATATAAAATCTCCTGATGTATATTATTTTATTTTAGATGGATATGGACGGTCTGATGTTTTGAAAAAAACCTTCAAATTCGACAATAGTGCGTTTATACAGGAATTAAAGCGGATGGGTTTCTATGTTGCAGATTGCAGCAGATCCAATTATTCATTTACCCGACCATCCCTTAGTTCGTCATTGAATATGAATTACGTGGAAGTCTTCGCACCAGAAGTCACTCCGGATGTCAAAAATATTTTAGCTTTGGATAAGTATATTCAACAAAATTTAGTTCAAAAAGAATTAAAAAACCTGGGATATAAGTCAGTCAGTTTCGAAACAGGATACTTGTTTACTGAATTTCACCAGGCAGACCAATACATTTCAACATCCAACTTTTCCATAATTAGGCCATATTTAACGCCTTTTGAACGAATATTATTGGATGAATCGGGATTCAAATTACTGGAAACAATTGAACCAGTACAGAGCTGGTCTGCAAAGAGTTCAGTTTATGAAGGTTATTTAATCAATAACAACAAGATTGAAATGTTAAATAAATTAGATCTTGCATCACCAAAATTTGTATTTGTTCATTTGACCATATCTCACCCACCTTATGTATTTACACCGGATGGGCAATTCCAGGAAGACGCCAAGTATTACTCCAACGAAAAAGGAAGACCCATAAACGAACAGATTGGCAGAGACGGCTACATAAACGGAATTACCTATTTAAACGATAGTTTGGTGCCTATATTAAAAAAATTTCAATCGTCAACTACTCCTGCCATCATTATCATCCAGGGTGATCATGGGAATATGATCTCCCAGCAGCAAGAAATATTAAATGCATATTACTTTCCAGACCAAGATTATCAACTTCTTTACTCAAGAATATCTCCTGTAAATAGTTTCAGGGTGGTTTTTAATAAATATTTTGAACAATCAAATCCTTTACTTCCGGATCGCTCTTATAAATCCAACCTCATAAATTACCCGTATGTTTTTACGGAAACCCGGGAGAAGATCTCGGGATGTTCTGAGAATTAAATATCTTGTTAATGCAATTCCTCGCAAACCTTTGAGGATTGTATGAATCCAATTGTTGAAGAGATTATAGTAAATATACATAATGAGTAGAACGCAAGTTATACTTACTATGAACCTAATGTAAGCATAAAGGGTTGTAATCTATAAGACCCTTAATGCGGGATGAATAGTGGAAGAACTAACTGACGACCAGGCATTGCAGAAAGCCGCACTGGGAAACAAAGAAGCTTTTGGAATCCTTTACGAACGCTATGTGGCTCGTATCTATAACTATATTTTTTACAGGACTGGCCTAACCACAGAAGCTGAGGACCTTACTGCCAAAGTGTTTTTTAGAGCCTATAACCATATTGGATCATACAGGAATACAGGAGTTCCATTTTCTGCATGGTTGTATCGAATCGCTCATAACCTGGTTGCGAATTGGCATAGGGATAATAGCAGGAATAAGGAAGTTGCGTTGGAGGACGAACCGCAGATCATACAACGCGGAGACCTTCCTGAGAGCAGTGTGATGAAGGATCAGCAGGTTGATTCTCTTTTTTCGATCTTAAGAGGATTAACAGCAGATAGACAACAGCTATTAATACTAAAATTTGTAGAACAGTACTCAAATGCAGATATAGGGATCATTATGGGTCGCAGTGAAGGTGCAATCAAGAGTCTATATCACCGGACCCTCTATAATTTGAAGGATGAACTAGAAGACATCGAAATGTAAAGTGAGTGGGTATGCTAAAGATCGTAGCGGATAGTTCAATGGATATGCCGACAGATTGGGATAAGAAGTATGAGATAGATATATTGCCGGTCAATATTCAATTTGGAAATCAAACTTTCAGGCAAGGAATCGATATTACAGCGGCGAATTTCTATCAAATGATCAATGAAAATAAGATCATTCCACACACTTCTTTACCATCCCAAGCTCAGATCATTGAGTTCTACAGGCGAATTGCAAAAAAGGGTGAATCGATACTCTCGATCCATGTTGGCAGCAAAATGAGTGGTACATATGATGTAGTTAGATCTGCATCGGCTGAATTGGCAGGAGAGCTGGATGTCCATCCATTTGATTCTGGCAACGGTTCTGCCGGGTTGGCATATATGTGTAAAGAAGCTAGGCTCCTTTCGGTTGCCGGGGCTAACATCAAGGCAATCATCAGCAGGTTGGAAGAGATTAGAGATCAGATTACTGTTGTCTTTGCTATTGATAACCTGGAATTTGCGCGGATGAATGGTAGAGTGAGCGCTTTGCAGGAAAGAGTAGTTTCCTTATTACGAATCAAACCGATCATAATCCTTAGAGATGGACTTTTAGAAATAGCTGAAAGAGTCAGAACCAGGAAGAAATCGATCGATAGGATTGTCGATCTGGTTTATAAAAGAATAGGTATTCAAAAAGTAAATATTGCAATTGTCCATGCTCAAAATCCTGATACAGCTGATGTTCTCCTGAATTTGGTCCGAGAAAAATTGAAAATAGAGGAATATATTGTGACCGATCTATCCATTTCGGTAGCTGCTAACCTTGGACCTGGAACCGTGGGTATTATTGCATATCCTGTTGGAAAAAAGGTATTGGAAGGTAAATAATGGAAAATTTCAACGGGATCGAAAACCAATTAACATCGAAACTACAGGTTCATCACCCCAATCCACTTTTTATAGATCACTTGCGCACGAGAATTTTTGACAATTCAGAAATTGAGCTCGAAGGACCAAAAAAGCGAACCAATGTATTATATTATTCCATCGGAATCATAAGTTTTATTGCTGCTTTTATCTGGTTGTGCAATTATATCTGGTCGTTTTTCCAGGAAGAAGACTTAGATCATTGATTTGAGTTTACTCTCAAGGGTTAAAGACGATGGCTCGACGAGAAAAGTGCCATCCGGAAAGATGATCGTCGGTACACTACAATAACCGTGATTCTTTTCCATAACAAACGCTCTAGCATCCTTATCTACATCCGTATCGAACCATTCAAAAGCAATATTTAGCTTATTGAATACTCCTTTTGCCCTGGAACAATCTGGGCACCACTTTGTGCCATAGACAAGTATTTTTTGATCAATCATGTTAATCCAATTCCCATAACTTTATTGTAAGAAGTTGTGCCAAAACTGGTAGGTTTGCAACAAGGTCGACATCTGAAGCAAGTTGGTGATCATTGGTTACGGTTTCTGAATAATGGCTTAATAGTAAGGCTAATTCAGTTGAACCAGATGTTTGTTGTAGATGCTTGATAAGATCCAGGCTGTTCATTTTTGGGTGGTTAAGATTCTGTGTTTCCAGATATTTTTGAATGAGCAAACCAGCAGCTCTCCGGGCGCAGACCCTGGCTCTACCTTCCAGTCCAGCTGCTTGAGCATCTATTGCAGATTGATATTCTTTTCTGAATGTAGTTAGAAACTTCATCCTTTTACAACCGATCAGAAGGCATTGACGATTTGGTTTAGTGAATTATAATTAGGTATCCTAACAATATTTGGAGAATCATGGATGATCTTATAGAACAAACAGCCAAGGACATTTCGAATATTATACCAAAGTTGATGCAGTCGTTTGTGATGTATATAAAGGAGTGCGCTGATTACAATTTCCCAGTTGCACATTTCCGGATCATTGCAATGCTGATGGATCATCCCATGAAGATCAGCGATCTTGCCAGACTCCAGAATGTTTCAAAAGCATCAATCAGCGAATCGGTCAAAATGCTGTTTGAAAGAGGATGGATCGTTAAAACCCATGATCCAGTAGACAAACGGGTTGTTTCCCTTCAAGTTTCAGATGATGGAAAGAGACAAATGGAAGAAATGCACGAAAGATTAAGAGCAAATATCAAAAGGAAATTAAGCCAAACATCTGAAAAGGATTTGAAGATCATTATGGAATCGCTCAAAATATTGAATGATAAATTCACAACAAACAACCATGGAGGATTGCATTGAAGGGAATTCGTAGAGCATTTGGATTTATTAAGCCATTTACATTTTTGGCCATTGGAGCATTCATCAGTTTAATATTGGTAAATGCAGCTAATCTGATAACTCCACAATTACTAAAAATCCTTATTGATAAAGGAATTTCGCAGAAGTTAATGGGGACCATGGTGCAGATAGCAATTTTACTGGTGGTTATTGCACTTGGTCGGGGAATTTTCAATTTCTTACAAGGATATTGGGCGGAGAGAGTCTCACAGGGTATTGCATATGAAATGCGAAACCGGATATTCTCCAAGCTGCAGAAGTTAAGCTTTACATATCACGACCAATCACAAACCGGGAAGTTAATGACCCGGATGACATCTGACGTAGAACTTGTGAAAATGTTTACCGGAAATGGTTTGCTTCAACTTTCAAGTGCATTTATTATGTTTTTTGGGACATTGGCAATCTTATTTTCGATGAATTGGAAACTGACATTGATCTTTTTGGGTATGCTGCCGGTGATCGGTGTTTTATTTTCTGTTTTCATAAAGAAAGTGATGCCGCTCTCAAGGACAATTCAACAGAAATTAGGGGCGGTGAATACAGTGTTGCAAGAGAATCTCGCTGGTATTCGAATCGTTAAAGCATTTGCCCGGGAGGATTTTGAAATTGGACGATTTGATGAGAGAAACCAGGACTATAAAAATGAAAACATCAAGTTGGTCAATGCTTTTTCCACTTTCTTCCCTTTGGCTTTCTTTGTAGCAAACCTGGCGTCAGCTATTGTCATTTGGGTGGGTGGATTGATGGTCATAAAGGAATCGATCACATTAGGAGAGCTCGTCGCTTTTACCAGTTACCAGGGATATTTCCTGATGCCGGTATTCATGCTTGGTTTTATTGCCAGCTCATTATCCCGGGCAGAAGCATCGGCAGAGCGTATCTTTGAGATTCTGGATGCGAAATCGGAAGTGGAGGATAAACCGGATGCCTTGACACTTCCACCAGTAGTAGGTCAAGTCACGTTCAAAGATGTTTGTTTTAAATATACCGGTTCAGATAGTTACGTGATCGAAAATGCTTCATTCACAGTAGAGCCGAACCAGACTATTGCCATACTAGGGCAGACTGGATCAGGGAAATCATCGATCATCAATTTAATTCCCAGGTTTTATGATGTCAGTTCAGGACAAGTTCTCATTGATGGCTTTGATGTTCGCGACGTAACACTTGACTCATTACGGAGACAAATCGGAATGGTTCTGCAGGAGACAACATTATTTGCTGGAACCATCAGGGAAAATATAGCTTATGGAAAACCTGAAGCTTTAATGGACGAAGTAGTATCTGTGGCAAAAGCTGCCCAAGCTGATGAATTCATCAATCAAATGCCGGAAGGTTATGAAACTATCATTGGTGAAAGGGGTGTGGGGCTATCAGGTGGTCAAAAGCAAAGGATAGCCATAGCCAGGGCATTGTTACTCCAACCGCGAATACTGATCATGGATGATAGTACATCTTCCGTAGATTCAGAAACCGAATTCCTTATCCAACAAGCGTTAGAGGAATTAAGAAAAGGTCGAACGACTTTTGTAATCGCTCAAAGGATCAGTACAGTACGAAATGCAGACAAAATACTTGTGATGGAGGATGCTAAAATAGCTGCTCAAGGGACCCACCAGGAATTAATGCAAACCTGCGAACTGTATGCGGAAATCCTTGAGACACAAATGGGTGGTCACACTGAACTTGTAGCTTCTTCTGAGGAGGTGGCACTATGATGCACGGTGGAGGTAGACCCGGCGGTCCTGGTGGCAGAATGTTCCAAGAAGAAGAAAAACCAAAGGACACTTCCAAAGTTTTAAAAAGGCTATTGCAGACACTAGTACCTTATAAGAAACAAGTATCCATTGCTTTTATTATGATCCTACTCTCTGCGGCGACCCAGGGGCTTGGACCATATCTAACTGGATTAGCGATTGACAAGTTTATTTCGGTAGGGAATCAAACCGGTCTGGGATATATTTTTATTGCCATGGTGGCAACTTTTCTGGTTGGAGCCTGGGCTACCCGTTCTCAAATATATATCATGTCCAAAGTTGGACAGCAGATATTAGCAGAACTTAGAAAAAACGTCTTTGAAAAAATTGAAAGTTTATCCCTGCAATTCTTGGAAAGTAAGCAAGCCGGTGAGTTGATGAGCCGTCTGGTAAATGATATTGATGTGATCAACAATTTTATCAGTCAATCTTTTACCCAAATGGTCGGATCCATATTTGCTTTGCTTGGTATTGGTATAGCTATGCTGCTAGTTAGCTGGAAGCTTGGGTTGGCTGTCATTGTGATGGTACCAGTGCTTTTGTATACAACAAAACTTTTCTCCCAACTTGCACGCGGCGCATTTCGCAAGACCAGGGAAACGATCGGTGATGTTTCGGCAAATATGGAAGAAGAGATCAGCGGTATTAAAGTTGCCCAGGCTTTTAATCGCTCTGAGGTGAATATTAAAAAATTTGCCGAAAGAAATGCAGCCAATCGGGATGCAAATGTTAGCGCAACAGCCATCACCTCTGCTTTTAACCCGGCGATGGATGTATTGATCACTCTTGATTTTGCACTGGTTGCTGGATTGGGCGGTGTCCTCGTGATCAATAACAGCATCTCAATTGGGGTAGTTGTAGCATTCCTTCAATACGTACAAAACTTTTTCCGGCCGATACAACAGGTAGCCCAGCTATGGACGACTGCTCAATCTGCATTTGCAGCAGCCGAACGGGTTTTCAGCTTAATGGATATTAATGCGACCGTAGAGGATAAAAATCAGGCTGTTGATCTGTTAAAGATCAATGGAAAAGTGGAATTTAAAGACGTGTGTTTTGCTTATGAAGAAGACCAACACGTTTTGCGGGATATCAACCTGACCGTCAATCCGGGCGAAACAGTGGCAGTTGTGGGGAGCACAGGCGCGGGTAAAACAACCCTCGTTAGTCTCCTGGCCAGGTTTTATGATCCATCTGAAGGTGCAATTCTTGTTGATGGCAACAATTTGAAGGATATCAAACAAAAAAGTTTGAGGTCAAAAATGGGAATCGTTACACAGGAGCCATTCCTATTCTCGGGATCCATTGCCGATAATATTCGGTACGGTAGGCTGGCTGCAAGTGATGCTGAAATAAAGCAAGCTGCGATTGCTGCAAATGCAGATCAATTCATTGAAAAGCTGCCGGATGGTTATAAGACAGAGGTAGGTGAACGGGGAAAGCTTCTCAGCCAGGGACAAAGACAATTAATTTCTATTGCCAGAGCTGTTTTAGCAGACCCGAGAATTCTCATCTTGGATGAAGCTACAGCCAGTATTGATACCAGGACTGAAAGCTTGATCCAAAAGGCATTAAATGCATTGCTGGTTGGAAGAACAAGTTTTGTCATTGCTCATAGATTATCTACAGTACGCAACGCAAACCTAGTGATAGTTATCGAAGATGGAAGAATTGTGGAACGTGGAACCCATGATGGGTTAATAAAGACCGGAGGAATATATGCCGATCTATATAAGCGACAATTTTACGTTCCAGGAGAAGTTGTCAGCATGAAGTGATCTAATTTTATGAAATTTGCTTAAATAATAAACCTGCCAGAGAATTCTCTGGCAGGTTTATTATTTTCAATAAATTATGCCCAGCCCTGTTTATGGACAAAGTCTGTAACCAGCGGTATGGTGACCATTTCGCCATTATAGGCTTTGATGCCAACGTACACACCATATGCCCAAACAAGTCCACCAACACATAAGCCAATAATAATCCAGCCGAGAACAACATAGAATACTATTGCTACTATACCAAGCACAAGGGAGCAGACTGCATGATACTTGATAAAGGGACGTGACTTTTTATCTTCCATTAGTAAAAGGATCAGACCTACAAGCGGAGCAAAGATGTAGGAGAGCAAAGACCAAAGCTTATCATCACTTGATACATCACTAGGTGGAACAGTTGTCATTTTATCCTCCATAATATGTTTACATTTATTGTACAGCAAAAAATTCAGATGGCAAGTTTATTATCAAATAATACCTTATCTTGCATATAGTTATGTTAAAATAACCCAATGTCAATGAAAGTTGTATTCTTCGGATCACCAGAATTTGCCATTCCTTCCCTTGTTTCCATCCATAAAGAATACAATATCGTTGGAGTAGTGACACAACCCGACCGCCCTGCAGGACGTGGAAGAGTAATCACCCCCTCACCGGTAAAAGTAATAGCTCAGAATTATTGCCTGCCGCTCCTTCAACCCAACCGGTTAAAGGATCCCGGAGTGATGGATCAATTACTTGACTGGAATGCTGATGTTTACATAGTGGCCGCATTTGGCCTGATCGTTCGCAAGAATATACTGGAAATTCCTAAATTCGGTTTGATAAACGTGCATGCCAGTTTATTGCCCCGTTGGCGTGGTGCCGCTCCCATTCAGGCAGCCATCATCGCGGGTGATAAAGTAACAGGAATTACCATCATGAAATTAAATGAGGGCATTGATACCGGCGACTACCTCACCCAACAAACCGTAGAAATCGATCCAAACGAAACCACCGGGGAGCTAACTGACAGGTTGTCAATCATTGGCGCGGACTTATTGATCAAGACTCTGCCAGATTACTTTAACGGAAGCATCTCTCTGATCCAACAAAATGAACAGAATGCGACGTATGCAGGAATGATCCATAAAGAAGATGCGATCCTCGATTTGAATGAACCTGCTGAGTTATTGTGTCGAAAAGTGCGCGCTTATCAACCCTGGCCGGTTTCCAGGTTGGAGGTGGATGGGACAATTATGCAAGTCCACAAAGCCGAGGCGGTAATATCCGTTGGAAAACCGGCGGGAAGAAAATATATTTATAAAAATTATCCTGCTGTGACAACAAGTGAAGGATTATTTATATTGAAAGTAATTCAATTACCTGGGAAAAAACCTGTGGATGGAAATTCCTACTTACAAGGTAATCGTGCCTGGGGTGATATTCTCAATTAATTAAGAAATTCGGGGTGGACGATGGATGGAATAATTGCTGCGATCGATCAAGGAACAACCAGTACAAGATGCATTCTTTTTGACCATAGCGGGAAAATAATTTCAGTCAGTCAAAAAGAGCACACCCAAATATTTCCAAAACCAGGCTGGGTGGAGCATGACCCGCTTGAAATATGGAAAAATACTCGTGAAGTGATCATTGAAGCCGTTCATAAATCAGGTTTGCCAGAAAAAAGTATTAATGCATTCGGAATTACTAATCAAAGGGAAACAACATTCCTCTGGAATAAAAAGACGGGTAAACCTTTATGTAACGCAATCGTTTGGCAGGATACCCGGACTGACACTCTCTGTAATAAATTTGGACGTGAGGGAGGTAGTGATCGCTTCAGGGAGAAAACAGGACTTCCTCTGGCGACGTATTTTTCCGGTCCTAAAATTACCTGGCTTTTTGAAAATATACCTGGTGTAAAAGAAGCAGCAGCAAGCGGTGATCTGTATTTTGGAAATGCCGATTCCTGGATCATCTGGAACCTAACTGGTGGAGTGAACGGGGGATTGCACATCACTGATGTAACTAACGCTTCCAGGACGATGTTGATGGATCTATCCACACTGGAATGGGATCAAGAAATCCTGGCGATCTTTGGCATCCCTGAAAGTATTCTACCAAAAATAATGCCATCATCGATGGTTTATGGATTTTCCAAAGATCCGTTTATTGGCATCCCGATTGCGAGTGACTTTGGAGACCAACAGGCAGCATTATTTGGACAAACCTGTTTTGAAACCGGGGAGGTAAAAAACACATACGGTACAGGCTGTTTTATGCTAATGAATACCGGGGAGCAAGCGGTAGTATCTAAAAATGGGCTGCTCACAACGGTTGGTTATAAGATCGGCGATGAACCTGCTGTATTCTGCCTGGAAGGATCGATCGCAGTAACCGGATCACTGGTGCAATGGCTGCGGGATAATTTAAAGATCATCTCGACATCCAAAGAGGTAGAAACCCTGGCAAGGACTGTCGAGGATAATGGTGATGTTTATTTCGTTCCAGCTTTTTCCGGGCTTTTTGCCCCATATTGGCGAAGCGATGCACGCGGGGTTATTGTAGGGTTGACCAGATTCGTCAATTCAGGTCATATTGCCAGGGCGGCACTGGAAGCTACCGCCTTTCAAACAAAAGAAGTAATTGATGCTATGGAAATAGATTCCGGTGTGCGGTTAACTGCCTTAAAAGTAGATGGCGGAATGGTATATAATGGACTGCTAATGCAGTTCCAGGCGGACCTACTTCAAGTCCCGGTCATCAGGCCGAGCATTGCAGAAACGACCGCTCTGGGGGCAGCTTACGGAGCCGGTTTGGCAGTTGGTTATTGGTCTGGAATATCAGACTTGAAACAAAATTGGATAAAAGACCATGAGTGGCAGCCAATTATGGACAAAAGGAGTGTAGACCAGCGAATTTCACGATGGAAAAAGGCCGTAAAAAAATCTTTCAATTGGGTGGATGAACCACCAGAACGGATGGGTAATGAATAAACCAACGGTATTAATTATTGGCGCCGGTTTTACCGGAGTTGCTACCGCATATGACCTTGCCCTACGAGGATTTGCGGTAACAGTTGTGGAGCGGGGGGAACTTGTATCCGGCACGTCGGGGAGGACACATGGTTTATTGCACAGTGGAGGCAGGTACTGTGTAAATGATAGGGAATCCGCGATTGAGTGCATCGAAGAAAACACGATCCTGAGGAAAATTGCCAGTCAATGCATAGAACCGAATGGTGGCTACTTTATAGGCTTGAACGAATCGGATGTTGAATACAGCCAGAAATTCCTTGAAGGCGCAGCAGCCTGTGGAATTCCTACTAAGGAAATAAGTGTATCTGATCTCCTCAAAGTAGAACCACACATCAACCCCAAGGTTATCAAAGCTTATTCTGTCCCGGATGGGACATTTGAACCCCTTCGATTGGCTTTTGCTTTTGCTGCATCAGCCCAGAAATATGGCGCAAAATTCTACCCATACCACGAAGTGGAAGAGATCATCCTGGATAACTCCAAAAAAGTCACCGGGATCAAAACCTGGAACCGGACGAACAATAAGAAAGTTAATTTCGAAGCGGACATGGTGATCAATGCCACCGGAGCTTGGGCTGGAAAAATTGCGAAAATGGCAAATATCCATGTACCTGTGAAACCCACACCAGGCATCATGGTGACAGTAGCAAAAAGATTGACAAACACAACCATTAACCGGTTGAATATTCCTGATGATGGAGATATAGTCCTTCCTCAGCGCAGAATGGCTGTTATTGGGACGACATCCTTTGAGATCGAAGATGTGGATTATATTCCGATCAATGAGGAACAGATCCAGATGATGGTTGACCGGGGATCTGAATTGCTGCCTGAAATCAAGAACACACCATTCCGGGGAGTATTTATGTCCAGCCGGCCTTTGATCGGGGCAGGAATGGAAGCGCGCAGTATAGCACGTACATTTAAATGCTATGATCATGAAGAATCCGACAAAGTTGGCGGGTTGATCAGCATCATCGGTGGTAAAGCAACTACATCCAGGGGAATGGCTGAAAAAACTGCAGATCTGGTGTGTAAAAAATTCGGCTTGTCCATAGAATGCCAGACAAAAAATCAACCTTTAGTTTCATATCGTAAATATTATCAACAGTGAGCGAGGGTGCACTTTGAGCGAAAAATGGAAAGTTACTTTTACTGTATACCGTCAGAAAGCTGACGAGAAGCCAGGTTTCCAGGATTTTGAGTTGGAAATTAACCCGGACGAATATGTTTTGGACGGAATAGAAAAGATCTGGGCATACCACGATCGCAGCCTTGTATATAGGCACGCCTGCCATCATTCAGCATGTGGTGCATGTGGAATGCGGGTTAACCACCGCGAGAAATTGACCTGCATCACTTTGATCCGGGATGTCACGCATGATGGTGGAAAAATCTTAGTGGAACCACTGCGAAACATGCCGATCATCAGTGATCTGGCTGTCGATATGGGACAGTTCTTCCGTAATCTCGATGAAGTGGATTACAACCAGGTTCAACCAGTAATTAACCAACCGCTGGATAAAGGAATTCAACCAGATCAGAAACACTCCGATTCCGGAATGGATAGGCTGGTCGACTGCCTTGAATGTGGATTGTGCATCAGCGCATGCCCGGCAAGTTCTACCTCATTGGAGTATTTGGGTCCGGCAGCTCTAGGTGCAAATCAAGCGAAAGCCCGTTATGAAGACAAGAACATAGTAACTATGACGGATAACCAGGATGGCGTCTGGCGCTGCCACTCCGCTTTTGAATGTTCTGAAGTTTGTCCTTCGAATTTTGAACCGGGCTGGCGAATAATGGACTTACGCAAAATGACGATCTCATCCAGATTTCAACACCTTTTTGGCAAGGCAACGGCTGAAGGAGGAAAATAAACATGAAAAACATTGGCGCACCAAAAAGATCTAACTGGATAAGGTGGATCGATCCACGCGGTAAAAGCACAGGAAGTATTGGATTTTTAGTCAATAGACTGGCAGGATTAGGTTTAACTCTGTATCTATTCATGCACTTGATCGTTCTGGGAAAACTAGCCCAGGGGGAAGAATCATATGAAGGATTTATCACTCTGGCTCATAATCCGATCATAGTTGCCGGGGAGGTCCTGGTTGTTTTTGCCGTCATGCTACATGGAATAAATGGACTTCGAATTGCATTGACAGGTATAGGTTACAACGTGGGCAGCCAAAAAAGGATGCTGGTGGTTATATTTGTCATTGCCATGGCTATTGGTCTGTACTTCGCTTTCCGAATGTTTGGAGGTGCAGAATGATGTCAAAGTCCTCCATCACTGAAAATGGTATGTTATGGTTTATTAAGCAAGGAAGCGGCGTCCTGGTATTTGTATTGATCATGGTTCACATGGTGGTTAATCACCTTGTCGCAGAAACTGGATTATTAAGCTACACTGATGTAGTCCGTTATTTTGCCAACCCATGGATTGCCTTCATGGAAAGCAGTTTCCTGATCGTTGTCATAGGACATTCTCTATTAGGGTTCAGAAGTGTCATATTGGATTTCAACCCATCCCAGAAATTTTTGAAAGTGATCGACCCAATCCTTGTCATAGCGGCAATCATCTTCTCCGCATATGGCATCTGGTTAACGATCACAGTTGGATCAGTTGTACTGTAGGAGAATAAACCACCCGGGATCTCTATGAAATATCTGGTCATTGGCGCAGGAGCGATTGGCACATATATTGGGGGCTCTCTGTTGCGCAGTGGACAGGAGGTAGTTTTCCTTGAGCGGGATGAATTAATTCAGAAATTGCGAAAAAGTGGGATCAGAATAAACCTGGAGGATGAAGCGTATAGCTCATCCAACATCCAGGTTTTTTCTGATATACAACAGGCATTATCTAATCCCGTGGATATTGTGGTCTTTGCCATGAAATCCTTTGATACCGAATTAGCAGCAAAAATGCTATTACAGGTAAAGGAAAGATTCAAAGTGGTATTATGCCTTCAGAATGGGGTGGAGAACGAAAAGAAAATTGCTGGATTTATCGGGGAGGACAAGGTAATTGGGGGTAGCGTAACCAGCGCCATCGAACGGTTGGACAGCGGACAGGCGATACTCGAAAAGAGACGGGGTATCGGCATAACTAATTCACATACTCTTTCGCGGTCAATTGTTGATGAGTTCAATGCTGCCGGATTAAATGCAAAGCTTTTCCTCAATTTAATGGACCTTAAATGGTCAAAAATGCTATCCAACCTACTGGGAAATGCAACTTCTGCAATTTTGAATATGACACCGGCAGAGGTATTCGGCTCTCCGGAAGTATATAAAATTGAATATTTGGAAATGATGGAAGCTGTCAATGTGATGGAAGGATTAGGTCTTCATGTTGTTAATTTACCTGGCGTTCCTATGCGGCTGCTTTTATTAATCATGTTGAGGTTACCTATTCCAATCTCAAGGCCTTTGCTTGCTAAATTGCTGGGCTCTGGACGTGGTGGAAAGATGCCCTCTTTTCATATT
Source organism: uncultured Leptolinea sp. (assembly GCA_964387025.1). GTDB lineage: Bacteria > Chloroflexota > Anaerolineae > Anaerolineales > Anaerolineaceae > PNON01. The sequence goes on along the minus strand of CAYLUZ010000006.1, from coordinate 69,135 downwards.
GATCTTCATTCAGGCAGAAAAGTCTTAGAATCCAGCTTCTTGAATGGAGCAATTAGTCGAAATGGCTTGGTCGTGAATATCCCGACACCGGTCAATGATGTATTAGATCAAAAACTGCAGCGATTAGCCTCAGATAATACGCTAATCAAAGAATACGATCATCGAACTGATCGATTGGTTTCAGATATTAAGGAATATTCCCGAGGGTTAAAATGAAATCAGATCCACAAAGTATAAAAACATTCAAATCCCATTACCAGGATGAAATTAATAGTTCATATCTATATGGTCTGATCAGTCAATTGGAAAAAGACAATCAATTGTTCTCGGTCTATTCACAAATGTCTGAAGCTGAATCAAAGCATGCACAATACTGGAAAAGCAAACTGGAAGCGGCGGGGATTAAGAATTTTACAGGAAAACCTGATGCAAGGACAAAGATATTGGGATGGCTTTCCAAAAAACTTGGCCCACAGGCTGTTATGTCGGTTTTGATCGGAAATGAGCAACAGGGGAATAAAAGCTATCAAATTGAGGCAGATCCAGAATCCGGGAAAATGGCGGTAGAGGAACAATCTCACGCCAGGCTCCTTAGCCACATAGTTCGCCAAAAGAGTGGAGGGATGGAGGGTGGTCTGCTGGCAAAGCTGGAAGGACGGCATAAAGCAGGTGGAGGGAATGCTTTGAGAGCGGCTGTTCTGGGTGCAAATGATGGACTCGTTTCCAACCTGAGCCTGGTCATGGGAGTTGCCGGGGCAGCACTTTCAGGAAAAACCATCCTAATTACCGGATTGGCAGGATTACTGGCTGGAGCAGCTTCCATGGCATTGGGAGAATGGTTGTCTGTACAGAGCTCACGAGAACTATATATGCACCAAATCGATATTGAAGGACATGAGCTAGAATCTGCACCTGAAGAAGAAGAAGGTGAACTGGTACTCATTTATCAGTCCAAAGGATTACCCAAGGATCAGGCAATAGTTTTAGCAAAAAAGATCATGGAAAATAAAACCACGATGATCGAGACCCTGGCCAGGGAAGAATTAGGGATCGATCCGCTAGAATTGGGCGGCTCAGCAGTGGAAGCAGCAATTACTTCTTTTATTCTATTTGCCATAGGTGCGATCATTCCTGTATTTCCTTTTATTTTCTTTGAAGGTATGCAGGCAATTATTCTAAGTGTGATCCTCAGCACGATCGGCCTATTTATCATTGGCAGCGCCATCACATTGTTCACTGGCAGAAGTGTATTATTTTCCGGATTCAGGCAGGTGACTTTTGGGTTAATCGCAGCTGCTCTCACATTTGGCATCGGGAAACTGATCGGAGTATCCATTGGTGGATAAGAGAATCACTAATAAGAAAGTTACGCATCCTCCATCTTCGGATTTGCGGATTGTCATTAAAGTCGGAACTTCAACCCTGACAGCCGGAAAAAAGGAGCTTTTCCTGCCAGCCATAGTTGACCTCGCCAGGCAGATCTCAATTTTATTGGATAAAGGAAGAGAAGTAGTTCTGGTCACATCCGGGGCGATAGCAGCCGGGCGTGAGATTATGCATAAAAATGTGAGCAGCCAGCAAATACCAGCGAAACAAATGCTTGCAGCGATTGGCCAACCAAGATTGATGGAAATCTACGCTCAGGTATTCAGAATCTATGGTATCTCAGTAGCACAGGTATTGTTAACTAGATCGGACCTTGTGCAACGGCGTGGTTATATTAATGCCAGGAACACATTAACAGCCTTACTGGATAATAGAATTCTTCCCATCGTTAATGAAAATGATGCGGTCGCGACAGAGGAAATCCGGGTAGGTGATAACGACAACCTTTCAGCACTTGTAGCGAATTTGATCGAGGCAGATCTCCTCATTCTATTAACTGATCAGGCAGGTTTATATACCAGTGATCCTCGGAGCAATGCCAAGGCTAAATTGATCAAGCTGATAAAGGAACCAGAAATTCCAGAAGAAATTTGGCAAGCCGCCGGCGGGAGTGGATCTGGATTGGGTATCGGCGGGATGTTGACAAAAATTAAAGCCGCTGATCTGGCAAGAAGGTCAGGAACTACTGTAATTATTGCCAAGGGCGACGAAAAAGACATCCTGCCACGTTTGATGGACCATGAAGAATTGGGAACTTTGATCTCGCCGTTGATCTCCAAAGTGGAAAGCCGAAAAAGGTATTTCCTTGCTGGAATGAAAACTTCACAGGTCACAATTCAAATAGACACTGGAGCAGTTCAGGCATTAAGATCGGGAAGCAGCTTACTGCCAATTGGGGTTTTATCAGTCAGTGGAAAATTCGACCGGGGCGATATTGTCCAAATTGTTCAGGAAGATGAAAAACCAGTTGGCATCGGTTTGGTAAGTTACGATTCAGATGATGTCAAGAAGATCTGTAAACATCGCTCCGAAGAAATTGAAGCAATCATCGGGTATAACTTCGGGGATGAAGTGGTTCACCGCAGCAACCTGGTATTGTTATAAAGGTTTTTATGGAAAATCTTATTAAATCTTTGTCCGAATTAAAGGCAGCATCAAAAATCCTCGCCTTGCTTTCCACACAGGAAAAAAACAGTGTGATTAAATCGGTAGCAGACAAGTTGTGGGAACAAAAAGATGCAATTCTTCAGGCAAACCTATTAGACATCGATAACGCGAAAGCTGCTGGTATACAGCCATCCATGTTGGACCGCCTGACTTTGGATGATTGCCGATGGAAGATGGTGGTTGAAGATCTGCGAAAAGTTGCCGAACTCCCGGATCCTGTCGGACATATAATCGAAAAAAACATGCTACCAAATGGCTTGGAAGTATCCAAACTGCGAGTCCCGTTGGGGGTATTGGCAGTGATCTATGAGGCTAGACCAAATGTGACCGTCGATGTGGTCGGATTGGCAATTAAAAGTGGAAATGGAGTTGTTTTACGAGGGGGCAAAGAGACTTTACAAACAAATAAATCAATAATAAAAGTCATCGAAGAATCCCTAGTCAGTACCTCTGTTCCACCAAGGGCTGTTCTCTTTATTGATGATCCTGACCGTGATCTCCTTTTACAAATAATGAAGCGGTATGACCTGATCGATATGCTCATTCCGCGAGGGGGAGCAGGGCTGCATCAGTTTTGCAGGGAAAATAGCATGATTCCGGTAATTACCGGCGGAATTGGGATTTGCCACCTGTTTGTCGATGAAAGTGCAGATTTTGGGAAAGCGATTGAAGTGATCCGAAATGCCAAAATTCAGCGTCCAACCGTGTGCAATGCACTGGATACTGTTCTTGTTCATAAAACCATGGCCAGAGAATTTATTCCAGCATTGGTGGACATGTTGAGGAGAGATGGTGTTATTTTTTATGTCGATCCAGATGCGTATGACATGCTGGATAAAACGACTGATGTTCACGCGGCCATGGAGGGGGATTTTGATAAAGAATGGTTGTCACTTTCCCTTGGAATAAAAATTGTTTCAGGGTTGGATGAGGCGATAAAACATATCCAAATCCACAGTACAAGTCATTCGGATGGAATCCTAAGTGAGGATAAAAGTAATATAGATCAATTCGTAAAAGTAGTGGATTCAGCTGCAGTATACGTCAATGCCAGTACAAGGTTCACAGACGGTAGTGCCCTGGGATTGGGGTCTGAGATAGCCATATCCACCCAAAAACTGCACGCACGCGGTCCTATGGGGTTAGTTGAATTGACCACTTACAAATGGGTGATCAAAGGAGATTATCATACCCGAAAATAAATTTAGACATCCTTACGGATATACTTTTTCTTCCACTCGTAAAGTTTATTCAAAGCTTCGATCGGCGATACCTGGTTTATATCCAGGGATTTGATCTCATCCAATAGCGGATTGGTCTCGGGAAAAAGAGCGATCTGTTGGGAGGAAATCGGATTGATCTTGTATTGGTGACCGGAAGAAGCTTCCAGGTCGATCAGGATCTGGTTGGCGCGTTGGATGATCGTCCCGGGGATCCCGGCGATCTGGGCTACGTGGATACCATAAGAGCGGTCCGCTCCTCCAGGAATGATTTTGTGCAGAAATAATACCTTTCCATCAGTTTCAGTTACAGCCACGTTGTAATTTCTTATACCAGGAAAGGTTTCAGGGAGCTGGATTAACTCATGATAGTGGGTGGCAAAAAGGGTCCTCGCACGCAATTGCGGATGATTATGGATATATTCAATTACAGCCCAAGCGATCGATAAACCATCATACGTGCTGGTCCCGCGGCCAATTTCATCTAAAATAAGCAGGCTGCGCATAGTCGCATGATGGAGAATGTTCGCTGTTTCGACCATTTCGACCATGAATGTCGATTGCCCGGAGTGGATCTCGTCCTGGGCTCCAATCCTGGTGAAGATACGGTCAACCAAGCCTATTTTCGCAGAAGAAGCCGGAATGAAGCTGCCCATCTGCGCCATGAGGACAATTAATGCGACCTGGCGGAGATAAGTGCTTTTACCACTCATATTCGGGCCGGTGATCACCCTGACGATCTCGCCGGTTTCGATCACAAAATCATTGGGAATATACCTCCCGGTGGAGAGAGTCTGCTCCACAACAGGATGGCGGCCATCTCGAATATCGACCTCATTCGTGCTTGTTATTTCGGGACGCTGGTAATTTTGATGAATGGCTACCTCAGCCAGGGCGGATAAGACATCAAGTTCAGCAATAACCCGAGATGCAGAGAGCAGTCTTGAAGATTGCTTACTAATTTCAACCAGGAGCGATTTGAACAACCTAATTTCAATTTCATGAATACGTGCTTCAGCATTAAGAACCAGCGATTCATATTCTTTCAGTTCCGGGGTGATGTATCTTTCAGCATTCACCAGGGTCTGTTTACGAATGTAATTGGGAGGCGCTTGATCCGAATTGGAATGGGTTATTTCAAGGTAATACCCAAACACTTTGTTAAACCCGACTTTAAGAGTCTTTATCCCTGTCCTGTTCTTCTCAACAGATTCAAGACCTGCAATCCATTCACGGGCATGTTTTGAGGCTTCAATTACCTGATCTAATTCTGTCGAATGCCCTGGCTTGATAATACCGATTCCCTGCAGGGTAGCAGGCGGTTCATCCGAAAGTGCTTGATAAATCAGTTCTTTAATGCTTTCACACTCATCCAACGGTAAAAATTCCTGAAATGCCGCTTGTAATTGGCTGATGACGGGAGAGAGCTGTGGCAGGGTTTGTAGTGATTCTTTCAAGGAAACTAATTCACGCGGAGTTGCATTTCCGATGATGACCCTCGATGAAATGCGTTCCATATCTACAATGGATCTCAATAATTTCCGAAATTCTGACCTTACCAACCCGTCTTTTGAAAAATATTCCACCCCATCCAGCCGGTGATTGATCTGTTGGATATCCAACAAAGGTTTATTTATCCAGTTTGACAGGAGCCTGTGCCCCATGGGTGTTATGGCTTGATCGAGCACTCCCAATAGCGAACCTTCACGAGAACCGGATCGTATCGTGGATGTCAGTTCCAAATTCCGACGGGTGGACGCATCCAGGACCATAAATTCGTCCTGGCTGTATGTATGGATGGCCGATAATTGTTTGGCCGCTGCGGATTGGGTGTCCTGAAGATATTGGATGATGACTCCGGCTGACCTTTCAGCCAGTGGCATATTTTTTATTCCAAAACCTTCCAGTGTGGCGACATTAAAATGACTCAGGAGGATTTGATGGCAACGCCCGAGCTCAAAATGCCAATTTGGGTAGTGAGTTACATGACCTTCATATCCTGTTATCTCTGTGATTTGTTCTGAAAGTAGAATTTCAGATGGGGAAATTCGGTTGATCTCTGTTCCAAGGCTTGCCAGAATATCTTCTGAATGGATCTCAGTTGCATAGAATTCACCTGTTGAGATATCCGCATATGAAATTCCAGCAGTATTTTCCTGAATAAAGTAAGAAAGAAGATAATTATTACGATTAGAAGACAACAAAGTTGGCTCTGTTACAGTTCCTGGTGTGACAACCCTTACCACTTCCCGTGGAAAAATACCTTTCGCCGGTTGGTCTCCGACTTGCTCACAGATCGCGACGTGATATCCATGCTCGATCAACTTAGAAAGGTAGTTATCCACAGCATGATAGGGTATGCCTGCCATTGGAATACGCATACCCTTGGCGACATTACGACCTGTCAGAACGATATCCAATTCCCTGGAAGTTATTTCAGCATCCTGGTCAAAGGTCTCATAAAAATCTCCCAGGCGAAAGAAGACTATGGTATCAGGATATTTTTTCTTGATATCCAGGTATTGTTGACGGATGGGTGTGATCTCTTCTGCCATAGTAGATTAATGTAACTAATTGGGTCAGTATTTATTTGGAGTATTGATTTGCTTACGATATAATAATATCACTATACACAACCGAACGGAGGAATAAATGGCTAGCGTTACTTATAATCATGTTACAAAGAAGTTTGGTGATTTTACTGCTTTAAACGACCTCAATATTGCTGTAGACGATAAAGAATTCCTGGTATTAGTAGGCCCATCCGGGTGCGGAAAAACCACTGCACTTCGATGTCTGGCCGGACTGGAAGAAGTCACCAGCGGTGAGGTCAAGATTGCTGATCTTGTTGTGAATGATGTCGCACCAAAAGATCGCGATATCGCCATGGTTTTCCAATCTTATGCTTTATATCCACATATGACTGTTTACGACAATATGGCTTTTGGATTGAAACTAAGAAAAGTACCAAAAGATCAGATCAAAGCTCGTGTCGAAAACGCCGCGAAAATTCTAGGAATCGAACAATTATTAAAGAGACGCCCTCGAGAACTATCTGGCGGTCAGCGCCAAAGGGTCGCTTTAGGTCGGGCAATTGTACGCGAACCTAAAGTATTCCTCTTTGATGAACCGCTTTCCAACCTGGACGCCAAATTAAGGGTCCAGACGCGGGCTGAAATTTCCAAGATGCACCAACGCCTGCAGACTACCTTTATTTATGTGACTCACGACCAGACAGAAGCCATGACCATGGCGACCCGTATCGCGGTAATGAATAAAGGTCTGCTACAACAACTGGATACGCCTCAAACCCTTTATGATTATCCCGCCAATTTATTCGTAGCTGGTTTCATCGGTTCACCGGCCATGAACTTTTTCCAGGCAAAACTGAAAAAAGAAGGCGAGAAATTATTCGTAGATACCGGCGAGATGGTCATTCATATTCCGGATGAACGTGCAAAAGTCTATATGCCGTTAGCAGGTAAAGATGTGATCTTTGGAATTCGCCCTGAGAATATTCATAATCCCATGTTTGTTCCACCGGGAATTCATGCAGAACCTGTTGAAGCAAAAGTTGATGTTGTTGAATTAATGGGTTTTGAAATCCTTCTATATATGATCAGCGGAAATAACAATTTTGTAGCCCGGGTTGATCCACGCACAAGATTCTCAATGGGTGATAAAGTTCAACTGGTCTTTGATATGGATAATTTCCATATCTTTGACCCAAGCACCGACCCAGAGAATCCTACTGCTTACCGATAAAAATAATAGATCATGATCGACACCATTAACATTGTAGCGCAAGGCTTTCTTGCGCTACAAAATTTTATCAAGCGGAGGAACTTATGCCATTTAAAGATATAAAATCACTTTTAAGTCCAAATAAAACCAAGATCGTACTGTTGGTCATGGATGGATTAGGCGGTTTACCAATACAATCAGGTGGATTAACTGAGCTGGAAACGGCAAAAACACCCAACATGGATAAGCTCGCCAAAGAAGGAATTTTAGGTCAGACACAACCACTGGATTATGGTATTACACCTGGCTCCGGGCCGGCACATTTGTCATTATTCGGATATGACCCGGTAGCACACGAGGTAGGTCGCGGTGTGCTCGAAGCGATTGGTGTGGGGATGTATGTTAAAAAAGGTGATGTCGCTGCCAGAGGCAATTTCTGCACAGTTGACGGAAATGGATTGATCAGCGATAGACGTGCAGGACGCATTCCCACGGAAGAAGCAGCAATCATTGTTGATAAACTTAAGGAAATAAAACTTCCAGGTGTGGAAGTTGAAGTCAACCATGTTAAAGAGCACCGGTTTGCGGTCGTCATGCGTGGAGTAGATCTATCCCCGGATCTGGAAGACACTGATCCTCAAAAAGTTGGAGTTGCTCCGCTTGAAGTAAAAGTGAAAAACTTAACAGCACAAAAAACTGCAAACCTCTTCAATCAATGGATCGCAGAAGCTCGAAAATTACTTAAAAATGAACCAAAAGCAAATGCGTTGACCCTGCGTGGATTTGCAACTGATCCGGGTCTGGAAACCTACATGGGCCGCTACGAATTAAAATCCGCCTGCGTGGCAGTTTACCCGATGTATAAAGGTGTTGCTCAGCTGGTTGGAATGGATGTAATTGATGTAACAGGGGAAACACCCGCAGATGAATTTAAAGCAGTGGAAAAAGCATGGAAAGATTATGATTTCTTCTTCATACATATTAAGAAAACAGACAGTTATGGTGAAGATGGAAATTTTGATGCAAAAGTGCATGTGATCGAGACTGTGGATGAAGCGTTGCCAGAATTAATCGCACTGAAACCGGACGTGCTAATTATCACCGGGGACCATTCCACACCAGCGCTACTAAAATCACATAGCTGGCATCCTGTGCCTTTCTTACTCTGGGCTCCAGGAACAGTAAGGGAAGATGATCAAGCCAAGTTTGGCGAGAAGTATTGTGTCCATGGGGGATTGGGTACTTTCAACGCATTGGAGACCATGCCATTGGCTCTGGCACACTCACTGCGGCTTTATAAATTTGGTGCGTGATTTACTTCTAAAAAACAATACTACCTCATTCACTTTGATGTGAGGTGGTATTGTTTATTTAATCCATTTTCCCGGCAGCTTGATCACTGCAAAAGAAAGTAACAAACTTAGGATTCCAATGTAAATAAAGCAGTCCTGCCAAAATCGAATGGGAAAAAGGCGGATAAATGTATCAGAATAGTAAAAGATCCAACTATCACCCGTGAAGAATAGCGAATGAAATTTTGCAAAAAAAACATCAAAATTAATGGCGACCGACAGCAGTATTGCTGCGATTAGCCCGATTGTTACATAACCACCACGACGAAAACCAATTCGCAAAGGCGGATAATTATTGGATCGGATCACAATAGCTATAGCTAACAGGAAAACGAAGGTAGATAGATTCCAGAATCCCAGCCCTTTACGAACAAGTGACTTTACATCATCCATATGGGATAATTCACGCTCGTTATAAAGTGGAGACCCGTCGGCAAGTTTATAGTCATTAAAAAAAGTAATGTCCTCATTGTTCAATAAATAATCCATGGATAGCTTCGACCATTTTAATCTTTCTTCTTTTGTGAAGCCGTATGGATCATCTGGGAAACCAGGCATATTGTACTCAATTGGCGGAAACACTGGCGTCATGATCAATCTGGTTATGGAAAAGATGATCATAACCGGCATAAGCAGGGTGAAGATCCAGGTCAGTATGATAGAAACCAGATTTCGTGATTGCATATTATTCCTTCAGATCCGAAAGATTATCAGTCAAAAGATAGCGAACTACCATGTCATTGGTGATCCACTCAACGGGTGCAACATCATCCATATATACTTGACCGCTGGTCGGTGTTTCCTGTAAATTTGCTGCGGCTACCTGCATTGTGTCGATCAACAACTGGGAGGTATTGCCCTCTGAAGTCAAGATAACCAGGTTGGATAATAAGTTGCCCTTGGATGTAGGCAAGTGCGTGGCATAAACCATTGAATTAAAAGTATTGGGGATATCCATCACGTATACTGAAGGAAAGACGCTATTTAATGTGGCTGTTAGATCATTGATCAGACGGCGATCTTTGGGTGCGCGTCCAACATTAATCACTACTACTCCATCGGGTAGCAAATGATCATAAGCTGTTTGGAAAAATTCCTTAGTAGTGAGATGCCAGGGAATATACGGTGGTCGGTAGGCATCCACTGCAATGATCGAATATAACCGGTTAGAATGAGCTAACCCCCAGCGGCCATCTTCAGCAAAAGCTGTTAACCCGGGTTCATTCATATTGAAATACTTGCGACCTACATCAATTATCTTCGGGTCGATCTCGAAACCATCTATAGGGATATTTCCATAGATGACAGCTGCTGCTCGAGCAGTAGTTCCAGCTGCCAATCCGACTATGGCGATCGATTCGACTTGAGCAACTTTGAATGGGGCGGCATTAAAAAAAGGACCCACCAGGAACTGTTCCCAGGGTCCATAATAATTATCCACTCCAGGTTTATATATGGAATGGATTCCCTGACCTTCATTGAGACGAAGCAGATTATATCCATCACTTTGGAGCACCTGGATATAGTTATATTCAGATTCAGTCTCATAAACCTGGCCTTCAGAAGCTTTAATGGTTCCTTGCTTGCCAAGGATGAGTAAAAGGACCATTCCCAGCAGGGGAAGGAGGAAGAATAGATATTTTGGTTTATAAGATTGCAGCAGCAACCCAATAAGTGCAGTAAGACAAAGAAGAACTGCAAAAAACATAAAGGTGCGGTAAGTTCCTATTAACGGAATCAAAATCAGTGTGGAAATGAAAGTCCCAATAAATGAACCTACTGTCGAAATGGCATAGATCTTTCCGGATACCCTTCCGGATGATCCTGCATCATTAATGGAGAGTCGAATGGCAAAAGGTGAAGCTGTGCCAAGCAGTATCATTGGGATTAACAGCAGGATCAGGACAGAAATAAAAGCCCCAAGCATCACACCGAGTTGAAGTTGGTCAAAGGCGTCTGCAGCAAAACTCAACACCGGTTGAGATACCAGAGGAATGATTGCTACTGAAATCCCGGTCCAGATCAAGATCTGGTAAAAAACGGACACCTGGGGATGATTATCTGCCCATTTACCGCCCAACCAATAACCAATTGTCAGGTAAATGAGGATTAAACCAATAATGCTGGCCCATACCAGGTTGCTGGATCCAAATACATTTCCAAGCAGGCGCGAAGCAGCCATTTCCAACCCCAACGAGGTCAATCCGGAGATGAACACGGTAATAAGAAGGTATGTTGGGGATAATTTGTTTGATGGCTTCATGGTATGGATTCCTTGGGGTTATTATACCTTAGGGAGAGGAAACTAATTCCCTTATAGGTCTTGCATTCATCGAAGGTATTTATGTCGAAAATTCTATTTTATTTTGCCAATATGTATCTCATTTCTTCTACAATTTTGGCGACCGCAGAATTGACAAATGCTTCTGTCTTTTGTTAGCTTATTGATAGATAAGTCATGTTCCTTTATAATTTATCTTTTAGTTCAAACATACAGGAGTCCTAATGAAACAACTTTCAGGCGCGGAGATTCGGCAATCCTTCATCGACTTTTTCATCAGCAAAGGGCATACCTTTGTGCGCTCTGCTTCCCTGGTACCCGGTGGTGACCAGACCTTACTATTTACCAATGCCGGGATGGTCCAATTTAAGGATGTGTTTTTAGGAACGGATCAGCGGCCTTACTCCCGTGCTGTTAATTCCCAGAAGTGTCTACGGGTGGCTGGTAAGCATAACGACCTGGAGGAAGTTGGTCGGGACGATAGCCACCATACTTTTTTTGAAATGCTGGGTAACTGGTCCTTTGGAGACTATTACAAAAAAGAAGCTATTGAATGGGCTTGGGAACTTCTGACAGTCGAATGGGAGCTCCCAGCCGATAAGCTATGGGCAACCTACTTTTTCGATGATAAAGGTGATATTCCGGCTGACGAAGAAGCCAGGGACAATTGGTTAAAACAAAAAGGAATGCTCCCTGAACATGTTCTGCAGGGTGGCAGAAAAGATAATTTCTGGGAGATGGCAGAAACCGGGCCATGCGGTCCCTGCAGCGAGATCCATATTGATCGAGGACCGGAGGGCTGTAATAAGCAAGGCATTCCCGGTCATGTTTGTAAAGTGAATGGAGATTGCATTCGATATTTGGAACTTTGGAACCTGGTATTCATTCAGTACAACCGGCAGAGTGCCTCTGTGTTGGACCCATTACCTGCCAAACATGTAGATACAGGCATGGGATTGGAACGGATAGTTTCGATCATGCAGGGTGTGACTTCAAATTATAAAACGGACCTGCTCTTGCCATTGATGAAAACCATTCAATCACTAGCCGGGCAAAGTGACAAACAAATGATGGAGAAATACACTCCATATCGTGTTATTGCAGATCATACACGGGCATGCAGTTTCCTCATCGCTGATGGAGTCATTCCGGGAAATACTGGCAGGAATTATATTACCCGCATGATCGCCCGCCGGGCTGCGCGTTTTGGAGGAAAGATCGGACTGGATAAACCTTTCCTGGCCAAGGTAGCAGAATCAGTTGTCAATAGTTATGGCGCTGCTTATCCGGAACTGGAAAAGAATAAAAAGACCATTTTTGATAACCTTACCCGGGAGGAGATTCGGTTCCACCGGACGTTGGAATCAGGGATGGGTCAACTTGATGATTTCATCGATGAGATGAAAAAAGAAAATATCAATAAGCTTAGCGGAGAACAAGCTTTTGAACTGTATGCTACTCACGGTCTTCCTCTGGAAATTACTAGGGACATACTGGAGGAACGCGGATTAAGCGTCGATGATATTGGCTTCAAAACAGCAATGGATGAGCACCGCATTGCATCCGGTGGAGGAAAAGCCATGGGTGCAATGGGTGGCGGGGATGTAGCGATATATAGCGAAATCCTTAATGAACTGGTAAAAACGGGAAAACTTACCAGGAATGGTGTGAAATTCGATCCTTACAGCCGTACATCCGTGAATGGAGAAGTTTTATCGATCATCCAGGATGGTATTGTTGTGGATGAATTAGCTGAAGGTGAAGAAGGGGAAATTCTGCTACCGGAAACATGTTTCTATATAGAATCAGGCGGCCAGGTGACAGATAAGGGAAGAATACTCAGAGTGGGTACAGATGAAAATGTATTTGTAGTATCTGAAACGAGAAAACCGGCGGCGGGAGTCATAGTCCATGTTGGGAAAATGATTAAAGGAACCCTAATAATAGGGCAAAAGGTTACTGCCGAGGTGGATGCGGCACGGCGGCAGGATATTCGCCGGAATCACACAGCGACACATTTACTCCATGCAGAACTGCATAAGGTGATTGGCAAACATGCGCTACAAGCCGGTTCCATGGTTTCTCCTGACCGGTTAAGGTTCGATTTTAACCATCCTGAAGCTGTCACACCGGAACAATTGGAAAAGATCGAAGCTGGAGTAAATTTCAATATTTTGAATGATTACAAGCTCGAAATCAAAGAACGCTCTTTGCAGGAAGCCATGAACGATGGAGCTACAGCACTTTTCGGTGAAAAATACGGAGAAATCGTTCGGACAGTGATCATCGGGGGTGATGAACGGATATCCTTTGAACTTTGTGGCGGCACCCATGTGGATGAGACCGGGGATATTGGTCTATTCCTGATCACAAACGAAGGAAGTGCTGCTGCCGGAATTCGTCGGATAGAGGCGGTCACCGGCCGGGCGGCATATGCCCTGGTGCAGCAGCGGACAAAATTGTTGAAGCAATCTGCTGCCTTAATGCAGACCAGCCAGGAAGAACTGCCAAAAAAGATCGAACAGGTGTTAATAGATTCATCTGAACAGGCAAAACAAATGGCTGCCTATATGGTACAGGTTGCAGGCACTGAATTCCAAAAGCGGATTACAGGTCTACCATTGTTCGATGGTTCTGCGGTATATAGCAGCCTGATACCAGGAGTGGACCTGGAAACATTACGGTCACTCACAGACCTATTTAAGGCGAATTACTCATCCGGGGTAGCCATTCTTGCAACAGTGATTGATGATAAACCATCGATTGTGGTATCATCGAGCGACAACTTGGTGAAGAGCGGTTTAAATGCAGGTGAGATCGCGCGTGCAGCAGCCCAAATAGTTGGCGGAAGCGGCGGTGGACGCCCGAACCTGGCTCAAGCTGGTGGAAAAGATGCTTCAAGGTTGGCAGAAGCACTGGAAACCGCAGAAAACCTCGTCAAATCCAAGCTAATAAAATAAACCATAACCTCCGGGAAACCGGAGGTTATTTTTCTCGGGGGAAGTTTTTTACTTTGATCCTATCTATACGTGTTTGAAGTTCTTTTACACGCTGCTGCTTTGTAAATGGGGGAATGTTCTGGTTGGAAATGAATTCCAATAACCTTTCTGCATATTCCAAAGCTTCAGAGTAATTTCTTTCATGGTGTTCGTAAAATTTTGTTAATTCGAACCAGCCGAATTCCAACCCATTTTCTGCTGCAGCTTCCCAGATGAATTTTGCAGATTCCCATTCCCTGTTCCTTTTATAATGCAAGGCTACCTTTTCAATTGTTTCCCAATCATCACCCTGAGAGGTTGAATCGGGCTGGAATGTTCTATTAAACAATTCGATCGCATCATGATGATGGCCAAGGTCCATTAACAGGTTGATAACCGGATACAGATCTTCCGGAGCATTATTGGCTTCCAGAGATGGTTGGGAGAATGCATTCATGAAATATTGGAGCAAAGTAGTCAAAGAAAGCACATCCATCTCATTGTGATAAAGGACTCCCACAAGTGGACGAGCATCCCCGGATTTCAAGTAATCAAAATACACCTGAGGAACTAGATAACCTGGAACCTCGTCCATAGTCCTCTCTACACGGAGGATCTCAGTTTCCACATTGGAAAGTCTCCGGCTGGCAAGTTTCTTTTTCCATATCTTTCGCGCCATCGGAAGCAGGTCAATATGAGCGAGTTCCTTGAAAGGAGAAATCAAATCATGCAAAACATAACGATTATTCAACAGAGGGATATCAAATGTTTTACCGTTGTATGTCACCACAGCCCGGGCATCAGTCATATATTCCGCAAGGGCGATCAACATCGCTCTCTCCTCAGATGGATCCCTGAGCAGGAATTGCGTAAATTCCAAACCACGTGATGTTACCTGGCTGACACCTACTAAAAATGCAAATGATCCTGTCCCACCCGATAAACCTGATGTTTCAGTATCCAGAAAGATCATATGGTCAGCTGATTGGTTCCTTAGATGACTGGAATGAGCCCAATCTGCAACCAGGCCAATTTCTCCGTCGATGACCAAAGTGGTTTGACCGTGGACATGGTCCCGATCCAGGAGTTTTTGAATTCGATAACAATACCCGAACATGGTTTCAATTTCTTCCCCGGATATCACATTGGAGACAGAAAACTGATCTGCGCGGGGTTGAGGAGCAGGAATATGTTCACTCCCCAGTTTCATGCCCAGACGTTTGAGTTTCTCAGCTAAGGAATCTTCCATTATTTACTTATTTTATAAGGTCTAGGATTGCGAGTGTTTCTATTTTTCCGCCATAGCCTTCTTCACCTGAGGGTCCTATGCAGCTTGGACAGCCATCACCGCACTGGCATTCGGCAATAAAGGTATAAAGAATTGGCAACAATGTAATTATTTTATCGTAAGACATTTGTGAAAGACCAATTCCACCCGGTATTGCATCAAAGATGATGAGAGCCGGTTTTTGTTCGAAGAGGGCAGATTGTGGATCGGAGTGGACCTCGATATCCTTAAAATCACACATCAAATGCAAAGGCAGTATATGGCGCAGGGCATAAGCCAAACCAGTTAATCCACTGCGGACATAAGTTAGCATTTCAGCTTTTTGATGACAATCCGGACAAAGGGTGACAAGGTTCTCTATTTGATTCGCCTTTTCTGGTTCCTGAAACATCCGGAATGGAATAAGATGGTGGACATGGTGTGATATTCCATTTTCAGGCAAGCCGCAATTCTGGCATTTGAAGCCATCTCGCTCCCTGATCTGTTTGCGAGTCTGATTCCATTCAAGTCCATAATTATTCGGGTCATTCAACCACAATCCATTTGACCGTAGCTGATCTACTGTATCAGTATTGAGCACCAGCCACATACCAGTAGTGTCAAAGGTGAATTCCGGAAGGTCAACTTCTCCAACACCTAATACTTCATGAGTATAGTTCTTGATCTTTTTATAACCGACCACCTGGCTTGTTACACGCAGATCCCCGTAACCCATAAGGTAACTCGTTCGATCAAGCTCCTTTATTTTGGAGGTGATCAAGATATCCATCGTTTCCTGTGGTTCGGTCGAATAATCCTCAGCAACCGGATGCATGGTGGATGAATTTTCATCCAAGTTCAAGTCGTCTACAAGATAGGTTTGACCTTCATGCAAGTAGATCGCTCCAGGGTGGACCATCCAGTAGGAGCTGATCTTATCCACTGTACCGAAAATCTCCCAGCGGTCGTTGGTCAATCGTTTGAGATCTATCCGGTCAGCGGAAGTGCTGCGTAAATTGAAAGCAGAAGAAGGGTAAGTGCTTTGCATCCAGAAGTAACTATCATTGGATTCGTGCAAAATTCCCTGTTGAGCCAGGAATGATAAGAAGTCATACAGTAAAGCGGTTGGTAGGTCTCCAAATCGATCCTGTTTCGAAAAAGGTAATTCAAAGGCAGCACATTGCAGGTGATTCAAAAGGATCATCAAATGGTCCGGGTCGACCAGGGCATTTTCCGGATGTAAGCAGAGCAAGTAATCCGGATTCCGCGCAAGGAATTGGTCGATCGGATCGGCAGTTGCAATCAGAACCGCTGCAGAGTCTTGAGATTTACGTCCAGACCGGCCGATCTGTTGAATTGTGGAAGCTATGGTACCCGGATAACCGACCAGAATGGATACATCCAAGGCACCAATATCTACACCGAGTTCAAGGGCATTTGTTGCGATGACAGTGGTGACATGGTTTTCCCGCAAGCCTTTTTCGATCTCACGCCGGTCTTGAGGCAGGTATCCGCTGCGATAACCCCTCAGACGATCCCTCCATTCGGGAAAATATTGTTGAAAAGAAGTCAAAATTAACTCTACCGTCTTCCGCGTACGGGCAAAAATTATCGTTTGAAGATTGTTTTGCAGCAAAGGGGAGCCAAGATGCATTGCTTCAAATATGGCACTTTTCCGAATTCCGAGATCCGGGTTGGATAATGGAGGGTTATAGATCAGGAAATTCTTGCGTCCGTGACCGGCACCATCTTCTGAGATCACAGTCACGGGAAGACCGGTCAATTTTTGAGCCAATTCCTCAGCATTACCAATGGTCGCAGATGTCATGATAAATTGTGTGCGGGAGTGGTAATGATTTGTTACACGCTCAAGCCGGCGCAAGACATTCGCAACATGGGATCCAAAGACTCCTCGATAGGAGTGGATCTCATCTAAAACGATAAATCTAAGATTGGCAAAGAAATCATTCCATTGGGTATGATGCGGCAGAATTCCCAGGTGCAGCATGTCAGGGTTCGAAATGATGATATTTGCATTCTCACGGATATTACGCCGGTGGGTAGTCGAAGTATCCCCATCATAGGAAGCAACCTTGACCTGGTGAGAAGGAATCAATTGCAGGAGGGCTTCGATCTTGTGAAGTTGGTCTTGGGCGAGAGCTTTGGTGGGGAATAGAAGCAGTGCTCTCGACGCAGGATCTTTGAGCATGGTATCCAGTATTGGCAGGTAATAGCACAGAGATTTTCCGCTTGCAGTACCTGAAATGATCACAAGGTTTTCAGATTTACTGGAATGGTCCCAGGCACTTCTTTGATGTGAATACAGTTGGGTTATACCTGTTTGTCGCAATGCGGTAATTAATTTCGGTGAGAGATCAATTGGGAAATCTGCAAAAATGGGAGGGGTTTCAGCAATTGTGGTTGAAAAAACAAAATTGGGCTGAATCTCATGATCAGCTGCCCAGGAACGGAGAACATTATTTAAAGGCGATAAACCGCTCATATGTTCTGATTATAGTACTGATTATTAATATATCCAATATTTCTGTATACAAAATAATATGATCATGGAATTCGGATTAAAAAAGCAATCCCCCATAAAATCTCCAAATGGGGGTTGTTTTGACGAAAAACGAATTTGGATTAATCTTTAACGACTGGATTGAGTACAATTTGCGGCTCAGGTGGAATTAATAGCAACATAACCAGGTAAATTAGTATTCCATGCCCGCCAACCAAAGCTAACAATACAAAAGCCAGACGGATCACTGTAGGATCTACATCAAGGTAACTGCCCAATCCACCGCAGACACCGCCGATCATGCGGTTGTCCAAACTGCGAGTTAGTTTTTTCTTATCCATTTCAAATCTCCTTCACAACTATCTACGCAATATTTTTGAAGGAGTTGCAGGACAATCGACTTATTTATTACTACTTAGTGCACCTGGCACAGACTCGATATGGATATCCACGGCGGGGAGCTTATGATTGAAGATCTTCGCACAGAGGACTTGAAAAAAAACGAAAATAGCCTGCCCGACAAATGGAATTTGAATTACCTTGCCAGCCATATTATCAGTAGCAGAAGAAGCCAACCAGGCTACCTTTTTTGCAGGGATCTGTGCAGGCTTGGCCAACAGTCGGATCACCATGGGGAAGGCTTTTAATTTGTCTTCATAACCTGCGACCACATGCACCCGGGTGAGCAGGTCCGTGAGAACCATGCCGGGGTTGAATGCAAAAATATTGATTCTTTTGTTTTCATTTTCTTTTGCAAGGCCAAGTGTGAAATTCTTACCCCATGCCTTGGTAGGTGCATAAGCGTTCTGATATGGGACAGGTCCATTCCAGCCACGTCCAAGGATATTGATCAATTTTCCGCTTCCCTGATTGGTAAAAACCTCCATAGCTACCAATGAACCTTGATATACTCCAGTAATATTGGTTGCTAAAATGTTCTTATACTCGGATACCGGTATTTCAAGAGTGGGTCCGTATGCTCCTGCCATTCCGGCATTATTGATCCAGATATCCAGTCGTCCAAAGATTTCCTGGGCTTTTCCTGCAAGTTTTTTGATGTAATTCAGATCACTGACATCGCCAGCCAAACCTGAAGCTGAATAACCCATGCTTAGTAATGTATGAACAGCCAGTTGGACTGAGTCCTCATTTCGAGAACCTATGACCACTTTAGCGCCAGACTTGGCTAATTCAAGTGCTATGGCGTATCCCAAACCCCGTGTTCCCCCGGTAATTACTGCTACTTTTCCAGTTAAATCCAACATATGTTTCTCCATGAACATAATATAAATTCAATAATTTGAATTCTAATATATGTCCATTTTACTTTGTTTACGTGTTCACGGGAAAATTGAATAGCACCAAGAAGTCATAAGAAAAATAAATTGCTTAGAAGCGAAATCGTAGATATACTCAACCTATTATTTCAGATAAGGAATGAATAAATGAATAAAAAAGCATTGGTAATGGCTCCGCATCCTGATGATGCTGAATTTTTTGCTGGCGGGTTGATAGCCAGCCTGATCGAAGCTGGAATGGAGATCACGATCATCATTGCAACAGATGGATGCTGTGGATCTTATAGGGAAAGCCGATCTGACCTGATACGAATCCGTCAAATTGAAGCAGAAAACGCAGCCAGGGTCATGGGTGCGAGGCTTATTATGTTAGGTTATCATGATTACGAACTTGATCAGGCACCTGTGGGAGAACTTCGCGAAAAGCTGATTCGGCTGATTAGAATCGAAAAGCCGGATATTGTGATCTCAATTGATCCTTTTGCCTCCAATGAAGCGCACCCGGACCATAGAGCACTGGCCTGGGCAGCCTCTGATGCAGTAAATCATTCCGGGCTGCCGTTAGTATATCCCCAGCAGATCCAGGAAGGTCTCGAACCCCATTTTGTCTGTGAGAAGTATTTTTACAGTGAGGACTTTGGGATCCATAATAAAGTGGTGGATATCACCCAATTCATGGAGAAAAAATTGGAAGCTATGAAAGCCCATGAAAGTCAGGTGATATTCCTGGTGGAAGATTTTTACCGGCAGGCTCAAATTGCAGGCATTGATCTCCCATCAGGTCTAAGCTCATCCATGAATGATCCATTTCAAGCTATCAGCTTTGCATTGACTTCCCAGGCAGAAATTATCGGAAAAAAGGCTGGTGTAAAATACGCGGAGAGCTATCGATATTCACGGTTTCATGCATTTATAGAGGAAATCCTTGTTCAAAAACAATAATTCGTAATTAAGCGCATAGGTATATAGATTTATTTTTTTATCAAATATCTCAATAATGTGAAGAGGATAATCAATGAAAAAACCAAACAAAGCCTATTCTGTATTCGTCGTAGTAGTGTTTGCTCTTTTTATGTTATTGCATCAGACTGACAAATTATTGATCGGGTCACTGCAACTGCCGATTAGTGAAACCTTTAACCTGAACAATCGGCAATGGGGATTGATCAACTCGGGAGCATTAATCATTGGGACAATCCTGTATCCCATTTGGGGCTATCTGTATGACAAATATTCCCGGGTGAAACTGCTTGCCCTAGCTTCATTCATCTGGGGAGCAACCACCTGGATGAGTTCAGTGGTGAAGACGTATACGGGTTTTCTATTTACACGAGCATCCACTGGTATCGATGATTCTGCATATCCCGGCCTTTACAGCCTCATCGCAGATTATTTCACCCCCAAGGTGCGGGGCCGGATTTATGGAATATTGCAATTAACACAACCGATCGGCTACCTGTTGGGTATGATCCTGGCATTGATGATCGCCCCCATGCTAAACGGTGCAGTTGGTCAGATGGAAGGATGGAGGACGATTTTTATCATCACCGGCAGCCTGGGAATAATTATGGCCGCAGTCATCTTTTTTGGGATCAAGGAAGTTCCACGTGGAAAGTCTGAGCCCGAATTCGCTGACATGGAAGAAATCGGTCAATTCCGGTTCAAGTGGAGCTCATTAAAAGATGTAATGAAGAAGAAAACAATGTGGTTTGTTTTCCTGCAGGGTTTTGCAGGTGTGTTTCCCTGGAATGTGATCACATTCTTCTTTTTCGGATATTTAATGACAGAGCGTGGATATGACAATGACTCTGTCCTCTTCACCATGGGTCCTGTCATTATTATTCTTGCAGCAGGTTATTTTATAGGCGGAGCACTGGGAGATTGGTTATTCAAACGCACTCTTAAAGGACGCATCATTATTTCCAGCATCGGGGTAATCCTGGGTGCAATATTCCTTTATTTTGCATTGGTCACCCCGGTAGAACAAAAGACGACTTTTCTCATATTAATGAGTTTGACAGCTTTATTCATGCCATTTTCCTCACCGAATGTCATCGCAACTGTTTTTGACATCAGTTTACCGGAGGTCCGCAGCTCAGCCCAGGCAGTGGAATATTTCGTTGAGAACAGCGGCGCTGCCCTTGCTCCAATCCTTGCTGGACTGATCGCAGATGCATACAGCACCCAAACAGCGATTATGACGGTATGTATATCAGCGTGGGTATTATGCTTTTTCCTGTATTTAGGGGCGTTATTCTTTGTCGATGGAGATATTAAGACCTTGCGTGCTAGTCTATCAGAACGGGCGATTCAGGAAAAAGCACTGCATACCACTTAATTTCTTGTATATAAGATAAATAATAAAAAAGACTTGGAAAATTTGTTTTCCAAGTCTTTTTTGCACTTTGGTGAATAACTAATTGCTCTAATGATGGCAGGAGCCGCATGATCCTCCACTGCAGCCGCCGCAACCTCCTCCGGAAGATGATGGAGATGAAGTAGAAGAGCTACCTCCGGATGAATGCGAGAAAAATGTGGAAAGTAGTCGTTTTGTGTTATTGCTGTGGCAGGATACACACGGAATTGGGGAATCAGCTTCCTTTATCGACCGCAGCAGATCGAATTTCTTTTCACAGGCCAGACAAGAATATTCATATAAAGGCATAAATTCCTCAGGTAACTTTCATTTCCTTAATTCTTGTTTGATAAGAAGTGACAGCAATAAATACAATGAGCTGTATTGTAACAAAGAATATGGTGGAAAACTGATCATAATAAAAGATCAACATATCTACGGTCGTAAATACCAACAGTAAACTAAAATATGCAAGGGAAAGAGCCCGGATAACCTTCTTTACCAACAAAAGAACGCCAGACACGATAAGCAAGGTTCCTACTGAAGCTTCAAGTGCCAACCTGGCAGCAAACCAATCCATTCCAACAGTCGATCTGACCAATTGAGATTGTATCAGTGGTTGAATAAATTGAACCAGATTAGCTGGAGTCCTCACAGATAAGAATACCCGAAAAGGATAGATCATCGTATAAGTACCCAGAAGAAGCAATGACACAGCACAAAAGTAGTGTAAAACCCGGTTGGAGATCAAGCGTTTTTTTGCCCGATTTATGAAGATACTGACATGGTCTGAAATGAATAGTATTTTCTCGCCAGAATTAAACTTTGGGGATGATAAAAAGTGGAGTAATTCTTCAGCCAGGTTGCGATAATCATCATCGGTCGTTGTGCTTCGGACACGTTCCAGGGAAGCGACCAGATCAGCGCGTTCGTCATGATCCAACTCGTGCTCCAGGACTTCTTCCATGAGGTCGAGAGCATGGTATAACTCGGTTCGGGCATCATGGGTGGGTTTTCTTTTTACCTGTGAATACAAAAAGACGGTTAGGAGGAAAAAGCCATATATGATGGGTGCTGCCGGAGGATAAAAATAATTGTTCGTTTGGGTAATAAATTTACCAACTTCATCGATGAACAGACCTACCCCGATACCCGATAGAATCGCTCCGAGTGGATAAACCCAGCGGTTGGCAAATAATAATGGGATGATGGAAGCCAGGAACAAGACCAGTCCACCCCATAACACATGGGCAAAATGAAGTCCTTCACTGCCTAGTTGTGGGAATCCAGTCAGGTTTAAAAATGCCCTGGTAAATGAAACCGAAATCGCGAAGCTGATAAGCATCAGAAGGAAGTATTTATCTGATCCAGCCCGTCGGACACGCCTGCTAATTCGCCGTAAACTTTCAAACATAGTGGATTAATTATAACCAAACTTGGAATATTACACGTGCCGGGAAAATGGATATCAAATTTCTGATTCAATATCACATTAACATATGGAGATGAGGGAATTTGGTTGTATGACGAAAACGCCGAAGTGTTATACAATCAAATATAGTCAAACCAAAGAGACGCGGGTGAAAACTTTGTAATTAGGAATGATTAGCGCTACACATCACTGCAAAAAAGCATTTTAATCGAGACCAAGAGGTAGAAAAATGGCAACGGTATTAAAAGGCAAGGATATCCTGCATGTAAAAGATCTAAAACTGGAGCAAATCAGCCTGATCCTTGAGACGGCTGCCCGATTTGAAACGGTTATGGCTTCTGGCGGGCGACTGACTAATATGGCTGGGAAGGTGCTCGCCACCTTATTCTTCGAGCCTTCCACACAGACCCGGTTGACCTTTGAAACTGCCATGCTGCGCCTAGGCGGGCATGTCGTTTCTGTGATGGACGCAAAAACATCCAGTTCGGCCGTGAAAGGTGAGAAGCTTTTTGATACCGGGCGGATGATCGATGGGTATGCGGATGTTGCAGTGATTCGACATATGGTGGAAGGAAGTGCAAAAGAACTGGCTGATGGAGCTAATGTCCCTGTGATCAATGGAGGCGATGGGTCAGGTCAGCATCCAACCCAGGCATTGATGGATCTGTTTGCCATCCAAAAAGAGAAAGGCCGGCTAAATAACCTGGTCGTTACATTAGTCGGAGATTTACTGAATGGACGCACAGTTCATTCCCTATCCTGGCTGCTCGGCAAGTATGGACCACGGTTTTATTTTGTTTCCCCTGAAGAATTACGCATGCCAGAGGAGATCACCCAATCCCTGCGGTCAGATGGAATTGACATAATCGAAACCAGCAATTTGAACGAAGCTGCTGCGAAATCAGATGTTCTTTACATGACCCGGATCCAAAAAGAACGCTTTCCAGATCCAGACGTTTATGAACGCTTAAAAGGAAGTTATGTTGTAAACAATGTCTTGCTTGAAAAGTCCAAACGCGGGATAACTATTCTACACCCTTTACCACGAGTGGATGAGATAGCCAGGGAAGTGGATAATTACGAAGGAGCAGCTTACTTCAGGCAAGCTGCCAACGGTGTTCCAATACGCATGGCAGTCATTGCATTAATTACCGGGATGGAATAAAAATCCCGGACAAGCAAGCTTTGGCTTTTTAATCACAGATTGCCAGGAGAGATAACAGAATGGAAAATTTTAGTTCCCGGATCGAATTGGATGGAATCAACGCGATTGAACCCAAAAAAATCCACTGGAACCTAACACCACCATTACTCTATGAGGAAATCGTCAAGCGCAGCGAGGCGATGATCGCAGAAAAGGGTCCAGTAGTTATTTATACCGGGAAATCAACAGGCAGATCGCCTAATGATAAATTCTATGTACGTGAGGCTTCAAGCGAGGATAAGATCTGGTGGAACAAAGATAATAAACCCTTTGATCCAGTGAAATTTGAAATATTAAAATCCCGCATGGTGGAATATTGTAATAACCAGGAACTATTTGTACAGAATTGTTACGCTGGAGCTGACCCATCCTGCAGATTCCCGGCACAAATTATTACAGATACAGCCTGGCAGAGCCTGTTTGCCTATAATATGTTCCGGCATGCTGATGATGCTGGCACAAATGAATTCAAACCTCAGTTCACCGTACTGGTGGCTACCGGGTTTGAGACTGAACCCGAAATTGATGGAACTTCCTCAGATGTTGTCGTGGCAATCCATCCAGGACAAAAGTTAGCGCTTATATCTGGCACCAGGTATGCCGGTGAGGTCAAGAAGTGTGTTTTTACCATTTTAAATTATCTATTTCCTTTGCAAGGGATATTGCCGATGCATTGTGCGGCAAATATTGGTTCAGATAACCAATCCGCCTTATTCTTTGGTCTGAGCGGTACGGGAAAGACAACCCTTTCTTCAGATCCCAAAAGACACCTAATCGGAGATGATGAACACGGATGGAACGACCAGGGCATATTCAACTTTGAAGGCGGCTGTTATGCGAAAGTGATCCGTCTGTCTCCCCAGGACGAACCACAAATATATAACATGACCAGGCGATTTGGCACCATATTGGAAAATGTGGTCATTGATCTTGAAACCAGGCAAATTGACTTGAGTGATGATTCGATCACAGAAAACACACGGGCTTCCTATTTATTGAGTGAAATCGAGAATTATGAACCTACAGGGATGGGTGGACACCCCAAGGATGTCGTTTTCTTAACCGCAGACGCATTCGGTGTGCTGCCCCCCATCTCGCGATTGACGCCCGAACAAGCCATGTATCAATTTTTATCCGGTTACACAGCAAAAGTTGCTGGAACGGAAAAACGATTAAAAGAACCCCAGGCCACTTTCAGCACATGTTTTGGTGGTCCTTTCATGGTGCATCATCCGATGGTTTATGCCCGGCTGCTGGGGGAAAAGATTCGAAAATTCAATTCACGATGCTGGCTGGTCAATACCGGATGGACTGGTGGAGCCTATGGTATTGGCTCCCGGATGAAGATTTCGTACACCCGGGCCATGGTGGATGCTCTTTTAAGTGGCATGCTGGATTCAGTGGATAATGATATCGATCCGATATTTGGTTTACAGATACCGAGATCGTGCCCGAACGTTCCAGCAGAAGTTCTAAATCCACGTAATACCTGGCCTGATCCAGCGAAATATGACGCCCAAGCTCGGAGTTTAGCGGCAATGTTTATAGCTAATTTTGAAAAATATAAAGATGCAGTCCCATTGGAGGTTCTCCAGGCAGGACCGCTAGCTCGAAAATGAAAAATTATTAACTTTGCCGATTTAAGTGGAAGATCAGAATTAAATAAATAAAACCAACATTTTTTTATAATAGTTGGTCATATATTTTAAAAATAATTTTCTTGAGTGGCGAGGGTGGGATTTGAACCCACAACCAATGGCTTATGAGTCCACTGCTCCACCGTTGAGCTACCTCGCCATAAGCGGATTGTATTCTAGCATAAAACCATGAATATTTCCATAGGAATCTTCTCAACACTTGTTATAATCAGGGCATTCGATTTTGAAGGAGTACATCAGTGAGCTGGAACTTAAGTGGAACTACCGCACAGGCTGGGGACCTGGCTAGTCTTGTCGGGCTTAATCATAAGCATTTTATAATCAAATTAGTTCCCGGAGCTGAATTTCAATCACATCGGGGGGTGATACAGCACGACCAGATCATCGGTTTAACCTGGGGAAGTAAGATTTACAGTCATAATCACAGCCCTTTCATCATCCTGCAGCCTGCTCTTGCTGATCTCTTACGACAGATCAAACGCAACACTCAGATCATCTATCCTAAAGACATCGGATATATCATGGTACGGCTGGGAATCGGACCTGGAATAAAGGTGTTGGAGGCAGGGACAGGCTCCGGGGCATTAACGACAGCATTTGCTTATGCAGTAGGTAAAGAGGGAAAAGTGTACACCTATGAAAGCCGGGAAGATATGATGAACCTGGCTCGAAAGAATCTGGAAAAAGTGGAACTTCAGGATAGGGTGGAATTTAAACTCCATGATATTCGAAATGGATTCTTTGAGACGGGTATGGATGCTGCCTTCCTGGATGTTCAAAATCCATACGATTTCATGCCACAGATTCGTTCTGCTTTGAAACCGGGTGGTTTTTTTGGAACCATTCTGCCCACGACTAATCAAGTAATTCGACTGTTGGAAGCCTTAAGGCAGGAAAAATTTGCATTCGTGGATGTTTGTGAGATCATGATGCGATATTACAAAGCAGAATCAGACCATTTTAGGCCCACTGATCGTATGGTAGCCCATACCGGATTCCTTATATTTGCCCGTCCGGTGAACTTTACCCAAGAAGCGGAATCTGATGATCTGCTGGAAGAAACGTTCGAAGCCGATGACTAATAATGAATAAGGGAGTAAACCTGAGCCAGTCAATACAATCAGATCCATTTATTAAACTAAATGAAAAGCTGGACCATAATTTTTGTGATGTTCCACCGAGTCAAAATGATGGATACTTCCCGGCTGCGGTGTTGATCCTTTTCGTTAGAGAAAATGACCAATGGAATATCCTGTTTACTCAGCGTACACAGTCTGTCAGGGATCATAAAGGGCAAGTTTCTTTTCCTGGAGGTGCCTGGGAAGAACAGGATCTGTGTTTGAAAGAAACAGCATTGCGTGAGACTTTTGAGGAAATTGGTATCAAGAAGGAAGAAATTCAAATTCTTGGATCAATTCCTCCAATTAATACAATTTCGAATTATACAATTACACCTTTTGTAGGATTGATTTCAACTAACTTACACTATCATCTTGAAAAAGCAGAGGTAGAAAGTGTATTTTCAATTCCGATTGTGTGGTTAGCGGATGAAACCAATCGGGAAGAGCGGGAATTTAAGGATAGCAACTCGAATTTTCATCGTAATGTAATCTATTATAAAGAATATGGCGGGCACATAGTATGGGGAATTACCGCGATGTTATCCATGAAGATTCTTGAACTATTAAAATAAAAAAGCCAACGGAATTTGTTCCGTTGGCTTTTTTGATCCAATAGTAGAAATTACTCGGGTACTTCTTCTTCCTTCTTACCCTTCTCAATAATTTCAGGTTCTTCAACTGCAGCGACTGCTTCGACCACTTCTTCTTCCTCAGCCTTTTGAGCAGTAATATGAACAAGCTGTTCATCTTCATGATTGAAAACGGTGATATTGCTATCCAGATGTAAATCACGGACAAAAATTCCATCGCCGATCTTCAACAGTGAGGATATATCGACAGTGATCTTTTCGGGTAAGTACTGTGGCAGGCATTCCACGTCTAATTTATCGGTACCGGTCACAATTAAACCGTTGAAATCTTTTACCGCAGGAGATAATCCTACCAATTCAATGCTAACATCGGTGCGGATTTTCTCTGTAAGGGAAATTACCTGAAAATCGATATGTAAAAATGTACCACGGATAAAATTGCGTTGCTTTTCTCGAACAATGACTGCGTGTTCTTTGCCATCCAGGTCAATTGTTACAATGGATGAACCTGTCACTGAATGGAGAACTTTTGATGCCTGGCGGAGATCCATTATGATAGGGGTGGCAGTGATATTATGACCATATAATACACCCGGTAGTTTGCCTTCGCGGCGGAGAACTCCAACTTTTTTACCAATTACTGTTCGGGGTGAAGCGTTAATGACTACTTTTTCCATCTTTTTCTTCTTTCCAGCGCCTCTCACCTGAAAATCAGGTTACCTTCGCTACATATAATAATTTACCACCTCATTGTGGCGAGTAATTCTATTCTGTTATCATCACATAGTCAAGAAAATTCAAAGAAATCAATTATTGCCTGTAATTATTGATGTGTGGAGGATACCTCCTGCAATTCATTTTTGCTTCGGTGAGTGATGTAGAATTATATAAATCCACTTCCCTTTTCTTGGTCAGGATATTTCAAATGTCAATTTGGAACTACGATAGTAATTCAATAAAACAAACCCTTAATTATCGGGATGAATACCCGGATAATAGACAAATAGTTTTATTGTTACACGGTCTCGGAGTCGATAGCCAGAGTTGGATATTTCAGGAAAAAGCGCTTGGAGAAGCGGGATACCGCCCGATAGTTCCCGATCTCCCCGGATTCGGGTCATCCACAACGATCACACGTAAATGGTCCATCGAAGATTGCGCTAAGATCCTGTATTTATTTGTTTGTGAAATAACTAACAAACCAATTTTTCTACTCGGAATTTCTTTAGGCGGTGCTATAGGACTTAAGATGTTGGCAGATCACTCTGAGAATTACGAAAAAGCGATCTTGATCAATACCTTTTCCAAGATCAGACCGGAAAAATTTAGTAGTCTGCTTTATTTGGTGACTCGCTTATGGAAGGTTATTTTCTTATCAATTGAGGATCAGGCAATTTTTATGGCAAAACGATTGTTTCCATCAGAAATAGATGCACCATACCGAGATATGATCGTAAAACAAATTGTAAATACTGACCCTGGTGTTTACAAACAAACCTTATATAAAATCAGTCTATTGAATTTGGATAAATATCTTAACTCCATTGTTACCCCTTGTCTTATGATCACAGGGGAAGGAGACTCTACTATCCTTCCTGAATCACAAACAACAATGGCCAAGAAATTACAAAAATGTGATCAAATTTTCATTTCGCAAGCCGGGCACGCTGTAATCGTTCAGCAACCTGACCTGGTTAATCTCCATATTTTGGATTTCATTTCAAGTAGAAAATATCCAAATGAATAAAATGGGGTTAAAAGTGTATGAATGATTACTATTGCGGTGTATACTTTTTTTATTATCCAACATTCTATTATTTTCCTGAGAGGCAATAATGATCCTTATCGAAAAAATTGACACTACCAACAAAAAGCAGGTGGATCGTTTCATTAAAGTTCAATTTGACCTTTATCAGAACTGTCCGCAATGGGTGCCACCTTTTTATTCAGATATTCGGGTTATGCTGAATCATGAAAAGCATCCATTTTACGAGCACTCGGTGGCGGAATTTTTTATTGCTGTAAAAGACGGAAAAGATGTAGGCAGGATCGCTGCTCTTGAAAACAAGCCGTTCAATGCATATCACGGTACAAAAGATGCTGAATTCTATTTTTTTGATAGTATAAACGATCAGGAAGTAGCAAATGCCCTTTTTAAGACAGTTTTCGAATGGGCAAAAGCCAGGGGATTAAATCATATTGTTGGTCCAAAAGGCATGAGCCCGTTCGATGGTTATGGTATTCAGGTGGAAGGTTTTGAACATCGTCAGATGATGACAATGATGAATTACAACTATGATTATTACCAAAAGCTCGTCGAAGCCCTTGGGTTTGAAAAAGAGGTGGACTTTGTGTCCTGCTACATTCCCGCCCCTAATTTTCACCTTGATCCGAAGATCAAACTTATTGCAGATAAAGTTGTTGAAAGGGGAACATTTAAAGTGATCCGGTTTAATACCAAACCGCCTTTAGTAAAATATGCTGATCGGATTTGTGAAGCCTACAACAAGACCTTTGTTAGCAATTGGGAATACTATCCATTGACGATGAAAGAAGTAAGGTTCGCAGTAAATCAGGTGATCGATTTTGCAAACCCCAAACTCATTAAGATTATTGAACATCAAGGCGAAGTAGTTGGTTTCCTGTTTGGATTTCAGGATGTTTCTAAAGCCCTCCAGCGCGCTAAAGGCAAATTAAATCTCTTTTCCATTATAGATATTCTTCTTGAAGTAGGCAGAACAAATTGGGTTTCATTTAATGGAATGGGAGTTTTACCGGAATTTCATGGCCGGGGAGGTAATGCCCTCCTTTATTCCGAGATGGAAAATACAATTCATGAGTTTCACTTTGATCACGCAGACCTGACACAGGTTGCCGAAACCACCAAACAAATGCGTAAAGACCTCGAAAATGTAGGTGGAAAAGCTTATAAAAATCACCGGGTATTTCAAAAATTATTAGATTAAAGCATACAAACGGAGCAGCGGATCATACTATGCTCCGTTTGCTATTTAATATTGAAATGATGTACTCCATATCTGATTGCATTGGTGCTTGAAAACTAGTTGGTGTTTCGTTTTCCGGATGAACGAAGGAAATTTCGCTTGCATGCAGCATTATTCGTTGATTTATTGAGTCCACATCAAGAGAATTAATGATGGTAGCCGCCTTTTCTCTTAGATCAGGTGGTGTATAAAGGGAATCGAAAAGGATCGGGTATCCAATTGAGCTAATATGGGCTCGGACTTGATGAGTGTAACCTGTCTGAGGTTTAGCATTAACTTGTGTAATTGATTGCCAACTGAAGACTTTTGAGTAATCCGTTAGTGCTTGTTTTCCTTTATTCTTAAGTACCCTGGTCCGGTGTGAACGGTCGCCATTGACGGTTAGGGGAGAATCAACAGTTATTTCTTCCCAGGCAGGAATGCCAATGATGAGAGCCTGATATTGTTTTTTGATCATTCGATTGTCAAATTGTAAGTTCAGGTTACGGTGTGACATTTCAGTGCGGGCGATGACCATAACACCACTGGTATCTTTATCCAATCTGTGTACAATAAAAAGTCGGCCAAATACCGGTTCTAGAATACTCTTCAGGTGAGAAACATCAGGTTTATACCCGTCAGGAATAGTAAGAATGCCAGCAGGTTTATTGATAACCAGGAGGCTTTGGTCCTGGTAGAGTATCCAATTATTCAAATCTTGTTCGGTCATAGTATTGATGGCTTAAGGCAATTCTTCAATAAGATATGTATAATTTATTCTAACCCAATTCAAAAATGTGGAGGTAATATGTTTCTGGTTCATGTTCATGTCAGGGTTCGTCCTGAAAAAGTGGAAGAATTTATTGTTGCTACAAAAGAAAATGCGAAAGATAGTTTACTGGAACCTGGTGTAATTCGCTTCGATTTGATCCAGGAAGAAACAGATTTCTCCAAATTTATTCTAGTTGAAGGTTATAAGGATCAGGATGCATCTGCTGCCCATAAAGATACCCGGCATTATAGAATTTGGCGTAATTGTGTGAATGATATGATGGCAGAACCACGCCAAAGTACCAGGTTTAAGACAATTTATCCTATTGAATAGGACTTTTAGTATGAACTTTGAATTTGGAACTGCACAAAAGATCATATTTGGGCTAGGGTGTGTCAACCAGGCTGGCGAAATTATCCTGGGTTTTGGAAAAAGACTTATATTGGTCACCGGAAAGCATAATCAATATGATAATCCGATATTAAACCAACAATCCATTGCAAATAAGTGCACAATCATGCATATTATTTCTGAAAAAGAGCCTGGAATTGGATTTATCCAGGATTCACTGAGAATCATTAAGGATTTTCATCCTGAGGTTGTCGTAAGTATCGGGGGTGGAAGTGTTATTGATTCGGGGAAGGCATTGGCTATACTTTCATCCAACGAAGGAGAGCTGCTCGATTTCCTGGAAGTAATCGGAAAGGGAAATCCATTAACAGAAGAATCACTCCCATTTATTGCGATTCCGACAACAGCTGGAACAGGATCTGAAGCAACTCGAAACGCGGTGATACATGACCAGGCTAGCGGGCTAAAGGTGAGTTTACGAAGTCCGCTGATGCTGCCAAAAGTTGCGATGATCGACCCTCTCCTCACTCTTGGTCTTCCTCCAGATATTACTGCCTCCACTGGAATGGATGCATTGACCCAGGTCATTGAACCGTTAATTACCCGAAAGGCAAATCCAATAACTGATGCTATCTGCTTACAGGCAGTATCCATTGCGCGAGAAGCTTTACTTACTGCTTACCATTATCCAGGAAATGTGTCAGCCAGGGAGCAAATGGCATTGGTAAGCCTATTTGGGGGAATGGCACTGGCCAATTCCGGACTAGGTGTGGTTCATGGATTTGCGGCGGCAATTGGGGGTATGTATCCTGAAATTCATCACGGGCAAATTTGTGCTGCTCTACTTCCAGCATCTTTTGAAATAAATTACCTGCAAAGTAAAAGTAGACCAGAGAATATCCATATCACCAATCGGATCGAGGAAATTACCCGTCTGCTAGCAGGCAATAGTCTATCAAGCCCGGGTAAAAACCTGAAGGAATTGACTTCTGAGCTTGGTATTCCCGGGCTTGAAAAATTGGGAATTGAAAAAAATAATTATCCAATAATCATTGAAAAAGCGCTTAAATCCAGCAGTATGAAGGGTAATCCATTTGATTTGTCCAGGGAAGAATTATCCAGAATCCTAGAAATGAGTAGTTAAAAAAGAGGTTATCCTGTGAAGGAAAACCTCTTCAGTTTTACTCTTTGACAAAATAACTTACCGAGAGAGATTTAGGACCAGCATGGACCACGATAGCCGGTGGAAGTTCATAAATTGGGATATTTTTTACACCAAGGGTAGTTTCAAGCTGTTTCTTTAAATCTTGAGCCTCAGGTTCTGCATCACAATGAGAAACTGAGATCAAAGCTGATGCATCTCTTGGACAGTCTACAGCCACTATCTCGATAAGCTTTGCCAAAGCTTTCTTCTTCGTACGTTGAGAATCAGCAGGTTCTGCTTTACCATTTTTTAATGTAAGAATTGGCTTGACCTGCAAAATACTCCCCACTAAAGCTTGAGCTCCGCCTATACGACCACCTTTATGCAAGTACTCAAGAGTATCGACCAGGAAATATACATGTTCACGTTTGGCCAGGTTTCTTACTTTGCTTTCGATTTCTTGTGAGCTGAAACCTTGTTGAGCCCAGTCATGAGCCTGAAGGACGATTGAGCCTAATCCACCAGCAACCGTTCGAGTATCAATGACATGAATATCAGCGCCAGGAAATTCTTCGGCTGCGACTGTTGCACTGCGGAAGGTGCCGCTTAGCTCTGCTGAGGGGACTATTACAACAACTGAACCACCATCCTCTATCCCTTTTTTATAGATTGGATGATAAAGAGCAGGAGCAGGAGCAGCGGTTTTGGGAAGGATTGTCGAGGAGCGTAGTTTTTGGAGGAAGGCTGCAGTATCCAATTCGGTATCATCACGGTATTCCTTATCTCCGAAAATAATGATCTGAGGGAGGAGAGGAATTCCTAATTCAGGGTACCTGGTTTTTGGCAAACTAGCCGTTGTATCAGCAACAATTGTGACCATGATCGTCCTTTCAAAAATGAAAAATAAATTTGATAATAATATGCGTATTATATAAGAAAACTAGTGCATAAGTAATTGGTATCTAAGAACGATTATTTGCCGAAGGCAATCCTGCCACAGGTTTTGCTGCTCTTACTGCATTGAGGATAGCCATTGAAAATGCCTCAGCCGCATAAGCGCCGATCAAATTGACATCGGCTGCCTTTTTCCCGGTTGATAATGCAAAAATGGTATCCCCATCCAGCATTGTATGGGCGGGCTTGACGACCCTGGCCAGGCCATCTTGGGCCATCTGAGCGACTTTATTTGTTTCTTCTTTACTCAACCTGGCATTTGATGCAACTACTCCGATGACCGTATTTTGCCTGCCGGCAAAGTTCAAAACTGTTTTTCCTGCAAATGTCTTCATTGTCGCCATTGTATCCGCAAAATAATCACCCAGACCAATTTTGAGCGGTCCTTTATGCATTGTCCTGGTTCCAGCAATGATCTGATTTGTGCAGGGATCAATAACATCACCAAACGCATTAACTACAACCATTGCAGATACCAATAAGCCATTCCCTGCTTCGACGGTTGCTGAGCCAAGTCCAGATTTCATTGAATATTCTGGACCCAAGAGTTTTCCTACACTTGCACCTGTTCCCGCCCCTATGTTTCCCTGCTCTGAGGATGAATTTCTTGAATTTTCGCAGGCTGCATAGCCCATTGCGGCATCTGGACGGATGCTGGAACTCCCAAGAGCCAGATCGAAGATCACAGCCGTAGGTACAATTGGTACTTTTGCAACACCAGTATCATAGCCAAAGCCGTGTTCCTCAAGATAACGCATAACGCCGGTAGCTGCGTCCAACCCGAAAGCAGACCCACCTGAGAGGAGAATTGCTTGGACTTTTTCAACCAGATGCATTGGTTGAAGTAGATCCGTTTCCCGGGTTCCAGGTGCACCACCACGTTGATCTACCCCGGCAATTGCACCACGGGGGCACAGAATAACTGTGCAACCGGTTAGAGCAGTTTCATCCTGAGCATGACCTACAAGAATTCCATTAATATCTGTTATGTAATTACTTAACGGTGACATAATTCATTTCCTCCAGATGTACCGGGGGCTTTATTATTAATAATGAAAGTTAGTCAAAAATTTGTATGATAAGGTAATCATACAATAGAATTAAGTAATTATGAATGAAAATCTTTTACCCGACCTCAATACTATTACTCCACACGATAAAGGAATACGAAATGAGATCTCCCTCATCATCGAGTCGATATTAAGCTCCTCTGATCCAAAAATAGCAGTAGAAAAGTACCTTAGCCTGGACGATGGCATTATCAAGGCAGGAGATCAGCTCATACCTCGAGATGAATATGAGAAGATTTATCTGATAGCAATCGGAAAAGCTTCCATCCCGATGATTCGATCAGCAGCTTTGATATTAGGTGAAAACCTTTTTAAAGGATTGGCAATCACTAAAAATGAAAGCTCACATGAGGTAATGGGCAGCAATATATCCATCATTTGTGGAGACCATCCAATACCCGGAAATAACAGCATATTTGCGGCAGATACTCTTTTAGAATTCATTTCGGAAACCACACAACAAGACCTCATCATTTTTCTTATATCAGGTGGAGGATCTGCCTTAATTACTAAGCCCGGGCCTGGACTGAACCTGGCAGACATACAGGAAACTACCCAATGTTTACTGAATGCAAGTGTTCCCATTCAAGAGATAAATACTATCCGTAAGCACTTGGATCAGGTAAAAGGAGGCGGTTTATTAAAAAGAGCCGGAAATGCAAGGGTACTGACTCTTATCCTTTCGGATGTTGTTGGAAATGACTTGGGAGTAGTTGCATCAGGACCAAGTATGCCTGACGCTTCCAGTTATGCAGATTGTCTGAATATCATTTCGAAACGTAATCTCGAAAGAACAATACCTGTTGTTGTCAAGAAATACCTAAAAAGTGGTGAATCGGGGAAGATACCCGAAACGTATAAGCCAGGAGACTATGGTAATCAAGCGCATTTTGAACTATTGATCGGTAATATAGATATAGCTTTGGATAAAGTTTTAGGGCTAGGCAATGAACTAGGTTATAAAGTACATAGGTCGATTCAATATTTAGCCGGTGATATCGAGGCTGAGGCTGACAGAGTTATCAGGGAGTTGACTGAATTTAGCAAGCTAACAGGGGATGGGAAGTATTTAATGGTATGGGGAGGTGAAGTAACAGTTAACCGTAAGGGATCTGGAAAAGGTGGGAGAAACCTTCACATGGCTTTATTGTGCGCCAAAGCGATTGCAGGTATGGATGGCATCATTGGCATTTCCCTGGCGACAGATGGTGAAGATGGTTCAACGGATGCTGCCGGTGCCATATTCGATGGATGTACATCAGAACGAGGAACCCGATTAGGCTTGGATTATAAGAAAAGTTTGGAAAATCAATCATCTTATGATTACTTTAAAACCCTGGGCGACTTGCTTATTACTGGTTCAACAGGTACAAATATCAACGATATATTCATTCTGATAAAGAATTGAGAACAAATGCAAAAACTTAACAAAGTAATATTAACCCACCCATTACCAGACGAATGGATATCATCCATCAAAGACCGTTGTGAAATTATTGTTGGACCAGGTAATTGCATGGGGGTTGACCCTGGCCTTGAGTCGAATTTAATAGATGCAGATGGATTGATTGCTCTTTTGAGCGACAAGATAGATGAAAGGGTCATCAACCTCGCTCCAAAATTGAAGGTGATTTGTAACATGGCTGCAGGTACAGATAACATCGACCTGAAAACGTGTACAGGCAGAAAAATTCCAGTGGGATTCACTCCAGGTGTCTTAACGAATGCAACTGCAGATCTGGCTATCGGATTGATGCTGGCAGTAAACAGGGAATTAATGATCAGTGCAACTGCAGCCAAAAAAGGTGAGTGGAAAATGTGGCATCCAGATAAGTGGTTGGGTATGGAATTGGAGGGCACAACACTAGGGATAATCGGGATGGGTAAGATCGGAACAGCGGTCGCTAAAAGAGCATCCAGTTTTGGTATGAAAATTATATACGTTAGCCGGTCTCAAAAACCAGATATTGAAAATGCAATATCTGCCCGAAAAGTTGAATTAAATGAATTATTTGAGCAAAGCGATATCATCAGCATGCATGCTCCCCTTAACCCTGAGACGTACCATATGATCGACCAGAATGCCTTCAGAAGGATGAAATCATCAACAATGTTGATAAATACCGCTCGTGGGGGAGAAGTGGACACAGGAGCATTATATCAAGCCCTAAGTACAGGCCAGATCAAGGCTGCGGGTTTGGATGTTACAGACCCGGAACCTCTACCACCAGATCATCCACTCTACACGTTACCAAACTGCGTCATACTCCCTCATATTGGGTCAGCTACAGAAAGAACGCGTAAAAAAATGGCCGAAATGACCTGTGAGAATATAATAGCGGGGTTATACGGAGAGAAGCTTCCTTATTGTGTAAACCCTGAAATTTATTGATAATTACATTAAAGTTAATTCATGGAGCGGGATATGAAAATTGGATTTATCGGATTGGGTAAAATGGGCGCCAACATGGTGCGCAGGTTAATTAGAGGTGGGCATCAGGTAGTTGGGTTCAACAGATCACAAGATATCGTAAAAGAATTGGTCGCAGAAGAAGGAATGATTCCGGCTGCAACTATTGACGATATAGTGCAGAAATTACCACACCCAAGGATGGTTTGGTTAATGCTGCCTTCCGGGAGTGTCACAGAAGATTTTTTCTTAAAACTGCTCGAAAAACTCAAGACAGGCGATATTATTGTCGATGGCGGGAATTCCAATTTTAAGGATTCAATGCGCCGTTCAGAGTTGGCTAAAAGTTCTGGAATTGGATTTGTTGATGCAGGTGTTTCGGGTGGTATCTGGGGATTAAAAGAAGGGTACTCCATCATGGTTGGCGGGGAAAAATCAAATGTAGACGCTGTTGTTCCCTTGATAAAAACCCTTGCTCCAGGCGCTGATCAAGGCTGGGGACATGTGGGTCCTAGCGGATCAGGTCACTTTGTAAAAATGGTCCATAATGGAATTGAGTATGGCATGATGGAAGCATATGCTGAAGGTTTCGAAATATTAAAAGCACGAAAAGAGTATCAACTAGATCTGCATCAGGTATCAAAAATCTGGCAACACGGATCAGTCGTAAGATCGTGGTTATTAGATCTTGCAGAAACTGCCCTGGCAGAAGATGGCGAATTGGAGAACGTGAAAGGCTGGGTGGCTGACTCAGGTGAAGGTCGATGGACAGTAATGGAGGCGATCGATCAGAGTGTACCTGCACCGATCATTACAATGTCATTATTCAGACGGTTCGAGAGTAGACAGGAAGAGAGTTTTGCTGCAAAGATCCTGGCAGCTTTGCGAAATCAATTTGGTGGGCATGAGATAAAGCATCCCGATTAGGGGAAATATGGAAACAATGGATGAAAAAAAAATACCATCAACCGCTTTAGTGATTTTTGGAGTAACTGGAGATTTAACCTTTCGTAAACTAATTCCAGCTGTTTACCAGATCATGAAGTCTGGCCAAATGAATCAGGATTTGTATATCATCGGTTTCGCTCGTAGGGACTGGAACCAAACAAAGCTTCTTTCGGTAATCCGGCAATCAATTAAAGTGGAGTTTCCTGAAGATAAGGATGCAGATTCGATCACCAAAAAGTTGAACGGGAAGGTGGTTTATATTCAATCTACGTTTGATGAAGACAAAGGGTATCAGGAATTAAATGAAAAAATAAATGAACTTCATATCCAAAACATCCTGTATTATCTAGCTACCCCACCAGAATCATATATTCCAATCATTGAACGACTGGGTAAATTTTGTCTTTATGAGGAAGAATTTGGCTGGAGAAGGATCATTATCGAAAAACCATACGGAAGTGATTCAGAATCCGCAGAATTACTGGATTCAATGGTACATACAGTTTTTAAAGAGGCACAGGTTTATCGCATCGATCATTATTTAGGCAAAGACACAGTTCAAAACATACTGGTTTTTCGATTCGCCAATGGAATTTTTGAACCCCTGTGGAATAGAAGATACGTGGATCACATTCAAATTACCGTCGCCGAAACTGTAGGGGTTGAGACAAGGGCAAATTACTATGAATCCGCAGGCGTAATAAGGGATGTGTTTCAAAACCACTTAATGCAGCTCCTCACACTTATGGCGATGGAAGCTCCTGTAGCATTTAATGCCCACTCTGTAAGGGACGAAAAAGTAAAAGTACTAAATGCACTACGTGAAATGAAAGGCAAGGATGTATTAAAAAATACAGTTCGCGGACAATATGTATCTGGATTTATTGATGGATTACGGGTGAGATCATATCGCGACGAACCAGGCGTTGATCCCATGTCGATCACTGAAACGTATTTGGCTGCGAGGATGTTCGTGGACAGTTGGCGTTGGTCAGGTGTCCCATTTTATGTCAGGTCCGGAAAACGGCTGCCAAACAGACTGACAGAGATTGCAATCCAATTCAAGCAAGTTCCATTAGCTTTGTTTAAGAATAAAAATATCGCGTTTGATGCTCCAAACCGGTTGGTCCTTCATATTCAGCCAGACGAAGGCATCACTTTATCGTTTGGAGCCAAATATCCAGGGCTTGGCGATACAGTTCAACCTGTGGAGATGAAATTTTCATACCAGGAAACCTTTGGATCTGAACCTCCGGAAGCCTATCAACGATTATTATTGGATTGCCTGGCAGGCGATGCAACGCTTTTTACCCGCCGCGATGAAGTCCAGGCGGCATGGGCATATACAACAAATATTATTAATGCATGGAAAGAAGAATCAATAAAAAACCTGCCGATATACGAGGCAGGTACTTGGGGTCCTTCAGCAGCGGATGACTTTATTAATGGTGATGGCAGAATCTGGCGGGTGAATAGTTCTTCCTAAAGTTCAGAACCACAATTTGGACAAAATGCTTCAGATTTCCTGGTAACATAGCCACATTTAATGCAGGTCCTGGGCTGAACATCACCAAGTGGTGCTCCACAGGCTATACAATTGGACTCACCAACGAGGTTCGCAGAACCGCAATAGGTACAAACTATTCGTCTTAATCGTTCTGATAGTTCCTGAGTAGCTTGCTTTGATGCGGCTGTGCGGTCGAGTACTTTCCAGATTTCATCGGTTAATTGTAAGGATTCAATATCCTGGGCGAGGTCATCTAGTCTCTGGAGGAGAGAAAACGGGTTACGGATGGCAGAAAAAACTGTCTGTCCAAGGCTGGCAGCAACCCCCAACCAGGCCTGCTGTCCGATCTGCACAGCCACACCATCCTCAACTGATGTAATGGATATCGATAAAGCAGTTTGGCCGCCAGAACTCTGAAAAGCTCGTGTAGCGACCTGCACCATCGTTGTTTCGCCCGAATTTATCTGTTGAGCAATATAATTTCCACGATTAAAATTGGAAATGAGGTCCCTGCAGAAATCTTGAGGATTGATATCACCATGATAAATTTTATGAATCATAAATAGATTATAATCGGAAAGATAAATTTATTGAATAAATATCAGGAGAAATTAATGGAAAAAGCACGAAAAATAGTGAGCATCACAATTGTAATTGTGGGATTCTGTACCTTCATAGCAGGCACAAAATCCATGGTGTTCGCTCAACAAGCCACTCCATTCATTCCAACTGCTGCAATTGCAACTGTCACCGGAACACCTGAGGGTCCAGTTGCTACAGTTAATGCCGACCAGGATCAGATCAATGTCAGAGAGTGTCCAAACGCCACAACATGCGCAAAAATCGGTGTTTTGTTAGCAGGACAACAGGTTCCTGCAAAAGGGAGATCGGTTGGGGGAGAATGGATCATGATCGAATACCCTGGTGTACCAAGTGGAAGAGCCTGGGTGCATTCATCTCTTGTCACCTTAAGCCCGGGATTTTTACCCATCATTGAGCCCCAAGACACACCAACGCCACTTGTTACATCAACGATCGATCCAACACTTGCAGCTCAATTCATTGTGACCGCCATTCCTTCCAGGCTGCCAACTTTTACACCACCGCCTCCCCTCGAAATACCCACACTCATTCCTGAAACGACCCAAAGCAATGCTGCAAATGTTCCGATGGGTATGATCATCACTTCTCTGGCTGTATTGGGAGTATTTGGAGCTCTTTTGAGCGTAATCCGGGGAAGGTAGAAAAATCTCAGGAATCTGAGTTTTTCTTTACGATATATTCCATCACCCATAAAATACCACTAATAATTAACACCGGTAATAAACCGACACCCAGGCAAAGTACCCCGGATATTGCAGCCGCCGATCCGTAAATAATATAGATCAAAGTATCTCCGACGATAACCAATGTTAGTATTCCACCTGCTATGAGTCGAAAAGTGGTTTGTCTGGAATATTCTGCAAGAGTTTTTCTTTTTGAGGTCATAGATAATTTAAATTAGATAAAGATTTAGATTAACTGATTCATTGTATACCATTTTCGGAAGGTGTGAGTA
This sequence comes from uncultured Leptolinea sp., assembly GCA_964387025.1. Lineage (GTDB taxonomy): Bacteria > Chloroflexota > Anaerolineae > Anaerolineales > Anaerolineaceae > PNON01. The sequence goes on along the minus strand of CAYLUZ010000006.1, from coordinate 27,862 downwards.
AACGAGCGAATAACTTTTATGAAGTTCGTTATTCTCCTTATTTAACGTTAAATACATAGGAAAAATTATTCAATAAGGTACTGCGAAGTTGCATTTACAATAAATAATTATAGATTGCGCATAGATAAAATCATATAGTAAGAAGATTCTTATTGATTGGTCAATAAATTCTTGATCATATATAAGAATTATCGTTGGTACAATTAATAGTCGCAAAAGTGATGTTATTAACAGGCAAGTATTTGGTTGGTATTTCACTGGAAATCAACTGATGAAAAAGGTATAGTGGATATTAATTATCAACTAAGCGTTTATGAAAACATTTCAAATTTTATGTTATTGGGTCAACGGTGATACCGATTCTCATAAATGAATCATTTGGAGTTGGAATTATGAGCGAAAATATATTAAATATGATGCCCGACAAAAGAATTGCTTTGATCGCACATGACCGGAAAAAGCAAGATCTAGTTGATTGGGTCAAATTCAATAAAGGAACGCTCCACGGACATAAGTTATTTGCTACTTTATCTACAGGAAAACTTATTCAACTGAAAACAGGCCTAAAAGTTCACTGTTTTAAAAGCGGTCCAGTCGGTGGCGACATGCAGATCGGAGCAAAGATCATAGAGGGGAAAATAGATTTCCTCATTTTCTTTTGGGACCCCCTTACCCCACAACCGCATGATCCGGATGTGAAAGCTCTATTGAGGATTGCTGTTCTATACAATATTCCTACTGCCAGCAATCGTTCTACCGCTGATTTCATTATTTCTTCCCATTTGATGAAGGATGATTACGAAAGAACAATTAGCCTGGAATAGTGCAGCGATAGATGAGATTTCAATTTCCGGATTTAAACAAAAATGTTCCTGAAGAATACCGAAGTGATTTTAATCATCTTTACATGGATATTCTGTGGTTCGGGATATTAAATGGCAGTTCGATTTCGTTTATAACCATCTATTTTGCCAGAATATCAGCAACCGGAACACAAATTGGGCTATTAGGCGCTTTACCAGCCATTGTCGCTTTAATTTTCACCTTGCCCGTTGGAACCTGGCTGCAACATGGTAATTCAGATCTGAAAGTGATCAATGCTTCATTTGTCCACAGAATATTCTATTTATTGTGGGTACCCGTTCCTTTGCTGTTTATTGATAAATCGCAAATCGAATTATTATTACTCATAACGTTTGTGATGAGTATTCCGGGCACAATATTACAAATTGGATTCAATTCTCTCTTTGCAGAATCTGTGCCGATCAATTTACGAGGCTATGTTGCTGGAGTTAGGAATGCCCTTTTTGCCATTATAACAATTCTGGCAACTATTATATCGGGGCAGATACTGATCAGAATAGTGTTCCCAATCAATTACCAGGTTGTTTTTGGAATTGGATTTATCGGAGCGATGATGAGTTCCGTGCACCTCTGGTTGCTTATCCGACGACGAAAAGATTTACAAAATTCAACTGAGAAATCCGATGAAGTATTGATAATCACCGGGAAAAAGAGAAATTATTTCGTCAGGTTGGTTAGCTTATACCGGTTTAAGTGGCCGGAAATTAATGAAAATAGACATTTCTATACCGTCATGGGATTACTATTCTTTTTCCATATAGCCCAATACTTATGCATTCCGGTTTTTCCTGTTTTCTGGGTAAATAATTTGCACTTGTCAGATAATATCATCAGCATAGGTACTGGATTATTCTTTGTTACTGTTTTTCTTGGATCCACCCAGATATCAAAACTTTCAACAAGGTATGGCAATAAGACAATTGTTGGTATCGGAGCCATTTTAATGGCTGTCTATCCTGGCATTATGGCTTTCAGTAACGGCGTTATTCTTTATATGGTTGCCTCGCTGGGTGGTGGTTTAGCTTGGGCTTTTGTTGGTGGATTACTGATTAATTACTTGCTTGAGAAAATTCCGGAACAAAATCGTCCTCCTTACCTGGCAATATATTATTTAATATTTTATGCGGCTGTGCTCATTGGGAGCTTAGCCGGACCAGAAATCGGTAAGATAGTTGGATTACCAGTAGCACTCTTCATATTTGGATTACTGAGATTAAGTGCTGGAGCAGCGATTCTCTGGAAGGGTTAATATGTTAGAATCAGCCCATGACTGATAAGATCGTTGCCAGGAATCGAAAAGCAAGTTTTGAGTATTTTCTTCTTGAGAACTTTGAAGCTGGTATTTCCTTGCAAGGGTCAGAAATAAAATCCATCAAAAATGGACAAATGAGTCTCGCTGAAGCGTATGTAGAAATTCGTGAAGGCGAAGCCTGGTTGATGAATTCGCATATTGCTCCATACAATCCTGCGAATCGATACAACCACGATCCATTACGACCAAGAAGGTTATTACTCCATAAGAGGGAGATCCGTAAACTTTTTGAGCAAGTTCGGTTAAAAGGGACAACAATAGTACCAATAAAAGTATATATAAAAGAAGGGCGTGCCAAGGTTGAAGTTGCATTGGCAAAAGGGAAAAAACTTTTTGACAAACGGGATACTATCGCGCAAAGAGATATGGCTAGAGAATCTCAACGAGAAATGAACCGAAAAGATTGGTAGCCGTCACCCATGCTGCATAATAACCTGGCTGCATTTGTAATCACCTTATTGTTATCGGTTCTCTGGTTGCGTTTTGTTGGTTATGCAGTATTAAAAAATTGGATCCCCAATACTATTAGTCGAAAAGTAATCCATATTGGAACTGGCCCCTTGTTTGTTTTGTGCTGGATACTTTTTGATGCAGGAATTGAAACCAGGTTTTTGGCTGCAGTAGTACCATTAATTTCTACAGTTCAATTCGCCCTTGCAGGTTTGGGGATAATTCGGGATAAAGCTTCTGTTCAATCCATGTCTAGAAGTGGTGTGCAGAAAGAATTACTTAAGGGACCATTTTATTATGGCCTGGCATTTATCGCAGTCACTCTATTATTCTGGAAAACCTCCCCGATTGGAATTGTTGCCTTAATGATCCTTTGCGGCGGCGATGGAGTGGCAGATTTATTCGGTAAGCGATTTGGGAAGACTTTACTGCCGTGGTCCAAAGAGAAGACCTGGGTGGGTAGTTTTGCCATGCTAATTGGGGGGGGGGTACTGAGTCTGCTGGTATTAATTATTTTTAATTCGTTGGGAATTTTGAAGATCAGTTTTCCCCTCATAATCATAAAACTATTTAGCATTGCTCTGGTATCAACTCTGATAGAATCAATATCAAAGTCTGATGTGGATAATATTACGGTACCAATCACAGCTATCATAATGGGAATTTTGGTAAGTATATAGGATCAGGATGATAATAATTAACGGGAATCAACTTACACTTGAAGATGTAGTCAAAGTGGCCAGATTTAATGAAGCAGTAACACTTGACCCGCAAGCAAAAGCGAGGATGGAAGAATCCTGGGCCTGGGTGGAAAGCATCAATAATGATGAACGACCTGTCTATGGTATCAACACTGGATTCGGGATTTTCTCTGATAAAAAGATATCCAGGGAAGATACTGCAACACTGAGCAGGAACCTAATCCTCAGCCATTCTGTTGGAATGGGGGATCCTCTCCCTGAGGAAGTTGTCCGGGCAGCCATGCTCGTAAGGGCAAATACACTGGCGAAAGGATTTTCCGGTGTCAGACCTGTCATTGTTGAAACCTTCCTTGAGTTATTGAATAAAGGAGTTACACCTGTTGTTCCTTCGCAGGGATCCATGGGATCTTCAGGTGATCTTGGACCTCTCTCTCATCTCGCCCTAGTTATTTCGACTGACAAATTTGATGACGAGAAAGACTCAGGATGTGCGATTTTTAATGGGGAAGTGATGCCAGGCAAGTGGGCAATGGCGGCAGCAGGAATCAACCGGATTATTCTGGGACCAAAAGAAGGCCTTGCGCTCAATAATGGTGCAACATTCTCAGCATCAATTGGAGCATTGGCGGTGTACGATGCAGAGAGGTTATATCACATAGCAAACATTTCCCTGGCTATGACACTTGAGTCATTGCAAGGATTATCCGCAGCATTTGATCCAAGAATCCATAATGCACGTGGGCAGATCGGCCAAATACAATGTGCAGAAGAAGTATTAAGCCTGATAAGGGGAAGCTCTTTGATCAATAGCTCTGGCCGAATACAGGATGCATATAGTTTGAGATGTGCCCCCCAGGTTCATGGCGCTGTTTTCGATGCGATTGAACATGTAAAGAAGATCATTGAAAGAGAGATCAATGCAGCTACAGATAATCCTCTTTTATTCGGTCCTGATGTAGCATTATCTGGAGGCAACTTCCATGGGGAACCAATTGGGATCGCTCTGGATTATTTGACCATAGCTCTTTCAGAAATTGGAGCTATTTCAGAAAGACGAATTTTCCGCTTGACTGATGGCAACCTGAATGATGGTCTCCCTTCAATGCTTGTTGATTCTCAAAATGCTGCAGGGCTAAACTCAGGATTAATGATGCCTCAATATACTGCTGCATCTTTGGTTCTGGAAAATCAAACATTATCCACTCCAGATTCAGTTCATTCACTTCCTACATCCGGGGACCAGGAAGATCATAATGCTAATTCAATGACTGCTGCCCGGCACACCAGCAGGGTATTAAAGAATTGCTGGCAAATCATTGCGATAGAACTTTTTACAGCAACCAGAGCTCTTGACCTTCGACTTAGAATGAAACCGGATGCGTTAGTCAGTAAATCAATAGCTGATATCCATAATCAAATCCGTAAAATCGTTCCATATCAGGCAAATGACCGTTGTTGGGGGCAGGATATTGAAAAAGTATTTGAATTAATTTATAAAGCGAAATTGGAAATGTCTGATTTTCAAAGTTGACAATAATTACTGGATGGATTATCTTAATAATATGGACAATATTTATCTCATTAATAGAAGGAACTTTCTAAAAACCTCACTTGGTGCTGTGGCTGGAACGGTTTTAATTAAACCATCCAGACAATTCACCCAGCAGGTGGAAATTCCTAATTTTGAAAGATTGGGACGTCTATGCACCGGCGGCGAGGGTGCACCTTTTGAATTCAAGGTAAAACCAAGTATTAATAGTCCAACAGCAAGAGTAATGTATCGTGACGATGTAGTGCCATGGGTAAAAGAAGTTGTAGCCTCAACATTGGATTATTCTGATTTTAATCAACGATGGGTGGAGACCGACCAGGGATATATCTATGGTGCTCACCTTCAACCGGTAAAAAATATTCTGAATGCACCAATTACAGAATTACCGGCATACGGCTCTGAACCCGGCATGTGGGTCGAAGTAACAGTGCCAGTCATTGATCTAATTCTTACCCAACCTCCCAGCGGATACTGGCTGCGTACAGTTCTGAAACCAAGAATATATTATGGACAGGTATTTTGGTGCGATAACATCAGCCAGGATGCCAATGGACAAATTTTGTACAGATTATCTGAAAAAAAAGGCAGCCTGCCTGATTATTTTTTTGCAAAAGCAGAAGCATGCAAATTAGTGACACCTGACGAAATGACCATTCTTAGCCCGGAGGTTGAAGATAAGAAAATTATTGTAAACCTTGCCCGACAAACCCTATCTGCTTTTGAAAATGGCCGCGAGGTATTTTTTTGCCGGGTTTCTACAGGACCAAACCTTTCGGACGGATGGAGTACTCCACCTGGGGATCATCCCATCCGATGGAAATTGGTTTCCCTGCATATGAGTGCCAACGCATCCAAGGGAGAAGCTTTTGATACATCAGGTATTGGATGGGTAACTATGTTTACATCAGAAGGTGCAGCCGTCCATGCAGCATACTGGCATAATGAATTTGGTAAGGCCAGATCCCATGGGTGTGTAAATTGTCTTCCAGATGATGCAAAATGGATCTGGCGGTGGACCCTGCCTCACGTTGAATATGTTCCTGGAGATCTTGAGATCAAGGGAATGAATGCATCCGACCGGGTGACAGTCCAGGTGGAATAAAGGAATTTTATTGTGGATGTAACCATCGGATTAGCATTTCTGGCAGGACTAGCCAGCTTTTTATCACCATGTGTATTTCCATTGGTTCCTGCTTATATCGGTTATTTAGGCGGCAGAACAATAATTCATGAAGGAGAAAGTATTTCAACAAGACAAAGATGGAGCACGCTTGGCCATGGTTTTGCATTTATTCTTGGTTTTAGCATCATTTTTGTACTGTTAGGATTAACATTTTCTATACTGGGCGGTTGGCTTTATGGCATTCGGGATATATTAGCAAAAGTTGGGGGTTTGGTAATCATTCTATTCGGAATTCATATGACGGGGATTTTCCGTTTTAGATTTCTTGAATATGATCTCAGGTACAAAACACCAGTAAAAGAAAATGCTGGATATTTGGGTTCCTTTTTGATGGGCGTTTTCTTTTCAGCTGGATGGTCGCCATGTCTGGGTCCTGTTTTTGCATCCATATTAACAATTGCCATGAATAGTGGAGATAATTGGCAGGGGATAAGTTTATTGGGGGCTTATTCCATTGGACTTGGTATTCCCTTTTTGCTTGCAGCTTTTGGAGTGTCCTGGGTATCAACTATTCTTGTAAGATTTAAGAAAACCTTGCATATTATTGAAATTATTATGGGAGTCATTTTGATCATTGTTGGAATTATGCTTTTTGCAGGTACTTTTGCCATTCTTGCTCAATATGGAAATTTCTTTAATCTAGGATTATAAAAGGACTTTATGATCACTGTTTTTGTTTATGCAGCACAAAATAAAGAAGATACGCAAATAATACTGGATCAACTTATAAAAATCCAGGATGAAATCCCGCATAAATTAACTGTAATTGATATAACCGACGATCCAGAAGTATATAAGGCTTACATCAATAAAGCTCCGGTTATCGAAACCGGACCATATCATCTGTTCTATCCATATAAAGCAGAGGAAATATATATCCTATTAAAAACAGCTCAAGATCGCCAAAATAGACTGATGGAGAATGATCCAAAATATCAGGAAAAACTGGAATCTGCTCGAATGATCACAAAAGCAGATCGATTCTCTTTTTGGTTAACAAATCATTATATGTTCGTATTAAATACCATCCTTATTATATTTGTTGGACTTCCTTTTCTAGCTCCGGTTTTTGAAAAATTTGGTGCTGTACTTCCTGCCAGGGTGATATATAAAATCTATAGCCCGCTTTGTCACCAATTAGCCTATAGATCATGGTTTTTATTTGGAGAACAATCAGCATATCCACGCGAAATTGCAGGATTGAGTAATCAATTTTCCTTTGAGCAAGCCACAGGTCTCGACAGCCATGACGTACTTGCTGCAAAAGCATTCAACGGCGATGAGACCGTCGGATACAAGGTGGCATTCTGCGAAAGAGATGTAGCCATTTATGCAGGAATTCTCGCCTTCGGTCTTTTATTTTCTATAACCAGTAAAAAACTTAAATCACTGCCGTGGTATATATGGATAATTGCAGGGATAATCCCTATCGGATTGGATGGAGTATCACAACTACCAAGCCTGATAAACACGGGTATTACCTGGTTACCGTTAAGAGAAAGTACACCATTGTTACGGACATTGACTGGGGCGTTATTTGGAATTACAACAGCATGGTATGGTTTTCCTTTGATAGAAGAGACGATGCTAGATAGCAGAAAAGCATTAAAGAAGAAATTTGCACTCGGGGGTAATTAATAATTGTATGATCCCCTCATGGAATGACGGTATTCTGTCTTTCTCTTTTGATCTGTTCTCAAGCCATCCGATCCAGGCCGAAGTAATAACCAGGAAAGGGGGTGTTTCATCTGTTCCATGGTCATCTTTGAACCTTGGTGGAACTGTAGGAGATGATCCTGACCATGTCCTCGAAAATAAAAGAAGAGTAATAAAAGCTTTGAACCTTTCACCCAATAAGATCTTTGACGTTTGGCAGGTGCATAGCTCGGATTGGGTTTATTCGAACCAACCGCGGTCTGTTGACCAACCACATGTTAAAGCAGACATAATAATTTCTGATGAACCTGGATTAGCTTTATTTATGCGTTTTGCTGATTGTGTTCCAATATTCATTTTTGATCCAACTAAGAAAACAATTGGAATAGCTCATGCTGGTTGGCAGGGCACTTCAAAAAATGTTGCTGGATTGCTGGTTAATGCTATGCAAACCCGATTTAACTCCATACCAGGTGAGCTTTTGGCAGCAATCGGACCAGCAATCTGTCTAAAGCATTACCCGGTTGGTCATGAAGTAAAGGATGCAATTCAATTAGATATTGGCGATCAAATTCAAGATGCTTCATCATTTGTGGATGGGAACATTCATATAGACTTGAAAAAATGCAATGAAATTCAATTATTTCGGGCAGGGGTTCGTCAAGTGGAGAATTCGGAAACCTGTACAGTCTGCGAAAATGAGAACTGGTTTTCCCACCGTGGTGAAAATGGCGCTACGGGTAGATTTGGTGCTTTCATTAAGTTGATCGACCTCTATGAAAACTAAAATTGAACAACTAGTCAGGGATAATTACCTGCGCCTTAAAGACGACATCGCTGCAGCCGCCATCCGATGTGGTAGGGAGTTAGGTGGAATTTCACCAGTGCTTGTCGCGAAATACCAACCAGTCCAAAAGATTAATGCAGCAATAAAAGCTGGAGCCTGTCATTTTGCAGAAAATTATCCAGAAATGCTAATTCCTAAACTACCGGAGATAGAAGAGTCGTCCTTAATCAAATGGCATATGATCGGGCATATCCAATCCAGGAAAGCGAACATGGTAATGGATCATTTTGATTATGCTCATTCTCTGGATAGTTTGAAAGTGGCTGAACGATTGCAAAGAAGAGGGGAGGAGACTGACCGAAGTCTGATCGTTCTCATCGAAGTAAATTTGGGTCGGGAAGAGACAAAAAATGGTTATCGGGTAAGTAATTCTGAAGAGTATGATATATTCATTTCTGATATAGCAGAGATATCCAAATTAAGTAAGCTGATCATCAAAGGGTTGATGATAATGCCACCTATCACGCAACAGGCTGAGGAAAGCAGGCAATATTTTAGTGGTTTGAGATTATTGATGGAAAAAATCAATGACGAAAACTTGAACTTGCATTTATCAGAATTATCGATGGGAACAAGTCAGGATTTTAGGATTGCTATAGAAGAAGGCGCAACCATGATTAGAATTGGGACATTAATTTTCGGAGAGAGACAATGGCAGTAATTATTGGCGGAATTATTTATGTATTACAAGCTGTATCACAAATATTCATATTACTTATCATTTTCAATGTATTCCTGCCATATTTCCTGCCAGTAACAAATCGATTCAGGGAGATAGTAGATAATATAGTTTACCCTTTCCTAAGATTAATCCAAAGGTATGTACCTCCCATCGGTCGATTTGATTTCAGTCCGGTAATCCTTGTTATTCTTGTCCAATTGGTAACATCGCTTTTGAGAAGTCTATTATTAAAAATGATCATATGATTTTGTCTTCGAATAAGGAATAAATTGCAAGACGAATGCAGAATTAACGTGCATATTTCTCCCGGTGCCCGAAAAAATCAAGTGATTGGAATTACTTCGGATGGTGTGACGAAAATTAAGATATCAGCTCCACCAGTTGAAGGGAAAGCCAATTTGGGACTCAGAAAATATCTTTCGTTGGTTTTGGCAATTCCTGTTTCTAAAATTGAAATAGAACGGGGTGAAAAATCACGAAATAAACTGATAAAAATAACAGGTATCGTTTACGAAGACGCCATAAATCGGTTGAAATTTGCAGCGGTGAAGTAATATTTTAGTGAAAACCGTACTTTTTTGTGGATGGAAATTCAACACCTGACAAAGACATTTTCCATAATGAGTAAAAAGCGGCTTCACGAACCTGATTTTGGTGACTGAACATTACATCATAGATTTTAGCAATAATAGTTTCCGAATCGCTATTCACCAGGTATTCAAGAACACCATATTTCTCTTCATCGGTCCCTTCGTCAAGTAATTTTAAGAATAATGGTACCGGAGGAATTCCAGGGGAAATTCCTTCTCCTGTATTACTTGCTGCCTGAATTAACCACGGGCATAAATGAGGCTCTTCCAAATGACGGGGTATACATGGATCAATACCTTCTGCCAATTCCAATGCTTGTGTAGCTGCGGTACGGACAACCCATTGGCCTTCCTGAATTTGTAATTTTTGCAGCAAGTCATATGACCATTTATTCCGCATCAATCCTAAACCGAATACAACTGCCCTCCTCACCATGATATCTTGATGGGAGATGCCATCAGCTAGAACCGGGTGGCCTTCAGATGGATTAAGAGTCAACAATTCAGCAACAGCCCGTCGCAAATTTTCATCTGCCTGCAGTAATATTTTTACGATAAATTCAAGTGTATCTTCCCTATTCATTCCATAAAGTGCCATACATGCAGACACTCGAACATTTATATTTTGATCGGCCAAGAGATCCGCGAGGCGATTTATCGAAATAGGATCCTGCAATATTCCGCATCCCAATGAGGCGAGTAATCTTATGGTAGGATACCCTGATATTAAATAACCATGGAATAATGATGCAATCCCTTTTTCGTTAGAAAAGCACAGAGCTGCCATTGCTTTTGCCCGAATCGTTACCGGTAAGGAATCAGTATTCATAACCTGGGCAAGCCGTTTTAAAATTTGCGGACGCCAAATGCTTGCTGATTTACACTCAGTTAGCCAATGTGCATAGGTAAATAGTTTTGATTGAAGAGGTGAATCATTATCAACATCATGAAAGTCAAGGTATTGGGATATATCAATTAAATGTGCAAGAAAGCTTAGAGCAGTTTCTTTTCCTGCCCATTCTCGCTGGTCAAAAATCGATTGGAATTGACCATTTCTGATCACGGCATTACTAGCGAGGAACCCCAAATAGATAGGATGCGAAAATATCGTATTACCCTTTATGGTTTCTTTAAGAATTATTCCCCGTGATTTCAAACTAAATGCTTTTTTGGGATTGACCGTACCAGGTGAAATAGCCTCGCTATCTTCATGGGATACCAATTCAGGTACATAATGATTCATTTCGTATTTATTAATGATCGGATTCTCACTTATGAGAGTCTGATATGCAAGAACTTCTAGAGAATTCCGAAGTGCTCTATTTGGCACGACATAATCGATAAAGGAATTCATGATGTCAAACGATGATTTTCCTGTCTCAGCACCATTTAATAATGTAATTGCCTGAATTGTGATTTCCAGGGGAGTAAAGTGATTGTGTCCCTGAGAAATCCAAGATCTCAAAGATGCGCAAAGCAAATGTTCATTGACCTCTGTTACAGACTGATCCTGGAATTTATTATAGACATGAACAATATTTCCAATAAAAGTATTTATCGAATTGGAATTCCAAACACCCATGGCTACAGGGGCTACATTTTCGAGGGCAAAACCATCCAGATAATCCAAAGGAGCTGTTATCATTAATCGATAATTCGATTGAACGACGTGATTGATACTGTTGATAAACATATAGCAGTCTTTTATCAGATTTCTAGGCAGTTCATCGATCCCATCAATTAATAGAATAATCTCGTTCGATTGAAAACTTGTATCCAGAAGTTGTTTTATTTTTTCAGGCCTAATTTCCGGATAATAATCAGAAAGTATCCTAGTTAAAATCTGGACAGGATCGGGGTTACTGCTGGCTTCAATGATATCCCTGGCGTGTATAAATATTGGCAGACTTTTTCCAAGATATTGGACTTTTGGATCATTATTAATGATCAAAATCGCAAGATATGCCAGTGCAGTTGTTTTGCCAATGCCTGGCTTTCCAATTAACGCTATGTTCAATCCACCTTTAAATAGATCAGCAACATTCACATGTTTCACTGAATATGCTGCCATAAATTCTGGCCAATCTGGCATATAGGGTAGGACCTGATGTACGATGCTATCAGCATAAACAGGGGAATTTGGGGTTAATTGAAGTGGGGGTGGTAATATTTCAGGGGCTATTGCAATATCTGCGAGCGGACAAATATTTGAAAGCATATGGAGAGATTGAATATGCAGGGATTCAAGCAATAGAAATTTGTTCCAGACCAATGACAGGTTTGGTCCAGATGATTGGTGCGAGTTAGATTTTCGAATCAGCTTCTTATTCATGAATAATATTCACGATCAAACATAGTTAGTAGAGGTTGAACACTCCTAAGAAATTTACTTCCCATATATAATTCTTCCGCAACCCTGACAAAATACTAATTCCTGGCTGATCCTAGCTTTTTGCCATTCAGCATGAGATATTTCTGCTCCACAGGATGAACAAGTATTCTCAATCACATCAATTACAGCAATCCCAGCTTTATACTGCCTTAGGCGGTTGTATATAGCTAAATCCTTCGGTTGGATGGACTTTTCAGCGGGTTCTCTTTCTGTTTGGATCTTTTCCAATTCTTTTCTGTATTCCACCAATTTCTGGTTTAATCCATCTTTGATATTTTGGAACCGGATAAGATTAGTGGATAAATGGGTGCTCAGATTATCAAATACTTGCTGTTGCTTTTCGACCTTAAACATTAGTTCCAACTCATTTTCTTCAGAAATCCCTAATTGTTTCTTGAGAGAAGCAATTTCGTTTTGAAGATCCTGAAGTTCTTTGGGAACTTTTATAGTTCCACTATATAGAGAGCTTTCACATTGTTCAATCTTGATCCTCAAGGATGAAGTGTTAAAAGAAATCTCTTTTAATTCTTGCTCAAGCAGATGTAAAGTATTTTTTTCCGTATTTAATACTTTCTGTAATGAAATTACCGAGCTATCATCAGATATTTGTTGTTCTAGCCGGTTTATTTGTTGTAAGCACTGGTCCATTTTATTATCCAGTGTCTGTAATCTATGCAAGCTGGCTGATAGGTTCATGTCTATGATTATAGGTTTTGATCCCTCTAAATGCAAGAATAAAATAGTCCGGTTGTGATGAATATATTTCTCCTGTATACTTTTCGTTATACAAAATATGAGAAATATACTTATTTATTTAATCATTGCTTTTCTATTAATATTGATTCTCCCATATGTGGCCTCTTATGTTCTGACTGAAAATGGATACCAATTTAATGGATTCTTGATCAATCCAATTGATGGTCATTCATACCTGGCAAAAATGCAGTTAGGGAGAAGTGGTGAATGGCTATTTCGACTTCCTTATTCCAGCCAACCAGGAGATGGAGTATTTTTATTTACTTATTACATAATCCTAGGGAAGATCGCTGGAATACTCAACATTCCCAACATTCTTTTATTTCACAGCATCAGGATAATTAACTCTGTTTTCTTATTTGTAGTTCTATTGAATTATTTAAAATCTTACGTAAAAGAGAACTGGTTATTATATGCTTTAATTTTCTTAAGCTTTGGATCAGGATTAGGTTGGGTGGGATTATTATTTGGATTCGTGAGCTCTGACTTTACCACACCGGAGATATATCCATTCCTATCCTGCCTGACAAATCCGCATTTCCCGTTGGCTATTGGATTAATGCTCATCATATTGGACAGGGCCAGGGAATTAAAATATCAGAATACCGTAATAGCTGCACTGATCTCAATATTAGTATTGATAATTCAACCATTCTGCATGGTGATCATTTTAGGGGTATTGGGTATATATGATCTATTAACACTTAGAGAAAACTTAAAAGCCAAACTCATTCAATTAGGCGCACTTTCGTTTCCATCAATTCTCTTCGGATTGTATCTTACTATGATCATTAAGAATAATCCTGCGCTTTCCAGTTGGAATTCACAAAACCTCACCCCGTCTCCCCCGATTTGGGATCTTATATTAGCATTATCACCTATCATTCTTCCTGCAGTATACGGTATAGTATCCGTAATTAAATTAAAAGAGAAAACATATTATCCAATGGTGATTTGGTTGATATTAGTAATTGTTCTAGCGTATATACCTCTGAATTTGCAAAGAAGATTTTTAATAGGGCTATACATCCCCATCACTATTCTGGGTATTAAGGGGATTTCAAAATTTGGAGAAAAAATTAAGGGAAGATTTGGTACATTCAAGAAACTAATCCTGGCAACAGCAATTCCATCCAACATCATTCTATTAGCCTTATCCATTTTAGCGGTAACCCAAAATAACCCCAAGTTGGTAATGAAGGAGACGCTCTGGTCTGGTATTCAATGGATTAGTATGAATACTCCTGCGAGAAGCCTGGTATTAACATCTCCTTCCATTGGATTGTATATCCCTGCATATACAAATGATCGTGTGGTCTATGGCCATCCTTATGAAACAGCGGATGCACAAGGAAACCTGGCAAATGTTGAAGCATTTTTTACGAAAATGAATACCGAAAACCAACAAAAATACCTTATTAAAGAAGGTATAGATTACATCCTGACTGCATCAGAATTAAATACTCCACCCATGAATTACTCCCATATGGATGCCAATGTCGTGTTCCAGGTTGAAGATGTCAAAATTTACTTGGTTAAAAAATAATTTCCTCTATTTTCTTCTTCTCCTGGTTCCTTTGGTATTACTAATCCCTTCCATTGGATCGATTAACTATCCTCCAGGTGGTGAGTTTTCGGATATGGCGATCAGCCACCTTCCTAATGCCGAATTTATTAAGCGTTCAATTCTGGTGGACCATCAAATCCCTTTGTGGAATCCATTGATTATGAGTGGTTATCCATTTGCCGGTGATCCGCTCTCAGGATTGTGGTATCCACCCGGGTGGTTTGCACTTTTATTTCCATTGCCATTCGGAATAAACCTGATCACTGCGCTTCATATTGGCTTAGGATCTATTGGTATTTTCAAACTCATAAGGAAACTATCAGTACGCACGGAGATTGCCTTCATTTTTGGGTTAACTTTTGCGCTACTTCCAAAGATTTATGCTCATTACGGCGCAGGTCATATTACATATCTTTATGCTGTTTGCCTGACACCATTGTTAATGTGGTCAGAAGCAAACCGCCCTGGGGAAAGATCGTACTTGAGTAAAATTAATATTGTTCTTTCAGCATTGATCGTTCTGGCAGACATGCGTTGGTTCCCATTCGCTTTGATCGCGTGGGGGTGTATTGCTGTATTACATCACACGGATTATTCGAGTACAGATGGGGTAATTAAAGACAAGGAATCGGGAACCTTTAGGAGAGATTGGAGGATTTTCTACAAAATTGGTGTTGAAGTGATTATTAGTATACTGATCGCTGCTCCTTTTCTTCTCCCGTTTATCGAATTTCTACTTCGTTCAACGAGAATCTATATGACTGGGGGAGAGAATCTAGTATATTCGTTACCTCCAGCCAGATTGATCGGACTGCTTATACCCCCTGAAGGTGGTTTTGCAGAGTGGATAATATATCCCGGAATCGGAATAATTCTCCTAATCGTTGTCTCACTTTTAACCAAAAAACGGAAGATCCTCCTACCTGTTGTGATATTTATTGTTTCCCTTATTTGGTCATTGGGAAGTAATGTCACTATCGTGAGATTTGTAGAATCGATACCCGGGCTGAACCTGATTCGGGTTCCACCAAGAATTGTATTTCTTGGGGATATAATGGCCATTCTGGCAGCAGCCTTATCTTTAGATTGGATCCTGCATCAAACCGATGAAAAGGTAAAGAAACGAATAAAGCTGATCATTATTGGTACTGGTTTTTTCATAATTCTTTTCGGAGTGGGTATAGGAATATTGCAAGGTGGTTTGAATCATCCCACGATCCGTTTACTCATTTTTACTCCTTTAATTACAGGGTCATTAATATTATTGGTAAGAAAGGCGAAATTAATGATTCTGATCATCATCTTTGGAATTGTTCTGACGGCTGATCTTTTCTTATCTGATATCACTCTGTTTGGTCCATCAATCAGGCAAAATGTAACAGATTCAAAGACAATTGAGATCATTAAGAACGACAAGTCTTCATTTAGAATCTATTCCCCAACATATTCAATAGGACAGGAAGTAGCTGAGCGGCATGGAATTCAGCTTGTGCAAGGTGTAAACCCGATGCAGTTGGAAAGTTATGTTAAATACTTGGAAAAGGCGACTAATATTCCATACGATAAATACAGTGTTGTCATACCTCCTCTTCTTGAGCCTAATTCGGAATCAATCACAAAAAGCCGGTTAATAGGGGAAATAAATACAAATTATCTAAATGAACTAAATGTTAAATATATGATATTCGATTCGCCCATTTATTCAGGTAAAGAATGGAAATTACTTTTAAATTCTGGGGGTAGGTGGCTGTACGAGAATCAAACAGTTGGCGAAAGATCAAAATTGTTACCAACAAATGTCGAAACGAAAGGCTCTGGTGTAAATATAATAAAATATACACCAAATGAGATAATTATTTCCATTCAACAATCCGAGGAATCCATCCTAAAGCTATTGGAAATTAATTATCCTGGTTGGAGAGTCTGGGTGGATGGAATTGAAAAATCAATCAGTGAGTGTGAAATATTTAGATGTGTACAAATACCAATAAATTCGCATCAGGCCATTTTTCGATATCAACCTCTCCCTTTTTATGTTGGACTATTCATTTCTGGAATTCTCATGCTGATGATAATTGTTATTAAAAAGCAAAAAGACAATGATCGATAGATCTGACCGTAAATGGTTTGTATTACTTTTATTCGGGGCGATCTTCCTCACCACTCTTCCATATTTTATTGCCTTGAGCAACCAGGGAGATAAGTGGGTATTCAGTGGATTCTTTATGGGAGTGGAAGACGGAAATTCCTACCTTGCAAAGATGCTGTCAGGCATGGCAGGAAGTTGGTTATTTAAAACCCCATATACCACTCAAGCACAAAATGGTATTGTTGCTTTTCTGCCTTACCTCCTTCTGGGTAAGCTGGCGCATCCTCCTGCTCAACATATTCAGTTTATAATGCTTTTTCAGATATTCCGCTGGGCAGGGATTTTCATTTACCTCATTGGAATCTATCAATTTATTCGTATATCCGTAGTAGAAGCTAAATACCGATTCCTTGCACTTCTTCTGACTGCATTCGGTGGGGGTTTAGGATGGTTGCTGCCATTTATTGGAGTTACAACAATTTTTGGATCTGTTCCACTTGATTATTATTCACCTGAAGCTTTTGGATTCCTCGATTTATACACCTTACCTCACCTGGCAATTGCGAGGGGGTTGATGTTTATGGGGCTAACTAAATATATTCAAAATTCCAAGAATCCTTTAAAAAGAATGGTATATCAGTATATATTACCGGGATTTTTACTGCTTTTAGCTGGACTATTCCAACCACTTAATACTGCAATTGGATTGATCCTCATTTTCTTATACTCAATATCACACTTGATCGTTTTAAAGTTTGGTAAGGAAAAAATTGAGTACTACATTATAAGAATGATCTATGTGACAATACCTACCTTACCAGTAATTATGTATTATGGAATTGCACAATTTACGGACCTGTTTTATAAAGCCTGGACAGCACAAAATATTATCAGTACTCCAAATCCAATACATTATCTTCTAGCTTATGTTATCCCTATGGTTGTCATACTTGCTCATAAAAATTCCCTGGGAAAAATCCTAATAAAACAAGAAATTATTTTATTATCCTTATGGATCCCGGTTTTTTTGATTCTGGCATATATACCTTATAACCTGCAGCGACGATTTCCAGATGGCATCTTTATCGCATTAATTGTGCTCATGATCTGTGTCCTTGAAGATGTAAGGAAAAAATATATATGGAAACTTTCGATCATCATTGGAATTTTAATAATCCCTTCATCAGTTATCATTATGATCAGTGGAATAATAACTGGATTAAACCCCAAATCACCGATTTTCATCTCAAAGCAGAAAGAAATTTCTTATGAACAGATTGGAAAAATACTTGAACCGGGTTCAAGAATATTGGCTAATTATCAAACAGGTAATGAACTACCTGTCTGGTCACCAGTTTATATGGCTATGGGGCATGGTCCCGAAAGTATACATCTGGAATTGGTAAAAGCTGATGCAGATAAGTATTTTGGATTGTCGATTACAGATTCAGAACGTATTTCCATACTCGAAAAATATAATATTGATTATGTTCTAAGAGAAAAAGGAAAGGAGATTTTCCCGGTAACCGGAGAAAAGTTTCCGTGTTTTTTGGATCTTATCAATGCAGATAAAAATTTTGAACTATTCCGGGTGAAGAATTGTGAATAAAGTTATAACTATTTTTCAATGGCAAAAGAACAACTACCCATACTGGGTGGTTTGGATAGGTCCATTAATTCTTTTTGGCTCATTAATCCTTGCTGGAAGGGTCGTTTTTTGGGGAACAGCCTATTTACAATTTCTACCCTGGCGTGCTGCGGGATGGGAGCAGATATCGGGAGGATTCTTTCCGTTATGGAACAGCTATAACGGTTATGGAACACCGCTATTGGCTAACTATCAATCTGCATTTTTTTATCCGCCGAATATTTTGGTTTGGATATTTGCCTTTTTGAAAGGTAATCAAGGAATAGCCCTAGCTCAGACTGTACTGGTACTTCTACACCTCGTCATGGCTGGTTATGGTATGGTCTACCTGACAAAAGAACTGGGTTTCTCAAAACTCGGGCAGGCTGTATCAGCAATTGCATATTCCATGAGCGGATATCTGGTTTCCAGGGTCTCGTTTATCAGCGTAAATTCAGTATTAACCTGGGTTCCCTGGATACTTTTCACGGGGTTGCACCTTGCTAAACAATCGAGTATTAAGTCAACTATAAATAGTAAATACTTTTCACTAGCGATATTGTTCCATGTTCTATTACTGTTGGCTGGCCACGCACAGATCGCATGGTACACACTTGTCCTTAGTTTTTTCTGGATGTTTACGTGGAGTTGGCATTTTCATGGATGCTCAAAAATCGGGGTTACATTAGGTATTCTAGTAATTCTCATTGTATTTTCAGTAGGCTTATCCGCTATACAGTTGATTCCTACTGGTGAATTCTTACTACAATCTCAACGAGCAAGTAAGGTAGATTTTGCTTATGCATTAAATTATTCTTTCTGGCCATGGAGATTTTTAACAATAATTTCAGCAAACCTTTTTGGTAATCCTGCTCATGGAAATTACTGGGTAACTGCTGATAATTTTTGGGAAGATAATATTTATACTGGAGTTCTCTCTATTGTATTTGCATTTACTGCAATTGGCAGATTGGTCAAAAACCGATACAAGAATAGCTCGACTTCAAAGATAATTGCACTGAATTCGATTTCAGTAATTTTGCTTTCTGCTATTTTTGCATTAGGAAAATTTACTCCAGTCTTCCCCTTTTTTTACAAATATATTCCCACTTTCGATATGTTCCAGGCACCGACACGTTTTAACATTTGGCTTGTGCTTTCAGTTTCATTACTTGCAGGAATGGGTATTAATACATGGAGAGCACCAGAAGGGAAATGGTTGTACTGGTCAAGGTTGCTCGCAGCTGGAGCAATTGGAATAACAATGACGAGTATTACAGCCAGTTATGTTTTAAAGTCAAGAGTGCAAGAGACTTTTGTTAGTGGAATTGCTGAAACCGGGGTATTACTCTCAATATTATTGCTGATCAATCTTTTTGCGCCACGATCCGATAAAAAACCCGAGTTGTCAGCCCCTGTTATGACCCTTATAGTTTTAGTTTTCCTAATTGGCGATCTAGTTTACGCAAGTTGGGGCGTTAACCCCGGAATAAAAATGCATACTATCGCCACTGGAAAAGGATCTACATTTGCTTCATCCCAACTGGATGCCCAAAATTTGATCTATATCGAGGATTCAACAGAACAGAAATTGAAATTCGAGAAATATTTTCGATTTGATTCCTTTATTAATAGTGGCGATTGGGAAGACCTGACGGACTTTTTTATTCCTAATTCAAATACACTAATTGGCCGGGCAGCCCTTAACAATTTTGATCCATTTATTACATCCAGGTATGAAAAATTTTCAAAGATCATTAAATCAAAGATAACAGTTGCGGAATCCGAGTTTAATCGATTTTGGGCAATAGGGGACGTGATTAATACAGTGCAGTCACCAAAAAATGAGGCAAAAAATAATCAGGATGAAGAATACCGTATCCGCTGGTTTGATTGCGCTATTTCCTCCTATGGTTTATCCCAATCAATTGAATTATTGAATGGAATCATTACGAATGAAGCACTAACAAAGAAGGTAATCATTGAGGGAATCCGTAAAGACAGCGGTGTGTGCAGCGATAACAAGGAAAAAATAATAATTAGTAACTATCAATCCAATCCAAACAGTATAAAGTTTGATGTTGTCGCACCTTCGGACGGTTGGTTACTTCAATTAAGCACAAATTATCCCGGATGGAAAGTAAAAATTGATGGTATTGAGGAACAAATTTATTTCGGGGATATCCTTTTTAGGGCTATTAGGCTAACAAAGGGTAGCCACTTGGTCGAATTTTATTATCAGCCAGCATCTTTTATACTCGGTTTCAATATTACTTTCTGTTTTCTTTGCATTATTTTTATATACATAATTCTAAAAAATAAAAAAATTAAAGAAAATATTACTGCATAATTGACTTGGATTTAGAAGGGTCATCAATTAATTAAATAGATTTGATAACATTATTTATCGAAATAATCTGACCTTGAATAATATAATTAACTAAATGGATGCAGTCGTAAATTGAACACAATAAGCTGTATGGTATAATTTACCGGGGTTTAGATAACAAACCGGATTTCATTCATAATAAGGAGATAGATTTGACTTTTAATCCCCTGAATTGGTTACTGGGTTTTTTCTCATTGGATATAGGAATCGACCTGGGAACAGCAAACACACTCGTCAACGTTCGGGGCAAAGGAATTGTAATCAACGAACCTTCCTGGGTTGCTATAGATAAGAAAACCCGAAAACCCCTGGCTATTGGATCAAGAGCGAAAGAAATGGTAGGACGAACTCCAGCTAATGTTGTAGCGATTCGTCCATTACGGGATGGAGTCATTTCCGATTTCGAAATTACTCAAGCAATGCTTGAATATTTTATTGGTAAAGCTCATCAGCAGAGTATTGTCCCATTACCAAGCCCAAGGGTCGTCGTGGGAATTCCTTCAGGTGCAACAGAAGTAGAAAAAAGAGCTGTATATGATGCAGCACGATCCGCGGGGGCAAGAGAAGCCTATTTAATCGAAGAACCATCAGCTGCCGCTTTAGGAGCTGGTTTACCCGTATCTGAGATCAAAGGTTCGATGATTGTTGATATTGGAGGCGGCACAACTGAAGTTGCTGTAATATCAATGGGCGGGATCGTTGTATCAAGATCATTGCGTGTAGCCGGTGACGAAATGGATCAAGATATTATTACGTATTTGCGTAATAAATATAATTTATTAATTGGTGAGTTGATGGCTGAACAAGTAAAAATTTCAATTGGTTCAGCCTATCCATTACAAACAGAAAAGACGATGTTAATCCGTGGAAGAAACCTTATCACCGGATTACCAGAAACACTGGAGATTTCATCAGTCGAAATTCGTGAAGGATTATCAAATTCAATCCGTGTTATTGTGGACACAATAAAGGATGCCTTGGATGAGGTTCCCCCCGAAATAGTGGCAGATTTATTGGAAACCGGAATTTGCCTGGCAGGAGGAGGGTCACAAGTCCTTGGACTTGCTGAAAGATTGAGTGATGATCTTCGATTGCGTGTTTGGATTGCTGAAGACCCAATGACTTGCGTCGCACGTGGCGCAGGAATCGTTTTAGAAAATTTGGATCAATATGAACGTTTCCTTGTCGGATTGGAACGGAATAGCGGAAAATAAAAAGATCCGATCTAATTATTGGATTGAGAGATGAAAAATTTATCCTCGCGTAATATCTATGCGGGAATACTGGTTTTAATTATTGCCGGGATTCTTTTATTAACGTTAAGTGGTTATACCAACCCCATCTTCGATAGTGCATTAAAACCTTTTATAAATATTCAGAGCTGGATATCTGTTCGGTATTTGGCAGTTGTTGATTTCCTTACTGTACCAAGGGATGTTGCCAGCTTACGGCAGAGAAATGCAGAGCTTGAAACAGAAATTTCAAGATTGCAAACACAGGTGATCGAGCTACAGCAACAAATGAACGAAGCTCAGGTCGTTTATGCATTATTAGATTTTGCAAGGTCCAATCCCGAAAATCAATATATTGCTACGAGTGTAATCGGAAGAGATCCAAGTCCATTCCTCCATTATGTAATTATTAATCATGGGTCAGATTTTGGCATCAAGCATGGTATGCCTGTTGTGACCCAAAACGGATTAGTAGGTACTGTCGATGCAGTTACGGCTGGTGCGTCAAGAATTCAATTAATAAATGATCCCGCATCTACAATTAACGTAAGGCTCGAACGAATTAGTGCAGAAGCCACTGTTTCAGGATCAGTTACTGGAAATATTACGTTATCCTTACTACCCCAAGATATAGCATTAAAATCCGGAGATATCATCCTAACCTCAGGGTTGGGTGGTAAATATCCAGCTAATATTGTTGTCGGTCAAGTTACCGGGGTACTCAATCAGGCAAATGATCTATTCCAAGAAGCTTCCATACAAAGTTCTGTGGATTTTAATAACTTAGGCGTGGTGCTGATAATTACGAATTTTAGACCGTTAGATATTAACCCGCTTATCCCTACTCCCGTTCAATAATCATGACATTAACTATAGGGATTCCGACAATTATTTTTCTTGTTATATTGCAGTCGACAATAGTGAGCCGGTTAAATCTATCATTTGGTTCAACTGATATTGTCATGCTTGTGTTAATCGCGTTGGGGCTGCAACAAAACACGAAACGCACGATATTATGGTTTTCAATTGGCGGAGCATTATTGGCAATATTCAGTGCAATTCCGTTAATGTATCCCTTAATTCCATATATTATTATTAGCCTGATAATCGATTATCTCAGAAAAAGAATTTGGAAAATTCCATTATTGCTGATGATCCTGGTTTCATTCGTTGGGACAGTAATTTGTAATTTAGTTGCATTTGTAATAATAAGTAGTACCCGGGTTCCATTGCCGATCACCGAAAGTATCAATAGTGTGATTTTACCTAGCATTGCCTTGAATATCGTTTTCGGCATACCAATTTTTTTATTGGTCAGAGATTGGTCTAAATGGTTAAATCCAAGAGATGAAGAATGATAAATAAGACTCCAATAAAGGATTACTTTGAAAATTGGCGGCTAAATGTATTTTTTATTATCATGACGCTAGTTTTTGGATACTATTTGTTTAGGTTATTTGACCTGCAAATTGTACAAGGCAAGGATTACCTTGCTCAAGCTGATGAGAATAGGATTACAAAAATAAGCGAACCAGCACTACGGGGTAATATTTATGATAGGAATGATTTTTTGTTAGCAGGTAATATTCCCTCATACAATATTTCAATTACTCCCGCATATTTGCCCGAAGATACTGGTGCACTTCAAACAATTTACAGGGAATTATCAACATTAATTGGTGTTCCAGTTTTGTCTGGTAAAAAAACAGAAGAAGCTGTAAGAAATTTCTCCCCTTGTAATTCTGATTTGGGAATTAGTGAAATAGTGGATATAGGCAATACCAATGAGCCATTCAATCCAATTCAAATAAAATGTGATGTATTAGAAAAAATAGCTATGATCATCAAAGGGAAAGAGGGGGATTGGCCAGGTGTCACCGTTGAAATTCAGCCAATCCGAGATTACCCGACAGGCAATTTAACTTCAGAAGTAATCGGATTTCTGGGACCAATTCCAGCCATTTACGAGGCAGATTTTGTTGCCAAAGGATTTGTACCCAGACGCGATAAAGTAGGTTATGCCGGAGTTGAGTCAGAATTACAAGATGAATTAGCTGGAAAAAATGGAGAAAGGCTGGTTGAAGTGGATGTGGCCGGGCAGGAGATCCGAAACCTGGAAGCACCTATTGATCCTGTTTCCGGGAATAATATTCGGTTGACAATCGATTCCAGGCTACAGCTTACGGCAAAAACAGCCTTGATAAATGAAATAGAATTTTGGAATAGATGGAGTGGAACGACTTTTTCTTCAAATGGAGTAGTTATTGCGGTAAATCCAAAAACTGGAGAAATCCTGGCGATGGTCAGTTATCCAAATTTTGAAAATAACCGAATGGCAAGGCTTATTCCTGGATATTATTATGAGCAACTGACCCGTGACCCAAACAGGCCTTTATTCAATCATGCGATTTCTGCTGAGCATCCACCTGGATCAGTTTTCAAAATGGCCGCTGCAACAGGGGCATTGAACGAGGGTGTTATTACACTCGATAAGGAAATTTTAGACCCGGGTAAAATTACGATCATGCAGAAATTTTATCCAAATGACCCGGGAACCCCTAGGGACTACGTTTGTTGGAATAGAACCGGACATGGAATTGTTGATTTTCTCCACGGCATTTCTCTATCTTGTGATGTCTATTTTTATAAGATAGGAGGTGGGTACAGCGGAGAAGTGGAGAATGGCGGGTTAGGTATATTAAGAATTGCTGAATATGCCAAGGCCCTTGGTTATGGTCGAATACTCGGTATTGAGTTACCGGGGGAATCTAAAGGATTGATACCAGATCCAACCTGGAAACGGATTAATGTTGGTGAAAACTGGTCGACAGGGGACACATATATTGGAACAATGGGTCAGGGATATGTACTTGCTACTCCTTTACAGGTGTTAATGTCCATAGCAGCACTGGCAAATAACGGTAAGTTGATGCGACCAACGATAATTAAAGAAGTACTTAACAGCCAGGGGCAGGTGATTAAACCATTTGAACCTGATATGCTATGGGACATTACTGTGGATCCAATGATCAACACATTTGTTGATGGCATCCCAACAGATAAAAAGATCACGGTTCAACCCTGGGTGATAGAAAAAGTAAAAGAAGGAATGAGGATGGTTGTCACCGAAGGTACTGCTAGGGCAGAATTCGAAGGTGTGACAATACCAACTGCAGGAAAAACCGGTACTGCTGAATATTGTGATGATTTAGCCCAATCCAAGAATCTTTGCCAGCCCGGAAGTTGGCCGGCTCATGCATGGTATGTGGGTTATGCTCCTTTTGATGATCCAGAGATAGCAGTTATTGCTTTCGTTTATAATGGAACAGAGGGATCTACCGTATCTGGCCCTATTGTTAGGGAAGTGATTAAGGCCTACTTCAATCTGAAAGCAATAGACAGCAGGCAAACAACAGAGCCTTAGTGGCACCATGCGATATGAATCTTATTTACGGGAACAGAATTCATTTAGATCACTTTTAATCGCTATTAGTAAACTTGGACGGAAGAGAGTAACATTCTTTACTGAGAATAGTGATGTATATGCGTGAATTGCCCAGGTTAGGCAATTCGATAAAAAGGAACATTAATGTTTACCAAAGATAATTGGCGCAATTTTGATTTCTGGTTATTTGGGTCAGTAATCATTTTAAGTATTTTTGGAATAGCAATGATTCGATCGGCAATAGCTGGAAATACTGAATTGTCAGGGCTGGTATTACGGCAAATCATATGGATTTCTATAGGATTGGTTGTTATCATCCTAACAACCTTAATCGATTACCACTATTGGTCGTCAATCACTCGCTTGATGTATATCGGAACCTTTTTATTATTGCTTACTGTATTTGTCGTTGGAAAGACAACTTTTGGCTCAAACAGATGGATCAGTGCGGGACTTGTGAATATTCAACCATCAGAAATAGGTAAGGTAGTTCTTATCCTGGTTTTATCTGACTACTTTTCCCGCACCAGGGATCGAAAAAAGGATTTACGATGGGTCATTACTTCTTTATTGATACTTGCGGGATTAGTAACCTGGATTTTACTGCAGCCAAACCTTTCAACATCAATCGTTATGTTCGTAATTTGGTTTAGCTTGATCTGGATCAGCGGACTACCACCAAAATATATTATTGCTTTTGTAGTTATTGGGGGATTACTGGCGGTCCTTGCATTTCCACTGCTTGAAAAGTACCAACAACTAAGAATTATCAACTTCATCGTTCCTGAAGAGAATGCGCGTTATGGTAACTCATATAATATTGAGCAAGCTTTAATCTCTATTGGATCTGGGGGCTTGCTCGGACAGGGATATGGTCATGGCACCCAGGTTCAACTCAGGTTTTTAAAAGTTAGGCATACCGACTATATTTTTTCTGCAATGGCTGAAGAATTCGGATTTGTTGGCACCGTTCTGGTTGTTGCATTATTAATTTTTGTCATGATACGGTGTATTAGGGCAGGGAAAAAAGCGAGCGACCCTTTTGGAGCATTGATCGCATATAGCTTTGGTATTCTCATTTTTTTCCAGACTGCAGTAAATATAGGGGTGAACCTTAGAGTAGTTCCTGTAACTGGCTTAACTTTACCTTTTGTTAGTTATGGAGGCAGTTCTTTGCTGAGTATGATTTTAGGTATTGGGCTTGTGGAAAGTGTACTTGTCCGACAAAAGAAGATTGAATACTAAAATGGAGAAAATTATGGATCCTGTTCGAGTAAGATTTGCACCTTCACCTACAGGTCATTTACATTTGGGGTCTGCCAGGACTGCATTGTATGACTATTTGATAGCACGTAAAACTGGAGGGGAATTCATTTTACGAATTGAAGATACAGACCAAAAACGTCTTGTAGAAGGAGCAGAACAGGAGATCTACCAGGGGCTGAAATGGCTTGGCTTGGATTGGGATGAAGGACCTGATATTGGCGGCCCTTATGGTCCTTACAAACAATCAGAACGTAAAGATATATACAAAGAATATGCAGAAGAATTAATCGAATCTGATCATGCTTATTATTGTTTTTGCACACCTGAAAGATTGAATGAAGTACGTCAGGAACAGCAAAAACGTAAAGAAATGGCTTTATACGATGGAAAGTGTCGGAATCTATCCCGCGAAGAGGCTGTGGAAAGAGTGAAAGCTGGCGAAAGGCATGTGATACGTTTTAAGACACCTAAAATTGGTTCCACGACCCTTACAGATCTACTTAGGGGAGCAATAACTGTAGAAAACAAGAATCTTGATGATTATATTATTGTGAAATCCGATGGCTTAGCTCTTTACCATTTGGCTGCAGCTGTGGATGATCACCTGATGAAAATTACCCACGTGATACGAAGTTCTGAATGGCTGCCTACAGCGCCTCTTCATAGCATGATACATCGCGCTTTTGGCTGGAATGAACCAGTTTGGGTTCATTTATCTGTATTTTTAAAACCAAGTGGTAAAGGAAAAATGAGTAAACGGGATGCAGCCGAACTTGTAAAGGATGGACATTCAATTTTCATAAAAGAACTGGAAAAACTTGGATACCTACCGGAAGCAGTGCTCAACTGGATTGCTTTGATGGGATGGAGTTTTGACGATCATACTGAATATTTTTCGAAGGATGAATTAATTGAAAAATTCTCCCTGGAAAAATTAAACCCTTCTCCAGCAGCAATAAACTTTCAAAAATTTGATTACTTCAATGCCAACTATATTCGGAAATTGGATGACCAGGAACTGGCAAACAGGATAAAACCATTCTTTGATGAAAAGGGTATTAAGACTGATCTTCCTACATTGGAGAAAATTGCGCCAATCATTCGAGAACGCTTAACAACACTTGATGATGCCATTGATATGGCAGGATTTTTCTTTAAAGATTTCCCAATCATAAATGTGGAACAATTAATCGGAAAAGACATGACCAGGGAAGAATCAGCCATGGTGGTTGAAAAAACAATAAATGTTTTTAGTAAATTAC
>CAYLUZ010000005.1:0-340265 GCA_964387025.1 uncultured Leptolinea sp. | reverse complement strand
GGAGGGCGACCTCCTGGGAGAGTAGGTCATTGCCAAGAGACTTTTCTTATTTAATATATCCCCCCTTTAATATATAAATTCAATTCATCCAAATACGTATATCGGATAGCTGCTCGTTCTCTACAACCCGAAAGCAGCAACTCAACGGAATTGTTGGATTTCGCTGCGTCTTTCGACAGGCTCAGGAACCGGCTCTATCCAACCTGCTATTCTCGGGCACCCTTCGACAGACTCAGGGACCAAAATGCTTATTTGTAATTAATCCCCATTCCGAATTGCAACCGGCAAGCTGATCACCATCCTGGTGCCTTGGCTGGGTTCACTTTCGGCGTGGATCTTTCCACCATGCTGTTCCACGATCATTTTTGCGAGGGCCAAACCCAACCCTGTCCCACCCTTATCCCGTTCACGGGACTGATCGGTCCGGTACAGGCGGTCAAACACCTTATCGAGATCGTTTTTTGATATTCCGTACCCGGTATCACTCACAGTAAGTTCAACGAATTTTTTGTCAGCAATGTTGGCTGAAAGCGTGATCTGTCCTCCAGAGGGAGTATTTCGGATCGCGTTCTCCATCAAATTGCAGAGAACCTGTGACATACGATCCGTATCCACCAGGATCTCCGGCAGGTCAGAGGCAACATTGCGATTAAGGGTAATTCCGCGGGCGTGTGCCTGGTAAGTGAAATGTTCGAATGCTTTATCGATCAGTTCGGAAGGTGCATGGGAATTAGGCTTTAGATCCAGCTCACCGGCGTCTGAAAGGGCCAGCATACGCAGGTCGTTGACCAGGTGCTCCAACCGGATGGATTCTTCTCGTATGATCTCCAAAGTTTCAGGTGAGGCAGGAATGACCCCATCGTGAATTCCCTCGGCATGGCCAAGGATGACACTGATGGGAGTGCGCAATTCGTGGGCAATATCGGCTGTCATCTGTTTTCGGGACAGCAGCAAGCTATTCAATTTTTCAGTCATTTCATTGAAAACCCTGGCCAATTCACCAATTTCATCGCGGGATCGGATGCGGACATTTTGCTGCAAATTGCCCTTTGATACTTCGATCGCTGCCGCTGTTAATTCCCTAATCGGTCTCGAAATGATACGGGAAAAGGTAAACCCTAATACGAGGGATAGCAAAATCGCAACCAATCCAATAATGATCAGGTTGATCTGCATCCTTTGTATAAACAAGTCCCTGGCTGGAGCTGGAACTGGCATTGGAGAACGGATATCAAGATAACCCACATTTGTACCATTGTAAACAATTGGTTGACTCCTGCCCTGATCCAAGGTTAATAGGACATCTCCCGGTTGATACATACCGCCGGCCAGGATCACTTTATATCCTGCGTCAGTCAGGGTAAATGGTAAATGATTTTTTTCGTCCAATGGTATTTTTAATGTGGTCATCATCCCCGGAGCGGCCTCTGAAAGACCATTCCAGGAAAGATTTTCTGTATAGTAATTTGTGAACAAGTTTGTGATCGTTTGCTGGTCATTTGTTAATAGATACTGGTTAAATTCGCGATCTGTACTTCGTTGAGTCGTGACAACGACGACCAACACAGTAATAAGGCTGATACATAAAAAAGCCAGAATGAGTTTGAGGGTGATTGATTTCAATTAATTTATCCTCTTGTGAAACGGTAACCAATTCCATATACAGTTTCAATATATTTCTCTTCACCATTCTTCCGTTTCAGTTTGGAGCGGAGATTCTTAATGTGCAGATCTATAGTCCGTTCATAACCATCAAAGCGGCTGCCCTGGACCGCATCCAATAGGTCCAAGCGAGAAAATACCCGGCCGGGAGATGAGATAAGGGTTTTAAGAAGGTCAAATTCCGATGGTGTGAGGTCTATGAAATCACCCTCTACGGTCGCAGAATGGGCTGTGCAATCCATCATTATTCCACCCAGCCGATAGATTTGCTCTTCGTCTGACCTTTTTGACTGCCTGCGAAGGACTGCCCTGACCCGGGATATCAATTCACGCGGGTAAAATGGTTTGACGATGTAATCATCAGCACCAAGTTCCAGACCGAGAACGCGTTCCTGTTCATCCACTTTTGCTGTTAAAAAGATCACAGGTGTATCACTGTCAACACGCAACACGCGAATAAATTCGTAGCCATCCATTTCTGGCATCATAATATCAAGGATGATCAAATCAGGGTGGACCCTTCGGGCAGCGTCCAAGCCTTCACGCCCATTATTCGCGATAGTCACCTGATAACCATCTTTGACGAGGTAAGCTTTTACCAATGAGGTCAGGTGTTCTTCATCATCGATCACCAGAACTTTTTTCATTTATCAGTCTTTCCTATAGATCAATATTAATTATAAATTGAGTTTTCAAGCGGAAGAGCTGATCAGTTTTTCCGCTGGAATGATAAATAAATCATGTCTTCTCGAAATTGTTTTATCCCTGGTTCGCAATACTCTCCAATTTGGTAATCAGTGGATCGATTAGAAGTAACGCCATTGTTGCAGTCTGAGCACCAGAATCAGCTCTCCTGGCCTGCATAGTGGCACGTGTACTGGCCGAAGGAGTCGCAGATGTACTTCCACCTGCGCCAAATCCACCATCCAAACCTGGTCCACCACCTGCTGCCATATCCGGGGGCATTCCTCCACCGGGAAAACCACCAGTTGCTCCGCCACTGCTACGGCTGGAACCTGATGATGAACTGCTTGATGAGGAACCAGTTTTAGTGGTGGTTGTGGATGCGGATACTCCCAACTCCTGCACCAATGACATTACATCCCTTGCACTGAGATTCATGCCATCTATTGCTGCAATTTGATCTGTACTTAATGATGAGTTGATCTGGGATAACAGGTCAGTTACTTCCTGTTGGGCCTTTGTGTCCCTGGTTTGTAGTTCTTTATATGCTTTCCACAGGATGACCAATTCCTTTGCCTGGGTTTGAGTGACTGGTGTGGAGCTGTCGATCAATTTGTATGTACCTACTACCAGCTTGGATAGAGTTGGTAGTTGATCACTTCCGGCAGTGGTTGTCTGGGTGGCATTTCCATTTGTTGTACCTACTGCGTTACAGGCAGATACTGTCAGGATAGCGATTATGCTTAGTAGTAAAACCAATTTCTTTTTCATTAAAATACCTCCAATTATTGATTGCTATTCATATCGTAAAGCATCTATCGGATCGAGGTTGGCAGCTTTATTTGCCGGGAAGAAGCCGAAGAATACTCCAACTGCTGCTGAGGATGCAAAAGCTAAAATAATAGAACTGGCTACGATCACTGTGCGCATACTGCTGACAGTTCCATAAATCCAGGCTCCTGCTATACCTGTTACCACACCGATCAACCCACCAACCAGACTCAGCAGTAAGGCTTCGCTGAGGAACTGTAAACGAATATCATTCGGAGTAGCTCCAATTGCCTGCCTTAACCCGATCTCGCGAGTACGTTCAGTAACACTCACCATCATGATGTTCATGATGCCGATACCACCGACCAATAGGGATACACCTGCCACCCAGGAGAGCAGTGACCTGAAGGCAGAGGTAGTCGATTCTTGCGTAGCGATGATATCCTCTTGAGAAGAGATGGAGTAATTGTCATCACTTAACAACACATCGTGACGTTTTGCTAGTAATAGCAGGATCTTTTGTTTCACTGTATCCAACGTAACACCATCTTTTGTCTCTACGACTATTTGACGGACGCTATCGCCAGCTATCCTGGCAAACATGGAGGCAGTGAACTTTTGGAAGACTACTGTGATGGGAATATACATTTGTGCATCAAAATCGACATTTCCAACCGTTCCTTTAGAAGCCATAACGCCAATCACCTGCAATTTGGTAGTTCCAACCGTGACCACCTGGCCGACCGGGTTGCTCGTACCAAATAACTGGGTGGCCAGGTCAGAGCCCAGTATCGCAACCTTATTCTTTCGATCGAGGTCTTTCATTGTAAAGAAATGCCCCGAAGATATCTTCATATCCCTGACGGAAGGGAAATCTGGTGAAGTTCCCTGGATAGTGATCGAATCCAGCGTGACAGAACCGGCTTTCACAGTTTCAGAGGTGTCCATCTCAACAACCACACCAGCCACACCAGTGATCTGGTCTGCTACAGCCCAGGCATCGTCGTAAACCAACCCATTGCTATTACGTCCCATCGTCCTGAAGCCACCCTGGGAAAAATTCTCCCGAACATAAAGCAGGTTAGAGCCTAGGCTGGTGATGCGGTCACGAATGGTGGCTTCGGTACCAGCGCTGATAGAAATCATAATGATCACTGCTGCGACGCCGATCACGATGCCCAACATGGTCAAAAAGGAGCGTATCTTGTTTTTGAATAACGCTTCCCAGGCAATTCTAATTAATTCGTTGATTCTCATACTACCGCCAATTCTTCCACTACAGGTTTGTGGCCGTTGTGTTCAATTCTTTTGATATCGCCGTCCTCAAGATGGATGATGTGTTGAGTATGTGCTGCAATCCTTGAGTCATGAGTGACCATGACAATGGTCGAACCATTTTCGTGCAGCTTTTCAAGGATAGCGAGTACTTCAGCGCCGGAACGTGTATCCAAATTACCTGTCGGCTCATCTGCTATGATCAAAGCCGGATTATTTATAAGGGCGCGGGCAATCGCCACCCGCTGCTGTTGACCACCAGATAATTCTTGCGGCTGATGGTTCATGCGGTCTGATAAACCGACCACATCGAGCATTTCCTTTGCCATTTCTTCACTTTCCGGGATGCTATAACGTGTTTCGCGATTGTAAAGCAAAGTTAGCATTACATTTCTCAGTGCTGTAGTCCGGGGAAGGAGGTTATAAGCCTGGAATATAAAACCTATCTTTTGGTTACGAATGATCGCTAGTTCGGCTTTATTTAACTTGCTTACATCAATACCATCCAGGATATATGTTCCAGAAGTTGGACGTGAAAGGCAGCCCAGAATGTGCATCAGCGTACTTTTACCTGATCCTGATGGTCCCATGATCCCTACAAATTCACCTGCCTTGATCGTGAGACTTATACTATTCAAGGCTGAAACTGTCGCGTCACCCATTCCATACTGTTTGGAGATATCGACTGTTTCAATAATGGTTTTGTCTTCCATCAGTTTGTCTCCAATAAACCCGTGGAAACCACATCACCAACCTGTAATCCGGATTTAATTACCGCGTTGAAAGAGTCTTTCAGACCCAATTCAACCAGTGTGAATTCCAGTTTTCCATTTTTTATAATATAGACGCCATACTGATCTGTATCGATCTCGTGTAATGCATCCACTGATATGAGGGTGGCATTCTTTACAGTTCCACCGATGACATCTACGGCGGCATTCATCCCGAGCAGTAAAGTTTCTTGTGTGGCCGGTGAGATGGAATCCAGGACTGCGGTGCCCATGATCAACTTGCTGCCGTTCTGATCGCTCAGTGAGGGATCAACGGAAGTCACTTTTCCGGTGAAAGTAGCATCCGGAAGCGAATCAAATACTACAGAAACCGGATACCCCACAGCCACTTTATCAAAATCCGTTTCATCCAGGTAGAATTCGAGGGTAACTTTGCTCACATCAGAAATGGTAATGATCGTTCCAGATGCGACTGTATCTCCCAGCCCGGCACTGACAGAAGTGATCATGCCTGATATTGGCGCGACAAGTTCGAGTGAATCAAGCGTAGTCTGTGCGGTTTGTACATCCAGTTTGGCCTGTTCAAAAGCATTGAGGGAAGTTCCTGTTGCATTGGCAGGTATTTCTTCACCTTTCAAAGCTGCCATATAGTCCTTGGCTTCCACCAGGGTTGCCTGGGCAAGGGTATATTCCGCACGGGCAGAAGCAATACCTGCATCAGTTGGTGCAGCGACATATTTCGTGGTTTTCCTTGAACCCGGTGTTCTCTGTTCCACGGTAAATATATCTGGCACATAAGTATTCTTATAGTAATACCAGGCGCCATTCAGGTTTTTTTGCGCTTTATCAACTGCTGTTTGGGCAGCTGTAACCTTGGCTGAATTATCTGCTGATGGAGTTGTTTGAGATTCTTTTTGGGCGTCGATCAGTGCCTGTTCTGCGTCTGCCAGTTTTTGCTCGTGACTAAAGACAGTAGGACTGATGATATAGGTCAATGTTTGTCTGGCAGAAACTAAAGCAGTCTCTGCTGTTGCGACTGCATTTTCTGCGGTGGCAATGGCTGAAGGCGATGTCAGGTTGAGGAGTGTGCGCTGTGCCTGATTATAGGCAATTTGAGCTGAAGTACTATCCAGCCGGGCAAGAACCTGCCCTTTTTCAACCTTGTCGCCGATGGCTGCATTCATCTCCACGATCTGGCCGTTGGTATCAAAGCCGATACTGGCTGTGGCAGCAGCTACGTATGAACCGGTTCCGCTTGCTGATAATTCCAGGTCGCCCTGGCGGGCGGTGGTTGTTTGTAAGGTCTCGGCTGCAGCTTGTACAGGAGCCTTATAGATGAACTGCCTGTAAACGTAATAGCCGCCACCGGCGACTATGATCAGGGCGAGGACGATCACTCCGATCCTGGTTGCTTTTCTGTTCTTCTGAAGAATATTTAAAGACATAAGAGGTCCCTTTCAATACAAAATTTATCGGATACTCTAGTCATGTTACACAACGATTGTGGAGGAATATAGAGCAGAATGTGTAGATATTATGTGGATAGCAGGAGGACGTTAGCAACCGCAAAATACGAAAACATGTGACGGTTGTTAATTGGATCCTAAAACTTAAGAAGAATCATCAACGTGCGGTGATTCACCTAAAGATATATAGTAAATATTATCCAAATACGGTATAATCTATCTATTAATGTGATAAATCCCGTTTATACGGGGTTGAGCATTAAAAATGGAGGGCGCGACATTTTCTTCCGGGTACAATATTGCGATGGCAAATGGAACCTCGGTGTGATGACAGCGTCAGCCGAGGTTATTTTATCCCCTGTGAAGGGAGGTGAGAACAAATGGCTTCTGTAGTTATCCGACCTAATGAATCTCAAGACAATCTTCTACGCCGTTTCCGGAAAAAAGTTGTCAAGAGCGGTGTATTAAGCACAGTTCGACGTAAACGCTGGTTTATTTCCAAGAGTGAACTACGACGTGTAGAAAAGAAAAAAGCAATTCGCCGCCTTAAGAGACGTTCTTTCACCAAAGAGTTTGAGGTAGTGTAATTTGCATGGAATCCTTTGATATTTTGACAAAAGGATTCGGAGGGTAGTATGGCAAAAGAAGAAGATAAGATACAGGTTGACGGCAGGATCGTTGAAGCATTGCCGGGAACGCAGTTTAGGGTAAAGCTTGAAAACGGTCATGAGGTATTAGCTTACCTCTCAGGAAGGATGCGCAAGTACTACATCCGGATCCTGCTGGGAGACCATGTACGGGTGGAAATGTCCCCTTATGATCTCACCCGTGGCCGGATCGTATATCGAGCCAAAAAGCCTAACGAGACCTCCCCTGAAATGGGACAATAATAGCAATAATATGGAAAGCCTTCTGAAATTTCAGAAGGCTTTCTTGTTTTGTGGCTGTAAATTTTCCTATTATGGATCATTTTTTTTGCTTTTCTCCAACATGACCTTACGCATCCAGAAAAGTGACTAAAATTACTAAAACAGTTCTATAATTGGGAGTAAGCTTATGAGTTGAAAGTTGTCTAAACAAACTTGAACTTACCCACCCTTAAATTAAGGTGTGGATTTATCCCCGCTCTTGGAGTAAAAAATGAAAAAAGAAATGATCACGATCGATGCAAACGAAGCAGTTGCGAATGTAGCCTATAAAGCCAGCGAAGTGATTGCGATTTATCCGATCACGCCTTCATCCAGCATGGGAGAGTTTTCTGATGCCTGGTCGGCTGCCAACAAACCAAATCTGTGGGGAACAGTCCCTACTGTGATGGAAATGCAGTCCGAAGGTGGAGCAGCAGGTGCTGTTCATGGCGCACTCCAATCCGGTGCTTTGAGCACAACATTTACCGCTTCCCAGGGATTGCTGCTCATGATCCCGAATATGTTCAAGATCGCCGGTGAACTAACCTCAACGGTCTTCCATGTATCAGCCCGTTCCCTGGCGATGCAGGCACTTTCGATCTTCGGCGATCACTCCGATGTGATGGCTTGCCGTGGAACAGGCTTTGCCATGCTGACCTCGGGCAGCGTCCAGGAAGCCCCGGATATGGCTCTGATCGCGCATTCCGCAACCCTGCGCACCCGTGTTCCATTCATGCATTTCTTCGACGGCTTCCGAACATCAGCCGAAGTGAACAAGATCGAGCTTTTGGATGACGAAGTGATCCGTGCGATGATCGATGATAAGCTGGTATTTGAGCACAGAAAACGCGGCCTCACACCTGACCACCCGGTCCTGCGCGGCACTGCCCAAAACCCGGATGTATATTTCCAGGGACGCGAGACGGTCAATCCCTTCTACCTGGAGTGTCCTGAAAAAGTCCAGGCAACCATGGACGAGTTCGCCAAGTTGACCGGACGCCAGTATCACCTGTTCGATTACTTCGGTGCAAAGGACGCAGATCGGGTGATCGTGGTGATGTGCTCCGGTGCTGAAACCGCAGAAGAGACAGCCAAATACTTGATGGATAAAGGCGAAAAAGTGGGTGTCCTCACTGTTCACCTATACCGACCTTTCTCAGTTTCTCATTTCGTTGCTGCACTGCCCGCCACCACCCGCTCGATCGCAGTCCTGGATCGAACCAAGGAACCTGGTGCTAATGGTGATCCGCTTTTCCTCGATGTTGTCTCGGCTATTAACGAAGCTCTCGATGGCGGGATAGCTCCTTTCAAATCCATGCCAAGGGTAATTGGCGGCCGTTATGGCTTATCCTCCAAGGAATTTACACCTGCCATGGTGAAGGCGGTCTTTGACGAACTCAAAAATGCCGAACCAAAAAATCACTTTACAGTAGGCATCAATGATGATGTGACCCATTCCTCTCTTGATTTCGATAAGGATTTCTCCATCGAAGATGAAAAGACCAAGCGCTGTCTTTTCTTTGGTCTGGGTGCTGATGGTACTGTTGGAGCAAATAAGAATTCAATCAAGATCATTGGTGAAGAGACCGACAATTACGCACAAGGGTATTTCTACTATGACTCCAAGAAATCCGGCACGGTAACTGTCTCTCACCTGCGTTTTGGACCCAAGCCGATCAGGGCTCCATACCTGATCAGCCATGCCCAGTTCGTTGCATGCCACCAATTCTCCTTCCTGGAACGGTTCGATATGCTAAAGTACGCCGTCCCAGGTGGCACATTCCTGCTCAATTCCACTTTTGGTCCGGAAGAAGTGTGGGAACAATTACCGCAGGAAGTACAAAAAGATATCGTTGAAAAGAAACTGAAATTCTACGTGATCGATGGTTACAAGATCGCAGAAGCGACCGGAATGGGTAACCGGGTCAATACCATCATGCAGACCTGTTTCTTCGCCATAAGCGGCGTCCTCCCTCGC
This sequence comes from uncultured Leptolinea sp., assembly GCA_964387025.1. GTDB lineage: Bacteria > Chloroflexota > Anaerolineae > Anaerolineales > Anaerolineaceae > PNON01. Next base: position 330,790 of record CAYLUZ010000005.1, on the reverse strand, counting down.
GACGAAGCCATTGAACAGATCAAGAAATCCATCACGAAGACATACGGTAAACGCGGCGATGCAGTCGTCAAACAAAACTTTGATGCTGTTGATCACACTCTGGTTAACCTGAAAGAGGTCAAAGTACCCGCGACAGCAGATAGCAATTTCACCCGACGACCCGCAGTCGATGCGAAGGCACCGGCATTTGTAAAGGATGTTCTGGGCAAGATGATCGTATTCGATGGCGACAATTTGCCAGTCTCTGCCATGCCCATCGATGGTACTTTCCCCACCGGAACATCACAATGGGAAAAGCGCAATATTGCCCTCGAAATCCCGGTCTGGGAACCTGACCTGTGCATCCAATGCGGAAAGTGCGCCTTTGTCTGCCCGCATGCTGTTATCCGCCAAAAAGTATATGAACCAACTATGTTGGATGGAGCGCCGGAATCCTTCAAGTCCTTGGATGCAAAATTCAAAGAACTGCCCGGATTAAAATTCACGATCCAGGTTGCTCCCGAGGACTGCACAGGTTGTGCTCTTTGTGTCGAAGCCTGCCCGTCTAAAGATAAGTCCAATGTCAGCCGAAAAGCCATCAATATGGCAGACCAACCCCCGCTGCGCCATCAGGAAAGTGTCAACTGGGACTTCTTCCTTGGACTTCCGGAGACTGACCGCACCAAATTCATTCCAACCACCATCAAAAACAGCCAGCTGCTGCAACCGCTATTCGAGTTCTCCGGTGCCTGCGCTGGCTGTGGTGAAACACCTTATGTAAAGTTAGTGTCTCAATTATTCGGTGACCGGACTTTGGTAGCCAATGCTACTGGATGCTCTTCCATTTATGGTGGAAACCTGCCCACAACACCCTGGTCACATAATAAAGAAGGACGCGGACCAAGCTGGTCCAATTCCCTGTTCGAAGATAACGCGGAATTTGGCCTGGGTATGCGCCTTACCCTGGATAAACACCTGGAATTAGCCACTGAACTGCTGCAGGGATTCAAAGCTCAACTAGGCGAAGAATTTGTTACCACAATCCTCAGCACCGATCAAACTACAGATGCCGGGGTTGCCCAGCAGAGAAAACATGTGGAGGACCTAAAGCTCAAGCTGAAGAAGATCGATGACCCACGTGCCCGCAACCTGCTCTCGCTGGCGGATGGTTTTGTCAAGAAGAGCGTATGGATCATCGGTGGTGACGGATGGGCTTACGACATAGGTTACGGCGGACTTGATCATGTTCTCGCCAGTGGACGCAATGTCAATGTCCTTGTACTGGATACTGAAGTGTATTCCAACACCGGCGGTCAGGCATCAAAATCCACACCCCGTGCTGCAGTTGCCAAGTTCGCAGCCAAAGGTAAAGGTCTTCCCAAGAAAGATCTGGGAATGATCGCCATGGCTTACGGTTATGTGTATGTTGCCCGGGTTGCGATGGGAGCTAATGATCAGCATACCCTGAAAGCCTTCCTGGAAGCTGAAGCATATGAAGGTCCTTCCCTGATCATTGCATACAGCCACTGCATCGCGCATGGTATCGATATGCGTAAAGGATTGGATCAACAGAAGGCGGCCGTCAACTGCGGCTTCTGGCCGCTCTACCGTTATAACCCGGCATTGATCGATGAAGGCAAGAATCCTTTATCCCTCGACTCCAAAGATCCAACCATCTCCTTTGAAGATTATGCGTATAACGAGACGCGTTACCGGATGCTGCTGCAGAGCGACGAAAGCCGTGCAGAACTTCTTATGAAAGAAGCGAAGAGTGATTCTCAGAAACGACTGGAACTTTACAAGCAGATGGCGGCCATCCAATATAAACCGTTGGAGACGATAGAAGCCGAAGAAAAGTAATCAAAATTTAGTCTGACCCCCGGATATTTTCCGGTTCGCTGAGTTGAAGGGAGTTATAGTTTGCAGGAATACCTGTCAGCTGTATCGAGATTGTATAACCCAACCCTTCGACTCGGCGCTTTCATTTGGGATAATAAAGAAAACAAGATATGATTAGTTTATCGGGCTAGGAGAGAAAATGATAGATCTGACTACAAAATACATGGGGTTAAATTTGAAGAACCCCCTGGTTGCATCCGCATCCCCCCTTTCTAAAAAGGTGGAAACAGCAAAGAAACTGGAAGAATCCGGGGTTTCGGCGGTGGTGATGTATTCGCTGTTCGAAGAACAGATCACGCACGACAGCCGCCAATTGGATCATTTCCTATCTTTCGGAACAGATTCCTTTCAGGAAGCCATGTCTTTCTATCCGGATATGGACCACTATAATATAGGGCCGGAAGGTTACCTGGAGCATATTACCAAGCTGAAAAAAGCCTTGAACATCCCTGTCATTGCCAGCCTTAATGGAATTTCGTCTGGCGGCTGGGTGGAGTATTCAAAAAAGATGCAGGAAGCTGGCGCAGATGCATTGGAATTGAATTTCTATTATGTACCGACCAGCCTGAAGCTGACGGCGGTGGAACTCGAGAAAGCCTATGTCCAGTTGGTTACGGATATCCGGGCAGAGATCAAGATTCCGCTGGCGGTAAAACTGAGCCCGTTCTATACTGCCCTCCCGCAATTTGCCAATGAGATCGTAAAAGCCGGCGCGAATGCTTTGGTTTGTTTCAACCGCTTTATTCAACCTGACCTGGATATTGAGAACCTGAAAATCAATCCCAATCTGATGCTTTCAACTTCAGAGGAATTGCGCCTGCCGCTTCGTTGGACCGCCATCCTGTTTGGCAAGGTGAAGGCAGATATTGCATTAACCAGCGGTGTGCATACCGCAGAAGATATGGTTAAAGCGATCATGGCCGGGGCAAATGTAACCATGCTGGCCAGCGAGCTGATCATGAAGGGGCCAGCCCGTGCAGCCAGCCTGATTGCCGAATTTTCCACCTGGATGGAAGCCCACGAATATGAGTCTGTCAAACAAATGCTGGGCAGCATGAGCCATAAGAATGTGGAAGATCCGGCAGCTTTTGAGCGCGGAAATTATATGAAAGCCTTGCAGAGTTTTGACAATAAACTCTTCTAAATAACCTATTCGTTTGTTCATATTCCGAATGGGTGGATATAAAAACTATCAATTGGAAATTACTAGCACCTGGCAAGTTATTGCCAGGTGAATTTTTTATAGAATTTCCGTTTAATCTACGTTTGAGAGCATGCTGGTAATTTTGCCTGATAATTCCAAATCTCCCGAAATTGTCGGAAGATAGTTAGTTATTAGTAGAAGGTTTCAGGTTATGATTAACAGATACCCGATCACGGAGATACAATATGCGGATTTCTTCTTTCATCGCACTGGCTGGACTGCTTTTTACTTTGACGAGCTGCAGTTCACCCACAACTTCAACGCCAACTACAACTTCAACTGCACCCGTTCCAACGCCTGTTCCGACTGAAGATACCTCCCATCAGGTACAACTGCTGGCAAAGGTAGGAAAAGGGAAAATAAATAACACCATATATGCGACGGATGGTAAGTTCATTCTTGTTGCATACGATACCGGAGTTGGTGTGTTGAATGCGTCCGACCTGGGGCAGGTCGATTTTTGGGATATGCCTGAAAAATCAATGAACCTGGCACTTTTAGGTGTAAAAAATGAAATTGCTGTCTATACCCGAAACGGAAGTATCCAATTTCTAGGATTCGATCAATCCAGCGGAGTTTTGAGTAAATCAGATCGTACTGTTTTAGATGCCGGCGTACAAATTCACAATGATGGTGAGGTCAGTAAATTATCCAGTTCCCCGGATGGAAAATTCCTGGCTTTTTCTGCCAATAATGTCACCCAGGTGTGGAATTTAGAAAATGGGGATAGCCTTATTAAAGAAGGAACGATAAAACCGGATACTTATCAGTTTAGTTTTTCTGCAGACAGCAATTACGTTTTGCTGAGTGTAAATAGACAATATGCACCATCGAGTGAAAACTATCTGATCCATTTGGATGACGGGGAAATTGCCTGGGAAATGGATTGCACGGCAATTCTGGCGGGAGGAACAACATTAATGTATTGGACCTCTCCTGGCCAGTTTAATGTCGCCCCTTTGTCAGACCTCAAGAATCAAACAATTAACTACTTTAACTATCCTTATGACAAATTGATTTTCTCTCTCGATGGCAAACTGGGAGCAATGATCCGATGGGATTATGGTGTAGTACTTTTTCACACAATCGAAGGGAAACAGTTTTATAACTATGAAGGCTATCCTCCAAAGTTGGAATATACTGATGCGCCAATCTATTTAACCAACGCCGGACAGGTGGTAACCTTTAAAAGTAATCTGGTTACAATCACACCAGGACCGGGACTGAATTCAACGAGCAATGTTTATTCTTTCATAGTATTGGATGTATATAATGCCACGATGCAAGGGAAAGAGATCACACCCGAGTTTGAGATCTCCTACCCTATACCAAATATATTCTCTTCACCCGATGGGCTACATTTCACCTATTTCAACCGTTCCTCCTTCTCCCAGGTTGACCTGGAGACGCTAAAAACCATAACAACTACTGACGAGATCACCTCCGGGGTGACCGCATTGACTTTCTCTCCGGATGGAAAAACACTTGTTTCTGGACAGCAATATTTCTCGTTGTCTTTCTTCAATACAGCTAACGGATTGAACTTGACACACGAAGAATCACTGCAAACACCAGGAATCACTTACCGTTACCCCGGAATTAGCCGCTGGTATAGCGGCGTCACCGGGTTGGCTTTCTTCCCGGATGGAAACCAATTGGCTGCCAATACCAGCAATGGCGCATTAAACCTGCTCAGTTTGGACGGCAGCCGAGCACGAATTGAAATAAATCCGCAAGAAATCCAAATTTCCACCAAGGGAAAAGGCGCTCTGGTTGAAATGATGGGATTGGCAATATCTCCTGATGGAATGTCTCTGGCAACAGGTGGATATGAAAATACACTTCGATTGTGGAGTGATCTCAACGGAGCAAACCCAACTTCCAAAAGAATGGAAGATAGTAACCCTGAAACCGTAGTGGCTTACGCACCGGGTGGGAATTTGATTGCAGCCGGAACCGGGAAAGGTTTTATCCGATTATGGCGGACTGATGGCATTCTGGAGCGATCTATTACCGGCCATACCAAAAGGGTGACTGGTGTGGCATTTTCGGGAGACAGCCTGATATCCACATCAGAGGATGGTACCGTCCGTTTTTGGAGGATTGCTGATGGCATTCAAACCCAATCACTGATGCTGGGAGAACCCGGCACCAGCCTGGCTGTTGATAAAAATGGTGAATTGGTTGCCCTGGGTACGCAAAGCGGCAAGACTTATATTTGGGATATCAAAAATAGCCGCTGGCTGGGAAAGATCCCGGGTGTGGGGGTCATTCGAGCTCTTTCTTTTAGCCCTGACAGTTCGTCGTTGGCAATCGGCTCTGAAAGCGGACAGATCCAGTACTGGAAAGTGCGGCTTGATTCTGGTGAGGTGGCTGAATTTCCGGTTGGTGAACCTCTTATGAGTGGATCTCCGGAATCCTGTAAGATGGAAGGCCGGGTGAGCGGCTTTACCGGCAGCACTTCTGTTGCTGGCGGTCAGATGCGACTTGAATGGACAAAAACCTACTCGGGTGATTGTTCCAGCATCGATGAAAAGAGCTTGCGAGAAGTAGGAGAGAATCCGGATCTATCCCCCAAATACTCCTTCGATTTTGAACAAAACCAGGGATCAGGGACAAATATTTTACACATTAAGGCCGATATAACCCTGCCCGATTCTCCCGGCACACACAAATATGATTGGGAATTGGTATCTCCCGATGGAGGGATATTTCCATTCTCTGCCTTGATTACAATTGCTGCTCCAATAGCAGATCTCAATTTGCCTGCACCCGTGTATTATGTGTCCGACACGAAAGCTGTTATGCGTCTCGAGAAGGACGGCCGGACGATCACACCGGTCATTGAAGGGCTGGTGGATTGTATGGATATTTCTCCTGCCACAGGTGAGATAGCCTACCTGAGTGGTGACGCAATCATTCTGGCAGATCCGAATGGTGAAGCGAGACGTATTTTATTGCCTATTGGCGGTTGCCCATCCTGGTCGCCGGATGGAACTTTGATCGGCTATACCTTGAACGGTGTGAAAGTGATCAATATCTCGACCGGTGAAATAAAGACCCTGGCTACAGATCTGAATGCTTATGGTGTACAAAATAGTCATTACGTGCGTATCCTGGATTGGTCACTTTATAGCAACAAATTCATTGCCAGTGAAGCCGGGTGGGAGTACTTCGGATTAAATGTATTTGATGTGCCAACAGGCGATGTATTCCCTCTCACTGGATATTCTTATCCATCCTGGAGCAGGAACGGCGAAAACATTTACTCTGCAGAATACACTACGAATTACTTCGGAGACCCCCCTTCCATCACGCGAACCAACATCAATACCCATCAGCCGGAAATATTAATGGGAGGATCTGAAACCGACCCGAGCGGTGGATTTGCTCCATATGAAACCTGGGATGGCAAGTTGATGGTCTTTGCCGGGCGATCCGCAGACCCGGAAGCAGAAACCTTTTCGCTTGTCGCAGCTCAAATGGATAACGGAACACCTGGGAAGATTACCTTTGACCCGAATTCACATCCAATACTTTCACCAACCGATGTTTTATGGTGGCCTGATGGCAGCACGGCGGTGGTAAAAACGGGTGATGGAAAAGTAATGGCGTCATACCCATTTTCTTCTTCACCTAACATTATTTTACCGATCAGGGGCAATGACCTGCGATGGAATACTTCCCCCGATGTCAGAAGACCCACACTGCTGCCCACATTGGAAGCAGCTACACCATCAGAAACCACAACATCAATTCATCCGGAACTGGTGCCTTACACTCTTGGTTTTATTGGCAAAGATATAGGCGCACTACAGGAAATATATGAAATCCAGGCGGATGGATCCAAATTATTGCGTCCTTACCCGTCTTTTGGAATGACCAGCCCAATTACACAAATTGCCTGGTCGGCTGATGGAAAGAGCATGTTTGCACTCAGAGAATCAGGAGAACTCTACCAGACCCGTAAAATGGATAATCAGTATTTTGAATATATGGTCCCGGAAGGGCTTCCTCGTTACGCACAACCATCCAACGGTGGAATGGTGCATGGTTTTTCGATATCCCCAAATGGACGATATATGGCTGTGGTTTACACTCCTTATGATTGGGCAAACAATAATCTTCCCTTTGCTGAACTGAGGTATGGACTAAGTAACCTGGGTTTCTTAGATTTGATTGAAAAACGCTGGATCGATGTCAATATTCATCATATTGACTCAAGTTTTGAAGGAAATGCCGCCATATTGCTCTCTCCAAACGGGTGGGCAAATAATAACCATGAGCTTGTGGTGACAGTCACTCAAGCAGGAAGTGAAATGACTGCACAGAGCAACAGCGGAATAGCCATGGCTTCCTATCATTATGGGGGTGGTGGAGACGAGGTTACCAGCCTGATGATCGTCAATATTTCCGGCAGCAATACGAATATCACTTTGAACGCAGACCCTTCAAGTGATCCCAGTGCAGAATATCATCCCACCTGGGCTGCCGATGGACTAATCTACTTCTATGGCAACGACGACATAGGCAATCCCGGTTTGTATCGAATTAACCCTGATGGCAAAGATCGAACACGCATCTCAGATAGCGATTCGCTGAATGTCAATTTCCCGCCATACAGTATGTCCCCGGATGGGAAAAAGTTAGTAAGTCTCAGTGAGCGGTTACCAGATGGAATACTGGGCTGGGCGATCACTAACCCGGACGGCAGCAGCCCCATACTTCTTCAACCGGCTGTCAACCAAGGCGGGATACCGGTTTGGTCTCCGGACGGGAGCCGGCTGGCCTGGTTTGGTTTTGACACCGGATCCACACCAAAGATCTTTATAATGAATGCTGATGGAAGTAAGCCCAACGGTTTCAACCTGCCTGGCGGGTTGTCTGGTGCATTGCAATTGGCCTGGTCACCCGATGGGGATTGGCTAACATTCCGGTTTAATAATGAAGGCGGCGGCAGCGGATTATACGTCATTCGGTCTGATGGAACTGGAGTGCAGTTGGTTTCGCAGGATATGCTGGACTATTCTCAACTAATTTGGTCGCCTGTGATTCAGAGTCTGCCATAATATCTGTCAAGCATTGAAGTCAGCCGATGGAGTTCAATAACAATTTTTTATATGCTATTTACATATCCTACTTTGTTTTCAAAAATGGCAGGATTATTAAATTATGACCAATTTTGGTATTTATAACTGAACTAATATAAGGAAGTTATTGATTTTCAAGAAATCCCGTATTTTCGATTGAAGATCAACATGGAAACTGTAAATTCTTATAAAGAATTGATAATTATTAGTTTCTTGATGTAAAATTTATATATACTTGGAAAAGATGGATTTTAGGCAGGAAAATGAAGGAACGCTGATCAAATGCAGATCAAGAATCAAAATCGGAAAGATATTAAAGATAAAGACAACCCGGCATTGAGTAAGGTGATCGAGAAAAATATTCGGACGATCATTCACCTGCGTACAAAAGCCGAACATGAGCGCAACCTTCAAGATCGTATTGCTGATAGTATCACCTCATTTTCCGGCAGGATGATCTTTGCGTATGTCCACATCGCCTGGTTTGTTGTCTGGATCTTAATCAATACCGGGTGGTTCGGCTTACACGCTTTTGATCCATTCCCTTACGGACTTCTGACGATGATCGTTTCTTTGGAGGCCATCTTCCTATCTACATTTGTGCTGATCAGCCAAAATCGCCAGGCGAAGGAGTCAGAACGACGCGCTGATCTGGATCTCCACATTGGATTACTGACTGAACACGAACTTACCCGGGTGCTACAGATGCTCGATGTAATACAGGACAAGCTGGGTATTGTTGATCATGAAAATAGTGAACTGGCAGACCTTGAGATGGAGACAAAACCGGAAGATGTATTGGCAGAGATCCAACGTCTTCAAGAGTTGGAAATAAGCAGCAGGTAACAGTATGGGACAGACCTCGTTGGATTCACGGAATGTTGAAAATGAAAATACACATCGAAATATTTTTGATTCTATTCCTGATGGACTAATCATTTGTGATCTGGAAACAGGTAACATCGTAAAAGCAAACTCAGCTGCCAGCAATATGCATGGGTATCCACAAAATGAATTTATCGGGCAACCGATTTTATTAATCATTCATCCGGATTACCAGAAGATTTTCAATAAAAACTTTCAGACATTTCAATCTGATGGATTATTTGATATTCAGGCAAAACATAAATGCAAGAATGGTTCAATTTTGTATGCTGAATGGCACGGAACAGCGTTAACATTCCAGAATCGACCATGCCTGGTATGTGTCATCCACGACATCACTTTCAGGATTCAAGAAGAACAATTACTTCGTGAACATGTGGAGACGAGAACTATAGAACAGACTACCCTGCTGAAGATCTCTCATACACTGGCGTCCACTTTGGAGCTGCAACCCGGTCTGATCCTTGACCAATTGCACGAGATCATTGAATTCAACCATGGAGGATTATTCGGACTGCAAGACTCAACCATTATCACCCTGGCTTTGCGTGGAACTCCTTTACTGGAACAATCCAAACCCATCCACATCCATATTCAGGGTCCGGAAATATTAACCACATTGTTCAATGAGCATAAACCGATCCGGATCGCTAATCTGTGGAACGACAACCCGCAGGCGCAATTTCTGCGTTCTCTACTGGTTGGTGACGCTGCAGTATTATTGGAAGGAATGCAGTCCTGGATGTGGGTTCCCCTGGCGGTAAAAGGCAGAATTGTCGGTGGAATTGGTATCGCAGAGACCAGGAAGAATTATTTTACAGCTCACCATGCTGACCTGGCTCTCAGCGTAGCCAACCAGGCCGCGATCACCATGATCAATTCTGAATTATATGGACAAGCGCAGGAACTCGCTGTTTTGGAAGAACGACAGAGTCTCGCCCGAAATCTCCATGACGCCATTAACCAATCTCTTTTTTCTGCCGGCTTGATCGCTGAAGTACTACCGCGTTTATGGGACCGGGATCAAGCTGAGGCGCGAAATGCACTCGAAGATCTGCGCCGTTTGACACGCGGTGCACAGGCAGAAATGCGTGCATTATTGGCAGAGTTGCGTCCTTCCACGCTGACGGATGCCGATCTGGGCGATCTACTGCGTTTACTGGGAAACGCACACTCTGGTCGGACGAATACACAGGTCAATGTTTCGGTGGTAGAAAATACCGTGTTACCAGCTCCAGTTCAAATTGCCTTTTATCGAATCTGCCAGGAAGCCCTTTTTAATGTTGCCAAACATTCCAAGGCTAAACAGGTTGATATTACGCTTAAGCAGGAAGGTGATACTATAAATTTATGCATCGTCGATGATGGTCTGGGTTTTAATCCTGATCAAACCATCTCAGGGCATTACGGTATAAACATGATGCGTGAAAGAGCAGAAGCAGCAGGGGCAGAATTATTATTAACCAGTCAACCAGGTAAAGGTACAACAGTTGTCATCCAGTGGATTAAAACCCGAATAAAAAAGGATCAATGATGAATTCCCCTTCAAATCCCATTCGCGTCATGATCGTTGACGACTACACCATGGTCCGTCGTGGACTGACTACCTTCTTGAAAGCTTATGATGACCTCGAACTGGCAGGTGAAGCTGAAAGCGGTGAAGCAGCCATCCAGCTTTGTGCAGAAGTATTACCAGATGTGATCCTCATGGATATGGTTTTGCCGACGATGGATGGAGCGACTGCTACTCGTGTCATCAGGAAGCAATTTCCACAGGTTCAAGTCATTGCGCTGACGAGCTTCAAAGAAGGCGATCTGATCAAGAACGCCTTGGAAGCTGGGGCAATCGGCTATCTGCTGAAGGATGTTTCCGCTGACGATTTAGCCCGAGCGATCCGGGCTGCACATTCCGGCCGGGCAACTCTTTCTCCGGAGGCAGCCGAGGTTCTTGTGCAGGCAGCTCACCAGCCGCCCCCGCCCGGTTTGGATCTGACAGAGAGGGAGAGGGTGGTTTTAGCCTTGATGATAGAGGGCTTTAACAATACCCAGATTGCGGGAAGGTTAACAGTAAGTCCATCCACAATCAAATCTCATGTCAGTAATATTTTATCCAAATTGGGTGTTGCCAGCCGGACAGAGGCTGTAACCCTTGCGTTACGCAACCATATTGTAGTCTGACTCTCCGAATCTCCATCAGTGGACTATAGCTGATTTCTCCGGTTGATGAGCGTTGATTCATCGGATCTGTAGTAAGATAAATACACGGTAAAATAATTCGTGGTTTCACCCCACTTATTTTTCATCCGGACACTATTCTTTGCATAAGGTAATAGGAATCGAATGAAAAATACACTGGCAGATTCAGAACTACGCTACCGCCGCTTATTTGAAGCAACTCAAGACGGGATATTAATACTGGATGCAAAAACAGGATTGATTGCAGATGTCAATCCTTTCCTTATTAAAATGTTGGGTTATTCCCGTGAAGAATTAGTAGAAAAAAAGCTCTGGGAAGTCGGAGCGTTTAAAGATATCGAAGCCAGTAAAATTGCTTTCGGAGCATTACAGGAAACAGAATATATCCGTTATGAGGATTTACCACTTAAGGCAAAAGACGGGCATCTGATTCAAGTAGAATTTGTAAGCAGTGTGTACCTTGTGGGTTCCGAAAAGGTCATTCAATGTAATATTCGCGATATCACAGATCGAAAAAAAGCACAGGATGCTCTTATTAAAAGTGAAGCTCTCCTTTGGGAGTTATCCACGCGGGATTCATTAACTGGTCTATTCAACCGGCGGTATCTGGAAGAAACCCTGGATCGTGAACTACATCACGCTGGACGTAAAAATCTACCATTAGGAGTTATTATGCTGGATGTAGATAATTTGAAGCAATTCAATGATACCTCGGGTCATGCTGCTGGTGATGTAGTTTTACGTGAATTAGGAAAAATGCTCATCGAGTGTGTCCGTAAAGAGGATATTCCGTCACGTTATGGTGGTGACGAATTTATTATTATCCTACCTGATGCTTCCCTGGAAGTGACTTTGAAACGTGCTGAATTAATTTCTGAGAGGGTAAAACAATACATTCATCAATTCGAAAACAAGGCACTAAATACAATATCCCTTTCTTCAGGTGTAGCCATATATCCAGAGAACGGTTTGACCAGCTTAGCTCTATTGAAATCGGCCGACGATGCGCTTTACCAGGCAAAAGCGGAAGGACGTGATAGGATAATTGTTGCAAAATAAATTTTATGGTAAGTTAAGAATGTAACTGAAGACCCCCCCCGAAATTCAAATATTAAACAAAGCAGAGATTTCCTCCCCCAAGTGGACTAGAACCTAACTCCCCGACCGATTGATGTAGATGGGGAGTATTTGTTATAGGATGAATTATCAGAATGCATATTCGTATGCATGAGTCTTAGCAGCAACAAGATCGTCGAGTGCTGGAAGAGTTGAGGCAAGAAAATGGAAACAATACTTGATCTTTCACTGAAAGAATCTGAGGTTCGCTACCGCCGCCTGTTTGAAGCAGCCCAGGATGGGATATTAATATTAGATGCCGTTACGGGAGCGATAACCGATGTTAATCCTTTCTTGATAAAAATGTTGGGGTATTCTCTGGATGAGTTCATTGGGAAAAAACTCTGGGAAGTGGGTGCATTTAAGGATATTGAAGCAAGCCAGGACGCCTTTGAGGCATTGCAAAAAAATGAGTACATTCGATATGATGACCTGCCATTAAAATCCAAAAACGGGAAGATGTTCCAGGTGGAATTTGTAAGCAACGTCTACATGGTTGATAACGAAAAAGTGATCCAGTGCAACATTCGTGATATTACTGCACGCAAACGAGCTGAAAATGCGCTCCACAACATCGAGAGGAAGTATTTCGACCTTGTCAACCAAAGCCCGGATGGTATTTTCATCATCGAGCTGTCGGGGAAATTTATAGCTGTCAATCAAGCGATGTGCAAGGGACTTGGATATAGTGAAATTGATCTTCTTACTATGAATATTTGGGATATTATCCCGAATAAGTATTTAAGCCAGCATAAGAAAAGGATAAAGAATATTCTTAAAGGCAAGGAATTGAACGATGCAGCAGAATATGAGATGCGTGGAAAGGATGGAACGACACATTTTGTAGAAGTTACATCTGCGCCTTATTTTCAAGGAAAAGAAATTATAGGATTTCAAGGAATTGCACGGAATGTAACGGATCGTAAGAAAGCTCAGATGGATCTGCTAGAAGGTGGAAAACGTTTTCGCGCCCTGGTGGAAAATAATGCAGACGCCATCACAATGCTGGATGCCAATGGAACATCCGTCTATGAGAGCCCGGCAGCCCCAAGAATTCTGGGTTATGAACCTGGTGATTGGCTGGGGCAGAATGTATTTGGGATTATTCATCCAGATGATTTACATAGAATCCGGGATCTTTTTCAGAACCTGATCGTAGTACCCGGTATGCGTGTTACCAGTACATTTCGTGTTCGGCATAAGAGTGGTTCCTGGTTATGGATAGATGCGGTCGCAACAAATTTACTGAATGAATCAGGCGTACGTGCAATTGTACTGAATTATCGTGATATCACTGAGCGCATACAATCCGAGACAAGGATACAAAGGCAGCTTGATCATCTGACTTCCCTGAGCTCAATTGATAGAGTCATCACAACGAATTTTGATCTAAAAACCAGCCTTTCTGAAATTCTTATTCATTTAACCAGGGAACTTAACGTTGATGCCGCGGACATTTTATTATATAACCCTATTTCGCATATGCTGGAATTTGGCGTAGAACGCGGTTTCCGGTCCATTTCCGTTAAAAAAACCTCAATCAGCCTGGGTAAGAGTTTTGCCGGTCGAGCTGCATTGGAGCGCAGAATTATCCATATCCCGGATATAAAAGCCAATCCGGACACCAAATTATTGGAAGATATCATAAGGAACGACGATTTCGTTAGTTACTTTGGCGTGCCTTTAATTGCCAAAGGGCAGATCAAAGGTGTATTGGAAATATTTAACCGCACCTTGCTTGAACCAGATGCAGAATGGCTGGATTTCCTTAATACTCTAGCTGCACAGGTTGCGATTGCAATAGAGAGTTTTACGTTATTTGAAAACCTGAATAGCTCCAACCTGGACCTTACCCTGGCATATGATGCAACGATAGAGGGTTGGTCACGCGCGCTCGATCTACGGGATAAGGAAACTGAAGGGCATACGCAAAGGGTCACTGATATGACGGTCAAACTATCCCGTGCATTTGGATTGGGTGATCTTGAGATTATTCAAATACGCTGGGGCGCATTACTTCACGACATTGGCAAGATGGGTGTTCCAGATAACATCCTTCTCAAACCGGGTCCCCTGACGGATCAAGAATGGGTGATCATGAAGAAGCACCCAATCTTTGCTTATGAAATGCTGTACCCAATTCGTCATCTAAGGTCTGCTTTGGATATTCCATATTGCCATCATGAAAAATGGGACGGCAGTGGTTATCCACAAGGACTTGTGGGTGTTCATATACCAAAGGCTGCACGAATATTTGCTGTTGTTGATGTGTGGGACGCATTAAGCTCCGACCGCCCTTACCGTGCAGCATGGCCCGCAGATAAAGTACGCGAATATATCATAAATTCTTCAGGAACCCATTTTGATCCCCATGTTGTGGATGTATTCATGCAGCTCCTGAATTAGAATCCTTCTCCCCCAAATGGACGATACAAGAACTCCCCGGCTGCATCCATCAGCCGGGGAATGTTAATTATAAGATGAGATACCGGAAAATATTTGTTTAATGAGATGAGTAATTGAAGGAAAGATGAGAAAAGCTGTTATCCGGGAAAGGTGAAGTGCTTTAATGGAAATGAACGCCGACTTTTTACCGCAAAACACAGGTGAATGGTTGGGGGAGAAAAAAGAATTGTCTTTGACTGATTCAGAACTACGATACCGCCGTCTGTTTGAAGCAGCCCGGGATGGAATATTAATTCTGGATGCAGAAACTGGAGCTATTACAGACGTCAATCCATTCCTGATAGATATGGTGGGGTATTCGCGTGGGGAATTTATTAAAAAAAAGCTCTGGGAAGTAGGTGCTTTCACAGATATTGAAGCCAGTAAAGTTGCATTTGAAGTGCTGCAGGCAAATGAATACATCCGCTATGAAGATCTGCCACTGAAGACAAAAAGCGGAAAGTTGATCCAGGTGGAGTTTGTCAGCAATGTTTACCTTGAAGGTAAAGAGAAGGTGATCCAATGCAATATTCGTGATATCACAGAGCGAATGGAGATTATTGGAGCGCTTCAAGAAAATGAGAAGAAATATCATGACCTGGTCAATCAAAGCTCGGAAGGTATCTTTATTGTTGAGAAGACGGGGAAAATACTAATAGTAAATCAGGCAATGTGCCAGGAACTCGGATTCAAGGAAGACGAGCTCCTTAGTATGAATATTTGGGACATTATACAGGAAGAAGATCTGGACCAATATAAGAAAAGACTGACTATGATCCTTACCGGGGAAGTTTTTGAAGGGGCAGCAGATTATTCGGTGTTGGGAAAAGATGGAAAAACACATTATGTGGAATTGCTGCCGGCCCCCCGCTATGGCGATAAAGAGATAGTCGGTTTTCAAGGAATTGGCCGGGATATCACAAAACGTAAGCTTTCCGAGATGCAAATACAACAGCAGCTTGAAAGACTCATGGCCTTGAGTACGATCGACCGGGTCATCGCTGCAAATTTCGACTTAAGATTTAGTCTTTCAGAAATATTAACACATGTAACCGTCGAACTTGGTGTGGACGCCGCAGACATTCTGATCATTAACTCATCTCAAATGTTGGAATGTAAAGCTTTGAGAGGATTCCGTACCAATACCAATAAAAATTCGCAAATCAGCTTAGGCGATAGTTATGCCGGCCGTGCTGCTCTGGATCGCCGACTGGTACAAATTCCCAATTTAAATGATAAACCAGACAGCAAATTTATTTCTGAACTATTAAAAGGTGAAGGATTTTTCTGCTATTTCGGTGTTCCATTAATTGCCAAGGGACAGGTTAAAGGTGTACTCGAAGTTTTCAACCGGGAAGCTCTTGAACCTGATTCGGAATGGTTCGACTTCCTGAATACCCTTGCCGGGCAAGCTGCAATTGCTCTGGAGAATTCAACGCTTTTTGAGAGTTTGCAAAGGTCCAATTCAGAACTCACACTGGCATACAATGCGACGATCGAGGGGTGGTCCCGCGCGCTGAATTTACGCGATAAAGAGACCGAAGGTCACACGCAACGTGTTGCAGATATTACAGTAAAACTTGCCCAATTCTTCGGGTTTAATGACCTGGACCTGGTACAAGTACGTTGGGGAGCGTTATTACACGATATCGGGAAGATGGGAATTCCCGACAAAATTCTACTCAAACCAGGCCCGTTGACACTGGATGAATGGACGTCAATGAAAATGCATCCAACCTTAGCCTACGATATGCTCTCCCCCATCCGGTACCTTCGGTTGGCACTGGATATTCCGCATTGCCATCATGAAAAATGGGATGGAACCGGGTATCCGCATGGATTGCATGGGTCTCAGATTCCTCTACTGGCAAGAATATTTTCTGTTGTCGATGTATGGGATGCATTGAGTTCCGATCGTCCATATCGCTCAGCATGGACTGGAGGAAAAGTACGTGAACATATCCTCGAATCATCCGGAACACACTTTGATCCACAGGTCGTGGATAGTTTTATCAGGATGATCGACGGCCAATAATACGAATAAATTATCTTTGATATTATTTGGTGTTTGCAAATGTGTTTTGATATGAAATTATGACTGTTCAATAATAATATTTGGGATAAAGGCAGAACTATATGATCAATGACACTGCATACGACGTTGAATCTGCAACTAAACTATCGCTTGAAGAGTCCGAGATCCGTTACAGGAGATTGTTTGAAGCTGCTCAGGATGGGATCCTGATCCTGGATGCAAAAACTGGCATGATCGAAGATGTCAACCCGTACCTGATTAAAATGCTCGGGTATTCGCGTGAAGAATTTATCAAAAGAAAACTTTGGGATGTGGGTGCTTTTAAAGATATCAAAACCAGTATGGAAGCATTCCAGGTTTTACAAAAGGAGGAATACATCCGATATAAAGATCTGCCTTTAAAGGCTAAAGATGGCAAATTGGTCCAGGTTGAATTTGTCAGCAATGTATACCTGGTGGATGATGATAAGGTTATTCAATGCAATATCCGCAACATAACAGACCGCAAACAAGAACAGGATGCACTGAAAAAAAGTGAAGCCCTCCTGCGGGAATTATCAATCCGGGATCAATTGACCGGCCTTTTTAACCGGCGATATATGGAAGAAACCCTGGAGCGGGAGCTGCATCGAGCTGAGCGTAAACACCTCTCGTTAGGAATCATTATGCTGGATGTGGATGATTTTAAACAATTCAATGATACGCACGGGCATGCTACGGGTGATGCGATATTAAGGGAATTAGGGAAAATGCTCATCAGGTATGTACGCAAAGAGGATATTCCAGCACGATATGGTGGTGATGAATTTATTATTATCCTTCCCGATGCCTCCAGCGAGGTGATAATCGAACGAGCAGAATTTATAAACGATTATGCCAAACAATTCCATCTTTATTTCGAAGGGCAATCGTTGGAAAGCATAACCCTTTCTCTAGGGGTCGCTGTTTTTCCGGCGGATGGTTCAACAAGTGTGGGTATTTTGAAAGCCGCAGATGACGCACTATACCAGGCAAAACATGCCGGCCGCGGTCGGGTAGCGATAGCCAAAAATAGCAATTTAGCCCTTCTGGATAACCATGAATAGCCTTCTTTATGGGATCAATTCATTCAAACCGGCACCATAGACCCTGTACAACTGTAGGAGATTAGCAAGAATTTAAAGGTTTTATTAAGTTAATTTTAAGGACAATATGACCTGCTTTCATATACGATAACAATATCCGAGCTGTCCAACTCGCAATAGGATTGTTTCGGTAGTTTTAAGTGCAGGAGTCACCAGACATATTTGTGAAATCAGTGAGGCATTTATGTATACAAGAATACAGAAATCAGATGTTGTTAACCAGGATGATGGAAAAGAAAGGTTCATCACTGATCTCCAACGCCGGCTGGCTTTGGTTAAAATCCTCTTCCTCCAGAATGCAATATTCAAGAGCTCATATTTCAGGAATATTATCGCCAACGCCAGGCAAAACGCAAAAACCAACTTGAGTCTGGAATCTGATAAGGAAAGCAAGGATAAACCAACCGATGAAGGATAAGTTTCGGATTATTGTCCACCGTTCATTCAAATTTGCCTGTCTAGAAGATAACATTGTGGCTGGTTTGAAATGAAAAAAAATTTTAAATATTATTTGGGACACTAAATGCTCATTTCGATTAGGAAGTTAATACCTCGTCAGTTGCAATTTTCGTTATTAAATTACCTGTAATTTGGTTGCGCAAGCCATTCGAAGAAATTGCGTATAAAGAGAGCTTGATATGAACAATAAAATTCTCGACCCTGCCATTCATAGCACCGCGGTTGGAACAGTATCAGCAATAAAGGAGATCCTTCACCAGAAGGTGCTGGGAAAAACTGGCGCTTTGCAAAGCGCAATATTTAATAGTGCATATTTTTCCAGCATCGCAACGGATGAAAAAGGAGTCATCCAGATCTTCAATGTCGGCGCTGAGCGCATGTTGGGATATTCTGCCGATGAAGTGGTGAACAAGATCACACCGGCTGACATATCTGATCCACAGGAAGTGATTGCCCGAGCCTATTTGTTAAGTAAGGAATATTCCACACAGATCAATCCAGGATTCGAGACACTGGTGTTCAGAGCATCACGCGGGATCGAGGACATCTATGAATTGACTTATATCCGAAAAGATGGCAGCCGCTTACCGGCTGTTGTATCGGTCACTGGCTTGCGCGATGAACAGAGTAATATTATTGGATACCTGTTGATCGGTACGGATAACACTGCCCGTAAACTGGCGGAAGCGGCACTGCTCAAAGCAGGAGCTTTGCAGAGCGCAATCTTTAACAGTGCCAACTTCTCGAGCATTGCCACTGATTCAAAGGGCGTAATTCAGATCTTCAACGTGGGTGCAGAACGCATGTTGGGATACTCAGCCAAAGAAGTGATGAACAAGATCACCCCGGCTGATATCTCCGATCCACAGGAATTGATCACTCGTGCCAAGGTGCTGAGCACTGAGCTCAAAGCTCAGATCCAACCGGGTTTTGAGGCTCTGGTGTTTAAAGCTTCACGCGGGATCGAGGACATCTACGAATTGACCTACATCCGCGAGGATGGCAGTCGTTTCCCGGCTGTCGTGTCGGTCACTGCATTGCGTGACGAACAAAATACAATCATCGGTTACCTGTTGATAGGTACAGATAACACCGCCCGAAAACGGGCGGAAGAGGCACTGATCAAAGCAGGAGCCTTGCAGAGCGCAATCTTTAACAGCGCCAATTTCTCAAGCATTGCCACCGATGCCAAAGGCGTCATCCAGATCTTCAACGTCGGCGCAGAACGCATGTTGGGATACTCAGCCAGCGAAGTGATGAACAAGATCACCCCGGCAGAAATATCCGATCCGCAGGAATTGATCACACGAGCCAAAGCGTTGAGCTCTGACTTTGATACTCCGATCAAACCAGGTTTTGAGGCACTGGTATTTAAAGCCTCACGCGGGATAGAGGATATCTATGAATTGACCTATATCCACAAGAACGGAAACCGCCTTCCGGCAGTCGTGTCGGTCACAGCGCTGCGTGATGCACAAAATGCCATCATCGGCTTCCTTTTGATCGGCACGGATAACACTGCACGTAAACAAATCGAGGCAGACCAGTTTCAACTCAGTCAGCGACTGCGCGATCAGCAGTTCTACACTCGCTCTCTTTTAGAATCAAATATAGATGCAATAGTAACCACAGATCCAGGCGGCATAGTTACTGATGTCAACAAACAAATGGAATTACTCACCGGCTGCACTCGGGACGAATTGATAGGCTCTCCTTTCAAGGTCTTTTTTACCGACCAGGATCGAGCTGAAGCGGGGATCAAGCTTGTTCTAAGCGAGAAAAGGGTCTCTAACTACGAACTCACCGCGGTCTCGCGGGATGGCAAGAAAACCGCGGTATCTTATAATGCAACTACTTTCTATGATCGGGACAGGAAACTGCAGGGAGTGGTCGCTGCAGCGCGTGATATCTCAGAGCGTAATCTTTTGATCCAGGTTTTACAGGAAAAGAATGTCGATCTGGAAAAAGCCAGGGTAGTGGCGGAGAAGGCCAACCTTGCCAAATCTGAATTCCTTTCCAGTATGAGCCATGAATTGCGCAGCCCGCTGAACGCCATTTTGGGGTTTGCACAGCTAATGGAGTCGGACACCCCTCCACCATCACCTGTTCAGAAAGAAAGCATCAGCCAGATTCTCCAGGCAGGCTGGCACCTATTGAAGCTGATTGACGAAATACTTGATCTCGCCAAGATCGAGGCCGGGCATTTCACGCTTTCGCCTGAACCCGTGTCACTTGCTGAAGTCATAACTGAATGCCAGGGGATGATTGAAATGCAGGCTCAGCAGAATGACATCAAGCTGACTTTCCCGAAGGACAATTTAGCATATTTTGTTCGGGCAGACCGCACCCGTCTCAAGCAGGTTATTCTCAACCTGCTTTCCAATGCGATCAAGTACAACACCAGAGGAGGAAAGGTAGAGGTTATCTGCGATGAGAAAACACCGGGTCTGATTCGGGTAAGCATCAAGGACACAGGTATTGGGCTAAATACGAAGCAGCTGGCACAACTTTTCCAGGCATTCAACCGCCTAGGGCAGGAAAGCGGCGGCGTAGAAGGAACCGGTATAGGGTTGGTGGTGGCTAAACGCCTGGTGGAAATGATGGGTGGTTCAATTGGCGTGAAGAGCACCGTTGGTGTTGGAAGCGTCTTCTGGTTCGATCTTATTTCGGTTGTTGAGCCGCACACGCCCAAGGACCTGAACGAATCAGAAGTATTTGCCAGACCACATACAACTCAGCGGGATCGTTTGCATACCCTGCTCTATATCGAGGATAACCCGGCGAACCTGAAACTGGTCGAGCAAATCATCGCCCGGCGACCCGATATTCACCTGCTGACTGCTATGAACGGGATTAGCGGTATTGACTTAGCGTGTGAATCACAGCCGGATGTGATCCTGTTGGATATCAACCTGCCGGATATGAATGGTTTTGAAGCATTGGAACTACTTCGAACTAATGTAGCTACAACGCAAATACCGGTTATTGCTGTCAGCGCCAATGCCATGCCGCGTGACATCAAGAAGGGCCTGGCTGCAGGTTTCTTCCGCTACATCACCAAGCCGATCAAGGTACAGGAATTCATGGAGGCTTTAGATGTGGCACTGGAATACGCCGACAGGAAATTGGAAGTTGATAAGTAAAATCGTGAGATTACCATGTTAACTGCTTCAGAAATCCATCAAGGGAAAATCCTGATAGTTGATGATCAGGAGACCAATATCCTGTTACTCGAAAGGATCCTGCGAGGGGCAGGTTTTATTTCCCTCACTTCTACGAAAGATTCCAGTGAAGTTTGCGATCTTCACCGGGAATACTGTTTTGACCTGATACTATTAGATCTACAAATGCCTGGAATGGATGGTTTCCAGGTGATGGAGGCACTTCAGGAGATTGAACATGGTGGTTACCTGCCGGTACTGGTGGTAACTGCCCAACCGAACCATAAATTGCATTCCCTGCAAGTAGGAGCGAAGGATTTCATCAGCAAGCCTTTTGAGCTGGCTGAGGTTGTTGCCCGGGTTCGCAACATGATCGAAGTGCGGCTTCTCCACAAGAAATTGCAAAGTTACAATGATGTGTTGGAGCAAAAAGTACAGGAACGTACAACTGAGCTGCATGACAGCTACCTTGAGACCATTTATACTCTTGTGCGTGCTGCAGAACGCAAGGATGATGAAATGGGCGCCCATGTGAAACGGATCAGTTATTACTGTCGGGAATTTGCAAAAAACATTGGCATGGATAAAGTATTTGTTGAAAGGATCTTTCTGGCGAGTCCGATGCATGATATTGGCAAAATAGGCATTCCCGACCACATCTTGTTCAAACCGGGAGGTTTTACTGCGGATGAGTGGGAGATCATGAAAGGGCATTCTTTGATGGGGGCGAAGATCCTCGGTGACAGTAAATCGCCTTATCTCCAGACGGGTGCTGAGATCGCACTTGATCACCATGAACGTTGGGACGGCAGCGGTTATCCAAACGGTAAAAAGGGTGAGGAAATTCCGCTTGCTGCGCGAATCATGAATATCTGCGACATATACGATGCTTTGCGCAACAAGCGGACGTATAAACCCGCATTTGACCATTTGAAAACCATGTATATTATTACCAAAGGTGACGGGCGAACTCTGCCGGAACACTTTGACCCAATGATACTTGGAGCATTCAAGCGAAACATTAAATTGTTCCAGGATATCTTCCAGACATATCCATCTTAAATTTGACAATCTTCCTCTGGCCTGGCTGTCCGAGGTATAAATTCAGGCAGTTATTTCTTCAAAGTAGTGAAAAGATAAACCCATTCTAAATATCGAGACCGGGTTTAGGCTTCGATTCGCAATTTGTAGTTTTTCTATCAACTTCCCGATTAAACTTGAACTCTCCCCCAACAGGAGTAGATAAATACTCCCCTGGTGATGGATGCGGCCTGATGGAATTGGTCGTAATATGATCTTATGCAATTGATATGCGGTAAGTTTGTCGGATTTAGGCTGATGGTGTCCATTGAGAAAGAGGGTTCTGGCAAACTAATTAGTGATGCAGTTGGTTGATGAGGATGTACTACCTGCCTCATCAACCATGAATTAGCGGTGTCGAAATATGTTAAAACAAATTTATCTTATACTTTCGCATATTCGTTCAGAAGGATGAAATTCTGTTGCCTTGCATACCTGACTTAGTTTGGGTGCTATCAGGAAAGGTTTTATGAAACAAAAGGAATCGGTATTAAAAAACCTTTTTCGGGATTTCCAAACAACATTTAACCAGGCTGAACCGGAAGAAAAGAATAGCGCAATAGACCAGATGCGGATTTGGATGGGGGAACTGGTCGGCGGGACAGGTATATCTGGTCCCGATACCCACACACATGAAGAAACAAGTGAACAATCCGGGGTAAATGCACAAAGTGTATTTCATCCAAATAAAAGCCCGAATTCCATCCAGGATGATCTGAAAAACCTGATAGACCATGATATCCATATCAGGCAAATTACAGAGAACATAGAGCAGGTTTTTTGGATGCGGGATATTCGATCGGGCCGAATCCTTTATGTAAGCCCCACATTTGAGAAAGTATGGGGGTATCCCAAAGAAAAACTTTACGCAGATCCATCCATCCTGATCGAAAGTGTCCACCCGGAAGACCGGGTGCAGGTGATGACTGCCAACCCGATTAATTTACATAAACCGATCAATCAAGCCTACAGGATACAAAAGGCGGATGGCAGTTTACGGTGGATCTTTGCGAGAACGTTCCTGATCAATAATGAAACTGGAGCATCAGACATCTTATACAGCATTGCCCAGGACATCACCGACCAGAAGCTGGTCGAACAAACTTTGCGAAAAAACCTGGACCGCACCCGTGAGCAGTTTGAACTGAGCCATAGGATGAGCCTGGCACGTAAACCTGAAGCGGTGCTAAAAACATTGATGTCTGCCCAGGAGATACGTTCTGCCCAACGGGCAGCCCTGCTCTTTTTTATAGACCCCAAGGTGGGTCCTTCCAAGGGGGTGGAGTTGGCGGCAGCATGGCAATCTGATCAACACCTTGCCCCCTGGGGGGGAGAAGCAAGCATATTTGAAGAGCCTGCTTTATGGAAAATGTTCCAACCAAACCAGACTGTAATCATCTCGACTATACAATCTGACCCGTCTTTACCCCAGAGTGCACGGGACCTACTATTGGAAGGGCAGATCAAATCCCTGGTTATATTTCCGATGTTTGCGTCTGGAGTCTGGCTCGGATGCCTGTTACTTTTTTACGAGCAAGAGCAACATTTTGAACCCATTGAACTGCGCCATCTAAAAGTTCTCGTCAACCAGGCAACGATCACCCTCTATAACCTGCAGCTGCTGGATGTGGAGGAAGAGTCGCGCCACGAGGCTGAACGTGCCAACGAGATTAAAACAGAATTTCTGGCGATGATCACCCATGAGCTTCGCACCCCATTGACCTCAATCATCGGGTTCACCACAACATTACTAGCAGAAGACGTCTCATGGGAGATGGATGAACAACGAGATTTTTACCAGACAATTCTCCGGGAAGCCAACCGGCTGCATGAACTCATTGATCACCTTTTGGATCTCACCCGCCTGGAAGCAGGAATGCTGCCCATATTACAAGAACACCATTCACTGCAGGAAATCGTGGAAGATGCAATGCCGCAATTACACGGTTTAACCAATATGCAGACTCTTACAACACAATTGCCAGATAATCTTCCACCTGTTTTCGTGGATGCAAAACGGATATCCCAGGTAATTGTCAACCTGGTGCGTAACTCAGCCACATATTCTCCTGATGGGACGGAAATTTCCATCTCAGCCAGTTTTCGGGATGGATTTATCCAGGTTAATGTCAGCGATCATGGGCCGGGTATTCCAACGGACGAGCATAAAAGTGTGTTTAAGGCATTTAAACGGGGACAATTCGCTGAGTACGGTTCAGCACAAGGCGCCGGGTTAGGATTGGCTATTTGTAAAGGACTAATTGAAGCACATGGCGGCCGGATTTGGATCAAGAAGAAATCCACTCCGGGAACGACCATCTCCTTTACGATCCCGCTCGATACCATACATTCTGCAGTGGTTATTGCAGAAGAAAGGCGGTAGTAATGGGAAATATATTAATTGTTGAAGATGACCCCAGCATACGCAAACTGGTAAAGGTCAACCTGATGAAACGCGGTTATACGGTCACTGAGGCGGAGGATAGCCATAAAGCGATCGCCTTATTTCAAGAAGTTGCCGTGGACCTGGTTCTGCTTGATCTGATCCTACCCGGTCTCTCAGGTGTCGATGTGTGCAAATGGATCCGGTCTCGATCGGATATTCCTATCATTATATTAAGTGCCAGGTTGGAAGAGGATCTTAAGGTTGCTGCGCTGGATGCCGGGGCAGATGATTATGTGACCAAACCGTTTGGACAGGAAGAATTATTGGCGAGAGTACGGGCATTCCTGCGTCGTTCTTACGTTACAGCGAAAACCGAAGATAAAAGAATTCAAATCGGTGATCTTAAAATTGATCTGGAAGCACGCCGTGTTTTCATAGGCGAAGAGGATCTTCACCTCACCCGCACCGAGTACGCGATCCTCGCTGAATTGACTCATCGCCTGGATGCCATCCTGACACACGATGAGCTTTTAACAGAAGTTTGGGGTCCGGAGTACCGCGGATCCAGTCATTATTTGCATACTTATCTAGGCCGTTTGCGCAAAAAACTCGGGGATTATAGTGAACTTCTGGAAACAGTTCCCGGTATGGGTTACAACATGCATTCGAAAAAAATCTTCTAACCACCCCCCATAATTATTTAGATATTTTATAGATTGTATTAGGGACAAAGATAGCCCCTTTCGAATAGGATGGTATTGTAGGAAAAATCCATCTACTGAAAGGAAGCTACATGGATCTTATTCGTAACAACGGCCACAATCCAAAGTTGCGGGTCCTCATCCAACCGAATATCGGCTTGGGTAGCGATGCTCGCGACCCAGTTGTGGAAATCCTCCATAAAACCCTTGCCGACGAAACTGTGCTGACATTAAAAACTCGCAATGCTCATTGGAATATGACCGGACCTGATTTCTTGGAACTGCATAACCTGTTTGAAACCCAATACGAACAGCTCAACCATAGTTGTAATGAGATAGCAGAACGTGCCCGTATATTGGGTGGTATAACGCCTGGCAGCTTCGATGAATATCTGAAACATACCCGGCTCGAAGAACAGCCCGGTAGTGTTCCAGATATTATGCACCTGTTGGCAGACCATGAAACCGTTATCCGATTCTTGCGTGAGGATGCAAGAAAATGTACTGAGGAATATGAAGACGAAGGCACATTTAATATGCTGGTGGAAAAGATCCGCTTGCATGAACAGATGGCTTGGATGCTTCGTTCCATTATCGAAAATGAACCTGTTTATGGCGAAAGCCAGAAAGGAAGTGGTAAAGATGAATGATCAACAATTAAATAATAAAGTCCGCAAGGATGCAGACAAAATTATCAAGGACATAAATGTGCTTGTGGGCGATTCTTCCAATCGATTAAGCAGATTTGAAGATGATGTCAACCAGGCCGCTGGTAAGGCAAAGGAAGATCTTACTTCATGGGCGGAAGAAGGTGTCACTCAATTCAGTGAAAAGTTCGGAAAGATGTCGGGTAACGTAAAAGATTCCGTGACAGGAGCTGCGGCAGCAGTGAGTAAGGACGTTAAACGAGGTATGAACCAATACAATGATAAAGCACAGGAAATGGTCAATAAAATCCCCGGTGGTTTCAGTGAAAGTGCTGCAAAGTACCCATGGGTGGTTATATCACTTGGCCTGGCTTTAGGATTTTTCCTGGGTATTTTACTTAAACCCTCCCGTCATACTAATTAAAACTCGAATTGATGAGAAGTTAAAAGGAGAAAAAATGAACAACAATATTTTTCAGGGTAAGTGGAAACAAATGCGCGGCCAGGCAAAAGTATGGTGGGGTAAGTTTACTGATGACGATCTGGAAAAAGTGGATGGCAATCTGGATAAATTAACCGGCCTTTTACAGGAGAAATATGGTTATACCCAACAGCAGGCCGAAGACGAAATCGAAAAGAGGACAAAATGACAGACTATAAAGAAGTAAGAACCACAGAACATGAACAAGGTAAAGAAATGCGGTTTGCAACATTTAAAGCTACCCAAATTATCTGGCTGCTATTGGTGCTGCTTGAAGCCGGGCTGGCATTGAGGGTGGTCTTTAAATTGATCGGTGTCAACGCGAATAATGCCTTTGCTGCACTCCTCTATGGAGTCAGCGGAATATTCGTGGCACCTTTTGCATCTTTGTTCCCTGCACCATCAGCTGATGGCATGGTTTTGGAAATATCAACCATCCTGGCAATGATCATATATGCTCTGTTATTCTGGGCTCTTGAGCGGGTTGTATATGTAGTTTTCTATCGCCCGCGTGGAGCAAGGACAGTAAATCAGACGATGGTCGCTGAACATACACCTGTACAGGCACCATTAGGTGTAAGCCAGACACGTACGACAACTCAAGCTCCCAATGGAGCCACCAGCCAAACCACAGTAACTGAGCGTACAGATCCACAAATACCGCGGTCACTATAGGCGCTGTATTGGTTACCAACACAAAAGGAGATTTCTAATGAACCTGTTTAATTTCATTATTTGGCTCTCGGCCGGGGCTGTCGTCGGTTGGTTTGCCAGCCGGATGGTTCAGGCAGAAAAGAAACGAATCTACGTTCCAATGTCAAGCGTATATCATAGCTCTGCGAAGAAATAGATCCTGTTATTTGGGAGATGACGTTGCTTTTCAGATGAAAAAATATCTTTATGATGTACCAGAAACAAACACACGGTATTCCGTGAAAAGTAATCAATTACAAAGGAGATAAAAAATGAACCTGCTTATATACCTAATCGTTGCCGCGGTAATCGGATGGGTCGCTACAGAAATCATGCACGACCGTTCCAGCTTACTGATCAATATCGTCGTTGCAGTCGTTGGCGCATTCCTGGCTGGCTACTTCCTGAGTCCAATCTTCAAAGTTGGAACGATCAATGACGCAATCACAATTCCAACCATGCTGGTCACGCTTTTGGGATCAGTGATCCTTCTGGCGATCGTACACTTTATCAGGCACAGGAGATAAACCAGGCATAATTTAAAAAACAGTGGGCAAGAATTTTTGACTTTGAAGAAGAAACGGACCTGAATACTGATTGTCACGATGAATTCTTAACTGCATCGAAGAATAGGAAACAGAATGGACGTCACAGTAGATATCTACAAACAAGATCATTACAGCCCTCCCATCCACGTAATATTCTTAAATTCGGTCAGGGGATTCTTCATCAAAATACTAATGAAAATCTTTGCACTATCAGAAGATGAATAAAGAAACCCGGTTTTATTAAGATACCATAATTGACCAGGTGACCAATCATCTAATGAAAAGAGGGCATTGATCAAATGGAAAGAAAAATATGAGATTCCAACCCAAAAAGTAATATTCTTGATGTTTCACCGGATTACAGCAAAGGCAGTAACCTGGTGCAAGGGAGGGGTCTTTATCGGAAATGACCGTTAGGTCAACTACCACCAGAAGTAAATATCAGGTGGTATCCAAAGAATATAAGTATTAGAAGGAGAAACCTTATGTTGTGGACTATCATAGTAATCTTAATCGTTTTGTGGGCACTCGGCTTTTTCGGCCGGAATATCAGTTCAAGCTTTCCCCGGACTGGTAATTGGGTTCATGTTCTGATCGTAATCGCCGTCATCCTGATCATATTAAACCTATTGAAGGTGATATAACCCTTTCGATATTTGGCGGCCAGTTGTAACCAGTTGAAGAAGTAGGCAGATTCAACTGGCAATATTAAAAAACGATCAGGCGACTAAGCGATCAGCCAGGTGAACTAATAATGGATTATTTATTCGCCTTCGGTTTAATGAGATCAGTTGGAAACCTGATCGTTTAGTATTATCCAATTTGATATTATTTCGACAAGTCTGGCTATCAACGTCTTGTGATGAATAAAATGAAAGAATGTGATAGCCGAGCAAAAAAGTTAGAGAAAAAAGGAGAATAACATGAAAAAGTGTGAAGAAGTTATGACTAAAAACCCGGTATGCTGCTTACCATCCGATAATGTTGTCAAAGTTGCAGAAATGATGAAACAGACAAACATTGGCTCGATACCGGTGATCGAAAATGAACAAACCCGCAAGTTGGTTGGAATCGTGACTGATAGGGATCTTGCTATGAAGATCGTGGCAGAAGGCCGCGAATCCAAGTCAACAAAAGTCGAAGCAGTAATGACTCACAAAGTAGTGACCTGTCATGCTGACGATGACTTTCAGAAAGCCCTGGCAGCGATGTCCGAACATCAATTACGCCGCATTCCAATCGTTGACAATAATAACAAGATACTGGGGATCATTGCTCAGGCAGATGTGGCAGTACGGGTCAATCAACCAGAAAAAACAGCTGAAGTTTTGAAGGAAATTTCGGAACCCAATGGGAATTAAGAGATCAGTGTGAGTATTACATGTAGGTTCAGCTAGATCAGAATAAAGAATGATTACCTTTTGCTAAATATTATTTAGCGATTGAAAGAATAGGGACGACTTGGAATTATCCATACCACCACAACAGAACCCCTGGACCTTTAGACGGGTTGTGTGGGCAACACTTGTTATCGTATTAATTGCCGCCGGTTTTTGGCTGCTCTTTCGGTTTTACCAGGTTGTCTTTATTCTATTTATTGCCATCGTAATGGGCACGGTGATCAGACCAGTCGTTACCTGGCTGCACCACCTGGGCCTTCCGCGGATGGCCGGGGTCATACTTGTTTTTCTTCTCCTTTTATTCCTGTTAGTTGGCTTCGTTTTACTGTTATTTCCACTGATACTGGACCAGGGAATAACTGTTGCTGCAGCTGTACCGGGTTATTACCAGGGACTGCGCGATTGGATGGTTCATTTCCCCAATCAGTTTGTCGTCCGTTTGAGTGAGTTTCTACCGAACGTATTACCGGGTTTGAAACCTGTGCAGCAATCGGGAGAACAGATCCTTGCTTCTGCTACGCAGGCCCTGGATTATATATCCCTGGCAGTGAGGGTACTCTTTGTCGCAACTGCCATTATGCTCCTGGCTTTTCACTGGACACTTGAAGGACCAAAGAGTATACAGGCAATATTGCTGCTGTTCCCTAAAGATCACCGTAAAAGCTACAGCGATCTGATTTCCTCAATGGAAGCAAAAGTTGGTTTTTATATTGCCGGACAAAGCATCCTATGCCTGATCATAGGTGTCCTGGCTTTAATTGCGTATTTGATCATTGGATTGCCTAATGCCCTGGTATTAGCCCTGGTTGCAGCAGTTCTTGAGGCTGTTCCAATGGTTGGTCCGCTTTTAGGCGCCATCCCAGCTGCGGTAATTGCATTATCCATATCACCCACCAAGTTGATATGGGTAGTTGTCGCCACGATCATTATTCAACAAGTTGAAAATAGTTTGCTGGTGCCGCGTGTCATGCGGAAAGCAGTAGGAGTTAATCCATTCGTTTCCCTTCTGGCAATTTTTGCCTTTAGCTCCCTTTTCGGAATTGCGGGGGCGCTCATGGCCATTCCGATCGCCGCCATTATACAGCTATTACTTGATCGCTTTATCTTTCATCCAGTAGCCATTGAACCGGAGGAGGTTACACCAGGACGGGACATAGCCAGCCGGTTACGGAATGATGCAAATGATCTGGTGAATGGTCTTCGCAGACAGGCCCGTCTTCAAAAAGGCGGTAATGATCACAGGATCAAGCAGATCGATCAAGTGATGGACGAAATTGAATCAATTACCACCGACCTTGAAACTTTACTAGCACAGGTTAACACTTCCGGTGAGTCATGACGAAACAAATTGCCATCTATGGTATGGCTGTAATGACCACATTGCTGGCATTGTTGATTCTATGGCAGTTCCGAACTGTCGCTATTTACGTTTTGATCTCACTCACGTTAGCAGCAGCTATTCGTCCACTGGTACAGCGGCTGGCCGGCCAGAAATTTGCGATTCGCATGATCTGGATCTTACTTTACATCCTGGTTCTGGGTAGTTTCGTTTTCTTATTATTCCTTACAGGCAAAACGATTGTTTCTGAAATTCAATCTATTTCCCAAAATGCCTCCGTAAGGGATGCCTGGCTGGTTCCGAGTTGGCTTCAAGGCACAACATTCCAAAAAACAATATTTGCAAGGATTCCATCTCCGAGTAAACTATTCGACGCTGTGACGGGCGAACAGGGACAGCTTGTACTGCCAGCAATGCTGGGCTTTTTTCAAGGTGTTGGCGGGGTCCTGAGTGCAATTTTTGTCATTCTATTCTTAAGTATTTATTGGAGTATCAATCAAGTCCATTTTGAACGACTTTGGCTTTCACTTCTGCCATCAGGCCAACGTAGTCAGGCAAGAGGTGTCTGGCGTACCGTCGAACCAGACATTGGTGCTTATATCCGCAGTGAGATTATCCAAAGTCTCCTGGCGGGGTTGCTATTTGGGCTTGGTTCCTGGTTACTCGGATCTCCGTATCCTGCATTGCTCGCGTTGGCTGGAGCACTGGCATGCCTGATACCAGTGGTTGGAGAAGCGCTGGCTTTAATAATTGTGATATTGGTGGGATTAATGACCAGTATACAGGTAAGCCTGTTTACAGGCCTCTTTGCGTTGGTCGCCTTAATTGCGATGCGTATATGGGTCAAACCCCGCCTTTTTAACCGTGGATGGGATAATCCCATTTTGACTGTCATTTTACTCATCACCATGGCTGATGCATTTGGTCTTGCCGGTGTTATCGTTGCACCTCCGTTATCTGTTGTCTGTCAAATTTTATGGAGCCGCCTGGTGATTCACCGCCTGGCTTCTGGAGATGCGGCTCAGCTTTCCGATATCAAAGAACGGCAGGAACGATTAAAGGAATTAATAGTAGAAATGGATGAACCACCACCGCCTTTGGTAACAAGCAGCATGGAGCGATTGAATCATCTGATAGGGAAAGCTGAGCCCATTTTGCAGACGGTTCCGTCGGTTGAATCTGCTGATCCATCAATCCAAATCTCGACTAATCCAGAACTGAAAGAGTAATATGGCCGTGCCAAAAATTGTTCATAATCTGGCGTTGTTTAGACAGAAAGGCTTAACCTGGGCACATCAGATCAATCAGCGGACACACGGTAGATTAGGAGTCTTGACTGGTGCAGCGAGTCAAGCATTTATGCCTGATTCGGTGATCACAGCTGCAGCCATTGCGTACTTTGCTGTCATTTCCCTCTTTCCGCTCACATTACTGACCATAGCCATTGCCAGCTTCAGCCTCGGTGCGGCGATGGATCAGAATCTGATCATACAAAGATTAGAGTTTATTGCGCCAGCCCTTGGCCAGTTATTGGGTCAGAATATTGACGAAATAATTAAGGCTCGTGGGCCTGTGACAGGCTTTGCATTAGTTGGCTTGGTTTGGTCAACCTCCACAATATTTTTTACACTAAACCAGACCATGAATGTAATTTGGGGTAATAAACGAAGAAGGCCTGTTTGGAAACAACGAGGTCTTGGAATATTAGTAGTTCTGGCTTTCGTTGGTCCGGTTCTCATCTTAACATCTTTTGCCACAAGTATGATCGCTAATCTACGCACCTGGCTGCCGAACCAAATTATGCCTATAGGAGATGGAATTAGTTTTTTCGCAGCCATCTTGCTGGATTTTGCATTATTTATGGTGATATATATGATCCTTCCCCATGGAGCTTCAACCTGGCGTGAAATTCTACCGGGTGCAGTCTGGGCTGGCTTGCTCTGGGAACTGGCCAAGAGAGCCTTTTTGCTTTTTATTTCCACCTATATTTCTGTTTCAAACCTGATCTATGGTTCGGTTGCAGCAATAATCGCTTTTCTTACATGGGCATACCTGAGCGGGAGTATCTTTCTCTTTGGTGCGTTCTTGAGTGTTGCTTATTACAGGTTAAAGCACCAACCAGATCCTGCCGCTCAAATCATCAGTACAAAAAGTGTGGATACAAATTTATAAGACTATCTATAATTATAATTAATGCATCAGAACAATAAATAGGACCGGTATGAAAGAAACAACTGAAAGTAAATCAGGCATCACTTATAAGCACCGAATGCGAGCCAAGTTGATATTTAATCCAGGATCAGGGACAACCGGTGACTCCCCTGTTCAACTTCTGGATATCATCCGGGAAATGCAAGCATGGAAGCTCGTTCCTGAGGCTTTCCTGGTCGAGCCAGGCTGTGATTTACCTGGAGCCGTCAGCCAAGCATTGGAGCAGGGATACCGCATGTTCGTGGTTTGCGGCGGCGATGGTACCATTTCGGCTGTTGCCAGAATCCTGGCGGGAACAAATGCCACGCTGGGGATCATACCCATTGGCACACAAAATAATACTGCCCTCAGCCTGGGTATCCCTTCAGACATCCCATCGGCAATTGCCTTATTACGGGCTGGTCAGCGCATTAAAGTAGATGTCGGGATGGCTAGCTGTGGTGGAATTAACACGCCATTTCTGGAAGTCTGCTCTGTGGGATTGGTCTCGTCCCTTTTCCCGTCTGCGGACGATATCCAACATGGCAACCTGGCCAGGGTGGGCGACTTTCTGACAACGCTGACATCTTCTCCACCGGCGAAGATAATACTATATTTGGACCATAAAAAGAAAATACAAAGCATGGGTCATGTGGTGTTGGTCTCCAATATGCCTTATATCGGGCTGCACTACCAGGTTGGAGCAGCAGCTGCATTTAATGATGGCTTACTGGATGTACTTTTCTTTGCCGACCTATCGAAATTGGACCTGCTGGCTTATGTTTTCCAGGGAGTTGGTGAAGGAAAGCCGGAAGATCCCCGTATTCAACATTATCATGTCCGCAGTGTGGAGATAACCACATCTCCTGCCATGCAAGCGATGGCGGATGGATCACCCTTGGGGGAAGGGTCGGTACGGATCGAAGTTCGAAAACGGGCCCTGGCAATGATGGTTGGGGAGCCAGTTTCAGAAAAGCAGTCATAGCAGAAGAGCATATCGGGTAACGATTAGATGGTCGAGAAATCAGATAAAACTAAAGCACTTGAGGTCCGGAGTCGAGTTGCCAATTGGGTAAATCTACATCAACCCATAGCCCGGCTGGCAATCATTACAGTCGTGATGATCGTGTTTCTGATCTTTCTTCCTGCGTATATCAAAACCTATTTTTGGCATGGACTGCAGACTCATAGAGTACTTGCTGCCATGCTTTTGATCTTCATATTACTGTCGGTATCATTAATCTGGTCGGCTGGTCAAAGACTGGATACACGGGTTTTCCTGTTGCTAAATTTGAGGGGGAAGCGCCCGGTATGGTTGGATAAACTAATGGTTGTAATTACGCAGGTCGGCAGTGGATTCTTTGCCCTGGGTCTGGCCCTGCTGTTATATTTATTTGGCCCGCGCTTGCTGAGTTACGAACTTATGCTGGGGACATTGTCATTGTGGATGATTGTCGAAATGGTTAAATTTATGGTCAATCGATCCCGGCCATTTATCCATTTGACACAAGCTAGAATCCTTGGCTTCCGGGCAATAGGACGGTCATTTCCAAGCGGGCATACCAGCCAGGCTTTCTTCATGGCAACTTTGGTCTCCCAGCATTTTCACGCCAATGCCTGGGTGGTCTTCGTGTTATATGCATTGGCATTAACGGTTGGCATCACCCGGATGTATGTGGGTGCGCATTACCCGCGCGATGTTATCGCTGGGGCTATTTTGGGCAGCGTTTGGGGGTTCCTGGGAGTAATTGTTGAAGGTTATTACTTGTGAGCGATAATCACATAACATGTTTCAAAAAAGGTATTTTCCCTGGTGTCCTTTTTACGGGTTGGAAGCCGGTTTTATAAGGAGCCGGGAACCCACACAGAAGGAGAACCAGGTCAAGCCTGCATAATCGAATAAGGGTTGTTATTTTAGGATAAAAGTTGTAATGTATTATTAGATACATTTATAGGGGAGAACTAAGCAACTGCGACCGCATAGAGGATCCGGGGGATATGAAACAAAGCAGCTAATTTATCACCAGGTAACAGCTGTCCGTTCTGAAAATGAGGACGCTCATGAACTCAGGAAACAAGCGAGTTTCAACCACCAGGGTTAAAAGCAACTGGGGGATAAGTTCCCAATTATCGGTATTGGCGCATCTGCAGGCGGATTGGTGGCAATGGAATGGTTCCTCTCCTCCGTGTATAAACGCAACATCACCAAGCGTAAGGGGGCTGAGGTGTCCCTTCGAGCGATAACTAAGCAGTCTCATCTTACTGTGAGATTGCATCGGTAATTGAGTTAATGGTCCATCGCGATAAAATAAAAAAGGGTCTGGCATGAAAAACAACCTATCCAAAACCGTACTTCACCAGCAGGCGGAAGAGGCGTTAGCCGAAAGCGAAAAAAAACTCCGTACTCTTTATGAGACGATGTCGGAAGGTATAGTCTACGAAGACCACGATGGCAAAATCATCTCTGCGAATCCTGCGGCAGAAAGGCTTCTTGGCCTCTCATTCGACCAGATGCAGGGCAGAACCTCGGTTGACCCGCGCTGGAAGGCGATTCATGAAGACGGATCGCCTTTTCCGGGAGAAACCCACTCACTCAATGTTGCGGCGAAAATTGGCAAGCCTGCAGCGGATGAAATTATGGGCATATACAACCCAAAATCGGGTGCCTATGTATGGCTCAGCGTGAACTCCACTCCGGAATTCCATCCAGGAGAGAAAAAACCTTTCCGTGCCTACGCTGTGTTCCGTGATATCACTGACCGGAAGCGGATGGATGATGCGCTTCGCGAAAGCGAAACAAAATTACTCGCTTTAATTAATGCCGTCAACGAATCTTTGTTTTTGATGCAAATAGATGGCACAGTCGTAGCAGTCAATGAAACCACCGCTGCCCGATTGGGTTCACGCACCGTTGATATGATTGGACATAACATTTACAGCTTTTTGCCTCTCGATGTAGCGGAGAAACGACGTTTCTATGCTGAAAATGTTATCGCCACCGGTAAATCCGTGCGCTTCGAAGACGAAAGGTTTGGAAAGTGGGTGGATAATTCAATCTACCCGGTTAAGGATGAGAAGGGCGAATTAAAACTACTGGCCGTTTATGGGTATGACATTACAGAGCGCAAACAGGCAGAGGAGGCTCTAGGTGCAAGTGAGGCACGTTATAAGAGCCTGGTTGAAATGCAAACCGATCTAATTGCACGCAGCAACCTGGACGGACGCCTGACATTTGTTAATGATGCATATT
Source organism: uncultured Leptolinea sp. (assembly GCA_964387025.1). GTDB lineage: Bacteria > Chloroflexota > Anaerolineae > Anaerolineales > Anaerolineaceae > PNON01. Next base: position 294,482 of record CAYLUZ010000005.1, on the reverse strand, counting down.
GTAAAACTTTCGGCAAAACCCGTGAAGAATTGCTTGGAGAATTATTTATCCCAACAGTATATCCCGAAGACAGGCCAATTGCTAAAACGTTGCTTAAAGCTATCCATGTACCCCCTTACCAAATGCAAACCGAAACCCGGCATTCTACCCCCTCAGGCATTCGGGTCTTAAGTTGGGATAATGTCGCTGTAATGGATGAGTTAGGCAAAATCCGGGAATTGCAGGGAGTTGGCCGGGACATCACTGATCAAAAGCTTGCTGAGGAAATGCTTCAGAAAAGCGAATCCCAATACGGTCTTCTGTTTCATGAAATGCTTAGCGGATTTGCTTTGCATGAAATCATCTGCGACCAAAGCGGAAAGCCTAAGAATTATCGATTTCTTTCGGTAAACACAGCTTTTGAAAAAATGACTGGATTGGATGCTCATGACATCCTAGGTAAAACAGCCCTCGAAGTTCTTCCCGGTATAGAATCCAGTTGGATCGAGCGTTATGGAAAAGTGGCATTGACAGGTGAACCCACTCAATTTGAAAATTATGCGGAACCTCTGGGAAAGCATTATGAAGTGCGGGCTTATTGCCCGGAACACGGAAAATTTGCTACACTCATCAACGAAATCACTGAGCGCAAGCAGAATGAGCAGGAAATCCTCAAGCTCAACGCCGAACTGGAAGGGCGTGTAATCGAGCGCACATCGCAGCTCCAAAGCGCAAACAAGCAGCTTGAAAGCGAACTCACCGAACGCAAACATGCCGAAGCAGCGCTGCGGGAGATCGAAGAGCAGTTTCGTCGGCTATCGGATGCAGCCTTTGAAGCCATCATCATTCACGATGGGGGTATTCTCCTGAGCACGAACAACCAATATTGCGATATGTTCGGCTACGAACTAGAAGAATTGCTGGGAAAACAGGTAATGCCATTGACAATTGCACCGGAAGCCATAGAGGGAGTGAAAAAAATGATAGCCACAGGCGGCGTGGGACCTTATGAGTCAACCGGGTTAAAAAAAGACGGGACCAGGTTTCCGATGGAAATTCGGGTCAGAGAGATGGAATTAAAAGGCCGGAAAGTTAGAGTGGAAGCCATCATGGATATTACCGAGCGTAAGCGGGCAGAGCAAGCCCTGCACCAGCGCACCGCCCAACTCGAATCTGCCAACAAGGAATTGGAAGCCTTTTCTTATTCGGTTTCACACGACCTGCGCGCCCCGCTGCGCGGGATAGACGGTTGGAGCCAGGCATTGTTGGAAGATTACGCCAACATTCTGGATGGACAGGCAAAAACATATCTCGACCGGGTGCGCTCTGAAACCAGGCGCATGTCACAGCTGATCGACGACCTGCTGCAGCTCTCGCGCCTGACCAGTACCGAAATGGTTTTGGAAAAAGTAAGCCTGAGTGATATGGCCGGGAAGATAGCCGCCCAGTTACAGGAAGAACAGCCGGGCCGGCTGGTGAAGTTCGTAATTCAACCAGAAATAAATGCCAATGGCGACACGCGGCTGTTGGAAATAGCCCTCTCCAACCTGCTGGGCAACGCCTTCAAATTCACGGGTAAAACCCCGCAGGCGCACATCGAGTTTGGACAAGCCGAGATCGAGGGTCAAAAGGCTTTCTTTGTGCGTGACAACGGGGTGGGCTTCGACATGGCACTGGCAAAAAATCTTTTCGGGGCGTTCCAGCGCATGCATAGGGTCTCCGAATTTCCCGGAACGGGAATTGGACTATCAACCGTCCAGCGTATCGTTCACCGGCACGGCGGGCGAATTTGGGCAGATTCCGCCATCAACCAGGGGGCCACATTCTACTTTACCATTGAGGAGCTTCCATGAATTCCAAAATCATCCTGTTGGTCGAAGATAATCCCAGTGATATAGCACTAACCCAGAGAGCATTTACCAAAAGCCGGATCGCCAACGAACAGGTCATTGCTGAAGATGGGCAGGAAGCGCTGAATTACTTATTTGCCACTGGAAAGTACACCAGTCGGGATGTAAATCAGCTTCCGGCCCTGGTGCTACTGGATTTGAAACTACCTCTCGTAAACGGGTTGGAAGTGCTGCGGCGAATCCGCCTAGACCCGCGCACCAGCCGCCTGCCGGTGGTGATCTTGACCACTTCCATTGAAGAACAGGATGTGGCACAAAGTTATGACCTAGGTGCAAATAGTTATATCCGTAAACCGGTGGATTACATTCAATTCACACAGGCTGTGGAGCACCTGGGTTTGTACTGGCTGGTGATAAATGAGTCCGCCCCGCCCCGTAAAAGGGCAGGTAATACACAACCACTTTCCGACCCGGGGACCGCGTGCGCGTCGCCGAAAGGGAGTTAAGCATGGCTAAACCACTGGCTGTTTTGATCGTCGAGGATTCAGATAGTGATGCGCAGTTGATCGTGCGCATGTTGACAAAAACAGGATACACCCTTACCTATGAGAGGATTGAAACCGCGGAGCAGATGCGCGACGCATTGCAGAAACTAACCTGGGAGGTTGTGATCTCAGATTTCTCCATGCCGGAATTGGATGGCAATGTAGCACTCAAAATTTTACAGGAAACAGGGCTCGACATCCCATTCATAGTTGTGTCGGGTACCATGGGTGAAGACACCGCCGTGGCTATGATGAAAGCAGGTGCGCACGACTATTTGATGAAAGGCAAACTGGCACGTCTGGTCCCTGCTGTTGAACGCGAACTCCAGCAGGCCGAAGAGCGAAGAGAACGCAAGCAGGCGGAGGATAAACTGCGTGAGAGTGAAAAACGTTTTTCAGCTATTTTCCACTCTAATCCCGCGGCAACTGCCCTGACACGCACAAGCGATAATCGGTTGATCGAAGTCAGTGAAGCATGGCAGAAATTAACAGGTTATTCGCGTTCACAGGCTGTAGGGCACACTGGTAATGAATTAAAGCTATGGGTCGAGACAAAAGTCCGGGAACAAATGGTAGAAACGCTTCGGCAGCAAGGGAAGGCACGCTGCGAAACAAAAATCCTTTGTAAATCAGGAGAAATCCGCGATGTACTGATGTCTGCAGAAATGATCGAACTGGCAGGCGAACGTTTTCTGCTGACCATGGCGCAGGATATCACTGACCGTAAGCAAGCAGAGAGGTATATTAAAGATATCATCAGTAATAATCCGATGTCAATTCAAGTATTGGATAAGGATGGGTTTACACTTGAAACAAACCCTGCATTCAAAAAACTTTTTGGATCTGTTCCACCATCGGGCTATTCCATTTTCAATGATCTTCAATTAGTACAGAAAGGTATGGGAGCGGTCTTTGACCAATTACGAAATGGTGAAGTCATTCATCTTCCTGACACGAAATTTAACCCACACAATTCTATCTCTGAACTGCCGGATGTTCCTGCTTGGGTTCGAACAATCGGGTTTCCGATATTTGATAGTACTGATAAACCAGTACGGTTTATTCTAGTGCATGAGGACATCACTGAGCGTAAAAAGACGGAAGAAGCGTTGATCCAGGCCAATAACCGTTTATCACTTGCTCAGCATTCTGCGAAAGCAGGTGTTTGGGATTGGGATATTGTAACCGGCAAATTGGAATGGTCACCTGAGCTCTTAGAACTTTTTGGCCTGGATACGGCAACTGTTCCCACATTCGATGTCTGGCGAAGCGTATTGCACCCCGAAGACGTGCAGTCCGCGGGAGATAAAATTGACCAGGCCATTCGCGAACATAAACCACTCTCCAACGAGTATCGTATTGTCTTGCCAGCTGGGGAAATTCACTGGATAAATGCCATTGGGGATACCATATATGGCGATCAAGGTGAACCACAGCGTATGACTGGCATGTGTATAGACATCACCGAACGAAAACAAAATGAGCAAAAGATACAAAGACAGTTTGACCATCTGGCCTCATTAAGTGCAATTGATCGTGTCGTTACCACGAACTTTGACCTAAAACTAATCCTTGAAGAGATTCTCGCTCAAACTACAAAAGAACTTGATGTGGATGCGGTAGATATATTATTGTTAGACCCCGTATCAGGCATGTTGGAATTTGCTGCGAAGCACGGTTTTAAATCAAAATCTGTCAATATAACACAATTACGAATGGGGGAAAGCTATGCGGGACGGGCTGCCCTGGAACGCAAACTTGTACACATTCCAGACTTAAGATCCGAGACAGATACTAAATTGTTGGCAGCCATCGCAGCAGGTGACAACTTTATAAGCTACTTTGGAGTACCCTTGATAAATAAGGGAAAGGTAAGCGGCGTGCTGGAGGTGTTCCATCGGAAGCACCTCGAACCTGACAATGAGTGGTACGACTTCCTAAATTCATTGGCAGGACAAGCCGCGATAGCAATTGAGAATGCTTCACTTTATGAAAGCCAGCAGCGCACTTACCAGGAACTGACCCTGGCTTACGATGCTACGATCGAGGGATGGTCCCACGCCTTGGATCTAAGGGATAAAGAGACTGAAGGACATAGCTTGAGGGTAACGGATCTTACGCTGAAACTTGCTGGAGCGTTTGTATTAAACAATGACGAACTGATTCAAATACGCTGGGGTGCTCTCCTGCACGATATAGGAAAAATGGGAGTACCAGATGGAATTCTGCTCAAACCCGGTCCATTGACAGACGAAGAATGGGTGGTGATGAGGAAGCATCCATCTTTTGCCTATGAGATGCTCTCGCCCATTCACTATCTACGGCAAGCATTGGATATTCCATATAGCCATCACGAAAAATGGGATGGCTCCGGGTATCCGCAAGGATTGAAAGGAAAGCAAATACCTCTAGCTGCCCGTATCTTTGCAGTGGTGGATGTCTGGGATGCATTACGGTCAGACCGCCCGTACCGGTCTGCCTGGCCGGATGAAAAGGCGTACAATCATATCCGGTCATTATCGGGAACACATTTTGATCCACAGATTGTGGAAGTATTTCTGAAACTTCTATGATGAATAATTGCCCTCTACAGGAGCGAACGATTTTTTAGGTAATTAGATATTATGAATTTTCTCATTGCTGGATTTGTTAACATTGGACAAGATAGTGTAAATGAGCTTATAAACCTTAACAATGAACTTCTTGATCGCATTGCAATCGGTTGATGAGGCGATATATGGGTAACAAAGGCAGGATACTGGTTGTCGACGACGACACCCATCCAAATGTAGAATTACTGACCGGCCTGTTGAAAGCAGAAGGGTATGAAGTCCTTACTGCTGATCGTGGCGACCTCCTCCTTGCTTCAGCAGAATCTAATACACCAGACTTGATCTTGCTCGATATAAGCATGCCGGGTTTGGATGGTTTGGAAATCTTGCGAAAGCTTAAAACACAACTGGTAAACCAAAGCATCCCGGTAATTTACCTTAGTGCAGTTACAGCCGGGGAACAGAGGTTGGAAGTGTTGAAACTGGGTGCAGCAGATCATATATCGATACCATTCCAACGCGAGGAATTACTGGCCAGTGTTCGTACACAGATCCAATTGGGGCAAATGATCAACAGCTTCAAGCAATCAATAATCACCCTGGAAGAAGAACGATTCCTTCTGCGGACATTGATCGATCATCTGCCCGATGTTATCTACGTAAAAGATACTCAAGGCAGAAAACTCATATCGAATATTGCAGATTGGCAAGCCAGTGGTGGAAAAAAGATGGAAGATGTCATAGGCAAAACAGATTTCGATACTTATCCACGTGAATTGGCAGAATCTTTCTGGGCCATTGACAAAGAGGTCATTGAAAGTGGAATTCCAAACTTCAGTCATGAAGAACCTGGTATGGATTCCCATGGCAACCCGGTATGGGTAATGACTTCCAAAGTACCACTCCGTGACAATAAGGGAAAAATCATTGGCCTGGTGGGTATTGGCCACGATATTACCAACCGGAAACAGGTAGAGGAGGCATTGCACGAGAACGAAGCCAAAATGCGCGCGATTTCAGACTCAGCCCACGATGCCATTCTAATGCTGGACCCAAAAGGAAGGATTTCCTACTGGAACACTGCTGCCGAGTCAATATTTGGTTATTTAAAATCTGAAGCCATAGGCCAAAACCTGCATGATCTAATTGCTCCAAAGAGGTATCACAAGGCGCACCATGCCGCTTTTCCTGCTTTTGTCGACATCGGACAGGGTTCCGCGTTAGGGAAGACGCATGAAGTGGGAGCACTCAGAAAAGACGGCACTGAAATTCCTGTTCAACTTTCACTCTCTTCTTTTCAAATGGATGGTGAATGGTATGGTGTGGGTATTATCAGTGATATCAGTGAACGCAAGAATAATGAATTACTCCAGAATGTAATCTACAGGATCACACAGGCCACAATGACCAGCGGCGGGATCGATGAACTGTACAAATCCATCCACTCCATTCTTGGAGAATTTTTACCAGCAGAGAATTTCTTTATCGCATTGAACGAGCCGGCCAAAGGAATGATCAGCTTCCCCTATTATATTGATCAGTATGATGAAAAACCGCTCACGCCGATACATATCCAGGGGCTGACCGGATATGTGATTCGTACCGGCCGTTCCTTACTGGCCACCCGTGAGATATACGACCAGCTTGTTCAAGAAGGTGTAATCGAGGCGGTGGGGACGGCAGCTATAGATTGGCTTGGAGTGCCGTTGAAAACAAATGGCCGCATAATTGGGGTCATGGCTGTGCAAAGTTATACTGAGGGTATTCATTTCCAACAGAAGGAAATGGAGTTATTGGAATTCGTTTCCACTCAGGTGACCCAGGTAATTGAACGGAAACGTTTGGAGGAAGAGATACTCAGTCTGTCATTGACCGATGAACTGACCGGGTTGTACAACCGACGGGGTTTCATGGTTCTGGCAGAACAAGAAGTAAAACTGGCACATCGTAAAAAGAGAAACATGCTTTTATTCTTCGGGGATGTGGACAAGCTGAAGACGATCAATGATAACCAGGGACATGCCCAGGGAGATCTCGCATTGAAGGAAGTAGCCGTCATCCTGAAAAAAATCTTCCGGGAGGCGGATATTATTGCCCGCATAGGCGGAGATGAGTTTGTAGCTTTGGCATTGGATGCCTCTCAGGAAGGCGAGAAAATTTTAAAAGATCGAATTCAGTCTGCATTTGAGGTACGCAACCAACAAGGAGATATGGCTTTTAATCTATCCCTCAGCCTGGGAATTGTTAGCTATGATCCCGAGGCTCCCTGTACAGTGAGTAAATTAATCGCCCGGGCAGATGAATTGATGTACGAACAGAAACAAAAAAAGAAAGAAAATAAATAAATTGAATTTTCTTGCCGATAGACGGAACTATCTTCTATTTTATTCTCATTAATAAACCAAAATTCATAAACATTAATCTTGTTTCTCCCCCAACTGGGGGAGAAGAACACTCTCCGCTAGTTGGATGTAGCCGGGGAGCGTTCGTAGTACCATGGTGGTATGACACGCGTATATTTAGCCGATTCCAGACCTGAAGAGCGTTCAGCCCTTCGTCTCCTACTTCTTGATATGAAGATGGAAGTCGTTGGTGAATCTGCAGATTGGTTGACCACCCTGGCAAAAGCTCCGGCGACCCTTCTGGATATGTTATTGGTCGACTGGGATTTACTCCCCATTTCTCCGGTTATTGCGATAAGTGAGCTTAGAAAGCTTTGCCCAGCAGCATTGGTCATCGTACTCATCAGTCATTTGGAGGCTCGCCAGCAAGCTGCACTCTCTGCTGGTGCAGATGCATTTATCAGCAAGGGTGAGACACCGGAGAGGGTAGCTGACCGTATAAGGACTGTCGCAGCGAATGCTCTTATTCGATTTATTCCCCTGGCAGACAGTAAATAACTCAACAGGTTTGTTTGCCTTAAGTGTAGATATTAAACAGAATAGTTATTTCATATGATCAGGAGGAACAAACAATGAATACAGATGTATTTGAAGGAAAGTGGAAGCAAATTCGGGGTGAAGCCAAAGCATGGTGGGGCAAACTCACAGATGACGATCTGGATCGAGCTGCTGGCAAATTGGAAGTCCTTACCGGTTTACTGCAGGAAAAGTATGGTTACACCCGTGAACGAGCAGCAGATGAAATTGATAAGCGGGTGACAGATTATGAAGCCAAACTGAAAAATCAAACCAAACCGCTAATCTCAAAATAAACAATAAAAACTCACGGTATTCCGTGAAAATCATATTCAAATCGGAGATAAATAATGAACTTACTAATCTACTTAATTGTTGCAGCAGTAATTGGCTGGGTGGCCACAGAGCTTATGCACGACCGCTCCAACCTGTTGATCAATATCGTCGTGGCCGTTGTCGGCGCTTTCATTGCTGGTTACTTCCTGAGTCCAATTTTCAAGGTAGGGACAATCAATGATGCGATCACAGTTCCAACCATGCTCGTCACATTGCTGGGATCCATCATCCTGCTGGCGGTCGTCCATTTCTTTCGCCATCGAAGATAAACCAGTTATTAAAATATAACCATATCATCCAATACTGGGGCGCAGAAATGCACCCCAGTATTTTAAAGAAGGGAGACTATCATGAAGTTCAATCGAAATATCGGTTTTCTATTGTTAGCAATTTGGCTTATTCTTACAGGATTATCCGCATTTATCCCGTTCGGTGGTTTATCTGTGGTTCTGGCTTTACTTGCTATTGCAGCGGGCATCTTCATTCTGTTGAACCGCTAGATATTTATACCGTCCGCGAAGTTTGCCGGGCGGTCATCTTTTAAGGGGAATATAATATCAAACCTGGATAGTAAATCCGGCTTTCATGAATCTGAGTTGATAATCGCCGGAATAACCTGGAAAGTACATCATCCATACCAGATTTCGTTTACATCTTTATCTACCTTACTCGAGAATTTTTTCCTATTGCATCACGAGATTTTCAAATTCTTACGAAAGTAATTATCCAATCGTAATTCGGTAACATCCACAAGGCGAATTAAATAATGATCATTAAGCCTATTCAAGATTTCTCGCGATCGAGTGATCATTTCTTTGGCACAAATATAAGTCTCGCGAACATGACTTTTATTCGCTTTCAATATTGCCACAGATTGAGGTGGGGTGTTTTTTTGATAGATATTTTCAAACCCAAGTGTGACGTAAGAGAAATGCCCTGCACTCAAGTCGCTTTCCAGGTCCTGCCAGTCGTCGATCATTTGAATGGCTGCCCCAAAAAGCAGGAATACTTCCCAATAGTCGTCGATGAGGGCGGTTTTACCCAAACGCTCAAGACTCAACATAAATGGACTCACGGCGTTGGCACCTTTAGTACCCAAGTTTTGTGGTTTATCAAGGCTATAAGGGCTGCCTTTTCCACGCATGAACTTTTCCTTTATTTCTGCGCCTAAGAATAGAGAGCGCATTTTATGCAAAATACCTAAATTGATTCGAGTAATGCCGAAAATATTGAGAGCTTTCATTTCGTATTCAGAGATCAATGCCTGGGCTGTCAGGATTTCCACCGGTGATGAATTATTCCTATCCACATTCTCATCCAGAATTCCATAGCCAGCTACGGCGAAAACCCCTGCTTCAAGAATTTCTCCAAATCTTTCGACCAGTTCAGTAAGTCCTTGCTCGTCCATCCAAACTGCCAGGAACGCGAAAACAGGATATGCGTCCTTAAAATACTGTTCCCGATTACTTTTCCATTTTGTCAGGTCAAAACCAAAGGGAGCACTAAACTCTCTCAATACATTGTTTGCATCATCATTAAGCCCTTTAAAGGCATTCAATAATCCCACATCCACTTTAAGATGCTGCCACCAATCCAATAGTGAGGTTTCATTTGATAAAAATGGCGCCATAACTGCCGCCCAGAAGGCTTCTTTGTCGCGATGATAAATTCTTAAAATTGATGGAGCAAATTTGATAATTGAATCATTCTTATTCATTTTTTGCTCAACTCCTCATAATAATTAAAGTGCGTTTGAATCAAGAAGGGATAGTTCGACTAGATGACCTTTTCTGTTTTTCCCGCAAGCTGGCGCAGCTGTTCAAGCTGCCCGATGTGGTAGGTATAGTGGAAATGGAGAAAGAAAACCCTCCAACCACGTGTCATTGATCGTTCATGTTCAATAATCTCATGTTCCATATCCGTTTCACTCATCTCATCCAATCGTGTAAGGATGGCTTTGTGCACCTGGTCGTGATTATTCAGAAGTGTGTCCAACGCGAATATACCTTCACCTTCCCCAAGAATTGGATCTGATTCGCGTCCATACCTGTTAAGCTCATTTCTTGAAATCGGTGATACACCCCCGAGTGCTTCCAGCATAGTAATCTGGCTTTCGAGCAGGTGACCCAGTACCCAGTTCATACAGTTACCGGCTGGTTGTGGCTGGATGAGCGTGTCTGATTGGAGCAAAGCATTGGTTTGCTGATGGATCAATTCTTTTTCGATTTTCAGGATCTTCTTGAGGTCGGGTATGGTTATCATGGAGGCTCCATAAATGTATTTCTGGCGATTGCATCCACTTAATTATATTCTGGTATTCTATTTCTTAACTTGCCACACCAATTCACCCCCCGGGCTTTCGCCATCGCTGTTAGGGTTAACTCAGCCAGGGACATGACCTGGACGCCCAATTCAATGTGTTCTCTGTGTCGCCGATCTGGTGGCAACAGTTGCCGCATGAAGCCACAACACCTGAATATTGGTATTACGAATTTGATCAGCATTCGGCTTGAATCCATTGAAAGAATTGTTATAACATGATATATTAACGCTGTAATAATGTTATAACAAAATATAACAAATGGAAAATATGAGCGATTATTACACCGTCAAACAGATTCAAGGCCTTCTAAAAGTCGACCGGATCACGATATATCGGATGCTGCAGGATGGTCGTCTAAAAGGTATCAAGATCGGTCATCAATGGAGATTTGCTAAAGCTGAAGTGGACCGACTTCTGGGCATTTCCAATCCTGAAGAAGGTCAATCTGAAGCCTCATCCAACCTCCCCATTCATTGCATCCAAACCATTCAGAATTTATTTTCAGATATCAGCCAGTTAAGCGCCCTGGTGGTGGATATGCAGGGCAACCCCCTGACAAATATTAGTTACCCCTGTGCATTTTGCACGCGGATCGTTTCATCTCCGGCAGGACGTGAGGCATGCAAAGAATCCTGGAAGGCAATAGCAACTGAGTGTCAGACAAAAACCCAGGTAATTTCCTGTCATGCCGGATTAAATTATGCAGCAGCCCCGATTTACGATCAGGATAAACAAATCGGCGCTTTCATCACAGGTCAATATTACATGGTTTCACCTGATCGATATGAAGAATCTGAGCGGGTGAAACGCCTCGCTACGATGTATCGAATTCCGCTGGAATCTCTCAATGAAGCGGTACTTTCCGTCCAGGTCATTTCTGCTGAACGACGTCCCCAAGTTGAGACCTGGCCACGTACAGCAGCCCAGGCAGTGCATAGCATCCTGGAAGAACGCATCGGATTTATCAATCGGTTACAAAAAATCGCAGATTTATCCCAAATCGCATAAGGAGAATAGATGAAGACATTTTTAGTTGTAGGGGCGGGAACTGCTGGAACGATGATCGCCATGAAAATGGCGAAAAAACTGAATAGCCGGGAATGGAAGGTGGTACTGGTTGATAAAGATACCAAACATTATTATCAACCGGGTTTTCTGTTTATTCCATTCGGCAAGTATGAAGAAAAGGATGTTGTAAAGGTCAATAAGCAATTTATTCCTTCGAATATTGAATACATTATTTCCAATATTGAGCTGATTGAGCCGGATTCAAACCAGGTACGAATAAGTCTTGATAGCCGGACGATCAAGTACGATTACCTCGTCATAGCCACAGGCTGTGATATCCACCCGGAAGAAACCGAGGGATTAAAAGATATTGGCTGGCGAAAGAATATCTTCGATTTCTATACTTATGAGGGTGCTGCAGCCATGCGCAAATTCCTTGATCGTTGGGAAGGCGGCCGCATGGTGGTCAACGTAGTCGAAAATCCCATCAAATGCCCGGTGGCTCCACTTGAATTCCTCTTCCTGGCTGACTGGGTCTTCACTCAACGCGGTATCCGCAATAAAGTGGAACTGGTCTATGCAACCCCTCTTTCCGGTGCTTTCACTAAACCAGTTTCGTCCGCCATTTTGGGTACACTTCTTGACAGAAAAAATATTAAAGTGGAAGCGGATTACAACGTTGGGGAAGTTGACTTCGTAAACAATGTGATCAAATCCTACGACGAGCGTGAAGTCCCATATGATCTACTTGTGTCGGTTCCGACCAATAAGGGATCTGACCTGATCAAACGATCCGGTATGGGCGACGCCTTGAATTTTATCCCGACCAACAAGTTCACTTTACAATCCGATAAATGGCAGAATATCTGGGTGATGGGTGATGCAAACAATATACCCGCCTCGAAAGCCGGCGCAGTCATTCACTTCCAAAATGAAACCGTCGTTGAAAACATTTTAGCTCATATGGATGGGAAAGAAATGCCATCGAAATTTGATGGACATTCCACCTGCTATATTGAAACCGGATTCAACAAAGCTACGTTAATTGACTTTAGCTATGAACAGGAGCCTCTGCCGGGTAAATATCCATTCCCTGTTATTGGGCCATTCTCCCTGTTGCGAGAATCCCTCATAAACCATATCGGCAAGCTGGCTTTCCGCTACTTGTATTGGGATCTGATGATGCGGGGTATAGAGGTACCACTACCCAGCGCGTTCAGTATGGTTGGTAAAGAAAAACAATAAAAAGTCAAACAAGTTTAGAAAACGAAGGAGATAATGATGGCTACAAAAATGATTGGTGGAAAAGAAGTGCAAGTAAATGATGAAGGGTACCTCGTCAATAATACCGACTGGAACAAGGAATTTGCTGAGGCAGTTGCCAAAGAAGAAGGTATTGATCAATTGACTGATCTGCACTGGAAAGTCATTGATTTCGCACGTCAGAATGCTGCGGCAAACAGTGGTGCATCACCTACGCTGAGAACCATTACTGATGGCGCTGGTGTCACTACCAAGGAACTATTTGGCCTCTTCCCGAAAGGTCCAGCCAAGAAAGTAGCAAAAATTGGTGGACTCAAGAAGCCTGAAGGCTGTGTTTAGTATCAGCAATATTAATAATTATCATAACTTTACTTATTAGGAGTTCAAAATGGCTGACGAAACAAGAAAGATCGCATTTATCTGCTCAAAAGGTAACCTGGATATGGCTTACCCGGCTTTAATTATGGGCTGGGCAGCACTTGGAAATGGCATTGAAGTGACCATCTTCTTCACATTTTGGGGCATGGATATGATCAACAAAGCTCGGGTTGACCACCTGGAAATTCCTCCGGTGGCAAATTCAAGCATGAAGATGAATTTGATGGGTGTTCCTGGCTATGTGGGTATTCCTCAGTTCATGGGTGCATTCCCGGGCATGACAGCTTTTGCGACCCACCTGATGCACAAGAAAATGGAAGCATTGAAAGTTCCCCCGGTGCGGGAATATTTGCAAATGCTTGTGGATGCCGGCGCCAAACTCTACGCCTGTAAAATGTCTGTTGATATGATGGAATTGAAGAAGGAAGATTTCATAGATGGTGTGATCGACATCGTTACCGCCGGCGACTTTATGGACATGTCCGAAGGCAGCCAGATAATTTTCATCTAGTCTATTTGAATTAAAGAAATGAAGGGTTGGTTGAATTATTATTCAGTCAACCCTTTTTTACATTTAAAATTGTCAATTATCTGCAACATAAGGTAATTATTTAAGTAAAAACATCCACCAAAACCTGAGACTTACACCTCAGAATTCGACCTTAAGTATGCCAGAACATCATCCAGTTGGGTAAAAGCCAGCGCGGTCACTGTATCTGCTCCGCCGTAATAAATTGCGATGCGGCCGCTCGGTTGGTCATATAATGTGGCGCAAGGGAAAGCTACATTGGGGACATCCCCCACGCATTCATAATAAGTTTGCGGTGACAGCAAGTAGGAGGATCCCCGATAGATCACTTTCCAGGGCTGATCCAGATCGAGGAGGGCGGCTCCAAAGCTGTACACAAAACCGTTACAGGAAGTTAATACTCCGTGATAGAAAAGCAACCAACCTTCGGGAGTTTCGATGGGAACTGGACCAGCTCCAACCTTGGTGCTTTGCCAGCCATTTTTTACTCCCATTACGAAACGATGTTCTCCCCAATGGATCATATCTGTACTTTGACTCAAGTAAATATCACCAAATGGTGTATGTCCATTATCGCTTGGGCGATTCAGCATGATATATTTATCTTTGATCCTGCGTGGAAAAAGGACACCGTTGCGGTTATAAGGCAGCAAGGCATTTTCTAAAAATGTAAAATTATCGAAATCAAAGGTGTACCCGATCCCGATGGTTGGTCCATGATAGCCATTGCACCAGGTGACATAATACCGGTCTTCCAGCCAAACCACCCGGGGATCATAGCGATATTGGAACTGGCTGATCTCGGGATCATCGCACTGCCAATCTATAGGTGAATCATCCAGCACCCAGTCTATACCATTATCACTGAAGCCCCGGTTCAGATTCATCTCACGTTTTTTGTTATCAACCCGAAATACGCCGGCAAATTTTCCATTGAATGGCACGACTGCACTATTGAAAATACTATTCGAAGATGGGATCAAGTTGCGGGGAATAATTGGATTTGCACTATAACGCCAGATTATATCCATACACTTTGCAGGTTTTTGCTCCCATGGGAGGTTTGGTAATGGGGTGGAAGTCATATAATTGGATCTCCTTGAAAAAATTACCTCAATTTAATCTTTATAGTAGTATTTTATTTTGGTAGTTGACTCTCGTCAAAAAAGTCTTTATAATAATTATGTTCATTGGGAGCGCTCCCAAAAATTATAACACAATCAGCGCATATTTTTCAAGATAGGAACATAAGTGACAGATCTGACTTTGGTTGACATTGCCAAGAAGGCTGGAGTATCACGCTCCACGGTTTCCCGTGTGGTCAATGCCAATCCCAATGTAAGCGACGATGTAAGAAAGCGAGTGTTGGAGGTAATTCAGGACACCGGTTACCATCCGAATGCCGCAGCAAGGACACTTGCGTCTCAGCACTCGTGGACGATCGGCTTACTATTACCACATAGTGTCAGCTTCTTCTTTACGGATCCCTTCTATCCTCATCTTACTAAAGGAATTGCCCAGGCTTGTAACCAATATGGCTACACCCTGGCTCTTTTTTTGGTGGATACAAAAGAAGACGAAGAGAAGATCTTCCCGCGCGTATCCCGTAAGGGCTTGCTGGATGGTGTGATCGTCCAGGCTGGACATCATGGCGACCAGAAAATCATTGGCAGCCTGGTGGATGCCAATATGCCTTTGGTAGTTGCCGGACGGCCATTCAGATATGACAACGTCAGCTACATTGATATTGATAATATAGGTTCGTCTTATATAGCTGTCGATCACCTGATCGGATTAGGCTATAAACGCATTGGAACGATCACTGGTCCGACCAACAGCACGGTGGGAATTGATCGAAAGGAGGGTTACCTGAGAGCTATGGCCGACCGTGGCATGGTTCTGGATGAAACCTTGATCATCGAGGGTGATTTTACTGAGGCTGGAGGGTTTGCAGCCATGCAATCATTATTACCTTCCCGACCGGATGCCATATTTGCTGCATCGGACATCATGGCAGTTGGCGCCATGCGCGCAGCACAAGAAGCCGGGTTGTCCATTCCGGATGATATTGGCTTCGTTGGTTTTGATGATCTACCAATGGCCTCATTGACAAACATCCAGCTGACCACTGTCCGCCAACCTGTTACTCAATTTGGAATTCGAGCTGTTGAGGTCCTGATCGACCTGATCGAGACTGGTATTTGTCCACCCCGCCATGTGATTCTTGACACCGAATTGGTAGTTCGGAAATCCTGTGGTGCGTTCAAGCGGAATGCAGAGAATGATCAAAATTAGTTTTTTTAACTTTATATGGGAGCGCTCTCATAAGTGCTCCATTCAACTATTGGGAGGAGGTGAGGGAATAATCGTACGTCTGACGGCTTTTCAAAATTCGTTCTATAATCCAAACTATATATAAGGAGAATAAGATGAAACGCATTACAATCGTATTATCAATTTTGGTTGCTGCAGCCATGCTGCTCTCTGCATGTGCACCAGCTGCAACCCAAGCCCCGGCTGCACCTGCGGCACCAGCTGCTCCTGCTGCACCAGCGGCACCGGCCGCTCCTGCTGCACCTGCTCCCATCACAGCACCAGTAGAACCTGTCGTTGTTAACTATGAGCGCTCTGAGACCCTTTATACAAGCGGTACTCAGTGGGGTCCTCCTTCCAGCTGGAACCCATTCAACGGTGGTGGTTATGCGATGGGTGGAATAGGTCTTGTTTATGAGACCTTATATATCTATGATCCGCTCGCTGATAAATTCACACCATGGTTGGCCGCAGAAGATATGAAATGGGTCGATGACACTACTCTTGAGATCAAACTTCGCGAAGGTTTGACATGGGCTGATGGTAGCCCTCTGACTGCAGAGGATGTCAAATTCACTTACGAACTCGCAAATCCAAACGGTACTGTCAAAGCGGGTCTTGCTTATGTAGGTCTTTGGAATTTCCTTGAATCAGTCGATAAAGTTGACGATCTGACTGTAGACTTCAAGTTTAAAGCCAATCCTGCCTATCAGGAAGTTGGTTTCTATCTCTGGCAAACCCCAATTGTCCCCGCAGCCATCTGGTCCAAGTTGGATGTAAAAGACATTACCGGTGGTGCCAATGAAAATGCAGTGGGATCAGGCCCATATATGTACGAAAGCCATGATCAGGATCGCCAGGTTTTAGTCCGCAACGAAAAATGGTGGGGTATTCCTGTCTTTGGTCTTCCCGGCCCCAAACGCATCGTTGATATCGTCAATGGTTCAAACAACGTCGCCCTTGGTTTAGTATTACAGGGTGGCCTTGATATAAGCAATAACTTCCTGCCTGGTGTAGCCACATTAGTTAAGGGTGGTTATGGTATCCAGACCTACTATCCAGACGTTCCCTACATGCTTTCCGCCAATGTTGCCGCTTTGATCATCAACCAACAGGTAAAACCATTGGATGATGTTGAATTCCGCAAAGCCCTTGCTTATGCAATTGATACCAACGATATTGTCCAAACCGCATATACCGGCATCGTAAAAGCTGCTGATCCCACCGGATTACTTCCTATCTGGGACAAATACGTTGACAAGGACATGGTTGCCAAATATGGTTGGTCATATGATCCGGCAAAAGCCCAATCAATCCTGGCCGCAGCCGGCTATGTCGATGTTAATGGTGATGGTTTCGTCGAAGATAAAGAAGGAAACCCAATCGCTCTGACCGTAACCTGCCCAAGCGGCTGGACGGACTGGATGGCTTCAATTCAGATCATCTCCAAAAACGCCCAGGCTGTTGGTATTAATATCACTCCCGATTACCCCGATTATGGTCCTTGGCGTGATGCACAACTGAAGGGAACTTTCCAACTCTCTCTCCAGAATGAAGCACAGAATAGTTCAACCCCATGGTCATATTACAAGTGGGTATTCCAGAATCCGATCGAGAATATTGCCACAGCCCAATATGGTAACTACGGCCGCTATGACAATCCAAAAGCCTTCGATCTAGTCAATCAACTTGACCAGGTCAAGCTTGGTGACGATGCTGGAATCAAAGCTGTCACTTCACAACTTCAAGAGATCACCATGACCGAATTCCCGACCATCCCGTTGTGGTACAACGGTTTGTGGTCTCAGGTGAGCAATGCTGTATGGACGAACTGGCCATCAGCTGCTGATGGTTCAAACCATTACCTACCCGCTACCTGGCGTGGATACTGGAACATGTCCTCCATTCAAATGCTACTCGCATTAAAACCAGTAACAAAGTAAAGTAACTTCTTTATTATTCCTCCTTCCAGTACTTTGCTGGAAGGAGGAATAAAGAATCCCCTGTTTTCGGAGGTCTTGTGAGACGGTATTTCAGTAGAAAATTAATAATCTATCTGTTTACTTTTTTTGTGGCAGTAACGATAGATTGGTTAATTCCCAGGTTCATGCCCGGTAACCCGGTTGACCTGCTCATTTCACGAGCAGGACTCAGGGGGAACGCCGTCAGCCAAATGTATACCTATTACATGGAAGCTTTTGGCTTAGATCTACCTATCTGGAAACAGTATCTGAACTTTTGGGTGGCAATTTTTCACGGGGATCTTGGAACAAGCATCTTCTTATTTCCAACACCTGTCACCAAGGTTATTGCAAATGCGCTGCCTTATGACATTGCATTATTAATTCCTTCCATCCTTGCAAGCTGGTTTGCGGGGAACAAATTTGGTGCTTTTGCCGCGCGCAGTAAACGATTGGATAATACATTACTTCCCCTCGGTTATATTCTTACTGCCACACCATATATGTGGCTGGGTATCCTGATCGCCTGGTTCTTCGGGATCATTCTCCAATGGTTTCCCATTGCAGGCGGTTATAGTTTTTCGATGCGTCCGAACTTATCCTTATTATTCATTTGGAGCTTATTCCAACACTGGTTCCTGCCATGCTTATCCTTGTTTATCGTACAATTTGGGGGTTGGGCGATTGGCATGCGCAATTTGATCATTTATGAACTTGAAGCTGACTATTCTCACTTCCTGGAAGCGCTAGGTGCACCAAAGAGTTTAATTCGCAAATATGCTTTCAATAATGCAATGCTTCCTCAACTTTCTGGATTGGCTCTGCAGCTAGGCGTTATCGTCACAGGGGCTCTTGCCACAGAAGTGGTTTTTTCATATCCGGGTATCGGGTACTTGATCTTGCAGGCAATTCATAACGAAGATTACTTCCTGCTGCAAGGATGTTTTCTCTATGTTGTAATTGGTGTACTTTTGGCTAATTTTATTATCGACATTGTTTATGTGATGGTTGACCCACGAACTAGAACCGGTATGCAAGGCGGAGGGGCGTAACCATGAAAAAAAAGAGAAATGAGATTATTTATTTTGCCTTTCGAAACACGAAGTTTAAGATTGGTTTGAGTATTCTACTGTTTTTTATCATTTTGGCGATCATTGGACCGGTAATCGCAAAATATACCCCAAACGAGAATGCAGGTCCTCCAAATTCTCCACCTTCTGCAGAGTTTTGGTTTGGTACAACAACTTTTGGTGAGGATGTATTTTCGCAATTCGTGGGAGGTTTATCATCCACTTTCCTGGTTGGAATTGTTGGCGGTGGAATCGGAACAATATTGGGTATGTTGATAGGTTTTACTGCGGGTTACCGTGGAGGTTCTGTTGATGAAATCCTCAACGTTTTGACCAATGTTGTCCTCACCATCCCTGTTTTGGCACTGCTGGTTGTCATTTCTGCTTATGTAAAAGTACGGGGGGTGCTCATTGAATCTGTTTTTATTGGAATGACGTGTTGGCCCTGGGCAGCACGCGCTATTCGCGCTCAGACATTCTCACTTCGAACACGCGAATTTATCGATCTGGCACGCTTAAGCGGAGAGAAACCTCTAAAAATCATTCTTACAGAAATTGCTCCAAACATGGCTTCATATTTGTTTATGACCTTCATATTGATGTTTGGCGGTGCAATCCTGACTGCTGCCACCCTTGATTTCCTGGGTCTGGGTCCTACTCAGGGCATATCCCTGGGAACCATGATGAACATGGCAGTTCTATGGAGCGCATTGATCTTAAAAATGTGGTGGTGGTTTATACCACCCGGCGTAGGGATCACGGCAATTGTGGGAGCTTTATACATTATGAACGTCGGTCTTGACGAGATTTTCAATCCCAAACTCAGAGAGTTGTAAATAATGAGCTTAAAAGTAGATAACCTTACAATATATTACCAAACCCTAAGAGGGGAAATCCACGCTCTGGAAAACACTTCTTTCCAGATGGCGGATGGAGAGATTATGGGGTTGGCAGGTGAATCGGGATGTGGAAAGACTACATTAGGGCATAGTCTGACCTTTCTCAAACCTCCCATGAAGTACATATCCGGCAAAGTGACACTCGATGGTATGGAACTTCCGATCTGGGATATGGAAAAAATGAACCCTTTCCGGTTCAGCAAGATCTCCATAATTCCACAGTATGCCATGAATGCCATGAACCCGATTCGGAAGATCGGAAAAATGACGGAAGAACTGCTTGAATCCAAGAAAGTGGATTTCAAATCAGTCCTGCCCAGTCTCAAACTTCGCCTGGATAAAGTCAAACTACCGCATGAAGTTTTAAACATGTATCCGATGGAACTATCCGGCGGAATGAAACAAAGAATGGTCATGGTGATTTCCACATTGCTGGACCCTTCCATTCTTATTGCTGATGAGATCACATCTGCTCTTGACGTAGCCAGCCAGAAGGCAGTCGTTGAAATGCTGGTCGAATTTCGAAACCAGTGCTTCTGCAAGAGTGCCATTATCATCACGCACGATATTTCAATCTTATACCAGGTCGCAGATAGCATTATGATCATGTATGCCGGTCAACTGGCAGAGAAAGCACCCACCGAATCGATTATCCATTCACCTCGCCATCCCTATACTAAATTACTGATCTCATCACTCCCTGAGATCGGGGTGAAGTACACAGAAAAGAAACTGGCAGGTATTCCCGGTAAACCGCCACTCTTGCTCGAACCTCCTGCCGGATGCCGATTCAGGGATCGTTGTCCTCTTGCGTTTGAAAAGTGCATTGAAGTCCCTCCGTTCATCGAAGTTGCAAAAAATCATTTTGCAGCTTGCTGGAAGGTAGGTGGCAACAATGCTTAAACTTGAGGGTGTGACGAAGACCTATCGGATAGGTATGTTTGGAGGTAAGGAACTTCATGCGGTTAATGAAATCAGTTTTGACGTCCAGGATGGAGAAGTAGTCTCTCTGATCGGTGAAAGTGGGAGTGGGAAATCCACGATCGGAAAAATGATCCTGCGTCTCATTTCGACTTCTGCTGGGACAATAATGCTGGATGATATAAACGTCTCGACGCTTAAAGGTGACTCCCTCAAAGAATATTATCGTCATGTGCAGGGTGTTTTCCAGGACCCATTCAGTACATACAACCCGATCTACAAGGCTGATCGCGTTTTTAAAACCATCAAAGAAGAGTTTTATCCACAGATCAGTGAACAGGAATGGGCTGGGAAGGTCGACATTGCTCTTAAATCAGTGGGCATGAATCCTGAGCATGTGCTGAACAAATATCCCCACCAACTGAGTGGTGGACAGCTCCAACGATTTCTCATTGCCCGTGCGCTCTTGCTCGATATCAAATTCCTGGTCGCAGACGAGATAATCAGTATGCTTGATGCCTCTACACGAATTGATGTATTAAATCTCCTCGCCGATCTTAAGACACGTGGATTATCCATCCTGTTCATCACCCATGATCTCTCGCTGGCTAATTACATCAGCGAAAAGGCAGTGATCCTATACCGGGGCTGTATTGCAGAAATGGGTTTGACAGAAAAGATATTCAATAATCCACAGCATCCATACACGAAAATGCTCATCTCTTCCGTCCCGCGTCTGGATGAAAAATGGGATAAAGAATTTAATGTGGAGATCAAGGCAACTTCTGCGGACTTTACCACCGGCTGTGTCTATTTTGACCGCTGTCCACTTGCTTATGAAAAATGCAGGCAAAGACCGCCTTCCCTTGAAATTGAACCAGAACATTTCGCAGCCTGCTGGAAAGTCTTTGAGAACTATGGGAAATTTCCACTTGCAGGGGATACTCAAACGCATCCATCCCTGAGACACAAGATTGTGTCGAACAATCAAAAGAAGGATTGACTTTTTGTAGGGAGTATTAATGCAATATGGTTATTTTGATGGTGCATATCGTGAGTATGTCATTACCCAACATGATTCTCCGCATGCATGGGTAAAAGGAAGTAATCCCCGCTCGAATCCTGTTGAAGGACCAGGTAATGTTTGGTTTGAACCGATTACCGATGACCAGCCAGATAAGGAAAACACATTATGAAATATCAATCTCTGGCAGGTAAATGGGAATTCCAGCAAAAAGGCACAACAGAATGGCTGCCAGCCATTGTACCCGGTGGAGTGCACACGGATTTAATGGCATTAGGCCGGATTCCGGACCCATTTGCCGGAGACAATGAAAAGCGTGTCAAATGGGTAGCTGAATCCGACTGGGTCTACCGGACCAGCTTTACCTGCTCGAATGAACTATTTTCCGAAGAAAAAGTATTTCTGGTTTGTGATGGCTTGGATACACTGGCAACGATTTCCCTGAATGGCACCGAACTGGGTCACACGGACAACATGTTCCGCCAGTACCAATGGGAGATCAAATCAATTCTACAACCTAATGCTGCCAATGACTTAACCATCACCTTTGCTTCACCGGTGAAATTTATAACAGAAAAGCAAGCCATTCGACCATTGCCTGGTGTTCCTCAAGCAATTCACGGCAGCCCTCACATCCGAAAAGCTCCCTGCCAATTCGGGTGGGATTGGGGTCCACAACTTCCTCCGATCGGAATATGGAAGGATATCCGTTTGGAGGGGTATAGCCAGGCACGTTTCTCAGAAATTCACCTGTGTCAGGAACATGCCAAAGACTTAGTGACGGTTGAGGTTCGAGCTTACATACAGCACTGGGATAAATCACCGTTCATTGCAGCAGTGTGTATAACGGCGCCAAATGGTAATGTTTACGAAAAAAGGACAACAATTACTGCCGGGAATGAGATCATTGTTGAGGTACCCATCTCCGATCCGGAATTGTGGTGGCCGAATGGCTATGGCAGTCAGCCACTTTATCAGGTGGAAGTAGCTCTCCTGGCGGATGATTCCTCAAAGGCAACCCTTCTGGATAAGCGTTCATACCAACTAGGATTGCGGACAATTGAATTGCGTCAGCAGGAAGACCAGTGGGGACGATCCTTTATTTTTGTAGTTAATGGTGTTTCGATATTCGCGAAAGGCTCCAACTGGATCCCTGCAGATTCATTTCCCACCCGCATCACAGACGCCTTTTTGGAAGAACTGATCAAAGCTGCGGTGGATACGCATCAGAACATGCTACGTGTCTGGGGAGGCGGATTCTATGAAGAAGAGCGCTTTTACGATCTCTGTGATCGTTATGGCATTCTGGTCTGGCAAGATTTCATCTTTTCGTGCAGCATATACCCATTCGATGAGACTGCTTTCCTGAATAATATCCGTGTGGAGATAGTAGAGAACATCCGCCGGCTGCGCCACCGTACCAGCCTGGCGTTGTGGTGCGGCAACAATGAGATGGAGATGACATGGGTCGAGTGGAACTGGAAGTCTGACGAACACCAGAAACTAAAACCTGCGTATGACAAATTCTTCCATCACACACTGCCTGAATGGTGCCGGGAGGAGGACCCGGATCGCTCGTATTGGCCCAGCTCACCTTCCTCTGATATCCCCTTTGAAAACCCCAATGGTCAACGCCAGGGTGATGCCCACTATTGGGATGTCTGGCACGGAAGCAAACCTTTTAGTTCTTATCGAGACCAGTATCCGCGTTTCATGAGCGAGTTCGGATTCCAGGCTCTGCCTCCCCTGGCGTCCATCCGCACCTATGCGGATGAGCCTGATTGGAATATGACCTCCTACATCATGGAAATGCACCAGAAGAACGCAAACGGAAACTCACTGATAGTTAGGCAGATGCTGGATTCGTTCCGATTACCAAAGGATTTTGTCTCGCTGGTCTACCTGAGCATGGTTCTCCAGGCGGAAGGCATTCGTTATGGGGTGGAGCACTGGCGGCGGCACCCCGATCGGGTCGCCGGGATCCTGTACTGGCAGCTTAATGATTGCTGGCCGGTGGCTTCGTGGTCCAGCCTGGATTACTTCGGGCGCTGGAAAGCGCTGCACTACTCTGCATCCCATTTCTTTGCACCAGTGATGCTTTCCATAGAAGACAACCCGCCTGAAATGGGGGTATTTGTCACCACCGATCTGCTTGAACCCTGGGAGGGGAGCATTCACTGGTCGTTGGAGACATTCGAAGGGGAGGTTCTGACTTCAGGGGAAGCACCAGTTAAGGTTAAAGCGCAAGCTGCAGCCCAAGTCTGCAAGTGGGATCTTTCCGATCGGCTCACGGATGATAACATCCGTTCGCTGGTTTTTATCGCTGAGTTATTCAAGGATGGGCAGTTCATTTCCCGGCAGACGGCATACTTCGCTCCAATAAAACACCTGGAATTGACCGATCCGGCATTGTCAGCTCATTTGCATGAGGAAAAAGGCCAACTGTTGATAAAAGTGACATCCCACACTTTGGCCCTTCTGGTGGAGGTATCTTTAGCGGGAAGCGACGTCGTTTTCAGTGATAACTATTTCAACCTCCCGGCAGGTCGGACAGCCATAATTTCCTGCCCTATGCCCGCTGGTTGGACCCTGAGGCAGGCACAAAATGCGTTTAGCCTTCGCTCCGTTTTCGACTCATATTCATACGATTTAAAAGGTAAAACACCTTGAGGATAAATATGTCAATTAACACTATTATGCAGCCTTTGATTGCCAATACCGAGCACTATTACCGAAGGTATCTGCAAATCAATTCATGGAAGAGGCTGGGAGGGTAATATGCAATTTGGATATTTCGATGACGAGCATCGCGAGTATGTCATAACACGACCAGATACTCCGCTGCCATGGATCAATTACCTGGGGTTGGAATCTTATTTTGGGATTATTTCCAATACAGCCGGGGGTTACTCTTTCTATAAAGATGCACGTCTGCGACGTCTGACCCGATATCGATATAATAACGCTCCGCTTGATACAAATGGGCGCTATATCTACCTGAGAGATAATGATCCTTCCAATCCGCATTTCTGGTCTCCCACCTGGCAGCCTACCCGGACCAAACTGGACACGTATGAATGCAGGCATGGCATGGGATACACGATCATCCGGTCCGAATTGGATGGGATTGCTGCTCAAACCCGATATTTTGTACCGCTTGGGGAAAACCTTGAAATATGGGAACTGACCCTCGAAAACAAGCGTAAGGGGGCTGCCGATCTATCTGTATTCTCTGCCATAGAATTTTGTTTATGGGATGCCTACGATGACGCCAACAATTTCCAGCGAAATTACTCCATTGGAGAAGTCGAAGTGGAAGATGGTGTCATTTACCATAAATCCGAATACCGTGAACGCCGGAATCATTTTGCGTTCTTTGCCTGCTCAGAAAATCTGACCGGTTTTGATACCCAGCGCGAAGATTTCCTTGGGCCATATCGCGGCTGGGATAATCCCCGCGCAGTGGAAACAGGAAAGACAAACAACTCGATAGCCCTCGGATGGCAGCCAATGGGAGCGCATCATGTGAAAGTTGTCCTTCAGCCGGGTGAAATTAAAAAGGTCATTTTCCTGCTCGGGTATCAGGAAAATTCCAAGACAGAGAAGTTCGACCCCGATCATCCTTTACTGATCAATAAATCCTCAGTGAAACCATTGATAGAACGCTATATGCATGCTGAGGATAATGAACAGGATTTTTTAAAACTTCGATCCTACTGGGATGATCTTTTAGGGAAATTGCATGTGTCGACCCCGGACCAGGATACCAACCGCATGGTGAACATCTGGACCGCATATCAAATGATGGTCACATTCAATTTCTCGCGTTCAGCCTCCTATTTTGAATCCGGCATCGGTCGGGGCATGGGTTTTAGAGATTCGACCCAGGACCTTCTGGGATTCATGCATTTGGTGCCGGAACGGGCTCGTGTTAGATTACTTGATCTGGCTGCCACGCAGTTACCAAACGGCGGCGCATATCACCAGTATCAGCCCATGACAAAGATGGGAAATAATGATATTGGCAGCAATTTTAACGACGATCCACTCTGGCTGGTATTGGCTGTTTCAGCATACCTAAAAGAGACCGGTGATTGGTCAATTCTGGATGAGATGGTTCCCTTCGATAATAAGCCCGGAACCGAAGCCAATTTATATACACATTTACAGAGATCCCTGCAGTACACCATCGACCGCCTGGGTCCGCACGGGCTGCCTTTGATCGGGCGGGCAGATTGGAATGACTGCCTCAATTTGAATATCTTCTCTGATACCCCGGGTCAACCTTTCCAGACCGCTTCTGCACAGGAAGGCAAGGTTGCGGAAAGCGTATTCATCGGCGGTCTGTTCATTCTGGCAAATGAAGAAATGGAAGCCATGGCAGCTCACATCCAAAAGGATGGAGACGCCATCACCTGTAAAAATTCCCGTTTGAAAATGGAGCAGGTTGTTAATGCTGCCGGGTGGGATGGTGCCTGGTTCCGGCGTGCTTACGATCACTTTGGCAAACCGGTCGGTTCGAGTGAATGTGTAGAAGGACAGATCTTCGCCGAGCCGCAGGGGATGTGCATTATGGCCGGGGTTGGATTGGATAACGGAAAGGCTGAAAAGGCGCTCGATTCCGTACAAGAACGTCTAGCCTGCGAACATGGTATTGTCCTGCTCAATCCTGCATATACGAAATATTACTTGCATCTGGGAGAGATCTCTTCCTATCCGCCCGGTTATAAGGAGAACGGCAGCGTATTCTGCCATACCAATCCCTGGGTAATGATCGCGGAGACAAAGATCGGCCGGGGAGACCGGGCATTTGAATATTACAAGCGGATCAATCCATCGGCGCGGGAAGCGATCAGTGAGGTTCACCGCTGCGAACCTTATGCCTATACTCAGATGATTTCCGGGAAGGAAGCTTTGAAACCCGGCGAAGCCAAGAATTCATGGCTGACAGGCTCAGCAGCCTGGAATTACGTGGCTATCACTCAGTGGATCCTTGGGATACGTCCCACATATACAGGGCTGATAATCGATCCGGTTATTCCTACTGCATGGAAAGGTTTCGATGTGGTTCGCAATTTCCGGGGGGTCAAATACTCTATCCAAGTTGAAAGGCAAGGAACGGGGAATTTGGTCAGCATCGAAGTTGATGGAAAACCAATTTCCGGAAACATCATTCCCATTCCGCCCGAAGGAATATTGGAAGTCCGAGTAATGGTCAAGGTAGCCTGATGCAATACGGTTATTTTGACGACAAGGCTAAGGAATACGTCATCACGCGGCCGGATACGCCCCAGTCATGGAGCAATTACCTCGGCTCGACCGAGTATGGAGCGATCATTACCAATAACGCCGGAGGTTACAGCTTCTACAAGTCAGGTGCCCGCGGACGCATTCTACGGCTGCGTTTCAACAGCGTACCCATTGATCAACCCGGTCGTTATTTCTACCTGCGCGATAGCGAAAGCGGCGACTACTGGTCATCATCGTGGCAGCCGGTGGGCAAACCACTGGCTGATTACCAATCCATCTGCCGGCATGGCACAGCTTATACTGTGATCGAATCTCACTATGTCGGGATAGCCACTGAAACAACATACTTCGTACCTCTTGGTCAAACTTTTGAGTACTGGCGGTTGAAAGTCACCAATGAAAGCGATCGTCCACGCCAGCTCTCGCTCTTCTCGTTTTGCGAGTTCACCAACCAATGGGATACATTCCAGGACTCAGTGAACCTGCAATATTCGTTATTCATTGTCCGCGGTGAATTAACGAAGGATAACCTGCTGCGCATTGCCATCCAGGATAACCTGACACCTGAAACTGAAAGCTTCTTCATCCACGATATAGCACGGCACAGTTGGATGGGACTGGCTGGATCGACGATCGACGGATATGACACCAGCCGGGAGGCTTTCATCGGTGCTTATCACGGCTACCACAATCCACTGGCGGTGAAAAAAGGACAATGCGCCAACAGCAATGCATTTGGCGACAATGCATGCGGCAGCCTGCAAACCAACCTGAACCTGCAGCCCGGGGAAAGCCGGGAGATATTAGTCGTGCTCGGGATAGGTGACGCGCGTTCGACCGGTAAAAAGACGATGGATGAATACGGTTCATTGGATCGCGCCAACGTTGAATTGCATAAATTGAAAGACTACTGGCACGACAAACTGGGCAGCCTGGTGGTCGATACCCCGGACGAGGAATTTAATCACACCGTCAATGTCTGGGGACTGTATAACAGCCTGATCAGCTTCGCCTGGTCGCGCTCTGCCAGCCTGGTGTATAACGGGGAACGGGATGGCCTGGGCTTCCGCGACTCGGTGCAGGATGTTCTTGGGGTTGTAGCTGCCATCCCCGAAGAAGCCCGCCAACGGCTGGAATTGATGCTGACCGGGCAGGTCTCTTCTGGCGGTGCGATGCCTATTGTCCAACCGTTCGGGCACCAGCCCGGCAAGGAAAAACCGCCCGCCCGCGAAGAATACCGCTCGGATGACTGCCTGTGGTTCTTCAATGCTGTTCCAGCTTATGTCAACGAGACCGGAAATGTGGATTTCTATTTCCAGATTCTGCCGTACGCAGATCATAGCTCCGCGACAGTTTTTGGCCACATGAAGCGGGCACTGGAATTCAACCTGGAGCGTACGGGTAAACATGGTTTACCCTGCGGTCTGGCAGCAGATTGGAACGACTGCCTGAAGCTGGGTTACTACGGTGAAAGCCTGTTCGTTGCATTTCAGGTGCGGTATGGATTAACAGTTTACAGCGAGATCGCCGAACAATTGAATTTTCCGAAAGAATCGAATTGGGCGCTTAATAAGCGAAAGAAGCTGGATGCCAGCATCCAGGCCTGTGCCTGGGATGGCGATTGGTTCATCTGGGCGATTGGCGATGACGGCACAGTCTATGGCACGAAGAATTCCGCAGAAGGCCAGGTTTATCTCAATACGCAGGTCTGGTCGGTGATCAGCGGAGCAGCCACACCCGAACAGGCACAGAAAAGCATGACGACTGTCAACGAACGCCTGGCCACACCGTACGGATTGATGCTTTCCGCGCCACCATTCGCAAAAATGCCGATCGATGTGATGCGGGCGGTTGTATTCAATCCGGGCATCAAAGAAAATGCCGGCATCTTCAACCACACCAACGGTTGGGGGGTAATAGCCGAATGCCTGCTGGGGAATGGCGACCGTGCTTACGAATATTACCGCTCTTCCATGCCGGCTGCCTACAACACCCGCGCGGAAATTCGCCAGAGCGAACCATATGTGCATGGGCAGACCACCTATTCGACTTTTTCTCCGCGGCCGGGTAACACCCGTACCTCATGGCTGACAGGTGCGGCAGCGTGGAGCTACTTCAGCGCCACAAACTACATTTTAGGACTGCGACCGGAACCAGCTGGCTTGCGGCTGGACCCATGTATCCCGTCCAAATGGAGCGGTTTCACCATGATGCGCTCTTTCAGGTCAAAAACATATCACATCACAGTACATAACCCGGACGGCGTGAACAGGGGTGTCATCAAAATAACAGTGAATGGAAAAAATATTCCCGGAAATATCATTCCGTTCGATATGACAGGGAAAGAACATATTATTGAAGCATGGATGGGAAAACAACATGGATGAGAGCTGTCTGCAGATCCGCGGATATGAAGGGGTGGGCTTCCAGCCACAGGTGGCATTCAATAGCTGGCAGGTGGCTGTATTGAATTATTTGGATGAAATCCACCCGCAGTACAACAATAAGCTGGAACGTCACACAGAAACGGATGAGGTCTTTGTGTTGACGAAAGGCTTTGGTATATTGATCATCGGCGGGAATGGCCAACTGGTGGATAGAATTCTTCCGCAGGAGATGGAGATTGGCAAGATCTATAATGTGCGCATGAATACCTGGCATACCATTTTGCTCAGCAGGGATGCATCAGTATTATTAATTGAAGAACGGAATACAACCAGGAATAACTCAGAATTTGTCACCATCCCCGAAAATCTGCACAACCTGATCATGCAAATTGCCGGGAACAGGTTTTAAGGGTCAAAATCCTAAAGTATTTTCTCCTCCTTGGTAAGGAGCGCAATCCATTCGGATTGCGCTCCTGTACTTAATGGCACAAAGTTCCACTTTATACTTTTTGTGGAAAGTGGCTTTCGGTTACGGCATAATAATTTGGATTACAGTTTTATTATCTTTCGGTCCATCTGATCGGGTAATGATCGGTACGGTTTGCTCCACAGCAAATGGATTGGATCGAGGATCAAATTACATTTCAAACCCATCTATCAGGAGGATAATAATTATGTCCTTATATCTGGCGCTGGTTTTTCTACATATACTCGCAGTTTTTGCATTTCTTATGGCCCACGGTGTGTCTGTGAGCGTCGCGTTTGCACTCAGGCGGGAACGGAACCCGGAGCGCATTCACGCATTGTTGAATCTTTCTGGTGCATCCATCGGGGTTGTACACATTTCCCTGCTCGTCGTTCTGGTCCTGGGGGTGGTGATGGGCTTCATGGGCAAGTGGTGGGGGCATGGCTGGATCTGGGTCTCGCTGGGCTTGCTGATCGTGATGTATGTCTATATGAGCCTAGCCGGGTCAGGTTTCTACGGGAAGGTGCGCAAGGATGCCGGGCTGGAGTATAAGGTGGGCAGCAAAATGCATCAACCGGATGAACCCGCCCCCCAGGAGGTGATCGATGCGCTATTGAACAAAACCAACCCTGCGTTACTGGCTGTGGTCGGTTACGCTGCGATCATCCTGCTGACCTGGCTGATGAAGTTCAAACCATTTTAAGGAGATCGATGGCCTGATATTGTTGGGTTTCGCCATCCTTCCCATGGGATGCTCCGCTTCGCTATGCAATCGACGGGCTCGGGAACCGGCTCAACCCAACCTACATGTTATGCGTTATGGCACCACAGCCGGAGGAGTCTTGGGCTTGAAGATGAGTCCGCCGACCAGGCCTCCGATGGCGCCAAAGATAAGGTCAACGATGACGCCCGCCAGGTCGAACAGGACGGAAGCGATGCCGGGTGGAGGCGTTTCGATATTCGCATCCGGAGGCAGGTATTTTGCGTAGCTCTGCATCAGAGCTTGGGTGCCAGCCAACCCCACCACGCTGAGGATGAACCCGAATACCCCATGAAAGGCTCCCGCCACGAGTCCGATGACGACACCCTGCCCCAGTGTGACAGAACCGGTCTGGCGCTTGTAGAACCAGACCGCAAACAGGGCTCCCCCCAGAAACCAGCGCAGAGCAGGCAGTTCACAAAATTGATGATTGGAATGTTCGATAGGGCGGTGCTGATCAAACCTCCGATCAGCCCGGCGAGCAACAGATTCTTGGTATTCATTGTTCGTCTCCTTTTGTCAGGTGAAAATACAACGACTAACCGCTTACCACATAACAAAAATATAATAAATCAAAAATACCTGCGATTCAAGCAGGAATTTCAACTCAACTTATGGGCTGGATATTGTTGGGTTTCGTAAAAGGCACTCAACCCAACCTACAAGGTTTTGGTGAGATTCCAACTTACCCTACCTGCAGAATTCCCATGTTTTAAAAAAATGGACAGTGGAATAACCACCCATTTCGGAATCAAAAAAAATCCATTCAGCGGTTTTTATACCCGCGCGCTATAATGGTAGTATCGCATCACAGCACGGCTTCGCCCATTGTTCCATGGGAGCATTGCAGAGCTGGCAGCGTTTTCTTCAAATCTCATCCCTGAACCCTCCCCTTGCATTTGTCTCATCATCAATTTAATTGGAGGATAGACGATGGGAAATCCAACTACTTTTCCATCCGGAACTACCTACGCAGCACACAAGTCCACCAGCAAGACGCTGCTCATTATTGGCATAGCTGTTATCAGCCTGGTGGTGCTTTGCTGTATTTGTTATCTTAGCGCGTGGATCATCGGTAATTTAATACCCGGGGCGTATCAAAGCGGGTCCTCTCCTTTGGGCAGCCAGCCGATTCTGGCAATTGCGATCCCCCGTGCCAACCCGACGACCTTTGCGTACCTGTTCATCGGTGATGCAGAGAAGGATGACTGGTTCCTGCCCGGGGATGCGTATTACATTGAGGCTACGGGAGCGGATGACATGATATATACCATCAGCTGGCAGCAAGTGAGCGGGACGAACGAACGGGTGGATCTGGAATCACTCATCCGTTCATCGGTCAATGAAACCGATCCTGACCGCAAGCAGGAGTTGATCCTGGTGGCCAATGCCATGGCCGGCATCCGCAGCGGTATGTTGGCTTTCCTGGAGGCGACATCCGACGATTTCACATCCCCGCTATTCGAACTCTCATCCGATATTTCGCCCACCGAATTGCGATCCATCTATGAAAATTACGACTCCGTCCTTGAACAGGAGGACGCGACCTTGAATGCTATCGTTGCATTGGAGATGCGCGCAGAAAATGCCGCCGGCATTACCGGCTGCAGGCGAGTTTGCAAACCGAAAGCCGGTATTAAGGAATCCATATTCGAGTTCTTTTTTGAAAGCAGGAATATAGACCGTCGTGCAGTGGAAGACATCCTTGCGGGAGTTATGGGGATGTCCGCAGAGGAGAAAATGGATGCCTGGCAGTATATTCCCGCCTCCACCACCGGAGGTGCGCAGTCGTTTGATGAGTTGATCATCAAGCTGCAGAACGGGGAGCTTCAGGGTGAGGCCAACCGCATCCGCAACTCTCTGATGGATGAGCCTGCTTTTGTTGCCACCCTTGTGGATAGCCGCAAGACCAACCGGCCGTTGCTGCAAATCGCCCACGAAGAAGGCTCCAACCTGGTGGATAAAGGAGCGAATATGGAAGTGGAGATCATCAAGCAGGTGCTTCAGTCCAGTTTTCCGGGGATCGAAGAAGGTTTTGACTATGCCGACAAGGTGAATGAATGGGTCGAATTGATCCACACTACCTATGAGAACCCCCTGGAAGGAGCTGCAGCATATGCCAGCAACCAGGCGGAAGAGCGCATCAATGGCCAGATCAAGGATAACCTGTTGGAGATGGGGTACGACGAGGATGCTGCCGGGGAGATGGCCGACACTATTACCGGTGAGATACTGAATCAGATCGTAAAATTTGACACAGAGGAGGAAGCGCTGGCAGAGGAGCAGGAGGAAACGGGAGAAAGCCCGGAACCTGAGAAAACCAGGACCGCCGACCATGAAAGGACACCCACCGGATCGTCTGCCACCTCTACTGTTCAAGACCGTGTGACGCTCAAAGGCAGCCTGGGTATCACCACTATTCATGTGTACGGGTTCTGCACAATCCATAACGATTGTTCGATGGTGACTAACCAGGTGCAGTTAACCTTTTCGCCCGCGGGTGGACCAGTAAACGGAAGTGGTATCCTGGCAGCGGATGTGGTCCAACCGGAGTGGGCCTCGCAAAGCGTGTACCGTGCCACTCATGCACTTGCATTTACCGGGGAGTGCAGCGATAACGGGTCCTGCCGGGGAACAGGCAGCGGGGATATGGTTTTAGGAGCCATTAATGGTTCGTACATGTTCACGTGGGAAGGCCAATACTTTGAGGAAACCTTCAGCGGGACTTTGACCACTGAGGAATGGACTGTGGAGATGACTTTGACGGAGTGATGCCACAGGATCCAGGATTGCATATTCATAAATAGTAAATTTACCGGGAGGATAAATGTTCTTAAAAGCTATTTGTCGGGTTTCACCTTGTCCTTCCCGTGGGCTCAGAAGTGGCTCTACCCAACCCACAAGGGTTTTAGTGTGTTTCCAACGAACCCTACCTGCTGAGCCCGTCGAAGGATGTTGAGAGATGCCGATTCCGAAGTATCGCGTAGGGAAGGACGGCGTGAGACATGGCTCAACCCAACCTACAACCTGCTCGCCAGTCTGTATAATGATTTTGGCATGTTGAAATTTCAAAGCAAAATGATTCACAATTAATATATATTGTTGAATGAACTATCATTCGCGAGGTGATGGATGGATAATCAAACGGATCAACCAAAGAAACACCGCAGCCTGGTATGGCCGGTCACGCGGCTCGGCTGGTGGGCGATTGGCCTGGTGGCTCTTTACGTGGTACTTTCGATCCTCAACACGGTAGTGTTCATGAGGGTGACATTTTCAGAACAAGTGACCCGAATGGTACTGCCTTTTTATGGGATCTTCATGCTTTTATGCGGGCTTGCCGGTGCGGTCATCGCCCTGGTGGCGATCATCCGAAAGAAGGAACGCTCGATCCTCGTTTGGATCTGTCTGCTGCCGGGTTTATTTGTCCTGTTCCTTGTCTTCGGCGAGCTTTTGTTTCCCCATTAAGTTCTGTTTTTCTCATGTCAAATTCCATATCCCGGCACCATAGGTCGGAATGGGGGCGCCAAGCCGAATTCTAGCAAATTACTGTGGGAGGGGGCTCAGACCTTTTCCCTCTTTATCCTCAGCATCCTCGCTGAGTACCCTGTCCGGGTCAAGTAGAGTAACATCATTTTCCCGCCAGGACCACTTCCACAGGCAGTCCAAACATGGACATATCTTTCACGCTTTCCACACGGTATCCTACAAACTCAATTTCCTGCCGGGCAAAGATGGGGCGGCAGTCCACGTAGGCTGGCAGCCTGGCATGCGCCCATTCATATAGCCGCACCATGAAGCCGGGCTTTTCCGGTTTCGCCAGCGCCACCACGCACAGGCGTCCGCCGGGTCGCAGCGCGCGCCGGCATTCTTTCAACACAACCGGGATCTCGGGCGTATCGAACAATTCGAGGGTGAAGCTGATGAAGACCGCATCAAAAAAGCTGTCTGCATACGGGAGCTGCGCGGCGTCTCCGCTGGTCAATTCCACCCTGTTGGCAAGACCAGCGCGGGTCACTTTTCCCTGGGCCACGTTCAGCATCCCATCCGAAAGGTCAATGCCGTACACTCTGCCTGCATCGCCGACTGCCCGGGCCAGGGGCACCAGGCACTGCCCGGTGCCAAAGCCGATCTCCAGCACCTTTTCGCCATCATGGACGGCCAGCATCTTCAGCCCCATTTCCTTGTACTTTTTCTCAGCCGAACCGGAAAGGAGGTCATATATTGAGCTTATTTTGTTATAAGCAGAGAGGGCTTGTTCTTTCGTCCGCGTTACCCTGCTGGTGCCTGATTCTGTGTTCATGGTTTCCTTATGCTGTCAGCAGCCGGTGCTGCTCCACCACTGCATCCCGGGAAAACAGCCGGATATTTTCTTCGATCTGATGCAATTGTGCCTCGACAGCTTCCGCGGGGACGCCTGGCGGGGCATATGAAACATACAGCACGTGTGTGGTCTCGGGTGTGATGGGCGAGCGGTTATCCTGCCCGTAAATGATGGAACAGCAAATACCTTCCGCATCCTTCATGATCATGTCACCCGGCCGCATGGTCTTGGCTTCGCCGCTCATCTGGATGATCTGATCCCCTTCACGTGAGACATCAAAGAGGATGGAGCCATGTAATTTCGCGACGTCATGCCCGGCGGTCAGCACCAGCGTATCCACTTCGGCGGTGAAGTTGGCATCCACCAGGGGTGAGATATTGGGCAGGCTCTTGCCTTTCAACACGATCGACTCGAGTTGAAGCTGGACGTGGTAGGTCTTGTTGAACTTCTTATAGTAATTGTCATAAGCTGTCATGATTGGCAGGGCCAGGAATTCCGGGCGGGTGAAGCCGGTATACTGCTGCCGCAGGCGGGTTTCGGTCTCCCGTTTGCGAACCTCCAACCGATGAGAGGAGCGGGTGTTATCCACCCCCGACAGCTCGAGCAGTCCGATGATGCCTCCGGGGTGGGTGGTGTACCAATCTTGAGAGGCTGAAATTGTGAGCATGGTGTCCTCCTTAATTATATTTTGGTGCATTAGGAACGCATCCTATAATTGGAGTGGATATTAATTATATAGGTTTTCCAGATATAATTTACGCATGATCATCCAAAAAACAAAGGCATTCATCCGATTGATTCGGCCCGACCTTTCCCTGGCAGCCGGGATCTGTGTCGTCGCCGGGCAGATACTGGCGGCAGGCAAATTGCCACCGCTGGCTATCGGGCTGCTGGGTTTCATCACCGGATTTGCCCTGTCCGGCTCGGCGATCATCCTGAACGATTACTTCGACTACGAGGTGGACCTGGTCAATGCACCTGATCGGCCGCTGCCCTCCGGTGCAGTCAGCCGGGTGGAAGCGCTGGTGTTTACAGTGGTGGTTACACTGGCCGGGCTGGTTGCAGCCTGGTCGCTCGGCTCAGATGCCCTGGTCGTCAGCATCATCTTCTGGATCATCGGCTTTCTGTATAATTTGCGCTATAAACAATCCGGACTGATCGGCAACCTGTTGGTGTGCGCTTCGGTCGGCATCACATTCATCCTGGGTGCCATGACGGTGCACGACCCGTGGAACCGGATCGTCTGGACCTTCAGCCTGATCGCCTTCTTCTTTGACCTTGGGGAGGAGATCGCAGGGGATGCCATGGATATGGAAGGGGATAAGAAGCGCAGCTCACGCTCCATTGCGCTACTCAAGGGTAAACGATTCGCGCTGAAGATCACCATGGCGTGCTGGGTATTGGTCATTTTGATCGGCTTTTTACCAGTCATTCTCGGGTGGCTGGGGGTGACCTATCTGATCTTCATTGTGATAATGGATGGACTGATCATATATTCGGGGTTGAGGTTATGGAGGTCTCAGGATCCTGCCAGCGGCGTCAAAGCAATGCGCATGGCGTATATCGGACTGACGCTGGGAATCGTAGCATTCCTGGTGGGGCAATTCGTAAGGTAGTTTTTCAATGATACATTGGGAACGCGCTTGGAAGACTACCTATGAGCAATATTTTTTGATCAGCCTATACAATCCATTATTAGAACATTGTATGAATATATAAAAGTTGGAACAACACAGTCCACCATTGTTATAATGAGTATAGAATATAAGTCAGTATGGAAAATCAAAATACAAGATACGATTTCGAAAGGAAAACAATGAGCCTATTCAGTAATATTCTCGAAAAACTTGGCCTAAAGAAACCGGCAGCCCCGGCTCCGAAACCCGGACCAACTGCGACAGCCACAGCAACAGTTAAACCAACACCCGTAGCGAGACCCTGGGAACCCACTGCAACCTCACCAACTCCGAAGGTAACACCTACCACGCTTGCACCAGCAGCTCCCAAGGTCCATACAGATTCACGGCCTGTACCAGAAGCGTTTAGACCGGCTGCTGTTCCTGATGTTGCCCCGGTTGAGATGGTTGACGTAGTCAGTAAACTCGAAAAACTTGCCAAGGACAATGGTGGCAAGCTTAAATGGAAAGCTTCGATCGTTGACCTGCTGAAACTGCTGGGGATAGATAGCAGCCTAGAAGCCCGCAAGGAACTTGCAGTTGAACTTGGATGCCCACCCGAAAAAATGAAAGATTCTGTGAATATGAACATCTGGCTGCATAAGACCGTTTTGCAAAAAATCGCAGAGAACGGCGGCAACATACCAAAGGAACTTTTAGATTAATTAGAAATAAGTAATATCATGATAATTCAAACGTCCTCAACATTTGTTGAGGACGTTTCATTACTGATTCATGTTGTGATTTAATGTTTTGGTCTTATTTTCCAAATAGTTTGCCGGCGAACCCGATGATCTCATCCAGTGCTGAGCCGTCACCATTCGAGTCCAACAGGGTATTCAACGTGCTCATCATATCCGGAGCCGCCTTTTGGGTCTTCTGTTTTTGCACACCGAGGTAATTTGATAAGGCGTCTGCATCGAGTTTTGACTGTTTCTGCTTTTTACCCAGAGCACCCATTAATAACGGGGCTGCGATCTGTAATAATTGAGCGATCTGATTACTTTGCATCCCGGTGCCTTTTGCCAGAGCCTGGGTGACAACCGGCTGCTGCCCACCGAGGACATGTTCCAGGATCCCGGCGCCATTGGCGGCCTGCGGATTGGTCAGGTAACCGGTGACATCCTTAAGAATGGATCCATTGTGATCTTTTGCCAGGGCTTGATGGAGAGCCTGAGCGCCATCTGGTTGGGAAGAGTTCTTTGCCAATGCCGATACCAGCAAGGGCAGCGCCATCGAAAGCGCTGATGAGGTGTTCTGCTCATTCGAACCGATCTGCTGGCTGATCTGGGACAATCCATCCCCGGATAATTTATCTAATAATAATTGAGTAATTGTATTCATATTTTCCCTTCCTGTTCATTAATTTTGCGATAAGTTATTTATTGTTAAGATTGCACTTTATTATATTCAAATTAGCCGTTTTCGAAGTAAGGAAAGTTATCGGTAATAAAAAAACCCCGCCGATTAGGGCGGGGTAAAATTCATCAATGTTTAGTAGCGGTTATTTCCACCACTGCGTCCGCGATTATTATTTCCATAGGAAGATCGTCCGCCTCCAGAACGTTCTTCACGGGGTTTGGCCGTGTTGACTGTCAATGGACGACCACCGACCTCTTTGCCGTTGAACATGGTGATTGCTTTTGCAGCATCTGCCTGGCTGGCCATTGTGATAAACATGAAACCCTTCGGGTTTCCGGTATCACGGTCTTTGATTACGTCGACGGTTACTACGGTACCTGCTTCAGCAAACATCGTCTGCAGCTGTTCCCCGGTTGTGTCATAATTCAAGTTACCAACATATAATTTTACTTCCATCTTTTCCTCTACTTTCGTTAGCGCAGACATGGGGTTAAAACACACGCCGCCATCGTTATAAATAAGGATGGCGGCAAATAGTAATCGCTATTCTGCTTATAAGATAATATCACTATACCACACAAAAGGGTTAAATGGTAATTCTTGGTTCTACAGACCCTGTTTATACATAATAACAGGGAGTTTCACTGCAATTAATGCAAAAAATACTGATGGTTATATTGATTTTGAACTAATTAGCGCCACGCACCCAGGATCGCCCCGAAAAGTAGAAAGTTCACCAGATGATTGCCGACTTCGATTGCCCACACCTTGAACCCATGCCCGGCAAATAGCTTATTGACCAGGTAGGTTGGTGCAATAAAGCCGAGCCAGATCAGAAACCCGGTTGTCAGACCGGATACCAGTGTCGTGCTACCTGATAATTTCCCCATGGCGGTCACTGCGAGGGACATGAATATCGCCTGGACCAATGAGCCGAGGACAGTTAATCCCCACATCACAGCCATGGAGCCTTTCCCGCCCGGTGTGTCCTCACCGGTCTTGCCTATGCCTTTCCACCAGATCGGGAAAAATGTCTTCGGGTTGTACCAAAAAGATCCGCTGATCATACTCACGACCACACACACAAGTACTGCCAACCAATTAATTGAACTTAGATCCATACTTTCCTCCTTATAGATCAATAACGACAAGATCTAATTATTCATGGTCATAAGCTGCTTGCAGCTTGGCCATATCCAACTTGACCATTTTAAGCATGGCCTGCATGACTCTATTGGCTTTCACCGGGTCTTTGCCTGACATCAGCTTGCCCAGGAGGGTCGGGACAATTTGCCAGGTCACCCCGAACTTATCTATGAGCCAGCCGCACTGCTGTACTTCTCCACCAGCCGAGAGCTTATCCCACAGATGATCTACTTCTGCCTGCGTCTCACAGCTCACCAGGAAGGAAATTGCCTGAGAAAACTTATACAAAGGTCCACCATTCAGTGCAGTGAAGTTTTGACCTTCAAGTTGAAATTCCATCGTCATGATCTTGCCCTTTTCTCCATGTGGATGATCTCCGTATCGGGCCATGTTTGATATTTTGGAATTCTTAAAAACTGATGTATAGAAATTGACTGCTTCCTCGGCATTATCATCAAACCAAAAGAAAGGTGTAATTTTTTGAATCATATTTCCTCCATTTTTATGAGTTAATAATCAAATAATATGCTTACCTTTTATGATTCTAAAGGGTCAAATTGCTGGACGATAGGGCTGTATAACCTATTTTGTAATTAACTACCTGTGGATCCAACCCTGTCAATTACAGGTATTTATTGATCCAGATTCTCTGGCTATGGACGAATTGTCAATCCATATATAAAAAAGCATCCTTCATTTCGGAAGAATGCTTATCGGGTTTCCTGTTTTTCAGGCTGGAAACACTGGAAAAGGATTTTTACAACATTTGAGGTAGCTTGTCAGGGTGACGATGTGCAGCTTCAACCTCTCAACTGCGGTTGCTTGCTCCCACGCAGCAAAAAGGTCAACACAAACCCGGCTACAAATCCGCCAATGTGCGCCATGTAAGCGACGCCACCGGTCTGTCCTGCTCCGGCAATGGAGCCGATTCCGCTGAATAGCTGTAGAACGATCCATAGCCCGATGACGATTAGCGCTGACACCTGGATCACCCTTTGACCCTGTAATACTCTGACTTTTCCCTGCGGGAAAAGCAAAATATATGCGCCGAGGACTCCAGCAATTGCGCCGGATGCCCCCAAATTCGGGATATCTGATCCAACACTGAATGCCAACTGGGCAAAGGTGGCTGCCAAACCGCAAATTACGTAAAAGATTATAAATTTGAGGTGGCCAAAACGATCTTCCACGTTGTCACCGAAGATCCACAAGTAGAGCATGTTGCCTCCCAGGTGGAGCCAACCGGCATGCATGAACATCGAGGTGAATAACGTTAAAAAATCACCTGCCGGATTAGCCATGAAACGTTTGGGCACGAAAGCCCATTTCATGATAAACGCATCACCGCCAGTCAGTTCAACAATAAAGAATAGGACATTCAGCGCGATCAAGGCGTAAGTAACCAGTGGAACAGTTCTACGGGAGCTGTCATCATCACCTATTGGGAACATAAAATTCGTCTCCTTATTGTTAGTATGAATTTATCAATAAAATTCGTTGCGTAACATCAATCGAATCCGATCATTGAATCGGGAAATCAGATTCATTTGTATGAGGTCAAATATCTTCGGATACCATCATCCATTGAAGAAGAAAGCTATTGCCTGGTTGCCGGGCAACCGCTTTCAGGTGCGGGGATGATATCTCCATCATGTTTGTCATGACCACTTAATCCATCCACACTGATCGTGATCTCGTTATACGGGTTTTTCTCACTGGAGGTGGCATGACAGATCGTTATCTTGCCTGCGTTGGTATCCACCAGAGTTGCAGGGCAGCCGCCTTCAGGCACTGGAATGAGATCACTTTCATGTTTGGCATGACCATTTAATCCATTCACACTGATTGAGATCTCATTATATGGATTTGTCTCACTGGAAGTGGCATGGCAGATAGCGATTTTGCCATCGACGATAACCGGCGGGACTGTCGGGCAACCACCTACTGGAACAGGAAATATATCATTGGAATGGCCGAGATGCTCTTGAATATTAACACTGGTGATACTGATTTCTTGATATGGATTTACCGGGTCATCAGTGGCGTGGCAGACATTTGTCGGTACATTCGCATTACAACCGGTGAGAATAGAGAAGACAAGCACTGAAATAACCGATACCAAATGGAATCTCTTCAGCCCAGATTTATGCATTTTATGATCCTTTCTTTCTGGTTAAACAATATGGAAACAGTACCTACTCCGTTGTTTTGCCGTCGAAGTGTTCGTTGTCTTTCTCTGCTTCAGCACGGGTATGGTGGACAACGCCGTCCCGATGATTCGGTGGTGCATATATGGTATAGAGCTTCAGGGATGCACTACCGGTATTGATGATATTGTGATTCGCCCCTGCAGGGACGAGCACGGCGAAACCTGCACTGATCTTGGTGTGAACTCCATCGAGAATTGCCTCTCCGGTCCCTTCCTCAACACGAAAGAACTGATCCAGCGTGTGGACTTCCATCCCGATCTCTTCGTTTGGCTTTAACGCCATGATGACGAGTTGGCAATTTTTGGCTGTATAAAGCACCTGTCGAAAATCTTCATTCTTAACCGCTATAGCTTCAATATTTTTTACGAAACCTTTCATTGTAATTCCTCCAGTTGATGTCATTAAAATAGTTGTTAGTGGTGCCTTCGACCAGCGGTGATGCCGAGAATGAGAAACACAATAGCCACCCCGATGAGGAAACCCAGGTTATACTGGCTTCCGTCGTTATACACTTCGTACATCTGCACATTAGGATTGATGAATGACATGACCAGGGTAACCGGGGAGATGATCCCGTGCCAGACGCCAATGAGGGCACCAGCAACATGATTCTCCGAGTCGGCGGTATTAACCAATGGATTCTGTCCTGGTGCATTGACTTCTATACTAAAGCCGGGCACATTGATCTTGCCTGTGGCATCGGGAGTTCCTGCCTGGGCAGCCGGAACAGGCGTATTGACCACTGCGATGGTATTGGGAGAACAACCAACAATGATGACAAGCATTATGA
Source organism: uncultured Leptolinea sp. (assembly GCA_964387025.1). Lineage (GTDB taxonomy): Bacteria > Chloroflexota > Anaerolineae > Anaerolineales > Anaerolineaceae > PNON01. The sequence goes on along the minus strand of CAYLUZ010000005.1, from coordinate 252,242 downwards.
TCATAATAAAAAGGGCGAATAATTTATTCTTCATCTCTTCCTCCTAAATTGATTGATTGGAACTTATATTCATTTGATCCACCTGTGGGAAAGGTCTGGTGATCTATCAAGTTCCATAAATAAAAGAACTGAGTTCGAATTTCAGCTACATTACCATCCTAAAGGAAAAGGGCTATCTATGTCCCTAATTAATTATCTAAAATTCCTATATTTTTCTGTTCTTTTTTGTATTTCTAAGAAAATATCTTCCAGGCAATCAAAAACCGCCTTCCATCGGAAGACGGTTTGGTATTTATCAAATAAATAGGATTGCACCTATGGATGAGGAAAGATCATTGCCATTTTGTTCAGCCAGAGGCCAAACCTTTCCTGCACTGGAAGAAGACTCAACTCATTCCACCATACAATTAGCAGAAGTGATTTTTATGAGAGGAATCGTACTATTCCAAATCAGCCGCGAAAGATCCTTTTACGGTTTACATACAATAGCAGGATGACACCTATCACGAAGGAGATGGAACCATATACCGCCCACTGGCTCTGACCGGTCATCATGCTTCCGCCAATCGCATTGATACCCTGTAAGAACCAGACGCCGCCTGCCAGGATCAACAATACACTAAAGATGGTTAGCACAATCTTCATTTCATAACTCCTATATCCTGCAAACTGATACATGTGATCATTGCGATCATCTATATCAATTCAATGCATTATCACAATACCAATTATCAACGGACCGAGCATTAAAACCAGTTTTTTCCCCGGTATTTCTTATACACTGCACCATAATTGGCAGCAGGGTTCATTTTCTCAATACTGGTATTCCAGTTAATTAAGCTTGGGCCAGACAAGGATCGATATCGCGATCCCGGCGACAAGACCGATCAAAAGTCCCCCAAACAGATAACCCAGTACGGTGCTCATACCGTAGTTGAAACTCCAATACCAGACGCTGCCGTCCTCCAGTACTGCGTATACCTTCTCGGAGATATTCCATTCATTTGAAAACTGCATGACGCAGTCTTTAACGGGAGATGGCAGTTTGTCAAAACCGGGGCTGTAAGCTGAGGGCGGGTCACCCTGGCATTTAGCCGGTTTCACTGCAGAGTCGGGCAGATTATCCCATTGCTGCCAACCGCTTTGACAGTATATATAGTTCGTCCCCGATGTAGATCCAACCACAACTTCATATTGACCGCTACAGGGATATTCCCCGAGAATGGCTACAGCATCTGAGGGCGGAATCCCCAACGTAGCCCAATTCGTCCTGCCGGCGGCTGTCTTTGCATCCGGAGTGACCACATTACCTATCCATCCGCCAATGGCAGTGGATAAAAGGATGATCACGAACGAGAGGATGACCTTTTTCCAAATTGATTTTCGCATTGGAGTTGTGATCATTTTTCTCCTTGTGGAATATTACCGCGTAGAATTTTCCAACTGGTCTTTGATCTGACGGAAAGCGGTGGGAGGTTGACCCAAGTCGATGAGGGTTTTGATCTGCGCTGCGCACTCTTCAGGGGTGAACCGGGATGTATCGACTTCGAGGTCATAGATTCCAGGGATATGCACCAGGTGGTACTGGAGCCTGGCCTGCCCGAGTGTCCGGTTCTTGCGCTGCTTTTCGCGGTTCTCCAACACTTCCAACGGACAGCGCACGCCGATAAAATATGCCGGAAGCTCATAAAGGCGGCTGGCGATATCGCTCAGCCAGGCCGGTTCGACCAGGACGTGATCGGCGATCACATTGTTCCCCATGTGCGATAACGCTTCGATGGCCTGGTGCATACCTGCCACCAGCGTATGCCCGGCTGCCCCGGCGTGGTCCGCCAACCCGAGCACATCATCCCACAGGGGGCGCTCCAGGTAACGCGGCGGCAGCATCCAGATGAACTTGTCGATCCCGGCTTCCAGGTATGGTTCCACCAGGATGTTCTGCAATACCCTGACAATGCAGGTCTTGCCGGAACTGGAAGTTCCATTCAGAATGATGATCTTTCCCGGGTTTACCATAGGGTTATCCTTACCAGATTGATATTAATACTTTCTTACCCAATTATATATAAAGCTGAGTATCACGAAAACATTTCAACTCAACCTGCACTCTGGGATATACTAAACAGATCACCATTCAAGGAGCAGAAATGGAAAACCCGATCATTACCAGCATGTTGAACCGCAAGTCCGTGCGTAAGTACACCAAACAGCAGCCCGGCGAGGATGTGATCGAAGCTGTGGTGCAGGCCGGTCAGCAGGCGCCTTTCGCGGCACAGATGTACAGCTTTTTGCTCAACCGCAAAAAACGCAACCCGTTTGGTGCGCCCCTGCTTTTCACCATCTGCGTGGATATGCACAAGCTGGAGCTAATCATGGCCCGCCGAGGTTGGAAGACGGTCTCCAGCAATTTGGACCTGCTATTCCTGGGGATCCAGGATGCGGCGTATGCGGCTGCGAACATGGTGAACGCTGCTGAAAGCCTGGGGATGGGCAGCTGCTTTTTGGGGATGACTCCCTACAATGCCACCAAAATACAGAAAGCCTATCACCTGCCGCAGCGGGTCTTTCCGCTGGTGGAGCTGACGATGGGCTACCCGGCGGAGGATAATCCGCCCCGACCGCGCTATCCGGGGGAATACACGCTCTTCGAAGATCGCTACCCCGAAATGACCGAAGAAATGGTGACCCGCGCCATGCAGTCGATGGACGAAGGTTACCTGTCACAGGGGTATTACATCAAGCAAAAAGCCAAGATCGACATCGAGGTCGAGGGGAAGGATGAAACCTTCTCTTATAAGGAGTACTCCTGGACGGAGCACATCTCGCGCAAGTGGGGGCAATGGTTGAGCGACCCGGCGGAATTGTTGGACCAGTTGAAAGCCTGCGGGTTTGAGATCGACGTTCCGGAGAATAAATAAGGTTCTCTTCGTCGGGTTTCGATAAATCCCTCCCACGGGATGCTCCACTTCGCTACGCTATCGACTTCATATAATAGACTCAGGCGAGCCAGGACTGAAGATGTGTGAACTCGATGAGGGAAACGAGGAGGAATTAAAAAGCAAGATTCTTCCTCCCTGCGGTCGTCAGAATGCCAGAGGGGCGGCGGTCGTCAGCATGACACAGAGCAAACGGCTCGGGGACCAGCTCAACCCGTCCTACAAGTAACCGAAAGCCGGACCGGTAATCAATACAAAGGCTCGTAATCAAATATAACGATCCCGTTCTTGAACACCCTTGAAGCGGTCAGCTTCAGGTTCAACCTGCCTTTCAACCCCTGGAAGATGGGTGTACCGCTGCCCAGTACTACCGGATCGATCATGATCTGCAGCGAGTCGAGTAGACCATGTTCGGCGAACTGGGTGACGATACTGCCGCTGCCCAGGATGGTCATATTAATGGAAGAGACCTGTTTCAACTTGCGGATCTCTTCAAATATATTTTCCTTGATTAACCGGGTGTTGTTCCAATCCGCCTTTTGCAATGTCCGCGAGAAGACGATCTTTTCGGACTTGTTCATCCCTTCGGCGAGTGCCGGGGAATTCTTGAGCGCTTCCGTCGTCGGCCAGAAGCCGGCCATCATCTGGTAGGTGATGCGTCCAAACAGCAGGGTATTGCCGGACTGTGCATTTTCGGTGGCATATTCATTTTCCTCTTCGGCATGCATGTGCCAACTGATGTTTCCCTTCGGGGATTCAAAATACCCGTTCAAGGTGGTGAATAAATATGCATTTAATTTTCCCATTTTGACTCCATCCATAGTAAGTTTATAACCGGGTGGGATCCGATGCGAATGGTTGTGGAATGTAGCTGGAAGTCGATTCCCGACGTGCAGACGCGTGCAGGTTTAAGATCGAGGAGTAATAGTTTTTGTTTTCAGGATTAATTCGGGAGATGAACTACTACAATTTATCACTGGTGAAAATCACTTTGCCTTAATCAACTTCCATATCACCCTTACCGACCCATACATAAGCAGTAATAAGCTGCAGCCCATCAGGATCCATTTTACAAAAGTAAAAACTGGCGCGAGAGAAGAAATGATCGGTATCGGCATTGGAAACCGTGCCATAACAATCGAGGTGGAAATATTCTCAAGGTAATCGAACAGCACCCCGAAAATAGGGACCAGGTTTACCCGCTTCCACAATTCACCATCCAGATCCAACCGGTGATACAACCAGCTAATGGCAGTGGTGAGGAAAGCCAGGTACACCAAAGGCCAGATCAAATCAAAGGTATAGCGGGCCTTAATATATTCAGTGCGCCCTGCCTGACCATAAGTTTCGGCAATTTTATATAGATCGCCGGCGGTGTAGAAAAACGTCGTATCAGGAGATCCGGCAGCCCCACTGTACAATTTTGATTTTGTGGATTGAGCGGGCAGTACAATCATGGTGAAGGCCAAAAAGATCACCAGGCATACCAGGGCTATCCTGCCATTCGTAACCCGGGTGATCCGATCCGACAATTTGATCAGCATATCTTAACCCATTCCCCATTGTTTTCGGAGCGAATCGAAGATCCGGGTACAGGCGATGGTATCCTGCCAGGGAATCAGGTCACTTTCCACCTTTCCCTGTAGGAAAAGATCTGCACAATGACGGATCTCGTAGACAAATCCATCTGCCACCGGTTCAAAAAACTGCTCGATCAGCCGGCCTTCCTCGTTGTACAGGTCGCTTTTTTGCGGACCGAAACAGTTTTCGAGGACAATGTGCCCTGCGGTGCCATAGATCACAGCCTCGTCCTGGGCTTCAACGGTGAGACCACAGGTCAGGCTGGCTAGTGCACCACCCGGAAAGCTCAGCGTAATTACAGCCAATTCATCCACTCCTGACGGGGATATTTTTGCCAAGCCATTGATCTCACCGGGGTATTCTGCCAGGATTCCTGCTGCAAAATTGATCGGATAGATGCCTAAATCGTACAGGCTGCCTCCAGCCAGTTTGGGGTTGAACAGTCGATTTTCAGGATCATATTCTTCTTGACAGCAAAAATTGGCGGTGATCAGCTTTACCTTGCCGATCCTGCCTGCTTTGACCCACTCTTTGGCCTTTAGAAAAGCCGGCATACAGCGTGTCCACATGGCTTCCATCAGGAGGGTTTTATTCTTCGCGGCCAATGCCACCAATTCCTCCGCGTCCTGCTGGGTGATTACGAGCGGTTTTTCGCACAAAACTGCTTTATGATGCTCCAGGCAAAGTTTGCTGATCTCATAATGAAAGTTGTGGGTGAGCCCGACGTAGATGATATCCACCTGGTTATCTGTGATCACATCCAGATAGTTGTGATATGCTTTTTTTGCCCCGAATTTTTTGGCAAAGGCATCCGAACGGGACTGATCACGTGAGGCCACTGAAGCCAGTTCAAAACCTTCCATGGTGGTTAAAACACCGGCAAAACGGGAAGAGATTTCTCCAAGACCAATGATCCCAAATTTAGTATTCATATTTACTCCTTTCCCCATCTCATGATTCGCGAGAAATCTCATTAATTATAACGTTTATAAATCAAAAAGCGCCATCCTGTTGGATAACGCTTATTAGTCCAGAATGAATTTTCCTGCTTATTGTCTTTGAACCAGCACCAGGTATAGAGCGACAGAGGTGGAAAGAACCACGAGGAACGGCATGATCTGATGAATTCTAAGGACTAAAACAGGCATGGTTTTAGTCGTGCTCAACATTCCTCCTGTGGCGAACAGGATGATGAAAAACAACAGGGTGAGAACACTGCTGCCAAGTTGAAGCGGGTTAAGCGGTGTCAACTGGTGGATCTGGTAGACGGTAATAACCAGGAAGAAGACTGCCCCCAGTGAGATCAATTTGTGAAGCGTAAGGATCAACACGCTCAGCGGTCTTCCCGTCCGGCTCAGCCATATACCGGAAAGGATGATAAACAATAGAAATAATCCAGCAATAATATATTTTTGATTCATTTCAATTTCCTTAAAGTTTAGTTGTAGGTTTTTATTCCATCCCAAAATAGTTCAAAACCCTGTTGGATGGCTTCATCCACACTAGCCGGGTCTGATTGGAACCGGATGTGGTTCATTACTGCGATAATATCCTGGTAGAGGAACCCGCCGATCAGATCGATCGGATAAGGCTTGATGCTGCCCTCTGCGAGTCCTTTTTGAATGGTTATGTAATAGAAACTAAAGTATTTACCCGATTCCATCGTGGTTTCTGCTGAGATGAAACCAGAATCCCTGACCTGTTGAGAGTACTGGAAGGCATCCGTATTTTGCAAAAACCAGCGGATGGACCCATCCCAGATCGTAAAAAAGGTATCACGAACAGACAGGGAAGGATCCAGCAGGCTGTTGATGTGATCGGATACCTGTTTGCTAATCATTAAGATCAACTCATTGATCAGCTGGATCTTGGTGGGGAAGTATAAGAACAGGGTGCCGGAGGCAGTACCGGCGGCTTGGGCGATCTCTGCTGTGGATGTATTTTGCACGCCATTTGATGTAAACAGCTTCAAGGCGGCGCGTAAATAGCGTTCCCGTTTTTCAGTGTTCAGTTCCCGAACCATCATTGTATACCTCGTTATATATTCTATAATAACTGACTACTCAGTCATTATAGAATCAATCAAATTGCTTGTCAAGAGGTAAATGAATTGATCTTTGTTATTAGCAGGCTTTGGAACCAGGCCGGTTAAATTACCCGGATCATAACCAAAACTGGGGAGGGAATAATCTGAAGGTCAGCATTAACCAGGCTATGTTCAAGGCGGCGGCACATACGGGCAGGAGAACTAATTGCATAACAGCCGCATAGGACCATAAATGCAGGGATTGTTTCCAGCTAAATTTAAGAAATAGCTTTATCCCTATGCAACCGGATAGAATCAGAATCCCCAGTCCGAAGCCGAGGGCGATGATGGGATTATTGTTTATCCATTTGACAGCAAATACTGTGATCACGCCAAGGAGGATTTGTAGAAAGGCTATAATAAAAAGCAGCCACAATCTTGGAGGTTCTGTTTTCCGCCAGATAAAGCTTTTCCGGGTTGTCCAGGCAATAATTCCGCAGAGGACAATCAACAAGATAACAGAACCAAGAATAATGGATATTGTAAATCCCTGCATTGATCGATTCATTTTTGATCCTGGATATTATTATACATTTTGAAGGGAAGACACCCATCCACTTTATGTTATTGGAGCTAATCTTCAAGCCTAAAACTATCGAGGATCTTATCGAACTGGTCCGTATAATTATCGTATGAGTATGGCGAGGAATGGAACGAAAGCATATAGATCACCGCGTCTTTTTCAAGCCAGATATCGCGAAAACGCCACCAGGGTTCTCCCCAGGGCCGGTCGTATGTAATTTCAAAGCCTGACAGTCCATTACGTTCAAAAGCCTGCCGGCTGGCTACTTTTATTTCCGGCATGGGATTTTCGTAAGCCATGTTGAAACGGCCTTCCAGATCGACCCCTCCAGCCAATGGGGAGGATGACACTGAGAAGAATGCTTTTCCTTCTCCCTTGCCGGGAGGAGTCTGAATGGTGATCAATTCTATCAGCCCGAGACCATAATAATCCGCATCAGCAGGCATCGGTTTTCCCCAGACTTCCTCTTGTGTTTTCCAACCGGAAGGGATCATGAAGCTGAACTTTTCATGCTCGAAGATGCGGTTTTCATCCACGACCGCCAAGGTGTCGGTAGGGCTCTGGTGGGGTGGGGGCAAGGTTGGGATAACGGTGGGGGCAATAACTGTTTGCTGCGATGGAGTGGACAAACGGCAGGCCACGGTAAGCATGATGAATAATCCAGATAGAGTAATTATTTGATTCTTCATAATCCCTCCTTTAGTCCGTTGAATATTACTAAATAATTCATCATGACTCTATTATATAGATTCTGTTCAGATTTTAATATACCCATTCATAAGCACATGCGATGCGAGGAGTTCAACAAATTCATAACGGGATTAATCGTATTAAATCAAGATTCCTGGCGTTTTACTAAACAGTGATACTGAATAATTGACAGGTTATAAGGGCAATTTTTTTATCAATGAATTATGAGCTTTATTGATCATGAATACACTCGAAATAATGACCACATCCTGCACAAAGTGAATAGCCCATGCAATGAACACTCCTTGAGTTTCAACCAGAGACATCGCTAAAAACCAGCCGAGGAATCCGGCCATGACTACTCCAATAATTCCACTGGGCTGGCCAAAATAGTGTGGTAGTCCAAACATTGCCGCAGAGATGATCAGAATAGCCGGAATGCTGAGTTGATCCAACAGAGGGGAAACGATCCCGACCCGGAAGATCGCTTCCTCAGAAAATGCATTCGTAGCAGAGAATAAAATGACCCATTTGAAAATGCTCAGATCGAGGTAGAATTTTGTCTTTAATTTCTTCAACTGGAAAAACATGAAAAGGCCGGTTCCCAGAGTAATGAAGACCCCTATACTCAATGCAATTTCCAGCCACGATTCGTTTCCGGTGATTCCCAGCCAGCTAATTTTGCCTATGTGGTTTTGCAAGTCGCCAATTCGGAATAATTTCAAAAAATTCTCAGGGTTGAGCAAGTAGGTAATTCCCAGCACAACCAAGGCAAGCAAAAACTGTGCCACCTGGAATTTTAGTGACTGATTTATTTGGACATCTTTATGAAGAGAAATAGCAAATCCCTCCACTAGTTTGCGGATTCCGAAAATGGCAATAATTGACAAGGATATAAGAAAAATCGTAATAAGTATGATCATGAGATTATCCTTGATTTTGTTTTCTTGACCGGATTCGATAAAGCCATAGACCAATGACTCCTAATAGGAGTGAATAAAGGATTCCCTCAGTGCCTGGAGTAAAAATGGTTGAAAAATAATTCTTCGAAAGTATCACGAAACCACCTGATATCAGTGCAAAGCTGAATGCATTGGCGATGTTATGCAGTAACCATGTTGACCATACCGATTTACTTAACAAGCGCAGCTCGCCATAAGCAAAAGCCTGAAAAGGTAGGAGGACAAAAGAGAGGACTATGAGGGTAGGTATGCTAAGGGAAGTCTGTTCCTTTAGAGCGAGAGGGTTAAGAAAGTAAAGGTAATAAGGAATATGCCAACCGGCCCAAATGAAACCTGTCACTATTGAACTGATAGATGGATTGGCTTTGAGAGACATTAACCGGGGAGTCAAATACCCACGCCAGGCGAATTCCTCGAAAATATTCTTCACCATACTTCCAGCGAAGGCAGTTACCAGCAGGGAGAGAAATGTCTTCATCCCCTGGCCGGAAAAACCAGTGGAAGTTGATACTCCCAACAGATCGCCAATGGCAATGATAACGAGCGAAATTACCGGTACAATGATCAATGCCGCCAGGTACCAGCGCCAACCCGATTTAAGATGTAACCCGATACCAAAATCCTTCCAACCATCTCTGCCAATTGATCGAAGCAATAGATTGGCCGTCAGCGGAGAAACCAACCAGATCAATATTCCCAGGCTTTGCATGGGGTCAGCTGGGTGATAATGAGTATTAATGGCATGGCCTAAGAAACCACAAGCCAATGTGACTACCCCAAAAATGATAATATTTCGTATGGATCTATTCATTTTTTCTCCTATCAATAAAAGTAAATCTTGTATATTTTTTCTTTTTTAGTTTGTCAAGCGGCTTAGATCCAGTGGTGTGTGATCACCCGCTTCCAGGCGCTGACTAACTGATGTGAGCCAATGAATGGCTGTTTGATTGCTTTCCAACCCGTACTCCAGAGTCAGCATACTGAAGAATAGTTGCCGCGGTGTGTCAACCTGATTAATTTTGGCCTGGTACATCCTGTACATGGCAGTCAATTGATCTTGCGACGCTTGAAGATCCTGGATCATTTGTTTTAATAAGGGAATAACCTCTCTGTTATCAAGCTTGCTTCCAAAATAGAGTTGGATCAAAAATGCTTCCCGGTAATCTTGATGTGGTAATGGATTGGAGAGCCATTCGTGGAGTTCATCTTGCCCATTATCGGAGATACGATATACCTTCATATCCAACCGGTCTTCGCGAGCGATCACCTCCTGTTCAACGAGGCCTTCCGCCTTCAGGTCTGCCAGGGTACGATATATTTGACTCTGATTGGCTGGCCAGAAATACTGAATGGATTGGTCAAATGCTTTTTTCAAGTCGTAGCCCGTCATAGGCTTTATTGATAAAAATCCAAGGATGGCATGTTTAAGGGACATTTGAAACCTCCATTTATATAGTACTAGTGCTATAGTACTAGTACTATAGCATATATACAATAAATTGTATAGGGATATGCGGATGTTTGCATCCAGTAGAAATCCATTTGCAATTCGGATTTCACTTCTTGCTGGACGTACTATATAATTAACAGCGTCTTTCCGAAGTAGTCAATAACGATGACACATGACAATGCCGAAAATAATCTTACTTCCAAGGAGAACATAATGCCTGATTTTTCCAGAATGCCAAGATATGACATAAGAAATGATGGAATAGGTCCATACGCCATTTTCTACTGTGACTCGTGCGGAAGGGAATTTCGCAGCCAACCGGATGTTGGCGGAGCTGTGGCTCAAGACCTGGGACGACAAGTTGCCGGAGGGCTGCTTCGAAAGGTGCCGTTGTTCGGAAATGCCGTCGCCGATAACGTAGTTGGAGAGGATCCCCGTTACAGTATGAAGATGACACCTGTCCAGCTGGAGAACGCATGGAAGAAGACCCAGGTTAACTTTCGCGAATGCCCGACTTGTTCCCGGATCGTTTGTTTATCTGAATTCGATACTCAAAGCGGATTCTGCCAGGAAGATAGTCCGCGAACGAATGAGATCGCTGAAGCACGGGGCGAACAGACAGGTGCAGCATTAAAAGGATTGGCGAGTGCATTTGGCCTTGGAGATGTGATGAAGAACGTGCAGCAAGCTGCCAAGACCGCCCAGAATGCTGCGTCGCAGGCTGCCCGCTGTCCGAATGACGGAACACTGGCTGCACCCGGTACAAAATTCTGCCCGGAGTGCGGTACCGCCATGGTGCAGCCGGCAACAGAGAAATGTCCGAAGTGCGGCGAGGAGACCCATGGGGCAAAATTCTGCCCCAATTGCGGCGTACCTGTGAGTGCTGCGCCAAAAGCCGGGTTCTGTTCCAACTGTGGCGCGGAAACAAAAGGAGCAAAATTCTGTCCTGAATGCGGAACCAAGGTTGGATAACAAATTCTCTATTAATATCTAGCTAAAAAGTGCTCTGGTAGTAACCAGAGCACTTTTTTTATATTAAATTCGGAATTCTAAAACCTGCTTAGATGGAAATTTGTCCTTCCTTATAAGTGACTGCTTCGCCGGAGATCAATACCCGTTCACCGAGATCTTTACAATACAGTTTTCCTCCACGGGCTGAAAGTTGTAGCGCAACCATCGACTCCTTCCCCAACCTTTTACTCCAATAAGGAATAAGGGAGCAATGGGCAGAACCGGTAACCGGGTCTTCAAAAATGCTGGCCTGTGGAGTAAAGAACCTCGAGACAAAATCGACCTCCTTCCCGGGGGCAGTAACGATCACCCCGCCCGGATCGAGATTGATCTGGTCCAGAATGCTTTGTTTTGGCTTCAGGCTGCGGATGATCTCTTCATCATCATATACAAGCAAGTAGTCCCGTGATTTTAACACTTCGATTGGCTTGACCTGAATTGCATCCATAATTACATGAGGGGCTACAGCCGGTACAGGTATGCGGGAAGGAAAGTTTAGTGTGATCAAATCATTCTCAACCAGCACTGTCAACGCTCCACTCCTCGATAGGAACCGGATCGTCGAAAGTGTCGGGTTGAGATGCCTGGCGATAACGTGGGCTGCTGCCAAAGTGGCATGTCCGCAAAGATCCTGCTCAATATCCGGGGTAAACCAGCGGATTTCATAACCAGCATCAGTTGACACAAAAAATGCGGTCTCAGCGACTGCGTTTTCAATGGCGATTTTTTGCATCGTTTCATCCGGCAGCCAGGACTCAAGCGGACAGACAGCCGCTGGATTGCCGCTGAATAATCTATCTGTGAAAGCGTCCACCTGGAAGATGGGGATGTTCATGATTAACCTCTATGAAAATCACTGTTTGGTGAATTATTATACATGTTCCGTAGTAAATAGGTTTTCAGCTGTTTTGCCCGAACAATGGATGGTTGGAATTGAGTTGGAGCAGGTCCCATAAATTTCCATACAGGTCTTCAAAAACCGCAACCAGACCATACGATTCTTCTTTGGGCGGTCGGATGAAATTTATACCTTTTGAAACCATCTCGTTATAGTCCCTCCAGAAATCATCTGTGTTCAGGAAGAGGAACACTCTCCCGCCGGTTTGATTGCCGACAAAAGGCTGCTGTTCCGGTTTTGATGCCTTGGCTAATAGAAGAGTTGTACCTAAGGAGTTTGGAGGCGATACCACCACCCAGCGTTTATCCTGTGTCGGTTGATATGTATCCTCAACCAGGGAAAAATGGAGTTTCTTTGTATAGAAATCAATAGCTTCATCGTAATCCTTTACAACCAGTGCAATATGCACAATGGATTGTTTCATTATCACCTCTTTATCCCTTAACATATGAGAACTTTTCGCATATCAAACCATTCGTAACCTTGAAAATATCAACACCCCGGACATGTCCACTTTTACCGGATGTATCCGTCCAATTGTACTTCCAGCGCATCACACACCGAAAACTGAGGCTAAAGATCTCCTCGATCTCGATGTGGGCATGTGGCGAGTCACGGAAAAAGTCTTCCCAAAATTGAATTACCGCATCTTTCCCCTTGATCATTGTGCCATCAGGAGCAGGATTGGTGTTTTCAAAGACGCAATCATCACTCATTAACTGCATCATCGCTTTGATATCGTGCCGATTGAAGGCCTCATTGAAATCGATCACAACGCGGATCGATGTTTCTAATCTTGACATGCGGGCTGGGCTCATAATACTTCACCTTGTATGTACGAATACTGAAAGGTTAATCATCATTATATATAATTCAGATTTGTTGTATATAAGCATCTTGATGAATTCTGTTCAACTATCAATGTCATGTTAGGATAGGTGGAAAGCTCCCAAGCAATCAAGGCTTGTCAAATAGGTATATAATGGTTTATCTTACTTTTGAAGGACCTCCGCATGAATATTTCGCAAATTACTCCTCTTTCTCTTCCAATTCTACTGATCAACCTGGCACTTGGAACTGTTGTTTCGCTCGTGGTCGCCTGGTATTATGTCAAATATGGTAATTCACTCTCCAACCGCCAACATTTTGGTGCGATCCTGCCGGTGCTTACCCTCATTACTCTGCTGGTTATATCCATCGTAAAATCATCCCTGGCTCTCTCACTTGGACTGGTCGGAGCTCTGTCGATCGTGCGTTTCCGCACAGCCATCAAAGACCCCGAAGAACTCATCTTTCTTTTCCTGGCCATTGCCATCGGACTGGGTTTTGGTGCCGATCAACGCCTCCCCACTCTGCTGGCAGTTGTGGTGATCATGGCCTTCTTATTTGTCCGTGCCTTTTTGTTTAAACGCCGGAAAGCTCTGCACAATTTATATCTCAATATCCAGGTGCATGATACTCTGGAGCGTGAAAATCTGTTTGCAGAGATCAATGCTCACCTGCTTAACGAATTTAAGACTCTCGACTTCCGCCGAATGGATCATTCCGGTGATCTCCTTCAAGTAACCTACTATATCAATATCAGCTCCCAGGAACAATTAATCCGGGCACAAGATAACCTCAGAAAACTCTACCCGGGCAGCTCAGTCAGTATTGTGGAACAAAGCAACTTGCTTGGAGGGTAATGCAGTATGAAGTTCCACAAACCTGATGAAGTAAGACCCGCTCCCAGCGGACCACCCAAAAAACTCCCAAACCGTCTTGTATTGAACGGACTATTCGTCGTAATCCTCCTGGCCGCCTTCGCTGGCGGCATCCTGGTCGACCGGTCAGGACTGCTTGGAAAATTGCGCTTAAAGACCGAAGCAGAAGTGCAGTCAGTAATCACAACTGCAGATAAAAATATAAGCGACGAAGTGCGTTTATACGAAAATAACGGACTTCCCACCCTCTATATTGACCTCAAATTTAAATATTACCGCCAGATGCTGGAAAAGCGAGATGAAGCACTCAAAGTAGGTATACTTCAAACCACTGATGATGATTTTGTTCCTGCAACGGTCGCATTAAATGACGGCACAAAAATGGATGCAGATATTCGCCTCAAGGGCGATTGGGTGGATCACCTGAAGGGGGATAAATGGTCATTTCGCATCCAACTGAAGGATGATGATCAGGTGATGGGATTTCGCCAATTCTCCATCCAGACACCTGAAACCCGTAATTATTTGTATGAATGGGCTATCCACCAAAATATGATCGAGGAGAATATCCTCACCACCCGATACCATTTTGTCAATGTATTACTGAATGGCAAGCTATTGGGGATCTATGGTATCGAAGAACACTTTACCGGAGAATTAATCGAAAGCCAGGGGCGCCGCCAGGGTGTCATCATCCGTTTTGATGAAGAAAACCTCTGGGATAAGTGGGCTTATTTTTTCGCAAACGGCATCAGATTTATTGGCAACGGTTGGACATCCACCACCGAAAAGACTGCTGATATATCCAGTTTCCAGTCAGGTAAAATCCAGCTCGATCCGGTGCTTAGCGCTGAGGCAGAGACAGCCCGTTCCTTATTACAATCCTACGAAAACGGAACATTACCTGCCTCACAAGTTTTTGATGTTCGTCTGATGGGACGGTTCTTTGCCATTTCTGACTTGTGGGCTGCCTGTCATGGAACTAACTGGCATAACATGCGTTTCTATTACAACCCTATCACCACCCGGCTGGAACCAGTGATCTTTGATGCTATACCATTTGATGAATGCAAGCTGGACGCCACAAAAAACTTTATTTTTGACGCCGGCAACAGTATTTTCAACGATGATGATATCAAGCGTGCGTATGCTGAAGAACTTTACCGCATAACCCGACCCGGTTACATCGAAAGCTTGAAGCAGAAATACGATCCCCAGGCGCAAAGCTACACCCAAGCGCTTAAGGTCGAATATGACCACGGGGGATTGGATGTGAACTGGCAGCGACTTACAGAACGACAGGTTTTCCTTAATTTGTGGTTTACTCCTCCCAACCCGGTCAAGGGAGCTTATTCGATCAGTGGCATTAATCCAGGCGATACCAATCCTGTTGTCTTAAAGGTGGAACTGACCAACATCTCATCGTTACCCGTGGATGTGGTTGGCTTTGAAGTTGATGGCGAACCCCTCCAAATGGGCAAGATCGAACCTGCCACACTTTCATCCTATAAGGGCAGTGAGACGGTTCCAAACTATGTCTTGTATTCCGTTCCACTCAGCGATACCAACAAATGGATGGATCCAAAATCCCTACCAAAACTGGATGCTATCGTTCGACTGGGCGGCTTGCAGCCGGAAATCAAGGTCAAATTGAATGGTGTGATGACTCCCGCAGAGATTAGTATTGGCCCGCTCCCGCAGACGGTCGGGACGAAAGAGTTATTGGCGAAGTATCCATTTCTTTCCGCTTCACCCAATGGTGACCAACTATTGATATCTCCAGGGGTGTGGGATATTCAGGGCGACCTGGTCATACCGGAGAATGTTACATTGCATGTAGCACCAGGCACCGTTTTACGGTTCGAGCAAGGAGCAGTGCTCCTGGCGCAAGGTGCCGTAAACCTGCTGGGAACAGCCAATGACCCCATCCTATTCACTGCCAAGGATCCTCAAAAAGGGTGGGGCGGAGTAGAGGTGTTACATGCCGGGAAAGAATCAATTTGGAAATATGCGAAGATTGAACAGACACATGGCATTTCCCGCCAAGGTTGGATCCTCACCGGCGGAATTACCTTTTTTGCAAGCGATATCACCCTGGATCATGCCATTATCGGGAACAACCAGACCGAAGATGCCATCAACGTCGTGCATGGCAAATTCACATTCATCAATACGGAATTTGAAAATACATTCGCTGATGCCTTTGATAGCGATTTCTCCAGTGGTGAAATCAGAGACTGCTACTTCCACGATATTCAAGGTGATGCTGTGGATGTAAGCGGCACCCACGCTACGCTAACAAATTTGAGAATTCAAAACATTACCGACAAAGGGTTTTCGATCGGGGAGAACAGCCACATACAGGCTGAAAATATCAGCATGGACACCATTGGAATTGGTGTGGCGAGTAAGGATCTATCGAGCGTACATATTATGGATTCTGAAATTAGAAATGCCAGGTATGCAGGATTGGCTGCTTATATCAAAAAGCCCGTTTTTGGTCCGGCATCCATTACAGCAGAGAATGTGACCCTCAGCGACTCACTCCAGCTTTGTGTTGTTCAAGTGGGAAGCACTATTCAACTGAATGGCAAGGCCATGCCACAACAGGATTTGGATGTGGATAAATTATATGCAGAAGGGATTTTAGGGAACTAATGGCTGTGGTTGATAGGTTTGACACACGTTACGAGCTCAAGCAAACCTATTCAGAGCTTTTATTGCCTGAACTCCGCAGTTGGGTGCAGATGCATCCGGCAGGGTTTCGCACGGCTTACCCCCCACGCTGGGTAAACAGCATTTACTTTGATACGCCCGATCTTGACTCCTTCAACGACCACATCGCAAGTGTTCCTGTTCGCAGGAAATTACGGTATCGCTGGTATGGAGAAAACTTGAGCATAGCTCATAATGGCCAGGTGGAGGTAAAAAATAAATCAGAGGCGGCCGGTTGGAAATTGATAGAAAAGATAGCCCCCGATTTACTCCTTGAAAACAATAATTGGGCCAGGTTTATAGACCAGATCCGGGCAGAAACGAGCGGGGTGATCAAAGAATTACTTTCGGTTTCTCGCCCGGTGCTGCTTACCGTTTATTATCGGGAATATTATGTTTCAGCCAATCAATTGGTGCGGTTGACTATTGATTCGAAATTGAAGGGGTATGATCAATACTTAACAGCCTGCCCTAACCTCAGATTTTGTCAGCCTGGCGAAACACAGGTGATACTTGAGCTAAAAAGCGAGGTCAGCAAACTTTCTGAACTCATTGATGTGCTTTCACATTTCCCTGTTCGCTCCAGCCGCTATTCAAAATATGTAACGAATATCTGGCAAGACCTGGTATGAACCGCAGATTAATTCTTTTGTTAGCCCCAATTGGCCTGCTCGTGTTTCTTGGGTTTTTATTCACAGGGCTGTGGTTCACCGAGCGATTACCTTCCGGATTACGGGAATGGTTATATTTGATGGCTGCAAATATTTCTGACAAAGCTAATCGCGATCCTGCTGATTTTGATTTCATTGTAGTAGGCCATTTATATGGTTCGCCTTCAATTGATGACCACCTGCCTGACAGATTATTATTGCAGCGGCTGCCTGAAATTATTTCAGCCAAACCGGATTTTATGGTATCACTTGGTGATGTGGTGTATCAAAAAAGCCAGACTGACTTCAGTAATTTGGATATGACCCTCCTGCAAAAACTGCCATTTCCCCTCTATAACACACCGGGCAACCATGATGTCGCTAATAATCCCAATTTATATGAAAGCTATTTCGGAAAACAAACCTATTTTGGCCAGGAGTATGGACCAGCCCGCTTAATATTTTTGGACACAGAACTGGTGGAATGCGGATTGGATGACCCCCAACTCGAAATGCTGCAGCAGGAATTGAATAAAGCCATAAATGACCCAGATACTCACTTTATTTTTGTATTCATGCATAAAACACTGGTCTTCCAAAACCCTGAAATGAAAGCGTTTAAAAATAAACAGGCAATGCCCAATGTATGGGATTGCCAGAAAAAAGATGGTGCCAACCCGCTGATGGAGAAATTCTTCAAACCTGCGGCACGGTATAAACCGGTCATTATCTTTGCGGGCGATGTAGGCGCCTGGGGAAACTTGTCCCCGTATTATCAGCGTGATCGCTGGCTGCCGTTGACACTCGTGATGACCGGTTTGGGCGACACCTCGCAAGATAATATAATCCGGGTGCACGTTGCACCTGATTCAGTCAAAATGGATGCCATTTTCCTGGAGGATATGCACAGTGCGCCTCTCCAAGAATATGATCTCAATTATTGGATGGATATCGCCAGGGGGCAGTAGTTGGCAAATAATGGAGTATGGTTTCTGTTTCGATGTTAGTGCGAGGATAAGAACGTTTCAATATCCTTAATGAAATTTAGTGCTGCACCTTCAATTTGCGCGGTTAATGCTTCCAAATTATTAAAATCCGGATTGTCGGTTAGCTTATACTCAATGATGGAATCTGCACCTTCAATTGTTGATACAATCCGGTATTTATCCCAGCCACTTTCCTTAATTAATTTCCAATATGTTGCTTGAACCTGTTTGTTATATCCTGCCAGCCAAATTTCGAATCTACATGTTTCGTGAATAAAAACAATCGCTACTTTCAAGCCTCGTTGTTTGAATGATTCCGGAAAGAAGGAAAAATAAGTCATATCCATGTATCCATAATAGATACTGCCGGATACGGAATAATCAGGATATTTGGTTTTTAGGTGGGTTCTCAAACCCATGATGTATTCCATCAATCCCTTGTACGCCACCAGGATTGTCCCCTTCTCCATTTGCTTTCTATATTCATCCACATATTCCTGAAATGATTTCATGGTTACCTTCCTGTGACTTTCTGAACATCCAGCAAATGTTGATTAATATGTCCATCGACGACACCCAAATGTTCCTCAGGCGAATAATCCCGTGATCCCCTTTTATATGGGATCATGATCACCCCAAGATTGAGAATATGATCCTGAATCACAAGATGGGAACGAACAAAACGAGCTGTGACCGATTCGAGCGTTTCCGAACGCATCTCATCCACACCGCCCTGGTTCAGGTCGATCAACCGACCCTTAAGGACTTTAGGTTTTCTTCCATTTGCCAGGTCCAAAACATTGCGGGAAAAGCTTTCATGCCAAAAAGTCAGGTGGGCAAGGACATCCTTCGCCGACCATAATTCGTAGACCATCACATCAGGATTGAGTATATTTTTATATACACCCAATAATTGTGCAACCGTTGTATTCAAAGTGAGTAATAAATTCTCCCGTTGATTCATTATTTTATTTTGCAGCCTCCGCACCTTCTATGAAAGCCGGGGGATTAATGATCTTGATATTTTCGTCCCATTTATATGCAGTGTCATAGATAATTCTTATGAGTTCGTCCCCGGTCAGGTCCGGACGCAGCTGCCAACCCATTGCCAGCACACCCGCCAGGTATGGCGCAGTCCAGCTTAGTCCCCCCGCGGCGTCATACTGATAATCATAATCACCTTTGTAATATTCTTCAGCTGTTGTACGGTATGACGACGGAATAAAAATCCTGTCTGTTTTTGGGAGTTGCTCCACCCCGGGATAGCCCGGAATACATCCAGAAGGATTTTCCTGGTCTGTGATGGTGTAATGACATGGGGCAGTGATCCCTCTATCATTTGAGCAATCCAACACTAATATACCTTGCGCAGTGGCTTCCTGCACTGCTGCATCCCAGGCGATGTTATTTTTAGAAAATGGTGTACCCGGACCCGAAGGAGCGGCAGAGACCGAGACTACCCTAATCTTTTGATCTGCCGGAAGCAATGCGTTTTCGGAAATGATCCAAGTCAACGCATCTGCATAATACTGAGCATCCCCCAACCAGGAAGGTGCAGATGCATAATAGACACTGGCATCCGGCGCTGTGCCTATGGTTTCACCCACCAACAAACTGGTAACCGCTGGACCATGCATGCTGCCTTCATTCGGAGCTTGATTTGTACCAAAATCTTTATACTTCACAATCTTACCAATGAATTCCGGATGGTCAGTTTGCATATTTTGGTCAATGATGGCAACAGTTACACCCTTTCCGGTGATTCCGCGTGAGTGCAGACCGCGAACCCCCAGACCAGGATTCTTCCCGATCTCCAGGATACGTTGGGCTATGCTGCCATCATTTCCGAACCATTTTGTGGTCTTATTAAACCACAGGGTCAAAATGGTTGGTTCTCCCAGGCTGATACCATAAACAGAAAGGTCTTTTTCCCTGACATCGGCATACAGTTTCACCGGTCCGGGTATCGGGATTTCGGTATTTAAGGGAGATATAGTGTTCTCAGTGTTGGGTGCTATTCCACCAGGAAGGACACATGAGCTTGATACCAGCGCAATGAGTATTATTGAAAGTGTCAGTTTCATTCGCAAAATCCCTCTTGTTGTAAATACAGTTCTTGATTTGCTAAACGATACCTGTTTAAATATCAGGTTGGCAATTCAAATCAGGGAAAATCCAAATGCTCAATCTATTATAATGAAATTTAATTATGAAATACTAAACTTCTCCACAACAAAAACATCAAAACCCGGGGTTTGCGGTTAATTATTAATAGCCAAGATATATCGGATAGTCTCTTCCACTGTTTTATCTGTTGTGTCTACTACTATCCATCCCTGTTGATTCAGATAGTCAAGATCCGTCTCGAGATTCTCATATACATCACGAATACCATCAGCTATATATTTACTTGCATCACTCTGGCCTGCCCGGTTAATATTCCGCTTTTCTGCTGTAATTTGATCAGGTAATATCAGTAACTTTTGAACATTTGGCTGTTGAAACAGGTTTCCATATTCCTGCAATCGGCTATTTGGATCCCAAAAATCATCAATCACTACTACAAAACCAGCTTCATCGTATGTAGTCGCCATCGTGTGGACGCTCGCGCGCGCGAGCACTAACTGTTCAATAAGTTCATGGCTCCAGTCTTTGCCTGGATGTGTCAATCCAGACACTACCATCTCACGAATATCATCCACAGGGATGTGGATGCTTTTTTCAAAATGTGCTGCCAATGCGTGTGCGGTTGTGCTTTTACCGACAGCTGGAGGTCCGACAAGGATATAAATTTGCGCCATAATTATCTCCTTAGGATAGGGAGGTACATCCGATTTGATATGAACGGTTACTCTGCTTTGAAAGCATTGTACCTATATGTATAAGTCGGGACAATCCAATATCCAAATGTTTCAGTATTAGATTTCTGTTTGCACCTCAAAAATTCGATTTTGATAGTTGTATTATTTCGGATAATCATTATGAAAGAGATTGGGGAATTGATCGCTTGAATAAAACATCCCGAGGAAGTACTGAAAGCCGAAGCAGAGAACCTTTGGTTCAGATCCTATGAACCAATTCGGTATAAAAGGTACATGCCTCAATGATCTGGGTGATTTCGCAATTTTCATTGCGCATATGTGCCAGTTTATATTCGCCAGGGCCAAAACCTATCGTGGGGATTCCCATACTGACAGGTGTGACGGCATCGGTACTGTAATCCCAATAGACATACTCATCCGGGTCGACCCCAAAGGCTTCTTTATATGCTCCAATGCAGGATTTGGAAAGCTCGTGGTTCAGGTCAATTTCCCAGGCAAGATGGAAAGGCTTATATATAATTTCCAAACCGGTCCAACTTTTTCTGTTGATCGTATCCACCTCCCAAGTCGCATTCTTTCCTGATATAAGTTGATCCATTTCCTTTTTTATGGACTCGGAAGTTTCACCCGGCACCATCCTTCTATCCAGATAGATCTCGCATTCTGAGGGTACGGCATTCAGGGATGCACTGGTGCTGGAAATTCTGGACAACACTAAAGTGCCATGTCGACCATTTCTCTTCATGAGTTCCAGATTTGTTTTTTCTACGCGCTGAATGATCTCAGCCATTTCATATATGGCGTTGATCCCTTTTTCAGGCGCGGAACCATGAGCCGAAACCCCCTGAGATTTGATGGATACCTGGGCTTTGCCTTTATGTCCAAGGGAGATTTTGTTTCCTGATGGCTCACAAATAACCACATAGTCGGGTTTGATATTCAATTCTTCAAATAAATGTTTGAGGTTCTCCCCATCACAATCTTCCTCAAATACGCCACATGAAACGTAGATGGTCTTACCAGAATCGAATCCACATTGCTTCGCAAACGCACCGGCAAAAATTGACGCGGCAGCGCCTGATTTCATATCGACAGAACCTCGGCCATACAGAAGTCCATCCTCAATCCGTCCACTGAATGGTGGAACATCCCATAATTCTTCATCATTCACCATGACCGTGTCGACATGGGAATCGAACAGAATGCTTTTTTCCCCGCTGCCAATTCTGCCAATAACATTCCCCATGGAATCAATGGTGATTTCATCGTAACCGAGCGCTTTCATTTTATGCTCGATGAATTTGACAATTTCCTCTTCCTGCCCGGAGAAGCTTTTTATCCGTACCAGGTCCTGGGTAAATTGGACCAGATCATCTTTCAATTCTTGTGTAAGCAAGTCTACTGCACTCATGATTTCCTCTTTACTTTTTTACACGACCATGCGACAGTCATAAATACTACTTGGTGAATATTTATCGAGAGCAATTATGCCATATTTCATAATTATTTTACGCAATCTTTAGGGAAAAATAGGCATTTAAGGATGATAATAAGCTTTGCGAGTATATTGGTTGTAATGGGAGAGTTAATGGAAAGTCGCGATAAAATAATCGGCTTTATTACTAAACAAAAAGAAGCCGCCGCAACAATGAAAGAAGCTTCTGCAGAAATTAATATTATCGCGATCAATGCTGCCATTGAATCCGCACATGCTGCATCCGGTATTCGCATAATGACAGAAAAAATCCTTGACACTCAAATGACATCCAACTGCAGATTGTTGGCCAGTGTACTGGCTAAAGGTGGATTTACACTCGACCAGCCAACAATAGCTGAATTTGCAAGATGGATCAATGTGGATGAAATCTATATTACTGACGAAGACGCGGTCACTGTCGGTTCGAATATTGAGTCTGCCTATGGATGGCGTTTCCCGAATGATCCAAAGGCGCAGGCTTATGTTTTTCGAAAATTGATCACACAGAAGGATGGAGTAGTTACACAAGCGATACAGTTCAGAGATATTGATAAGATGATGTTTAAATTTGTCGGTGTATCACGCATCGATCAACCGGGTATCGTTCAGGTGGGATATAAAGCTGAATCGATCGCACAATACCAGTCGGAAATTGGAGCAGTTTTTGGGGTTCTTGCCGATGCAATCAGTAACCTGGGTGGAAAAGTGACCAGGACAGCAAAGGGAATGTTGGATTCAGTACTCGAATTGGAAAAAGAACTAAGTGAAAGTGGGTGAAAGTAACCCATGAAAACTCATCCTCAAGTGGCAATAGGTTCAATTACTGATTTGATCTCTTATTTTGAGAAGTCTAAAACAATTGATCGAAAAATTGCTTCCAGGCAAGATATAAAGAAAACTCCTGTTGTTAAGTTCTCTACATGTGCATATATATTGGTTGACCTTCATTCCATTACTGAGGTTCGAGTCACATTGATCACAATTCCGGATGCTGTTGGGTCGGGGCAGCGCGATACTCTGTTGTCTCACCCTCAGGGTCGACAACTGACAGTGTATAATTACTTCATTCCTTGATCAGGACTAAACCGTGTCCCAGAATTCGCACCCGAATGACCCCTTGCATGGTATTACCCTCGAAATGATTCTTACTCAATTGATTCGGCAGTATGGCTGGGTCGAGCTGTCAAAGCGCATCCCGATCAGGTGTTTTTTTAATGAGCCGAGCGTCCAATCCAGTTTGAAGTTTCTGCGGCGAACACCCTGGGCACGTAAAAAAGTTGAAGAACTATTTTTGAACCCAGAATAAGAATAGTATCCCGTTAGTTTCGATTCAAGACAATTAATTACCTATCAACCCTGTTTCTTTTTCATTAACTTATATGCCAGGGGGCCGACTGCACCACGCAGAGTAAATCCATGCAAAGACTGGTCAAGGTCTTGGATCAGATCTTCAGGATTTTCCAAACCAATGCTGGCTCGGATAATGCCGTCACCCGTCCATTCACGGATCGATCGTTTTTGCTGATCAGAAAGATATAAAGCAGCATCCACATACATGTCGGTGGGATAGTAAAACAAAAGACTGTGAGCGTGGCCTAGTGAAGTGGCATATGAAAACAGTTTGATCCTCTCCGACAACGAGATCGTTGCTCCCAATCCACCTTTTAGCTGAAAGGTAATCATCCCGCCAAAACCTGACATCTGCCTGAGTGCTAAATCATGGTGCGGGTGCGATTCCAGCCCTGGATAAACCACATGTTTCACTTTTGGATGGGTTTCAAGGAACCTCGCCACCTTTAGTGCACTCTCACAGTGCTGCTTCATGCGTAATGGTAGTGTGATAATTCCCCGCAGGATGAGCCAGGCATTGAATGGGCTCAGAGACCCACCCAGATGCACCAGCATATCGCGGCGGATTTTCTGAATATCATCTTCATTACCTAAAACAACTCCGCCTAATGCATCGCCATGACCGTTTATATATTTAGTAAGACTGTGGATGACAAAGTCTGCTCCCAGTGAAAAGGGAGTCTGGAGAGCGGGGCTTGCAAAGGTCGAGTCAACGGCTAATTTCACTCCGGATTTGTGTGCAATGGCTGCCAGGGTGGCAATGTCTGAGATTCGCAAGATAGGATTGGCAGGGGTTTCCACGTAAACCAGTTTTGTGTTCGGCCTCATTGCTTCCCGAACTTGTAAAGGATCGCTGGTATCGACCAAGCTAACTTCGATTCCAAACCGCGGCAGGTGCAATCCAAAAAACTCAGCTGACCCGGCGTAGCAAACTTCGCTAGTTACAATATGATCACCTTTGCTCAGGAAGGTAAGCACCAACGCTGAAATGGCAGCCATCCCTGTAGCTGTAACGAGAGCTGTAACTTTGGATCCATCAGATAGGATTCCCGAAGGAGCTTCAAGTGCAACAAGACGATCTTCAAGAGCACGTAATGTAGGGTTGCTCCACCGTGAATAAACATGCGGAGCACGGGACGTTTCCAATAAGAGAGCATCCATCAGGTCATCGCCAAATTTCGGCAGCTTGAAGCTGGTGGCCATGTGTATCGGTAATCGCATCGCTCCAGTTTCGGGATCAGCTTCCTCCCCGGCATGTATAGCCAGGGTGTCAAAATTCAAGTCGTCAAATGGGTTCATGATTTCCCCTTTAGTTGTTCGACCATCTGATGGTGGCTTTCCCGGGTAATGTTAGTTCGCCAGGCAAATATGATGGACATGATGAGTAATACTGCCGGGATGGGTCCCATAAATAGACGGATGGCATTTACTGCCGCATCTGGTTGGGCAGGAAGCGGCTGCCCCTGAATGGGGGTAAGATAACCGGTGGCAGCCAGGGTTTGCCCCATAGCCCAGACAGCTATACCAGTTGCCAATTTCTGGAAGAACGAGAAGAATGCGTAATAAGAGCCTTCCCGCCGTTCCCCGGTCTCAGCCTGGTCGAATTCTATAATATCAGGAACCATCGCCCAAGGGACAATGTAGGCAGTGGCGATGCCAAACCCGGAAAGACCAGCTAGAACATAGGCAAGAACAACTTGGTCTGCCCGGATTGCAGAGAGGCCAACTAATACTACCGCCCAGGTTATACTTCCCACGATGAAAGAACGCCGTTTATCCAACTTACGCGAGAGCCAGACCACCAGCGGAACGAAGGCAATCGCTGCTCCCTCCGCCACCAGAACAAAATAATTGGATTGATCGGGGGTCTTCAGATAATAGTTGGCAAAATAAATAAGAGTTGCCGAAAGGATGCTGACAGTGGTCCAACTCAACAGGTACAAGCCCATGATCATCCAAAATGGACGATTACTAAGGGTCGTTTTGAGTGCCTTCCAGACCGGCATCGGTTTTGGCAATTCTTCTGAAGGTTTTTCTTTTGTTACCTTGAATACGATCAACGGAGGGACAATACAAACCAATCCCAGCCCAATGCCCAAAATGGCAAATGTAAGGCGTTTATCCGCTATAAACCAGCCAAGAATGGTTGCCAGGATGATAGCTCCCAAGGTACCAGTGATGGAAAATGAGGTGCGGTAGCCGTTCAGGGTGGAACGCTCATCATAGTCATCAGTCAATTCGGGAGTCAACGCATTAAAACTGACGTGGATAATGGTGAATGTGGTGTCAAACAGAATAAAAGTAAGAGTGTAGTACACCATGAGACCCACCTGATCAAAAGGTGGAACTAACCACATGAGCATAAAAGTAAGGCCAAGAGGAGCTGCACCAAAGAGTAAAAGTCCGCGCCTACGCCCCCATCGGGTTCGGATCCGATCCGATATCAGACCGATGAGCGGGTCATTGATTGCATCCCAGAGTTTCCCGATACCAACGGCCCAGCCGGCGAAATCAGGGCGAAGACTCGCCACGTCGGTCATAAAATACAGTTGGAAAAACATCAGGATTGCGAGTGGAATGCTTGTACTTAAATCACCGGTACTGTAGAGAAGCTTAAGGCGTAGCGGAAGTTTCATAATGATTCCTGTTTATTTGGTTTGAAAAACACTGATTTCAGAGATTTTCTGACGTGAAATCCTGTAATTGGGGTGCCTCGTATTTGTAAAGTTCTTCTACAGGACGATCGGCCACCATCTTGCGGTAGATTTCGAGTTCCTTTTCGATGGCAGGATCAAGGAAACGCGGCTGATGTTTAGCAAGGATGGATTTTGTTTTTTCCCGTGCATTATCCATGGCGCTTTTTGAGCCTTCCTTTTCCCATGATTCGTATGGCTGGCGAACCATAAATTTTGGCATAAAATGCTCTTTGCGATAGTTCTGGACAGTGTGCTCTTCGGCGATAAAGTTTCCCGAAAAGTTCACTTTTCGGATGGCCTCCATTGCCATGCTGGTTTCATTCACTTCTATACCACGCTTGACACGCAGAGCCATCCCAGCGAGTTCATCATCCATAACCAAAAGGGAGTCACTTTCGAGCATGGAACTATCCAGGGTTCCGGCACAAGTGATATAGTTCACTCCGGAAAGCACTGCTGGCAATAAGGTAGACATTCTCTCAACACCAGCTTGCAAGTCTTCTGTTTTGGAGTCGGTTGTACCTCCCACTGACCGTATGGGGATGCCATAATAGTGTGCCAGCTGTGCTGATGCTGCGGTGATAAGACCTGTCTCGACGGAGCCGAGTGCAACCGTTCCGTTTCGCATGTTAGCAATTGTTGAAACAGTACCGTATAAGATTGGTGCGCCAGGTCGAAAGATCTGGGAAAGTGCAATATGTGCCAGAATATTGGCATTCTCCTGAATGAGTAATCCTGCTAATGTGGCGGGTGCTGTCATCCCTGCGATACCTTCTGGAGCAAGGGTGACTGGTTGTCCATAATCGGCGCAGATCATCATCCCTTCGATCTGGATCTGAGCCATTTGCAGTGGACTGACAACAGAACAGATGCCGAAAAAACGCGGCCGTTTTTGTAATTCTTCCTTACCGCCAACAGCAATTGCCATCATACGCATCATGTCAAGTGTCGGCATGTAGCCATAACAACCCAACCCGAAGGATTTCCGGCTGTTGTGTGCCCAGGCTGAGATGGCTTCGCTGTGGAGCATGGTCATCGGGATATCGTTCGGCCATACATCCATTTGAGAGCAGTGTATGTGCTCACAGCCGTCGATCAATTTAATATGGTTGAGTAGGTCAGCCATGGAACTGGGACGATGTTTCCCGGTTTCCAAATCAAGGACAGCTGTGGGTGTACCCAAAGCAGCAAACTGAACTGAGTCGCCG
Source organism: uncultured Leptolinea sp. (assembly GCA_964387025.1). Taxonomy (GTDB): domain Bacteria; phylum Chloroflexota; class Anaerolineae; order Anaerolineales; family Anaerolineaceae; genus PNON01. Next base: position 224,498 of record CAYLUZ010000005.1, on the reverse strand, counting down.
CCAATCTCCATTTCCAGTTTGGCATCTGAGCCGTAGAGCATGAATTTTTTCGGAGCTTGATCAATAGCCCATTGCACAAGCTTCTCTGGAATCCGTACAGTTTGATTTTCGTCATCCACCTGCGCACCAGCTTTCCGAAACAGATCACGAGCCACAGAATATTCCACCTTGATTCCAATCGTTTGCAGGATCTCCATCGAAGCAGCATGGATACGTTGGACTTCTTCCCTACTGAGGACTTCGTAAAGGGTTTTCATATCGATTTCCTTTTTGTTTGTGGAATAATGAGCGGTGGTGAGAATTCCCCCGCGAATGCGGCCCTGCACCTCCGATGTATCTTGGAAGAAGGGTGATTTTCATTTGCGCGATTATATCATAATGGAACTAATTCATTGCTCGAAAAATCTTTTAGTCACCCGAAAGGCAAGTCGTATTCTGACCTTCTTGCATTGGTTATTCCTGGCATGTATGTTTTTGGAATATGTACCAACATTTTTGGTTCCATAGGGTGAAACCAATATCCCAAGTTCGATGCAATTTTGAGCAGAAAAGAAATAATGAAACGATTGGTCTTCCGCAATTAATTGTTATCACCTTTTGGAGGAATCCTTAAGGAAAGTCAGAGTTCGCTCCCAGGCCAGGTTCGCCGCTTCTTGATTATACGCCTGTAAACGGTCAGGTTCAAAGAACCAGTGCCCGGTACCGGAATAATGATAAAGGGTAACTGGCCGGCTAGCCTTTTTCAAAGCTTCATCGAGGCTGTCAATGTTAGATTGAGGCTCATATTCATCTTTCTCGGCAAAGTGTCCAAGGAAGGCAGCTTTCGATCTGCTGAAGTCGACCGGACCAGTTCCGTAAAAGACAACGACGGAGTTGATTTTCTCGGGGTTAGTGGCTGCGAGGTCCAATGCAAAATAGGCACCCAGCGAGAACCCAATTACGGCAAGGTCAGTGGAAGTTTGTCCGGCGTGTTCGATAAGGAATTTTTTTGCAGCAATGATGTCTGTCCTGACTTGTGCCTGGTCACCGTCCAATGCAGTACTCAGCATTTCAGCACCAGTGATGGTATCTGCAATCTTGCCATGATATAGATCCGGAGCAAAGACCAGGAAACCGTATTCTGCCAGGCGGGTACAGAAGGCTTTGATGGTGACATTCAATCCCCACCAGGCGTGCAGGACCAGTACACCGGGACCCTTGCCATTGTTCGGCACGGCGAGATAGCCTTCAGGTTGTGGAAGTGTCATAAGATTCCTTTTTCAGTCCGTGTTAAGTTATATTTCCTTGCTTCAGATGAGTTCAAGCTGATTCTATGAAAAGCTCATTGACTATTTCCTAACTCTTTTTTTGAGAGATATCCACCTATTTCTGCAAGGAATAATAAAATATAAATGTTCTATACGTATCCCCGGTCTAGTCGTGTTTCACTTCGTAATTCAGTACGACAATCCCGCAATCAAACGATTTCGATTTGACTAATGCCAGGTTTTGTTTGACGTTCAAATCTTTAAATATCGGCATTCCGTTTCCAATTGCAGTTGGATTAATAAATAAATGGTATTCATCAATCAATCCGTTCTTAATTAAAGCTGACACGAACGACGCACCACCGTAAGCCATGATATCTTTACCGTTTTGTTTTTTCAGTTTATTGATCTCATCGACAAGGTCACCTTTTGCCAAAACTGTATTTTCCCATTTTGATTTTTCAAGCGTTTTGGAAAAAACCACTTTGTGAGTATCTGTGAATTTTCTGCCGGATAAATATTCCAGGTTATCTCGATTTGCTGCTACACCTGCCCAATATGGGATGAAGCCTTCGGCAAGTATTCTACCGAGAACAATGGTGTCGATGGGTTCCGTAATATTGGCAACATAATGATTGATGTCATCACCCCAATTGATGTTCATCCAGTCCATTTCGCCATTCGGTCCGGCCATGAATCCATCTATGGACATTTGTACTTGAAGTTTTAATTTTCTCATTTCCTTTTCCCTTATTTCCTGGTCCAGATTTTGCCATGTTGCTTCACCAGATAGCCGTATTCATTCATTATACGGATTCCAGAACAGCAGTAATTCAACTGTATAACATTGCAATAAATTGATGGAGGCACAGAATAGGGCTGCCTTTTCAGTGCCATTTTTGCGAACCATCCCAGGCAAAAAGAGGCGATTAAAGATTTTACGGGAGATTAGACATATCGCTTGGATAAATGAATTCAACATCAAGTGATTAGTCTCCAGTGATGATTTCAATTGGATCATTCCCTGGCCAAACTAATTGATAGGTGGTGATGGCGTCCGGTACTCGAAATCCGATGGCGAATTCCGTATACTCCGGACCCACCCAACCCGCCATGGTTGATATTGTTTCTGATCCATCGCCTCCAAGAATATGGATCGTTCCCTGAGTTGAATCAGGAATCATTTTTTGGAATTCTTCAAGTGAAAAAGTGTCCGTTTTGAGAGCTTCCCCGCCAGGACCAGCCAATATTATTAGGAGAATCTTTTCCCCGGGACCGGGTTTATCACCGTTAACTTCTTCCACGATACGGGCTGAGGATATGCTGAACTTCCCCAATTTTGTATTTATGACCCGATTCCCGGTGGATGATATGCTTGTTGACTGTATGGTAATAGGAGATACCAGAGAAGGAGCCGGTTTTATTGCACAGGCATTAAACCCTAATGTCATTAATAGGGCAAGGATAAGTATGCTGTACTTCATGAATGAGATCCTTTCAGTTTGATAATAGTTCATTTGTAACAGATTTAATTCCCGGCTGCTTTATGGTAATCGTACTGTTCGCCTACGTTTCCCATACTGCTTGGTTTTTATTTTAAATCCACTAATTTCCCTTTACTTGAATTAAAGAAATATCATCGGTACTCCCTGGCGAGAGTGCGTAAATGATCTGTTATCGGTCTGATTACAGCCATGACTAACTTATGATAAAAGCACGATCCTACAAGTGTTTTGTAAAAAAGTAACGCTGATGGCCGGGCGGAAAATTTTGCAGTTCACCGAACACCTTATAACCGTTTTTTTTATAAAACTCCGGTGCTTGAAAACTGAATGTGTCCAGGTACGAATTTCTGGCACCTCGCTGCTTTGCTTCCTCTTCAACCCGCATTAATAGGCTTTTCCCATATCCTTGACCGCGCAGCTCATCTTTTACCCACATTACATTTATAAACAGCCAATCCCAATAGACTTCAGCTATCACTCCCCCCACAATTTCATGTTCAGGTGAGTACAAAGCCAGACATAAACCTTGTGAGTTATCGTCACCTGCTTGTTGTTTGTTGTGATCGCGAAGACCCTGCCCAATTATCCTCCAGGCAGATTCTTCCGGTTTCTCAACTAAGATGACATGGTAATTTTCACCCATAATGAATAACTCCTTTCCAGTTAATTATATCCATAAGGAGATGCATCTTTTAGGTCCATTTGCGTTCAGATAATAAAATCTAGATATTTGAACCTGAGTCCAACTGAAGGAGCGTATTGATCAATAATTTTTTCAACTGGTATTTTTCCAATACTCGCCCCGGGAGCTGCTGTTCAAGATAGAGTGAAACAAAACCATGTACCAGGCTCCATACAGCAATTGCGCTTACTTCTTGTGGTCCAGAACGAAGGACATTCCCTTTCTGGCAAATCCCAACGACTTCGACCAGCTTGTGATAAGTTTTCTGAACAGCTGCCGTGAACTCAGGGAACGAGTGTTCATCTTCAAGAATACCGGAGAACATCAGCTTGAAGCAATTGGGTTCAGAAACTGCAAACTGTATATAGGTCCAACCAGTTTCGGTTAGAAGTTCCCGCGGAGAATTCCGGTATTCCGATATTGTGGTTGTGATCCGTTCGTACAGGTCGTTGAAACCCATGGTAGAAATGGCTGCCAGCAAGGCCTGTTTATCAACAAAATGAGAATACGGTGCTGAGTGACTGACTCCGGCTGCCCGGGCTGCACTGCGTAAAGTTAGTGCGTTCAATCCCTCTTCCCGAAGAATTTTCATTCCCGAAATGACAAGAGCTTGTTTGAGGTCCCCGTGATGATATTTATCTTTTTCCATGCAATTATCATACAAAATAATCTTGACAGTGTCAAGATTATTTCCTATACTATAGCTACATTTGATGCATGGAGGAAAACAAATGAGCGATTATTTGACCTTTTGCCAGTTGATCGTGGACACTTCCAAAGATCTCACGGGGAAAGGATTCCTGAGCGCAACCGGCGGAAATTTATCAGTACGCATCTCGGAAGAAAAGGCATTCGCCATCACCCCATCCAATTATGATTATATGAAAATGATCCCTGAAGATATTTGCGTGCTGAACATGGATTTGAATCCACTCGCAGGGGAGCGCCAACCTTCAGTGGAAAGTGCCATGCATGCGGCGATATATAAAGTCCGCCCGGATGTGAATGCCATTATTCATACTCACCAGGTTTACCCCAGCACCCTGGCGCTCATCGGTAAGCCGATCCCGGCTCTGTTCGATGAGCAGGTACGTTTTCTTGGGCGTTCAGTGGATATCATCCCTTACGCACCCTCCGGCACAGGCATGTTGATGAATACTGTCGCAAAGCATGTAAAAAACCACAACAATGCCTACATCATGGCCAACCACGGCGCGTTATTATTCGGAGGTGATATGGAACGCGCAGTTCATAATGTATCCGTATTGGAAAAATGTGCCCTGGCCTATCTGTTGACATTATGTACAGAGCATAAAGCCAGTCGAATTCCCCTTATTGTCCGGGAGGTGGCTTTCGCCAAGCTGCGCAAGGACCAGAAGAAATATGAAAAAGAAAATTGATACGCCATCAGGAGAATCTGATGGTAGTAGAGTTTAGTTTTAGGAGTTGAAACAATGGAAACCGGAGCTTACGCGATCTCAAAATATCCCGATGTTGTTGATGTATACAACCGTCTGGAAGCGCTCATTTCTCAGCCTCTACGCCCCATCCGCAGGGAAAAGATGCAGGATGTGCTGAATTACTTCGAAAAACAATGTGCAAGATCAAAAGGTCTGAACGATGAAGCAAAGCAGATCATTCCCGGTGGAGTACAGCATAACCTGGCATTCAATTATCCGTTCCCCATTGCCATAGAAAAAGCAGAGGGAGCGTATCTATGGGATGCAGACGGTAACCAGTATATCGATTTCCTGCAGGCGGGCGGGCCAACCGTACTCGGTAGCAATTACAAACCTGTACGCGACAAGGTGATCGAAATGCTGCAATCCTGCGGTCCGGTCACCGGGCTCTTCCATGAATATGAATTGAAGCTTGCCCAGCTAGTCAGGCGTTATATGCCAGCCAACGAAATGTTCCGCATGCTTGGGTCGGGCACCGAGTCGGTCATGGCAGCAATACGTGCCGCCCGGGCATATACCAAACATACCAAGATCATCAAGGTAGGAGGCGCATACCATGGCTGGAGCGACCAGATGGTATACGGTCTTCACATACCCGGAACCGGCCGGTTGGAAGCAAAAGGAATTCCCTGGGGAGCCAGCCTCAATACCCAGGAGTTCTATCCCAATTCACTAGCTGCATTGAAACGCCAGTTGATCATTAATCGGCTGATAGGTGGGACTGCTGCAGTGATCGTTGAACCGGTGGGACCAGAGAGCGGCACCCGCCCCGTGGCATATGATTTCAACCAGAAAGTGCGCGAGTTGTGTGATGAGTTTGGCGCACTGCTTATTTTTGATGAAGTTGTGACAGGATTCAGAATGGGCATGGGAGGTGCGCAGGGTTATTTTGGCATCAAGCCGGACTTAACCATTTTTGGAAAATGCATCACCGGCGGATATCCCATGGCCGGTGGTGTAGGCGGACGGAATGATGTGATCATGCGCTTTGCTGCAGGAATCGGCGGCACAGGCGAGCGAGCGTATATTGGCGGCACTTTATCCGCCAACCCACTTTCCTGTGTGGCGGGTTATCATGCTTTACTCGAGATGGAACGCACCAACGCACCGGTGATCGCCGGGCAGGCAGGGGACAGGCTGACTGCCGGCCTGCAAGCCATCATCACGAAACACAATCTGCCGTTCGTGGTCTATAACCAGGGCAGCATCGTTCACCTGGAAACGTCAGGAGTGATGCTTCTTGATCTGCACCATCCCCTGAGGTTGGTGAAGGAATTGAAACCGCGCAAGCATATGATGGAAGAGATGGGTGCGGCATATATGGCTAACGGGTTGGTGACTCTTGCCGGGAGCCGCATGTACACCAGCATGGCAGATACAGATGAAGTTATAGATGACGCCCTGGTGCGTTTTGAAAATGTTTTAACCAGTGTTGAATAGTTGATCATCAAAAAGGCAGGTGGTTATGGCTCAAACCAATGAACCAGTGATCCTCTCAATAGACCTGGGCACCTCCGGATTAAAGGTGGCGTTGATCACCATCCAGGGAAAGGTATTAGGGTGGCAGTCAGAACCCATCCAGCTTTACCTGACTGCCGATGGTGGGGTGGAACAATCTCCGGAAGAGTGGTGGCAGGCGTTCGTGACCTGCACCCGAAGGCTATTGGCAGATGGCGTGGTTTCACCCTCCTCCGTGATCGCCGTTTGTTGTTCCACTCAGGGGGAAGGCACAATTCCGGTGGATCGCGAAGGCAAGGCTTTAATGAACTGCGTTTTATGGATGGACATGCGTGGGAAGCCTGATCTTATCAACCAATTCAAAGGATTTGTGAATATTAACGGGATGAGCGCCTTAAAAGTTCTTAACTGGATCAAGTTGACCGGTGGAATGCCATCTGCCAGCGGGAAAGATCCTGCCGCGCATATGCTATTTATTCGCAACCACTACCCGGATGTTTATGCAAAAACCTATAAATTTCTGAACGTATTGGATTACCTCAACATGCGCCTGACCGGAGTCTTCGCCGCTACGTATGATTCCATTCTCACATCGTGGGTGACCGATAACCGTGACCCGGATAATATTCATTATGATCCCGGATTGGTGCGATCAAGTGGAGTGGATGGGGATAAATTCCCCGAGATCGTCCCATGCACTGCAATCCTTGGCACAATAAAAGTTCCGGTTGCAGAGGAGCTGGGACTTGCTCCAACTGTCAAAGTGGTCGCTGGTGCGATCGATAACACTGCTGCTGCCATAGGCGCCGGGGCAGTGGAGGATTACCTTCCGCATTTATATGTCGGGACCTCTTCATGGATCACTGCCCATGTCCCATTCAAGAAAACCGATATTGGCTCGTCCATGGCTTCTCTGCCATGTGCTGTGCCCGGACGGTACATGCTCACTGCTTTGCAGGCTACGGCGGGCGGTAATCTCAACTTCCTGCGTGACAAAATCATATACAACAAAGATGAACTGCTGCAGGAAGCAGAGGTCCCGGATATATTCAAGTATCTTGACCGAATTGCAGCAAGGGTACCTCCAGGATCGAACGGTGTCCTCTATACTCCATGGATCTGGGGGGAGCGTGCCCCGGTGGATGATAATAATTTGAGGGCGGGTCTTTATAACCTTTCCCTGAATAATTCACGTGAAGATATTATCCGCGCTTTTCTTGAAGGGATTGCCTTGAACACACGTTGGCTGCTACAGCCGGTCAAGAAATTCCTTAAACTTAAACACGAAGTCGATAAGATCCATATCGTTGGTGGTGGAGCGCAATCCGACATTTGGTGCCAGATCTTTGCGGATGTAATGGGTGTTTGCATCAAACAGGTGGAGGATCCGGTTTATGCCAATGCACGTGGAGCAGCCTGGATCGGGGCAGTTGGATTGAAAGAGATCCATTTTACGGATATCACCGCCATGGTGAAATTCAAACAAACCTACTTACCAATTGAAAAGAACCGATCGCTTTACGATCAAAAATATGAGCAATTCCTGATGATCTATAACCAGATGAAAAACGTCTATCACCGGATGAATCGAAAGTAAAAGAGTAAAAACCTTGCAGAAAATCAAAGGAAGGATAACCTATGGCTGAAAGATCCTATCGACTGTACCCTTACCGCTGGGTGGTTCTGGCGGTGTTCATGCTCATCAATCTCACCATCCAGATCTTATGGATCTCTTATGCACCGATCACGGGATTAGCAGCCAAATTCTATGGCGTTACCGACCTAAACATCGGACTGCTGGCCATGGTCTACATGATGGCATTCATCCCACTGTCCATCCCGGTGTCGTGGGCGATCGATACTTATGGTTTCAGGCGCACGGTGAGCATTGGGGCAGTGTTGATGGGAATATTTGGGGTGGTGCGCGGCCTGGCTGGAGCAGATTATTCACTGGTGCTGATCAGTACCATTGGAATTGCCATTGCGCAGCCATTTTTACTCAATGCCTGGACCAAGGTGCCAGCGCAATGGTTCAGTATCGATGAGCGCGCAACTGCGGTTGGCCTGGTCACTCTTTCCAACCTAGTGGGAACTGCCCTTGGCATGATCCTTCCGCCGATCCTGATCGAAAATATGTCCATCCCTCAATCACAACTACTCTACGGTGGAGTTGCTGCGTTTTCAGCGGTCCTTTTCCTGATCTTTGCCCGAGAAAAGCCAGCCACTCCGCCATGCCCGGAAGGCCAGGAAGTCCGCGCCTTGATGCTGGATGGCTTGAAACACGCTCTTAAGGTGAAGGAGTTTTGGATCTACCTGGTGGTTTCTTTCATCGGCATGGGAGTCTTTAATGGTGTGACCACCTGGGTCGAGAATATTATCCGTCCGCGTGGATTCACCCCATCGGATGCCGGTACCCTTGGAGCACTCATGTTAGCCGGGGGCGTTCTGGGGGCAGTGATCATCCCACCTTTCTCAGATAAGCAGCATAAACGCCAAAAATATATATTAATGGGATTCTTGCTTGCCATTCCCGGGTTGATCGGGTTAACTTTTGCCCAGACAGCCTGGTTATTGTATGCTTCGGCATTCTCGATGGGATTCTTTCTGGTCAGTGCCAATCCGATCGGTATGCAGTATTCTGCTGAGATCACCCACCCCACTCCCGAAGGGACTTCGAATGGATTGATCCAATTATTCGGGCAGGCTTCGGTGGTCTTCGTTTACGTTATGGAAGCGCTCAAGATGCAAAATGGGGCCTTCACTCCTGCATTGCTTCTGGCAGTATGTTTGATGCTGGTCAGTGTGTTGTTGATCACCCGGATGAAAGACCCTGGAAATCTGTAATAGCTCGATTTAATATTATTAATAGAATAATCAAATACAGTTATCCATCTTTTGGCAAGAGAACATCTATAACCAATATCTTGAGATTGGATTCAATACGCTTGCTCCTGTCGCTTTCTCGATTTAGACAGCTGAAACTCATCATATTTAATCGGTAAAACCTGTCAATTTATTTGTATGCCTACCCGTTCTAAAAGGCTGCGGCTAAATTCAGCCCGGTATTTGATAGGCGGTTTCTCAGGGCGATGCGAGTCAGAACCCGAACTGATCAGTAATTGGTGCTTCCTAGCATATTCCAGATAAATTTCTGTCTGTTCCGGCGAATTTTTCGGTTGATAGACTTCCAAACCGTCAATCGGAATATCCTGGCGGAGCTTATCCAACATTTGAACATTATAGGTCACAAACCCGTCTTTACATCCGGGGTGGGCGATGAGACACACTGCCCCGCTCTGGTGAGCTGCTTCCACCACAGCGGCTAAATCGTTCACCTCCAACTTGCACCCCGCTTCCAGAAGGATTCTCCCCACGGAAGGTTGACCTATGCCATAGCCATACTTTGTTAAGAGATCTGCCAGAGCAAAGGGCTGCTGGGGGCTGGCTTGTTCCAGAATGGTCACTAACGCATCAGGTTCCTGAGGAAATATGTATCCTTTGTGCTGCAGATTCTCAAAGACTTCCCGGGTGTTCACCTGCTGGCGGTGGACAAGGTCCCGGGCTATATCGTTCAAGGTGTTGGGGGGCGAAACAAACCCATAGCAGAGCAGGTCTGTCATATTTTCCTGCCCTGAAAGTTCATCAATCCCGGACAGTTCATCTTTCCACACAGTGGACATTTCGACGCCGACGAGCACGGGCAGGTGTTTTTCCAGAGCGAGTTGTTGAATGGAAGCAACAGTATCCACCCGATCATGATCTGTAATTGCTGCCAGACTGAATTGTTCACGCACCAGGTGATCCAGTAACTTCTCTGGTGTCCAGGTGCCATCACTGTAGGTGGTATGAAGATGTAGATCAATGGCGGCATCGGTAGTGAGAATGAGACCGGTCGTTGACACGTTCATAAGAAAATCCTTTTCTGATAATCATAGGTACGCTGGATCTCACCCTATAGGAAATAGATTCTACTTACCCACATAATTTTGGCTCCCGTACCATGCACCAAATTTCCAGATCGAATTTTGGAAATTTATTGGTGTAAACCAGGGAAAAGCCCTCTCGTTGATAATACGCGACATTATTTTCGTCGTGGGTTTCCAGGTAAATCGGTTTTTGTTCGGCATCGGCTTTTTCAATAAGTGGTTTTAACAGGGCTGTTCCGATTCCCTTCCGTTTCTGGTTGGGATCGACAGTTAATCCCCATAAATAATAATTTGGCCGACCTTCCATTATCTTTTCGTGAGTATCTGCCACGAATTTTTCGCATTCTTGTGACCGTTGATAATCCCGTAAACCTATAAATAAAGGTGTTAGTAGAAAACCATTTTGAACATACTCACTCTGGGTGATCTTTGTGTGACCAGGAGGCAAGGTGAAGATCACACCTGAGATCTCGGGGGTAGTATATACTTCTCCATAACGCAGTGCGCAGTTCAGCACATTTTCCAGGTACCAGGGCAGGACACGTGCTCGTTTCTTTGGATCAGGAAAATAGAAGGTGAACATCGGGTAATCAAAAAAGGCTGCTGCAACAATTTCCGATGCTCTTTTTTTGTGTTTGGGATCCAGTTTAATTATTTCCATTAAGCTACCTTACCAAATACGGATAAAATAATTTTCTTCAGCGTTCTATATTCTTTTTTATTCATTTTGGCGCAATTAATTATATCGATCAACACACACTGACAATCATTAGGATCAATGTCCATCACGAAGTAAAGCAAGCTCATCGGGACGGCATTTCTGCCAGAGAGCCATGCTCTCTTCCGCAAGAATCCCACCAACGTAGTTGTGAATATGTCTTTTTACATGAGGCAATTCCAACATATACGATGGATTTATCCAGCGATCAGCCAGGGCAAAAACGACATGATTCACTGCATCACTCATCACAATTGCCCCCAGACACATTTCACACGGTTCAAGAGTTGTATAGATGACCGCATTATCGTGTGGGTAATCATAGAGGCTTTCAGCGGTCATGAGAAGGGCATTCAACTCAGCATGAGCAAGGCGATTATGCTTTCCCTGGTGCTCTGCACGTCCTCGTCCTACGATTTGTCCATTGTGGACAATTACTGCACCAATTGGGCGTTCACCTGCCTGCATGGCTAAGGCTGCCTCTAAAAGTGCCTCGCGCATATAAAAATTATGATCAAGTGAGTTAAATTCGAAAGTCATACATAGTACCTTTCCTTAAAAGTATAATGACAATTAATTATACCGATTATTGATACCGGGTTTTGGTTGCTCAACTAGCATGGAAGCAATCAGATTTTTATGTGATTTGAGTACACCATTCCAGACATCAGGAAGAGTCTATTAATATTCAGTATGTAGTTGTAGACTAGAGAACACTCAGACTTGACCGGGTCATCAAACCAGCAGTGATTATCTTTTGGAATCGTTTACGGCTGTGCTTAGCTGCCTTTCCTATGGTTCCTTACCTGATCACTCAAAGACCATGATCGGTATATGTCTGGCTGTCATTTTCTGATAATTCAGATAGGGTGGGTGATGTTCAGTGGCAAATTTAAAGAGGCGTTCATATTCCTCCCCCTTTGCTTCACGAGCAGTGACCGATAACACCTTGCCTTTTACTTCAAGCTTTGCTTGCGGGTGCTGTTTGAGATTGAGATACCAATCCGCCTGCTTTTCTTTGCCCCAGTTAGATGCCACGATCAAAAAATGATCCTCGTAATCGAAATAAGCAATTGGAATCACCCGGTCCCGTCCTGATTTGCGTCCGATGGTGTGCAGGAGCAGGATCGTCTGTGTTCCCAGCTTACTGCCGATCCGTCCACGGCTGAGTCTGAGAAGAAATGCATTGATCGCCATAAACCATTTTATGAATATGTCTTTCATTTTGATCAATTCTTCCTCTCGCCACTCTATTTACAAAGAGGGTTGTTTATGACATTTCCCGTTCGACGAATAGGCAAACCACACTTTATGTGGCAAGATTTTGGAAAGTAGTACTTATCTGTAGCGATTCCCCTCTACAGCGTCCGCCAGGTCGCTGAGAAAATCAAGTAGAAATCGCAGGTACTTGCCATCGGAAATACGTCCAGGCTGGTCAAAGAGGATTTCTGACTTTTGAACAAAGATTGTGCCTCCCATTTTCAATTGGGGGAGTTTCTGTCTGATGGAGGCAGAGGCAAGCACTTTTGTAGCCAGCCAATCCGGATCGCTTGTGGCGTTGAAATGGCGGTCAATTTCCGCATCCCCGGTGACCCGGGTGGCTTCGCCAATGGTGATGATCCGGTTGAGTTTCATCTTAATATCCTGCGGGGCGTTGATCTTCAGCCGGATATCCGTGCTGGTATTGGTCCGGGTGTCTCTGCGCTCGTTCATGCCCCGAAATTTGTCCCGTTCTTCTGCCATACTCTCGGTCAAACTGATCGCCCGTCCGCGATAATTGCCGGTCAATTGCTGATCCCGATAGGTCCCGGACTGGTGTTTGGAGGACTGTAAACCCGTCTCAGCTGCTATCTGCTTCCAGGCTTTACCCCTCCCCAACTTTTGCACGGTATTAAAGATGAATATGAGCACAATAAAACCGATCAGTATGAGAAATAAAGGATTGGTCAGGTACTCCATTAGCTTATCCATGTATCTCCTTTTCCATGTTTATCATGTCATCAATTAAGGATGGGTGGCTGACAATTAATTATACAGATTATTTATCCACTGTAATGATGCGGAAAGGCTATAGGTGTTCTCCATCATTGCTGAGCGGGAAAAAATTCATCCAATTTACACTTGGATTCACCAGTCTTGCGGGTGACAAATTCCACCGGTAACGGGGTTGGTTTTAATTAGAATGGATTTGTTCAAAGTCGAACGCATCATACAGAAACTAAAGACACCTTACCGGTCAAGTCCCATAATTTTTCGGTGATGGAGAGCAAATTCAAAACACTCTTTGATTTCGTTTCTCAATGCTGATGAGTAATTACCCCCCATACTTTTTAGGGCATTCATAATATCGCCGAGCGTTTCTGAACCGGTTGATCCTGCTATCATCGCGTTTTTTAATTTTTGAGAATCTTTGAGATAGCCATCTTTTACAAGCCATTCGATTAATAACGCCACAGCCGGGTAGAACTCGTCCAAATTTGTAAATCTTGTTTTCTTCTTCATGTTTATCCTTGAAATCCTCCTATTCATGAATCTTGCGTGTGACCATCCCGATCTGGATGGGAAATTGATTGTAAAGGAAAAGTTATTAAGGCCAACATTGATCCAATGGAAACGCAACCATCCAGGCAGTATATAGCTCCTGGTAACTTTCGTTCAATATTTGTTCCTGATCGGAAAAATATTTTTCAGCCTTGACCAGTTCTTCGGTTTCTTCCTCTGGTGTTAATGGGCGGAGAGTACATTCCGGCGGAATTCCATCGTTTTGATATAGCCCCAAATCGCAAGTCATTACCTGGTGTGTTTCAATGGTCGTTTTAACTTTTTGTGCCAAAGCCTGGATCTGTTCCAAGCGACGAGTCCGCATCGCTTCCGGCGACTTCAAGTAAAGAGCCAGATCATCTCGAAGTGGAAGATTAAAAGAATACTGAACAAGTGTTTCTTGTATCTTATATTCAATGTATGACCACAGGATGACAGTTGATTCGCTTTGACCCGAAAGTGTATTGTACTTATCAAATCTCACGCCCCAATGATCTCCAACAACGCCACCCCCATTTTCCGAAAAAGAAAAATGTACCCCCCAGCCTGTCCCTGGCGGAACCCGCAGAGCTTCAATTCCAAGGCCAAAAACCGCAGGAAACTCCTGCGGATAAGTTAATGTATTTAGGCTTAAGACATGCTGATCCCGGATATCAATGGTTGATTCTGCAGTTCGACAGTCTGGTTTTACTCCACTCCCCTGGCACCAGGATGATTGGTAGAAATTCCCATGTTGTTGGTATGGTATTGTCGTCCAATTTTCATCAATGAAATTATCAATACATTGATTTAGTGATATGAAATGCTGTTTTGTTTCAGTATCTTTGAAGTTGAGTTCATCCAGATTGACAATAGGCAAGGCGGATGGTGTCGGCAAAGGGGCAAACATGCTCTTCTCACAACCCACACTTATCATGCCGAGAAGTAAAATAATTATCACTTTTGCAATAGCTGATGGATATTTCATGTGCTCTTTATCCTAACAAAAGCTGGTATTCTACCCCAGTGGAGGAGAACCTAACGCCAAATCCATTATGGATCATTCTCCCGGAAAGTAAAGGCTAATACCTGTATTATCTGTTGTATGCTGAGTCAGGTGTGCCATAAAGTAATGTCAGCGCAAACCACGCTCATTCTCCAACAGATAAATTTTCTGTGCTGCAACAACCAATGCCTCGTGCTGGTCATCTGAATACCAGAGAGACCTTCTCGGATCATTTTTTTCCACCAGTTCTGATATTACTTCCCAACTGTAACCGGCATGGTTGTGCTTTGGAAAGCGTAACGTATCAATAATGTCGAATGCTGCTTCAGCTACAACTTCTTTTAACCTAAACCACAGGTTGTGGTAGGGAACTGTACTGATATACCTCAAATATACAAATTCAATATCTTCCCGGGTTGCTGGTTTTGGATTTGACATAATTATCGCCAATTCAAAATCCGTGAATTTCGCCTGATCGTGAATACCTTTGGAGGCAGGCCAGGCGATTTTTCCGGGTGGTACAGATTTCGGCGCAGCCTTACCGAATAATGCCGAGACTTGACTCAGACCTCCTCCGCTCTCCACTTTTTCAACAGCTGCACCATCGATCAATTCGATGGATTTTGGTCTGGCAAGCGCCAGGTCTGTAGAATCCTTTGGTCGTTCAATTTTTTCAAAGAGAATTGGATATTGTAAGCCGTAAGCCATAGCTTGTTGAACAACACTAAAGTGGGCGATATAAGCCTGTTTTTGTTCCTGGCTAAGCTGTTGTCGCCCAAGACGTTTAATAAAATCGGTCTTGAATTCCTCGATGCTCACAATTCGCCCTATGCTCCCTTTGCTTGCGCCTAAAATTATCTGCGACGGATAATCTGCATAATATTCACCACAATCGAATTTAACAATTACCTTGTCATTTGGATTGAATACCAATTCTGCCATGAAACCTCCCTAAACTTTTTTATCTCAGAATTAGATGTGTACTTGAACGACGGCAGGCACTATTAATATTGATTTTGATATGTATTACAGGTCTGCCATTTGTTGCACACAGTGTCAGCCATATTGCCTCTAGCGCAAGTTTTTATTGGATGATCCAGTACTCATCCATGATTTCAAAATTACTTACAACAACTATAGACCAATTATTCAAATTCTTGCAATAATTTTATGAAATTATCTCAGATTTACGTACCCATGAGCGGTTAGAACTTGCGACCATACCATGTATTGTCCGCGAACGAAGGGAGTGCAATTTACATATAGGGGAATAATGAATATTCCCTGATACCAGTGATATATGGCTCGCTGTGTAAATTTTAATGATGGTATTAATTCGTTATATATTCGCTTCAAGGATATGCTATGATGATATTGTTTTTCACGTTTCTCATACCCTGGTGACGATGGACACACTTATCCTCCCAACCAAGCTTTTTGCACCCCCTCTTCATCCGGGTTGGATTTTGCGCAAAAGGCTGATTGAGCAGCTAAATATCGGCAGCCAGCACAAGCTGACCCTGGTCTCAGCTCCTGCTGGTTATGGTAAATCCACATTGATCAGCAGTTGGCTGCACGAAACGAATATCCCTTCATCCTGGCTTTCGTTGGACGAAGGCGATAATGATCCCATTCGTTTTTTTCAATATTTCATCACCTCGCTTCAAAAACTCATACCAAACCTTGGAATGGATTTGCCGGGTATGCTTAATGTTGCACAGCCGCCCTCGTTTGATGAGCTAATGAATCTTTTAATCAACGAAACCACCAGGCAGACCACTCCGTTTATTTTAGTCCTTGATGATTTTCACGTCATTTCTTCCCAACCTGTTGTCGACATGGTTTTATTTTTACTCGAGCACATGCCTCCCAACATGCATCTTGTGCTCCTTTCCAGGACAGATCCACCTTTCCCGCTTTCACGGCTGCGCGTCCGCAACCAGTTGATCGATATTCGGGCTGATCAATTGCGCTTTACCAGGGAGGAAATTGACATCTTCCTAAACGAAATCATGAGATTGAAAATTTCCACCGAAGATCTTGGCGCAATCGCGGTGCGAACCGAGGGATGGATTGCGGGGCTGCAACTGGCAGCTCTTTCCATGCAAAATTGTCAGGATATTCATGGTTTCATCTCGGCTTTCACAGGCAGTCATTACTATGTGATGGATTACCTGATCGAAGAGGTACTCAAACTTCAGCCCCCGAATATCAGCACCTTTTTGTTGCAGTCTTCTATATTAAAACGCCTTTGCGGACCCCTCTGCGAGGCGGTTATCGGCGTTAACCCAACTGGCCCAGTTGACGGACAAACAACGCTCGAAACCTTGGAGCAAATGAACTTGTTCCTCATCCCGCTGGACGATGAGAGGCATTGGTATCGTTATCACCACTTATTTTCGGATGTTCTTAATAAACGCCTGAAGCACCAGTTTGCACATTTGCTCCCGGAGCTGCACAGACGAGCATCTGAATGGTATGAGCAAAATGGATTTATCTCCGAAGCCATCCAGTATGCCCTCACCGCAGGGGACCAGACTCGGGCAGCTAAACTGATCGAGGATAATGGATGTTACCTCCTCATGAGTGGTGAGGTATCCACCCTCCTCAATTGGACCAGCGCCATAGAATTTCAATCAGATGCACATCCCTGGCTAGCCATCCAAAAGGCCTGGGCGCAAGCCCTTACCGGAAATCTGGATCAGGTCGAGACAACCCTGAAAGCTCCCGAGCAACTGCTTTCGTCGCTTGAATCCTCGGTTGAAGTAAGGACAATGCAAGGGACCATTGCCGCCGCCCGAGCCCATTGTGCCAACTCGCGGGGAGATACTCAACTCGCTGCGGATTATGCTCAAAGAGCGCTCCAGCAGCTGCCGGATTGCAGTTCCATCTCTCAAAGTATTCGGAGTCTGGCCACTACAATCCTCGGGGATGCAAGCTGGGTCAATGGGAATTTGGAAGATGCCAAACGTGCTTACACCGAAGCGATAAGTATCGGTAGAGAGGCAAATAACCTGCACATGGTCATCATTGCCAATTCCAATATCGCCGACATTCTAATGGAACAAGGGCAGCTACATCGGGCAGCAGACACAAATACCCAAACATTACAGCTGGCAGTACGTCCGGATGGGCAAAGATCGGCATTAGCTGCAGGGATCTTTGCCGGAATGGGAAGGTTGGCTTATGAATGGAATCGATTGGACGATGCAGAGCTCAATATCCGCCAGTGTTTGGAACTGAGCCGAATCTGGGGAGATATCGGACAAGAAGCTTTTGCTTATGCCATTCAGGCACGACTGGAGCTAGCCCGGAATAATCCGGAACAAACCCGTGAAGCCATGTGTCAAGCGGAGCTATTAATTAGTGAACGTCCACTCTCACCCCATTGGTCCATCCAGGTGAGGTCAGAACTGGCGCGGGTATGGTTGGAGCAAGGAAATTTGGAAAGGCTTTCCCAACGTATTCAAAAGAGGGGATTAAAGATCAATGACGAAATTCCCTACCGGCGGGAGAGTGAATATGTACTCCTCCTGCGATTGTTCCTGGCGCAAGGCGATCATGAGGCAGCCGTTATTCTATCCAACCGATTGCTTCAACAAGCAGAGACAACGGGGCAAATGGGACTGGTCATTGGAGTCCTGGTTCTTCAAGCACTGGCGCTTCATGGAAAAAAGGAGACCGAACCAGCCCTGGCTGCTTTGGAACGAGCTCTTTCCCTGGCACAACCGGAGGGATACGTGCGCATATTCCTCGACGAAGGCGAAGCGATGACAAGATTGCTCTGTCAGGTTCAGTCACGTCAGCCGGGGACCGGTTATGCAGCTGATCTGTTGTCCAAAATTGGTAAAAACGCCGGTATGGCACAACCATCGATGCGGCTCCTGGCCGAACCATTGACTTTACGTGAGGTGGAAGTTTTGACGCTCATCAAAGGCGGTTGTTCCAATCAAGATATAGCAGAGAAATTGGTCATTTCCATCCCGACCGTGAAGCGTCATATTAGCAATATTTATACAAAACTGGGAGTGGAGAGCCGGACCCAGGCAGTAGCTTATGGGAAAGAGCTAAAAATATTCGAGTAAGCAGCATCAGATAATCAATTTCAAGAAGCTGGCAGTGGATATCCTCCATCGCCAGCTTTTTCGTTACCTGCTTTGAGAAATCCGGAAGTGTTGACTACTCCTTCGGGCGAAATAAATACAACCCCATCTACAACCTTTAGTCGATGATGCCATGTTGGGAAATTGATAAATTAGAACCAAGAGGAAATATGATGAGCAAAAACGATGCACATAGTAATGAAAACCAGGGTGAACTTTCCACCAGCTTTCGTGGGGATTTCTACGAGATCCACGTCAGAGGTCATCTCGATGAAAGCTGGTCGGATTGGTTGGAAGGTCTGGCGGTGAAGCTTCTGGATAATGGCGAAATGATCCTCTACGGTCACATCGTAGACCAGGCTGCCCTGTTGGGTACTCTGAACAAATTATATGGTCTCAACCTGACTTTGTTGTCAGTGAATGAAAATAAAAAGTAATAAACAAAGGAGATAAGAAATGGAAAAATCACAGCAATTCAATCCAAATTCGGTAACCATCAGTTGGAGCGCATCTGTTATCGAAAAGGTCCATACGTGCGAAGAATGCCCTATCCGGAAATTAGCGCTGAAACAACCACGCTCATTCTTCGCCCGAATGCACGCCTGGCATGCCACATGGTGGCCTGGCTGGAAATCCCATCAGGCGAGGAAATGCGCTTACAGGGCAATGGCAAATGTTCAAGCTTAAAAATATTAATCAAAATCAAACAACATATTTTGGAGGAAAAATGGAAAACGTATTCAAGTCAAACACAGATTTTAGCACGATCGCCTGGGGAGCAATCTTTATCTTGTGGGGTATCACAGAGATGATCCCAGCCCTGCCGGAAGGTACAGGCGCAGTAGGTATCGGTATTATCCTGATCGCACTGAATGTTGCGCGATCATGGAAAGACCAGCGCACCAGTAGCTTTACAACCACCCTTGGTGTTATGTTGCTGCTATTGGGTGCCCTAGTGTTGGCACGCCCCCTTCTGCACCTCTCGTTCGAGATACCAACCTTCGCGATCCTGCTGCTGACTCTGGGTGTCATCCTGCTTCGCAACGCTTTGCGAGCTGGCAATAATCAAGAATAGGCAACCGTAAATATCTTCACTGGTAGAAGGACACCTGATTTGTCCTTCTACCAGAGCAATCATCTCGAATTATTTTTGGAGCATATTATGGAACAGGCAATTGCATTACCTTCAAGCAACCCGATGATGAAAGTTCTCGGGATTCGTGATTTCTTATTGTTATGGATCGGACAGAGCACTTCGATGCTGGGAGATCAATTCCACAGCATTGCTGGGGCCTGGCTTGTCATGAAAATGACAGGTGATCCCATGGCTATTGGAATGGTCATGGCTTTGGGTGGAGTTACCCGGGCTATTTTCACTGTGATCGGTGGAGCAGTCACTGATCGAATATCACCGCGCAAATTAATGCTGATCTCCGACTTTGTCAGGCTTTTCCTTGCGGCAATACTGGCGATACAGGTCTTTACCGGGACTCTGCAAGTTTGGATGATCTATATTTATGGTGCGGTCAACGGTATCATGGGCGGACTCTTCGGCCCAGCTTCCATGTCGATCGTCCCACTAATTATTCCTGAAGAGGATCTGCAAACAGGAAATTCACTCACCCAGGGCAGCTCTTCGCTGATCGGTTTTATCGGCCCGGCACTGGCTGGTGGGTTGATCGCTGCCTTTAGCGATGAAAAAGCAGGCATGGGCATGGCAATTGCCATTGACGCCATGACCTTCGTGATTTCGGTGATCACATTGTGGAAGATGCGTTCCGGTGTGATCGTAAGAACCTCTTTGGAGAAACCTCAACCTGTTAACCTCGTCAAATCCATCAAAGACGGGTTCGGGTATATGCTGAAAGATCCTGTACTGCGAATGATGTTCATCCTTATCGCGGTGGCCAATCTCTGCTTTACTGGTCCGCTGCTGGTAGGTATCCCTTACCTGGCCGATACACGCTTTTCGGGAGGTGCCGCAGCCTATGGGATCATCATTTCCGGTTATGCAGGTGGCAATTTGCTGGGCATCATCCTTTCCGGTGTCCTGCCAAAATTAACCAAACGTATCGTACGTGGTATGATGGTCGCCTTATTCGCCACCTTTGGTCTCGGGATCATTTCCATGAGTTGGATATCGATCACGTGGATGGCCACCCTTGACCTATTCATTCTTGGCGTTCTCGAAGGTTACCTCTTCCTCCTCATGATCACGAGTCTTCAACGCAACACCCCCAAAGATCTTCTGGGTCGATTAATGAGCATGATCCTTCTGGCCAACCTGTGCATGATGCCGCTTTCTCAAGCTCTGTCGGGCTTTGCCTTACGTTGGAGTGTTTTATCAGTCTTTGTTGCTGCGGGATTGATCATGATCGTCACTTCTTTGACCATGGCTTTTAGCCGGACGACTGACTTAATGAGCGACACGTTGGTGGGCGATCAGGGTTAGTGAGGGAAAGTACGATCGAGAGCCATAAATAGCGATAGGTGTCTCGTTTATCCTTATGGTAAAAACCGTGAAATCTGATAGTTCTTTTTGGAGGAAAAATGGAAAACACATATAAGTTATACTCTGGCAATGCTAAACTTACACCTCTCACCGCAGGAATGGGATGGGGTTTCCTTGGGGGATTGACCGGCACAATGGTGATGGATGGTTTGCTCATGGGAGCATTCCTCGCATTCAGACTTCCGGCTCTGTTGTGCTTCTCGATAGTAGGAGACACTGCCTCACAGCTCTTTTCAAAATTGGGTTTACAGGTGGCAGGCGGTGTTCCAACTGGTGTCGCAGCACACTATTTGATGGGTCCGTTGTTTGGTGTTCTCTTTGGTGTAATAATGGTGATGTTTCCTGCGCTGAGACTGGTAACGTTGAAAAAGACCTTACTCATGGCGATCCTGTACATCGAGGTCTTTAGTCAACCGATCCTGGTGACAACACCTATCCTGTTGAAGATGACGACATTTGAGACTTTGCAATGGTATGGTGGGTCGTTCGTCATGCATTTACTGATGGCGGCGGTTCTTGGCGCAATCATGTGGTATGGAATGTTCCATAATCCTGCAGCGAACCCCAAAAAGGAAATCAAATAGATCCTGATATCAATTACCAACCCCCTTCAAAGTCATTTTTCCGAGCAGTTTTTGACCTGGGCACCCAAATTATTGACCATGAAACGGGCAAAATTATAGCAATGCAAGCTATAATTTATTCAAGATAGTACGTTTGTGGCTGGAAATGATTTGCCTGGTGATAGTGTTGGCGATTCTGATAGATGGAGGGTCTCATGAAGAAAGAAAAGTATCCAATATTGGAATTTGATGATACCCTGTTGGCAAAAATTGAACCTTCCTTTTCCCATAAAAAAGTGGAGGGGTATGAATATTGTGTAATTACTTTTTTTCGTGAAGTTCTAGAGAACATGGAGAAGAAGGGTTTGATCAAGGTGGTCAAACTATTGAATTGTGAGACCGTGGATGTGCCGATCTATGAGATGGATTACAAGGGGAAAAAGATCCACTTATTTTTGGGATACGTAGGAGCGGCCGGGTCAGCGGCTTTCCTGGAAGAGTTAATTGCCCTTGGTTTTAATAAATTCATCATTTGCGGGGGTGCGGGTGTACTGAGAAAGGATATCGCCGTTGGGCATCTGATCATTCCAACGTCAGCGGTACGGGATGAAGGTGCTTCTTATCATTATCTTCCACCAGCCAGAGAAGTTGAATGCAACCCTGAAGTAGTTGCAAAGATCGAAGAAGAATTCATAAAAGACAAGATCAAATATATAAAAGCAAAAACCTGGACAACCGATTCGTTTTATCGGGAGACAGAGAAGAAAGTAGAACTGAGAAAATCGGAAGGCTGCGTCACGGTGGAGATGGAGGCGGCTGCCTTTTTTGCGGTGGCCAAGTTTAGAAATGTAAAATTAGGCCAGATCTTATATGGGGGAGATGATCTGAGTGACGTTGTATGGGACAGTAGAAAATGGCATAGTAGAGTTGAAATTCGCGAGAACCTTGTAGATATAGCGATCAGGATTTGTTTATCGTTGTGATGATGTAGAGTAAATCTTCCTGCCAACAAAGCTCTTACAAGGAGGTTGAAACATGAACGAACAAGCCCCACAACGAAGCATTGAACTGTTCAAGTCAGGTTTTTTCTGTGCTGAGAGCGTGCTATTAGCAATTGCAGAAAGTCAGGGGATCCAATCAAACCTGATCCCCAAGATTGCATCCGGGTTTTGCAGTGGTGTTTCGCGAACAGGCGGCATGTGCGGCGCGGTTAGCGGGGCAATTATGGGTATCAATCTCGTAGCCGGGAGAAGTTCTCCAGATGAATCTAACGAGCTCAGTTATTTCCTTACTCAAGAATTGATCAACCGTTTTGAAAAACAAAACGGTTCTGTCAATTGCCGACAATTGATGGGTTGCGATCTGGCTACCGGGGCAGGACAACAGTATTTCGTGGAAAATAACCTCATGAATAGTTGTCTGAAATATGCTGAAGATGCTACCAGGATGGCTGTTTCTCTTATATCTGAAATGAAGTAGTCAAGTACCAATTAATTTTCACTCCGGCGATGGTGGGTATAAAGAATACTGAAAACTAATACCGTTTATCTCTTGTTGTGGGGGTCTGATAAATTCTACCTATCCGGAGATTATTTGTAGACAGACAGGAAATTACAAGCGAAGCAATCGCTTTGGAAAATATTCATGCAACCAGGTCAGCGATGGGGATCCAAAGTCTGGGGTTAAATATTCCGGTTCAGTGACGGCGATGCATTGCCCACTGAACCGGTTGTTAATAGATAGTTTTATCAGATCTTGTCAGAAGCTCTCGAAAACGTTTATGCTCCGATCAGGCAAGGTCGAAACGGTCAAGGTTCATGACTTTATTCCACGCTGCTACAAAGTCGTGCAGGAACTTTTCCTGGGAGTCCAAACATCCGTAGACTTCAGCCAGGGCGCGGAGTTGAGAATTTGAACCGAAGATCAGGTCGACACGGGTACCGGTCCACTTCAGTGCTCCTGTTGCACGATCACGACTTTCGAACACATTTTCATTGCTGGTTGACTTCCACTCTGTGCTCATGTCGAGAAGGTTCACGAAGAAATCATTGGTGAGAGCTTCTACCCGCGTGGTGAAGACGCCATGTTTCGACTGGTTGAAGTTGACATTCAACACACGCAGACCACCAAGGAGAACAGTCATCTCCGGAGCAGTCAGCGTCAGCAGTTGAGCCCGATCCACCAACAGTTCTTCTGCAGGAACTGCAAATTTTCCTTGCAGGTAGTTGCGGAAACCATCAGCAACAGGTTCGAGGAAGGCAAATGCCTCCACATCGGTTTGTTCTTGCAACGCATCCGTTCGTCCCGGTGTGAAAGGAACTTTCACCTCGTGACCTGTATTCTTTGCAGCCTGCTCTACGCCTGTGCATCCACCCAGAACGATCAAATCGGCAAGCGAAACCTTTTTTCCGCCTGATTGGGCACTGTTAAACTCCTTTTGGATCTCCTCGAGGGTTTGCAGCACTTTCTGTAGTTGGGTTGGTTGGTTGACTTCCCAATCCTTTTGAGGCGCAAGGCGAATTCGTGCTCCGTTAGCACCTCCACGCAAATCAGATCCGCGGAAAGTGGAAGCCGATGCCCAGGCTGTTGAGACGAGTTCAGGGATCGACAATCCCGAGGCAAGAATTTTATCCTTGAGCTGTACAATATCAGCCTCATCAATTAGTTCATGATCAACGACGGGGACAGGATCCTGCCAGATCAGCTCTTCTGCTGGGACTTCAGGACCAAGATAACGTGAACGAGGACCCATATCGCGGTGGGTGAGCTTGAACCACGCCCGGGCAAATGCGTCTGAGAACTGATCCGGATTCTCAAAGAAACGCCTTGAAATCTTTTCGTAAATTGGATCGAACCGCAAGGCGAGGTCAGTGGTCAACATGGAAGGTGCGTGATGTTTGGATGGGTCATGCGCATCCGGCACTGTTCCGGCACCTGACCCATGCTTTGGTGTCCATTGATGCGCACCAGCCGGGCTCTTTGTCAGTTCCCATTCGTAGCCGAACAGATTCCAGAAGAAGTTGCTGCTCCACTTAGTTGGAGTTGTGGTCCAGATGACTTCAAGGCCGCTACCAATCGTGTCATCACCTTTACCGGTTCCAAATTTACTCTTCCAACCGAGGCCTTGTTCCTCGATACTGGCAGCTTCCGGCTCCGGGCCTACAAGTGTAGCATCTCCAGCACCGTGGGTTTTTCCAAATGTATGGCCGCCAGCAATGAGTGCGACCGTTTCTTCGTCGTTCATTGCCATGCGTGCGAAGGTCTCGCGAATATCCTTGGCGGCAGCAAGTGGATCCGGAACCCCATTCGGCCCTTCCGGGTTAACATAGATCAATCCCATCTGCACAGCTGCGAGGGGATTCTCAAGGTCACGGTCTCCGCTGTAGCGCTTATCATCAAGCCACTTACCTTCAGCTCCCCAGTAAATGTCTTCTTCCGGTTCCCAAATATCCTGGCGTCCACCACCGAAGCCGAAGGTTTTGAAACCCATCGACTCCAGGGCGCAATTGCCGGTGAGGATCATCAAATCTGCCCACGAGATCTTGTTGCCATATTTCTGCTTGATCGGCCAGAGAAGCCGGCGGGCTTTATCGAGGTTAACATTGTCAGGCCAACTGTTGAGGGGTGCAAATCGTTGGGAGCCAGACCCTGCGCCACCGCGACCGTCGCCGGTACGGTAGGTACCTGCAGAGTGCCACGCCATCCGGATGAATAACGGACCGTAGTGGCCGAAATCGGCTGGCCACCAGTTTTGTGAGTCCGTCATAAGCGCGTAAAGGTCCTTTTTCAGGGCTTGAAAATCGAGTTTCTTAAATTCCTCCGCATAGTTGAAAGCCTCACCCATGGGATTGGATAATGGAGAGTTCTGGTGGAGCATCTTGAGGTTCAACTGGTTCGGCCACCAGTCCCGGTTGGATGTACCCTGGCTGGCAGTCACGGGTTTGTGAGTATTGCCTGTTACCGGGCATTTACTATCTTCACTCATAATTTTCTCCTTTTTTGTGATATTTTGAACAGTATTAATATAAATTCATTGGCCTCAGCCGCTAAAAAATTATTCATTTATCCTTATTACAATCCGGACATATTCCATAAAGGGAAATTTGTGGGCGTAGGATCTTATATTCTGATACCTGCTCCAACTTCATGAGGGATTCCTGATCGAGGGACACTTCTCCGTCGATAATCTTATTGCAATTAACACAAATCAAATGGGGATGAGGTTGGGGACGGTTGCCATCATAATGACTGTCATCACGCAAGTCGATCTCCAACACCTGATCCATTTCTTTCAACATGCTGAGGGTTTTATATACAGTTGCATGACTCATGGTTGGAAATTGGAGTTTAATCCTGGTGAATAGCTGACTTGCACTGGGATGCCCTTCGCTAACTGAGATCAATCTAACCAACTCTACACGTTGGGGGGTCAGCCGGAAATTGCGTTCCTTCAACGCGACAATCATCTGATTAAAACGGATATCTGAATCGGTCATGTAACTCCATACGATAATAAATACTTATAAATAATCATTATCAGTAATTATACATCAAAATATAAGAGATAGATCACTTTTAACCACCAATTTGTTTCAGCTACAAGCCTCCAGGAAGAATAGGAATAATTAATCCGCGGTGAATAAAGTAGCGAATTTTTGTTTGAATGGGCTTATAAATTGGCTGAAATAATGGGTAAGATGGATTGGTAAGAAATAGCCTAGACAAACGACCAGAATGAAGGCTCTTTATTCCCATGCACAAAAATCCCGCATTCACCGGTATCCGGGTGTAGGTCGTGGCGGCTATTTCCCCTCTAATTTGTATTTTTCCCCTATTAAACTTGTTGTGCCAGGTTGTCGATTTGGTTTATCGGAACAAAAGCTGCGGTAATATCTAAAAGTTGGATCAATTTATTCCCCTTCGAATTTATTGATCATTTAATCCCTTACCATTGAGAATTTGCTGAGTATACTTTTCAACCCTTTCCACCCGTGTTTTGGATTGTTTGGGTGCAGAAAAATAAAGAAGGTATGCTCTTTGCCTACCCGGGGTCAGAGCATAAAACGCAGTATTCAACTCAGGGATTTCCTCCAATTTAGTTAGAAATTCATCCGCAATTGCAAATTCTGTTGCCTTTTTGTAAGGCACTTTCAACCCGGACTTTTCCACTTCAATGGCTTCCAGGATATAGGCTTTCAAGACGGGTTCCATCTCATTAATTTCTTGAATGTTGGTAAATCGAACCTGCCGCGCCGACTGCACATTCTCCGTTTGTTGGATCAGTATATGATGGGGATCCTTTAACAATACACCTTTGACAAACAAATATGCACAGTATTCTTTAAATTCATGGATTAAAACGACGTTACTATTCTGAAAGGTGTAGCAGGGAACACCCCACTTCAATACCTCAGTTAGCTGACAGTCAAGAACGATCTTTCTCAATTTCTCCTGTTCTTCCCGCCACTTTTTGGATTTATTAAAATAGAAATCAACCTTTGGATTCATTCTACTCCTTGTCATGGTATGTAATTTTTATTCTATATTTTAAACTTGAAATCAAGCCAGTCCAAAAGCTGACATTTTGTTCCTTCGGAGCGCCAGTGGGAGGATCATCTATAGGCTTACAGCTTTCTTCACGAGTGCGATGATCTTTTCCTCATCAGCGGAGGTCAGCTCCATGAGAGCATAGCCGACCGGCCACATGCTGCCTTCGTCGAGATTCGCCGCGTCGTTAAACCCGAAAGTCGAATACCTCGTACTGAATTTCTGCGCACTTTGGAAAAAACATACGACCTTGTCGTCCCTTGCATACGCGGGCATCCCGTACCAGGTTTTCGGTGACAGGCTTGGCGCGGCGGCTTTGATGATGGCGTGGAGCCGTTCAGCCATAGTGCGATCCGGTTCCGGCATCTCGGCGATCTTGGCGAGAACGGCGCTTTCCCCGTCCGCCTTATTCGTTGCCGCTTTCAACTCCCGGGCACGTTCTTTCATCGCTGCGCGTTCAAAGTCCGAGAATCCCTTGTCCGACTTCTGCGTAACTTTTTTGGTGGTGCTCTTAACCTGATCCATGATTATCTCCTTCGAATTGTTTGCATGTGTGTCCTGCACAACATACCCTGATAAATTAACTGAATATATCAGTTGTCCCTCTGTTAATTAAACCAGACTGATGACGCTCTGCAATCAAGCCGTATAACCCCCTATCTGGATGTTTATGAGAATACTTCATATCCGCGCACATTGTTTGGACTCATTACTTATGCCACCTAGGCCTTGACTAATCTCGCAACCTTAAAAGACTGGCCTGTGTTTGTAACTATTGTGGATATGGCCTGGGGAACGGTCTTGAGCATCTCTGTAAGTTTTGTTAGCTTCTTAGCAGGCAAGTGGTTAAGTTAGTATAAGATTATCATCAAATAACCGGCTGTGAGACATAATTGTAGATCTAGTTTCGATTGTTAACGCGATCAATTTTATAAAACATACCTTCACATTGAAAACAGAACAAAAATACGCTAAACTAACTTCATGGTACATGTCTATCTACAATTTTTGGAATTTTAATCCGACTGCAGTTAGTATTCGATCAAACTCAGGCAAGGAGATTGACATGAATAAAGTGCAACAGATTCTTAAAGCAAAGGGCAATCAGGTATGGACAATTTCAAAAGACTCGACCGTTTTAGATAGCTTGGAACTAATGGCGGAGAAACGAATTGGCTCGCTAGTGATCATCGAGAAGGATCAGGTTATCGGAATTTTTACCGAGCGTGATTTTGCTCGAAAGGTTGGTACTGATAACAAAAAACCAATGGAAACTTGTATTGATGAGGTCATGACAAGAAATTTGATCACTGTTCACCCAAACCAAACCGTTAAAGAGTGTATGGTGCTGATGACGGACAATCATATCCGCCACTTGCCGGTGATGGATGAAGGCCAATTAGTTGGTATGATTTCAATTGGCGATGTGGTCAAAGATATGATTGAAGAATTGGAGTTTCACGTTAAGCAGCTCACAAGTTATATCACTGGACTTAGATAAGTCATTCGGCTTTAAACCGACCAAAGCCAAAAAGCTTTTGCCAGTGGTAGGTTTTATATAGGTATTCTAATGAAGTCAATAAATAATCTGTTTGTACAATGCTTGTTTTGATCCTCGTCTACTTGATTGTGTACTTTGCTTCATTAACTAAGTTATTTCCTAGACTGGATTCGCGGGTGCATATTCTGAGGTAAATTTTTATTGATAAAAGGAATTTCCTAGCTGACGATGAAGGACAGGCAATTCTCATTTACTGCCTATTTCTAAGTATAAGGATCGAAGCCGAACAAATAAATTACGATTGATTTTGAATCTGCTCATATGGGCAATTCTACGGAACTTTTGGAACTGTTGGTTCAAGTGGATCTTTACTTCCTGCGCTAAAATCACGCCAGTTGCGAGCCCGTTTTTGAAGGTAATATGCGCCTGCCAAAGATACTACGATTGCCGCAATTGCCAGGAGAGTATCAGGAGAGTATTCCTTCACATCGATGATGACAACTTTACGGGCTACCGCAATCAGAGCAACTTCGAGCACAATCTCGACATGCACCTCATGTTCGTTTAGATAGGCGCGAATCGTCTCGAGCAGTTCGACACCGATTAGTATGAGCATGAAGAAACCAAACACATCCAGCAACTCATTGATATCAAGTAAGTAGTTGGGCGGAGTGATAATGTCCACTACCAGGATTCGACCCAACTCAATAGTAGACAGAAAAATTACCACAATCATCATCAAAATCAGGCTGCCCACGATTAAGCGTTCAAATAGTTTTAGAAACCTTCCGATTATTTTCACCATAATTTTTGCCTTTATTATTTTCTTATCCAGAAAAAGGAGTTTGGATTCTTGTATGAACGCAAACGGATTAATTGTTTTGCTGAAGGAAAGCAAAGATAAAAGCAATTATAATAACAACCACTCCAATTGAGATTGCCAACCATGTTGCAATTCGCTTACGCATAAGTCCTCCTTAAACCAGGTCAAACCGTTCAGAGTGAAAATCTCCCAATGGAACTCCAATCTGGATGAGAGCTTTTTCCACGGCATTCATCATCGGACCCGGTCCACAAATAAATATTTCAATCCAATTTGGTCTACGATCTGCTGGCAGGTTGCTCTCCAGGATTTCTGCATTCACAAAGCCTTTTTCACCAGTCCAACCTTCCGGTGGTGATTCAAGAACATGGACTATCTTGAGATTCAACCTCGGGGCAAGCTTTTCGAGTTCTTCAAAAAATGTAACTGATTCAATCGTTTTATTGGCGTAGATGAGGGTCAGAGGCCGTGAATCACCCCGGTCAGCCATTGTACGCATCATTGACATCATCGGTGTAATCCCGATACCCCCGGCGATAAAGACAAACTCTTGGGCATGTGGATGACGATCGATGCTGAAAGCCCCATAAGGACCATCAACATACACTCGTTGACCCTGTGATAGATTCTTTATCGAGGCAGTAAAATCTCCCAATTCTTTTATCGTGAAAGCCAGTAGGGAGCTCTCCTTCGCGCTGCTGGAGAATGAAAATGGATGCTCGTGATCGCGAGTGGGTGAATCCCATGCCGTGATCCAAGCAAACTGGCCTGGTTGGAAGCGAAAACCTTTGTGATTTTCTGGCCGCAGCACAACTGTCCAGGCATTACCGCGTTCAGGGATTACCTTTTCGACCAAGTAAGCTTTACGCAATAATATTATTGGTTTAATAACTCGCACCCAAGCAAGCAATCCAATCCACAAAATACCATATAACCCCCAAAAAAGTTGTTTCCAAAGAGTATTGAGGTAGTAGCCTCGCAGCTCTACGTGTGCCATAGCCAGCGCCATAAGAACAGTGGCAAGGATCCCATGCCAAATGCGCCAGCTATCATATTCGATCCGCAGGCTTTTACGCCAGACAGATAAACTGATTAGCGCTCCCAAAGCAATGATAGCCACTACCCCAAAACGGGCCGCCCAGGGTGCTGTGACCAAGTTAAGCAGGCCGAGGTGTTGGGGATCAAAAATGAACAGAATCAGCGGATGGGCAGCAATCAACGCAAATGTGACCAGGGAAATCTGACGGTGAAAAAAATAGACAATATCACTGCCGTAAGGCGCTTTGATGACCTTAAATCGGGCTGTCAAAACAAACTGCAGCCCTACCATCGACAAGCCACAGTATCCTAAACCTACCGAAAGATCACGCCAAAATTCACGCCCGACAGGTCGAGGTCCGGATAACAAAATAAATAATGGAGCAAGTGTGACAAGCACATAAACGCCAATCCAGAAAACTCCCTGAAAGATACGCTTTGTCATCGTATTTACTCCTAAAGTGAAAATATTAACATTATCCCTTATATATTGTACATTATTATCACCATCGATCTACCTCAAGTAACAATTTTATGAGTCAAAACAATATTTACGGCATCAGATGGTTCACTAAAAAAGGAGGTCTGAGTGTAGAAGAATTTAGATGCCACCAACTTGCCCCTAGGAAACGTCAAAATAATGGTTATTAATTACAGACAGAAAATCAATAATGGAGTTTTCTTCTTATTGGCTTCATGATCTGCCTTGCCGCCAAATACTTGATCTGTTTTATTCATTCTTGAATGAGGCCTCTATACGGATGGCACTTTTGCCGGATTGTCAGGCCGCTCCCCGCTTTTTCATTTCTCGATATTCATCTTCCAATAGGCTCATCATTACAAAATCCTGGAATGTGTGAGCATAATAATATCCGTCCCGTTGTATTCCTTCTCGCTTAAAACCAATACGCTCATAAAAGTGGACTGCCCGTTCATTTGTTCCCACAACACCGATAGCCACCCGATGAAAATTTAAATACCCGAATGCATAATCCAATAATAAGTCCATTGCTTCGTTGCCATAGCCTTTTCCCCAGGCTGTTTTTTCACCTATGATGATGCTCAAATCTGTGGTGCGCCAGGCAGGAAACATCCGTAACAATCCAGCTTCACCGATCAATTGATCATTTTCTTGCAGCACAATTCCAAACCATACCCGGCTCGGATCAGCGTTAAGTTTTGCCAAATATTCCTCCACACCCGTTTGGCCGGTTGGAAGCACTTCCCCGGTTAATCCCCGAATTTCCGGATCGTTGAACCAGATATACAACTGTTTCAGATCATCTTTTTCCAAGGGTCGAAAATAGACCTGGCTTCCGGTCAAAAACTTGGTTCGTATGTTTTCCATAAGACTTTTGCATCCCTTCTTTATTTTTTTACTGCAACTTTACAATTAATTATCCAGACTCATACTACACTGCAATAATGCCTTATAGCCCCCTTATTGATTTCCGGGTGGATACCCTTACTATGGGTGATCATTTTTCAGTATGTAAAAGGGTTTATAGAGATATGGTATGTATGGTGTGGTACCTGGTGATTAAAACTGCCATCCTCCGCATCTACTGTTGTCTGGTACATAATGTGGTGGTGTAAATATTCATTTTCAAAATCCTTGCCTTATTTGTTTACAGCTTTCCTTAACATAATGTAGGCTCTTTTGCTTTCATGTTCATAACCTATATATGGGTAACGTACAACTGCTTCTTCCACCTTGAAACCCACCTTCCCGGCAATTTCAAGAACCCGATCTGTATTCAGCAAATACCAAGTTGCCTTTGCTCCGCTTACTCCCAGAAAATCTACTGCCTCTATTGCTTCATCCCCTACGTGAAAACTAAATAAAATGATTGCGTTTGGTTTCAATAGCCTCAACCACTCCTTAAGTACCTGCTCAATTTCAATATATGTGAAATGTACTACTGCATAGAATGCCAGGATGCCATCGGCAGAACCGGAAGCCATTTTTGAATTCAGCATATCATCCACTACAAATTCTATTTCGTTATAATTCTGTTTTGCCAGTTGGATAGCATTTTCAGAAAAGTCGAGGCCAATTATTTTGTGTTTTTGTTTTTCGTAGACGTAGTTCGTCGTCTGTCCTGAGCCACACCCAAAGTCAAATATCAGGCTTCCGTCTGACAGCATATCACTGAACCGGTTGAGTATGTTTCGGTCAAATGGTTTACCATCCAACTCGTTCAGGAATTTATCAGCATATTCCTTTGCGGTTCGGTTATAGCAATCCTTGACTTCATTAGCATTGTATCTGTTCACATCTGCCTCAAGAATACTAATAATCATGTGCGAGTCTCCACTCAGCCATTAATTATACAGAAACTTATTAAGAGGCAATAATACCGGATATAACACTGCTTGTTAATTGAGAGAATCCAAATTTCCCGTACTTATCCCCAGTTGGGAAGATGATGGAGACATGAAGGTCAAAACAGTTCCGGAAAAAAACCACCGGAAATCCGAGTCCCTTCGGCACAGTGAGGCTTCGTTTCAGGATAATATCGCAAACAAGTGAGTAATGGTCTTATAACTCCTTACGAGCCACGTAAAATCTTCTCCATCTTCCGACCCTTCGCCAACTCATCCACCAGTTTATCCAAATACCTAACCTTTTGAGTTAAAGTATCCTCGATTTCCTCCACGCGTACACCGCAGATCACTCCGGTGATGAGGTGAGCATTAGGGTTTAAGGAAGCAAGTTGGAAAAATTCTTCAAAAGTTGCATTTCCCTTTATCAGTTCATTAAGTTTTATTTGATCGAGATTGGTTAACCACTCAATGACCTGATTCAATTCTGCTTTGGTTCTGCCTTTCTTCTCTATCTTTGTGAGATACAACGGATAGACCGTAGAGAAGGTCATTTTTGCGAAACGTTGATTGGTTTTATCGGAATTGTTCATCAGTACCTCATTAATTAGGGCTTACTTTACAGTTAAATTTTACTGTTTTTGTTCCCGGAGCACGATGCAGAGATGAATGAAGCCAGATCTTACGGGTGACCATTTAGGACAGTTGGGAGAGTTGGTGATAAGGTGAAAAGGTACATTATGACTGCGCTTTACCAGCTTACACTTGTCTGACAATATCGACCGAAATCTCCACCGCCGGAATTGACCCTCTGTTCTCTAGCCAGTGTAAGGTGTTTCTATCCTCGGGCCAGCCCAATCCCGGTCCATATTCGGTAGCGATTCTATTTCGATGGTCTGTGATCGTTCCCTGCAATATGTAGACAAGACCCGGCCTGTCTTTATGGTCGTGAAGCGGGCCAAAGAAACTTCCAGGGTCGAAGGGCACCAATCGCATCCGGAATTGACGCCCTGCCATACCTTCGATCTCAGGACCGAGGTCAATCGATTCCAGTAACTTCATCGTAACACCTTTCGTCTCAGGTACCAACTGCTCGTTATCCATCATGCCCTCCTTTGTGTACTTCAAGGCTACGCTATTAATTTATCCACACTCATGATTCACTACAATCATGTCGTATAACCCCAGAATAGAATCTTTGAGGGATTACTCTATCCCACTCGGGTATTGCCAGCAGGTGGAGTTTGTGAGGTGAATTTTGGCTTTTAATAAGGGAATTTGTGGAAAAGGAACCACTTTATTTCAAATGCACCCTATGACTCAGCAGTATCCATCAACCTGGTCCGGAGTAATAAGAAGATCATTACTGCCCAGAGAATCAACAAAATATGAAGCACATCGTTTTCATTGAACCAAATTCCATTAGACAGGTATAGTTGCGCACCGAATCCTCCAAACAGGAACACAAAATAACCGATATTGACCAGCAGAAAACCGATCCATATCAAAATCAAATTACGATTCAGTGCATCCCTGAATTTTAAATAGTGGCGAATGTTTAGAATAAACATGATGATGAAATTTACTCCAATAAAGGCCATGAACCCCTCATAAGAGACAAGAAATTTTAAGGGGATAATTGCCCCTATCAGCATGTAAAGTGAGTATATAATACTATCGATGATCGCAAATTGGCTTAGCCACTTCCGTCCGGTTTGGGCAAGGGTGGTGTATCCTGTTGCGGCAACCAGGTAATTAATTGCGTACGCTGTCAGGAGCATGTAAACCAATTCAAAATTACTGGTAAAAAGACAAAATTCACGATAATTACATTTAAGTTCATAGCCAAAAGCCTGGTAACTTGTACCCGCTACAATGGCGCTAATCCCCCAAAGTATCAGCCCGATTCCCCAATATTCGCGTGAAATCTGTTGTTTTCTCGTAATAAAAAAAAGCACGCCAAAACTAATCATGATCAGGCCGAGAGAATACACAAGGATCGTCGAGCTAGGTTGGATCAGAATATATTGGTGCTTAAAAAGCGACAATGAAATATAAGGCATGCTTGAAAGGAACGCCTCTGGTTTAGTGTGAGGGAGAAGGAGCAGTTGGTTTGTATTATTAAAAATACAAACAAGAATAATGGCCGTTATCATTCCGAAAAAGATAAACAATCTACGCATCTTATCCTCTTTGAACAATATGGTTTATCCATTTCGATTGTAATTCACGACGGATGAGTTGGTCAACTACAGACCGTTTTTACCGCCGGAATGGACGTTCATTTGTGGGCTGGAGAAACCATGCTCACAAAAGGCAAAGGCACCCAATCCCAACTGGTTTCATTATACCCATCCGGGATATAGGTGGGGCGGTTTTGATAACCGGTAGAAATGCAGAAGTGCTGTGATTCAAAAGTATATGAAGCGTTGCAAATGGCTGCCTGATTGCATCCAGGCTGGACGTTTGAAGCTGCATATTATCCTCGTGATATCGCCAACCTGTTGGAGTTCGTGGGGGATTTTTATTAACCATTGAGGAAGTTATGAAGAAGATGGAGACCTGATGATCAAAACCACTTACTCGCTAAGGTCCTACTTCACTTCGGGGATGCTAACAGCAGCGCGAATGGGAGACAATTAGTTTATAAGAAGAACTCTTCCAATAACGGTGCGAGGACATTGGGGCTTACACCGTGTGTCTGTTTAGCAAGAGTACGAAGTTGCGCCTGAGGAATTACTTCGCTGACTTTAATAGCTGCATCACGCATAAATGGTGCTCCGGCACCGCCGTGCATAACAAGGGTCGGAATGGTAATTTTTGACAAGCGCGCGGCTGGCAGAGCATGCCCTTCACCCAGGACTTCGCTGTCATAAGCCAATGTTGGAGCTAATTTTACCAGCCCTTTCCACATCGGCATGTGCATCATGGCTTGAACCTGTTTGTCAGATACTCCCACAGACTGGACAAACAAAGCTACAGCGTCGTCTTTACGTCCATCCGCGAGGAACATTTTGAGCGCTAAATAATACTCATTTGCGGCATTACGTGCATTGTTGTCAATAGTATATGGCACTTCATAAATAGCTAGTTTCCCAATTTTATTGGAAAGACTAATTGTTGCCTCCGATGCGAGGGCAGCACCAGAAGAATGACCATAAATGTAAACAGGTTCTCCAACTGCATCGATCAACGCAGCAATATCTTCAACTTCACACTGAGGTGAATATTGCGCAGTGTCTGTACTATTACCGCGCCCACGCCGGTCATAGGTTATGACGGTGAATCGAGCCGATAACAATTTTGCTAATTTGGTTCCTGACTTTCTTGTATTGAGAGCTCCAAGAACCAATATCAGCACGGGTCCACTACCTGTCTTGTCGTATGCGATGATTGTGCCATCTTTTGATGTTACTTTTTCCATGTAATGTTCCTTTACGGTGAAATTCAGTTCGGTGCATATATGAAAAACACCCTGTTTTAGCGCAATGTTTTAATTCTATACTGGTGTAACTGCACAACGGTTCGCGTTATTTCTTTTTCCCGTCCAACTTTAAAACATTCGCTTCGTCACGATGGACACCGTCTGTCCCGACGTGTTTATCCCCGATTTCAGCGCCATTCTTGATGACATAAACAATCGCCATGGCATGACCACGGCCAAGACCGTATTCTTCCTTAAGCCATGCAATGATGTCCCCAGCCTTTGTCTTCGGGTTGTCAAAGCCCTTTTCTTTTGCCTTCGCAATAAGATCATTGGGGGTTTTGCCGGTTTTTTCTTCGATATTATCCAGATATGCTTGAAAAGACATGGTATAGCTCCTTTTTATGGGTTAATACACGACGAATCCAACCACCTATTAATTTATCCAGACTCATGATCCACTGCAATCATGTCGTATAACCCCAGGAAAGTATCTTTGAGGGATTACAACCATCCTCCGAGGAAATTGCCGTTCGGATGGGGCTGATTGGTGACCAATTCCACCAGATAAGTGCGGAATTTTGTGCCATCACACATGCTCTCGCAGAGTAAGAATTTAGGTACCGATTATTGTTTGTAACCTTCAATAATCGCAATGGCTCGCCCGATACCGTCTTCAGCCCGAATATGTTCACCCAAGGCTGCAGCGCGAGCAATCATGTCTAAGTCTGTGATGGCGCTGGTGATGGCTGCCGCCAACCTCCCGGCAGTTAATTGGCGCCGGGGGACAGGTTGAGGGCCAACGCCGAGTTCCACCACCCGTTGTGCCCAGAACGGCTGATCGCCCATGTGCGGCACGAGCACGGACGGTACTCCAGCACGCAATCCAGCGCCTGTAGTCCCTGATCCTCCATGATGGACAACAGCCGATACACGCGGGAACAACCAGGCATGGGGAATTGAGTCCAACACAAACATATTGGCCGGCAATTCAGCACCTTCCAATCCTCCCCAACCCGTGGCGAGCACTCCACGCTGCCCTGATCGTTCAAGGGCATCGCAAACTAGTTGGGTCGTATGCCGGGGTGTGGAATTCACCATGCTGCCAAAACCAATATACACTGGCGGTGTACCTGACTCGAGAAAGTCAACCAGTGGGGCGGGTGGCTGCCAATCCGCATCGGGATCGAGAAACCAGTAGCCGGTGACATGGATATGCTCACCCCAATCTAGAGGCCTGGGGACAATGATGGAACTGTAACTGCCCAACACGGGCATAGGTTGACCGTTCAACTGGCTATATGGATTTTTACCAAATGAGATAGATGGCAGGTTAAGTATTTCCCGCCTCCAGCGGTTGATGTATTGTCCGGTGAGGGCTTGCAGAAGCTGCCCATTCAGAAGGTAGGTCAACAGGTTATAGCTCCCGCCCAGGGGTAGTGCCGGGAAGACACCACCGGGATTGGGGAAGACGCGTGTGGGTGCAAGACCGGGTAATGGAGTGGCAATAAAGCATGGTACTCCCAGTTTTTCTGCAACGTGATAACCTCCAATGCCTATGGTTGAATACACGATCATTTCTGCATCCTGGCAGGATAACCAAGTGCGCTCCATGAGCCTGTCAACCATCGGCCGTACCAGGTTGAGGACATTTAAAAACCATAAAATGAAATTACGACCGGTTTCAATGCCAGCCTTTAGCTTTCGCGATCTCAATAATTCTTGTGTGTTTATACCTAGAGGGAAAAAATCCAGATGGTGCTCCCTTACGAGCGGCTCAAAATTATCAGGTGCTGCAAAGCGTACCTTATGCCGCCCTGTTTGCTGCAAGCCGACTGCTAAAGCAAGTAAGGGTTGAATATCACCATTTGAGCCAATCGCCAAAATCGTAATGCGCATTGCACCTTTCCCTATTCTAATAAAATATACTGCGATTCATTTCCTTACATTAACCTTCATTCATGGTTCGCTGCCCAACAATTTGAACCATCCTTAGGGGATATGGTGGATGATCTGACGAAAAGTCGAGGCGTTTAATAAATCATACTCTGTACCGATCTGGGGAGCTTGAATAAGACTTCACACTGATAATACCGGTGTGAACCTAGCAATACAAGTATCTATCTGGTGAATAAGTTCCAGTGTTGTACTGAAACATCCTTCCCCGAAAGAAGAATCAATATTTTTGTTTTTCACTCTTATTTCAGATCAAGACCCATCACTTCCGCTTGGAAGATCCTTGAATCCATCTCTATTAGATTTTCGGAAATGAGCGGGGTAAATTCCATTTGACCCAGGATATCTCGGTCCAGGTCGATACCTGGAGCGATCTCCACCAAGACTAACCCGCGCTCTTCAAGGTTGAATACCGCGCGTTCGGTTATATAGAGCACTGGTTTTCGGTTTTCTCTAGCTTGCTGACCGCTAAAACTCACTTGCTCAACGATTGACAGGAACTTGCGGGAAAAGCCTTCTTTTGTAATTTTTAATTTTCCCTTCTCGACTTTTTCCTCAAGCCCGTCAGCGGTAAATGTACCCAGGAATGCAACCTTTTTTGCGTTCTGGCTGATATTGACAAACCCGCCCACCCCCGCCAGGCGTTCTCCAAAACGACTTACGTTAATGTTTCCTTCTCTGTCAGCCTGTGCCATACCCAGGAAAGCAATGTCGAGCCCACCCCCGTCATAAAAATCAAACTGGTAAGGTTGGTCAATGATAGCTTCAGGGTTAGAGCTGGCACCGAAACTCAACCCGCCAGCTGGGATTCCTCCGATAGGACCTGACTCGACTGTTAGAATGATATCGTCCAATATTCCTTCTTCCCATGCAACACTGGCAATCCCTTCCGGCATTCCTATTCCCAGGTTAATGACCGCCTTTTGGGTTAGTTCCAGAGCAGCCCGCCTGGCGATCACCTTGCGATCACTTAATATCAAGCTGAAATCCGGTTTTGCAATATTGCGCGCTTCGCCTGAAAAAGATGGATTGTATTTTTCTCCAAATGTCTGGTAATGGTTTTCGGGACTGGCAACGATCACTGCGTCCACCAGAATGCCAGGGATCTGGACCAGTTTCGGGTCAAGGGTGCCAACTGGAACGATATTTTCGATCTGAACTAACACCACTCCGCCAGAATTCCTTGCAGCCTGGGCGATAGACAGCATGTCGAAGGTTCCTGCTTCCCTTTCCATGGTCACATTTCCCCGTTCATCAGCTGTGGTACCCCTTAGAAGTGCAGCATGAATTGGAAATGATCGGTAAAATAACCAATCTTTGCCGTGGATCGTGATCAGTTCGACAAGTTCTTCATTAGTACACTCGTTCAGCTTGCCACCCCTCATTCGCGGATCGATAAATGTACGCAAGCCTACATGTGTGAGGGTGCCAGGCTTTCCAGCCGCTATATCGCGGAACAGATGGCATATCACACCCTGTGGGAAATTGTATGCTTCGATCTTATTTTCGCATGCCAGTTTTCCCAACCGTGGAGCTAGCCCCCAATGCCCTCCGATCACACGCCGCAACAATCCTTCATGTGCCAGGTGGTTTAATCCACGTTCTTTACCATCGCCTTGTCCAGCTGCGTACACCAAAGTGATATCACGAGGATGACCGGTGGCTTTAAACTTCCGTTCCAAAGCTACGGTCAATTCTTCGGGATGTCCGCTGCCGACAAAACCCCCACAAGCAACTGTGCTGCCATCCCGGATCAAGGCGATAGCTTCATCCGCATTCATGCGTTTATCTTGCATATTCTTCCTTCAATTTATTAGGCAGGCACCCACTACTGAAGTCTGCATGCGACATTAATTCATAATTGTAATTCGTGTGCAAAATCATTGCCAGACGGAATTTTAAGCTTTGAGTGGCATTAAGAAAATTCAAGGCACCAGCTACTACCATTTCTGGGCTGCTCCGGATGTCTTGATTGAGACATCGCTATGGTATCACTGGCGCGAACGGGTCTAGCGGGTGCGCATTTTTGCAGGTGGAAATGTTGTGAACTAAGTGCATAAAAATTCTCAGGTTCGAATGCCTGTTTTTCTCATGTTTTTGTAAGAAACTATGCCGAGTGTGAGAATAATTAATCCCATTACCAATGAGAAAAGCCCATTCCAAAATCCATCAAGTATAGTGATAACCCCCATAATTATGAAGGGTACACCACCAACCAGCAGGAAGATAGTAGCAATTGGTGTTCGCCCTGGCTTCAGTCCATACAATGTTTTGGAATTTTCCATCATCGAGTGATATGTAGTAATTTCTTGATGGCATTTTTCAGAGCAGGCAAAGCCATTGTCGTCAGGAATAGCACATTCTTCACAGATTGCTTTAAAGCAATTCTTACAAATGGCTACTGCTTGTTTGTCTTTATGGTTATAACAAATCATTTAATGTCCTCCATCTTGGGGTTTCGAATTTGTGTGTCTTTCTTTTGTATAAGCCGCCCAACACTTTGTGTTTTGCCCCTCAGGTGAACAGGTGAGGACTTTGTTTGAATTGAAGGAATGTTGTTTTGCATTACTATCTTAAGTATAGCAAATGTCAGCCCTGATTGCATCCAGGCTGGACGTTCGAAGCTGCATTTAATCCTTGCAGTATTGCCGTCCAAGCGGACATTGTGGCGACCATCACTACCTATGAAGGGTTTGGGATAAGGACGGACACTAAGGGGTCAAAACCTCTCGCTCGGGGAGGTCCTTTCCGCGTTGCTCCAAGGATGGTAACACCGGCGCGAACAGATTATCTGTAAGAATTACAGAATTTTTCGTGAACTGCCAAACATAGGTCTAAACATGTCCCCGTATTTACGACTCTGTCCGCGGGGGTAGGCGGCGAACGGTCTTCTTGGGTACATTGGAAGCCACTCTGACCCGCCGAAGATTAGTCAATTCTACTTGGATAGTTTGCAACAAAGTCAGAATAGATCTCGTCGAACAGAATACGCGTTAAATGAGTAGCTGTTGATTTCTGAGTCTCCTCAAGTAGAAAATCCCGCCTATGGATTTGGAGGCAGGTGGAGTAGCTGAGTCACAACTGGACTATACACCAGTCCCCAGAAAATACGGATAAGAAGCGCCAAAACAAAACCGAGTATCCAAAAAAAGGGTATCGAGTGTCGTTGTGCTTGGAAGGACTCCTGCCATAGTAATTCTTCATCGACAAACAACAGGGGAAGAGCAATAAAACTGCTGTATGCAAGAGCGTAATAGGCAATTACGATTGGCGAAATCCAGAACATTGGTAAGAAGAGCAAGGAGGTAAGTACGCCGGTGAAGATAAGGGCTTCCGTGAGGCTTTTCCCAGCTGCAAAGAAGAACACCTCCCGAAAAGATGCTTGGGTTCTCCTTATGACGATGTACGATATGATGGCAATCGGAATGTAATCGCCTTGGGCAAGGATGAATGAAGGCAACGTCTCTGGGTGTAAGCCTCCAACCCCTTCCCCAGTAACTGTCAAGCTCAATTCAAAAATCATTCCGAACAACCAGACTAGAAATACATAAACGGCGGGAGCAATCTTCTTTGGGATGGGTAGCTTCTTCCGGAAGTCGAATTTCGCGTTGGCCCACAGGCCAGAGAGCATGAGGATATAAAGGGCAAGCTCAGAGAACCAATAGCGTGACTTGGGTTCGGAAGAATTGCCAAGGTTGATAGCCACGAAGATAATGCCGAGAACTATCCACAACCATATATTCCAGATACCACCCTGAAAGAGCTCGTGTGGTCTTGATTTCATCAGCTATCTCCCGATGCTCCTTAATTAAATATTCATTATAGGTTATTCCTGCGCCGCCTGACTAAAAAATGCTGAGGCGTAGAGAAATGCTTGGAATCGTGCCAGAATCCCATACTGTCTGTCCTGAACCTGTCGAAGGGTCTTGTGCACGCTGTGTTAGGCGCACTCACAGAACGCAAGACTCGATGGTAAATAAAAGACGACACCGCTAATAAGCTGAAATTTTACACCAGACTTAAAGACCATGCGACTTCAATAGTTCGTTGATTTTTTGTCCAAATAGCCGTGAACTCTTGGACTCATTACCTGTAACAATATTTCCATCTGCAATATCTCCAGGTCCCATATATTTTGCTCCCTTGTTCTCTGTCGAGTTCCCGCAACGGCAGCATTTTTCCCTTTCAAAACTCCAGCATTTGCCAGAATCACTGGAGCAAGACAAATTGCTGCAACAACTGTTTTCCTTTTGTACATTTCTATGGC
The DNA here is from genome assembly GCA_964387025.1 of uncultured Leptolinea sp. Classification (GTDB taxonomy): domain Bacteria; phylum Chloroflexota; class Anaerolineae; order Anaerolineales; family Anaerolineaceae; genus PNON01. The sequence continues at coordinate 181,917 of CAYLUZ010000005.1, read as the reverse complement.
GATAAGGAAAACTTCTTCGTTTGCAATATATACCTTTGACCCGCCGCCGCCCACAAAACAAAAGCGTCATAATCTTCCGTTTTTACTTCAATCAGAGTCAAAGTTGCAGTTGCAAAACCACCACGAGAGCCAGGGCAAATTCCCTTGACCGTGCTTGCAATTACTATCTCGTGCCCGTCTTTTTCTAGTTCTTCTTTTGTGACGAACAATTCTTCATCTCTGAATCGTTCAGGTGCAATAATCAACAGAACTTTAGCCATAATTTTTCTCGCTCATGACTTTGGTTTTGTGCGCCTAACGGTTTGCATTACTGGCGCTGGGGAGGGCATGGACTTGCAACTAAAAGGAACTGAGTTTAGCCGTACACCAGGGTGCCGCGTTCATTGCCGTCCGTGCGGATCTTGCGGGTGACTATCCCTACCTTTGAAGGAGCTTGGAAAAACTACATAGACCTGGCGGCTAAAACCACGCCCCGGAAAAACCATTCGTCCCCTCATTTCATTCCGGGGATCTTCGATGATTCTCCGCTTCGCTGCATGGATAATAACCCGGTGTGAATGGAGGTGTTGGGTAGAAAATTAAATTATACAGAAGACATTGAAATAACCATTAAGGTGGGCGATATTTTCCAATTTACTTGTATAAATAGAAGTTATTTATATTCGCGACGCGCCTCATCGATAACCTGGAGAATCGCATTGATAACCTGATCAGGCTGGTCCTTTTGGATAAAGTGACTGCTTTCATAAACAAGGATATGGGTGCTGCGAGTCGAAATCAAAGCCCATTCTTCCTGCAGATCAACCCAAATCTGGTCCATGGCATCGCGAAAACCAGCTGGAAGGTCTTCAGCCCGTTGTTGCTTGGGAACGGAAAGCACTACCAAGGGTATATCGCCCAAAGATCCAGGCTCAAAGATCTTATCAGGGATTTCGGGGAAGGTAAGCGGGTTCGCCAAATATTCACGAATGGATCTGAGACTTTCGCTCTCGTTGGGTGTCTCGGGTGGCAAGACTGCTGAACAATGCTCAGCATCATCGATGTGGGCGCTATCTACCAGAACCAGGCCATCAACTTCTTCCTGGTAGAGGTCAGCAAATAAACGCATGTACATTCCTCCTAGCGAGTGTCCTACCAGGACATAAGGTCCACTAATGCCCGCTTTTGTGAGGAGAACATATAAATCTCTGACTATTTGATAACTATCTCGAGATTCGTGGCTGGGGTCACTCTTACCTAACCCAATGCGGTCATAAGCACAAACCCGGGAAAAGGCAGCTACTTTGGGCTGAACGAGTGACCAGGTCTCAGAGATATCATTATATCCAGCTTCCATGATTACCGTTGGTATTCCCGAGCCCATGCAGTGCAGGTACATCTTGTAAACCCCCAAGTCTATCATGCCCTCAAACTCTGCAATACTGCCCTGATGTGTTTCGGTCGGAGAGAATGAAGCATTTCGTGTACTACTGCAAGCAGTGATAAAAAGAATAAAAAACCAGGATAAAAGATTTCCAATCTTTTTCATCAGTTGTTTCCTTGAATATGCTACCCAACTATTATACCGAGTATCAATAAGCAAAAATTATGCTGAACACACCACATTGCGGGTTATTAAGAGAATAAAACTTATAGCCTTCCGCGCGGATTTTGTGACCGAAGGGAATGATCATTTAGGCTAGTGAGGGGTTTGGAAAAAGATGGAGACCTTGCGGTCAAAACCGCGCGTGGTGAGACCCCGCTATGCTTAGCTTCGGGGATGTAAACACCTGCGCGAACGAATTATGCGCAAATTTATATCCCAATATTAATTCGATCCTGGATAAACTCGATCACAGTTTTAATAATCACTTCTTCCTCGCAATCTAAAAACATGACGTGTTCGGTTTTTTCAAACCAGACAAGTCGCTTCTTTTCTACAGGTGTCGATATACTGCTGTAAAGAATTCGCGCACCATCGGGAGAGTTGGATGAATCATTTTTACTATGTAGAATCAGGGTGGGGACGGTGACTTCTGGTAAACGCTTTTGAGTCTCTTTGATTAATTCAAACAATTGAAGGAAAGTGATTGTTGGCACCCATTCATATCCGGTATCATTTCGCACAGAGTTTGGATCAGTGAAAACAGGTTTCAAATCCCACTTCGATTTTAATCTCAAAACGATAGGCGCCAGGAAATTTAAAGGACGCCCCGGACCAAAAGGGGATACTATTTTCGTTGAGCCACCTGCAACAATGATGCTGTCGATTTTATTACTATATTTCGCAGCCAGTATCAATGCAATCATCCCGCCCATACTGTGACCGATTATGGTTACTTTTTCGGTTTCCTCCAAAACTTCCGACATGGCCTTTTCGGCATCTGAGATCCAATCCGTCCACTTCACGTCTAAAAGTGCATTTGGCGTGTTTGCACCATGACCTCGTAATGTAGGTGACCGATATGGAAGACCCAGTTTTTCAATATGATTTGCCAATTCACCTAATCCAATAGGCATCCCCGAAAATCCATGGAGTAGAAGTGCCCCCAACGATTTCTTAGACATAATTACCCTCCTTTATCAAAAGCCTGGTTGCAAGATCATATTATCCGAAATTCACAAAACCTTTGATCATAAGGACAACTTAAATCTCAATTACCCGGCTGTTTAGTACCCAAAATACATTTCTGAGGACTGTTGAAGATAATATTGAATGAGTTGGGATAGTTCTAGTATATCCATGCCTTAATCATTGAGCAATACAGGCAGGTCAAAAGATAATTATTGGTAATACTTCCGTGTTGAATCTCACTATAGGTGTAATGGAACAATGTAGTTATATTGATTTAGTGGGCACGCGTGAACTCTGCTTTGGAGCAGGAAAGCTAATGTGTGTACGTATCTTAAGTACAGCAAATGGCTGTCTTGAATGCATCCTGGCTGGACGTTCGAAGCTGCATTTAATCCTTGCGATACCGCCAACCGGACAGTCTTTCCGGGTGATCTTATTGGATCGGTGTCCCCTCCCCATTCAACTTCGCTGATCTACAAGGTTCTCCTCAGCTTCGCTTCGGGAATGATAACACCGGTGTGAGCGGAGGAAACCTCTACTTCTTCTTACATGTAACACCACATTCTAAATAACTAGAAACTAATTACGGTACTATTACGATTTTATTTACCGATGGCTCTTTGGTCGCAAGAAACCCAGAAACAACTTGATCTAAAGGATATGAACGAGAAATTAGTTTCTCCATTTGAAGGTCAGGAAGTAGTTTAACGGCCTGTCTAAAAGTTTTTATTGTGCAATCAATTGCCCCGTGTAAGTGAAGTTGCTTGTAATGCAATCTGTTTAAATCGAGGCTGTATGTACTGCCATTAGGGTATCCGCTAAAGAGCAGAATTGAACCCCCATCTTTAATAATCCCAAACGATTCATTTAATACACTAATATTTGAGGTCGCAATAACGATTCTATCGATCCTTTGACCAAAATTGCTGATAATTTCCTGTTCTGCGCTGATCTGCACATCATCAGCTCCTAACTCCGTTGCCATTTTTAACCTTGCTGCTCTATGTCCAACCATGCCAACCCAACCTGCCCCCAGGTTCCTGGCTAATTGAAGAAAAGTTAATCCAATCGGACCATCTCCAATAATAACTACATTATTACCTGGCTCAATACCTATCTTTTGCCATCCATTCAAGCAACTACCAACTAACTCTGACATTGCTGCTGTATGTGCATTTACAGATAGAGGAACTTTTACTACACCGCCAACCTCTACCATATGTTGAGGTACATAAAAATACTCAGCCATCGCTCCATGAGAATTACAACCTATAACAATACCGTTTTCACACAGATTGTCGTTTCCTTCCAAACAAGGTACGCATCTCATGCATGGAATAATTGGGGCTATTGTAACGAGGTCGCCAATATTAAATTCAGTCTGTTCTTTACCAAGTCTATACACTCGCCCGCTGAACTCATGTCCAAGTACTACCGGATTGATATATCGTGGAGTTAGTCCCGTAAAATACATTCGGCTGTCTGATCCACAAATACCAGTAGCTTCGACTCGAATTATTAATCCTTTAGGTTCGATTCGCGGTAGATCAAGTTCGCTAAGTTGGATGTTACCTTGGCCATAAGTAAATGCGACTCTCGTTTTCATAAATATCACCATTCAAAAAATACGATTGTAAATCACCAAAACCGGTGCGGATAAGTACACCAATTACCCAGTTTTATTCCCATCCATGAGTATCTTGTGAGTTGACCAGCTCAACCTGATTTGGAATTGAGTTGCTACAATAGTATCTTAAGTATATCAAATGGCTGACCTAATTGCATCCAGATTGGACGTTCGAAGCTGCATATAACCCTTGCGATATCGTCAACCTGGCAGTCTTTGCGGGTGATCTTTAATCACAATAGAGTAGTTTGTGATAAATGAATAAGGTGCGTTACGAACGCACCCTACCGACTTCCTTGCTCCAAGGACGCTATGCGAGCACTGGAGTGAACAGAGTTGGGCGGAAAATTACAGTTCAAGGCAGCGATTCTAAAACAAACTCTCCTGCAGGTACATAATCTGGATAGAACCCATCACAACCTTCACCCGGATCACAAGGTACTTCTAGAGGAGTAAGGTATCGATAAGCTACCGAACTATTTAGAATTCTTACATCTCCTACCTCACCAAGTTCTTTTTCAGCGCCAGTGTTTGCATTTACTAAGACCGTTTTACGCAAGGGAGAAGGAGAACAACGGTAACAAGGGTATAATTTAATCACAATAATATTATTCCAAATCTCATCAACATAACCAGGCGCACCTGTCCACACTTCTAGGAAGCCTCCCGTCTTTGGGTTAACAACATACACGAAGCTAATATCACCATAACCGGGTTCCTGTCTGACGCCAGAAACAAATACCTTTTCATCGCTACAAATAACACTAATCCAATTATCAATGTTGTCGATCGAGAACAATAATCGTGGGTTCTCAAGATCATTGAAATTGAAATCAAATCCGCCACAATAAACTTTCCCAAGGTTCTTGTATGAAGAAAAATATCCTTCGTAAAGTGCTTGCTCTTTATCATGTGTGACAAATATTATATTCTTCCCTTGAACTGTGCCAAAATAAACGGCATTGGAAGGGGGGGATGGCGTTGCTGTGGGCGGGACGAGTGTTGCCATGTCTTTAGGCGGGACGAGCGTTGCCGATACTGAAGGCGTTGCAGGTGCGCTACACCCGGGTAGCAATAAGAGAAACAAACTCGCAGCGATCAACGGTTGTAACAACTTGTAATGGTTCATGTTGGTCTCCTTTTGCCTGAGCGTCTCTCCAATTTTAGTGAAGCTGCCCAACGGCGGAGCCGATGTCCGGTGGAGCCGGTGTTGGGCGGGATTAATCTGGAGCCGACTCCTTGCCTACTAATATTTGTATAGCTTGCGGATCATGTGAGCACAACACCACAACATCCGGTGATCGGGCAAATTCTCGTAGCTTTCGGACTGATTCCATCGCGTCAGTATTATTTAGAATAACAGTCGGTATACCCGCTTGTAATGTATGATCATTTAATGTGGTATCTCCGGAAAATATATATCGGTAGTTTTCTGATTTTACGATATAAGCAGTATGACCAATCGAATGGCCAGGCATGGGTATAGCTACAATGCTTCCATCTGTTGAGAGCTTCTTGCTTGAAGTAAAAGCGTCTTCCTTTTCATTTGTGAACTCAAATACATCTGGTTGAAACCACTCAGGTAGGTTTTTCTGTAGATACCCAAAAAGTGCCCCTTTTGGGCTTAATATTGAATCAAAAGCCTCTTTGGCGGCAAATACTTTTGCTTTTGGAAAATGATATACACCATCTACATGATCGCTGTGAAAATGGGTGAGATATATAGCCTTAACCTGTTCCACTTTGTATCCCAATTTTGCAAGTTGTACATCAACTTCATCTTCTCGCTTCACCTCGTATTTGGCTGCTCCATTGAAAAAGATATTATCTGGTAAATACCCATATTCATGTACCCTGGCGATTTCTCCCGCATCAATTAAGAACGGCCCTTCTGGATGCTCGACAAACCAACAATAAATCGGAAGCCAATCGGTCCAATTATCAGTATGTAGCAATTGCCACATCCGTGATATTCGATTTGTTGCTCCGAAAGCTTCAAACTTTTTAATTTTTACTTTCCCAGTTTGAATTGCATGAACTTTTAACATTGTACTTACCTTATCCCGCCCAACGGTTTGCGTTATATCCCTTCGGGGTACACATGGACAAGTGCGGGCAGGCGTGGACTCTGCTTTTGGGCAGGAATACTGTACTGAATTAGTATCTTAAGTATAGCAAATAGCTGCTTTGATTACATCCAGGCTGGATGTTCGAAGCTGCATATAATCCTTACGATAGCGCCAACCGGCCGGATATTGCGGGTGATCTTTAATCACAAAAGGGAGTTGGTCGTAAATGAATAAGGTGCGTTGCGAACGCACCCTACCCACTGACTATTTCATTACGGGGATCTTCGAGAACTCTCCGCTTCGCTCCGACGCGCAGAATGTGCACCGGCGCGATATTAATGTGAAGATCCTGCCTATACTGCAAATAGATCGGAGAGCCAATTTTTTAAGTAACCGTTAGTTGATCGTCTCCGGGCCAGTTCCAGGAGAAGTGTTGTCAAGCGGGTGTGAGGTCGAGGCCAACCAAGGTTTCGGGCGAAGGCGCAGTTCTCGAGTGCCAACTTCAATGGCACGAGCCGCATCGCACTCTCAACCTGATCCAATCCAGCAGCATTTAGAGTGTCGAGATAGACGTCCCTTACGGTTTCTACTGCGGAGAGTTCGTAAGCATCGTTAAGGAGTCGGTCGAGGCTGAAAAGCGGACAACCGACGGTTGCCTCTTCCCAGTCTAACAAAATTGCGCGTCCATCGCTCAGGATGATTGCATTGCTCATGTTCATGTCAGGATGATCGAGCGATAGCGGGATATCAGCCAGCGCATTAGCATCAAGTTGGAGCGATGACTGCGAATCACTAAGCCACTGGATCAACTCTGCAGGCTGGTCTGATAGATCATCTTCGAGCAATGCACCCGGAAGACTGCGTATGTTTAATACCGGCAAACCCGTGAGATCCAGCTTTGCAACGGCTATTTGAACCCGTGCGAGTTCGCGAGCCATAGCTTCGATTGCCCCGATCGTTCCCACCTCCTCGGCAGTGGCTCCTTGAATGTGCTCAAAGAGCGTCCAGAGCTGTCCATCCACAATATCGCTCGCTATCAATCGCGGTGCACCTTTGGGAACGATCTTTTCGAGAAGGCCTTGCACTTCGATAGCATTAGGATAAAGTGGCGTGAAGCTGGCTTTGAAAACAAAGCTATCGAAACGCGCCGTCACACCCCACTGTTTGGTACGGAGGATTTCAGGTTTATTTACCTCATGCTTACAAGCAGAAGAAATCCACCGTGAGACGGCTTCCAGGGTGATGTGCTCATCCGGCCAGGTTGGTTGATCGTTCGTCATTTCTCCTTCTCCATGTCCAGTAATGCAAGTCGAAGTCGATGTTCTCAATGCCAATAACAAAACTCATTTCGTCTTTGCGTCTTACGGTTTGCTGAATGCCCTAGGGGTACCCTTGGACAAGCGTGGGGCAAGCGCGGCCTCAGCTATTGAACAGAAAGCTCTGATTTATTAGTACCTTAAGTATAGCAAATTGCTGCCATCATTAAAGCCAGGCTGGATGTTCGAAGCTGTATATAACCCTGTGATATCGCCAGTATGGCGGACATAGCAGGCGACCATTTTGAATTCCGCATAAGTGCCCTGGTAATGGTGCGTTACGAACGCACCTCACAGAGTTAGTTTTGGCTCACCCTTACTGCTGATACAAAAATTCCAAGGTAACCGTTTCACGGATTTTCCATTATTCCTGTTAGCATCGCCAATGGAGTTCCTTTACGATCAGACCAAACGAGGCTCAATTTATCACCATCGAAATTCATTTGCAGAGTGTAATAATAATAATTCGATATGGTGTTGTACTCCAGAACAAAGGTGTGGGCATCTGTCCAGCGACCACGCAAACCCACTGATAAATTCTGGAAATCCGCGAAGGGGTGGCCTGCCCGATCCAGGTTCAGGCCGGGGGTAAGGCGGTAAATGCCATCCAACCCGACCTCGGCAAGCGGACTCGGAGTGCCATCGGCAAAGGATATCTTGAAACTGGCTTGAAGGGTGGCGTCGAAAACAAGCCTGACACTTTCAATTCCAAATGGATTTGAGTCCATTCGAAAAGTTTTACCTGAAATGACAGTGGCGATATCTGGCAATACTGGTACCGGCTGCGGATCAGGTGGAAGTGGGAGTGTTGCCAAGACTCGCTGCAATTCGGTCACACCTGTAGGGTTGGCAGGCAGAGGGTTTTTCGGGTCGACGACGGCTGCCACAATGTAAGGATCGATATCATCATAGCTGAAACCTTCGCCGGTCGTCACAACTATACTGGAATAATAGGGATTGACTACGATCCGCTGACCGCCGTCCCCCTGCGCGAAAAATGACTTACCGGTGTCAGTAACGCTTGACCACCAACCGTATCCATAGCCATCACCATTCGGTGGGTTGAATTGTTTCTTGACCGATTGCTCCACCCACGAGCGGGGGACGATCTGATTGCCATCCCAGATACCACCATGCAGATAAAGATAGCCGATCTTCGCCATATCTGCCGGGAGCAGGCGGGTATTCCCTGCACCCATATTTACCCCCTGTGGGTCAGTTGGCCAGAATACTTCTTTTATCCCCAAAGGTTTGAACAGGTACTGCCGGGCAAAATCGATGGCGGTCATGCCGGTCGTTTTTTCCTGGATGGCGGAAAGCAGGTGCATCCCCACACCGCAATACACCCAGTGGGTCCCAGGTTTGTATGCCATTGGCAGATCCAATCCAAATTGGACCCAGTTAGGGCTGATTTCCATCTCTTTAACGGTAAGCTCATCGGGTAACCCGTTACAATCGAACCCGGAGGACATGCTTGCCAGGTCCTGGATGGTGATGTCGTTCTTGCGCGGATCAGGATTGGCGATGGTGGCATCAGGGAAGAACGACACCATTTTATCGTTAAGATTGAGCTTGCCCTGGTCGATGGCTATGCCGATCAACAACGTCGTCAAGCTCTTGGTTACCGAAGCCACACTGTGAGGTGACTTACCATCGTAAGGGTAGAAAGTAGCATCGAGCAACACCCTGCCGTCGCGTATGATGAGCAAGCTGTGAATGGGAATGTTCTTCTGTTGAATTTGGCGTAATCCCTCAGCAAGCTTCGCCGAGTCGAGACCCTGCTCCTCCGGCGTGGAGGTCAACCAGCCCTGGGTGGGCCAGTAGTCCGGTTCGGAGACCTCGGGCGAGGTGCCGAGGGTAAATCTCCAGACTATAAAGGCTGCTGCAGCCACGACAACCAAGGCAGCGGCTGCCAGGAGAAAGATTTTGGTTGATTTAGTGATCGTTTTCATGTGAGTAATCTCCTTCAGTATACGGATCTCCTGCCTACCCTCTCTCGAAATAGAGGAAAGAGGAAAGAATGCACACAAATTGTGAACCCCGTCTGAAGATCATATCAGGCGAAACACACATATATCAATGAAATTAGCGGGCTAACGGTTTGCGTTATACCCCTTCGAGGTACGCTTTAACATCTGTGGGCGGGAGTGGAATCTGCGTTGGATCAGGAAATACATACATCAAGATCATCTAAATTATAGCAAATGTCTGCCTTTATTGCATCCAGGCTGGAGGTCCGAAGCTGCATATAACTTTTGCGATAACGCCAGTTTGGGATAAGGAGGGAGACCTGGCGGTCAAAACCACGCGCACGGTGATGACACCAGCGCGAACGGGGACAAGATAATAATCGCTATGAACTAAAGGATTATTAATATATACTCACTGATGGAAGGGTGCCTAAAATGAATAAATACTTCATGACTATTTTATCGATATTATTTTTCGTGACCGCATGTGCTCGTAAACAAAATGATGATCAAAGCGTGGCGCATACAGCGACTGAAACAAAACCATCCACCATCCAAATTTCACCTTCACCAATAACACCTACAAGTACTCTAGATATAACCAGGGCTGCCCAAGATGAAGAAATCCTTTATCAAGAAGATTTTGAAGATGGCTCTGCTGAAGGCTTGTTCGAAATTGGCAAAATAACCTGGAGCGTAGTGCCAGAAGATTCTAATAATAATATATATTGCAATGATTATCCGGGAATTGATCCCGGTTTTATTTTTGGTGCATACGAATGGGGGGATTATGCAACTGAGATGCGTGTTAAAGGGTTAGAACTCAATGGTGAGCCATTCTTTAACCTCTATTCTCGTTTTGAGAGATATAAATGGCTAATGTATTATGGAAATTTGAATCTAAAAACAGGAAGTGCGTGGCTTTTATTCAATGATCCTTATGTCGATCTAGGAGGGAATGATGTCCCTGTTCCAACAGATGGCTGGTATACCCTGAGGTTAGAAACGTATGGACATCAAATAAAATTCTATGTAAATGAATTATTGGTTGCTTCTGGGTTAGATGACCATCGGTCAGAAGGGAAAGCAGGCTTCCTGGCAAATCCGAATTTAAAGGTATGTGTTGATGATATTAAAGTTTGGGCGCTTGATGAAAACGGCAGAGCAGCTAATCTCCCCGCAAAAAATAATACTGTTATTTTAAATGTTACAGACAGGCTTGCTAATCATCGATTCCCAAAGTTGTTCTATCAAAATCAATTCAATGATCCATCGGCTGAGCATTTATTATCTGCTAATTATTATGATATCCTCACATTAGGACCTGAAGTAGCCAAGTCAAATTGGATTTATCTTGGACCCACCGGTATCATCCGTACAAAAAATCCAAATGCTGTAATATTAGCAATATTCAGTGTCCAGGAATATTTTCAAAAGGATAATTCCTGGACCGGCGGGGATTTTGTTTCAAAGCTTAAACCGGATTGGACTATGCGAGATATTTATGGTGAACCATTTCCTAGCTTCAATTATGATGGCGAGTGGTCAACCATGATGAACCTGGGGACTGATGTAAGCAAATTCATCCCTGATTATTTAAATAGTACTTCTATGAAATCTGGATTATTTGATGGCATATTCTACGATGGTACAAATGAAACCTGGTATAACCGGTCCGGGCGATCCATAGATATCGATATGGATGGCAAACGGGATTCAGATAGTAAAGTTGATTTGATTATGAATGAGGGTTTGAAAAAATTACTCGCAGAAACTCGAGCGGTATTTCCAGAAGGTTATCTAATTACAGGCAATAGTGTATGGAGGGGGATGGTTAATAAGACTGAAGAAAAAAAGGATACCATTCTCGCTGATTTATTAAATGGACGAATGATTGAAGGATTCCTGAATTGGGAAAATGATGGATATGATTGGCAGATAAGCATGCGAACATATTATTTGATGCAAGAAGTTTCTGTGGAACCTAAAACCCCATTTATTATGGCTTATTGTACTGCTACTGATTACGATCATCTTCGTTACACATTAGCATCATCACTAATGTTTGATGGGTATTTCACTTGCACAAATCATCAAGATGGTGCGGGAGCTGCTCCTTATTCAGCCACCTGGTGGTACGACGAATATTCAGTTGATCTTGAATCGGGTAAGGCAATCCAATCATTGGAGGCAAAAGGGTACCTGGGAATGCCAGTCACTGATGCATATAACGCAAATAAAAAGGAAATGCTCCTATCATCTTTATTGTTTGATAATGATCAACGAGTCAAATGGATTACCTGGCGGCGTGATTTCCAAAATGGCATTGTACTTGTCAATCCGTCTGAGGGACCCATGACTGTTGACCTGGGTGATACTTATAGGAAAATTTTAGGGACTCATGATCCATTGTTTAATGATGGATCTTTAGTGACAGAAATAACATTGAAGCCAAAGAGCGGAATTATTTTGCTCAAGTTACCTTAGGTTGCAGCGGTGCGTTATGAACGCACCCTACCGACTATAAGTAAAGGTTGGTTCAGTTCCGTTCGCCAGGTACTTGGATCAGGATCGGTCTCAGGGCCTGAGATATAGCTTTCCCACAGAGTCTCGCCTAACACCAGTCCCGCCTCCTCCATCTGGTTGCCGAGATCTAACTTTGCATTCATCCCAAACTGCTCCCAGGCTTGGAACAGGCCTTCATATCCACCATGGTATATTGTTCGCGCCACTTTCGCGGCAGGCAACTCACTTGGTATTACCCTGCCAACGGGTTTGATGGGGGCGTTTATAGGAAATCCAACTTCGAAATCAAAGAACTCAGACGAAGTTGTTAGGTGATGTGCGAAAAGGGGTCCTATCGCATGCAATCCTTGCTCAGATATTGCATTTGCCACCTCAAAAATCGCAGGTTCCATCATTGCTTGTATTTGATCTCTCAGTATCATTAAGTGAATGACAGCGGTGATCTGTGCTTTGGTTTCAAAGATTGATAATGGCTCTATCAAATGATACCTCCGAAATATTGTGACACCCTCCAGCTTGCAACATCGATCCGTGGCGATAATGCCGAATGGCAGGCGTGGAATCTGTCCTTGGGAGCAGAGAAAAGCTGTAATTTAAAGTATCTTAAGTATAGCAAATGGCAGCCTTGATTGCACCCTGGCTGGACGTTCGAAGTCGCAAATGAAAATGGTGCGTTGCGAAGGTATCTTTCAATTTTTAAGGCTTTAATAAAAGAACAGCACCAGCAACGAGAATGAGGATTATGAGTAATACAGTTATTCCAATCAGCCCCCATCGCGCGAACCGGGGATTGGATTCAGCTCATGTTTGACCAGGTCGCGTTAAGGTGCCGATATATACTATCCCCATAATAATAGGAACCATCCTGCTCCACTGTCGTTTGAAACGAGGATAAAACCTGTAATGAAAGATATCGCGGCCGATGACCATAACCATATTTTTTTGCTTTTGTCCATCAAGAACTCCTTTCTCATTCCTGGCCGGAAGATGTAAAAATATTGATTAAGGTGAATGTATGTGCACGCTCAATGTTTGCATGATTTCATTTCGTGGCATGCCTGGATGCATGTGAGCAGGGATTGATGATGTTTGAGGTGAAGGAAAGCTATGCTATAAAGTATTTTCAGTATAATAAATGTCTGTCTTGATTGCATCCAGGCTGGACCTTCGAAGCTGCATATAACCATTGCGATACCGCCATCCGGTCGGATAAGTCAAAAAATGGGAATGGCTGGTTCAATGCCAGCGACCTGGCTGCGAATAAGCTCCCCACCCTGCAGCCGGCTGATGTAACGATCCACCTGGTCATTCGCAACGAGATTGAAGACCCCTTTGTTGAAGGTGACCACCGCAAACACCGGCGCGAACAGAGAATATGGTGCGTTACGAAAACACCCTACTGACTACAAAATCCCCCAAGTCAGGTGCACGCTCTGTTGGGCGCATTCACGACTCACTTCTTCTTGTTGTGTTTCATTGCTGACTTAATGAACTGCGCGAATTTTCGATCCTTTTCGCGCTTTTCGACATAGGACATTTGATAGTATTCAGATTCCTTGAGTAAGCTTAGGTAACTTTGATATCTTTTTTCACTCAATTCTCCGTTCTCAAGCGCCGCCAGGAGCGCGCAGCCGATTTCGGTTGTGTGAGAGCAATTGGTGAAACGGCATGTCTGAGAGAGTTCCCAAATATCATAGAAGCTCTCTTCGATTCCACTGTTGGCTCCAATATTGCCTAATTCCCTCATTCCAGGGGTATCGATCAACATAGCACCTTGATCCAGGACAATTAATTGGCGACGGGAGGTTGTATGTCTTCCCTTTCCGTCATACTCGCGGACTGTGTTCGTCTCGAATAGATCTTGGCCTATAAGCTGATTCAAGAGCGTAGTTTTACCCACTCCTGATGATCCCAACAGACAATACGTCTTGCCAGTTTCCAATACCTGACGGATTTGATCCAAGCCGGAGCCGGTTCTACTGCTAAGAGCAATGATTCGGCAGTGAATACTCGCTTGTCGGACTTGTGAAATCTCTTGTTCTAATTCCTCGGTGCTAACCAGGTCGCTCTTGGTTAATAGGAGCATTGGCTCTATATGTCCTTCGTTGATCATCACAAGATAGCGTTCCAGTCTGCGCAAATTGAAATTTCTCTCGCAGGATTGAACAACGAAGGCAACGTCAATGTTGGCTGCAATTACCTGGTGCTCTATTTTCTTGCCGGGTGTTTTCCTTTGCAGAATCGTCTTCCTTGGAAATAGTCCATGAATAATGGCAAGTGTGTCAGAGTTGTAGTATTGCACAAATGCCCAATCGCCTACGGCGGGTAAGTCCATGCCCGACTCGGCTAAGAAAAGAAGATTGCCCGTAACCTCAGCTTGAACCTCGCTATTCTCATTTCGGACCAAATAGCTATCTTTGTTGACTGCAGTCACCCGGGCGACGCTGCAATGAGGTATCTGCAACTCTTGTTGCTGCTCTTGAAACCATTGGTCAAATCCGATATCTTGTAGTTTCATATGGTGTAGTGTGATCTCCGGTCGTGATGGTTAACTATTTGAAGCGCCCAACAGTTTGCGTTACCGCAAGTGGGCGGGTGTGGACTCTGCTTCAGATCAGGAATGCAACGCTTTAAAAGTATTTTAAGTATAGCAAATGTCAACCTTGATTGCATCCAGATTGGAGGTTCGAAGCTTAAAATACCCCTTATGAAAGCGTCAACCAGACCTTCTTTGCGGGTGATCTTTAATCACAATAGGGGGGTTGGTGGTAAATGAATAAGGTGCGTTGCGAACGCAACACCCTACCCACTATAAACTGCAACCATTATTGTGCAACTTGTTCATGATGAGTCCTTATTTGTATTTTTTGATAAGGTATAACTCATTAACGGGGGGAGGGTAACCATTGGATGTACCAAGAATCTTATAACCCATTTTTTGAAAAAAGTCTGGGGCTTGGAACGAGAAACAATATGCTTGTGAGGCAATACAACCCTTCTCTCTGGCAATTCTTTCCATCTGCAGCATCAACATTCTTCCTAGGCCTTTTCTGCGGAAACTTTCTGCAATCC
Source organism: uncultured Leptolinea sp. (assembly GCA_964387025.1). Lineage (GTDB taxonomy): Bacteria > Chloroflexota > Anaerolineae > Anaerolineales > Anaerolineaceae > PNON01. The sequence goes on along the minus strand of CAYLUZ010000005.1, from coordinate 166,783 downwards.
AGATGTAATCAAAGATCAGGTTGGAGAGGGTTGTCCAAGCAGATAGCCCACCTATGAGTTCACTTTCTTGATCTTTAATGATCAACTTAATTTTAGTTCCTTTATAACCCTCGCCGACATTTATTTTCACATGGCGGTGTAGTCCTTCGTGAAGAATTTTCTTGTTCTCTTCGTCTACATCTGTTGTAAGGTAGAGACCCTGAGAGTCAGGAATGCCAAGTTTCCTATTTTTTTGTTGATCTGTTGCCAATCGTTTCATGAAAACATGTTCAGTTATCCCGTTGGGGTAACCATCATAGATACCTAAAAGTTCATATCCGATGGTTGGATAAAACTTAGGTCCCTGAAAGGAAAGAGTCCAAGTTTGGGATGTGATACAACCATGTGCGTAGCCAATTTGCTCTGCTCCGAGAACAAGTTGTCTGCCGTATCCCATCCCACGGTAATCCTCTGTCACCCATAGGACCTCTAGATGCATCACTCTGAATACTGTGCTGGCAATAACCCCTCCCTGAACAACCCCCTTTGAATCTTTCAAGACCAGATTGATCTCAATGCCTGGTTGGTCATATTCCCCAAGAGTTTGGATGCGCTTATCATTTTCAAAAGCATTTTGAACTCGATCCATCTCTTCCATCGTTGGAACATCACTGATTGAGAATGCATGATTGTCTATCAAGAATTGATTACTTAAGGACATGAAATTTTCTCCTCTTAACGATGGATTCGGCGAATTGTTTCAATGGCCACACAACGGTTTGCGTTATGCCCTCAGGGGTACGGCTGGGGCGGGCGTGAACTCTGCTTAAAGGCAGGAAAAATTACTGCACAAGCACCTTAAGTATAGCAAATGGCTGACCTTATTGCATCCAGGCTGGAGGTTCGAAGCTGCAGAAAACCCTTGCGATAAAGCCATCCGATCGGAGCTTGTGAGCACCATCACTGCAGGGTGAAGGATTAGGAAAAAGCATGGAGCCTAGCGGTCAAAACCTTGCGCGCGGTGGAGACACCGGCGCGAACAAAGGAGAAGAAGTACCTTGTGCTGCTAATTGAATCGGTTACAATGAAAATAATTGGTTGGTATTCTTCTGATTGCTTATCATTGATATTATAAGGATTTCTAGATGACGTTTACTATAAAATACAAATTTCAAATCTTGATCAGCATGTTCTTTTATGCAATAACCTTGATTTCTTGTAAACCTCAACCACAACTCATTTCGTCATCCAGCAATCCAACATCAATCGCAACGGAGGCCTCTGTTGCTTCGGCAAGTACACAGCATCCAATTTCAACTGATATGCCAGCTCAATATACTCCAACAGTTCTGGCTACCCTCATGTCTACACCTGAACAAGCAGTAAATATTCCCCCGACCCAGGCAATAACCCTAGTTGAACCAACAGTCATAAAAAGTATTCAGGTTTCAGACATCCCATACAACCAGGGAGGAGGATCAGGGGCGATGCTTGCATTACCGGGGCAGGTCTGGACGGGCACGTTGTTCTCAGGTTTGCAGCAATGGGATCCGCTAACCGGGGATCTCGTGATGACTATATCAGAGATCGAAGCAAAGATCTTTTTTGACATTGAACTCGAAAACAATAGATTATGGGTCCTTGCCAGCATCGATGATCCAAATCAAGCAGAAATCCTATATGTTATCGAATTGCCTCAAGGCGAGGTCATCAAAAGAATCCCCATCACCAACGATGGAGATTATGGTACTGCTCCAACCCAACTTGGGAATTCACCAGGAAAAATGTGGGTCAATTTCGGTATGGTTGATACTGAAACGCTTAAATATATGTCATTACCAAATGGTCTACCCAGCGATGCCCATTTTGCATATGATGGTGAGAAGTGGATGTGGATCACAGGTAGTTGGTGCGATGATTGCAGGCATGATCTATGGCTTGTAAATGCAAATGATCCTTCAGAGCTTAAAGATAACCAAAGTTCAGGCGTTCGGGATACTGGTGTGTTAGGGAATCCGCTTGTCTTGGCAGATGGAAAGGTGTGGTTGGTTGCACACTACTATTCTGACAACGATGCATATTACCTGGATGGTTATGATATTAACAAGACCGATCAACCAGAATTTCATGTCGATGTGACCAGTGAAATTTACGACCATGGAAGTATAAATATTGCTGCCGATAACCGGATGGTTTGGATTGCAGGTGAAGGAACGTTGTATTATTTTGACAGTAAAATCGGTCAAAAAATTGGTGAATTGAAAGTTGGAGAATATGTTGATAGCATCGGATATGACGGGACCAGCTTATGGGTATTAAGTTCCGATGCAGGTCTGCTGCAAATTTCCTTACCCTGGGTACCTTAAGAAAAGAGAGAAATTACAGGGGTGAAGTTATCATTGCCACTAAAAAAAAGTAAAATACTACCTCTTGAAATATTGCATTTATGCTCCAGCATTAAAAAGACTCTTTAGAATTGGAGAACCTTTTTTTTTATACAATTTAGGATTTCACCGCGGACCGGCAAGCTCCGGGCGGAACTTACGACCAAAGGGAGTGCTGTGCACGACCAAGTGGAGTGCTGTGGGTAGCTGTATACGAGGATGCCGCGCTCATTGCCAGTCGGGTGGATCTTGCGGATGACCGTTTAAGACAGCTGAGAAGTTGGTGATAAAAGAATAATGTGCGTTCGTAACGCACCCTACCAACTATGTGCTCGATTATGTTGATGTTGGGTAGGGGATGACTGCCCCCTTCATTGCCCAAAGATAGCCATTGGCATACTCAATAACTGCTGGGTTAGCTGTTTGTGGATCGATGTAGACTTTCGCGTTTAGCTCATTTCCGATCAGACCCCGAATATCCAGGGATGGTGCCCAAAGGCCGACTCGCCAGCCTTTCGGATTAGCTCCGCCAGTATCATCGGATAGACAGGCATAATATTGAGTGTGATCCGAATCTTCTTCGACTTTGATTTGGAGACGCATCGGTTTAGCCTGTTGGGTACGAAGCACAAATAACAGATGGCAGGGCCAACGATAGGCTATCCTTTGGAAAACCATGCCCAGGATAACGAATAGCATACCAAAGACGAGCCAGATGGGTTTTCCCTCGTAGTCCACTGTGGAGTCGGGAGAAACACCGATAAGCGAGGGGCGTAAGAAGAGCATAAGGAAAACGACACCAAAAGCAGCCAAGAATATGGATGCTGACCATGCAATAATTGAGTCCTTGCGAAGGGTTGCGATGCTTGTCTGATGTGACATCTACTCACCTTTAATAACCTGGCGAAGCGTCTAAATATAATTATACGGAAGAATGATACACTGCAATTATTGCATAAATTATTAAAAAACATCTTCAAATTTATAGGAGTTTCGGTATCGACAGGTTCAGGCAATGATCTGCCATAGGTTCATCTTTTTGACAGTCAATGGCAGCCTTGATTGCATCCAGGCTGGAGGTTCGGAACTGCATATATCACTTGCGATACCGCCAACCAGACAGTCTTTGCGGGTGATCTTTAATCACAATAGGGGAGTTGGTTGTAAATGAATAAGGTGCGTTCGCAACGCACCCTACAGACTTTAACTATTTGTCTCTCAACGCTCATTGCCCCGCTTAAAGTCGCCCGTTGCTTTCGCCATGACCAATTGTACTTCCTGGTCATTAAGGAGCTCTATTTTGCTGATAAACCTTTGGGCTCCTTCCCCTAATAAAATCGTGACCTGCTTTCCTCGCCAATAGATGAAAACTTTATCGTCTTTGCTCACACGATAGGTAAAGACTTCGCTATCCAATACGTGGTGTTTATCTATTTCGGTCATGGTTGCTTCATATATTTGTATAAGATGTTTTTTGTCCTTCGAATATGGCAAGCCGCCTTATTATTAAGTATACGGACTCTTGATATGCTGCAATTATGCCATTAATGTAAAAAAAGCACCTTCCAATTAGAAGGCATTTCGTACATAGCTGATTAAAAATTTTTGATCACATTTCTGAGATTTTTCGGGTTCAACAGTCCCCGCACATATTGCCGTCGGAGCGGATCTTGCGGGTGTCCATTTAAGACAGGTGCGGAGTTGGTGATATATGAATTAGGTGCGTTACGAACGTACCCACTGACTGAGAATACCAGGTGCGATTGAAATGGTGCGTTACAAACGCACTATTCTACTTTAATTTGTGTAGTTCCTGGTAAGAACGGATGGAGAGCCGCCCTCGAATTGCACTGCGCAAAAGAGATACACCCCCAGTCGTGATTAAGAGAAGAAGTAAAGCAGATAACAATCTCAACCTCTCTCCTTGAATTGCAAACCAGACCTCTCTTACTGAGAGAAACAATCCAGTTATCATGGCAAGAATTCCTAACGTGCCAAGCAAAAACCGTAAGATTGGTCCGATGGCGATCTCACGTGTCTTGAACATGATATTTAGTCATCTCTCCCTTCGGTTTGCGTTATACCCCATCGGGGCAGGTGTGGACTTTGATTGGTGCAGAAAGCTGTGATTCATAAGGACCTTAAGTATAGCAAATCTCCGCCTTGATTGCATCCAGGCTGGACGTTCGAAGCTGTATATAATCCCTGTGATACCGCCAGACTGGAAAAAGGCTGGAGACCTGGCGGTCAAAACCACATGCTCGGTGAGGTCCTTTCTGCTTCGCTACGAGGATAATAACACCGGTGCAAACAGTAGTTTGTGACCATTTATGAGGTTATGGATTTCTAATTGACAACGAAGGAATGATTGAATTATACAAAACAGCACCTAAACCTTCAAATTCATCTATTTCTTTGGACGTGCTGCGAAAAGCATCGCCAACGTAAAACTCGAGAATAGTAGCAAGAGACTTATCGGCGATAACGAATACATAAGTTGTTGAATATCTTTTTTCGGTTGGTACTACAACCGGACAAGGTGAGTTTGCTGTACAAGGTATTAGTGATAAATCGCTAATTACACTTTCGTATTTAATTATCCGATTATCTGGAATTGTGAATAAATTGGTTAGTGATAGTCCTTCACAAAAGATTGGAGCGGAGGTTATACCCGCATCAAAATCTGTTGAGACGATACATTTGCCTGGTATAGGTGATGATAAAACATTATACGGGTGCACTATAATATCGAAACTTGCGCCGTTTGACGCCTCAATCCTATATATCGGAACTGATGTAGTAGAACTCGAAAGATTTTCATGAACAGTGAAGTCTTCGGGGATTTCAATTATATATTTATCGACAATATACACTTTTTGAACTCCACTATTTAATGTCGACTCGGAATTTGGTGGGGTAGTGTTAGTTGAGGTGATGCTAGCCCCGGGAGTAATTGCAGGCCTTGGTGTAGAAGTTACAACTGGTGCGCATCCATTAATTATTAGGGCGATTATCAGTAAGGTAAATGGTTTTTTCATTGTCTTCTCCTTGAAGGCAATGACGTATGGTAGGTAAATAAAGTTCCGCAAGGTACGAAGGGTCACTTAATTCACGATTTGCATAGGAACTACCCAACGGTTTGTGTTATGCCCATTCGTGGTACAGATGTGCCCTGGATTTATGGTTTGGAGCAGAAAACTGTGCCTCAAAAGCGCCTTAAGTATAGCAATAGCTGCCTTGATTGCATCCAGGCTGGAGGTTCGGAACTGCATATAATCCTTGCGATACCGCCAACCGGTTGGATATTGTGGGTGGCCATTTCCACGGGGAAAAGGCACATATCGGTGGGTTTCAGCTCAATATACAGGCTAATTTTTCTCGGCTCTTGCTTTCAATGCTTTATCCATGGCTTCAAAACCCCGCTTTGAATTTATGTCTATGTCTTTTGCTTGCGATGAAACAAGTATGCCGTTGAATATCTCCCTGTCAATAAAGTTTACCTTATTGGTCTCTACCTGTTCAATGATGAAACTATGTTCACCACTGAACAAAATAGGTAGGGCAACATAATACTTCCAACGTAATTCTTTGGTTGGCTCCACCTTTACGACAGTACAATGTAACGTCATCTCTTTTGACCCAGTCTTAAAAGTGATGTCCACTTTTTCACCCACCTGTGCCTTTCCAATCGCGTGGTAGATAAATGGATTCCACTCTGGATAATTGTCGAGACTAGTTAAGACTTGCCAAACTGTTTCTGGCGTTGCCTGAATCTCGATTTCGGTGCGAAGTTCTTTCATATATACTCCTTTCCCGAAACATACCTTATTATTACAACCGCCCAACTAGATTGATATAGTGCACCCTGCCGTCTTAAGTATAGCAAATAGCGACCCTTATTGCATCCAGGCTGGATGTTCGAATATGCATCTAACCTTTGCGATAGTGTAAACTGGACAGTCTTTGCGGGTGATCTTTAATCATAATAGGGGAGTTGGTGGTAAATGAATTGGGTGCGTTGCGAATGCACTCTACAGACAATTATAGATTCGAAAAGGTACCCAGCATGATTGGGATGTCCATACCAGCATGAATGAGTATTGAGCCCCACGCACTATCGGTCTTGTACATAATGTACCCAAGGGCAAGCGCAAGAGGGAAGGTGACCGCGAGAAATATCCGGTTATCTGCCGTGTAAGATACCCAGGAATGCAAACCGGTGAATATAAAGGCAAGCAAGAATATGGACAAATACTTTCCCACAAGAGGTTCAAGTTTGCGAAGGAACAATCCGCGAAATAACATCTCTTCCATAGTCCCGTTCGACAATACATGGATCAATATCCAGGGTATCCAAGGGATGATCCTGACCAGGCTCAGGTTTTGCGCTTGGAAAAGGCTTGCCATAGGGACAGCCCCGGCAACAAAGATGATGAAAGTGATCGATCCAATGATGAGACCTAGTTTCAGATTCCCTTTTTGGATGTAGATCGAGCCCAGACTGCCACCTGAAAGAAGGGTAAAGATGATGATTACGCTTACAACTACAAAGCATTCATTTAATTTCGGGAGAGCCCAACCAGCCGGGGTAGAATCGGTCACTCCCAGTTGCTTGATCAGGTAGATACCAAAGATTTTATCAAGGGAGATTGCAATGGTCAGAATGAACAATGCGAACAAGATCTGCCAGTACTTTTCAAAGCGCTTTTTCCTGCGAACCAGCAGCGCTGATATAAGCAGTAACAGGCTCACCCCGATCTTTGCAAGGTAGTCATTTGTCCTGGACAGAACTGACCCGGTTCCCCAGGGAGAGAAAACAATCATGATCAACCCTGCCACGACTGTGAACAGCAAAGCCACAAAGATACGCTCACCCCATTCATTTGTTGACAGATGATTATTCTTCATGCTAAATCTCCTTCGCCTACAATAAACTTAGCCGCCCTATGTCGCAGGTCATTTCTCCATATACAGTACTGTAGGTCAAAGGCGTTTCTCTCGATTGCATTAACAAGCCATCTTTAACCTTAGCCCCAATCGTTTTACGTTACACTCCTAAGTTGAACGCTTGGACCACCGAGGGCACGCATGAACACTGCTTTGGAGCAGGAATGCTGTGCTGCAAAAGCACCTTAAGTATAGCAAATGTCTACCTTGATTGCATCCAGGCTGGAGGTTCGAAGCTGCATATAATCCTTGCGATACCGCCAGACTGGAAAAAAGATGGAAACCTGGCAGTCAAAACTACGCGTACGGTGAGTACACCGGCGCGAACGGAGCCCAAAAAATGCTCAAAAATTCGTCAGAATCCCCAGTGTCAAGTGCACGCATTATTAGCCGCCGCCTTTGGTAGAAGACTCCTAACTCGTTTGAAATTTAACATTATCAATCCGCGAAATAGCATAGTTTATGAATGCTAGTGTTTCATCAAGTAGCGTTTGTTGTGCTCGCTGATGTATTTTTACCATAAACCGCACACCCTCACGTTCATTCCAGGCTTGGTCAATTAACTTTACCCAATTAGGGTCTACATATTGTTTAGCCCATGCTGCTCCAGCCTTTTTTGATTGCACAGTCCCTGTTTGAAGCGTATGCAACATGCGGCAGTATGTCAATACAAAGAAAGACTGACCAAATCTGGAATTACAAAAACTAAGAGGGCTATTTATTTCGCTTTGAAATATCTCCATGCTTTGAAGCATACTCGCTTTTATTTCGCCAAACAATTCATTTAAGGGGATTGCTTGTAAAAAAGTTTCAGGTTTTTTACCAACCAATGTTATTCCACGTTCTCGAAGCATCCAACGAACGTGCCATTGGTTGTCATGAATTGTTAGTTCATATTCCGTACTGCCATTGTCAAAATAATATAGTTTCTTTTTCCCCACTGTTTCCCAATCATTGAGGTCGCTAATACTTACATATGAACCTTCTAGATGTTTTGCTGGATAACAATCAATCTCATGGATTCTGATTTGAATATCTTGAAGTGGCTTCATATTGGCTTCAGTTAATTCTTTGTTTGTCACAACTAAAAAATCTACATCGCTATCTAAATCGAAATCACCCAAAGCGATTGAGCCAACAAGGTATATACCGACGAGATTTTCTTTTAATTCTGCGGCAACTTCATCTACAAAGATATTAAGCACTTCCTGTAATTCAGGATAAGGATATTCGGGAATTTGGGGATTGTCAGTGAATTTCATATACCATTTTCAGGATTCAAGTTTGCAGAGATGGCCGCTAAAGGAATGGCTCAGCTGCAGCGGCGGGTGTGGACTATGCTTGGAATCAGGAAAAATTTGAATCCAGAAAACTGCTTTTCGTGTGCCGCAGGATCTAATAAATTCAATGTAATTATGGCACAAGAATCAAAAAGCGCTATCCTATGGGATGGCGCATCAACTATTCAAACGAGCGTTACGCACCCATGACCGGGCGGAACTTACGACTGAAAGGAGCCCTATGGGTGCCCTTACACGCGACTCGGTCCGCGGTTTGTGTGTGAGGGTGTCAGTCTAACGCCTGAATTAAGCCGCTTCACGGAGCGGAAGCGGCTTGAATGAATTGTTAGACAATATTCTCCGAATACCTCAACGTAAGACGCAGCATGTCAAAGAGTTGTATTCCGTTCTCAAAGATTGGCTCAGGGTAGTTCTTGACAAAGAAGTCACGGTCAATGCTTGTAACCCGAAAACCATGCCGCTGGTAGAAAGAGAGTTGATAGCCGAACGTGCCGGTGCCCACCTCTAGTTGCTGTGCGCCAGAGTCGCGAAAGAAATCAATGACCCATTTCAATAGCGCTGTGCCGTATCCGGACTTCTGATGGGCTGGGTGAACAGCGATGCTCATTAGCTCATGTGTGTCTGTGCCACGTGGCTGTACGACGCATGCACCAATCATCAGCGCACCACTCGAAGCAACGAAGCACTTTGATCCTGAAAGATAGGAGCGAATCTTGTCTTCGGAGGGATCGGCAAGTAACAGTAGCTCTATTGGAGCATTTATTACAGGAACTTCTTGGATCAGTAGCGACATGCTTATCTGTTGCCTAACGGTTTGCGTTACCTGCGTGTGGGCGGCCATGGACTTTGCTTGGGAATCGGTAAAATTAAAATAAAGTAATTGCTGTTGCCAGAATTCCCGCCCCACATTTCAATTATACAAATTACCCGTATTAATGTAACACAAAAGCGCCCCCATTTCTGGAGAGCGCCCAAAATCATCTCTTCGACAGGTTAAGGCAACGAGTGTTACGCACCCATGACCGGGCGGAACTTGTAGCCGTATACCAGTATCCCTCGCTCATTGCCGTCCGAGCGGATCTTGCGGGTGACCATTTCCACCGGCATGCCGATCTCCACCGGTTGTGCGCCTAGGTCGGTCAGTTGGGCAGTGACCACGGGTCCTTCATTTAACTTGACCAACGCCACCGTGTAGGGGGCGTTCTCTTCATACCCGGCAGGGGCATCGCTGATGGTGGTAAACGAATACACTTCACCTCTACCGCTAAAAGTAAACTTGGTCTTGGCGTCCTGTCCGCAGTGCGGGCAGACGTCGCGCGGGGGGAATATCTTTGCATCGCAGTGGGGGCAGACTTCGCCAACCAGTGCGTATCGTTGATTTTTCATTCTCCAGTAACGGGGTACTTCCATGACACATCTCCTTTTTTATCGCATCCTGAGTCTACTTGTGGAAGACTCTCAATTGCTATCAGGATGGGAAAGGAATAGTGATTAGTGATTTGTTATTAGTGAGTAGTATTTTGTATTAACCTAATTGACTAATCACCTTATCAACTAATGAACTATTCCCTAATCAACTAACCAACTAATCAACTGATTCCTAATCCACTAATCCCTTGCCAGTACATGCGTCACCACTGTGGAGGCGGGGCCGCCCCAATTCTGGAGCATGGCGATCTTCGCGCCGGGCACCTGGCTGCTACCGGCCTGTCCACGCAATTGCAGTACCGCTTCGACAGCCTGGTACACTCCCACCGCGCCGATGGGATTGCCGCGGGCTTTGCTGCCGCCCATGGTGCAAATGGGGATCTTTCCGCGCGGGATGATCGAGCCGTCCTGCGCCAGCTCCCAACCCTTGCCAGGTTCGGCAAAACCGGCACCTTCGAGGGTCAGGGCGGCGTAGATAGAATAGGCGTCATCCAGTTCGAACAGATCTACATCCGCCGGGGAGATACCCGCCTGGGCATACGCCCGCCCGGTCGACAGGTTGATCGCCTGGAAAAGCATCGGGTCCGGACGGTCATGCAGTGCCAGCGAATCGATGACGTTACTCGAGCCGGTGATGCGCACCACCGGATATGGATAATTTTTGGGTAACAGATCACTGCGGGTCAGGATAACCGCGGCTGCGCCATCCGCTGCCGGGGCAACATCCATCATATTGACCGGGTCGGAGATCATCTCGGCTTCATCGTAGCGTGTTCGCGAGATGGCCTTTCGGAACATGGCATTCGGGTTATGGACCGCGTTGGCATGCGTATTGATACTGAAACCGGCAAATGCTCCAGCCGGTAAATGATAGGTATGCATGTAGCGCTGCATAATGAGCGCTGCCTGGCCGGTGGGAGTGAGCCCAGGCATGGCTTCGTAGTCACCATCCATCATCTGGGTCAGAGCCGGGTCGAGCTCGCCGCTGACAGCGTCGGTCACCTTTTCCACGCCCACCACCAGGGCCACATTCGACATCCCTGAGGCCACAGCGAGATACCCCAACCTCAGCGCAGCGCCGCCGGATGCCCCCGAGGCTTCCACAGTGGGGCCTTCGATCCCCAGCAGATTCGCCCAATCCGCGATCAATGATCCCAGGTTGGCCTGATGCGAGATGACCGAGGCCAGCATATTACCCACGATCAACGATTCCGGCTCCAGGTCGGGCACTTCGCGGCGGGCAGCCAAAATCGCCTGGACCGCATGCGAGCGGAGGGATGTGTTCCAGTGTTCACCGACCGGAATTTGACCAATTCCTGCAATTACTACATCATCTGTCATTATCCCGCCTCAGTCTGCCAGTTTTCCGCGATAACGGACGTATAACCCGTAATCCACTTCGGTGCGCCGGGAAATATATTCCTGCGTCTTTGTCGCCAGGTCCCTGCGTTCGAGGAGCTTATCGGTCACCTTCAACGAGAAGGCGTCCGACCCGGCACCCGAACCGAAGGAGACCATCAGGATGCGGTCGCCGGGTTGGGCTTCGTCGAGGATGGCGGTCAGGCCGATCATCGCCGCCCCGGCATAGGTATTGCCGATGACGGGTGAAAGCAAACCGGCCTTATTCTGTTCAGGGGTGAAACCCAGCAGCTTTGCTGCGCGCTGCGGGAACTTGGAGTTGGGTTGGTGGAAGACACAGTAACGGTAATCTTCCGGTTTGCTTCCCAGCCCTTCCATTAAAGTACTGCCAGCCTCGGTGATATGTTTGAAGTAAGCCGGTTCCCCGGTAAAACGCTGACCGTGTGATGGGTAGCGCTGATCTGCCCGGCGCCAGAAGTCCGGTGTGTCGGTCACGAAAGAATATGAACCTTCGATCACTGCCAGGGCTTCGGCTGCCGGTCCGATAACGTATGCTGCTCCGCCGGCCGCGGCTGTATATTCCAGTTCGTCGCCCGGCCGTCCCTGGGCGGTATCCATGCCGATCGCCAGGGCATATTTACCCATCTTCGCGCCGACCATGGCCATCGCTGCCACCATGGCTTCGGTTCCAGCTTTGCAGGCAAATTCCCAGTCGCCGGCTTGAATGGATGGAACGGCTCCGATGGCTTCGGCCACGATGGTGGAAGTCGGTTTGACCGAATAAGGGTGTGATTCCGACCCGACCCAAACCGCCCGCAATTCACACGGGTCGATCCCGGCGCGTAAGAGTGCATTACGGGCGGCCTCGATCGACATGGTGATCACGTCTTCATCCAGCCCCGGCACCGATTTTTCCTTAACCGGGCCGCCGCGGGTTCCACCCGCCCAGATACGGGCAACTTCAGCGGATGGCAGCCGGTAGCGGGGAACATACGCCCCGTAGCCGATGATGCCAACCGGATTGATCGGTTTTAAGACCAGGTTCTGTTTTTCAGTATCCGTCATTTCGTACCCCATTCCATTAAGATTTGCTGAGCGTGTTCCACGCTGATCTGTTTATCCTGAACCAGTTGTGCCGCCAGACGATGCACGTCTTCGGACTTTGCACCGGCAGCCATGGCTACCTGGCGGGCATGCAGATTCATATGACCGTGCTGGATGCCTTCAGTCGCCAGAGCCCGCAGGGCGGCCAGGTTCTGAGCCAGCCCCACGGAGATAATAACCTCAGCCAACTCGCGGGCTGTTTTTACGCCCATTAATTTGATGGCTGCCTGTGACCCGGGGTGAACCCGGGTGGCTCCGCCGAAGACACCCACTGCCATCGGCATTTCCAGCTCTCCGGTCAGGCTGCCGTCTTTGTCTTTTGCCCATTTACTCAGGCTTGTATATTTTCCAGTCCGGGCAGCGTAGGCATGTGCGCCGGCTTCGATAGCCCGCCAGTCATTGGCAGTGGCTATCACCACCGCATCCACTCCATTCATGATGCCCTTGTTATGGGTGGCTGCCCGGTAGGGATCCACTGAAGCGAACGCCCAGGCGGCCAGAATGCCATCCCGCACTTCTTCGCCGGAGAAATCATTGAAGGCCAGGTCAGCCAGGGATATTTTGCAGGTCGCTTTTGCCAGGCGCTGGTCGGCCAGGTTGGATAGAATGCGTAAATGCACCCGTCCACCGGTGATCTGCTCGATGCGCGGCGCCAGGCACTCCACGATCGTATTCACTGCATTAGCTCCCATCGCGTCGCGGACGTCCACCAGGAAATGGATCACCAGGAATGCGCCGATGGGCGAGTCTTTGAACTGTCGGACGACAATATCCCTGAGTCCGCCGCCGATGGATTGGAGGATTGGGTCGATTAAGGAAGCCTCTTGCAGGAGGTCCGCCCGGTTCTGAAGGATGGCGAGTTCGGCATGATCCAGATCCGCCAGGTCAAGCACCTGCATCTGCCCGATCATGATCGATTCGGATGAGGTCGCGGTAAAGCCACCGTTAGTTGCTACCAGCTTGGCCATATAGGATGCTCCGGCTACCACCGACGGTTCTTCGATCACCATCGGCACAAGCACTTCCCGCCCGTTAATGATGAAATTACGGGCGATGCCAAGAGGCAGATTGTAAAGCCCGACGACGTTTTCGATCATCCCGTCGGCCTGAACGGAGGTCAACCCGGGGATTCCACACAGTGCATCCAGGGTTTCGTCATCCAGGTCGGACCATTTCTGGAGCATTTCGCGCCGCCCCGGAATGGTCAGTTCATAAAATTTTGAATGAATAGATTTTGTCATAATCTTCCCATCTTCTTATGCCTAAATATAATCTTGCACCTCTGGCAAAAGCTATCAGGAAAGGAGAGAAAAGAGAATTGAGAAAATAGAAACGAGAATGGAGAAATGAGAAAGACAAAGTAAACTCCTTCCGAAGGTTTTGCGCAAAAGTGAGCCTTTCGATTACAATTACCCCACACATAATGAGCAAACTTACCCACAAGCAGTTGGAAAACCGCCTGGCGGCATTACACCTGGCCAGTCTTGAGCTCGTCAAAGAGATCTCGCTGGATTCCCTATTGGAACGGATTGCCCAGTTGGCCTGCGACCAGGTGGATGCCAGTTACGGCGCTGTGGGTGTGGTGGATGATACCGGCATGCTGGTGAAATTCATTCCTGTCCAAAATCCACCCGAAAGCCTGACCATCCAGGCAGGTTTGCCGCAGGAGTTGGGGATGATCGGCGACCTGGTAAAGAGCACCACTTCCATCCGCTTATCCCGCGTCGGCAACCATTCCAAACAGGTTGCCATACCTGCCGGACACCCTGAGGTCACCTCATTCCTGGGTGTGCCCATGCACATCGGCGACAAACCGCTCGGGCAGATCTACCTTGGGGATAAGAAGGAACTGCCTGAATTTACCGAAGACGACGAGAAAGTCATTGAGACGCTGGCGGCATATGCTTCAGTGGCTATTTCGAATGCCCGCTTGTACCAGGAATTAACCAACCGGGATACAGCCCTGACACGCCGCAATGCCGACCTGGCACTGTTGAATGACCTCGCTTCCACCCTGGCTTCCTCCCTGGATATTGACGAGATCCTGGAAAAAGCTCTCACCCGGGTAATGGAGAACCCGCAGATCACCGTGGGAGAAGTGTTCATCACAGATGAATCCGGGACCTCTCTGCAATTGATGCATCACCTGGGAAATTTTGACGGTACGTTATGGGTAAAAGATAAATTCGAATTCGGTGAAGGACCAATCGGAGATACAGCCGAATTGGGGCTTCCGCAATTCAGTGAGGTGCCCGGGAAGTTTGGCAAGTTCCTCAAACAATCGGTGAAAGAAGCCTGTCTGAGCCAGATCGCCTGCTTCCCTTTGTCCAGCCGGGGAGTTTCTGTAGGAGTTTTGTGCATTGCCACCTGCCAGGACAAGTACCTGGATGAACATGAAACCCAATTATTCACTGCCATTGGTGCCTGGGTGGGCACAGCCATCGATAACGTCCGGTTATACAACCAGGGCCGCCGGTTGGCAGTTCTGGAAGAACGCGAACGTATTGGGATGGACCTGCATGACGGGGTAATTCAATCGATCTACGCCGTTGGTTTAACACTCGAACATGCCCGATTATTGATCGCCGATGATCCATTGCAATCCAAAGACAGGATCGACCAGGCGGTGGATGGCCTGAACCATACCATTCGCGATATCCGGGCTTATATCCTCGATCTGCGCCCCCGCCAGATGAACGAAGAGAATTTGATGGACGGGCTCAAACGGCTCATCGCTGAGTTTAAGGCAAATACACAGGCAGAGATCACCCTGGAAGGGCCGGAGGAAGGTTACCGGTCTTTACCCCAAGTCCAGGCGTTGACCCTATTCCACATTTGCCAGGAAGCTCTGGCGAATATTGCCAAACATGCCCATGCCACTCATGTGAAGGTAACCCTGTGGAATTCCTCTGACCGGTTGCTGCTGGAAGTGCGGGACGATGGCCGGGGATTTGACCAGACACATACCCGCATGACCCTCGGGCATGGCCTGGCAAACATCAATACCCGCGCTAAAAATGCCAGCGGGGATGTTGAAATTTCGTCCGAACCGGGTGAAGGGACGACCATCCTGGCCTGGGTTCCGTTCAGAGAAATATAATCCATGACTGTGGATCCCATCACCATTATTCCCAGATCACAATTCGTACAGGTAGAATTTTCTCAAATAGCTGAACGCTACGAACTGATGAACCAGTTCATGACTTTTGGACAGGTCAACCGGCTGCGGAGGGCAGCAATCAAAGCGTTGGATATCCAAAATGGAATGAAGATCCTGGATCTCGGGGCAGGGGGCGGCCAGATATCACATCTCATCAATAGCATGTATTCGGATTCTAAAATTTACCCTTCAGATTTCAATGCAGACATGATTCGGGCTGATATACGCCATACTACTTTGCCATTCTGCCTGACTGATGCGCGTAAGCTCCCTTACCCCGATAATTCCTTCGAGCGGGTGATCTGCGGCTTTTTATTACGCAATGTACGGGATTATCCGACTGCTTTAACAGAGATTTACCGGGTACTAAAACCTGGTGGAAAATTTGTATCACTGGATACAACACCGCCGGTGACAAGCATTTTCAGCCCATTCATCTGGCTGCATATGCGGGTATTGATCCCGATCTTAGGCACTCTGGTCACCGAGCGGATAAATGCGTATAGGTATCTAGTGCGTTCCAGTGAAGGATTCACCCCGGCTGAAAAACTGGAGCAGGAATTCATGGGAGCCGGGCTTAAGAACACGGGTAACCGCAAACTCATGTTTGGAGCTTTTGCCCTGCATTGGGGAAATAAGTAGGTCATTTCTTTTCATTTTAATAAGGATGGATTTATGACTAGCGATACACTACTCAGTCCGAGCGCGCAAAAAGTTGCAGATGAACTCTTGAAATTGAATATTTCCTGCCAGGTGATCGAATTGCCTGCATCCACCCGCACGGCACCGGAAGCTGCCCAGGCAGTCGGATGTCATGTCGGGGCGATCGTAAAATCGCTGATCTTCCGTGGAAAAGACAGCCACAAGCCGATCCTGATCCTTGTGAGCGGAAGCAATCGGGTGGATGAAGCCAGGGTTTCCACCCTGCTGCAAGAGCAAATCCTGCGGGCAGAGCCTGACTTTGTGCGGGAACAGACCGGGTTCGCCATCGGCGGCATTCCCCCGGTAGGTTTCCCTGCTCCTATTAAAACTCTGATCGATGAAGACCTTTTGAATTATGAAGTCGTTTGGGCGGCAGCTGGCACACCCCATGCAGTCTTCAGCATTCATCCGGCTGACCTGGTGAAGGCATCGGGCAGCAAGGTCGTGCAGGTCAAATAAATCGATATTTCCATAAATAACTGGTAAGATTATTAAATGAATCCCAATCAACCACGCGATCTGGACAAGGCTGCGCTCAGGGGCGAACCATCCTATATCTGGCGGGCTGGTCAGGAACGACGCCTGCAGATGATAATTAATGCTGCAGGAGTGCGCATACACGGCCGAATCATGGAAGATGGCTGTGGGGTGGGGATGTATATGCAGCATTTGCTTCCGTTTGGCGGATCGGTCACCGGGTTGGATTTCGATTTTGAGCGGGTGGCAGAATCGCGTGCCCTGGGGTTGGATGTGATCAACGCTGCCGGTGAATATATGCCTTATCCGGCCGATTATTTTGACCTGGTCATGAGCAACGAAGTTATCGAGCATGTGCAAAATGACCGCCTGGCTGTGGAAGAAATGGTGCGAGTGCTCAAACCTGGCGGACGATTGGTGCTATTCTGTCCAAACATCGGCTACCCTTTCGAGACTCACGGAATTTACCAGGGTGGAAAATACCGCTTCGGCAATATTCCATTGGTCAATTACCTACCTCGGAAAATGCGAAACAAACTGGCACCACACGTACGCATCTATTCCAAACACGGACTTGCTGCAATATTCCAGGGATTGCCGGTCTTAATGATCCACCAAACAATTATTTTTGGCGGATACGACAATATCATCGCACGCCTGGGAGCTTTTGGCAGGTTGATCCGCCGGGTTCTGCAGGCATTGGAGCATTCTCCATTGAGCTGGTTTGGACTCAGCCACTTTTGGGTAGTTGAAAAAAAGGGTTAGTTAAACTCTCTCTTTGTAGAGAGGAAAGAGGTAAGTGCAGAAATGGGTTTTTTTAATCACATAGACATTGATAGCCTGATCGCTGAAAAAGACATCCCGGGACTAGAAAAATGCCTCAACACCGGGGACAAAACGGAGCAATTTGAAGCCGCAGAAGCATTGATAAAGTTCAACAACTGGAAAGGTTTTGCCTTCCTGGTTATTGAGCTGCAAAATATCAAACCATCCGTTCGTGCCGCAGCAGCCGAAGCACTTGGTAGCCTCAGGGATGAACGGTTTGTTCGTTCACTCAGCCGGTTATTAAAGGACGAGGACCCTGACGTTCAGCAGGCCGTTACCGATGCATTGCATGCCATTAACTCCGTCGAATCCCTGGATGCACTGGCTGGAATGAATGATGAATTTATCCCTGAATCGGTTAATTTCGAAGAAGGGCATACTCCCAACTCTTCATTCAATGACGCCATTTTTGGGGGTGGGAGTCAGGTTGAACCATCGCAACTGGTGACCACCAGCAGTATGGAACTCAAACAGATGGCTGAGAAATATTACATCCTGGCCAGCAAATACTATGATGAAGATCGATTTACACAAGCCCTGACCGAAGTCAACCATGCCCTGGAACTTAATCCCAAATGGGCTGAAGCCAGCAACTTGAAAGGATTGATCCTGGATGAGTTGGGGGAACAATACCTTGCCCTGGTGGCATACCAAAAAGCTGCCCTACTGGACGAGCATTTCATGGATGCACGTGATAATCTAACGAATCTGATTGCTGAATTGGAAATCCAATCGACACCACTCAAAGATCTGCTGGATGGATCAACTTCAGATGATTGGGATATGCGCAGGGATGCGGTGGCTTCTTTAGCTGTTCGTCCTGAGCCCGAAGCATTGCAGGGAATTTTGAACGCTTTATACGATGAAGATCTGGAAGTTAGGGCAACTGCATTGGAAGTGTTGGAATACAGCAAAGATGCAGCAGCAGTAGAAGCTGTTGAAAAATATTATTCCGAATTCCAGGGGGAGGAAGACGACGAAGAGGGTGAAGGCCAGCCGGAAGTAGAGCAAAGGAAAGAATCGGTCCAACAAAGGATCTTGCGGGAAAAAGTTCAAGAAACCAAACCCATCAACCTGCCAAAACACAAGTCAGCCCGCGAGTATGCTGATGCTTCAGCGGAACTGGTGGACAAGGAAGAGTATTCACAAGCCTATATCCAAAGTCAACTGGCTTTATTAGCCGACCCGTTCAATGGCGATGCCTATAACCTGCTGGGTATCATCCATGAAGAGAACGACGAATTCAGGCAGGCGTATTTCGATTATAAAAAAGCTGTCTCCTGCGAACCGTCATATGAAGAAGCACGCTCCAACCTGGAAGAGATCATCCGTGAGATCGGAGAAGCGAATACGAACTTTACCACCCTGGTGGCAGACCTGGAGTCGGGCGAGGATGACCTGATCTATGATGCGATCGTCAACCTGGGTGAGTTAAATAATGAAGCAGTCATTGAACCGCTGATGCCATTTTTATCCCATTCCAAACGAATTATTGTCCTCGCCGCTATCCAATCATTGGAAAATCTGCATGGAGTGGAGGCAGTTGAAAGTATTGCGCCTATCTTTACAGATCTTTGGTTTTTCCCGATACCTCCATATAAAATGACGTTGGACCAGATCGAAAAATCCCGTGTCCAATGCATTAACGATTGGGCTGACCGCTGCAAAGTGATTTTGGTTTTGGCACGGCTCGGTGCAACCGAGTGGCTGGTACGATTGCTGGAGAGGGAATTTGACCATGTTTACAATTTATCTCAGGCATTCAGAGAAGTTGGGATCGATGATTTCGAAATTATTCACCAAGTCACCCTAGATCTGGCAGCTTTTTTAATCGAGAAGTTTTTTCGCGGACAGAGTTCTCAACTGTTACAACAAGGAAAATCACAGGATGTGAGCTTCAACAGAGAGATATTAGCCATTCTATCTTCATTGTAGGTATTGCGAGTTTCTATAGTGTTTCGGGGGAATGACTATTTGGATTAACCAGATATTCAAAATATATCTATAATGATAGTGTACTCATCTATACAGGTGATAACTTTAGAAATTTGCTGACCAAATAACATCATTGGAAATTAAGGAGTGATCGATGGACGATCAAAAATTTTCACGTCCTGAATCAATTCTGGTTGTTGACGATGATCCAGATATTCAGCAATTCATAACAATTATTCTAAAAAAAGGGGGATTCGATGTTACTGTTGCGGAAAACGGGAAGGAAGCTCTTGAACGTATCAGCGAAGCAACTCCGGATCTGATCATATCAGATGTAATGATGCCGGAAATGGACGGGTTTTCTCTGCTTAAAGAACTGCGTTCAAAAAGTGAGACGGCATTTATCCCATTAATATTACTGACCACAAGAAATACGAATGAAGATATTATCGATGGGTTAAACCTTGGGGCGGATGATTATCTCTCCAAGCCGTTTGATGCGAATATCCTACTTGCCCGGGTAAAATCAAAATTAAGCAGACCACCAGTTCCGGTAGAAAACCTCATATTAGATCGAAAAACCGGATTGCAATCAACGCAAAAATTTATATCTGAAGCCACACGTGAGATATTCCGTTCTTCCAAAGGGGGTAAGCCGGGTTGCCTGGCTTTTCTTGAAATACTTGAAACCCCACGATACAGGGAGCGATTAGGTGAAAGGGCTGATAGTGAAATTTCCAAACAAATTTCCGAGATCATTCAGCAAAATAGTCAATCGTTGGATATATTTGGACATGGACCTTCAGGGAAATTCCTAATTCTATTACCAGAAAGAGACAATTTCGCCAGCCAAAGGTTTTTAAAAGAGATCTTATTAAAAATTTCAGAATACAACTTCGTTACACATTTTGAGGCAATCCGACTTACACCAGCCATAGGATACACCATTTTTGAAAACAACATGACTTACGCAGAAGTCAGTGAGAAATCAGAAATTGCGTTGGAATATGCCCGCTCACAGATGGATCTTGAACCAAAGATATATAATGAAGAAGCAAGGCGGGTCACCGAAAAAATTAGAAAAAGCGAGAGTGCAAAGAAGCAAGCTCCAAAATTTGTAATTTTTTGTGCGAAGGTTAGATCGAGCATACAGTTTATCGTCTCCTTGCTATTATATTTGTTAATCCCATTCATTATTTATGTAATGCTTGATAAACTAGGAGCAGACATAACACCGTATGTATATTATGTCGTAGTGATCTCTTTATTGATCACAGCAATCATGATTTGGGTTGAAGGCTTACAATCGCTTAAAGTTACCAACCCTCCGAAAAATCCTGATATCACATATCCGCCAGCGAGCGCAATTATCGCTGCTTATTTACCGAATGAAGCTTATACAATTGTAGAAACCATAAAAGTTTTTCTGGAACTCGAATACCCCGGTCCACTCCAAATAATCCTGGCATACAATACCCCAATGCAGTTGCCTGTCGAGAAAGTGCTTCAAAAAATTGCAGGACGAGATCCTCGATTACTATTACTTAAAGTTGACGGAAGCGAATCCAAGTCGCAGAATGTGAATGCTTCATTAGCACATGTTACAGGAGAGTTTGTTGGTATTTTCGATGCAGACCACCATCCAGCAAAAAATGCATTTTCCCGCGCCTGGCAATGGTTGTCGAGCAGTTGTGACATTGTTCAAGGTCACTGTCTAGTCCGTAACTATAACGCATCCTGGGTGGCTAGAATGGTTGCAGTTGAATTCGAAGCCATTTATGCTGTTAGTCATCCAGGTAGAACCCGCCTATATGGTTTTGGAATATTTGGCGGTTCAAATGGATACTGGAAAACTGAATTGTTACGACAGACACGTATGCACGGATTCATGCTCACAGAGGACATCGATTCGTCGATGCGGGTTACAGAAAATGGATACGTTATCGTTACTGACCCAAAGATAATCTCTCGTGAACTCGCTCCGGGCACATTAAAGGCATTATGGAATCAACGGATGCGTTGGTCTCAAGGCTGGTTCCAGGTTTCAATGGAACATTTACTTAATGCGTTCCGGTCAAAAAAGTTGTCAATCCGCCAAAAAATCGGTGCAGCCTATTTACTTGCATGGCGGGAAATTTATCCCTGGTTGTCTTCACAAATGTTTCCCATCATTGCTTTCTGGGTTTGGAAGTATCATGGAATTGATGAAGTAAACTGGTTGATTCCGATATTCGTTTTGACCTCATTATTTACTTTGAGTGTGGGTCCAGGCCAGGCATTCCTGGCTTATCTAAGTGCCGAAAAAGAAATCAAAGACCATAAAAGCTGGTTCTTATGGTATTTATTGTTTTCTTCTGTGTTTTATACTGAGTTTAAAAATATTATTGCGCGGGTAGCACAGATCAAAGAGATCATGGGTGAAAGAAGTTGGAGAATAACACCCCGAACAAATAAGCCTTAAACTTGAATGTAAATTTCGCTCTATACTATTGCCAAATGGGTCATTAAAGGCAATTTATGCTACATCGACTGCGTGACCTTTTCCTCGGTTCTCCCCTGCCCACATATGAGCAGGCTGAGAACCACCTGAACAAAATCCGGGCACTGGCAGCCTTCTCACCGGATGCACTTTCTTCCATCGCATACGCCAACCAGGAAATTTACCTTGGTCTGATCATCGCCGGGACGGTCGGGCTCAAGCTTTCCTTTCCGATCGGGCTGGCAATTGTTTCCCTATTGATCATTGTCGCGTTATCGTATGCCCAGACAATTTTCGGTTATCCTTCCGGTGGAGGATCTTATATCGTCGCCAGGGAAAATCTGGGGACCTTTCCCGGGCTTATCGCCGCCGCAGCTCTTCTCATTGATTACGTGCTGACCGCAGCTGTCAGCTTAACAGCCGGGGTTGAGGCCATCGCTTCAGCTTTTCCAAGCCTTTTACAATTCCGAATTCCAATTGCCCTGGGTATTTTATTACTACTGACCCTGGCCAACTTACGCGGGCTAAAAGAAACCGGTTCAATAATGTCCTTACCGGTGTACCTTTTCCTATTTACTTTCTTTGCCATGTTAATTTTTGGCGCCATCCAGGTCTTAAGGGGAGCTATTCAACCAATACCAATACCCACAATTCCACCAATTGAAGCGCTTTCCACACTGTTAATTTTGCATGCGTTTGCGGCAGGCTGTACTGCCCTGACCGGTATTGAATCGATCAGCAATGGAGTGCCAGCCTTCAAGGCACCGGCAGCACAAAATGCGAGGACGACTTTGATCATTATGGCTGTTTTGATGGGTTTGTTATTTATCGGCAGTATCGGTCTGACCCAATATCTCGGCGTGATTTCATTACCAAACGAAACCATCCTTTCTGCTCTCACCCGCCGAATTCTTGGTGATGGATTAGGACACTTTATCGTTCAGGCTTCGACCCTGCTTATTTTAGCGGTTGCAGCCAATACGAGTTTTGCCGGTTTTCCAAGGGTTACTTCCATTCTGGCGGCAGATAAGTTTTTGCCCAGGCCTTTCAGCAACCTGGGTGACAGGTTAGTTTACACTAACGGGATCATTTTCTTATCTGTAGGCACTGCCGCCCTTATCCTTCTATTTAATGGAAGAAGCCATTTGCTCATTCCGCTATTTGCTGTTGGTGCGTTCCTGGCATTTACATTATCACAATCTGGTATGGTAATGCATTGGTACAGGATCAGGGGGAAGGGGTGGTATATAAAACTATTGATCAATGGGTTGGGGGCGTTGGTAACAGGGTCAGCCTTGTTGATCGTCGGCTTCACCAAATTCCTGCAAGGTGCTTGGATCTCGATCCTATTAATTGCAATTATCGTGGCGGCATTGTTGTCGATCCGCGCGCAATACCGAAAAATCTCAGAACAATTAACCCTGAGGGGATTGCCTCCATCCTTACGACCCATGCCGCGCCCACGGGTGGTGATTCCGCTTTCCGGTGTGCATCGGGGAACCATTGAAGCGGTAAACTTCGCCCGTTCCCTGACTGATAATCTGACCGCGGTGTATGTGGAAATCGATCCAGACTTCAGTGAATCCATACTTAAGGAATGGGAAAACTGGTTCCCGGATATACCACTCGTTACAGTCCCCTCTCCCTATCGATCCATTGTGGCTCCATTACTGGAATACCTCGACCGAATAGACCAGGAAATAAATGATGGTCAACAAGCTGTGCTGATCCTACCCGAATTTGTTCCGGCACATTGGTGGCAGGGATTTTTGCATAATCAAACTGCCTGGTTGATCAAGATGGCCTTGCTCTATGGAAAGAGGCATTTTGGTTATCAGCGCGTAATAATTGATGTTCCTTATTATTTAAAAGATTGATATACAATAAAAATTCATTATGCCAGTTAACTGGTATTCTACTAAAAATATATTGGAGGGATTGTGATGAAACCACAAAACTTCATGGCGGAAGATGCTCTCGCCTGGTTGTTGGAGAGCGAAACACCAGGGGTACGCTATCTCGCTTTACGCGACCTGGTGGAATTGTTCAGGGATGATCCTGAATTGGAAGAAGCCAAAACTGAAGCGCAAAAGAACGGACCGATTTCTACAATTTTGGATAACATGAATGCTTATGGATACTGGGTACAGTCTGGTCCAGGTTATAACCCGAAATATCGCTCTGGAGTCTGGGCGTTAACCCTGCTGGCTCAACTGGGAGCATCCATTGATCAGGATGAACGCATCCGTAATGCATGCGGTTATATGCTGGATCATGCATTGACACCGCTTGGACAGTTCACCATGACCGGTTCGCCTTCCGGGACAATAGATTGCCTACAAGGCAACCTTTGCTGGGCATTGCAGGAGTTGGGATGCGATGATCTGCGACTTGTAACTGCATTTGAATGGATGGCTCGCAGCGTCACCGGGGAAGGGATCTCTCCTGCTTCCGATAAAGGAGCCGAAGTCCGTTATTATGCGTACAATTGCGGACCGATCTTTGCCTGTGGAGGGAATAATAACCTGCCCTGTGCGTGGGGAGCTGTTAAAGTGATGCTGGCATTTAGCAGACTACCGATTGAGAAACGAACGCCATCCATCAATCGGGCAATTGAAAAAGGTATAGATTTCTTATTCAGCACTGATCCGGCAGGAGCCGATTATCCTGCGGTGGTAAAAGGTAAACCAAACCGTAGTTGGTGGAAATTTGGATTCCCCGTTTTCTATGTTACAGATGTGCTGCAGAATGTGGAAGCCCTGGTGGGATTGGGATTTGGAGAAGATCCACGTCTGGCAAATGCAATGACAATCATACAGGATAAGCAGGATAAAGATGGCCGCTGGCCATTGGAATATGACTACAATGGAAAGACTTGGGTCGATTTTGGTTCCCAAAAACAGCCCAACAAATGGGTGACCTTACGAGCGCTGCGGGTTCTGAAAAATGCAGCGAATTAGGGTTAAATTTTGAAAATCTGTAAGTTTAAAAATGAAACGCTGTCTTTACTAAAACAGACTGGCAATGGCAGTGTAGATCAGCAAGGCTCCCATAACGATATTAAAGATGCGATAATGCTTCGTCAGTAGTGGCCGGAAAAGATTTCCACCTAATGCCCAGGTTGAAGTCGCTACGAATCCGATAAATGTCAACACAATGGCAAATAAGCCGATCGATAAGGGGTCGTGAAATCGTTCGATAATAAATAATGAAAATACAGTGATCCCATAGACGATCACCTTGATATTAAGAAATTATATAACGAAACCGGCTTTGAATGAATTAAACTTATTTGCAGATGTATTATCAGCTATTGGTTTGGATCGCATGATATGGATTGCCAGAAATACCATGTAACCAGCACCCAGGTAATTCAGCCATTGGTGGACATTTGGGAGTAGATCTGAAAGGACTAAATTCAATAAACCACTTAACAATGAGATCACAATAAATCCCGCAAATATTCCGAATAAGAAGCGGATAGTCCCCTTAAGCCCATCATGCATGGCATTGGTCATGGCCATGATATTGTTGGGTCCGGGGGTGAATGTGGTCACAATCACATAGATCAAAAAAGGGTACAGGTTTGGCATTTTATTTGTGCTCAGAAATGTTATAATATACAAAACAGACGTTATAGCGCATATGCGATATATTATACAATATGTACGTTATAACGACTATAGTAAAGGAACAAAGTCGATGGAAGATATCTCCCTGCTGGTAGCCCAGAATTTAAAAAAGATACGTGATGGAAAAAAGCTCAGCCTGGAAAAAGTAGCAGAAATGACAGGGGTCAGTAAAAGCATGCTGGGTCAGATCGAAAGGGGAGAATCCAGCCCGACGATTTCGGTAGTCTGGAAGATTGCAAATGGCTTAAATATCTCCTTCACCTCACTCCTCAGCGCTCCCCTGGAAGAAACCCGCATCATCCATAAGCATGATATTATCCCGATGGTGGAAGACAGTGGCAGGTACAGGTTATATCCTTATTACCCTATTGCAGATGGAAGAAGGTTTGAGATCTACACCATCGAGATCGATAAAGATGGGTTTCTGAAGGCTGATCCGCATGTGGAGAATACTGAAGAATTTGTTACCCTTTTTTCAGGTGAACTGACCATCCAGGTTGATGATCGTCAATTCCATTTGGAGAAAGGTGATTCGATTCATTTCAGGGCTGACAGGCCGCACTCATATCACAATCTCACCAAGGACAAAACCAGATTACAGATGGTCATCTATTATCGAGACTAACATCAATGATTTATTTAAATTAATCCGTTGGGTTGTAAGGTATGTCACTAATAATCGCTCAAGGACAGGATGACATGGAAAACAATCAGAAAGTGATGAGAATTAGCCAGGGGTTGATATATTTAAATGGATTGATCTGGTTGGTTGCAGGAGTGGCCGGTTTTTTTCTACCACGGATGAATTTTAACATTCCTCCCTGGATCTTCATTGGAATGGCAATTTTGATGGTGGGATATGGAGTGATCCTCATCGGTCTGGGGATAGGTCTCGGAACACGAAAAAGGTTCTTTTATTATGCTGTACTGGGGATGATTGCCCTGTCCGTTATCCTGCCGATCTTCGACGATTTTGGATTTGCTGATCTGTTGGCAGTCATTCCTGCGATTATTACTTTTGTTTTCCTGTCCATCAACAAAAAAATCCTTCTATTGGCAGCAGAAGAAGGAAAAATAAACTGATCTGTATTAAAATAACCTTTAACTGAAATTTATCACTACTCTATTGTATACTCACAACAATTAGCCTAGGTTGACAAAACTTTTCGACGAAACGGCATCCTATAATGAAAATGAGAAAGTTTGGAAATACAGGAAAAATGATCTCTGTCATGGGCTATGGCTGTGGTGGATATTGGGGTTATGAGGTATTTGACGAAAAAGTCGCGGACTGGTTGGTCCACCAGGCGCTGGATGGAGGGGTGAACTTTTTTGACACAGGCGCCAGTTACAGTGGTGGAAACGCGGAAAAAAGGCTGGGAAAAATCCTCAAAGGGGTAGACACTTACGGGTTGATCATCGGAACCAAGGCTGGGACGATCCTCCGTAATGGAAAACTGGTCAAGGATTATTCCCCGGCATCCATCACCGGTCAAGTCGAAACCAGCCTGAAAAATCTGGGACTTGATCGGTTGCCACTATTGCAGCTGCATGGTGTGCCCGCCCAGGGTCTGGACGAAGTTTTTGGAACATTAGCTGAGCTAAAAAGACAGGGAAAAGTTGAACTGATCGGGGCATCATGTGACGGTGCAGCTTTGGAAAATGCACTTTCCCATGATTTGCTGGATGTGGTCATGTTGACATATAACCTGATCGAGAAACATGCCAAATTGAAAATCGAAAAAGCTTATTCCCAAGGCGTTGGCGTTCTGGTAAAGTCTCCGCTCGCGCACACTTTATACAGCAATGACCTTTTCAAGATCAGGAAACTGAGTGACATCTGGTATCTGTTGAGGGTAATGAAAAATTATCGATCTCAAGTCATGAAAGGGAGAAAATACCGTTTTATCAGTGATATTCCCGGTTGGAGTGCCCATGAAATTGCGCTTTTATATGCACTCCAAGAAAAGGTGTCGTGTGTAGTGACCGGAACAACCAATCCTGAGCATATGAAACGAAATATTCTCACTTTTGAGAGGGAATTACCTTCGGATATCCAGAAAAGGATCGATGCGATTTAGTATAAAATTCCATATATAATGTTCTAACTGGATTCGAGGTAACGATGAATAAGAACAATCCTATCAAAGAAGCAATCGTTTTCCTGGTTTTAACCCTGGCTCTCTCGTTCTTTGTTTTCTGGGGACCACTCGTTATCTTCAAAATCCCTGCAGCCAGTTTTGTGAAAGATTCTGCACTTCCCCCTGCCTGGGCATTAGCATTATTTTTTATTGGCGGGTTTGTTCCATCACTTTTAGGTCTTGGATTAACCTGGTTATATGAGGGAAGATCAGGATTAAGAAAACTTGGTAAACGCGTAATACAATTCAATATTGGTATGAAATTGTACTTGGCTGCAATACTATTTGCCATAATCATTTCTGGTCTACAACTTGGACTGAATATCGTTACAGGGTCCAAGTTTGATTATTCATTGTTTATTACCCAGATCGGATTTTTATTACCACTCCTGGTGTTAGGTCCCATATCAGAAGAAATTGGCTGGCGTGGTTTCGCATTGGATAGGCTGCAGACCCGCTGGAGTGCTCTAATATCAGGACTGATCATTGGTGTGGTTTGGAGTTTATGGCATCTTCCGTTATTCTTCATGATCGGTACCTCACAATTTGAGCTAAAGTTTCCATTCATTGGTTTCATGCTTGGTTTGACATCTACGTCTGTGATATATTCCTGGCTGAATAATCGAGCCCGCGGCAGTATCTGGATGGCAATATTTTTTCACTGGATCTATACATATTTTGCCCAGGTAGTTGCCACTGGAGTTACCCGTTCCCCCATTTACAATAGTCTCGAATATGTTCCCCATATCCTAATATCCTTGCTGGTGGTCTTAATTTGGAAAGTAGAAATGATTAAAAAACCAAATCCTGCAAGTAATTAGGACCATCCATTGTTATAACGATTTTGAATATTTTTACTTCTGTAAGTCATTGGATGGGCGTTTAATCTGAGTTGGTTTTGAAATGAAAAGATATACAATTAATTGATATTTGACTGAAAGAAATACAACTGTTTCAGGAAGATTTCGTATTCTCTAATAACTGTAATGTTATTCATCATTTTGAAATTACAAATTAATATGTAGAAGGAGAAAGTATGAAAAAGGAAGTTCAGGATTTTATCGATAGCAAGCGCATTGCAATCATGGGAGCCTCAAGAACGGGAAAGAAATTCGGCAACATGATCGCTGACGAGTTAAAACCAAAAGGTTATGAGGTCTTTCTGGTTCACCCGGAAGCCAAAGAAATTAATGGTCAGGTTTGCTACCCGAACATAGCAGCCTTGAAAGACCAGGTGGATGCTGTGCTCATTTGCCTGCCTCCCGCCAAGGCAAAACAGGCTGTTCAGGATGTGGCAGATGCGGGTTTGAAAAAGATCTGGCTGCAGCAGGGATCACAGTCACCGGAAGTGCTTGCCTTGGCGAAACAATTGGGTCTTTCGACGGTCGCGGGAAAGTGCATCATGATGTATGCTGATCCTGTTAAATCTATTCACGGTTGGCATAAGGCTTTCGCAAAAATATTTGGCCAATATTAATCCCCCAAAGCATTTCCACATTCTGTTTTGATGGAATATAAATGAAGAAAGTCCTGGTTGCATACACAACGAATTCGAGCTCCACAGAGGACGTTGCCAATTTCATCGCTGAAGAACTGGGAAAGAACGGGGATCAGGTCACTATCAGTCGGCTCGAGGAGATTCGCAGCATCAACGATTTCGATGCTGTGATCGTTGGTGCCCCAATGATCCTGGGCTGGCATCGTTCAGCCCGAAAATTCATCAAGAAGCACCAATCAGCTTTGAGTCGAATCCCCGTGGCATATTTTTGCACGGCTATGAGCTTGACGGTCCCTGCGAGTCACTCCGATACGACAACTCCGGTATATATTGATGCTTCGTTGGCGAAATCGCCTAAAACGGAAGGGCATTTAAACTACAAAGAACGCTACACCCTGGCAACCAATTACCTGAAACCAATCCTTGCATCTGCGCCTAAGGTGAAACCTGTGAGTGTGGGTTTCTTTGGGGGCAGACTGGATCTATACAAATTGAAATTATTGCAAATGCTTTTCGTGATGGTGATCATTGGAGCACAACCGGGTGACCTGCGAAATTATCCGGCCATTCGGGAGTGGGCAGCCGGATTAAGGGACTCAATGCTCAAGACCCTTTGAGCTTGCCAACCGAACATCGATGATGGCTTTCATATTAATGAAAAAACACTTTCAGATATGGAAGTGTTTTTTTAAAGAGTATTGGATCAGTTCCAGCTTTTATCCCTGGCGATCAATAATTTTAGTCCCTCCACCGCTACGCGAATGACACGCTCGGGATCAAATTCAGCTATTTGTTTGGAATTGTCATCCGGTGATAATTCAGCCAGGTCGGCATTGTTGATGATCAACATCGCTCCACCTGCGCGCTTCTTATAGATCGAAGCCAGAATAAAGATGACCGCTGCCTCCATTTCAGAGCAGACGGCACCACCCGCAACCCAGGCGTTCCAACGCTCTTCGAGGTGCGCTGCCATGGGCATACGATTGCGTTCCACCTCACCGTAAAAGGAATCTTTAGTCTGGGAAATACCCAAATGGAAAGGGTAATTTAATTGAGTTGCAGAGTCGCGTAAAGCGGTAACAACATCCAGATCTGCAATTGCCGGAAATTCCACAGGCAGGTAGTGCGATGTTGTCCCTTCGTCCCTGATTGCACCGGTGATGATGGCAACATCGCCCATACGGGCATGAGGCTGCATAGCCCCGGAGGAACCAACCCGGATGAATGTATCTGCACCCACATCCACCAATTCCTCAACAGCGATGGCTGTGGAGGGGCAGCCAATCCCGGTGGATGCTACGGAAACTTTTTCTCCCAACAGGGACCCGGTCCAGATCACATATTCCCGGTTTTGTGACACAAAATGTGCGTCATCAAAATAGGCAGCAATCTTTTCACAACGACCCGGATCACCAGGAAGCAGCACATATCGACCGACATCCCCTTCTTTAATGTGCAGGTGAAACGCTAAACCTTCTTCATTTCGCATAATATCCTCGTGATAACAAATTTACCATGATTCCATTGCAATATTTATTCCTCACATGGCAAGGAGTATATCAATAAAATTGACTATAGACAGACAACATTTTTGGCGTATATTAATTATTGTTAATTCAAGTTTAGCGGGAGGAATAATGGAAAATGCAAATAGATCAAATAACATAGTACCGAAACTCACATTAACAAAAGTCATTCCAGCGATAATTGTCTTGTTGATCGTAATCTTTTTGCCTGCCGGGACTTTTAATTACTGGGAGGGTTGGGCGTATTTATTAAGCCTGCTCATACCTATGGCATTTATATTTAGCTACCTCGTTAAGAATGATCCAGGACTCCTTGAACGACGAATGAAATTTCGGGAGAGGGAGAAAGAACAAAGTTTGATCGTAACCCTTTCTTACCCGGTCATATTGCTTGCTTTCATCCTGCCGGGATTGGATCACCGTTTCGGATGGTCAAATGTACCACCTGCTGTCGTGATAATTGCCTTACTGTGCTTTCTGGTGGGTTATGGTTTATTTTTTTTGGTGTTGCGGCAGAATAGTTATGCATCCCGAGTGATCGAAGTGACCGAGAACCAAAAAGTGATCAGCACCGGTATGTACGGAATTGTCCGGCATCCAATGTACATGAGTATCCTGATCATTTATTTGTTTTCACCCCTTGCTTTGGGCTCATATTGGGCAGTAATCCCGGCATTATTTATGATACCGGTGTTGGTTGCCAGGATAAATAATGAAGAAAAAGTATTACTAAGGGATTTACCTGGATATGATGATTACATGCAGAAGGTGAAATACCGTTTCATCCCAAAAGGCTGGTAATTTTCAAGGCATGAGTATTTTCGCATGTGATAAACTTTATGTGCAGGACCTCATTTCAATTAGTGACAGGGATACTATGAGCAGAAATGAACCAAAGAAAAAGCTGGTTGGACAATGGCGAAATTTACATGGAGCCATATGGTTGATCGGGTTGGCAATCTTGATCTGGAAAGGTTGGATGTGGCCGGGGATCCTCTTCCTGCTCGCATTTAGCGCAATCCTGGAGTTTGTAATTGTACGATTCGTTCCTTCCTCGTACATTGAGGAAGAAGAATTACCCACCTCATCTCAAAAACTTGCTCCACCCATTTCTCCACCTCCTTTCATGGGTAAAGTTGGCGAGAATGCAACCTACCATCCTGAACAATTGCCGACCAACTGTCCCAGGTGTGGGGCTCCTTCACGCGGGCATGAAGTCAAGTGGACCAGCCCATATTCAGCAGACTGTTCTTTCTGTGGAGCGAATTTACCCCTTACTAAACCAAATTCATAGGATAGCAATCACATGTCGGAATTAATGCACTATATCATCCATAAATCGGGCGGATTAATTCGTCTTCCAAACCTGGATGCAGCCATTAACGAATCAAAAAATGGTGGTGTCCTATGGCTGAATTATTGTGAACCCACCAAGGATGACCTTGAAGCCTTAAGCAAACCATTTAATATCCACGAACTGGTCATCGAAGACTGCCTGGACGAAAACCAGATACCGAAAATAGAAGATTATCCAACCAACACATTTATCCTGTTTGACTCCTTTCGTTACATTGAGAACACCCTGACAATTCATGAAATTGATCTGATCGTAGGCGATAACTTCCTGGTCACAGTATGCGGAAGGGATTCGAATGGAAAATCCATGCTGGATGGAATTGAGAAATTGGTGGAACAGGATATTGGAACTGCAAGGCATGGAGCGTCATTTATTGCCCATAATGTCATTGATAGTATCGTGGACAATAAATTTGTGATCATTGATTTTTTGGAGGAAGAACTTAACCGGTTGGAAGACCTGATCCTTGAAGACCATACAAAATTCAAACCGATCGAACTTGTAAAACTGCGCCGGGAACTCCTGTCTGTCAGGAAAAGCATATTCCATGAAAGGGAAATATTGATCAAGATCACCCGCAAGGACAGCCCGCATATACCGGACAAGGCGATCATTTATTATCGGGATATTTATGATCACCTCACCAAATTTTTCGAGCTGACTGAATCTGCCCGCGACCTGGTGACAAGTTTAATGGAAATGTACTTATCCATATTGAATAATCGTTTGACATCCGCAGCAAATGCTACGAATTTCTCAGTTCGGCGCTTAACTGTTATCACAACCATATTTATGCCTTTAACATTACTGGCCGGAATCGGTGGGATGTCAGAATATTCCATGATGACTGGTCCGCAAAACTGGCGGATCGCCTACCTGGCTTTCCTGGCAGCCATGGTATTATTGGGAGCGATAAATTACTTTTTTATCCGCTGGCTTGAAAAGCGGAGAATAAAAAACGACCTCGACCTTTAATAAGAGAATTTGTCAGCATATAAGATAAGTATTTAGCATCGATACAGATGCAATTCATTGAAAATATAACAGAAAAGGGAACAACATGTCGAAAAAGAAACCCGTGAAAAATCAAACCAACAGGAAAATTTCCAATACCACTATTCAGATCATTGCAGCTGTAGTTGTTGTTTTGGCGATTGTGGCTATCGTTGTTACAAATATTATCAATCAACAGAATAAGAACACTAAGGAGCCACTATTAAGCTTGGTCGACCAGAATCCGACAACCGAAAATGCACCCCTGGCAGAACCAACAACCGCTCCTGTATCGGTCAGAAAGACATATCCTTCCGAACCTGCGCTCCAGATCGATATGAATAAAAAATATGCTGCAACCGTAAAAATGGCAAAGGGTGGTGAGTTTGTCATTCAACTATACCCCGACAAAGCTCCCCGAACAGTGAATAGTTTCGTCTTTCTTGCCCGTGAAAAATACTTTGACCGTACCACTTTTCACCGTGTGCTGGATGGATTTATGGCACAAGGTGGTGACCCAACAGGAACAGGCATGGGGGGACCGGGTTACGAATTTATTAATGAAGATAGTGACCTCACCTTCGATAAACCTGGCGTTATGGCCATGGCGAATGCTGGCAGAGATACCAACGGCAGCCAGTTCTTTATCACTTTTGGCCCCACTCCCCAACTAAATGGTGGTTATACGATCTTTGGTCAAGTGATCAGCGGTATGGAAGTGGTCGATGGTATTACCCGCCGCGATCCACAGCAGTACCCCGATTTTGATGGAGATGTGATCGAGAGCATTACGATTACTGAAGAATAATAATTTCAAGATTTTAAACTTTGGCAAAGCGAAAATGGTTTTCAGTTACTTAAAATCCTGGTAAGGTGTGAAAGTTTTCGCAATATCCATTATTTAGAAAATTGTTTATTCCATGGTCAAAAAAACCAGATTGACCACAATTCAATGGATTTTTAAAAAGGGTAACAACCTGATCTTGACACTCCTGGTTCCGTTGGATAAACCAGGAGGATTCTTTAAATTTCTTTTCAAGAGCCCAATCCTTCTGGATAAAGTAGGTTTGAACCGGCTGATTCCTGAATGGATATTATTGTTAACAACAACCGGGCGAAGATCTGGTAAACCGGTTATCACCCCGGTGGAATATCTGTTTCATAAAGAGGATGGCTCTTATTGGATAATGTCCGGTTGGCGGGGAAATACGGACTGGTATAAAAACATCCTTAGATGTCCAGTGGTAAGAATTAAGGTCAATAAGAAAATCTACCCTGCTAAGGCTGTCGCCTTAACTGATGAAGAAATTCTGGCATATCTTACCGAAATTCTAAGGGTTAATCCTGAAGCTATTGCGATATTTTCCCGGTGGGCAGGTAAGCAAATAGAACCGACGGTAGAGGGGTTACGACAGGTTTGTGCCGATTATCCGGGATTCGCTTTGACCACTGACCAGGCATCGAAATAAGGTTTACTGCATGCATCATTACTTATGGGATGATCTTTGCAGATATTCAGAATAACCTCCATAATATTCGGTTACCTTTCCTAGTTCCAGAACCAGCATCCGATCCACAACCTGATCCAGGAAGTAACGGTCGTGTGATACCACCAGGACCGTTCCCTCAAAATCGTGGATGGCATTCTCCAGAACTTCTGCAGACGCGATATCCAAATTATTGGTTGGCTCATCCAAAATGAGTAAGTTGGCGTTCGAAAGCATTACCAATGCCAACTGTAAGCGGCTGCGTTCGCCACCCGATAGCTCAGACACAGGCTGGGAGGTCATACGATAGGTGAAAAGGAAGCGATTTAAAAATGATACAGAATTTTTCTCGCTGATCGCAGTCTTCTGCCGGATGGTATCCAGTACAGTAAGTTTCAAATCGAGTGACTCATGTTCCTGGGCATACCAGGCTGTCCGTATACTGGGACCAATGATGACTTCACCTGAATCCGGGTTTTCAATAGCCAATGCCAGCCGCAGCAGTACTGATTTTCCACTGCCGTTCCTGCCTATCACTCCGACCCGTTCACCATGGCGGATCAACAAGTCAACAGAATCGAGCACATACTGTTCCTCATAAATCTTTGTGACCGAATTAAATTCAACGACTTTATTTGAACCCCGCCAGCCATTTAATTTCAAATCCATCCGTTTTCGATCTATCACCGGCTTTTCGATCTTTTCCATTTTGTCCAGGCGATGCTGGATGGATTTGGCACGTTTAGCAAATTTTTCACTGTCATACACTTTTGCCCAAATAGAGTAACGCTTAATGGCAGTTTCGATCCTGGCGATCGTTCGCTGCTGTACGGAATACAATTCGTCCTGGCGTGCCGTTCTAGCTTGTTTATCCAGCAGGTAGTCCGAATAATTTCCTTCAAATGTGGTTAACCTTCCATCTTCCAGCTCAACGATATGAGATGCGATACGATCCAATAAATAACGGTCATGTGAGATGATCACAACTGTTCCCGGATAATTTAGGATTAGTTTTTCCAGAAATGCTTTCCCTTCCATGTCCAAGTGGTTATCCGGTTCATCAAGAAGTAGAACCTGTGGTTTTACAAGCAGTAGTCTGACCAATCCGACCAGCTTCTTCTGTCCGCCTGAAAGTTCACCGATCTCCTTGGAGAAATCAGCCTCTGATAAGCCAAGACTGAGCATGTATTCTTTGACCTTATCCTCATACTGGTCGCCACCCAACTGCTGGTATTCCTCCAGGAGGGATTGCTGCTTTTCAAGAGCCCGGGAAAGAGCTTTTTCAAAGCCAAACACATCAGGGTCACCAAGGGAGGATTCAACCTGTGACAATTCTTTCCGCACCTGATACAGGCGGGGATTTCCATCAGCAGCACAATTAAGCACATTCAACCCCGGATCAAATTCGGGTTGCTGCGATAGATATCCCACCGTAATTCCGCGGGCAGATGTCACAACTCCACCGGGTTCAGGTGAATATTCACCGGTTATCAGTTTGAACAGGGAGGATTTCCCGGCTCCATTAGGACCAATGAGACCTATGCGCTGGTTGCGCTGGATTTCCCAGGTTAGGTCCTGAAAGATCACCCGAGCACCCAGGACAAGTTTTATATTTGATAAAATAATTTCGATCATAGCCATTACACTCCAGTATGAAATAAAAACCGCCTGACTTTGCGCCAGGCGGTGTAGAAAATTGAACTAAAATAATGATTCAATAATTTCCGTGCGCAGGCACAATACGACAAGGAACGATGAAATTACCAGCGGAAACAATCCCTAATAATGAGTAGTTAGTTGAAAGCATAGATCAGAGTATATCATAATTATTTGGGTCAAAAGTAGTTTTGAGGATAGTTTTCAGAGCATGTCAGGTTCTATTTAACTGATATATTGAGAAGATAATTGCTTCTACAGATGATTAATTTGTGGAAATGAAAGATAAAAATTCATCGACCACTTGCGGGTCAAATTGCTTATCTTTCTGATCCAGCAAATATTGTTTTACATCAACTAAAGACCAGGAAGGCCGGTATGGGCGGTCGGAAAGCAGGGCGTCATAGACATCGATCACAGCAAATATCCTCGCGGGAAGTGGGATCTCCTCACCCGATAATCCGCGTGGGTAACCTGTACCGTCCCAACGTTCGTGATGGCAGTAAGGAATCTCCATGGCAGGAACCAGGTATTCGATCTCTTCCAATAATGTGCGTGCATATACAGGATGGTAGCGCATAATGGTCCATTCTTCTGCTGTTAATGAACTCGGCTTCAGTAAGATGCTATCCGGGACACCCATTTTTCCAATGTCGTGCAAGAGTGCCCCACGCTGGATGTGCAATAATTCATCCCCGGAAAATCCCATGCTCTTGGCCATGGAAACAGTCAATTCCACTACCCGGCGGCTGTGATTGGCTGTGTCATGTTCCCGGATCTCCAGCGCCCGTACCCAGCCTTCCAATGTGGCATTATAGGCTTGTTCCAATTGAGCATGGGCGGAAAGCAGATCATTTTCAGCCCGCTTCCGATCGGAAATATCGCGGGTTATGGAAAGGATGCATATTTCGTGATTTACTTCAATGACACGAGCAGACATTAATCCGGTCGATATCGATCCATCCTTAAAACGGAATTGTGCCTCCAGGTTGTTAACCACCCCCATCTCCCTTAACCCTTTCACTAGTAGTGCCCGTTGGTCAGGGTTAGCCCAGATATTCAATTCCACAGACGTCTTCCCGATCACATCCTCACGGGAATATCCGGTCAATTTAGAAAAACCTTCATTGATATCGATATACATGCCATCTGAAAGTCGATTGATATTTATTGAATCGGGCGAGGTAACAAACGCTTTTGAAAATTTTTCCTCAGATAAACGGAGATATTCTTCTGCTTGAATACGTTTAGAAATATCTGAAAATAGAACGGTTAATTTATTCGGGGAGGATTGAAATGCCTGGACCTTAAACGCACTATTGATACTTTTATCCTTGTAGGATACTTGTTCCTGTTCCCATTGCCCACCTTTCGCTGCTAAAGATGTATAAATACTTGGAATTTCAGTGTTCGAAAGTGAAGGAAAGGCCTCGTGGATATTCGTTCCAATCAGATTTGAGTGATCAATACCTAAAATTTTATCAGCAGCCGGGTTATATCCGGTAAATATCAATTCCCCATTCTCATTTGTTTCATACATATGGATACCAAGTGGAATTGATTCAATGATAGTTCTGAACTTAGTCTCGGACTCCTTAATTGCTTCTTCCACTAATACTTGTTGAGTGATGTCCCGGCTGGAAAGGATAAAGCCAAGTATTTCACCGTTTTCCTGGATCAAAGGAGATCCTGCTACT
The DNA here is from genome assembly GCA_964387025.1 of uncultured Leptolinea sp. Taxonomy (GTDB): domain Bacteria; phylum Chloroflexota; class Anaerolineae; order Anaerolineales; family Anaerolineaceae; genus PNON01. The sequence continues at coordinate 128,716 of CAYLUZ010000005.1, read as the reverse complement.
TCCATATGCAAATAATGTCCATCAAAGTGCATTATTCTCAATCGGGCTTGGTTGGGTTGACCACTCATTATAGTTTTTTGTTCAGCCTCAAAGGCTTTCCCACGATCTTCCGGGTGAACCATATTATAAGCAGATGTACCAATAAGGGATTCCGGACCATAACCCAGGGTGGTCAAATAAGAAGGCGATATGTATTGAATCGTCCCATCCGAAGACATTTCGCAAACAAGGTCAGAGGTGTTATTTGCCAGACGGGTATAAAGGGATTGCTGTTTTTCGCTTGCCATTTCTGCCTGTTTCCGGAGGGAAATTTCATCTTTGAGTATCATATTCCCTTTTAGGAGGTCGGTCATGATGATCTGCAGTTTGTTATTGTAATAGCCCTGTAAAACTGAGATTCCCAATAATAAGAAAGATGTCGTAATGATCGGTGAGAGGTTATCTCCCAGTCCATACCTCTGATCAATCACAAAATATGAATAGGAGATGATGGAGAGTATAAAAAATAACCACCTTGATCTGTTACCGACCAAAGTTCCAGCGAGTAAAATTGACAAAGCATAAAATAAACCGGTCGCTCCTAGACCCGAATTTGTAGAGAAGTAGAAACCCATACCAAAGCACATCAGGATTGGAATGAACCTTGTCCATTGCCATCCGCCAAAATGTGTGCCAATTCTGGCGGCAATAATGAGGGACAGAATGATATAGATCGGGAGTGTGCCAATAAAATCAAAAACACCTGCCATTACACCGACCAGGATCAGGGCTGCCGAGATACCGACAACATATAACATGATCCGCAAAATATCCCTGGTCCAGATATCTTTGCGCATTAAATCAAAGTCGGGTTCGTTTCCGGGATTAAACTTGCTCCAGAGTTTTTTGATAATATTCACCCATATTTGCATAAAAAAATAATTAATTAATGTCAATGTATCATTAAAAAATAACTTGTGCTATAAAAATTATCTGAAAAATTATAAAATAAATATAGTTAAAGAAATTGGCCCAGATAAAGAGGCCAATTTATCAAATGATGGATATTATTACTGAGTAATCGTAATGAATTCTTTTATCGTTTGTCTAGGTCAAGACATATGGCTACGGATGATATCAGCAATGGTCAGGTTGTGCCGGCTCTGCAATTCACCGTTCATCATCTGGATTTGTTTCCGGGGTGAGTAAAAGGCTTCGCTCCAGCCATAACCGGCACAGGCAGTCTCTGCCACCACATTGCCTTCCGAATCATTTCCCCACCAATTCCGATATTCCACATCCAATTCGGGTCGAATATGCAGTTCCGGTATATTGTAATGTGCTGAATAATAATAATCGGGTGGGAGCGCATTGAGCAGAGTTTCAAAAATATGGACCCTGATCTTTGATTTCTTGCCGCCATCTGCTCTGGCCAGCCGGCAAAGCCCACGAATTGTCGTTAGAGGTGAAACCACTTCAATGTGCTCGATAAATGTGAAGCGTTCATTGATGCGGGTAATGACCTCTTTCATCACCAATCCGCTGGCAATACTATCGGCAATAAATGCTACGGTGATCTTTTCTTTTTGAAGTTTATCCAGGTCTTTATCTTTAAATATCCCCAGCTCAACTTTTCGGTTATATACCGGGACTGAGCTATCGAATACATGGTGGGCATCCAGCAGGATCTCATCACAGAAATAGCCATAATTACTAAAGATAGCCTCCGCCACCTGGTATTTTAACCCTTCCCGGGCGATTGGAAAGATAGCCATATTCTGTTGTTTCCGGGAGGTGATAACATCTCTGAGGGGCGGGGAACCGATCAAATCATCTACAGCTTTTCCAATAAGTGCGGTCCGTTCAGATCCCATGCATAATTGACCAGGCAATCGCAGCTTTTTCATACCGGAAGTCTCTGCTGGAGATAATCCAGTTAGTTCCATCAGGTTTGAATCCAGTTTTGCATCTCTGATGTAAATAAAATGAGCAGTATATGGATTATGGTAGAGAACCAGTTCCAGACCGTTTCCGTCATCCAAAACAATCCGTCCTGTACGATAAAAACCGCTCCCCCCCGATGGTGATTGGTAGGGAAGCGGCTGCTCCAGTTCGACGTGGCCTCTAACAGGATTTGAACGGTCCTCAGTGAACGCGAAGGGATACTTGAATTGTGTCATTCCAACTCCTCAAATAGCGAATTCTTTCTATTTCCAACATAACCATTGACCCTGAGATGGTCCCGATCCTTCGCGGTTTGATAGGTCACAGCTTATGATGTTCTAATAATTGTATTATAAATTCAAAATCCCGTGTCAAATAAATGTCACATTAATTCCTATTATTTAAAAAATCTAGATCCATTTAAGAATTCCGGCAAAGACGATCAAGGCAACAGCATTGACCAGAAATAAACCTCCGATAAACCGGCGTTGTATCGTTGGTTTCCAATCAAAGCAATAGAAGGCGGCCAGGAAAAAGGGAATATATACCAGGATGGTTACCTGCAAAGCACCCCACCATGGATAGACCCAAACAAAAGCAGGAGTTTTCGCCAGAAATATCTCCAGGAAACCAGCAAACGCTGCGTTTCCGATAGCAAATACAAGGCGATTATTGATTCCTAACAGTTTTGCCTTCGGGTCGGCAGGGAGAAGCTTGCTCATGACCAACCCGGCAATGGAAAACATCATGCTGAGTTCGATTCCGACCCCGACGAGTAACAAGAAAGCTGTCCCGGTAGGTACAGTCCATAACGCGTGACCCGAGAAATGCTGGATCAGAGCATTCCCTATTTCGTATAACCAGTGCACCATATAGAGAGCTAGACCCGCAGCCACACCTTTCCAATTCTTTTTCGAAATCTCGTTGAAATAGATGTACAGAACCAAAGCAAATAGCGGCAGCACATACCACTGAAAGGTTCCCCCATTGCGCAGGATCGATAATGCTTGTAGTGTGGCTTCAGGATTATTCATATACCCTCTCCAATAGATAGATGATGTGCATGTTTATTATAGACCGAGGTTCAATGGAAAGCTAATTGTGTGATGGTCGGATAGGATAACCAATATTATGACCATTATATACCAAGTTATCTCTGCGAATCCAGCATTGAGGATAAAAAATACTCTTTTTGGTTATAGTACAATAATAATATAGTACAATAGTATAACTAAATTAATTTTGGTAATGGATCATGAAAGCTGAGCAATTGGATCGTCTCACACGCTCTTTATTAATATCTCCGGAAGTCCTTTCCCGGAAGATCGATAAGCAAATCCTGACTATTGCATTGAAAGATATACATTTAAGTATGGGGATGTATCATCTATTGGTATTGCAGGTATTGGCAGATGAAGGTGATCAGTCAATGAATGACGTGGGACAAAAACTGGCCATCTCCAAATCACAGATGACCTTTGCGACTAATCTCTTGGTCGACCAGGGGTTGATCACCCGGCAGCTGGATGATGAAGATCGCAGGAAGATCAGGGTCAACCTGACCTTGCGAGGCAGGTGGGTCATGGAAGAGCTGACAAAAAATATCCAAAGAGAATTGACCCGTTTTCTCAATGACCTGTCGGACGAAGAAATCATCCAATTGGAAACTGGTTTACAGATCCTTGAGCGTATTTCAAAGAGATTATAAGATCGGCAATAAAGGGAAGATTCATTTTATTGTCGAAAGAAGTTGATTCCCGGAGTCAATTGCCATTAAATAGGCTGGCAGGAAAGCGGAAGTAAATAGCTGCCAGGATCGCCACATCCAAAAGAACGCCTGCTGGCAGCCAGGGGTGCCAGAAGAGGGAGGTCAGTACTATTGACACGATGGAAGCACCAACAGCCAGTGAAATCCAGAGGTTGTTCAAACCAGTCACACCGAATAATCCGAGCGCTGCCAGACAAAAAGCAACCGTAACTGCCAGCAATAGTATGCTTCCTGCGATCCGCACCAGGTTGGCTGGCAGACCCAGTTTACTGATCGGCCACTTTGGGTCTGTATCCGACCTCATCCAGGATGGGAAGAAAGGTGTCCGCATGGCACCTGGTTTTGGAATTGGCACCCAGGTTAAACTGATATGAATGAAAGCATGGGCTATAAAGAAAATGGCGATAATGATTTTTGGTGTATTTGTTTGCATGATGCCTTCCTTTTCTTGATTGAATGACACATTTTATCATTTCACTGTGGGTAATAAATCTATATGAACAACAATTATGGCACACCAATTGGGATTACAATATATAGTTGGATAACAAATTAACGCTTTTGTGTTATAGCACTTATCAATGGAAAGAATGAACCTATATGGCAATAATCGAAGCTCAACAATTAACTAAAGTATATGGATCAGGTGAAACTGCAATCACTGCCCTGGATCATGTCAATTTGAGGGTGAATGAAGGAGAATTTGTTGCTGTGATGGGTCCTTCAGGTTGTGGAAAATCGACTCTGCTGAATTTATTAGGCGGATTGGACCGTTCCACTGAAGGACATACCCTTATTGAAGGTCAACCTCTTGATACTTTGAATGATAACGAACTATCCAAACTTCGTCGGCAAAAGATCGGTTATGTTTTCCAGTTCTATAATTTAATTCCGGTCCTGGATGCTGTTGAAAACGCGGCTTTGCCCATAACGCTGGATGGTGTTAATGAGAAGGAAGCCAAAGAGCGGTCAGGTGGGTGGATCGAAAAAGTAGGCCTGATAGGACGGACAAACAGCCGGCCCGATCAGTTGTCCGGTGGACAACAACAGAGGGTGGCTGTCGCCCGGGCTTTGATCGCCGAGCCAAAATTAATTTTAGCTGATGAACCGACTGGTAACCTCGATTCACATTCTGCTGATGAAATTGCCGGATTATTGCGAACCGTTGCGAATGAATGGGGTCGGGCAGTGATAATGGTTACCCATGATGCTCATATTGCTTCCTTTACAGACCGCATAATTTTCCTCAAAGACGGTGCCATCCTGTTTGATCAGAAACGCCCAGCTGATACTCTTCCAGGTGCTGATTGGGTGAATGATATCGTGCGCAAATTTATATAATCTGCGCTAACTAATGGTCTTTAATGGTTTGTAGTAGATCAAGGATTTGACCATGTGGAAATTTCAATTACATTTAGCTTCCAAGTATCTGCTGGGTAGGAAACTGCGGTCAGTTCTTACAACGATGGCGATCGTCATTGGGACATTACTTATTTTTGGCACCAATATCATGCTGCCAACGATGGTGAAATCGTTTCAGTCAAACATCCAGGCGATCTCCGGCCAGGTGGATGTGACAATCACACAAAAGACAGGTGAATCATTTTCCCGAAATGTTGTAAATAAGGTAAATGCCATCCCGGGAGTCCGCGAAATTTCCGGTTCATTAAGTCGGGCTGTGAACATCCCCGTTGGCTATTACCCCAATAGCACGATCACCGTTTTATCACTCACTGGGATCATCCCTCAATCTGCCGAGAAGCTGAGAAGATATCCCATCAAGTCAGGCCGGTTCCTATCAGGTGGTGACACTCAATCGGCAGTGATCACCCAAAGCCTGGCGGACGAGTTGGGGCTGAAGCTTGGGGACAAGATAAGCCTTCCCACCACGGAAGGAAGTGTTAACCTGAAGGTCGTTGGTTTACTGCCTGCACGCTCGATCCCGGGAAATGAAGAAATACTGGTGACACTGCTTGAAGCCCAGAACTTGCTCAATTTGCCGGCCAGAGTGAATACCATAGAATTGAATTTGGATTCGATCGACCAGGTACAGCGCGATAATATTACCCATAATATCGAATCAACGCTTGGTGATAATTTCACGCTTGGTGCATTATCATCCGGGACAGAAATGTTAGCCAGTTTGAAGACCGGTCAAATTGCCATTAATTTGTTTGGCTTCCTCTCCTTGTTTATGGGTGCTTTCATTATATTTAACACATTCCGAACGATAGTTGCCGAGCGCCGGCACGATATTGGTATGCTGCGTGCAATCGGAGCAAATCGTCAAACAATTATTGGAATGATCCTGGCTGAAGGCTTGATCCAGGGTGTGGTTGGAACCGGCATCGGCCTGGTATTAGGATATTTACTGGGTGCAGGTATCCTGGCGTTGATGACATCCACTTTTCAAAGTATGCTTCATCTTACAGTCGGATCGCCGGTGATCTCAGTGCAATTGGTGATTGGTACCATCTTAGCTGGGGTAGGGATCACCATCATCGCAGGATTAATCCCGGCTTTTACCGCCAGCAGGGTGACACCCCTTGAAGCTCTGCGTCCATCTTTTTCTGATTCCATAAAAACGGTATCCAAATTCGGCAGCTGGTTGGGTCTGGCCATGATCGTGGCTTCATTGCTGGCGCTGGTTTCGGGTGGAATCGAACTGATCGCTCTGGGGGCATTGTTATTCATGGTCGGATTGATCCTGGTTGCACCTTTCCTGATCCGTCCAATGGCAGGGTTTCTCAGCAAATTCGTTTTAGCGATCTATGCCCGTGAAGGGACTGGATTGATCGCCCAGAGTAACCTATCAAGAAATCCGTCCCGGGCTGCCATTACAGCCAGTGCAACCATGATCGGCATGGCTGTCATTGTGGGAATGGGCGGAATGATATGGAGCATCACCGGAGGGTTCCTGGGTATTTTACAGCGCAGCCTGGGAAGCGATTATCTGGTCATGCCGCCTGCCGTTGCTGTTTGGGGTAGTAATGTTGGTGCAAAGGGAGAACTGGCAGATAAACTGAGAGCCATTCCCGGAGTGGATGTCGTCAGCACCCTGCGTTACGCAGCTGCAGTGGGAGACGGCCAACAATTTTCCATGTTGGGCATCGACCCTGTTGCTTATACAAAAGTTGCCAGCCTTACCTTCACAGATGGGGACCCAAAGACTGCATACGACGCCATGGAAAACAGCCAGGCAGTCATCCTTAATGGTGTACTGGCCGCTCAGACCAAGCATAAGGCAGGGGATACCATCCAGTTATCGACTTCCAGGGGTTTGAAGACCTACCTGGTTGCCGGAGTAGCAGGAGATTATCTGAATGCAAAAGTTATGACTGCTTATATATCGCAAACGAATATGTGGCGCGATTTTCATAAAGATGAAGATATTTTCTACCAGATCAACCTGAAACCTGGAGCAGACCCGGGAATAGTAGAACCCAAACTAAACAAGGTGTTAAGCAATTATTCCCAATTTAAAATGGTTTCGGGGAAGGGTTATTTTGAAGAGAATAAACAGCTCTTCAATGCCGTTTTTGCATTCTTCTATGTCCTGCTTGGAATCTTGACCGCGCCATCACTGTTGGCATTATTAAATACACTGACGATAGGAGTTCTTGAACGTACCCGTGAAATTGGAATGCTGCGGGCGATTGGCGCAACCAGAAAACAGGTCAGACGGATGGTGACATCGGAGTCATTGATCCTGGCAGCGGTTGGTACTTTCTTTGGACTGCTGGCCGGGTTATATATGGGCTACGTGATGGTGCTGGGTTTGAAAGTGGGTGGTTATCCCGTCACCTATTCATTCCCTTACCAGGGGCTGATCGCGGCTACCCTCACTGGTTTGGTTTTCGGGTTGATCGCAGCATCGCTTCCATCCAAGCAGGCTGCCCAGATGGAGATCGTCAGTGCATTGAGATATGAGTAAGAGGATGTTTGACACTGCTTGTTCTTGTCAGAGGAGATATTAATCCGGTTTTGGTATATTAGGTTATCACAAAGAATATTTAGCTATTAAATAGAATCAATTACTCTTGATATACTGCTATCGCAAAAACATAGTGAGGTTTATAGTTTATAATTTTAGTTATTCTTGCCCGGAGCGATCAAGTGAAACCTAAACCAGAACAAACACCAAACATCCCTTTCAATCGGTCCAAGTTGACACGCTTTGCCTGGTTATCTATCGGGGCTGCTCTGCTTACGATTGCATTAAAAACAGTGGCTTATCTATTAACCGGGTCAGTGGGTCTCTTATCAGATGCGGTTGAATCAGTTGTAAACCTGGCAGGTGCTTTAATGGCGTTGGGAATGCTCACTATAGCAGCCATTCCACCTGATGATAATCATAGTTATGGGCATAGTAAGGCCGAGTACTTTTCAAGCGTTGTTGAAGGGATTCTCATCATCGTTGCTGCGGCCAGTATTGGATACGCAGCCATCGAAAGGTTGATCCACCCGAAGCCACTAGAACAATTGGGGATAGGATTAATAGTATCTGTTGTCGCTTCCCTGATCAATTTTGGGGCATCCCGAGTATTAATGAAGGCAGGGAAACAATATAATTCAATTACCCTCGAAGCTGATGCACAGCACTTAATGACTGACGTCTGGACATCCGTGGGAGTCCTTGTTGGTGTAGGGGTGGTTGCACTCACAAAATGGATGCCGCTCGATGCGATCATGGGTTTACTGGTAGCTGCGAATATTATCTGGACTGGCGTAAAGCTTATCCGGCGATCAGTATCAGGATTAATGGATGTTTCCCTTCCGGAAACAGAAAAGCAAGCTTTGGAAGCTGTACTGCAAAAATATCGCCAGAAAGGCGTCGAGTTCCATGCCTTACGAACCAGACAAGCCGCTTCCCGGCGTTTTGTATCCATTCATGTGCTTGTTCCAGGCGCATGGACTGTCCACGATGCTCACCATGTGGCTGAGAATATTGAACAAGACATCCATACAGCCCTGGGAGAGGCAGTTGTGATCACCCATGTTGAGCCTGTCGAAGATGAATTGTCCATGGATGATATTGAGCTGGACAGGTGAGCACTGTGACAAAGGAAAATATCTACACAAGATATAAGTCACCCAAATGAATAAACAACTATAAGTTAACAATAAATTTAAATTTGTTGCTGAAGTCGAACGATGGATGATTTAGCTTATCAAAAGCGAATCAATTTGTGTTTCTTATTTGTATCTACTGGTGGAAAATCTGATATGTTTTGGATTTCCATTGAAACTCAAAATCAAGGTCAATAATGTATCCTTGTGCGGAATGGTAGGATTAAGATCATTCCAGTGATAAACCCGCCGATATGAGCCATGTACGCTACGCCGCCTGTTTGACCTGCAGTGGCAAGTGATCCTGCGCCGCTGATCAACTGCAAGACGATCCAAAACCCAAGGGCAACCCAGGCAGGTACCGGTGTGATGATCCGGAAAAAGAGCATCATTACTCTACCTCTTGGAAATAGGAGCAGGTAGGCACCTAACACCCCGGCAATTGCTCCGGAAGCACCAAGATTTGGAATATTGGATGAAGCAGAAAGAATAAATTGAGCAAAGGTTGCCGCAATTCCACAGACCAAATAGAAGAGCAGGAATTTAAAATGCCCTACCCGGTCTTCCACATTGTCGCCAAATATCCAAAGATACAACATGTTGCCAAGGAGGTGGATCCACCCGGCATGCATGAACATGGCGGAAAATATGGTAATAAATTCCCCGGTTGGATTTAATAGGAATCTTCCGGGGATAAATGACCAGGAATAGATAAATGCATCCCCACCAGTTAACTCAAGAAAGAAGACCAATAAATTGAGTGCGATCAAAGCATAAGATACGAAGGGGAAGGTTTTTCTGGAACTATTATCATCGCCGATTGGGAACATAAGTATCCTTATTTTATTTATACTGATTAGCTAAATTGATTATGAATATAATTTAATAGTGAAATTCATAATAATTGACTTAACACAGTTCTTCAACTCCTTCGATTATTGTCCCAGATGTAGATGTTCCGATAAATGACATTTGAAAAAATGATTTCATTCGGTAATAGCTATTTACGATAACCATCCCACACAGCCAACCCTGTTTTGGGTGTGCCATCCATTTCCATCAAACCTACTTTGGAGAACCAGCTCAATGTGTCTGCATCATTGGAATGGCCGCTTTTCCGCATTTCCTTTGCATAGGAATTCATGTTGAAGTCGTTTAAGATCAGGTAGATCCAGAAATCGAGGCGGCTGCCAATTTGATCGTGTATCGCATTCAAATAATCCACCTGGTCCTGCGGAGACCCGGGAGATGTACCTTTGCCAACACTGGGAAAGCCTCCTTCAGCAACAGCCAGTTGTTTGGTAGTGCGGTCTAAAAGCGGAGAGTAGTAGTCATCCGGGATATCTGCCCCGGTTGCAAAAGCAATAAACGGATATGAGGAAATGGTCCACACGTCCAGGTGAGGTTCAAACGCTTCCATTTGTTCCCAATTGATCTCATACGGTTTTCGGTTGGGATTTAAACCTGGAATGAGGTTATTCATCTCTTCCCATTGGAAGGTTACAAATATCTTTGTATCAGGAGATTCTGCTTTGACCATGGTGTAGATCTCTTCATACAGGTTGATGTAGTTCGGGAAATCATCCGGGAAGGTATCGGCATAGGTATTGATCTCGGACCCGAGACCAAGATACTCTGGTTGGAATTCCCGGACCACTCGCAAAGTGAAATTTGTGATCGCTGACCGGACTTGCGGATTAGCGAAACTGGCTTTCCAACCGAAAGGCAGGTTGTAGAATTCGCGCCGGTTCAGCCCATTGAGCGGATCCACAATGAAGATCACATCCAGGTTGTTCTGGTGGGCAAGGATGTACTGGTTATGAATATCATCGATGGATTTTGAGTCTCCATCTGCAGATTTTACAAATTCTTTCCAGGGTACTTCCCGTTGCATTAATACAACATTCCCGTGCTGCCCAATCTTTTTATATATATCAAAAACTGCCTGAAGGCTGATCTCCGTTGGTGTGGGAAAGAAGCCAAATGCAGTCTGGCCGGTGTCAAACACTGAGCTATGCAAAGTCGGAATGGCGGCTGGAATGCTTTGCTGACAGGCGATCACTCCAAATATAAGAATTACCAGGAACCAAACAGGTTTTCTAAGCATATTTGAATTATATTAATTTTTTGAAACAATCCTAATTATATTCCTGTACCAGTTTTTGAATTTGGAAAGCAATTTCAGACTGTACCCGATTCGCCCGTTCATCATGTTCCAGGCGAATATTATCCACATAGTAGCTCACCTGGAGCTGAACATCACTACCGGCAGTTCCTTTCATATACACGGTGGGGTTTTTCCAATATTCCGGCAGGATCTTATATTCATGCTGTATCCAATCGAGGAAATACCTGGTCATGTCATCCAGGCGCATTTCTGTATGATCGTCAGGATGATAGATGGTTTTTTTTAGTTTTTCCCACTGTTCCAGTAATTGATTATTGCGGAATTCCCATAGCCGGACAAGGTTCCAGTGGTCGCTTGGATCCAACCATGGATCAATGCTAATGGACCATGATTTTGTTAAGTTGGAGACTTGTTCAATAGCCGGGTCGACTGGTGAAATATAATTGCAGAAAATTTCCTGACGTTCAGTTTCAGTTAACCCCTTTGCTTCACGTGCCTTAATCCCCCTCACGAGGCTTCGTAATGCTTCAAGGAGATTGTAGAGAGCACTATTTAAAGCACCTTCCAGTTCAAGGCGCGAAATTACCTGGTCAAGTTGTGTGGCTGAATTCAGTTTTTTTGGATCTGCCGGTTTTATTTTGTTTTCGTCCTCACGGATTTTCCCAGCCATTAACTTTAATAGGTCGACTTTCTCCTGTATATTGCTGACCAAGGTGGCCGGGTGAGCAACGGCTACCTTTTTAACTTCTTCGACCAATGGCTCGATCGGTTTATTGGCAGGAACTTTAATATCAAAAGTAAATTTTTGATCCGCGGTCGGTTTGGTGATGTTGGTAAGTGTGGTGGTCGAAAAAGTAGTATTGGGAACATAGACTGTTGCATGCTCACTCACAGAATATAATCTGGTGGAGCGGAGCCCCACTCCCTGAACCTCACAAATACGCCCATCAGAAAGCATGATCAGGTCTCCATTCTTAAAAGGAGCTTCCACCAGCAGGCTTAATCCGCTGAAAATGTTGGCAAGGGTGCTTTGTAAGGCCAGACCCAATACCAACCCGATCACCCCTGCGCCAACAAGCACAGATGTAACATTGAATCCCCACAGCGGAAGGATGATCAAACCTGCCCCAAGAACGAGCACCACCGGACCAAATAAATTCAAAACCGGGATAAGGACGTCATCCAGTTTGCTTTCAGTCTTTAAGGCCCATTTATTCCCATAATAAACCAGTATGTCTTTGATGACCCGCCCTAGAATGTGGGTGATAGTGATGACAACAATCGTAATTGTTAGCAGATTCTGGTAATGTCTGGTCTCCTCTGAGAGGTTGATCAGATTCAATGTTTGCACAATTCCGTAAAGGACCAGTAGCAGGACCAGTGGTCCACGTAGTATGGCGAAAACGATATCTTCCAATTCACCCGGCAATTGACGGGTAACAAAGCGGATGAACCTTAGCACAATAAGATTTAATATCAGCGCTGCTGCCAGCCATGCAAAAGCATTTAATACGACGACCACCCATGAATTTGCAAGAAATTCAAACCCCGCAGGGATGATCAACTTGAATCCGAGAAGCGTGAACATAAATTACCTCCGTACGTCACCTTTATTATTATGATAAAGTTTACCCACTATAAATACATATTACAAACCATCATATGAGGTTATACGATGCTATTTGAGAACTTTTATGGGTGGTGGAATTCTCAAGGTTGACAGTTGCTATACCAATCGGTATAATAGTATGGTGATTGATAATCGGAAGGTAATTTTGGGTTGTGCACTGCAACTTTTTGCAGTCCGCGGATATGATGCTGTCGGCGTTCAGGAAATTGTGGATGCCTCCGGGATCACCAAACCCACCCTGTACCATTATTTTGGCAGTAAACATGGTCTGCTCGAAGAGGTTTTATCTGAGCATTTCGGGTCATTGAATAAAGAAATTGAAGAATCAGCCCATTATGGAGGGGACCTGGTACTTACATTGGAAAAGACGACCAGGACTTTCTTTGAATTTTCTTCACGATACCCGTTTTTTTATCGCTTAATGTTGTCATTATGGTTTGCCCCAAAAGACAGTGAAGGACAGAAAGCCGTATCTGTCTATAACCAACACTTATTTGAAATGATCGAGTTTTTATTTTTACAGGCGGTGAAGGAACATGGAAATATGAGGGGCAGGCAGATGAACTATGCGGCCACTTTCATGGGGATGATCAATACCTACATCGGATTGAATTTGAATGGGTTTATTCAACTGGATGACAGGTTGGTATACCAATCAGTCCATCAATTTATGCATGGAATATTATCGTAATTATTTTTTTTATCCAAAATATACCTACCGGTATGTATAAGCAAAAGGACAAATAATGAATAAATGGTTTGAACAAGCTCTCTTTTATCACATCTACCCGCTTGGATTCTGTGGGTCCCCGACAATTAATGATTTCCTTTCGCAGCCTGTTTCCCGGTTGGATAAAGTGGGTGATTGGCTGGATCATATTCAAGACTTGGGTCTGAATGCCATTTACCTTGGACCACTCTTTGAATCCACCTCCCATGGATACGACACAGCAGATTATTTCAGCGTAGACAGGCGTCTGGGTACAAACGCGGATCTAGCAAATTTGAGTCGGGATATGCATAAAAGGGGAATGCATTTGATCCTGGATGGGGTCTTCAACCATGTAGGGCGTGATTTTTGGGCATTCAAAGATGTGATCGAACATGGCGAGTCGTCGAAGTATAAGGACTGGTTCAGCAACCTGCGCTTTGGCCAGTCCAGCCCGTACAAGGACCCATTTTCTTATGAAAGCTGGAATGGCCACTTCAACCTGGTCAAGCTTAACCTGGATAATCCTGAAGTAAAAGATCACCTGTTCAACGCGGTTGAGATGTGGATCAGGGATTTTGGCATCGATGGGTTAAGGTTGGATACCGCAGATTGCCTTAACATGCAGTTCATGCGGGAATTGTCCGCATTTTGCCGGGGGATCCGGCCGGATTTCTGGATGATGGGTGAGGTGATCCATGGGGATTACCGAAATTGGGTCAACCCGACAGGACTGGATTCTGTCACCAATTATGAAGCTTATAAAGGATTATATTCCAGCCATAATGATGGCAATTATTTTGAGGCCGCCTTCTCCTTGAACCGTCAATTTAGCGATGGTGGAATCTATGAAGACTTATTACTGTATTCATTTGCAGACAACCACGATGTAGACCGGGTCGGCAGTTCCCTGAAAGATACATCTCATCTGCTGCCCTTGTATACCATCCTGTTCACCATGCCGGGAATTCCTTCCATTTACTATGGCAGCGAATGGGGCATCACCGGGGCAAAAGTAAAGGGTGGAGATGCAGCCTTGCGGCCGGAACTCGATCTGGTAGATATGAAAAATAACCCGGGCAACGAAAATTTGGTGCCTTGGATAAAGTCATTAATTGAGCTGCGCAAACGATCTCAGGCGCTGCAAAGCGGAAAATATCGCCAGGTGCTTGTTGAGCACAACCAGTTTGCGTTTGCCAGATATACGGTTGATGAAATCGTTCTGGTGTGTGTCAATTCGGATGAAAAACCTGCAGTAATTCATCTTGACCTCAAAGCTTTTTCCGGACAGCAATTGAAGGACATGCTGGATTCGGAGATCAGTTTTTCCATTGAAAACGGGAGCAGCACAGTCACGTTGGATCCGAATAGTGGCCGAATATTTAAACTAAAATAAACAGCCTTACTAAACGGAATAAAAAAAGGATCAGACAATTCTACAAATATAAAAGGTAAGGATTTTTTGGGTGCTACAATATAGAAAGTATTTCAAATGGAAATATACAAGAGGATGACCATGACTACCAGACAGGTAAAAAAGATAATGCAAAGCACCCCGACTGTTGAAGGTGCAGGTGTGAATTTGAACCGGGTGTTTGGTTTTGGTAAGACCAGTGATTTTGATCCATTTTTACTGCTGGATGATTTCCGCTCACCTAATCCGGCGGATTACCTGGCCGGATTTCCCTGGCACCCGCATCGCGGGATAGAAACGATCACCTATATGCTGGATGGACTCGTGGAACATGGTGACAGCATGGGAAACAAAGGCATCATCAAACCGGGCGAAGTGCAGTGGATGACTGCCGGCAGCGGGATCATTCATCAGGAAATGCCCAAGGGTGATAAAGTGGGCAAAATGGGCGGATTCCAATTGTGGGCCAACCTGCCTGCAAAAGACAAGATGATGGATCCGCGCTACCGGGAAGTAAAAAGTTCGGAAATTCCGGAAGTGCAGCTGCCGAGCGGCGGAGTTGCACGTGTCATTGCCGGGGAAGTGAATGGAATAAAAGGTCCGGTGAAAGATATTGTCATCGACCCGGCCTATATGGATGTGCATTTACCCGCCCAGACGATCTTCAGTCACCCGACAATTGCAGATCATACGGTATTCTGTTATGTCTATGAAGGATATGGAAAATTCCATCCGGAAGGCACCGCACTGGCCAGGAATGGCGACCTGGTGCTATTTGAAGCGGGGGATGAGGTGGTTATTTCTGCTGTGGATGAACCCTTGATGTTCCTGCTGATTTCCGGGAAACCACTGCACGAGCCGGTCGCCTGGTATGGGCCGATCGTGATGAATACTCAGGCTGAGCTTGATGTAGCCATGCGGGAATTGAGAAACGATACATTTATCAAATTCAAAGGATAAAACATGACCAGAAAAAATGTTGTCAGTGATAAAGCACCAGCAGCCATTGGACCTTATTCCCAGGCGATCTGGGCGGGGGATCTTTTGTATCTCTCCGGGCAGACCCCTATAGATCCGCCAATTAAAAAATTGGTGGAGGGTGATATCAAGGCACAAACCACCCAGGCTTTCAACAATCTGGAAGCAGTTCTCAATGCTGCTGGCTTAACCATGGATCAGGTCATCAAATGCAATGTTTACTTAACTTCCATGAGCAACTTTAGTGGAATGAACGAAGTTTACCAAACCCGCTTTACAGCACCTTATCCGGCTCGGACTACTGTGGCTGTATTTGAACTGCCTTTGGGAGCATTGGTCGAGATCGAGATGGTGGCGAAAAAGTAAACCTTATCCTTGATTTTTGCAATTGATAATATAAAATTCCATGCCTTATCATGATCACTTCGGTTAGAATATATGAGTTATTCTCGTTCCGGAGTGATCATCTATGACGTATCCCATCATACAGCGCGAGCTGACTATTCATCTTCATAACTGCAATTGGTATTTACGCCCCATAGAGGAAAAAAATATCCTGGGACCAGTGGATTATGGTTGGCATCGTTACCGCCTTTACCCCGATAGCTTTACTTTTGGAGAAGGATTGCTGGCTGGCAGCAGCATCCCAGGATCTCGAAGGCTTGTGTTTTGTGCCTGGTCGCCGCAATGGGAAGGATTCTACACATCCAGTATGGGTGGAGCTGCTTATACTTTTCATGGAGTCGGCGTAAATTACGTTGCTTTAAGGGGAAAGGCTCAAGAAACAAGTGTTCTTTTACTCAATCATAAATTTGGTGAAATCCAAATCCGCATGGAGCCAATCAATGTGGAAGCCCTTTGGACTGGTTATGCTGATCCTGAAGGAAGATCTTTGATCGGTTACTTTGCATTACAACAAGCCCTCTTCGATCGATATTCATCAGAATATCCACAGGGGAAAATGCGAATCTGTGCCGTTGGGCCTGCAGCCAGATACACACAGGAAGGAGCGATCGGATCCACCCCGGTCAAAAAGGGATCACTATCTTCAGTGGTTGATTGGGCGGGCCGAGGCGGTTTAGGCTCACGCCTGCTGCAGAATCATAATATCGCAGCTATCATTTTTGGCGGCGAATGGGAAGACCCAGATCTACGGGATTCAGCGGAAATTGACAACTACTTTATGGAACACTTCGGCCAGAAGACGATCCAAACCGATATTGCGCTCACGGAAAAGTACCGGTATGTGCCTCAATTTGAAACTGGCGGCACATTTGGCATCAACATGCGTGATTTGAATGAACGCATTCTCAGCTTCAATTACAACAGTATCTACCACTCAGATAAAGAGCGGCTTGACCAGCATAAAAATTTCATCCTGGACCACTACTTAGAACAGTTCAACGAAGAAACCATTAAGCCGAAGCATTTTCAACACTGCGGTGAACCCTGCCCGGTCGTTTGTAAAAAAATGAAGGATATTTACAAGAAAGATTATGAACCATACCAGGCACTTGGACCGCAGATCGGAGTTTTCGACCAGCGCGCAGCCGAAAAGATAAACGACTATGCAGACGCTATGGGCTGCGACGCAATTCAGACAGGCGGCACATTGGCCTGGATCATGGAGCTTGTCGCTCAGGGTCTCATTCCACATGAAGATTTCGGCTTCCTGCCCAAAAATGAGATGAAATTTGATTTCACATCCAATGCGAATGACTTTGACCTGGTTATGGACAGCTCCAAAAATGCAGATTATGCGCATGCCGTTTTGGAGTCAATATTATTCAATCCGAAGTGTGAGATTTTTCGAAATGGCATCCGCTCTGCAGCCAAGGCTTTGGATAAACGCTATGGGATCAGGAGTATTGACAGCGCAGTTTACCTCCCGCATGGCGAAGATGGACACATGGTCCCGAACCAGTACTGGGTGGCAGGAATGTTGAGCCCGATGCCTATGATGGGCAAGTATTATGTCTATTACGAGGGAAAGTTCATGCCCCCTTATGAATTAGGGCGTAAAAACGTGGAACGGATGACGTATGAACTTTTCAGTGATAACAGTGGTATATGCCGCTTTCACCGCAAGTGGGCCGAGTCGATCACTGATGAAATTTTGTGTGCCCATTATGGTTTGGATGTAAATTACAAGCATCACCAGTTTGAACTCGCCAAATCGATCCATACAGATGAGTCGCCGAAAAGTGTCTACTGGGAAAGCAGCCGGGTAGCTGACCTGATCTTCTCTACCCTTGAACAGTGGGAGCGGTATGGACTCAAAGATCCCATTTTATTGGATTGGTTGGTACGCTTCCGGGAAGACAAAGCCGCTGCAGCCCTGGCCTGGTGGAAGGAAGTTCTGCGTGGAATTCATGAGGCCTTCATCGATGGAGCGGATAAGATTGCTGACGTGCTTACTCCAGGACAGGAAAAGAAAACATAATGGGTAATTCGTAAATATGTGTGTAAAGCAAATGGAAAGTATTTACCTCAAGCCTAATTGTTGACCATTTTCCAATAATTCAATGGATTCTTTGATCCGTTTATCTTTCGTTTCCTGACGTTTGGCGGTGATGATCCACAGGATGAACTGCTTTTGAAATGTGGGCTTCAATTGATCATAAAATTCTTTAGCCTGCTCATTCTTCCCCAGGGCATCTTCAAATTCAGGCGGCATTTCAATTTGAGGTCTTGGCTGATAGATCTTTTCCCACTAGCCATTCTTTTTGGCTGCTTCAATTTTTACTAGGCCAATTTCGGTCATCCGCCCGGAGTGGATCAACTTCTCAATTCGCACTTTATTTGAGGCAGACCACTTGCTGTTATAGTTTCTAGGCGTAAATTTCCGGGCGTACTGCTCCTCATCGATCTTTTTGATGATGCTGTCGATCCACCCGTAACATAAGGCTTCATTCACTGCGTCTTCGTAATCGATCGAAGGCAGTCCGGTATCTTTTTTGTGGAATATCAGCCAAACCCCGGTTGACCTGTCGTAATTGTTTTGCAGCCATTCCCACCATTCTGCAGGGGTTTTTGAATAGTTCAGGTCCATGGGGTTAAATTCAGGCAAGACTAAATATTAGATTTAGTGAAGTTTGTCAATTTGCGTGCTTCCAAAATTGAGCCTGGTTCTCCGACAACGGTCAAGATATCCCCAGACTTCAAAGTGGTATCACCCTTTGGGATCAAAATCTGGGTACCACGGCGAAGGCTTACGATGACGAAATGATCCGGCCAAAGGATATCTTTAACTTCAAGTCCGACACAAGAAGCGTTTGAATCAATCATGATCTCTTCGACCAAGGCTGCATCGGTGATGCTTTCTTTTAATCTTTGCGGAAGTGATTCTGGTGGAAGAAACCAAAACGGCCCTTCGCTTTCATCCATTGTGGCATCAATTTCGGCTGAAAGTTTTTCGAACACTTCTTCGGATATCACTCCATCCCTGCGCATTCCCATGTAGGCCGAACGTTGGGCACGCAAGATCTCCCTCCGCGCGGTTTTCAACTCTTCAGTTTCCAATTTTGGCTCCACACGCAACAGTTCACGCAGGGAAGCAGCCAGGATAGCGGTTTGTTCCTGCAATTTGGGTTTAATTCGTTCCCATGCCGGGGTGGAGATCAATCCCTCCCGATAACGGCGTTCCACATGTGTCTCTGCGGAATGCAATGCATTCAGCCTGGCATGCCGCTGTTCGTAATCGATCTGCACAGGATCGATGGTGATGATCCCCAATCTGTGCACGAGCGAGCTCATGGTCGTAGCCTGGATGAGCAGCGTGAACAGGGCGACACCAAAAGCCATCGTCCGCAGCATTTCACGGTCGGGGCCAAAGGCAGCCGGGATGCTGAGCACAAGAGCCAGGCTCAGCGCCCCACGCAATCCGCCCCAGGCCAGGATGTGTTGCCAACGAAAAGAAATGGACCCTGAAAATCGTTTGGATATCCAGCTTAGCCCATAAACCACCACCACGCGAGCCAGAAGAACTGACGCAATAGCCCAAAGGATCGGTTGCCAGGCAGCCATTAAGGCTTGAATATCAACCTCCAACCCGATCAACAGGAAGACCAGGGAGTTTACCAGGAAAGTGACATATTCCCAAAAATTATTCAATACTATGCGGGTGGTCGGGCTCATACCCTGGGGACCCAGACTGCCGGTGACCAATCCGGCTGCGACAACAGCCAGGACACCGCTGAAATGGAGCTGATCAGCGAGCAGGTATGAACCATAGGCGAGGACGGTTGTAAGGGTGATCTCAATCAGATAATCATCTATTCGGGCGATCAACCGGGAGATTGACCAGCCTAATGCCAGTCCGATCACAATACCGCCTATGGATACCCGCAGGAAGTCAGCCACACCAGTCACCAGGTTAAAATTACCTGTTAGTGCGGCTGCCAGGGTCAGGTTGAACAATACATAAGCAGTGCCATCATTGAACAGGCTTTCGCCCTCGACCAGTACCGATAACCGTTTGGGCACTCCCAACAAGCGAAACATGGCGACCACTGCCACGGGATCCGTTGCGGCGATCAAAGCACCAAAAACCATGGCAGCCGGCAGGCTGATGGATGTGCTTATCGAAAGGAGGCTGCCAATGATCAAGGTGGTGATGATTACGCCGGGAACCGCGAGGATCAGGACTGGGATTGAGTTTCGCCGCAATTCGTTAAAGTTGATATGAAAGGCAGCTTCAAAAATTAACGGGGGAACAAAAAGGGCTAATATCAGATCAGGCGTCAATTCGAATTTAACATTGGATTGGGTGGTCAACAACAAACCTACCAAAACCAGAGCTACGGTGTATGGGATATGCAGGCGGCGGACAACGATCGCGACCAGGGAGGCGATGAGAAGGAGAGCAATGATCAGTATTTCAGTGTTTATAAACTGTCCCATGGGTTAATTATAATTGGCTATTGATTAATTATTTTATTAATTTAGGTAGAATAAACCTATCGATCTCCCGATCGGTGGATTGGATCTCTCGTGTTAGGCACAATTTTAGGGGAAAATGGAATAAATGGACTTATTTTACTAAACCATTTGATTGCGTGACAAAAATTCACTTTACTCAATTAATTGAGGTTACTTTACCATTTATAAACTGAATTGAGATGTACGGAGAGGATTCGTCTATCCACCAGGCATATAAAGCGCCAGAAGGACTCCCCATCTGTTTAAGATGGTAGGTTTCTACCCTGACTCTTGCCAGGCCTGGCGTCCCCAGGATACTGGCAGCCAGTTCGTAAGTCATGCCGATTTCTATGGTGTTAATATTTTCTTGCGTGGTGACAGCATTACTTAGCATGTGAATCTTATTCGGGTCAAAATCCCAGGAGAATTTCTTTTCCTCGCCAGTCGTACCAAATAATCCGGCAGAGATGTTAAATTCGTCTATTGTCCAAATATAAAATGGAAGTTTGGACCCATTCGCCATGACATGCTGCTCCCCTGGTTCCCCCATGATCTCTGTTATCTGGTCGTAGGACATTTTATCCGCGGTGATCTGGTTATACTTATCGAAAGCCTGGTTATACCTGGCTAGGAAAGCATCATTATCTATTTTGGAAGAGTTGGATGAACAGGATGTTAATACTCCAGTAAGAAGGCAAATAATGGCGAGCATTGTTCGTTTGTGTATCATATTTATCCTTCCATAAATCCTGTAAATATTTATTTAAAAACCTAAATCCACAACCGTTACTCCTCCATTAATCCATACAACTCGGATACAAGCTGATAAATCTCCAGATCGGTGGATTGGATCTCAGGTGCGGGCATGGCTTCTCCCCATTGTGACTGATTATGAATGTATTGTATAACAGATTGAAAAAAGAGCAGTGAGGAGAGATTAGTAGGTCTGAGCCCCCTCCGATTGGTTCAGGAATGAAATTCCCTGCTTGTAATCCACTTCATCTCCCGTTATACTAATAAATGGCAGGTGGTTTTACCAGATCTGCCGACCCCAAGGAGAACCATGATACCTTCCCTTGAACCATTGCGTGTCAGTAACCTGAAGGATGCCTGTGTACTGCGCCTGGAAGAGTTGATCCTATCTGGTGAGCTTAAGACCGGCGAACGTCTACCCTCAGAACGCGACCTGGCAATGCGATTAAACATCAGCCGGCCTGTTTTGCATGAGGCGTTGGTGGAACTGGCCGCCAGGGGTCTGGTCTCGATTTTGCCGCGCCGGGGAGTGGTTGTCAACGATTACCGCAAAACCGGTTCGACTGCCATCCTCTCTTCACTGCTCACCTACAACAACGGTCAGCTTGACCCGAAATTCATTGACAGCCTGTTGGCCATGCGCCTTCTGCTGGAAGTGGAAGGAGCCGCCCTGGCAGCAAAACATGCTACCAAAGAACAGGTGGCTGAGCTGCGTGAATTGACCGGGATCAAAATGGAATTTGCCGGGGGTGAAATCCAAACGCTCACCGCGCTGGATTTCGACTTCCACCTGATTATCGCCATCGCTTCGGGCAACCTGATCTATCCGCTGATCATCAATTCATTTAAAAACGTATACACCCATTTCACAGGTGAATTCTTCCGATTATGCAAAGATGAAAAAGTGTTTAGGGAAATATCCCAATTCCAGCACCGTTTAGTGGATGCCATATCCAGAAAAGACTCGTCCGAGGCTTCCCATGTGATGCGGGAGATGCTGATACATGGCGAAAAGCATTTGAAAGGATTGATAAATGACAATTCAAAATGATCTGACCAAACATTATTCTCTCAAGCAGCCTCAGAATCTATCCGAACGGGTGCGCTGGCTACGGGATTACTACTTTGAAGGCGTCAAGCGCAAATGGAATAATGAATTCACGGCCTGGACGACCGGTACTCCATGGGATTTCCAGTTCAATGAAATGACCTTTTACATCGTGCCTGAGACCTACTTTTACATTCCCACCTTTCGCTCATCGTTCAATCAAAGCGCCAAAAAGGTAAATCTGGACCCGGACTTCTGGTCATGGAGCCTGCCGGAACGGCGGGCCTGGTTTGTGCGCGAAGTGATGGTGAACTATCTTCCCAAAGAGGTGCTGCCTGGTGATCTGATCGCCGGGGCACGCTTCAATGTGATGACTTCCGCCTGTCTGACAAAGCCGGAGGCAGCCGACTATGACAAGCACATTTATGGAAAAAACGGTGCCCGGGCGGCCATGCTCTGGTACCACAATCACGGCTTTGGCAACACCGGTGCCACCAGTGGACACCTCATCCCCGGATATGATGTTGTGATCCAGAAGGGTTGGCGCGGTATCCATGAAGACCTGACAAAAACATACGAGAAAATTTCTCCGGCCGCTTCAAAGGGAAAGCCGGGCGCCCAGCTCCGAGCCATGCTGACATCATCCAGCATGGCTCGAGATCTGGCTTTAGAATACAAGAAAGTGCTGCTTTCACAGACAGAAGTTGCGGAGTCCCTGAAGCGAAAAACCGAACTGATGCAGATGGCTGAAAACCTCACACGTGTTCCATGGGAAGCACCTACGACCTTTTGGGAGGCAGTCCAATCCCTGTGGTTGACCCACATGCTGGTCATGTCAGATGAGAATTACCCCGGTCCGGGAGTATCCTTCGGGCGGCTCGACCAGTATCTATACCCCCTGTGGCAGAAGTCACTGGATGAAGGCATGGATCGTGAGTATGGCAAGGAGATTTTGAAGTGCTTCTGGGTGCATTGCAACACTGCCTACGACGCTATGATCCACACCGGTGGAAACCAGGGCATTACCGCCGGCTATGGACAGTTGTTCACGCTTTCAGGCATGGGTGCAGACGGCAAAGATATGAGCAACGACCTCACTTTTGCTCTGCTGGAAGTGATCGACGAGATGACACCCATACTCGAGCCTAAACCGAATGTGCGTTTGCACCGTAACACTCCTGATAAGGTGCTGGATAAAGTGGTGGAAATGATCGCCTCCAGCCAGGGAGCACCTTTCCTGCTGAATTTTGACGAACGTTCGATGGCCGGCATGATGCTGGAAGCGCGTAAAGCGGGTGTCGAAAAGCTGATCAACGCGAACAATGTGTTCGATTATGCCCAGGTCGGCTGCCTGGAAAATACCATGCCCGGAAATGACCGCTCGGGGACGGTGGATAACAACCTCAACCTGCTCAAAGCTGTGGAGTTTACATTGACAGGCGGATATGATCTGAATCCATTCATCGATCCACTGACCGGAAAAGCGGAAGCGACCGGTTTGATCGGTGCAGACACCGGAAAGCCGGAGAGTTTTGCCACCTGGGATCAATTCTGGCAGGCATATTGCCGCCAGACGCGCAGCATCATCCAACGCAGTGTGGACGTTTATGAACTGTCTGAATCTCTGCGGGCGTGTTACTTCCAAACACCCTACCTCTCCTGCCTGGTTAAAGGCTGCGCTGAATCCGGAAAGGATATTAACGAAGGCGGTGCTGAGCTTGGGTTTGTGACCATCGAAGCGGTGACATACGCCACTACAGTTGATTCGCTGTTGGCTATGAAATACCTGGTTTATGACAAGAAACACTGCACAATGATTGAATTAGTCCAGGCATTGAAAGACAACTGGGTAGGTCATGAAAAGCTCCAGGCCATGGCGGTGAATAAAGCCCCCAAATATGGCCGGGATGACGATGCAGCCGATGAAATGGGTAAACAGGTCATGGAACTCTGGACTGAAGAGACCTGGAAACACAAGACAAAATCCACCGGAAGGCAGTTCCGCCCCGGTATGTTAAGCTGGAATTATTGGATCGCTTATGCCAACATCCTGCCTGCCAGCCCGGACGGCCGGGCAAGAGGAAAGTTCCTATCGAATGCCATCTGCCCATCCAACGGTGCAGACCTGAACGGCCCGACGGCGAATGTGAATTCAGTCGGAAAAGTCATGGGCGGCAAAGCACCGGATGGTAAAGGTGATTGGGAAGATTACCTGAATATGCTGCCAAATGGCTGCTCCCATACGATCACATTCAATCCATCCATTCTAAGGGATGCAGAACACCGCGAGAAGTTCAAAGCGTTCCTGAGGGGTTACATCGAAAATGGCGGTAGTGCTCTGCAGGTCAATATGCTGGATGTGGATATGCTGCGGGATGCCCAGAAACATCCTGAGAATTACAGGCACCTGCTGGTACGTATCACCGGTTATAACGCCTACTTTACAACGATCGGTAAAGAACTGCAGGATGAGATCATCGCCCGCGAGAGCCACATCATGCAGTAAGAAGTCATGAACCAATCCAGCACCGTTCTTCTCACCGGAACCATTCTCCATCTACAGCGGTTATCCACTGAAGATGGTCCGGGGATTCGCACCACCGTATTCTATAAAGGCTGCCCACTTAATTGCAGCTGGTGTCATAACCCTGAAAGTGTATTAATCCAGCATCAAGCACAGTGGGTGGGGGTGCACTGCATCGGCTGTCACACCTGTATAGAAGTATGCCCGCAGCACGGATTGTCTGCGAAACCAGAGGGAATTCACCGTGATCTTGAAAGTTGCTCTGCCTGTGGCACCTGTGTGGATGCATGCCCTTCGAATGCCATGGAAATGCTCGGGAAGCTGGTCACTCCGGATGACCTGGTGGATGAACTATTAAAGGATCGGGCATATTTTGAGAAATCCGGCGGTGGAGTGACACTATCCGGAGGCGAGCCCACCCTCCAACCCGCATTTACATTGGAATTATTAATGCAATTAAAACTACAGGGCATTCAGACCGCCCTGGATACCTGTGGATTATGTTCGCAGGAAACACTGGCTGCGTTATTACCTTGGGTGGATGTCCTGTTGTTTGATTTGAAACTCGCTGATTCAACTCAACACAAAACCTGGACAGGCGCAGGCAACGAACGCATTTTGGACAACCTGAGATGGGTATGCGATCAGGTCGGAGAGGCTTTCTCATCCCTCCAGTTATGGGTCAGGACACCTTTGATCCCGGGGGCAACTTTTACGCGCGAGAATATTGCGGGTATAGGAAGTTTGCTCTCGCGACATGCGGGGAATGCTCTCGAGCGCTGGGAATTATGTGCTTTCAACAACCTGGGGCGGGATAAATATTCCCGTCTGGGAATGGAATGGCAATTTGCAAATGAACCGCTGATGACGCACGTCCAACTGGATGAGGCATTGGAGTGGGCGCAGGCCAACTTTACTTACCCTGACCGGGTCTTTGTGACCGGCTCGTCCGGGGTATCCAATCATGAATAGGAAGGTGCTTATGACCAAGGATAGATATCCCAATAAACAGTTTTCCAGCCAGGATATTGTTGACCTGATGCCTGCCATGAAAGTAGGGGTACTGGCGACGGTCAACCCGCAGGGATTACCTCACCTCACTTTGATCACCACACTGATGGCCAGTTCACCCGAAAAAGTGGTGTGGGGGCAGTTCATGGAAGGAGTCAGCAAGAAACACATCAAATCCAACCCGAAGACAGGCTTCTTCATCATGAGTCTGAACAAGGATTTCTGGCGTGGCAAGGCAAAATATACCCACCCGGCAAAAGATGGAAAGGATTATGATTTTTATAACAACACGCCTCTGTTTCGGTATAACTCCTATTTCGGGGTGCATACCGTCCATTATATGGATCTCGTGGCACATAGCGGCAAAAATCCGCTTCCGATGAACCAGATCATCTTCGCCGCGGTCAAGACGATGATCGGGCGGACCCTGGCAGGCAAATGTTCAAATAAAGTGGTGTTGAACCCGTGGACGCAGGCATTCTTCACCAAGCTGGATAACCTGAAATACCTCAGCTACATCGGTGCCGATGGCTACCCGGTCATCATTCCACTTATCCAGGCTCAGGCATTGGATGCGGAACACCTTGCATTCTCACTGGGTGCATTCGGGGATGAGATCGCTGAAATTCCAATGGGTGCGAATATCGCGGTATTTGGTATGGCTTTGACCATGGAGGATGTGCTTGTGCGGGGGAAATTCCTGGGCGTGCAAAGGCTAGCAGGGTTAAAGTGCGGGGTAGCTCAAGTGAACTGGGTCTATAATTCCATGCCACCCACGCCGATGCAGATCTATCCCGAAGTTGAACTCTCACCGGTGACCGATTT
Source organism: uncultured Leptolinea sp. (assembly GCA_964387025.1). Lineage (GTDB taxonomy): Bacteria > Chloroflexota > Anaerolineae > Anaerolineales > Anaerolineaceae > PNON01. The sequence continues at coordinate 102,015 of CAYLUZ010000005.1, read as the reverse complement.
CAAATAATCTTCATGAATGGGGATCGACCACTAGTATGATTCCGGAGGTGTCATGAATTATCGCATTGGTGTTGAAGACATGGAACCAGATCATTGGATAGCCTGGGTACTTGATCTACCGGGCTGCTATAGTTCAGCTCATACATCTGCAAAAGCCATTAGCCAGGTACCATTTAATATTTCACGATATTTTTCGTGGGTATCCAGTTACGAAAGTGACATCGTCATTCCCAGGGAAGTGATCAAGATCGATATCATTGAGTCTTTTCAGTCTTTTATAAATCCTGAAGATCCCGATTATATTGTCAACGCTTTCTTTGAGGATGATAAACACCCGATCGGATATTGGGAGGTCATGATAGGGCAGCGTTTGTTGGATTGGTCACGAAGTGAATTGATCAAGGTCATCCAAAATTTAAATGAAGAAGAACTTAATCTCCCCATTCCCAATGAAGTGCGGGGAACAATTGCAGGAATAATCGATCATATTGCCGGTGCCGAAAACTGGTACTTCAGTATGCTTGACCTTTCAATCAAAAGAACTGAATTGTCAGAAAAACCTCAAGAAAAGCTGGTTCAGGTACGCCAGAACACAAAAACCCAGTTATGGAAACTGATTGGTGACACTCAGATCACTGAGAATAGGGGTGAAATGTGGTCTGCCCGGAAAATTCTCAGGCGGACTCTCTGGCATGAACAGGACCACACCCAGCATATTGAACACCTATTAAGATCTATATAACCAGCAAGCTACTTTATGTTCGGAACGCGGTTCAAATTCCGGAGGAATTTGTACATCACAAAGCCCCTTGATGATCTTAGGGCAGCGAGGATGGAAACGACATCCTTTAGGAGGTTTGATCAGGTTGGGTGGCTCTCCTAATGGTATTTCTTTTAATACTTTGGCATTTTCGCCATTAGGATCAGAGGTGGCCGCAAGAAGGGCCCATGTATAGGGGTGGGAGGCATTCTCAAGAAGATCGTCAACCCTGGCTTTTTCTACGATCTGACCTGCATACATAACAAAAATCCGTCTGGAAAAATACCGGACTGTTGAAAGATCGTGAGTAATATAGATCACAGCCAAATGCCTTTTCTCTTGAATGCTGCGCAGGAGTTTTAATATCTCCACCCGGACCGAAGCATCCAGCATGGAAACCGGTTCATCTGCAACAATGAGTTTTGGTTCCAATAGCATGGAACGGGCAATAATAATTCTTTGCTGTTGACCACCGCTTAATTGGTGCGGGTATTTCTGTAAAAAATCTTCAACCGGATAGACTTTAACTTCCTCCATAGCTTTTCGGATACGATCCATACGTTCTTTCGGGTCCTTAATTCCATTAATGATCATGGGTTCAGAAAGGATCTTATTCACATTCATAAATGGAGCCATTGCTCCATACGGATCCTGCTGAATGTACCCCACTTTTGAGCGGAATTTATGCATTTCTTCCCGATTCATCTTGCTAATATTCATCCCATCAAAAGTCACCTGTCCACTGGTGGGGCGATTGATACCCAGTATGGTTTTCATTAAACTGGATTTTCCACAACCACTCTCACCAACAATTCCAATTGCTTCACTGTTATATAGGTTAAAGCTTACGCCATCCACGGCATGGACGTGGCCGGAAATACCAAAACCAAATCGTCTTAATTCAAACCAAACCTTCAGATCCTGTATGGATAGAAGGATTTCAGTATTCGAATTATCAATATTTTCAGTTATATCAGTAATGCCAAGGTCTTGTTCCAGTAGGTTCATTGATTGATTTCTCCTGATTCTATTGGTATAGCCAGCACTTCACCATGTGACCATTTTGTTTTATTATTGGTGGCTCAAGATGGCATTTGTCGAATTGCTTGGGGCAGCGGTCTTTAAATCGGCACCCGGACGGAGGATTAATTAAACTTGGTGGCTGTCCGACAATAAAATCCGGTTCCTTTTTTCCTCTCAGCCGGGGTACACTGTCCATTAGCTTTACCGAATAAGGATGCAAAGGTTCAATAAAAAAACTAATGGCGTTGTTAACTTCCACTATCTGACCGGCATACATTACAGCTACTGTATCTGCAAGTTCACTGGAAGTAGCAATATCATGGGTGATCAGGATATAACTGATTTTTAATTCCTGTTTCAATTTTTTAAGGATGTTAAAGATATTCGCCTGTGTCAATACATCCAATGCTGAAGTTGGTTCATCCAGAATGATAAGGTTTGGCATGGTGATCAATGCCATAGCTAATGCAGCACGCTGCCGCATTCCGCCACTTAATTCAAATGCATATCGATTTAAGAAGCCAACAGGCACTCCGACGTAATCGAACATTTTCCTGGCCTGATTCAGTGCCTCAGTTTTGGATCCACCATTGTGCAGGATATATGGTTCGGTTACCTGATCGCCAATCGTCATCACGGGATTTAATGAATTCATAGCTCCCTGCGGTACCATGGACATCTGCCGCCAGCGGATGGTCTTCCGGAAATCTTCATCTGATAAAGCCATGATATCCATCCCATCCAGCCAAACTTTACCTGAATAGGATTGAACATTTTTGGGCAGTAATCGTAAGATCGCCTTGGCGAGGGAGCTTTTTCCGCAGCCTGACTCTCCTACCACTACTACAGCCTCGTCATGATCCAAATTAAAATTTACTTTATCGACAGCTTGAACTACACCTTTCTGAGTACAGAAGTGGAGCTCCAAGTTTTCCAAATTTAGTAGGGACGTTTTTGTCATGATTATTGTCCTCGCAAACGCGGGTTAAATACCCGGTCCAGTGCATACCCGACGAATGAGAAGGCCAGCCCGGTGATCATTAAGAAAAATGATGGTTCCAGTACCCAGTAGTACCAACCCTGGTATAGCGCACCTTGTGATAATGAATCCTGAATGATTTTCCCCCAGGTAGGAAGAGTCGGATCCCCAAGACCGAGGATCGCAAGGGATGCTTCCAAAAACACAAAAGATGGAACCAGGACTATGAATTGAGGGATCAGCATGGGAATAAGGCGTGGAACCATGTACTGCATAATCACCCGCATATCACTTGCGCCATAAGTCTTGGCCGCTTCTATATACGGAGACTCTTTTACCTGCAAAAATACCGCCCTGAAAGTTTTTATTCCCTGGCCAAAAATACTGAAGATGATCACAGCACTCAGGATCACAAAAATACTGCGAGAATAAAATGTCCCGATCATGATGAGTATCGGTAAAAATGGCAGGACCAGGTTAACTTCAGTGACACGCTGAAGTAAAGTATCTACCCAGCCTCCAAACCATGCGCTGATCCCTGCGATGATCAATTGTGAAAGCGAGGTACCGACAGCTGCCAGCAAACCGAACAACAATGCGATCGGGGTTCCCCAAAGGAGGGCGACTCCTAAATCCCTGCGTAGATGATCCGTCCCTGCCCATCCAGCCAGTTTACCATACACCACCAATTCGGTGGAAACATCAGATGATTTATCGAAGGTGATCGCTTCTATCTTTAATTTATAGTCACCCTGCACCGGACGTGATGATTCATTTCCACTGGGGGGCAGGAATAAACCTTTTGTCGCAACCAGATTATTCAGTTTTCGGGTAACTTTAGGGTCTTGATCGATCCGGTATGTAAATTTTGTATCGATCGAGAAACTGCCAAGCCGGGTCTCTTTTCCATCCGGTGCAATCCATGTCAACCCGACAAAAGGTGCTTTTTCTATAAATGTTGACTTAAAATATAGAGACATATCATCAGCAAAATCATCATAGGTATAATGAATTGGCAGCAAGATAGTAATTACTTTCCCCTTGGATGTGTCTTTGACTGTCTTGATCGCTGATGGGTCCCCGCTATCAATAACAATCGTCTCTGGTAACTTGTCTTTACGAAACCAGTTAATCCATACTGGTCCAGCATTTTTTGGATTCTTATACCAATCTTCTTCACTTGCCCGCCACAATGAAATAGCTTTGGAATAAGGTATTGAAGTTACCGCATAAACAGATAATACAGCCAACCCTAAAATTATTAAAATCCCTATGATAACCGTTGGATAACGAATGATATCTTTTAACGATTTCAACATTGTTCTAACCTCCAACTTTCACGCGCGGATCCACAAGGGCATAGACCAAATCCAGGATAAAGACCGTTATGGCCAGCAGGTACGAAAAAATGACAGTCTCACCAATAATGACCGGGGTGTCAAATAAACCCACCGCCTGGAATAAGGCGCGGCCTAAACCAGGCCAATTGAAGATCGTTTCAAAGATCGGTGCTCCGATCCAGGATCCGATAACCAGCAGGGCGAAGCTGGTAATGATCGTTGGTAACGTTGGGCGAAGGATGTAATTACTTTGGATGGCTCGAGACGACAAGCCTTTTGCCTTTGCCATTTCAACGTAATCTTCACTTGAATAGATCAGGAAGAATGTTCGCCAGGAAAAAATACTTAAAAATATTGAACTGAGCGTGTATGCCATCACCGGCAATATCATATGCCTAAGCAAACTTAGAATGTAAAGTATTTTTGATGCAGGTGGAGGAGAATCCACCATGCCCCCAAAAGGTAATACTCTCAAGACAGAAGCAAAGATCAGGATGATAAATATTCCATAGAACCAGCCTGGTGCAGATGATAAGGGGGTTAGCGCAACAGAGATCTTGTCCAGTATGGATCCATATTTTCTTGATAAACCTAATGCAACTGTTAAAGCTAATAGAAACAGGATGATATCTGAAGCCCCAAAGAGCACCAGGGTAGGAGGTAACCGCTCTAGTATGATCGTCCGCACCGAATTGGCGCCAGAATTGCTGACCATATTGAAAGCCCGGCCAAGGTTAAGGGTTATTGCATTTTTTAAAAAGTTGAAGCTGCGAATGGCGAATGGTCGATCTAAACCCAGTGCGTGAATTCGAGATTGAATTTGATCCTGAGACATTGAAGCACGCTGCTCGATCGTCAAACTTCGTAAAGCAGGATTTCCAGCCATTTTCGAATTAACATCTTCACGAATCTGGGCAATTCTAATCGTATCGACGTATCCACCCATATTGGCAATTAATATTGTTATATATAGACTCACAACCACAGTTGTGATCATGGTTAATAAACGAACTGCTGTATATTTTGTAATTCTGATGAGAGTTTTTAATGCAACTGATTGTGTTTTTGGTTCGGAAATAGTTGGAGCAGCATCATAAGTGATCTCCTCGATCATAGTCTCCGTCCTTTCAAAAAGTAATGGATAGGAGCAGTAGGCGTGCCCCTATCCATCATGCCTAAGATGTTAGGATAGGCTAATCCATCTGATTACTTGGTTACAACAAACTCAACTGTTTCAAAAGCGGGTAGACTGACTGTTTTGGAAGCAGCAGCTACAGAGAGTTTTGAAGTTCCTTCAGTTAATTGTGTTGTAACTTCGGGACTGAGCGTGATACTGTACTGACCATCTGCAACAAAATCAACCTTACCTGTGTAAATAGATTCTCCGTTGCTGTTGAACAACGTGTAAGAGATTGAATCAACACTCTTTACCGGATAGGGCTGATCTCCGAATTTGAGAGAAACATCGAAGACAGACTCTTCGCCAGCAATGACTGCAGCTGGACCTTCCACTGCAAGGGTCATCATTTCGGGTGAGCTGAAACCTGCGAATTGATCTGACGGGAATAGATAGTTCTCATTGCGGACGACTGTGATCGATCCTTCAACCGGGAAAACCTGATCAATGATATATGGTCCAGTTCCAATAACCATGTGTTTATGGGCTACATAGAATGCCTTCAGGTTGTTATAACGGGCAACAGCCTCGTCAGCAGTCACATATGCTCCCAACGTTGGTGCAAACGGGATGTACTTATCAGCAATATATTGGTCGACATATGCCATCTGTACTTCGAGGGTTGGACCGGATACCTGGCTGGTGTAATCAACTTCCTTTAATGTTGATTTATTCTTGGTGAATGCCATCTTCCCATCAGCTTCCCCTTGAATTGCGGGTGCAAGGTTATGCCAGGCCATCATTCCACCTGCATATTGCGTAAGCGTGTAGTAATTCGGGAACCAATCTTTTGTATTGTTTTCTGCGTCCAATTGGTATTGATCATCATATGTTTCAATCGTTAGTGGGTCTGTAGAGACGATCCTTACTCCCTTGAAGTGATTCAAGAAAGTTGCGAGACTGGAACCCATGTCTTCATCGTATATCTTGCTTTCAGCTTTTCCGGGATCGAAATGCATGATCATGTTGAAGACAAAATCAGCCGGGGTGAATGCACTGCCATCATGCCAGGTTGTTTCCCAAAGTTCTGGAACATAAACTACCGTATTTTTAATTTTGGCAGTTTGACTCCATGTTGGGTCAGAAGCAGCCTTCTCGGCAGCTGTGATGAATTTCTGATTAGTTGCATCCCAATCCACCCATGTTTCATCAGGCACGGTAATTTCTTTGGCATAACTAAGGGTCGTCCAATCACTCTGGGGGGCAGCAATGGGCAAGCCTTCCTCAGCAAGGACTTCTGATTTTTGGACCAATTTGGGCATTAACAAACCGGTGTATGGGTTGTAAATGATCCCATAATCAACTGTCATACCACGAACTATATTATCGTCGACCCAATTTGAGCCAGCAACAGGATTCCAGGCATCTACAAGAAGAGCTGAATTGGCTATTTTTACTTCACCACCCTCGTTTCCTATCTTACGGACGGTGAATGGGAAAAGTTGTGATCCAAAACCAGCAGCCAGATCAGAAGCTCCCTCAACCTTGTTTGAAAATGCTTCAAAGGATATGGAGTCATTTATCCAAACACCCCACCATGATTCTTCCATGGACATTGGTGTTGCCTTGGCAAATAAATCCCGCCTTTCATCCATGCTTTTATAGTTGTTGGTATATAGATCATCCGACATTTTCAAAAGCTCTTCTGAAGGTTGGTAAGCATTCATCACTGTGATCTGGGTCAGTTTACCAGTGTTATACTGAACAAAATTAAGCCCTTCATCCCGGTAGATCTGCGGGCTGATCCAGCCGGCTGTATAATAGTTGAATGTACAGGGTAGTGGATCACCCTGCCAGATAGGGGCAGCTTCGACACGGATCTTTTCCTGCCGGTCAACGGTGAATCCCAACAATTCCATTTGGTTGGCAAAATAGTTACCAATTTCCTTGCGTTTGTCTTCGGTTCTGATCAAACCTATTACAACCACAGGTTTACCTTTGTACTGCCATTTGCCATCAGCTCCCATCGTTGCACCGAGGGTTGGCATCTGGGCATTAACAACAGCTTTCGCTTTTTCCAGATCATATGCATATTTGGTTTCAATAGCGCCAAAAATATCAGCATAGCGGGCATAATCTGGAAATGCTGTAGTGAAGGGGGAGTATTTTGCTTTGGCTAGTCCGCCAAAAATTTCCTGGACCACATAATTTCTATCAACAGCCCAGTTCATCGCTTCCCGAATTTTCATATCGGTGAAGGGATTGAGTAAATTGGTATCGGTGCATTGGACAGTATTAAATAAGATCTGGTTACTACTGCCAAATACTTTTGCACTCGAAAGGCTTGGATCAGCCAAGACTTTTTCGTATACGTCAGCTTTATCGATAGTAGCTGAATACAAGTCGACAGCTCCAGCTTGAATTTGAGCAACAGCGGGCTCAGCATCTGGAATGGCGGAGAATATAATCTTGTCCAACCAACCACCTAAGCGTGTTGTCTTTGGCTGTTCCACAACCACGGGTTGGGTGGGGGCGGCGGCAGGTGCACTTGTAGGTGATTCTGGTGCTGTTGAATTTTCTGGAGGATTTGTATTTTGAGGAATTTCTGTGGATTGAGCAGCCCCATTGCAGGCTACCAGGAATAAACTTAGTACAACTAGAATGCTTAATGCCTTCATCAATTTCAGTGACATACGTTTTCTCCTCTTCATGATTTATTTGGTTCTGGATAATATTTGGAACGAGTATTTTTATTGACCACCTCCTCGTTTGATAACACAGAACTATGCATATTTAATTAGTACCGGGTGTTGGATTCCATATAATAAAAATATAGCAACCTGAATGAGAAACTACATGCTACCTGGTACGGGTTAAATACACTCTGATGGTATGGTTTCGTACACCTACTCAAGGATTGCATGGTGATAAAAAAAACCCCCTTACAGGAGGGGGGAAATACAATCTGTATATTTATTAAAAACCGAATACATCATCTATAATGTTTATACTTGATTTTATTTCCCACCTCATTGGGTGTCCGGTCAATTTAGGAAAAAATGAGAAAGTTGCGTTTGTTATGGTTGGCCTTATTTACCATCCCTTTGGTCTCTTGTTCAAGTTCCGGAACAACGAGTATAGCAACTTCGATTCCTGCGGTACCAACACCAGCGATCGTAGAACCGATCTATCAACCATCTGATCCCTGGAGCACGGTTCGATTTAGCACTTTTAACGTTGAAGATGGCCTTTCACAGAGCACAGTCAGGGCAATCACCCAGGATAAGCAGGGTTTTCTATGGATTGGTACTGAAGATGGTTTGAATCGTTATGATGGATACACCTTTAAAACCTACCGGCCGGAACCAAATGACCCCGCAAGTTTGAGCGATCGCTATATATTGGATCTCTATGAAGACAATGAAGGATACTTATGGATAGCTACACGCCAGGGTGGATTGAACAAATATGATCCCAGAACCGATAAATTCTCAAGTTTCCGACATGTTCCAGATGACTCTACGAGTTTGAGCTCTGATACAGTTCGAAGTATTCTCGAGGATAATTCAGGGAGGCTCTGGGTAGGTACGATTGCCGGATTGGATTGCCTGGATAAAAAAACTGGAAATATTGACCATTACCGTTATTTGCCTGATGATCCGCTTGGCTTGAGCAGCAATAAAATTACTTCTCTTGCCCTGGATAAAAAAGGAATTCTGTGGATTGGAACCGTTGATGCAGGTATCAATCAATATGATTCGGATACCAAAACATTCCGACATTTCCGAAGTGATCCAAAAGATATAACAACAATTAGCGGAGATAATATTCGATCCATCCAGGCAGCTCCGGATGGTGATCTCTGGATTGGAACGCAAGATGGATTGAGTAGATTTAATCCGGAAACAGGTCAATCCAATCGTAGATGGATCACGTCTGCACAGTCAACGACCAGATCTCCCCATGAAATCATGACAACTTTCGTTGACCGGAGCGGAAGTTTATGGGTTGGGACTGTCGATCAGGGGTTGGATCGGTTTGATGAACAAACAAACAAATTTGTCAATTATCACCACATTCCCGCTCTTCAAGATACTCTGAGCAATAACACTGTTTTATCGATCTACGAAGATCGGGAAGGAGTATTGTGGGTTGGAACCTATGGGGGTGGAATAAATAAATACAATCGTGGTCAGGATAAATTTAGCTATTACAGGAATAATCCTGAGAATCCGGATAGCCTGACTAGTGATATTGTGTTTAATTTTTCAGTTGACCCGACAGGTGTCACATGGATCGCCACAGCGGATGGTTTGGAACGTTTTGACCCGGTTACCGGAAAATTTCTCCACTATAAGCATGTCACCAAGCGGCCTGGGAGTTTGACTAACAATCGAGTTTGGTTCGTTTTCCGTGATAGTAATAAGCTGCTCTGGGCAGCGACAGATAATGGACTGAATCGATTGGATGAACCAACCGGGCAGTTTATCCATTATTTCCATTATGACAAGGACCCGGGAAGCATAGCGGATAATATCGTTTATACAATGTTTGAAGACAGATCCAGTGAGTTATGGTTTGGTACCGGACAAGGACTTGACCGGTACGATAGGGAGATGAATAAATTCATCCATTATCGCGATCCAAATAAGCCGCAGGATAGTGGAGTGGATTCGGTGTCTGCCATTTCGGAAGATAATACTGGCAGACTTTGGGTCGGGACATATAACTCCGGGCTTTTTACATTAGACTCTGACAGAAAAAAATTTACTTATTACAAGCATGACCCTAATAGTAAAGCCAGTATCAGTAATAACCTGATCCTGGCGATCACACAGGATTCTTCCGGAGTTGTTTGGATTGGAACTGACGGCGGATTGAACAAATATCTTCCCGAAACTGATTCGTTTGAAGTCTACACCGAACAAAATGGTTTACCAAATGAAGTGATCTATGGAGTTGTGGGTGATAAAAAAGACAACCTCTGGATAAGTACAAATATGGGTATTTCCCGCTTTGATCCAAAGATGAAAACATTCCGTAACTTCACAGTCAAAGATGGTTTGCAGGGAAATGAATTTAATACCGGCGGTTATGGAAAGGGAGCTGATGGATCCATCTTATTTGGCGGAATCAACGGGTTTAATATTTTTTATCCGGAGGAAATTCTAGATAATCCTTATATCCCGCCAGTGGTAATTACAGATTTGTCGGTTAATGGGCAACCAGTTCAGTCTGATACAGCTATCCCCTGGTTGGAATATTTAGACATAAAATGGCCGCAAGATTCATTCGAATTCACTTTTACTTCATTAAGTTATGCAGAACCACAGAACAACCAGTTTGCTTATAAGCTGGAAGGATTTGACGAAGATTGGAATATGACCGGGAATAACCGGTTTGGACGTTATACCAACCTTCCTGGTGGAAGTTACACACTTCGACTTAAAGCATCGAATAGCGATGGGGTTTGGAATGAAGACGGGAAAGTCATTCGGGTGGTGGTATTAGCACCATTTTGGAAGACCTGGTGGTTCATTGGAGTTATGCTGATCGCAATTTTTGGTTGTATCGGTGTTGTCTACCGTTTGCGTCTTCGCAGTGTGGAGAAACAAAAACTTGAGCTTGAAAGGTTGGTCAACGAACGCGCAAGCAAGATCGAACAATTATTTGAACAGAACAAGGAATTGGCGGTTATCGAAGAGAGAAATCGGCTGGCACGGGATCTCCACGATAGTGCAAAACAAAAAGCTTTTGCCAGCCTTGCCCAGCTAGGCACAGCACGGGGTCTCATTAATATTGATATTAACGGCGCAAAAAAACATTTGGCTGAAGCAGAAAATTTGGTCTATGAAGTAATTCAAGAGTTGACCTTCCTGATCCAGGAAATGTACCCGATCGCATTAAAAGATAAGGGATTATCCAATGCCCTGCGGGAATATGTATTTGAATGGGAAACACGCAACGATATTCGGGTAAATCTGTTGATAGAAGGTGAAAGTAATTTACGATTGGAAATTGAACAGGCGATATACCGGATCATCCAAGAATCCCTGGCGAATATCGCCCGCCACAGCCATGCCTCCAATGTGGAATTCTCAGTAAAATACAACCAGGATAATGTCGAAGTCAGTATTTGCGATAATGGGCAGGGTTTCAATCTCGAACAAAAGCCCAATGGAATTGGACTGCGTTCCATGCGTGAGCGGGCAAAAAGTGTTGGTGGAAATCTTGAGATCAAATGTTCAAATGGTAATGGTACCCAGGTGATAATTAATATTCCAATAAATAAGCCGGAAGAAATGAGTGGAGGTCTACATGTCTGATCCCATCAGCATTATCATCGTTGATGATCATGAAGTGGTTCGTAGTGGAGTTCGTTCTTACCTGATGACCACTTCCGATTTCGTTGTTATTGGTGAGGCAGCATCTGGTGAAGAAGCCATCAGGCTGGTCACAGAACATATTCCGGATGTGGTATTGATGGATCTCATTATGCCTGGAATGGATGGTGTGGAAACGACCAGGCAGATCAAGAAGATCAGCCCGCGAACACAGATCGTGGTGCTTACATCTTTCCATGATGATGACCACATCTTCCCGGCATTAAAAGCAGGAGCCATATCATATATTTTAAAAGATATGAAAATGGAAAAGCTGGTCGAAGCATTACATCGGGCTATCAACGGAGAGGTTACCTTACATCCACTGGTGGCCACCAGAGTGCTGCAAAACCTGCGTGGTGAACATAATGCAGATGAATCTTTCTATGCTGACCTGACCGAACGTGAATTGGATGTTCTAAAACTCATCGCTAATGGCATGACGAATAACCAGATCGCTGAAAAGCTGGTCATCACTGAAAACACGGTTAAAGGCCATGTAAGTAATATTCTCAGCAAATTGCATGTTGCTGACCGCACTCAGGTTGCGGTTTATGCCTGGCAAAAAGGGATTGTTAAGCGGTAAAGTAACTATTAACCCATGCAGATATCTAAGCTAAATACCGGAGAATTTGTTTCCAACCCGATCATCCCTCGACAAGGATTTTTGCGGGTTCTCGTATGAAGTATAAACAAAGCCAACCGATAAAATAACCTACAGCCGCTATCACGTACATCCAGGGTGCATCGAACTTGACATACACCATATCAGTAGTGGTGTGCTGCTGCAATGGAAACGATCCAGCCAATCTGGGTGCCGTTCAATCCCAGACGGGCAATAAAGGGGTTGAAGAATGGCCAAAAAACCCAATCCTTCCAGCCACAGAAAATATTGATCCGGACGGTCCATAGGTTACAGGAGGAATCGAAACGGTCATCAGACATCATGACAATCATATTACGTTGGATTACTTACTTAGTTTAATTACTTAGTGAAGCACATTCAGAATATTTATTATTTTTCAAAGGCTAATTCAGAAAACAGTGATATACTAATAATCAATAAATGAGTAATTAATAAATGAATACTAATTTTGGAGCTACAAATGGAATCGGTAAAAATATATTTGTTAACAGTTTTCCTGGCACTGGTTGCTGTTTCGTGCAGTCCAATAAACAGCAAATCCACGATGACTTCAACAACGACTGGATCGGGGATTAACCCTACAGATACTCCCATGATTATCCAAAACACCACAGATAATTCAGAAAAGACTATAACCGTCCTGGCGGCTGCCTCCCTCACAGAACCTTTTACCGAATTAGGAAAAGTGTTCGAGTCTGAAAATCTGGGAATAAAAGTTATATTCAGCTTTGCCGGATCTCAACAGCTTGCCCAACAGATCGCTGAAGGTGCCCCTGCGGATGTTTTTGCAAGTGCCAGTGTGAAATATATGGATGCGATCGTTTCCGCAGATAAAGTTAATACTGAAAAAGTGCTGACCTTTGTGAAAAATAAGCTGGTGGTCATCTTCCCGGCAGACAATCCGGCAGGTATTTTAACGCTGGCCGACCTGGCGAAACCGGGTATCAAGTTGGATCTGGCTGCCGCTGAAGTACCTGTCGGCAAGTACAGCTTGGATTTTCTGGATAAAGCATCTAAAGACCCATCGTTTCCAATCCAATTTAAAGAAACCGTATTACAAAACGTGGTGTCATACGAAGATAATGTCAAGACTGTTCTGACCAAAGTGCGGTTGGGAGAAGTTGACGCAGGGATAGTCTACTCGAGTGATTCCAGCGGCAAAGATGTATCCGAAATTGGCAGGTTGGATATCCCGGAAGAATTGAACGTGATCGCCAGCTACCCCATCGCCCCGCTTTCCCATTCTGAAAATCCGGATTTGGCTCAGGCTTTTATTGGACTTGTGGTGTCACCGCAGGGACAGGCGATCCTTGCCAATTTTGGTTTTGTTACAATAGTAAAGTAGCATTTTAATGTGAGGTTCTAGCACAACACCTTCCGATAAAATGTATCTCCTTCGGTTGGCATTGTGCATCTTTATCCGTGAAACAATGGATTTAGCCTATAGGAAATATGGCAATTATTCGACAGCCACCATCACATTGGACGCCTTGATCACAGCAAAAACTTCTTTACCCACTAATAATTCCAGGCTTTCCACAGATTCTTTAGTGATAACCGATACGATGGTTTCCCCGGCAGCAGTTACGATGATAACCTCGGAGTTTACTGCTCCAGGGATGATCTGCTTTATTTTGCCTTTTAATACATTACGTGCACTGATCTTCATATTGATCTCCTGAATTATGCTGGAATTTGGATTTATTTTATTCTTACTAAATTCATTATAACCACTCAGGAGAGTTTTCCGGCGGTGTGTACAAAAAAATTTGAACCATGGTCTATGAAGGCAGCCCGACCTTGAATCATTGGTAAGAATTAATACAGAATCCTTTGATGTATATATCCAGGGATGCCCAAATGTTATAATAGTCCTCAATTGTTTTCTCTTATAAATAAGGAATAATAAGTTTGAATAATTCTCCCCGGTACTTTCGCGAACCATTTAATGGATTATCCCATCTCATCGGAGCTATATTATCGTTGATCGGAGTTATTTACCTGATATTCAGGGGATGGGGAGACTCAACCAGGGTGATTGCTTACCTAATCTATGGTATCAGCCTGGTCCTGTTGTTCTCATCCAGCGCAGCATATCATCTGACCCACTCTAGTGAGCGGGTGATGTTGATTTTGCGTAAACTGGACCATACTGCCATTTATCTGTTGATTGCCGGTTCGTATACTCCCATGTGCCTCATTTTTTTTGAAGGATTCTGGCGGGTAGGAATGCTGACGATCATCTGGAGCATGGCATTGGTGGGGATCACAGTGAAATTGTTTGTGATCAACGCTCCCCGCTGGGTAACAGCCGGCCTCTATCTTCTAATGGGTTGGACATGTGTCATGGCTGTGGGTGAGATGATCCGGACCATGCCAGCAGGTGCTTTTGTCTGGCTGATACTGGGCGGACTATTTTATACCGTCGGGGCTGTGATATATATCACCAGGAAGTTGGATTTCAAACCGGATGTTTTCGGATTCCATGAAGTCTGGCATATTTTTGTGATCCTTGGTGCTGCCAGCCATTTTATCATGATCGCCATTTTCACAGTATAAAATTACTTTACAAAGCTATATAATTAAATATATAATTTCTGCGCCATTTGTATATTTATTATGGGGTTACATCAGCATGTCATCCCACCAATGCCATTTCATCGATTTCACTGAACTAAAAACCCCGGAAATGATATTTCCTAGAACTGTATCAGATCAGGAGGTGGGGTATGCGTCAATTCAAGGTTTTGATTTTTTCTATCGTTATTTTAGTAACCATGCTGGCATGCAGCATCGGGGGGAGTACGAATGAAGTTGCGAAGCTAAAAAGTACAATTGAATCCCTAAAAAATACAATTGAACCAGCTATTCAATCCAAGATTGAGACAGCGATCCCAAATAATCCGTTGCAAACTGATAACTCTACCAATGGGAATGCCAACCCACAGATGCTGGAATTGATCGGACAGCTTGGTGGCAGTTCCGGGGCGATTGTGGTGGAAGGAGGGATTGCCTATATCGGGCAGGGACCCCGAGTCGTTGTTGTGGATATTTCAGCGGCGGATGCCCCCCGGGTTTTGGGCGAGACAAAAGTACTTCCCGGCCTGGTAGAAGGGATCAGCCTTGTTGGCAAAACGATCTTCGTGGTCACAAAGTATGGTGGATTGTATAGTTTCGATATCAAGGATCCAACAAATCCCAAGTTGCTTGGAGAATTTGTACCTGAAAGACTAGGATGTGATGCTATTGAAATTATGGAAGAATATGCATATATTGCCTGTAATGCTGGTGGTTTATTGATCGCTGACATTTCAGATCCGGGGGATATGAAAGAAATTGGCCAAAGTGCTGAAACTGGAGCTATGACCTCCATCAAAGTGATTGGGGATTATGCATATATCGTCGATATTACCGCGCATGGCCTGGCAACATATGATATCTCTGATCCGGCAAATCCAAATCGAACAGCATTATTTAGTGTTGAGGATGTTACGGGAGAATATCCAGATTTGTACAGTTTTGCCAGTGTTCGGCAATGCGGTGAGTACCTTTGCCTGGCAGGTGGCGGATCGGGACTGGTAATACTTAGCATGGAAGATCCCTCAAAACCTGCATTTGGAGGGAGGTATGATACACCTTATGCAACAGGGCTTGTTCAAATCGATAATTTGATCTACCTGGTGGATGATACCGATGGGGTGTATGTGCTCGATTATTCGAACCCGATAGCCATTAAACAGGTGGGAATGCTCCCTGCCGCGGTTGGTGACTGGGAATTATCGGTCACTGAAGTCTATGAAAGGCCTGTAACAGCTTATGCCCAGCGTCTGTATATTGCGGATCAATCGTGGGGGATCACGATCATTGATGCCATGGATCCGGGGAATATTAAACGCATCGGGCATTATCAGACTCCCGCTCCCGAAGCATTATTCGATATCAAAGTCCTGGGTGATTATGCTTATATCATCGGAAAAGATAGCGGATTCCGCATTCTGGATGTATCCGATCCAGCGAAAATAACTGAAGTAGCTTTCGATGACAGCCGAAAAAACCTATACACACAGAGTCCGACCGCATTGATGGTAGAAGACCAATATGCATATATTTCAGATTCAAATTACCCATTCCATATTTATGACATTTCCAACCCTTCCAATCCCGTCCAGGTTGGCGCTGTATTCGATCACGCAGCTTCTGATGGAGCCTTTGATATTGCCAAGACCGGAAATTATGTTTACCTTTCCGGTTGGGGATTGAAGGATGCATTTTATCCCGGTCAGGGGATATGGGTGATCGATGTTTCCAACCCGAATGACCCGCAGGCGGTCAAGTTCGTGGATGTTCCCAATGAGAGATGGAATTTGGATATTAAAGGGGATGTACTATATGCCATGGATGGCAGCGTAGATGAGAAGGACAAAGAACCTATTTCCCTGAGAATATTTGATATTTCCGACCGGATGAATCCAGTTGGAGCTCGTAAAATACCCATTCCCCTGCAGAATTTGTCACCTTCCGATCTAAAAGTTGCAGGTAATTACATTTACTTATCATTGTCAACACAAGGAACTTTAGTCTATGATATTTCTATTCCACTTATACCAGCTGAAAAAGGAAAATTTACCGGAATGAACTTCACAGCCAGTCCAAGCCTGGACTGGTCGGATCCATATTTGATCCATGGTGGCATGATGTTATATGACGTTTCAGACACACCTACTCCGGAACTGACCAGCCTGGCTAACCTGCCGGGTGCCTGGGCTGCGGATGTCGTGGATGATAAATTATATATTGTCACTGAATTCCAGGGATTGTATGTATATCAATTGAAATGAGGAAAGAAACGATGGAACCTGTAATTGAATGGCTGCTTAGCGGCCCTGCCTGGGTGGTATATCGCACCAGGGTTGACCTTTTAGGACAACCAGTCACTGCTCCGGACGTGGTTGACAGTCGTCGCAGGATGCTGGCAGATCCGCTGGTTTCCGGGTTGATCACCGAACTGGCATCCTGGCCGGGTCATGTCCTGAACAGCCATAAATCCGCCAGTCAGCAATTTCACAAGCTCAATTTCCTGGTTGACATCGGCATTACAGCTGCGGATAAAGGGATGCAGCTTGTTACTGATAAAATCCTCGCGCATCAATCTGAAGAAGGGCCGTTCCAATTACCCATGCAGATTTCCGAAAATCATGGCGGCAGCGGGGAAGAAATCGGAGCCTGGGCGTTGTGCGATGCACCTCTGATCCTGTACGCATTATCGAAACTGGGATACAGGGAAGATGCGAGGATAAGAAAAGGAATTGAATACTTGATTCCGTTGTGCCGCGAGAATGGCTGGCCTTGCGCGGTTTCACGGGAACTGGGCAAGTTCCGTGGTCCTGGACGGAAGGATGATCCCTGCTCCTATGCCAACCTGGCCATGCTGAAGCTGTTGAGTTTAGATCCACGAGATCAAACCACAACCGAGGCAAAAAGTGGTGTGGAGATTTTATTAAATCTGTGGGAGCACCGGCAGGAAATGCACCCTTACATGTTCTATATGGGCACGGATTTTTCCAAACTTAAGGTGCCTCTGGTCTGGTATGACCTGATGCATGTGCTGGAAGTGATTACTCATTATTCGGATTTTCGAAATGACCCCAGGCTGCAAAACATGCTTGACGTGCTGAAAAATAAAGCAGATTCGGATGGCCGGTACACCCTGGAATCTGTCTGGACAGCCTGGAAGGATTGGGAATTCGGGCAGAAGAAAGTCCCATCCTTCTGGTTAACATTTCTGGCGAAAAGGTTATTAATGAGACTGGAGAATTGAGAATCGAGTCATCAATTCTGACCAGGAATAATAATATAATTCTCGACTTTCATTTCTCTATTACCTATTCTCTTTTCCCTATTCATCTCCTTCTTCCTTGACAAATTAGAACATATATTCTATAATGTGACAAATCAAATCGGGAGGGATGAATATGGATTACCACTGTGAGATCAAAGATCTGCCGGAGCAGCCTATATTGTCTATTCGGACACATTCTTCGATGATATCGCTGCCAAAAACATTGGGTAAGGCATTCGAAAAGCTCGAAGCCAGATTGAAAGAACTGGGGGAAGAACCATCCGGAGCACCTTTCGTGGCTTACTACAATATGAATATGCTTAACCTGGATATTGAGATAGGGTTCCCGGTGAAACGACCCCTGGAAGGGAACGAAGAGATCAATGCCGGCTCTCAACCTGCCGGAAAATATGCCATGACGATGCATAAAGGACCGTACAATAAAGTGCGCCTTGCGTACAACGCACTGACCAAAAAAGTGAAAGATGAGGGGTATCAGACCACCGGGGTTGCCTACGAGTATTACTTCAACGATCCCGGGAATACAAAAGGAAGCGATCTGCTAACCCAGGTGGTCTTCCCTCTTAAACCGAAAGGATAAAAAATGGACTATAAATGCGAGATCATTGAAACGAAAGACCAGAATGTACTATCCATTCGAACTCATGTAAGCGTGGAAAACTTGCCGCCGTTGATCGGTCAAGTATATGGAAAGATCATGGCCAGGCTGACAGAAACGGGAGTTGCGATTTCCGGAGAGCCTTTTGTAGCCTACTATAACCTGGATATGAAAAACTTGGATGTTGAAATGGGTTTTCCGGTTGAAGTGAAGTTGGAAGGCAAAGGGGAAATCCAACCAGGAACGATCCCGGGAGGAGCCAAAGCGAAAACCATGCATGTGGGAGCATATCAGGAAATGGCTCCTGCTTATGAAGCGTTGACACAATTCATAAAGGATCAGGGCAGGGAACCCACCGGGGTTGCATATGAATACTATCTTGATCCTCCCGACGTTCCCATGGGAAAAACCCGCACAGTAATCATATTTCCATTAAAGTAATTAATATAAATGGCATGACCTGAGAAAACAATAAGGTCATGCCATTTGTGATTTTAATTGGATGGTGTATCAGTACGCTAGTTTGTAAATACTGACTACATCCGCCTGGTTCAACTTTACAAAATTACTGACTGTCTTCTGCCCGGAATTGGTGCATTTGGAGGCCATTTCATTAAAGTGTTTATCATTGATTCCGGCTGCACTGAGCTGGGTTGGTAACCCCAGTGATTGCCAGAACGTTTCCAACCGCTCAATACCCTGCAGGGCTGTCCATCCCGGGTTGAAATAATCAGGTTCCACGTTCCAGACCCGCACTGCAAACTGGACGAATCGGTGAAGATCGTGGTTATGCACATACTTCATCCAGGCAGGGAAGACGATAGCCAGGCCGGCGCCATGAGCCATATCATACATGGCGCTAATCTCATGCTCGATCTCATGTGAACCCCAATCGCCAATCCGGCCGGTATTCAAGAGGTTGTTGTGTGCCACGGTTCCGGTCCACATAAATTCCGCCCAGGCATCGTAATTTGTGGGCTGCTGAATAACGATCGGGGCATTGGTGATCATTGTTTTCATCGCCGCTTCGATGAGGCGGTCAGTCAGCTCCACATTTTGTACATTGGTAAAGTAGCGCTCCAACAAATGAGCCATGATATCCACTGCACCGCAGGCTGCCTGGTAAGACGGAAGCGTAAATGCCAGTTCAGGATTAAGGATGGAAAAACGTGGATACACATGAATGGAATTGAAAGCCCGTTTCAGCATTCCGTCCTCTTTGGTAATGACGGAACCGGTACTGGCTTCGCTGCCTGCAGCCGGGATGGTTAGAACTGTTCCAACTGGAAGAGCTTGTTTTACAACAGCCTTATCTGAGAAGAAATCCCAGACATCACCGTCGTAGGGAACACCGGCAGCTATGGCTTTGGCTGTATCGATCACGCTTCCACCACCGACAGCCAGGATAAATTCAATATTCTGTTCTCTACAAATCCGAATTCCTTTGTATACCAGTGATAAAACTGGGTTGGCTTTTACGCCAGGTAATTCAACAATTTCGATATTCTTATCTTTGAGTGATTTGACCACCCGGTCGTACAACCCGGTCGTCTTGATGGATCCGGAGCCGTATAACAGAAGGATCTTCTGACTATAAACTGCTGCTTCTTTACCAACCTGCATTTCGGTACCTCGACCGAAAATGATCTTGGTGGGATTGGAGAATACAAAATTTTCCATAATTACCTCCGGGTATTTGTGTAGCAAGACTGATGCCCTATTATAAATGGAAAATAGGAGATAAAGAACACTTGCCTTTTTCCTATATAGATAATGATAAGGATTCGCCGGTACCCTAAAGCTATTAATTTAGCCAAGTACACATTATTTATAATTATCTGATAATAAACTCAACAGATTATAAAAAATCAACTAAGAAATCCAGGACCTATATATGGTTTTCCGTAATTTTTATAGCATAAAAGTGAGTGTATTTTTGTAAGCATTCCATATAGAAAAAACTGCCGACAAGGGAATTGTCGGCAGTAATATTTATCAATGCGGAGAAAATTCATTACCCGTTTGATTCCACCTTTTTTGCCAATAGACGAATCCCGTATGGAACCAGGGCAATTGCCATCAGAATTGAAGCAAATAAGTTGATTATCTCAAGACCATCTGGAGTGGCAATGAAAACCGCGCCTATTAAGAACATGATACTCTGCCAGTAAGGGAGAGCTCTTGACTTAATCATTGCAACTGCTTGAATACCAAAACCGATCGGCAGGAAAACAATTCCCCACGTCAAAACCATCCATCCTTCTTTATTGAAAATTGCCAATATGCCCGGAAGTATTTGTGTAAATTCATTTGGCGATAAGGTGTCAAATGCGCTCATTGTAAGGCAAAACGCCCCTTTATCAGCCGCAAGAAAGATCGCGCCTAAAATTGCCAGTGATGCTCCAATCAACCCGGCCAGGGCTGAAGTGCTGCGATCAAGCAGTTTCATAAAATGCAATGCAACTACAATTAATAACGCAGTGTTTAATGTGACCAAAACATGCCCAAACTGCAACACAGGATTTTGGTGTGCCCGAAAAATGAGTTCCAGTGGATTAAGCAAATGGGGGGTTGCCAGTCCAGGGTGAACCGCAAAGGCAAAGGCAAAAACTAATGGGAACAATATGATTGCTATTCCAGTCCCGTTTTTCTTAATAAGATCTACTACTTTACGACTTTCCATTTTAATTTCTCCTAATATAATTTTTTTTATTTTTTGACAAGTTATATAATTTGTTATCAACATTATGCTTTTTGACCATCAAAATAACAATCTACACGATCGCATTTTTGTCCACTAATGGACAAAAACAAAGTATTGTGCATAAAGGCCAATCTTATGACCAATCAGAAGCAAGATCGTCGTTCCCAGCGTACCCGTGAAGCATTAATCAATTCGCTCATTTCTTTATTATTAGAAAAACATTATGACGAGATCACTGTGAACGAAATAATTGCACGTGCCAATATTGGCCGGTCGACTTTTTATGTGCATTACCAGACTAAAGATGATCTATTGAAGAATGGATTTGAACGGGTATTGGATCGACTAATTGAAAATACTCAACTGGTAGACAATGGACAAGATTTCCACATTGAAACTTCAGATTTATTCCGACACGCGAAAGGACATTATGAGCTGTACCGGACACTGGTGTGGGGATCAGGATTCGGGTTGCTCACCATAGATGGACACTCTGCATTGAGTATGAAGCTGCAGAACTATATTTCAGCGTTTATTAAAGGAAAAATTGAACCAGCCGTTCCATTGCCTATTCTATGTCACTCAATCGCAGGGACAATTCTGATGCTGTTGAAATGGTGGCTTGACAACAAAATGCCTTATTCACCGGAAGGCATGGATGAAATATTTCAGCAGTTAGCCATGCCGGGAGTGAGAAATATTCTGAAATTTGACTAAATAATCTTAAAATGTGCCAGGGAGCTTTTTTGCAGACGGCAAGGTACGGCTAAGCAATAGTAAAAGCAATACCAACCCGGCTGCTGTAAAGCCGGCAATATTCAGCGGCATCAGGCTCATCCAGCGGACAGAAATCCCCACGAATGCCCAAACGAGCACCAGGGAATAAGCAATATCTGACCTGGTGAATGACATCAACCCGGAAATCAGAACCCCGGCTGTAAGCATGACCAATGTCCATACTAAATCGCTTACACCCCAGCCTGTCCAGCCGATAAAAGAAAGCAATGCGGTGGCATTGGCAATAGTCGCGACCGTGATCCAACCCAAATAAAGGCTAAATGGAATGGAAATCAACCATTTGTCTGCCCTGGAAAACAAGGTCTTGCCAATATTGAGTCGCAGGTAAATGAGCAGTAAAGATACCAGCAGGATGATCATGATCACGAGAGTGATGGCGTAATTCCCGTAATGCCAGAAGTAGATCCAGGAACCGTTCGCCAGGTTGCTTAAAACCACAACCCAGCCGGTCTTAATAAGGAGCGGGTTATTACGTTGAGATGGTAATGAATGGTAGATCATATAAGCGATCAAGCCAATATAGATCACGCCCCAGATGGCAAAAACATATCCAGCCGGAACAAACAATACTTTGAAACTGTCTGATATTTCTCCGGTTCCACGCCCGTTTAGGGGGATGGCATTTGCTGCACCATTCATGACCAGGGTAAAAATTGTGGTGAAGATCACAAAAAATTGTCTTATGATATGGTTTTTCATTTCTATCCTTTCAATCACGTTATTCAAAGTGTACTGAATTCCACACAGCGCATCGAAATTGAACCCATAGTGACTTTATCATTGTAAAAGGTGATTGCATCATCTTTTGATGAGCATCCCAGGATGTAGAGCAGCGGCAAATAATGCTCAGCAGAATTGGTAGATAACACTGCAGCCCTGCCTTCATGTTCATAATGGATTAATGGGTCGTGGTTCCGATCCAGAATGGCCCGGGCAGCAAAGGAGTCAAAATCTTCAGCCCAATCGAAAGCTTTATCCACCCATTCAACCAGGCGCAGGTTGTGGACGAGATTGCCGCTCCCCAGCAACAAAATGCCCTCTTCTCTTATTGCAGCGATTTCGTGCCCCGCCCTGTAGTGATATTCTGCGTCCCGGCTGCGATCAAGGCTCAACTGGACAACTGGGATATCTGCTTCAGGAAACATTCGGCATAGAACTGACCAGGTGCCATGGTCCAATCCCCACGACTCATCCAACCTGACATCGGCACTGGTAATCAGATCGCTCACTCTTATTGCCAGATCCGGAGATCCGGGGGCTGGATACGACTTGGCATTCAGCTCCGGGGGGAAGCCATAGAAATCATGAATGGTGCGTGGTTTTAACATCCCGGTTACGTATGCTCCTCTGGTTTCCCAATGAGCGGATATACAGAGGATGCCTTTAGGCTTTGGGAGCTTTTTTCCAAGTTCAATCCAGGTATGGCTGAACTCATTATCTTCAATGGCATTCATCGGACTTCCGTGACCGATGAACAATGCCGGCATTTTAATTTTGCTCATATATACTCCTGATATTTATAATATAGCACGATAAAGCTGCTTTGACCCCATCAGCTCTTTATGCTACTATAATTTAATTGCAGGAGGAAAGAATTTATGGCGTCAGATCAGATCGTTGAAGTCATCAAAGAAGTCAGATCATTTTTCAATGCTCATGGCAACCCTGAACTTGTAAAAAAGTATTCCCGGTTTTTTGTTGAAGGGTATGATGCCTATGGCGTAGACCAGAAGGTCATCGAAAATCAGCGTCTGATCTGGTTTGAAAAATTTAAAGCCAAACTAGGTTTTGCTGATTTCCTGCAATTGGGTGATCAGCTGGTGGCAGGCGGCAAATATGAAGAAGTATTCCTGGGATTCTGGTTTATAAGGCAATTTGAGAAAGAATTCACCAAAGATACTTTTATCCGGCTTTCATCCTGGTTGGAGAATGGGATATGCAATTGGGCTCAAACGGATGTATTCAGCGGGGATATTGTCCCCCCATTTTTAATCAGCAGGACTGTGGAAATAGACGCTCTCTCTGAGTGGCGGTCTTCTTCATCAAAATGGATGCGCAGGTCTGCGGCTGTAAGCCTGATCAAGCCTGCGCAGCAGGACCTGCCGGTCAAAGCAGTATTAGATTTTATCGCTCCACTCATGACAGATACAGAAAAAGTAGTCCATCAAGGGGTGGGCTGGCTATTGAGAGAAGTCTGGAAGCTGCACCCACAAGAAGTGGAGGCCTTTCTGTTGGAGTGGAAAGACACCAGCCCGCGTTTGATCATCCAGTATGCAACCGAAAAAATGACAGCTGTGCAAAAAAGCCGTTATAAGAGACTGAAACCCAAAAAGGAAAAATAATCTTTCAATCCCATTTTGAGGCAATATTATGTATCTAACTATTATCCTTGCTCTATCAGTTGCGGTTATGGTCTATTTTTCAATAAAAAAGGATTCCGATCGCTCGGTGATTCGGAAAAGTAGTTCGGCTGCCTTATTCTGGATTTCGTTGACTTTATTGACTCTTTATGGAGCATCATGGCTGGTCTTCGGGGTGGGAGAGATCACAGCTGGAGACCTGAGCGGATTGAGTCACCTTATCCCGGCGGTCTTGATCTATACATTGATCTACCTTTGCTGGCGAAGACCCTTTGAAGGTGGTATTACACTGATAGCAGCAGGGTTGATATCCGGAATGCGGGAAATTCCCGGGTGGATCGCTGGAAATGATACCATTTTCTTGTTGATCGGAATATTACCACCGGTATTAGCAGGTCTATTATTGGTAATTGCCCATTTACTTGCAAGGCGTCCAAAAGGCAATCAGAAAGTGGATGAATTACCACAGTAACTTTTCGAATATCGCACCAAACAGTGCTACAAAATTTGTGAATTGTCCTGGGTGAATACTGCAAGGCGGAGAAGAACTTATTACCCGATTAATATATAAAAATTGGCTATTGACAATCCTATTGTACGGAATATAATGAGTGAGCGCTCACTTAGTAAGTGAGTACTCACTCATATTTATGGAGGTTATATGGCGGAACCCGGAAATACGGATCAACCTGATATGAAGAGCAAACTTGTTTCAGAAAGGGAGGTGCAGATATTGGATGCAGCTGCTCGGCTCTTCTCGGAAAAGGGATTTCACCGGACGACCACCCGGGACATCGCCAGGGAAGCGGATGTATCTGAAGGCACCTTATATAACTATTTTGACAGCAAAAATGATATGTTGATGGGGATCATGACACGTCTCAACGAAGCGCAGCAGTTGAATTACCAGTTGGAGAAATCATTCCCGGATGACGCCACCCAAACCCTGCATGCATTGTTGGAAAACAGGCAGAATTTCATTGGCCAGAATCGAAACATGATCCAGGCTGTGTTATCCGAGATCCTGGTGGATCCTGATCTGCGGAAACGGTATTACGAAGAATTAATGGAGCCATTGTTATCACGCCTGGAAGAGCATATTCAGCGCCGCATTGACCTGGGTGAAAAATTGACCGGTGAACCGGCGATCATGGCCAGGCTGCTGGTGGGGTTGTTGAACGGGTTGTTTATCCTCAGTGTGATCGGTGACCCGGTAACGATCGAGCGATGGAATGTGTTGGATGATAGCATTTTGGAAATTTTCTTAAACGGGATCAAAGGATGATTTTTAAGAATCTCTTTCGGCGTAAGACCAGAACCTTGCTGACCATTCTTGGAATTGCCGTCGGAGTGGCTTCCATTATTGGGCTGGGTGCTCTTGCCGATGGGATGCAGGCTGGTTACACCAATATGCTGTCAGGCAGCAAGGCAGACTTGGTCCTTTCTCAACCGGATGCATTCGATATCGCTTTCAGTTCGATCGATGAAGAGATAGGGTCGGCACTCGCAGACATGCCGGAAATAAAGAGCGTTTCCGGGATGATTGAGGGATATTCCTCATCGGATGATCAAACCCTTTTAATCGTTTTCGGATATCCGGAGGGCAGCTTCAGTCTGGAACGTTATCAGTTGGTGGAAGGTCAGATGCTTTCCGAAGCAAAATCCAGTGGGCTGCGTGGAAAACCGGTGATGCTGGGTTCTGCTGCCTCCGAATCGTTGAAAAAAGGAGTGGGGGACAATATTCGGTTGGTTAGCAGCACTTACCGCGTGGTGGGAATTTATCAGACGGGCGATGCCTTTGAAGACAGTGCCGTTTTACTTCCAATGCGGGAAGCGCAGGAGTTACTGGGAAAATCCCGTCAGGTGAGCCTGTTCTATATTCAGCTCAAAGATCCAGCTCTTAAACAACGGTTGATCGATCGTGTGCAGAGACAGTGGCCAAAACTGAAATTGACCGGCGCGAATGAGTACGCCAATAAACAGTCCATGATCGACATGATGCGCGGGATGATGTGGGTGATTAGTATGCTGGCTATCATCATCGGTGGCGTCAGCATGATGAATTCACAATTGATGTCTGTTTTCGAGAGAACCCGCGAGATAGGTGTGCTTCGATCGGTGGGATGGAGCAGTGGAAGAGTACTCCGGATGATCTTAAGCGAGTCATTGCTGGTTTGTTTGGCTGGTGGATTGATCGGCATTGTCATGGGGTATGGTTTATTGATCTGGCTTCAATCTCTCATCATGATGTTTGGAACTGGTATTTCCACCGTGCGGCCATCCCTGATTATTCAGGCTTTGATCGTCGTTCTCTTATTGGGAGTAACCGGGGGACTCTATCCTGCCTGGAAAGCCTCGAGATTGCAGCCTGTTGAAGCATTGCGTTATGAAGGCGGCAGTGGAAGCCGTGTTCACAGGCTGCCATTCGGTGGCATGGCAATCCAAGGCCTTTGGCAGCGGTCAACTCGAACCATATTGACGATGTTAGCCATAAGCATTACGGTTGGCTCCATCCTCGCGTTGGATGGGATCGTCAAGGGCTTTGGTAAATCATTCACCGATTCAATGTTCAATACTCAGGCAGAGGTTATTTTAAGACAATCCAATATTGGCGATACCAGCCTCAGTACCATTGATGAGCGAACTGCAGATAAGATAGCCACCTTGCAAGAAGTAAAAAGTGTAAGTGGAGTCATGTTCAATTTTATTACCGACCCGCAAACAGGTGCTTTTTTTATGCTGCAGGGATATGCTCCAAATGAATTTGCAATCCAGCGTTTTCAAATGGTCGAGGGAAAAATGTTGAATGGAAACCGGCAGATCATGTTGGGAAAAACGATGGCGGAATCCATGAATAAGGAGATCGGAGATACGGTCGATTTTGGTGGTATCCGGTATCGGATCGTGGGCATCTATGAATCGAATATTGGATGGGAGCAAATGGGTGGTGTAATCTCATTACGTGATTCGCAGATGGCTGCCGGAAAACCCAGAAAGCTTATGATGCTGGCTGTCAAATTGCATGATCCATCACAAGCAACAGCTTTGGTGGACCAGATAAACCGTGATTTTCCGGAAGTATACGCAGCTTTGGGTGGTGATTTTGCCGATCAATTACCTGATATGCAGAAATCTGAATCGATGACCACATCCATCTCCATCCTTGCCATATTACTTGGAGGTGTGGGGGTTTTGAATACCATGCTCATGGTGGTCATGGAGCGAACCAGAGAGATCGGTGTCTTGCGAGCCATGGGTTGGCGCAGGCGGAGAGTGCTGGGTTTGATCTTACAGGAGTCAGGTCTTTTGGGTATTGGCGGAGGCATACTGGGTATAATTGTGGCATTGGGTATGGGTGGATTGATGAGCACTATACCCGGTTTGTTAGGAGCTTTCGGCCTGGTCTGGACATGGGATAGCATTTTACGGACGATCGTCATCGCATTGGTGCTGGGTCTTCTGGGTGGTTTTTATCCAGCATTGCGAGCGACCCGTTTACAACCAACAGAAGCATTGCGTTATGAATAATTCGATAAGGAGTTCACTATGAAAACCAAACTGATCTGGGTATTACTGGCAATAATCATCATCATAGCATTGACCGGCTGTTCAAAAACGCAGGGAGGAGCAACTCCTACCCCTGATGTTTCGGCTGTTTCTTTTAATCCTGTAGTGAACGCGACCGGTGTGGTTGTTCCAAGTCAATGGGCCGCATTAAGTGCTCAGACTTCAGGTGTGGTGAGCGAAGTCCTGGTTGCAGATGGAGATAATGTTACTCAAGGCCAACAGTTGATTCAATTAAGTGGTGTTGAATCGGCGAAAGCCCGGGTCACTGCGTCACAAATGGATTTAGCGGATGCCCAAAGGGTATTTGATAACCTGGTAGCGGATTCGGCTGCTTTGGCAGCACAATCCCAATCAGATATTGTCAAAGCCAATGACATGATTATAGCAGCCGAACGAGACCTCGACGATTTTGAGAAAAATTCGTACCTGGATGATGTAAAGACTGCTAAAAGGGATGTCGATCGAGAGAAAACTCAGCTTGATACTGCCCAGAAAAATTTTGATAAATATGCCTCACGTGCTGAAACAGATTCAACCCGCAAGTATTATGCAAGTGAACTTGCGAATCAGCAGCGTGATTACGATGAAGCGGTGAGGAAATTACAGGAACTGGAAAATCAAAAAAGCCAGGCACAGGCTGATCTGGCTGCAGGAAAAGCCCTGCTCGAATCTGCCCAGCGGGATTACGACCAAAGGAAAGATGGTCCATCTCCAGCCGATATGCTGGTGGTCCAATCCCGATTGGATAACGCCAAAGCTCAATTGGAGTCGGCACAAAATGCTCTTGACCAGCTTTCAATCACTGCCCCATTTGCTGGAAGCATCAGCAACCCCAAGGTAAGGGCGGGTGAGTCTGTGACGCCTGGTCAACCCCTGCTTTATCTGGCAAATATCACTACGCTCCAGGTGGAAACTACCGACCTGAATGAGATCGATGTAGCCCGCTTGACGATTGGCGACCCGGCTGCCGTGACTTTCGATGCACTCCCGAACGTTACAGTAAATGGCAAAGTGGCTCGAATCGCATCCAAAGCCTCCGAAGGATCAGGCGTGAATTAC
The DNA here is from genome assembly GCA_964387025.1 of uncultured Leptolinea sp. GTDB lineage: Bacteria > Chloroflexota > Anaerolineae > Anaerolineales > Anaerolineaceae > PNON01. Next base: position 72,821 of record CAYLUZ010000005.1, on the reverse strand, counting down.
ACCGTAGTTGTCTCTCTGGATAATATCCCCGAGAAACTTTTATGGGGAATGACTGCTTTTGTGGATATCGAGATAAAAAAATGACAACCGAATGGATCATTGAAACACACGATTTGACCCGCGTCTACGGTGATGGCGAAGAGATCCGTGCGTTGGATTCTGTAACCATGCATGTGACTCCGGGCGAATTCATCGCTGTCATGGGGCCGAGCGGAAGCGGGAAAAGCACTCTCCTAAATGTATTGGGAACTCTGGACCGGCCAACCGGTGGAGAAATATTTGTCAACGGACAGAATTTGGCAGGGATAAAGGATGTGGACTCATTTAGGGCCAAGACCGTAGGTTTCATGTTCCAATTGCACAACCTGCTGCCTACCATGACAGCTCGTGAGAATGTCGAAGTACCCATGGTGGGTTATCAATCAACGCATGACAGGCGATTAAGAGCTGAAGAATTGTTGACCCTTGTTGGCATGGCGGATCGGATGAATCACCTTCCCGGGCAGCTTTCCGGTGGTCAACGCCAGAGGGTGGCTGCTGCCAGGGCGCTGGCGAATAACCCCAGGATCATCCTTGCGGATGAACCTACCGGCAGCCTGGATACAGTTGCCGGGCAGGAGCTGATGAACCTATTGAAAGAACTTAATCGAAGCCAAGGAGTAACCTTTGTGATCGTTACTCATGATCTCTCAGTAGCCCGCCAGACGAGTCGTGTTCTGGTGATGGCCGATGGGAAGATCGTTCGTGAGGATATTCTTGGTTCACCATTGGAAGAAGATTTGAAGATTTGGCGGCATTCCGGCCTGGGGCAAAGAATTCTTGCAGAAGATACAGGAGATCTTTCCAGGATGGGAATCACAGATCACATGGTGGCTGATGTGCGTAAAGTATTAACTCTGGCAAATGATCGGTGAGCAGCTGGAGACTACTCAAATAACTTTGACAAGGATAATAAATTGAAAACAATTGGCATGATCGGTGGTATGAGTTGGGAGGCTTCACTGGAATACTACCGCCTGGTCAATGAACTGGTCAAGCAAAAGTTGGGTGGTTACCATTCCGCGAAAGTCATTATGAATTCCCTTGATTTTGCCGAGGTGGAGCTTCTGCAACATGAAGGCCGGTGGCAGGAAGCCGGGAAAATGATGGCTGATGCTGCGCTCACATTGCAGAATTGTGGAGCCGATTTTGTGGTTTTATGTACGAATACCATGCATAAATGCACCCCGGAAATTGAAGCTGCCATTCAAATTCCATTTCTTCACATTGTTGACCCGACGGCTGAAGCCATCTGCAAGATGGGTGTTAAAACGATTGGTTTATTAGGTACCAAATTCACAATGGAAGAGGATTTTTATAAAGGGCGGTTGAAGGAAAAGTATGGTATTCATGTGATCATCCCATCAACCGGGGATCAGGAAAAAATCCATCAAGTGATCTTTCAGGAATTGGTCCTCGGGAAAATTAATCCTAAATCCAGGAAAACTTACCTGGATATTATCAATAAATTAATCCAAAACGGTGCTGAAGGGATCATTCTTGGCTGCACAGAGATAGGATTATTGATCCGGCCAGGTGACGTAAACGTTCCTGTCTTTGACACGACCATTTTACATGCCCGGGCAGCAGTGGATTTCGCTTTCCAACCGGGTTAATAATTAAATGCTATTTCTGGGATAGCTCTAATTGAATGGTAAACCGGGTTCCCACTCCAGGTTGGCTCTGAACCTGAATGTGTCCATGCTGCATTTCAATCAGACTCTTTGCCAGCGATAAACCTAACCCGGCACCCCGATTTTGAATTTCTTTGAGGGGGGCAACCTGATAAAACCTTTCGAATATATGGGGTAGATCTTCTGCTGAAATACCATAACCTGTATCTTCAAAAATAATGGCGACCTGTTTTCTTGAAATTTCTGCCCCAAGCTGAATAATTCCGTCCTTGGGTGTGTATTGGATGGCATTATCGAGCAGGATCAGTAATACCTGCCGCAGCCTGTCAGGGTCAGCCATTACATACACATCCCGGGAGAGTTGTTTTGTTTGAACAATCTCTCCACCGGTAATCATTTGAGCCTGGTTTTGTATATCTGTAAAAAGCATTTTTATACTGACGGGTATTCTGTTTATGGTTAATCGTTTGTTATCAAGCCGTGACATCAATAACAGATCTTCCACCATTCTGCTCATATAATCGACATCTTGCATGACGTCATTTAGCAATTGTTTTGTTTCACCTTCGGGAATTGATCGGGAAGCCATCTCAGTACTTGACCTGATCAATGTCAGGGGAGTGCGCAATTCATGACTGGCATTTGCGATGAAAGCCTGTTGTTCTTCAAGTGAATGTTGTGCTGGAATAAGGGAATTTCCGGCCAACCACCAACTCAGGATACCCACTAACAATAAAACGATAAGACTGATCCCGATCAGACCCATCAAATACTGGTTCAACAATCTCGTCTGATCATCGATAGGCCGCCCGAGTTGTAAGAATCGAACCTGGTAACCGGCCGGCAAATTATAGGTGAGCAGCCGGATGGATACACCTTCGGTGGTTTTTATTGTACGAATATCTTCTCCGGTTATGGAGGCGGCTTGCATGGCGGCTTTATCTGGCTGGATGAGAAATTTTTGAGCTGTTGTTACAGGTTGTATGGATCCATTACTATTCAATGGAATCACGAAAATTAATGCCAGTTCACCATCCAATAATGTACCGGTTACTTCATCAACTGGTATGGATGGGGTAGGCGTTGAAATGACCTGTTGGCTAATGCTATTAGTGAAATCTATTTGAGTTGGATGAATTGCTGTTAAGAGGCTGTAGTCTTCCTGATAAATGATATGGTCACCACCACCGCCAGAACTTTCATTATTCTTTTCCTCCTCTACTTCATTATCAGGTGAAATTGTAGTCGGCGAAGGAGTGAATATCGGGACAATTATTGGTTGAGGCGAGGGAAGTGGTTTAAATATCCGGAAATTGGAGTTCAGGCTGTCTTCCCAATCCCGTTCCGCTTTTTCTAAATCAGGGCTAATAGGTGCGCTAAGCAAACGAAGTTCCTGTGCAAGCCGAAACTTAAGCGCCAGGTCGGTTGTTGTCTGAAAATAACTGGTCAGACGCCAGTACAATCCAGCCCCCAGGATGACCATCAATAAAATCCCGGCCAGCATATAAATGACAGTCAGTTGGATTCGAAGTCGTCTAAGCATGATCTGGATCCAAACGATAACCAACACCTCGAACGGTCAAGATCGGGTCAGCTTTTCCAGGAACATTCAATTTTTGCCGCAGATATGAGACATAAACATCCACAAGATCCAACCGAACTGTGCTATCAAAAGACCAGACGTAATCGACAATACTCTGGCGGGAAAGGATTTGCTGCGGATGACGCAGGAGAAATTCAAGTAAATCCCATTCGGTTTTAGTTAGGTCCAATGGGGTATCTCCGCGGCGGCAGCTATGCAGTAGAATATCCATGACTATCGAGCCAATCCGCAATTCATGATTGTCCACCGTAACAGGTGAAAAGCGTCTTGACACTGCCCGAATTCTTGCAAGGAGTTCATCAAATGTGAAAGGCTTCACCAGATAGTCATCCGCCCCGCTATCCAATCCAGCGACCCTGTCTTCCACCTGGCTGCGAGCAGTGAGCATAAGTATACCCATGGGAATGTGGCTTTTTCGAATTTCTCGTACTATCGAAGGTCCATCCCGACCAGGTAGCATCCAATCAATAATTGCCACATCGTGGATACCACGTAATGCCAACTCTAATCCGGTACCACCATCATAAACTGCATCGGTACTGTACTTTTCATCCGACAGGACCTTGCAAATCAAACCGGATAGCCGTTTATCGTCTTCAATAACTAATACACGCATGACAAATCTTTGATCCTTGTTATTCTTGCTACAAAAATATCCATTTACTAAATACAACTTTACCCATTATATAGTTTAACACGGGAAGATTGGAAAATGATTGGAAAATATACCCTACTTCTCAACCATTCTATTAACCTGAGGGAGTATCTTTGTACTAGATGTATACAAAAGGAGAATAAAATGAAAAAATCAGCAATCATAATATCCATACTTATCACAACTTTAGTCTTAGGTACTGTTGCGGGTGTGGTTAAAGCAGTCTCAGTTTCTCAGACAAACGCGAAGGTGCAAGAATTAGAACAAACAATTCAGGCCCGCGAAGAACTTTATAAACAAACAATTGAAGAAGCAAATACCAGATTGGCGCAAGTTCAAACCAATCCGACAGCTTCAGCCATCACCCCGGATCAGGCTATTCAAAATGCGAGAACAGCTGTTGGAAGTTTTGGGTTGACGATGTCGAACCCACCAGAACTGGTCAATTACAATGGATCGACTGCCTATGAAATTAACTCCTGGGAAGGTATTAAATTATATATTGACTCGTTATCCGGAGCAGTCTTATTCAATAGTCTGACGGGTTCAGCTGCAAAAGCAGTCACTGACCAAGAGGCTATTCAAGCAGCAATGAATTACATGCCTGGATATACTTTTGCCAGTATATCCAAATCTGTCTATAACGACCAACAGGTTAATATTGTAGCCTTTACGTCAGGTGACCAGGCGTATGTCAATTTGGCCGGGCAAGTGGTGTATGTCGTCCAAATGCAGGTACAGACAGCAAGTTATGGTGGCGGTGGCGGAGGTGGGGGAGGATCAGGTTCCTCAAGCCGAGGTGAACACGAAGAAGAAGATGATGATTAGCGAGCGAAACGCAACTGATCATAATCAAAAAGGAGAATTTACCAATGCAGCAAACAAATAGAAATAAACCATCCGCAGGTGTATTGAACGGGATCAAAATAGTCATAGCCTCAGGGGCTGTTGCAGGAGCAATGGGTATCTGGAGCATGCTGGCAGGAAAAGCATTAAATATTTCCAATGTTCAGGCGCAAGGTCAGGATAATACGGGCTTTGCCGAGTTACCAACCCTTATCCCATATGCAGCAGGTCAAGCATCAGGTGTCAACCTTGAAGTTAATAATTCGACAACAGGATTGAGAAATGTTACTGGTCCAACTCAGAATTCGACCGTCCAAACAGCTCCAGTTGTCCAAACCATGGTAATTACAGCACCATCTGGTGGTGGAGGCGGTGGAAAAAAGGGTGCCGCCAGAACTAATTCTTCAAGATAATGATTAATCAAATAAAATTTAGAGCAATGGGCAGCCAGATGATGGCTGCCCTGGAAGTTGATCTTGAACTGGCTGAAACCATTCTACCGCAAGTTCCACAGTGGATTGAGGAATGGGAACAGTCTCTAAGCCGCTTTCGACCGGAAAGTGAATTATCCCGGTTGAACCGATCCCAGGGAAAGATGATTCGGGTAAGTGAAACATTTTGGGATGTGCTGAATTTGAGTCTTCAGATTGAACATACCAGCCAGGGATTGGTTACACCCGCAGTATTGAATGCCCTTGAAACTGCCGGATACTCGAAAGATTTTGATCTCATCCGCTCTGGAGGGGTTCAGATCAATCAAGAATTCACATCCAAATCGAGTCTTGAAGATTTGATCATGGTCGAAGAGGAAAAGCTGGTTTTGATTCCTAAAGGGCTTAGCTTGGATTTTGGCGGAGTCGCCAAGGGCTGGGCTGCTCAAAAGGTGGTTGAAAATCTGCAAAAATTCGGTCCAGCCATAATGGATGCAGGCGGTGATATCATGTCTGGTTCTGCTTTACAGGATGGCAGCCCATGGCCGATTGCCATTGGCGATCCATTTCAACCTGAAAATGACCTTGAAATGCTCTACCTGGCGGGAGAGGGAGTAGCCACATCTGGCCAGGATTACAGGTTCTGGAACTTAAATGGAACCCGGATGCATCATATCATTGATGTTCGCACCGGAAGACCGGCTGAAAGCGATGTCTTTTCAGCGACTGTGGTCGCCCCAGATGTGATCCAGGCTGAGATGGCAGCCAAAGTTGTGCTGATTCTTGGCAGCGATGAGGGATTAAGCTGGTTGGAGGATCAACCAGACCACGCCGGATTTATCGTCCGTATGGATAATACTAAATTAATCAGCAGGCATTTATCTAATTATTGTTGGAGTAAAACATGTCAGATTCATTAAACTCAGAAAAAATTTCCACTCTGGAAACAGAATTGGATCATAGCACCAATCCATTTATTTTAGGCGTTATGGCTGTTGTTGCAGGTCTTTTGCTGTCCGGGATCATACTTCCATTTATCCTGCCAGGCTTGATCAGTTCCTTACTCGGACCAGAACCCAAGGTGTTCTGGTACCTTTCCAGGTCATCGGCGGTGATATCTTATTTGATGTTATGGGCATCCATGGTTTTTGGACTGCTTTTGTCCAGCCGGAGCGCAAAGTTATGGCCGGGAGGATTTACTGCAAATGATCTGCACCAGTTCTTAAGCATAGCCGGTTTGACGGCCGGCTTGTTCCATGGATTGATCCTTATAGGGGATCATTACATGAATATATCGCTCGTGCAGGTATTGTTGCCTTTTGCTACGACTGATTATCGCCCTGAATGGGTTGGAATTGGCCAGCTTCTTTTCTACATCTGGGGTGGATTGGTCTTTTCCTTCTACATCCGGAAAAAGATAGGCACCAAAGCCTGGCGATCCATTCACTACGTCGGTTTCCTGGCGTTTGCTGGAGCATTGGTGCATGGTGTAACTTCCGGAACAGATACCAATACGATCTGGATGAGTTTGATCTACTGGGTAAGTGGGGCGAGTGTTTTGTTCCTGACTTTCTACCGGGTATTTGCATCTGGTGAAACGGCTGCAGCGGGGAGAGTTATACCAGCCAAAGTATTATCGCAATCGAATCCGGAAATTCCCTGATTATCAGGTATTATTGGAAATAATTACCAACTTTTAGTATGGGCGGTCTGAATCTCAGACCGCCTATACTTTGTTGAACACTGGAATATGCTTATAATTAAATATTCAGATATTTTATCCTGTCGGTGATGAGGCAGAAAATGAAGTTATATGGTGGAATAGAAGCAGGCGGTACAAAGTTCGTTTGCATGGTGGCTGCCAGCCCGGATCATATCATTGCAGAAACCAGGATTCCGACTACAACAGCTGAAGAGACGATCAGACGAACCAACGATTTCTTTTCACCATTTGCCTTGAAAGGTGATCTGGCTGCAGTCGGAATCGGCTCATTCGGTCCGGTTGACCTCAATCTAAATTCCCCAACTTATGGATTCATCACCACAACACCCAAACCAGGCTGGAGTTTTACGGATCTATTGGGTGGAATAAAAAGAGCATTACAAATTCCGGTAGCTTTTGATACGGACGTTAATGCAGCAGCATTTGGAGAATGTTACTGGATAGCGGAGAATAAGAACCTCGACCCACTTTTATATGTCACCATTGGCACCGGGATTGGCGTAGGAGCTATAGCCAATGGCAAGCCTGTTCACGGATTGGTGCATACAGAAGGCGGACACCTTTCAATCCCGCATGACAAAAAAGAAGATCCTTTTGTCGGGTATTGTCCTTACCATGGAGATTGCTGGGAAGGTTTGGCAACCGGGCCAGCCCTGGCAAGCCGCTGGGGTAAACCAGCAAATTTACTGGAAGACGATCACCCGGGGTGGGACCTGGAAGCTAAATATATTGCCCTGGCATTTACCAACCTGATCTATTTATATTCTCCCATGCGCATCGTTATGGGTGGGGGAGTTTCGCAGCATAAGGGATTACTTCAAATGGTGCAGTTAAAGACTCAGCAATTACTGAACGGCTATGTCCAGTCTGATATGATCCTCAACCACATCGATCAATACATTGTCAGCCCGGGCCTGGGGACGCGTTCAGGTGTACTGGGTGCGATTGCCTTCGCCAGGGAATTGGCAAATTAACTACGAATTATCAAGATTTCGAAAGAATCCTCTCAGATCGGCTTTTCGAAGATACGGTATTTACGGAATGGCTTGGCGCCCAGTTTTGTGATTGCATTGTTCATTGGCGCATTGTCTTCCAGGACATAGTTGATCTCCAAAAACAGTTCAGTATTAAAAATGGATTCATATAGAGCCCGGTATAAAAGGCTGTCAACCGCTTTACCCTGGTATTCCGGGATAACACCCAATGCAAACATGCGATAACTTTTTAGCTTGGGAAGCATCAGCAACAGACTGATCCATCCAATTGGAAACAATCTGCCATTTATCTTCTTCAGGATCACATTCACATCCGGGATCGCAATGGCAAACCCGACGGGTGTTCCATCAGAAGTTTCGGCGAATAAGACGGCTTTCGGGTGGATGACGGGTTTGAGGTCATGAGCCATGGTTCTTACTTCCGCATCTGTCACCGGAGAGTAACCCCAGTTGTGTTCCAGGCTGTCATTCGAGAGGGACATGATTGTATTCACTTCCTGTTCGAGGTTCTTCATATTGATAGGTCTGACCCGAATGCCATATCGTTCTGCCACTTTATCAGTCAGGGTCAGAATTCTTTCAGGGATCTGGTAACCTTCCCGGGCATCAATGGAGTAAACCAGCAGGTCTTTCACTTTCGTTAATCCGAAGGTGGAATACTGATCGTTATAATATGGCGGGTTGTATGGGCTCATCACCACGGGAGCAGGTTTGAATCCTTCAACAACGGATCCCCATTCCTGGGAGACAAAACTCCACGGACCACGCATCACCGCCATGCCCTCCTTTTTTAACCATTCAGCAGCGGTCTGCAGCAGCATTTTTGAAGCGGAAGCATCAGCAGGGCATTCATAATAACCAAATAATCCCACTTTCTCGTGCCAAAAATCATTTGCCAGGGTGTCATAAAAAGCAGCGATCCGGCCTACGGGTTTATCCCCTTTCCACAAAATAAAAAGCGCATAAACACAATGGTCCAAAAAAGGATTTTTGACATGATCAAATTGACCTGCAAGATCACTTCGCATAGGTGGCACCCAGATGGGGTCATTTTTATATACCTGATAAGTCAGGTCAATAAATGTTTTCAGATCTTTTGAGGATGACACCTGTGTAATTTCCATGCCTTGCTCCATGATAATTATGTTGGATTTATGGTAGTAATGTAGCACAAAATCTATATTTAATGGTAGCATATTTATGCTGACCATTAAATTTGCCATGATTTTTACGCGGGGTAATCAGGCCGCATTTTTATAATTAGTCATTCCCCCAAAGATGGATTCGTTCTGTATTCAATCACATTGACCCAGGAGTAATAAATGGCGACCAAACAAAACAGACTCATCCTCATCCTCGCCTGTGCCACATTTCTTTTTTTCGGGATGGCAACAGCCGGTATTGGTCCTGTTCTACCGGAACTGGCAAAGAATGCCAACTCCAGTTTGACCGCGATAGGTGGTGTCATCTCAGCATTATTCCTGGGGGCATTGATCTCTAACTTTATTGCCGGCCCTCTGTGCGACAGAATTGGCCATAAGAAAGTACTGATCACCAGCCTCGTCATCCTTGCTTCTGGCTTTTTGGCATTTACAACTACTCATTCCTTATGGTTGATCCTCGGCTTGACTTTTTTTGCCGGGTTGGGTCATGGTGCGGTTGACCTGACCACTAATCTCCTGGTTGCCAGGGTTTTCCAGGAAAAGAATGTTACTTCCTTGAATTTGCTGCATTTCTTTTTCGGGGTGGGAGCATTCGTTGGGCCGGCATTGGTCAGCCTTACTTTAACTCTTTTCGGAAAAGGCTTGATCGTCCTTTGGTTTACTGCCGGGGGATTGCTGGTTATTGCAATTCTGTATTCACAGATCAAAGGTCTTCCTAAGGTGAATACTGTTTCCTCAAAAATAATAAGCTCCAATAGTGTTTATAGATCCACCCTGGTGTGGACTTTCGGGTTGTTATTGCTGATGCATGTTGGTGTGGAGAATGGAATGGGCGGCTGGACGACCACGTTCTCACAAATGACAACCGGGGTGAAGATTGAGACCGGGGCATTGTTGACGGCAGGATTTTGGGGTCTGTTGACCATCGGTCGGTTGGCAGGGGCAGCTTTGGGAATTAGACTCAGTGCCGGGCAGATACTATTATTGTGTTTATCATTATCTGCCCTTGGTGGATGTTTGCTGGTGCTGGGGATTGGAAACCTGGTGGTAACGATCATAGGGGTTCTGCTGCTCGGCTTCAGTATGGGTGCTGTTTACCCGACGGTCATGGCGATCATCACCTCCCGCTACCCGGATAACCCGGGCAAGGCTGCCAGTATTTGTGCGGCAATGGGCAGTGCCGGAGGAGTGTCGATACCCTGGGTGCAGGGCTATCTCATGGAAAATAATAGTCCATTTGCCAGTGTTGTCTTTGTCACCATAGTCATCTTCGTCATGTTGATCATTGTGGTCAGCTTAAACCGTATGGTGAATTCCAGAAATAAGGCAACAGCTTCACAGACCGGATAATATTTTCATGTGACTATTCATCAAGTTGGGTGATAGGCAAGAAAAAACCCGCTGAGATCAGCGGGTTTAAATTGGTTTATTTGGGTTTTACAGGAGGGTTACTTTAGCAGCCTGTAGGCCTTTTTGACCTTTTTCGATATCGAATTCGACTTTTTGACCTTCTTCAAGGGAGCGGTAACCGTCGCCCTGAATGGCTGAAAAGTGAACGAATACATCCGGGCCGTTTTCCTGGGAGAGGAAACCATAACCTTTGGTGCCGTTAAACCATTTTACTGTACCTGTGACTCTATCTGACATTTTCTTTTTCCGTTTCTGTTCTAATTGATTTTGATTGGTTGATTGTTATTTTAGTACCGGCGTTGACCGCCACCACTACCAGTTCGATTGCGTCCACCACCGGGACCGCCCTGACCACCACGGTTTCCACCGTCACGGCGTGGGCCGCCGAAACCACCTGAACCAGATTCTTCGCGGGGTTTCGCGGGGGAGACCTTTATTGCGCGCTCTCCAAGGCTATAGCCGTTGAACAAATTGATCGCTTTTTCGGCTTCTGCCTGGTTGCTCATTTCAATAAATGCGAAACCTTTCGAGCTGCCTGTAAAACGGTCTTTGATCACTTCACAGGAGGTGATTGTGCCAGCTTCTGCAAACAGGCCTTTCAACTCATCTTCTGTGGTTGAGAACGCAAGGTTCCCAATATACAATTTTGTTTCCATCTTTTTCCTAACCTTCCGGAGATATTTCGCCGGCTATTAAATGACCGCAACCAGATTTGAGGATTGCGGCTTTTGCAGACAAACCTTGTCTTAGACTCAGAAATTATACCATACTCTTCCATTTGTAAAGGGTAATCGTGTAAAAGGTTAATGTTTGGTTGGATCAGGCCTATAAAACGACAATAATCGGGTAAATAATTAATCATATTGGAAATCAGCATTTCAAATGCGAAATTGTTATGCAATTTCGCATGCGAGCGCCAATTTTCTGATATGATAGCCGGATATAGATTTTTGTGAGGGATGGTTATGAATAAAGGTATCGTAGCAAGCATTATTGCATATGCACTCTGGGGCTTTTTCCCGATCTATTTTCATGCGCTATCCAGCGTTCCAGCAGAACAAACAACTTCCCACCGGGTGGTCTGGTCATTCCTTTTTATTATGCTGGTGATCCTGATCCGAAGAGAATTCAAATCCTTCATTGGATCCCTCACCTGGAGAAAAATTGGGATATATTTCATGGCTGGTGCATTACTCGCCATCAACTGGGGAACTTATGTATGGGCGGTGGGACTCGGGCGGGTGGTCGAAACCAGCCTGGGTTATTTCATAAATCCCATTGTCAGCGTGCTGCTGGGGGTTATTTTTCTACATGAGAAACTGCGTCGGTGGCAATGGGTGGTGGTGGTACTGGCTTTCTTGGGGGTGGCATATATTACATATAGCTACGGTCAGATACCCTGGATCTCACTTGCGTTGGCTTTTTCATTTGCGCTTTATGGATTGATCAAAAAGCTGGCTCCCCTAGGATCTTTGCATGGGCTTGCTCTGGAAACCATGATGATCTTCATCCCTGCATTTATCATCCTAGTCTCGGCTCAAGTGAATGGTAATGGTTCTTTTGGTCATACCATCCCGTTGATCAATATTATGCTTGGCCTAACAGGTATTGTTACCGCTATACCTTTATTGTTATTCTCGGTTGGAGCTAAAAATGTACCACTCTCCACGATCGGTATCCTTCAGTTCATTGCTCCAACCATCCAGTTCCTGCTTGGAATTTACCTCTTTCATGAAGTATTTACCGTTTCCCATCTCTACGGATTTATCGTCATCTGGCTGGCACTTATTATCTTCTCGGTGGAAAGCTTTATATTTTACCGACGGATGTCCGGTCGGGACAAACCTCAAGTCCTTCCGGCTGAGATCGGCGAAATTGTTTAAAATGTTGCACGATTTATAACCCATGATTAGATATGGAGGGATATGGGATCGGATACAATTTCGCGCTGTGAATGGAGTCTGGGAACCCCGATATATGTGGATTATCACGACATGGAATGGGGCACCCCTGTCCATGATGATATCAAATTATTTGAAATGATCGCCCTGGACGGCATGCAGGCAGGCTTGAGCTGGCTGACCATCCTGAAAAAACGGGAGAACTTTCGCAAAGCGTTTGACGGGTTCCGCCCTGAAATAATTGTTGGATATTCCCCTGCAAAGATGGAAGAATTACTGCAGGATGCTGGTATTATCCGTAATCGCGCCAAGATAGCTGCCATCGTCACCAACGCCCGGTTTACATTGGAAATCCAGCAGGAATTCGGCTCACTCGACTGCTACCTGTGGGGATTTGTGGATGGAAAGCCGGTGGTAAACGGATGGACATCGATGGACCAAATTCCTGCCAGCACACCGCTCTCTGACCGGGTGAGCCAGGATATGAAAAAACGCGGATTCAAATTCTGTGGCACGACCATCACCTATGCTTTTTTACAGGCTGCCGGTTTGGTCAACGATCATGTGGTGGATTGCTTCAGGTACAGGGAACTGACTAAAAAATGAGAGGGGTCCCCGTAATTTATAGTCCATAGGAGTGGGTATAAATTACCCGCTAAGTGGATCATTCCAGTAAGAATCGGGTGATTTCCTTAATTAACAGGTTTGGTGCGGTCATCATGGCGCTATGTTTTTGGCCGGGAAGAATAACGATACTGCTATCAGTCAGCAGAGTATGAAGCCTATCAATCGCCCAAACAAATCTTTCCGGGCTTTCTCCGCCCAACAAGAGCATTGTTTTTGTTGTGATCTTGTTCAGCGCATCCAGATTCCTGGTAAAAGCATTGCTTGAACTGAGCTCCCGGGGGATGGTATGGGCAGACTTCACTTGCCTGCTCCAACCAGGCGTTGCTCTCAACATTTCCAGCACAGAAAGCGGCATTGCTGCAGTTTCATTCATCATATTCAGCACAACTGCTTCCCGATCACCTTTAGCCAGGGATAAGTTCATCTGCTTCACATGTTCATCACGATCCAGAAGATCCTTCTCGCGGAAAGAAGGAGGTTCATAGAGTATCAATCTGCGCAGGTTGTGAATCCTTGGGGCTGCACCCAGAAGACAGCTTGCACCGAATGAGTGACCTAAAATATCCACCGGGGCTTTTATCGATGCAGCAGTGGAGGTGATATCCTCATACTCCCTTTCGATGGAATATTCTTCCCCGTCGCCGCTGTCGCCGTGACCACGCCGGTCGAAAGTATAGACAGTAAAATTTTCAGACAAAGTTGGAACAACTATGTCCCAGCGTGTATGGTCTGCATTGACACCATGCACCAGCAGCAAAGGCGAACCGTTTCCTGATCGCTGAACTGCGAGGGGGGTTCCATCCGGTGAAATGATCTTGTATTCCTTTTGATCTGCGGCCATGATATATGTCCTTATTCTATGCTTCAAGTTTGAAGATTTTCTTAATAGGCTGCAATCCCAGACGGGTCTCTTCATTGTCTTCAATATCCAAAGCGAAGAGCGAGAATTCCAGCCCGGGTTGCATGTTATTCAAAGTGTTCATCATCACCCCTAAAGTCCTGGCTTCCTGGACCGCATCTTCAATTAGTAAAATTCGATTACCCTCCAACACGAAATTCGACGGTAGCACCCCTTTTACTGGCGAACGGTCTACGCGTTCAAAGATCATGTGATCAACCGGAACATCGCTGCCTTTCATTTCCAGGCCAAGGTATTCCCCGACCACGCAGCCGGATATCCCCGCGCAGATGATGTGGCTGATGCCGGCTTCCTTCACCTGTTCAGCAATATCCGGGAACTGACCCAGATTCCAGCGCATTTCCCAGAAACCGCTGCCTTTGTAAAGCTGGTCTTCATGGGCGGCATTGATGGTTTCAGATGTAATGTTCAGCCTGGAGGTGATTGTGAACATGGCGCTTTTAAAGCGGTTCAAACATTCATCCGAGATCCTGCCATTGGCTTTGATATCCTCGGCAAAATTGCGCGAATAATACTTGATGATATTGAAGAGGTCAGCCTGTTCCCTACCGACGATGATCACCGCCAGCGCCCGCAGCTCATCCATCAATGGTTCGTAGCGCAGCATTTCGTTGTAGTGGGACAGGTTGATATCCAGCATTGGTTAATTCTAGCATGGAAGAATTAATTCATAGTGACGATTCCCGAGCCTGTCGATTGCATAGCGGAGCGGAGCATCCCATGGGAGGGACGTCGGAGCGAGCTCCGATCTAATTCTCACTAATCCCAAATCACTGCTCACTCTTCCCTGCACTTTTCCAATCCGGTATACAATAATCCTATAACTACTCCACAAACTTTCCTTGGTCACCATTCAGGAGAAGGAACGCCTGGCACGCGAGATCCAATCCAGCGACCGGGAGATCGATCGACTCGTGTAAGAGTTGTATGGCCTTACCGAAAATGAAATAAAAATTGTGAAGAAAGGCTTCAACGAAACACTAGTAAAATGGATATTTTTACCAAATTGACAATTTTATAATGCTACGCTCAAAAAATATTGTTGATTTTGTTGGACCGAGATACTACATGATGAAGCCAGTCCTTCGAAACGAGAGTCTTTAGTTATTTAGGTAGATAATGGAAGATATTGGATGATATTCGAAATTTTTTTTCATGTCGGACCAGAGATCAAGCTCAAGACAAAAGGAAGAAGCGGTACTTTAATTTGGTTGGAAGATTCGGTTATTATTTCTGAGTCACCAACACAGACATATAAATTACCTTTTTCCTCAATACTATCCGTAGATATGTTTTGGTTACATGGGTTAGGCAGATTTATAAAATTGATTTGCGTGGATAAGTCTATTATCTTTCTTACTGTAAGTAGATTGAATATTGCCGGTTATTTCGTTGTAATTAATTCGTTAAAAGTAAGGGAATTGTATAGAAAACTAAAAATCCGAATTTCGAACAATATCCATTCCTCTTTGTAGAGGAGAAATGGTCTTATGCTCATATTGCTGTAAATGGGATACAATCAGCGAAAAGAATATCGATTGGTGTGTGGGTGATTGTTCTTCAAGACATTGCGGGACAGAATTGTCATAATGTACTGACAAAACCACCCTAAACCATAAGAGGAGCAATCTATGAAATGGATCACCCGTTCCCATGTAAGCGTAGACCGCGTGGCTTGTCCCTGGTTGATCTCCCGCTTTGTGGATAGCGAAGCTGAGTTCATCTTTGTTCCTAAAAGCGAGATCGACCGGATTTCAAAAGGAATGGATGCGATTCCATTTGATGCCCCGGGGATTGAATTGGGCCACCAGGATGGGAAATGCTCCTTTGAGACGATCATAGCCAAATACGGTTTAAGTGAACTTGGTTTACTCAGATTGGCAAAGATCGTCCACGCTGCAGATATCTCTGCCGAAATGGACACCGATCCCATTGCCCGCGGGTTGAAGGCCATCGCGACCGGCTATAGCCTGCGCTTTCCGGATGACCTGGAGAATCTGTCTCACCAGTTTGAAGTTTACGATGCCCTGTATGCCTGGTGCCGTCTGGAAGTGGCAAAGGAAAAGGAATAGAAAAATGGTAACCCGCCTGGAGGGGAAATGAAAGGTTTGATCATCTTAGGTCTATGTATTTCAGTCCTATTATCTGCTTGCACTCCGGACAACATCGTCATTTCAACACGGGTTGCCGGGACAATCGCAGCAATGCCTACAGCTACATCCTACCCGACCCTTACACCTAACTCGACACTTACACCCTATCCAACGTTTACACCAGCTCCTGAAAGCACAGCATTCCCGACCGTCGAACCCACCCGCGCTTTTGCGAAGTGGAACAGCGACCAGGCATTGGGTGCCTTCGTGAATGCCGGCCTGGAAGTCGGACGCATGCGCTGGATGACCATGGATGATTTTGGCATGGCACCGAAGTTGGCGATGGATGGTACCCGTTTTTTCATCCCATCATTATGTGCTGAATGCGGAGGGAGAATATTTGCCTTCGATAACCAGGCAGGGATGGATGCAACAGCAGAATACTATCTATCTCTCAATCAAAGTGATCCGGCTTCATTTTCCTGGATCTTCATGAAAGACAACATCATCGTTCAACTGAATGGGGATACCCCGGAAACATTAGCCCGCAAGTATGAAGCAGCATTATATAGCATGCCATGACATTTGAAAAAGTCGGAGCTAGCTCCGACCTAACACTTTTTTTTACCGTTTTCCGGATGGTTAACAATATATACTTATAATATAAAATTCGAAGTCAATAAGGACAATCCATGCATGCCGATGAACTGAAACACCGCACCATATTAGAGAATTTAGCCGACCAGGCAATGATCGATCGGGGCTTGCTGCCCGATTTTTCCCCTGAAGCGCTTGCTGAACTGGACATACTTCAAAAACAGGTGGCACAAAACGATGGGCAATTGAAGAGTGCAGACGGGATCCGTGATCTGCGGCACCTGCTCTGGGCATCCATAGACAATGATGACTCGCGCGACCTGGATCAGTTGACTTTGGCTGAAGCCATGCCGGACGGTAAGGTAAAGATCCTGGTGGCTGTTTCAGATGTAGACTCGCTCGTTAAGAAGGATTCAGCCATCGATGATCACGCCAGCTACAATACCACCTCTATATACACCGCAGCCAAAATATTCCCGATGCTCCCGGAACAGCTTTCCACTGATCTCACCTCTTTGAATCCCAATGTGGATCGCATGGCGATGGTCGTCGAAATGGTGGTTGACCGGGATGGTAAGGTACAGGATTCGGGCATCTACCAGGCCATTGTCCACAACCAGGCGCAGCTCGCTTATAACAGTGTCGCTTCGTGGCTGGACGGGAATGGAAGTACACCTGAGGCAGTGTCTGCAGTGAAGGGACTGGCTGAAAATCTGCGTCTGGAAGACTCCATTACCCAGAAAATGAAGAGTCTAAGACACGTCAACGGTGCGCTCAGCCTTGAGACGATCGAGGCAAAACCGCTCTTTGATGGTGATCAAATCCGGGACCTTGAAGTGGAAGAGAAGAACCGGGCGAAAGAGATCATTGAAGATTTTATGATCGCAGCCAATGGGGTAGTGGCGCGTTTTCTTGAATCAAAGAAGTTTCCGTCCATCCGGCGCGTGGTACGAATTCCAAAACGTTGGGACCGCATCGTCGAGATCGCCGACGAGCATGGATACAACCTTCCGGACAATCCGGATGCAAAGTCTTTGGAGAATTTTCTGGACAAGGAAAAAACTGCTGATCCGCTGCGGTTTCCTGATCTGTCTCTGGTGGTGATCAAGCTATTGGGAGCAGGTGAATATGTCGCAGATTTTCCGGGTGATACCCCGCCGGGTCACTTTGGGTTGGCAGTCAAAGATTACACCCATTCCACCGCCCCGAATCGCCGATTTACAGACCTCCTTACTCAACGATTATTGAAAGCCGCACTACACGGAACACCTGCTCCATATAGCAAGATCGAACTGGAAATTTTGGCGAAACATTGCACCGAGGCAGAAGATGCCGCCAACAAGGTTGAACGGCAGGTTGAAAAGTCCGCAGCAGCACTTCTGCTTCAATCCAGGATCGGAGAACGATTTGATTCCATTGTCACCGGTGCTTCACCCAAGGGGACCTGGGTGCGCCTGCTCTCATTACCGGTCGAAGGGAAACTGGTGCACGGTTTCGACAATATGGATGTCGGCCAGAACCTTCGAGTTCAACTGATTTCTGTGGATGTTGACCGCGGCTTTATTGACTTCAAGAAAGCATCATAAGTCAAAATATTTAATATCGCCCTCGCAGCGAGTGTTTTGGTAGCTTGGCCTGCTCTTCCGGAGGATAAATATTCTCGATCTTCACGGCACAGATCTTATATTCAGGGATCTTGGCGCGGGGATCGATGACGTCATTGGTGAGGATGTTGGCTGAGGCTTGGGCAAAGAAGAAGGGAATGAATACGACGCCAGCCTTGGTTTTATCTTTGATCGTAACCCGGATGACGATGCTGCCTCGCCTGGAGGAGACCCGGACTTCATCACCCTCCTTTAAGTTCATTTTTATTGCATCTGCTGGGTTCACTTCCATTAATGCCTGTGGGTAGAGGTCATCCAGTTTGGAGGCGCGAGTCAGTGTACCGCCGTGCCAGTGTTCCAGCACCCTGCCGGTAGTGAGAATGAAGGGGTAATCAGCATCCGGCATCTCAGCGGGGGGCTGGTAGTCAAGCGGATGGAATTTTCCCCGTCCACGTGGAAAACTGTTTGCAAAGAGGAAGGGTGTCCCCGGATGGTTCTCATCAGGCACAGGGGTTTGCAATCCCCAGCGGCCGAGGCGGTAATAGTGGACCCCGGCATAGTCCGGGACGGCTCGCCCCATCTCTTCAATGACCTCGCCGGGGTTGGTGTAATTCCAGTAAGTACTCTTTGGTCTTCCAAGCCTGGTTTCGATCCGTTTGGCAAGATCGGTAATGATCATCCAATCCGCGCGGGCACTACCCGGTGGTTCAACAGCTTTTCGGACCAGCTGCACCCGCCGGTCAGTGTTGGTAAAGGTGCCATCTTTCTCTGCCCAGCCGGCTGCCGGAAGGATCACATCCGCGTAGGCATGCGTTTCATTAATGAACAGGTCTTCGGCGGCGAAGAATTCCAACTGTTCGAATTGGTGCCGAACATGGGTGGAATTGGGATCAGACATGACCGGGTTCTCACCCATGATATACATACTTTTAATACCTTTGATTCCGAATGCTCCAATGATTTCCGTATTGGTTAACCCTCGCTTACGATTCAACCCTCCCGGTTCAATATTCCAGAGCTGCTCAAATTTCAGCGCGTTTTGCTCATCGTCCACAAGTTGATAACCAGGGTAATGCCAGGGCATGGCACCTGAATCAGAAGCTCCCTGGACGTTATTTTGACCGCGCAATGGATTTAGCCCTGTGCCTTCACGACCGATCTGGCCGGTGAGCAATGCCAGGTTGATGAGGGAAAGAGCGTTCTCGGTTCCATGGGAGTGCTCGGGTATGCCCAACGCCCAATAGATGGCTGCGTTCTTTGCTTCCCCATACAGTCGGGCAGCCTGGATGATCAGGTCACGTTCGACACCGGAGATACCTTCAGCATATTCCGGTGTGAATTTCTCCATGCTTGCAGCGAATTCCGTAAAACCTTCTGTGCGCTCATCGATGAATTTTTGGTTATAAAGTTTTTCTTTCAGGATGACATGCGCAATGGCTGAAAAGACCGCTACATCTGTCCCAGGCTGCTGCTGCAGCCAGAGGGTGGAGAAGTTGACCATCTCGATGCGGCGTGGGTCGATCACGATGAGCTTTGCCCCGTTTTGCTCAATGGCAGCTTTCATCTGCAAACCAATGATCGGGTGGGTTTCGGTGGTGTTCGACCCGGTGACTATGAACACGTCATTTTTTGATACATCCGAAGCCGGGTTGCTCATCGCTGAAGAACCCACAGCCATTTGTAGGGCAACCACAGATCCGGCATGGCACAGCCTGGTGCAGTGGTCTATGTTATTCGTCCGAAATAGCGATCTGAAAAGTTTCTGTAACAAGTAGTTTTCTTCGTTGGTTGCTTTGGCACAGGAGAACATGCCTAATGCACCCGAACCATCGTGTTTGTAGATGGCTGTCATACTGTCGGCGATCAGGTCAAGAGCTTCATCCCAGGATGCTTCACGCCACTCAGACATATCCTTTGCCGGTTTTCGTTTTCCTGCAATTTGCTTTTCCTTCCGGATGAGAGGAGTGGTTATACGCCGGGAATTGTATAGAAAGTCATAACCAAACCGCCCTTTCACGCACAAATTGCCATGATTGGTTGGAGAATCGAATGGAGATGTGACTGAAAAAATGGTGTTGTCTTTAATGTGCAGCTCTAGGTTGCATCCAACGCCGCAATATGGACATACTGTCGAGACGATCTTATCGGGTTTTATCATGTTATTTTCCTTCCAAGAGCCATTCACGACGAGGTTTAAGTGCACCCGTTGGGCAAACTCCCACGCACTGCCCGCAAAATACACAGGTGGTTTCAGTCATCGGCTTATCATAGAATGTAGCAACGGTGGTTTCAAAGCCACGGTTCATGAGGTTCAGAGCAAAAGTGTATTGGGCATCCTGCGCACAAACCTGGACGCATCGCCAGCATAAAATGCATTTGGCATAATCACGGATGTACATGGGATTGTCATCTAAAACTGCTGGCTGGCGTTTGATTGCACCGGGAAAACGGTCTGGTTGTGCAAAATATTCATCCATCATCGTTAAGATATCAGGGGCGTCTGATATATCGACCGTGGAGGCTAGCATTTCCAGGATGGTTTTCCGTGCTGATCTGACCCGTTCAGTGTTCGACCTAACCTTCATCCCTTCGGTAACTTTTGCGATACAAGCCGGTACGAGTGTTCGTGAACCTTCCACTTCGACGACACATATTCGGCAAAGAGCATTGGCTTTGCAATATTCATGAAAACACAGGGTCGGTATGGAAATACCGTTTTCAGCTGCTGCATGGAAAATCGTTGTTCCCGCAGCAGTGCTAACGGATTGATCGTCAATTACCAGGTTAATCATTTTTGACATCATGACCCGCCTTTCACTGATAGGGGAGCTTTCAGCATTTCTGGCCAGCGGTGCAGCGCACTCAGCACTGCCATTGAGGCTGTCTGACCCAACCCGCAGATGGATGCATCGGTCATGGTTCGGCCAATCTCTTCCAACCGCTGTAAATCCTCCGGTTCAGAACGGTCTATCATCATCCGCTCTAAAATCTCCACCTGGCGTTGGGTCCCAAGCTGACAAGGGTAGCACTTTCCACAGGATTCTTCGGCAAAGAAGTGCGCCAATCGCAAGATCACTTTGCGCATGTCGCGGGTCTCGTCAAATATTGTGATCACTCCTGCACCCAGAGGTATTCCAGCATCCCGCATATCTTCGAAGCTTAGTTTCGAATTGAGATCACTTTCGATCGCAAATGCACCCGCAGCTCCTCCAACCAGGGCAGCCTGAAAAACTCTTCCTCCCCGAACCCCGCCTGCCAGATCGTTAATCAGGTGATTGATTGAGACACCAAAATTGACTTCATATAACCCTGGTCTTTCAACATCACCTGATAAGCAAAACAGCTTTGTACCAGTGGATTTTTGAGTACCACGCGATATATACTTTTCAGCACCTTCCCGTAGGATCTCAGGTATGTTGGATAAGGTTTCGACGTTATTGATCACTGTGGGTTTTCCAAACAGTCCGTGAGTTGTCGGGAAGGGAGGTTTAACACGCGGCATGCCGCGTTTCCCTTCAATCGATTCAAATAAGGCTGTTTCTTCGCCGCAGACATAAGCACCTGCGCCCTGACGTAGTTCAAGATTGAATGAGAAACCGGAGCCCAGAACGTTGTCCCCGAGGATTCCCTGACTAAAAGCTTCTTCACAGGCTTGCTGCATGATCTCAAATGGTTCTGTATATTCACCACGGATATACATATATCCTTTATGGGCTTGAATGGCATAAGCAGCAATGATGATCCCCTCGATGATACGGTGGGGGTCGTCTTCCATGATCACCCTGTCTTTGAAGGTGCCAGGTTCAGCTTCATCAGCATTGCAGACAACATAACGGGTCGTCTCGGCAGTGTTGGCAGCGCCTTCCCACTTTAATCCAGTCGGGAAAGCTGCTCCACCCCGGCCGACCAAGCCGGAAGCTTTTACTTCTGAGATCACTTCAGAGGGCTGCAGTTTTAATGCTTTTGCAAGCCCGGAGTAACCTCCAGAAGCCTTGTAATCAGCCAGCCAGGTGGTTTTTCCCCTGCCGCAATTCCTGGTCAATACGGCTACATCACCGCCCACCAGGGTTTGATGCCGCCGGCTGGTGTTGGCGACCATTTCACGCCAGCCACTTCTGCGCAGCTGCTTCTGGTATTCGCCCTGAACCAACATGGACGGGGCAATATCGCACAATCCAAGGCAGGGAGAACGCTCAATGGTGATGGCATCATCGTTTTTATTCTGCATGGATTCACGCATCAGCTTGAAATATCCTTCAGAACCGGCCATAGCGCAGACCGGGTCGCTACAGACGTGAATGATCGCTTCAGAAACAGGTTTTGCATGAAAATGTGAATAGAAGGTGATCACCCCATAAACATCTGCCAGAGGTACCTGTAAATTTTTGGCAATTGCTTCAGCGGCAAATTCAGGGATGTACCCGTAAATTTCCTGGGCTGCATGTAATGAGGGAAGGAGTGACGTTCTGCCCGTAGCTGCATATTTCTCAAGGACTGGTAGTAACAGTTCCAGATTCATATCCGGCATAATTTCTCCTTATTAAAGTTCATGACTTAAAAACCGGGTAATTGACAATTGATAGTGATATTATAACGATAATATGTTTTCTGTCATTATTCAAGCTGGTGGTAAGTCGAGTCGGATGGGAAGTAATAAAGCCTTGCTTCCACTTCGTGGAAGACCGCTGATCACGCACGTGATCGACCGATTTTCAAGGAATTCAGATGATTTGATCATCATATCACCGAAAAATGCTGAATTGGAAACATTTGGTTATCCGGTTTACGAGGATATCACACCAGGGATTGGTCCATTAATGGGCCTATACACTGGTCTATATTATTCAAAACACAATACTGTGGCAGTAGTTGCCTGTGATATGCCATTTGCAAGTTCTGCTTTGATTCTGGAAGAGACCCGATTATTGGAGGATATGAAATTTGATGTTGTTATACCTGTTATTAACGGGAAATCTGAACCACTGCATGCAGTCTACTCCCGGACCACATGCCTGCGAGCCATCGAAAATGGATTACTACAAGGTATGAAACGGCTAATCGAGTGGCACTCTGAATTGAAAGTGTATGAAATGGGGGATGGGGAGATCAAGCGTTACGATCCGTTGGGTTTGGCATTTTTTAACATTAATACACCGGAAGAATTAAAAAGGGCGGAAGAAATTATTAACGAGCAAAGGTTATCAGATTAAGGTTAATACTCATAATCTGATAACATAATTCACTTGTTTGATGTATCGATTTTTCAGAGGAACTTCGATTATTAAGTTTGAGTACCCTTTACAGGTTTTGTTTATTTGGGATCTTTGGTCATTTTTCTTTTAAAGTTCTAATCCTTACATCCACAGCATAGGCCCCTTGTCCGGGAGCGAGCACCCGTAACGGGTTGATCTCCATTTCAGCGATGGATGTACATTCCGCTGCCAGATGGCTCAACTTGACAAGTGCATCCACCACTGCGGATTTATCTGCCGGGAGTATGCTGCGGAAGCCATTCAGCTTTTTTCCTGCCCAGGTGGCGTTGATCATTTTTTCGGCTTCATCCGGTGTCAGGGGCGCAAGCGCAAAGGCTACGTCTTTCAAACCTTCCACTTCCACCCCGCCGGAACCGAACATCATCAATGGCCCGAACATCGGGTCGCGCACCATGCCGGTGATCACTTCCTGCCCTGCAGGCAGCATGCGTTGAATATGAACACCATCGATTTTCGCATCCGGTTTGGCTTTCCCGGCTCTGTCGATGGCAATTTTGAAACTTTCCGTCACCTCAGAAGAGTTATTGAGGTTAAGTAAAACACCGCCTATATCCGATTTATGGACAATATCCTCTGAAGCAATTTTAAGCACAACCGGGAATCCGGTCTTTTCTGCCTGTATTGCAGCTTCACTGGCTGTTTTACAGAGGATCAACCTGGTCGTCGAGATCTCATACGCATCGAGAAGTTTAGTAGCTGATTCTGCTGAGATAAATTCGCCTGGTCGTTCAGAAGATAGAATTTTTCCTGCTTTCGATGCGGTTTTGGGTTGTACCTTCTGAGCAGGAGTGCTCAACCTCTTGGTGATCTCGGCATAGCGTGTGACGGCTCCCAGGGTTGAAGCAGCCCATTCGGGGAAACGATAATCGGGAATCCTGGCTGCGCGGAGGAGGGAAAGACCTTCTGCAATCTGGTTTTCTCCCATCAGGGCAAACACGACCGGTTTTTCGTTCGATTGGATGATCGGTATCATGGATTTAACCACTGCACCAGTAGTACTGGGCGGCGGCGGCGGCGAGATCACCAGGACACTGTCCACGCCATCATCTTCCATTAATAATCGAAGGGCGCCACTGAATTGTTCCGGGGTGGCGGAAGCCAGCAGGTCGATGGGGTTGTTGAAACTTGCAGCCGCAGGTAAAAAGCTTTTTAATCCCGTCACAGTCGTATCTGATAATTTTGCCAGTTGGAGTCCGTTCAATTCCAGGGCATCTGCAGCAGTTACGCCAGGTCCGCCGGCATTCGTAATGACAGCAACATTCTTCCCCTTCGGTTTTGGACACCAGGCTAACGCTTTGGCCCATTGAAATAGCTCTTCGGTGGTATTAACCCGGATAACTCCCGCTTTTTCGAATGCAGCATCAAAGGCAGCTTCGGCACCTGCCAGCGCCCCGGTATGCGAAGCGGCGGCTTTTTTACCGCTTTCAAAGCGGCCAACCTTCAATGCGAGGACAGGTTTTACCCGAACAGCTTCCCGGGCTTTTTCGATGAATTGTTGGCCGTCCTTTACACTCTCCATATACATGGTGATGACGTGTGCATGCGGATTAGCTGCCAGTACAGGCAGGATATCTGATTCACACACATCCACTTCATTGCCGAGGCTGATCAGGTTTGATAATCCGATGCCCTGGCCACGGATCCAATCGATGACTGCAGCGCATATTGCCCCGGAGTGTGAAATAAATGCGATTTCACCCACTGGCGGACCAGGCGGCTGAAGGAATGTGGTGTCCAATGGCAGATGAGTATCCACAAGGCCGATGCAGTTTGGCCCGATCAACCGGATGCCATATTCATTGGCAATACGCAGGCATTCCTGCTCCAACCGGGCACCGTCTGCTCCAGTTTCCCGGAATCCCCCGGTCTGGATGATGGCTGCTTTGATTCCGCGTTTTCCGACCTCAACGAGTGCATAAGGGACAGCAGTCGGTGGAACCAGCATAGCAGCCAGGTCGACCGGATCTGGAACCTGATCCAGGCTGGAAAAGATTGGTTTACCGAAGAGTGTATCCGCTTTCGGGTTTACGAAATGGATCGCACCCTGATAGCCGCTTTGGATCAGATTGCGCGCCAGCATATATCCCAGCTTGGTCGGGTCACGGGATACACCAACAATGACAATGCCTTTTGGAGCAAAGAAAGGAAGAAGGGGATCTATTTTCATAGAAAAATTATACAATAAGAAGAGTGATTAGTTGACTGGAATTAAAAATCAGGAAAATGGAGAGGAAGGTATTTGAAATGAAAATAGCAAAAGTAATATCTTTTATTGGGATTCTAGCCATGACCGGGGTGATCGGCTGGGCGTTTGCAACGGGTAACTTCGCTGTGGAAGGTTCAAAATTATTAGCCATGCCCTGGGGAATTGTTTCATTAGTTGATCTCTACGTGGGATTTACTATTTTCTCTATTTGGATCATTTATCGTGAGCAAAGCTGGTGGCGGTCAACAATTTGGGTTGGACTGATGATGACCCTTGGCTTTTTTACAGGCAGCTTGTATTTATTCATCGCTCTTCAGAAAAGTGGTGGCAACTGGAAGAAGGTTTGGCTGGGGCACCGTTATTTGGAATAATTGGTAGAAAATACTTTATTATTTCTTAATAACCACTGCCGGCCGAAAACCGCCCAGAGGTGTATAAAACGACCAGGCTTTCCGGAAGTCACCGTCCGCCATCCAGAAGAGATAGTCACCACCGTTAACCCAGGAATTAATAAAACCCCAGGGTTTTTGTAATCCACCAGTGTCAATATGATTTGGATCATAGGCAGCGCTGATGATGGTATGCCAGGTGAGGCTCATATTGTTTGCATAAGAGCTTGTCCCTGTCCCCAATGTAATGGCTGGGGCAGCATTCTTTGCCCAGCCAATGGTTACCATTACCACTGTATCCGGCTGTTGGATGAGGTCGATCAAACCGGGTAATGTCGGGTGGGATAATCCAACCTGGAGGGACAAACCCAGGTCCTTGACCAGCCTTCGTAGCAGGGTTACCTGCTGGACTGGAGATACAGGTCCATTTTTCCAGCAACGGTAAGGTAAGCGTTGGAAAAAATTCATCGCATCCAGCTCATCTGCCAATTCTGCAGGATCGATGACCCGCCCGGAAAGAAGCTGAATTGCAGCACTGATACAATGCAGGGTGCAGGTATTTCCAACCTGACTATGCTGGAATTTTGCCAAACTCTTTTCAGACATTCCAGCCACGGTCACAGGCTTATTGAAATTATCATCGTTAGACAGTTCATGCTGGTTCTCAGGCATGCATTGATTATAATTCTTTAAGTACATAAGAATAGAAATACGAAAATCGAGAATCGAGAATCGTTAAGAGAAAAGAATTACACAAATAACCATCTGTAAACTGATATTTATTCTGTAATTATTACTCATTCTCCTCTCAAGATTCTAGATAGTTGAGGTAACCATGAAAAAAGTTATTATCGCATCTTCCAACCCGGTAAAAGTGAATGCCACAATGGATGGATTTAAAGCCATATACCCCGGTGAAGAATTCATTTTTACGGGGATAAAGCTTAATCATGACATCAGCCCGCAGCCGATGAGCAACAAAGAAACACTTCATGGCGCAGAAAAGCGGTCAAAATTATGCCAGGAGCTTGTGGAAGATGCGGATTTTTGGGTAGGTCTTGAAGGCGGGGTGGAAATCGAAGGGGAAGAACTTGTTGCTTTTGCCTGGATCGTCATCCGTTCGAGGGAGCGAATGAGTAAAGCGCGAACCGGTGCATTTAATTTGCCCCCGGCGGTAGCAAAATTGGTGCTGGAGGGGAAAGAACTGGGTGAGGCTGATGATATTATTTTTAATCGGCAGAATTCCAAGCAGGAGAATGGGGCAGTTGGTTTGTTAACTAATAATGTTATTGATAGAAAGAAGTACTACACTCATGCAGTCATCCTGGCATTAATCCCATTTCTTAATCCCGAATATTATCCTGTAAAGTAATTTAATCCGAATTCCATTCTTAATATCCATTTTCGTTCTTCCAAGTTGACACTCCCATGGTCCACAGGTAGAATGATTTCCAATGGACCTACTCAAAGATCTTAATCCCCAGCAAGTTAAAGCAGTTACAGTCGGCAGCGGACCGGTTCTCATTCTCGCCGGGCCAGGGTCAGGCAAGACCAGGGTTTTGACCCACCGAATGGCATACCTTATTGGGGCTATGGGAGTGCGTCCGTATAGCATTTTGGCGGTTACATTTACCAACAAAGCTGCCCGCGAAATTGACAAACGGGTGCGGAACTTGATCCCGCATGACCTGCAAGGAATTATGATGGGCACTTTCCACTCGGTCTGCGCCCGAATTCTACGCCGGGAAGCGGAATACCTGCCCATCAACGCCAATTATGTGATCTATGATGACGACGATCAATCGTCGGTGGTGAAAAGATCCATCCGGGAATTGAATATCGATGAGAAAATCTACAAGCCCAGCAATATATTGAATGCGATATCCCTCTTGAAGAATGACATGATCCTCCCGGAGAATGTTCCAGTGAAGGGTTATAAAGACAGTGTCGTCCAGAAGGTTTATGAACGGTATCAGCAGGTACTGGTTTCCAACAATGCGGTGGATTTCGATGACCTGCTCATTTATACTGCCCGACTACTCGAGGAAAAAATGGAAGTGCGGGAAAGATACTCCCGCCGGTTTGAGCATATTCTGGTGGATGAATTCCAGGATACCAACATTGCCCAGTACACCTTGCTGCGTTATCTGGCTTACGTAAACAAAAATATTTACGTGGTAGGTGATGAAGACCAGTCGATCTACCGTTGGCGGGGAGCGGATTATCACAATGTGGAACGTTTTGTTTCAGATTTCCCGGGTACGGCAAAAATTCTGCTGGAACAGAATTACCGTTCCACCCAGACAGTATTGAATGCCGCCAGGGCAGTAATCGACCGCAACCGGCACCGCACACCCAAAAAGTTATTTACCGAACGCGGTACTGGCGACAAGATCAAATTGTTTGTTGCCAGGGACGACCGCCAGGAAGCAGAATACATTACCCGGAAGATCGCAGAACTCATCAACAGCCGGCGGTTTAAATCGAGTGATTGTGCCATCATGTACCGCACCAATGCTCAATCCCGATTACTGGAAGAAGCCTTCATAAAAGCCGGGATGCCTTACCGGCTGGTAGGTGCCCAACGGTTCTACGCCCGGCGCGAGGTAAAGGATGTAATCGCCTATCTGCGCCTGGTGCATAATCCTGCGGATGAGGTCAGCCTGGCACGGGTGATCAATGTACCTCAACGCCAGATAGGGGATAAAACACTGCAGGGGTTAATGGATTACGCTCACCAAATCGGTATTTCGGCAGGGATTGTACTGATGGATCTTCCAAAAGGGACAGATTCGCTGCACTGGAATAGCCTGCCCAAGGGCGGGGTGAACCGCCTGGCAGATTTTGGCAGCCGGATGCTGGATTGGCTGGAGCTAAAAAAAACCGCCACCATTTCCGAATTGCTGCAAAAAATTCTAAATGATATCGAATACCGGACATATATCGAGGATGAGTCTGAAGAGGGTCAGGATCGCTGGGGTAACGTGGAAGAGGTGCTGCGCCTGGCTTTCGAGTTTGAGGAAAGAGGGTTGGACGCCTTTCTGGAAAGCCTTGCCCTGGTCGGCGATCAGGATACTCTCCCGGACGTACCGGATGCTGTCACCATGTTGACATTGCATGCAGCCAAAGGATTGGAATTTGGTGCAGTTTTCATTTTCGGCGTGGATGAAAAAGTGCTGCCGCACAGTCGCTCATTGGACGATGAGGAAGAACTTCAAGAGGAACGCCGCCTGTTCTATGTGGGAATGACCCGTGCCAAAGATCAACTCTATCTATCCAGGGCGGAATTCCGCGGCGGGTATGGGGGCATGGACCTAACCGAACCGTCACGCTTCCTGGCAGATATCCCCAAGGACCTGTTGAAGATCGAAGCACAATCTCCGCGTTCCTATTCTTATTCCCGGAATGGGGATAACGATTATGGCAGCCGCTCGGAACAATCCTCTGCCTATTTGTGGAAGAGTTCTTCCATCCCGGTGAAGCAGCCGGAATTGCGTTATAAAGCCAATATGCGTGTATCGCATTCCAACTGGGGTGAGGGTTGGGTATTGGAAAGCAAGATCATGGATGGCGACGAAGTGGTGGATGTATCATTTGATTCGGTGGGGTTGAAACGCCTGCTGGCTGCCTTGGCCGGATTGACTGTGATCGAGAAGAAGTAATATTCCGCACAGAATTCGCATTTCTCCACAGCCCCCTCAACGGGGATATAAGATCGCAAAGTACACAGAGAAAAGATTACAGTAAAATATATTTATATATCGAATTTCATTTCTCCATTCTCAATTTACCAGCCAACTAATCACTCATCAACTATTTTTCCGGAGTATCCATGAATATCTTTGTTACAGGTGGTGCAGGGTATATCGGGTCAGCAGCATCAGCCGCTTTGATTAAAGCGGGTCACCGGGTGACAGTCTATGATTCGTTGGTCAAAGGTTATAAACAGGCAGTTCCTACAGAAGCCCGATTTGTTCAGGCTGACCTGTCAGATACTGAAACTCTGCAGATTGCATTGAAAAGTGAACATTATGACGCGGTAATGCACTTTGCTGCATTTATCGAGGCCGGCGAAAGCATGGTCGATCCGGGAAAATTCTTCCGCAATAATTTCTCAAATTCCAATCAGCTCATCGATGCAGTGGTGAAAGCTGGAATTCCACGATTTGTTTTCTCTTCCACTGCCGGAGTGTATGCCTCCAGTGATCAACCGATCAATGAAGATAACCCGCTTGGACCTGCCAATGTTTATGGACAAACCAAGTTGATGGTGGAGCAGGCGCTGGGTTGGTACCGAAAGGTGTACGGGCTGCGAACGGCGGTCCTTCGCTATTTTAATGCAGCCGGCGCAGATGGAGATCGAGGTGAAGCCCACCAGCCTGAAAGTCACCTGATCCC
The DNA here is from genome assembly GCA_964387025.1 of uncultured Leptolinea sp. Classification (GTDB taxonomy): domain Bacteria; phylum Chloroflexota; class Anaerolineae; order Anaerolineales; family Anaerolineaceae; genus PNON01. The sequence continues at coordinate 42,315 of CAYLUZ010000005.1, read as the reverse complement.
GCTGGTGTTGAAGGTAGCCCTTGGGCAGCGACCCGAGATCAAGATCTTCGGAACAGATTATCCCACACCGGATGGAACGAATATTCGCGATTATATTCACATCACCGACCTGGTCAGCGCGCATTTGCTGGCATTGGATGCCCTGGAGAATAAGGAAACTCTTCTATATAACCTGGGGAATGGGACTGGCTATTCGGTACGGGAAGTCATCGAGACTGCCCGAAAGGTCACCGGGAAAGCAATTTCAGCGGTTGAAGCTCAACACCGTCCGGGGGATGCACCCCGCCTGGTGGCCAGCTCAGAGAAGATCCGCCGGGAGCTTGGCTGGCAGCCGAAATACCCCGGGCTGGAAGCGATCATCGCATCCGCCTGGGAATGGCATCAGAATCATCCGGATGGGTATAGCAGTTCAACCAAAGAATGATATTCTGGGAAAAAGAATAACACGTGTAAGGCGATTTAATTAAGCAGAGGAGGTTAATTCTTCTTTTTGTCTTTTGCTGCTGCCTTTGACAAATTATCCTTGACCCTGAATATAACAATCCGGCTGATCAAATCCAGCGGCATAGGTTGATCCAGAGGGAACTGAACTGATCCTTTTGCTCCTTTATAAACAGAAAGCTCTTTCTGGAATTCTTCAATTCCTCTTGGTGCCGGGTAAAATCCGATATGGTTTTTAAATGCCGCGAAATGTACCAGGTTACCAAAAAGAAAAAAAGTGGGCATTTGATAACTGATCTTCTCGCTGGCTTCAGGGGCAGCGGCTTTGATCACTGCCCGAACTTCCTTTAATTTCTTTTGTATATCATCTGGAAAAGTGGCTATATACTCATCAATAGTGTTATAGCTGTTGCTGGTATCCATGGATTCTCCCGAAATTTATATTTATTTTATCGATGTCGGCTTCAATTCATATATTATATTGACGCAGGTTTGTTAATCAACTTTTTGCGTAATATAAAATAACCATCCGCCTTCGTCAAACCTCTCTACTGAAATGAAGGAATCAAAGGGTTGATTAATCGTGGTTGGAAATTGTTATCAGGCAAATTAAAACAAGCCATCAATCCAATGGCTGGAAGCTTCTCTATGCTTAGCAATTTCTGAAAACTTAAGCGGTCAGAATGAGTTACTTCACGACCTTATTGATCTCAGCCAGTACCATTTCCACTTTTTCTTTCGTGATTCCCATCTGAGCTGCCTGCGGCATCAATAAGATCGTATTCAAAGTCATTCCCCTGGCCATGGCGACCATGGGATTGGTACCGATGCCTGGGAGATATTTTTCGAGAATAACTTTCGCCTGGGGATTATCAATAAGTGTACCGAATGTCGCGTCGAGTGTGAAAGCCATTTGTTCCTCCTGAACGAGATATGTGTCTGATTATTATAAACAGCTATATCAGCAACAAAAAACCAAACTAAAACAAATTACTCTTTTTTGTCAGATTTACTATCTTTCGATTCGATAGTCTCTTTGCCGGTTTCCATCCGGCTGGCGGTTCCCTGGAACAGCTCCCAACCCTGGCTGAAAATGACCACCTGGGTGGCCAGCATCCACAGAAAAAACAGGGTAAGAGCGATCATGATGATATTAATTATTTTGTTGAAATTTTGCTTCAAGGTGGTTAACAATGCGAGAAGATCACCCATGGAAGTCTGCGAGTCTTTGATCATCACCTGGTATTCGTTCAGTCCTTTTGCTATTAAAGCAACGTTTTCGGACATCGTGTTCAAATCGCTTTGAATCTTACCCAGGTTGGAACCAGCTTTTTCCATATTCCCTGACATGCCCTTAAAAGTAGCCGGCATGCCATCCAGACTGACAACCAACTCTCCCAGTGAATCAGCCAGCGGCTTTTGGGGAAGATATTTTTGTCCGGAATCCGGTATAAAGGAATTTAATAATGGGATTTTGCTGATGATGGCTTGAAATGCTTCAAACGATTTGATCGCATCTTCCAGTGATTTAGCTGCGCCTTCTGCTGTTTTCAAAGATGTTGTGGCAGCTTCCAGGGTAACGGGTAGTTTTTCTCCTGTCAGCGAGTTCAACTGATCCAATACTGTTTGGGTATCTGCTACAGATTTGGCGGAAGTGGACAACATTGACGATAGTGTCTCAACACTGGTGATCGTTGCATCCAATGTCTTCCCGGTAATCTCCATTGTTTTCTGGCTGGCATCAACACTGGTATACAGCGTATTGATGGTCGTACTTGCTGCTGCAACAGCTCTCGGCCGTAAAATAATCACTCCGACCATACCGGTCAGGCTGATGATTAAACCGATCACGCCTGCGATCATTACAAAAACGCCAAGAAGACGACGTATACCATTCATAGTTCCTCCTCAAAATATTGCTTGATCCAATTGTTATTTTCATTATAAGGACTATTAATGGTAATAACCACATGAGTTATTGATTGCCTGATACATTGCGAAAACTGTCATAAAAATAGCAACTTTTTTAATTTATGAACTAAGTAGAAAAAAGGTCAAATCCAAACCCTGAAATACTTGATTCATCATCAGGCAATTGGCTACAATAAAGCCACCCAATATTTCAAGGAGTCCAATGATCCCCATTTTGCTCGTTCTTGCCCCGGTTATCGTCATTTTCCTATTACTCGTACTGCGAAAGACTGCTGCAGATATCGCCGGATTAGCCGGATGGGTCATCACCGTTTTAGTGGCATGGCTGTATTTCAATACGCCATTAGAGATAGTATACAAAGCCAGCCTATCAGGTCTTTTGTCTTCGCTGCCCATCGCGTTGATGGTGGCTGCTTCCATCCTGCAGATCACCATCATGCAAGAAACAGGGGCAATGAGCCGGGTGGTGGCATTGATCAAGACCATCTCGCCTTCCAACCGGGTGGTGCAGATCATGCTGGTCAACATGGGTTTTGGTACCATCCTGGCTGCCCTGGGAGCGACTCCAGTTTCCATACTGCCGCCGATCATGCTGGCCATGGGATATTCATCATTCATCGCCATCGCCCTACCCGCCATTGGTTATGATGCTCTTTGCACGTATGCACTGCTTGGTATACCGATAGTGGTATTTTCCGGTTTCGTTGGCAAGCCGGTTAATGAAGTCGGGATCTACTTTGCCCGGTACATGCCCTTTATCAGTACCTGTATTGCACTGGGAATGTTGTGGATCGCGGGCAAATGGGAAATGCTTAAGAAAGGCTTCTTCCCTGCATTGATGGCAGGTTTGACCGCCGGACTGATCGCCATAGGGATGAACAGCATCGGTTTGATCACCATTACCGGTATCGCTGCAGGTTTGGGAGTGATCCTGGTGATGCTACTTTATCTAAAGCTCAGCGGTCAACCGATCATGGATCGGGGTGCATTGTCCGAAGCGGACCTTGCTGCAGAGAAATCCACTTCACTTTGGAAGGCACTTTCCCCTTGGATCATCCTGGTTATCTTTTCTCTGCTGGTCAATGCTCCATTCCTTCCATTCTTTGACCTTACTTTTTCAAAGTTGGCCATTCCGGTTGAGGTCATCCCCGATGCTCCTGAGAAACTGCGGGTATTATGGCAGGCATATTTCTGGGTATTGATCAGCACTCTACTGGCTTTGCCCATCCTAAAACCATCCTGGAAGCAGATGCAGGTGTCCCTGCGTAAATGGTCCAAACGTTTCCCCAGGCCTATGCTGGCTGCCAGTGTGTTCTTTGCCATTGCGTTGGTGATCAACCACTCCGGCAAGGGGTTGGATTGGACTCTTGCCGACCCGACCAACAATATGGTCTTTGTCCTTGCGGATGCCGCCTCAAGAGCTTTTGGCAGATTGTATCCATTGGCAGCACCGTATCTGGGTCTGTTTGCCGGTTTCATTAGTGGCTCTGAAGCTTCAGCAATCGCCATGTTGACAGGTTTACACATGACGACAGCCGGCAAGATCGGCGCTGTCGGGTTAGTTGTCGCTGCAGCCAGTGGAATAGGCGGTGGACTAGCTAGTGTCATCTCGCCGGCCAAACTACAAAACGCTGCTGCCAGCATTGACCGCATCGGTGAGGAAGCCCGGGTGATACCGCTCACATTTGTGATCTCACTCATTATCACCGGTGTATGTGCAGTATTAACTTTGATATGGGGATTCTGATAACATATAGCTCTGCGTTATAAGTGAAATCGGAAAAGCAAAAGTCCTCAAGCATGCTTGAGGACTTCTAAATTTAAGTGATATGACATTTAATTACCTGGTGACAGACTCCAGATACTTTTCCAACCTGTCGTAATCAGATTGTGGAAGTTTAACACTTCCGATCTCCACCTGTTTGCGAAGTTTTTCTGCAGTACAAACGGGAATGGGGGGCTTCTTAACTTCCAGGTGCGAAGCAGGGTGGGTAAAAACCACGACCGCTTTCACGGGAATGTTCTTCGATAACCCATCCAATTTGGCCAATTTCCGCTGCAGGAATTCTGCAGAGTCTGCAACTGATTGAGTGGGGTCACCTAAATGCTCTTCAACAATGTACCGTAGCGCCCGCCCGATGGTCATGCTCTCTTTCCACTTTCCGTTCAGGTAGGTATATACTCCATCAAGGTTGACAGTCTCCAGCACCGTGACCCCAGCCGGAGTAAGCAGGATGTGATCTGCAGGCAGGTGGGGATAATGGAAGAGCACGAAGCCATCACCCAACCCTTTCAATACCTTCTCCAAAGTGGCTTCAGGCCGGGGTTTACGAACCCAGCGGTTTGCAAAATAGATGCCCACCATGGATACACCCAGACCGACGATCATCAGGATGGCTGAAAGAGTTGCAGTTTGGGGGAGAAATAACGGCAACAGGACAGAGGCAAGCAATGTAAACAACCCGCCGATGCTGGCAATATTTGCGAGCATGGCATTACGATTGACGCGCTCCAGATCGATGACTTGTCTCATTCAATCTCCACTAGTTTTCGATGTATCGGGACCAGGGCTGTATAGATTTCACGGTAGATACCGTATAGATTATTATAGCTTTTTATGTGTGAACCTTCAGAAGGATTGACCGTCCGGCTTATTTCGACCAGTGCATCCACATCATCCATGCATTTATGGAAACCCAATCCTACTGATACAGCCAGGGCTGCCCCGGCAGCGCCTGCTTCAAGGTGGTTCTTTACCAGGTTGATCGGTCTTCCGGTAATGTCGCTGATGATCTGCACCCAGACATTGCTGTTGCATCCACCGCCGACGCCATTGAAAGAGTTGATCTGGAAACCCACATTTTCCATGGTTTCACAGATCCAACGTAAATGATAAGCGACACCTTCCATGACCGCCCTTGCCATATGAGCTTTGGAATGGCTCATTGCCAATCCAATATAACCACCACGCGCATAGTGATCCAACACGGGAGCGCGTTCACCGGAAAGCCAGGGCAGGAAGAGCAGCTTATCTGACCCGGGCGGCACTGTCTCAACCATGCTGCTGATCAGGTCATAAGTTGACCGTCCAATGTGGGTGGAATGTACCTTTTCCTCATTGCAAAGCACATCCCGGAACCACATCAATGCCCCGCCGCCGGTTTCCATTTCACCGGCGATGATGTATTTATTCGGATCGATATGGCATAACCCCCACAATGGTTTTACCGGATCATTGCGGAAGGTGGATGTGGAAACTCCCACCCAGGTGGCTGTGCCAATACACATGTGGACTTTATTATCCCGGTTTGCTCCTGCTCCGGTTTGGGCAACAGCCACATCACCAGCGCATATCACTACAGGAGTACCCTGAACTAGGCCGGTTTCCCGGGCAGCTTGTTCTGTGATCTCTCCAATTATGTCAGTACAGGGGAATGCCGGTGGGAGCTTTTCAATTGGGATGCCCAATGCATCACACACTTCCTTCGACCAGTGCTTCTTGATCGGGTCAAAAAGGAAATAGACCGATGCACCTACATAGTCAATGGCCATCTTTCCGGTCAGTTTGAAAAGGATATACTCCTTACAATCCATCAGGCAGGCAGTTTTATTCCATATCTCGGGACGTTCTTCTTTGAGCCATAGAATCTTTGGGATGCTGTCTTTGGCGGTGGGGATATTGCCGGTATGTTTGAACAGGAAAGCCGGATTATCTCCACTCACGACCCTGTTAGCCTGCTTCACACTGCGCAGGTCCAGCCAGCTCATCATGGGCATAAGTGGTTTTCCCTTTTCATCCACCGGCAGGGTGTTCCACATCTGGGCAGAAATCCCTACGCCAGCAATTTCGTGAGGATCGATCCCTGCTTTTTCAATGACGTGGCGAGTTGTGTAGGCTACAGTACGCCACAACTCATCGGGATCCTGTTCCACCCATTCAGGCTGTGGATAAGAAATTCCGTATGCCTGGTAAGTGGAAAATAAGACGTGACCATCCAGGTCGCAAATGACCGCTTTGTCTCCGCCCGTGCCCGTATCATGAGCCAGGATATAACGTTTTTGCACAGTCATAGCTTACTTCCCTGTTAGCTCGTGAATGTATTCCTTGAATAATTTTATGAATAACTCATTCTGAGGCATTGCACCTACAGTGATACGGATAAATCCTTTTTTCATGTGGTGGCCGCCCATGGGACGGATGTAAATTCCCTTGGCAGACATCGCATCCCGAATTTCTTCAGAGGTTTTATCCAGAACATGTGCATCGATCAGAACAAAGTTGCCTTCAGAAGGATAAGCTTTTAAGCCGGATATCTTATTGATCTCGTTGAAGATATAATCCCGGCCGTTGATGACAGTCTGGCGTTTTAGTTCCTGGTTGCTGGTGTCTTCCAGTTGTGCCAGTGCGGCTGCGATACCGAGCAAACTGACATTCCACGGGAAACGTACCCGGTTGAAGAATGATGCAATTTTGGGATCACAGAGGATATAACCAATACGGAATCCTGCCAACCCGTACGCTTTGGAGAAGGTTCGATTGACAACCAGGTGCGGGTATTCTTTGATCCAACCGGCTTTGGTCTCTACATTATTTTCCAACTCATAATAGGCTTCATCGAAGAAAGTTGGTATACCCAGAGCGAGAATCCGTTTTATGTCTGCATCAGAAATTCGGTTACCAGTCGGGTTATTTGGTGAGCAGATGAAGATCAGTTTGGTCTTCGGTGTGACTGCCTTCAGGATCGCTTCCATGTCCCAATAAAAATCCGGTGTGAATGGAACCTGGACTACTATACCTCCAGCGACTTTGGTACGAGATTCGTACATGGGAAAGGTGGGAACCGGTATCAAGACTTCATCTCCGGGACCAACAAAAGTGTGGATCACGAAGTTGATCACATCCGTTGAACCATTTCCGAGGACAACATGATCTGCGGTCAAACCGGCTTTTTCACCAAGCTTTTTCCGCAGCAAAGGGCCGGAACCCGGATAAAGATTGCCGAGTTTGGCGGCGTTCATAATGGCATCTAGTACTGCTTTGGGTGGCTCGATCAGATTTTCATTCGACATCATACGCAGGATATCCGGGTTTTCCCAGGCAATATCCATGTGTTTGTCGCTATATGGTTCTGCTGTTTTTACCCAAGGGTTAATAAATTCTTCTGGATTTTTCATAATGATGCATACTCCTTGATAACTTGCTTTCCTATTTTTATTTGTTCATTGTTAAGGCCATTACCTTGTCAATTCTTCCACATCTTTATACCATTTCATCTTTTCGCCAATCGCAGCCCGGGCTTTCCATTTGAGAGATTTCGGAGCGGCATCGATCTTGTTCTGTAATTCCGCAATCCGCTCATGGACTACCATGTGATCTTCGTTATTGAGGTCCTCATAGAGGTCAATGCGTTCGTCAACGATTTTCAGATTCGCAGTGACTGTTCGCCACCAACCCCAATCATTACAGAGAGTGTTCACCAATATTTTCTGATTGATGGTTTCTTTGTCACCATCCCCTATCGGGTGTTCGCGCAATAACATCACTGTGTCGATGATATCTTTTTCGTTAATCTGGACTATCTGCATTTTTTCAAGGAGAAGTTCCGCCAGGGGAATGGTAATCTCCTCCGCTTCGAGACGACCGATAAAGTTGATGTTGTGACAAAAGTCGAGAGCATTATAGAAGACGTCAATATGGCGTCCGAAAGCAGGGTCATGGAAGATCATCCGCTGGTCGCCGAACAACTGGGTGACCTGTTTGTCTTCTACATAGCTTAAGTCGGTCAAAACGCGGATGATGTCTTTAAAGTATTTCGGATAAGCGACAAAATCGAAATCCGTAAAAGCACGTCCCAGGTTATCCTGAATGTAGCCAAATTGTGGGCAATGAGTTCTAAAAGCCAATGCTCCTATCAACCGCATTACGATATGCTTATTGTTATCTTCTGCAAAGGCACCCAGAATGCGTGATCGTTCAGTATAAAAGTCTTCAATAATTGGTCCATACTTACCCATAAAGCCTCCTTTAACCCGATATCAACATATGGCCTTTGACCTTACCACTCTCAAGGTTGATAATAGCTGCTTTAAGTATAGCTTCTGCATACTCGCTACCAGCATTGATCGCGAGAGTCCTGCCTATCCGAACATGACCGGGGGATTCGTGGATATGTCCATGAAGAGAAAGCATGGGTTGAACATTATCAATAAACGCTTTCACTGCGGGAGAGCCGGCCGCTTTCATAACGACCTGACCGCCCTGTGTGATGATCTTTAAATTTTTATCCAGTTCAGGGCATGTATCCAGCGAGGAATTATAGGGAGGAACATGCAAAACAGCGATGGTTTTCTCCGGGTTTTGTATCAAACCTGCGAGGTGAGTGAGCTTATTCCGCAAATCATCTTCCTCCAAATCCCGGGCACAATGCCATGGGGTCATATTGGCATATGATAGTCCGACGATCTCATATCCGCCTTCTATTTCGAACCTCGCCATATCAGGATTGTGGATATTATTAAATTCTGCGATGGTCGAATCTATAGAAGCCAGATCGTCATTTCCGGCCATAAAGAAAAGGGTTTTATTTTTGGGAGTTAATTTCTCATCGGCGAGCTGCATCCACTCCCGCACTCTTTCGCACATTTCACATTCAAACCGGACAGCCATCTTTTCCGGGCTACTTTCCAGTTCATTTGCTTCATCCGGATCAACCACGAGCGGATAGAAGCCAACGCTTGAGATTTCTTTCTTGATTTTTTCCAATCCATCCAGATCGGATGCAAACAGATCTTTACCAAATAGTGAACTAGCGTATTTCCCACTGCCATGGTTAATGATCGGGATCATTGCTTTCCCGGTTACATCGCCTCCGACGATCAATATATCTGCCTGATATTGAAAGGAAGCCGCAAGGAACTTACGATAAACAATATCAGAACCATGAAAATCAGATCCATAAAGAATACGAACTGTCTTATCTGATTGAAATAAATTTCCAAGTTTCATTTATTACTCCAATAAGTAGCTCCCTGGAGGATTGGGTACCTCAGCGGTGATGATTCCACGTTGTCAGGGAGCCTTGGTGAGAGATTATGAATGGATTAAATGGGAGGGATCGACTGGAAGGTCCAGTTGATATCGATACCCTCATTCTTCATACGGTACCAGCGGGCAACATAGAACACGATGATACCTGAGATGATAAATCCAGCCAGGGTACCCAGTGTTCCGGTACCGATACGTCCACCAACTGCGGGGTACAGGAAGGAAGCAATGAGCATCCAGAGCAGGTAGCAGAATGTAATGCCGCCGACAATGGTGATCACAGGTACTTTGCCAACCTTACGCTTAACGAATGCGCTGGCATTCTCAAAGAGTTCCGGTTTGGTGAAGGGGAACAAGGTAATCGCCAATACCGGGACCAGTTGGGTGGATACAGCATAGAACACAAAGTTCAATTGTGCACCCATGACGCCGCCAGTGGCTGCATCGATTACGCCGACCTCAGCAATTAAGGCAATGATGAGGATGGCGATGATCGGGCTGCGAAGAGTCGGGTGGATGTAACAAATTTTTTCAGGAACAAGCCGGTCAAAGGACCACGCAAAGATAATTCGACTGCAATAGAAGAAGTATGTTTGTGCGAGGTTGATGAGGGTGTAGAACCAGGCAATTGCTACAATCCAAAGCATGATGAAGTTAGGTCTTAGGATGGCAGCATAGAATGTTATCCACGGCATGGGTTTTGCATCAGCTACGCCGGCATTGCTCAGGTAGCTTTCTGCAGCAATCCACTCCAATGGGACCAGCCGTTGCAACAGCATGGCAGCAACTACGAAAATCGCCCAGGTAACGATGAGAGAAGCCCAGGAACCAGCCAGCAGGGTTTTTTCGGCCTGTTTGACTTCACCGGCAAAGAAAGTTGGGATGTAATAACCGTAGAAGATCCAGAATCCCATGATCAAACCGGCTAGAGTCATCATGGCAACATTGGGATTGATCACCATACCATTGTCTTTTGCCAGTTGGATTCGGGCAGCATAACTTCCCGCACCCATGAATTTGTCCCAGGCAGCCGGAAATGCATCAGCATTCGCTGTACCTAATTGGAAGTAGATAAGGACCCATGCAAGGATTCCCAGGAAGAAACCAACTTCCAAAATCCGTAGGATGGTTCGGGTGGGCAGGATCATCAGAAGGAATGTAATTACTGTGCATATAGAACCGATGAGGATGATTCCACCTTTGGTTACAGAGTAGTCTGCGAATGCAACAAAGGATGGGTTATTGAAGACGATACCCATGGTACGGAATAATACCGGGAATGCAGTCTTCGGGATCCAGGCAATGAGAGATCCGGCAACCATTGCACTAAAAATTACAAGAGTCCAGCTGGCAGCAAATGCCAGGGGAGCGCTGAGAGTCCGGCTGGCCATCGTGTAATCGGCTGCAGAACGAGGCATGGTTGCACCGATGACGGAATATGTGTAGGCATGGAACAGGCAGAATAGCATGGCAACAGTGAGAACACCGATGATACTGCTTCCTGGCCAAACACCTGCCACCCATGAGAACGGAATCAATCCCGATGATGAGAGGCTGATGCAGTGCACGCCAAATACCATGGCGCCGAATATACCAATTGTCCGCACCAGACCAGAGCTTTTACGAGCATATAACTTTTTGTCCCCAACACCTGCGGGGGCATTCATTTCAGCCATTTTGTTTTCCTCCTAAGAGTAGGTATAGATTTTTGTATTTTATGAACTGAAATTTTCTAATATACTCCATTGACCTCCTTTCTTTCCCGGCCCGGTTTATCCGGACAAATCATTTAAATTGACATCTGTATGGATGCGTGCATAATCGCTACGCAAATAATCCTGCGCAAAAACAATCGGTTGTCCGCTTTCTTTGCTGCGAATAATTTTGACAAGCATTAAAAGGGGAGATCCTTCATCCACTCGCAATTGCCGGGCGACTGCATCTGTGGCTGAAACCGCTTCAACTGTTTGTGATATGGAACCCAGTTCGTTTTTATATGCTCCAGTTAGAATATCAATGAACGAACTTTTTTCAAGGTCCCACTCCAGCAAATCCGGAAAGCGTGCGCAAGGAAAAAAAATGCGTTCCAGTATTACGGGAACGCGGTTAGCAAAACGAAGGAGGATAACGCGGTAAATAGGATTACCAATTTCGATCTGGAGTGTTTCTGCCAACCTTCGGCTGGCAACTATCTCGTCAAACTCCAGAAGTTGTGAAGCCGTAGTAATATTTCGGGATTGCATTGCCTGGATATAATTCACCATTTCGCGTGATTCATATGTCATTTTAGGCTTGGCTACGTATGTCCCTGAACCATGCCGGCGCTCCAATAAACCCTCGTTGACAAGTTCTGTCAGTGCTTTACGGACAGTCATTCTGCTGACACCAAGGTCATCGCTGAATTCACGTTCCGATTGAATTTTATCTTCGGGTGACAGCTTACCGGATAGAATCAGTTCAGCAATATATTCCTGTATACGAACGAATAATGGCTTGTTTATGACTTCATTACTCATAAACCACTTCCCCGAAAAATCTTGAAATCTACCTAATTATTTCAAAGTGGTATACTTTTAATTATCTATCGTTTTACAAAAAATCAACGAAATTAATAAAATTATTGGGAAAATACGAATATTAAAATGTATTATAGAGAGATATCATAAAGAATGCAATAGGTAAAACCGAAATCTTGACTAAATATTTTAGAATATTTTAAACTATGTGAAAGTGGTATATGGTATAGTATATTAATACTGTTGTTACTTACCTCAAACCGGAAATTTATGATGCAGTACCATGTTTACTATAATTACATAGGTAGCTTTTTATCGGGCAACTATTCGAAAAATCCAAAAATTAATAACCAATAAACTATCCGTTTTAATTGACATAGTAAGGTATTGGTTGTTTGGTAAATAATATATACAATAGAGTCATATACAAAAGGGAAATGATCGAAAAGGATAAAAAATGTATATAAACCCGACCTATGCTCCCCTGGAAAATAGATATGAAGCAATGAATTACATTCGGTGCGGAAGAAGCGGCATTCAGCTACCCCAGATATCCCTCGGTTTATGGCACAACTTTGGAGGGGTTGATACCCTGGAAAACGGAAGAGCAATATTACGTAGAGCCTTCGATCTGGGTGTTACTCATTTTGACCTGGCCAATAATTATGGTCCACCTTATGGATCAGCTGAAGAAACATTCGGGAAAATTTATGCCAAAGATTTTAAGCCATTTCGGGATGAGTTGATCCTATCTACAAAAGCCGGATGGGATATGTGGCCCGGCCCTTATGGTGACCGAGGTTCACGTAAATATCTTATCGCCAGCCTGGATCAAAGTTTGAAGCGTATGGGGGTTGAATATGTGGATATCTTTTACCATCACCGCCCGGATCCGGAAACACCTTTGGAAGAGACGATGAGTGCATTGGATCAGATCGTGCGCTCCGGGAAGGCGTTATATGTTGGAATCTCTTCATATGGCCCTGCCCAAACCGCTGAAGCAATGAAGATATTACGAAAAATGGGTACTCCATTATTAATCCACCAACCTTCCTATAATATGTTCGACCGCTGGGTGGAAGATGGATTACTAGATGTACTGGAAAAAGGGGGTATTGGGTGTATCGTATTTTCCCCTTTGGCTCAAGGATTATTGACAAACCGGTATTTGAATGGAATCCCGGAAGGATCTCGTGCGAATCGAAGGATCGCATACTTGAATGCCAACGATGTTACTCCGGATATAGTTGCAAAAGTCCGCAAATTGAATGTGATCGCTCAAAAACGAAGTCAAACAATGGCTCAAATGGCATTAGCATGGGTTCTTCGTAAACCAGCCATCACTTCAGCCCTGGTGGGAGCCTCAAGTCCGGAACAAATCGAAGACAGTATCAATTCATTGAAGAAACTTGAGTTCAGCTTTGAGGAATTACGAGCGATAGATGAAGTACTGGTTGGATAAATAATTCTTTAATAACCCTTTTGAAGACTGTCAAACCTATTCCAAAATAATTTTGCAGAGGACTGTTTCCTTTTGGGAGCAGGTGATTGGGAGGACGGGGAAGCCGTCAATGAACAGATATTAGTAGACACTTGCGAATATCTAATAATATAGTATATTTGTTCTATGTAAGATGCAAAATATTGACATAATGTGGGGTTTGTTTATTCACTAAAATATAATTTGGTTTGGTGTCCAAAATACCGAAAAAGGGATTTACATCCCGTGCACTTCGAGATAAGTACCCTCACCTTCGGTCACAAATACTGGGTCTATGGAGCAGAAGTTATTAAATAGGAAGCATTAGTTCAGTGTAATTACATCCAGAACCAAAAGAATAGTTAAAATGCTGATCCGAACTTACAAATACTTACTCCGCCCAACACCAGAACAAGAAAGATCATTGGATTTTTTGTTGTGGCAATCCCGCAATGTCTATAACATGGCGTTGGAACAACGAATTACCACCTATCGGGAGACCACGCATGGAATAAGTTATAAAGAACAATGGGAACATTTTAGAGAAGTTCGACACGCCGAAGTGGATACCCTTGGAAAATTAAATGCTTCCAGCTTACAGCAACTTCTGCGCAGACAGGATAAATCTTTTTCGGCGTTTTTTCGAAGAATGAAAGCTGGCGAAACACCCGGATATCCACGATTTAAGAACAAGGACAGATTCAAGAGCATCGAATACACCTATGGGGACGGGTGCAAGCTGCGTGTAAATGAACACGGACGGTACAGTTTCTATGTACAAAATGTCGGCGAAATGAGAATGTGCCATCACCGCTCGATTCCAGATAATTCAAACATCAAACATGTTATCCTGAAAAACATAAATCATCGTTGGTATGTGTGCTTGATGTTGGAAATAAGGCAAGAGAAAGTAGATTCAAAAAATACAGAAAAAAGGATCGGGATGGATGTTGGATTGAAGTCATTGATCGCTTTTAGCGATGGATCACTGATTGATAATCCCCGCTGGTTACGAGAAAGTCTCATTGAGTTGCGAATCAAGCAGCGACATGCCTCTCGGCAAGAGAAGGGGAGCAAAAACCAGCGAAAGACGTATTTACAAATTGCACAATTGCGTGAACAAATCGCTAATCAGCGAATGGACTATTTACACAAAGTCAGCCGGGAGATCGTAAATAATTATGGTTTGATCGCATTTGAAAATATGTCGCTCAAATTTATGAATCATAATAGACACTTATCCTTATCATCTCACGATGCTGGATTTGGAATATTTCGGCAGATGATTGAATACAAAGCGGAAGAAGCTGGTGTTCAAACCAAAGCCGTAAATCCTTATAACACTTCGCAGAGATGCAGCAGTTGTGGAAATATTGTACCTAAAACGTTGTCTGTTCGGGTTCACACCTGTCCTAATTGCGGATTGGTCATGAACCGAGACGTGAAAGCCGCAAAAAATATTTTAAAATTAGCACTAAATTCGCTCGGACGAAGCGAACAAACGGTAACGTGGGCGGTTGCGCCGTGCGTTGTTTGAGAAACTGTCCCCCTCAGGGGACAGAGAACGTCACTGAAATACTGATATGTAGATAGATTGGTTTTATTTCCACTCACTATTGTCTACCGATATGGTTTAATTAATTTATGGACCACCCATTGATCAAAAAGATCCTCCTATCAGGAAAGATCACTCTACATGGCCAATTTCTGCGCGGTTCAAATTACACATTCCTGGCCCGTGTAGAAAATAATGGAGAAAGCGTCGAAGCAGTCTATAAACCAGCTCGTGGGGAGCAGCCATTGTGGGATTTTCCTGCAAGTTCATTGGGGAAAAGAGAAGCAGCAGCCTACGAAGTGAGCCAATCCCTGGGGTGGGATTTGATTCCGCCTACTGTATATCGAACAAAAAGCTTACCTTTAGGAGCGGGTTCGTTACAATTATTCTTTCGTCATGATCCACAAATCCATTATTTCAGTTTGGTTGAATCGGAAAGACCAAAATTAATACAAGTATGCATATTTGACTGCCTTGTCAATAATGCTGATCGGAAAGGCGGCCATGTTTTGCAGGATGAAGATGGACACCTTTGGTGCATAGATCAAGGACTATGCTTTAATGAGGAAGATAAATTGCGAACAGTCATCTGGGATTTTGCCGGACAATCAATTCCTGGGAATTTATTGAATGATATCCATCGATTGGAGCAGACACTGCAGAAGAATACCGAGTTGACTGGTATTCTTCAAAAATTTCTCAGCCCGGTAGAAATAGCAGCTTTTCGATTGCGGTGCCTGAGCATTGTATCTGACCCGAAACTGCCGATTTATGATCAAAACCGGAGAATGGTACCGTACCCACCATTATAGATCCGGATTTGGGTTATTATATTATAGTAAATTGGAACAATACTGGAGAAAAAATGGAAGTCATTAAGATAGTCTTTATGGGATTTGGAAATGTGGGTCAGGCTTTAGCTCGCCTATTAATTGAAAGACGGGGTTTTGTTAATAAAAAATATAATGTTGATTTTATCGTTACCGGAATATTCACAAAACGGCATGGTGCTGCCATAAATTCTCAAGGTCTGGATGTTGATCGTTCTTTACAGATAATCTCAGCAGGTGGTTCGTTGGATGCTGTTTCTGTACTTGAATGTCCTAAAGACGCCCTGGAGTTTATTCGAGCCTGCCCTGGTGACGTTTTATTCGAGAACTCTCCGGTGAATCATATTTCCGGGCAGCCAGCAATAGATCACCTTAAGGCAGGATTGGAATTTGGCATGAATGTGATCACAGCCAATAAAGGACCGGTAGTCCACGGATATAAACTTTTAAGTGATTTGGCAGCCAGGCAGGGAAAACAGTTCCTGTTCGAATCTTCAGTGATGGATGGAGCACCCATCTTTTCCCTTTTTCGGGAGGCACTTCCAGGTTTGGAACTCCATGCATTTCGTGGAATTTTGAACTCGTGTACCAATATGATCCTGACCCGTATGGAAAGCGGTGAAAGCTTTGACGAGGCGGTAGAGTACGGCAGAAAGATAGGCATTACCGAGACTGATCCAAGTGCAGATGTGGATGGATGGGATGCTGCGATAAAAGTGGCTGCATTAGTAACGGTATTGATGGGCGTTCCTTTATTACCTCAGGATATCACCAGGGAAGGAATTCGGGGAATTACACCTGCTGAAATACAAAAAGCCAGGGATCAAGGAAAACGCTGGAAATTGGTTTGCAGCGCCAGGCGTGTTGGCGAACAAATTTCCACCTCAGTAGCTCCAGAGATGGTCTCCCCTGATTCTCCTTTGTTCAGCATCAATGGGACAAGTTCATATGTACAATTTGAAACTGACTCCCTGCCCGGTTTGGGCATTGTAGAATCTGATCCCGGACCAAAAACAACAGCATACGGATTATTTGCCGATTGGCTCCAAACGCTTAGATGAAAACAAAATCCTGTGAATAAGCATTTAGTCTATCTCTCCCTGGGCACGAACCTTGGCAACAGGCTGGAAAACCTGAAGCAAGCCATGGATAGACTAAAAATATTCTGCAAAAATGTCATCTCCTCCAGTGTCTATGAAACTGATCCATGGGGATTTGAAGACCAACCCATATTTTACAATCAGGTGGTAAGAATGGAGACTATTCTCGAGCCGTTACCATTATTGCAAGAGATTAAAAAGATTGAATTGGAAATGGGAAGGATCCCCACCTTCCAGTATGGACCAAGATTGATCGATATCGATATCCTCCTGTATGATAGATTAATGATGAACTCACCTGAATTAAAGATACCCCATCCTCAAATGAAATCTCGCGCTTTCGTTCTCACTCCTCTGGTGGAAATTGCCCCTGATTTAGTCATCCCTGGAGAAGAAGTTGATATTGAAACTTTAAACCGGATAGCTGGCGCATCTGGTATTCGCAAGGTAGAAAATTAATTATGGCAGACCTTTCAAAATTCCATTGGGGAGAAAAAACATATGTAATGGGTATTATTAATGTCACTCCAGACAGTTTTTCCGGTGATGGAATTTTGACCGGTTCTGAGGTGCAAAAAATGGCACTTGATCAAACCCGCAGTTTTATTGACTCTGGCGTGGATATTATTGACATTGGGGGAGAGTCCACGCGGCCTGGTTCACAGGTCATATCCTGGCACGAGGAAGTGGACCGTGTCGTACCAATTATTGAAGCAGTGAGAAAAGAAACAGATCTACCTATTTCGGTGGATACTTATAAATCTGATGTCGCCCAGGCAGCATTAGATGCAGGCGCCGACTGGATCAATGATGTTTGGGGATTAAGGGCGGATCCAAATATGGCAGTAATGGCAGCCAGAACAAATTCACCAGTGATATTGATGCATAATCGCAGCAAACATTCAGAAGCTGTATTACAATCACGCTTGGGGGGTAGATATATCGGATCAGTTTATAACGACCTGATAGCTGATATCTCAACGGAATTATTGGATTCAGTAGAAATTGCAACCAGGGCTGGTATACCAAAAGACCATATCATACTGGATCCGGGGATTGGTTTCGGTAAAACCATTGATCAAAATTTGGAATTGATCAACAGGCTGGATGAGATTTGCGCTCTTGGGTATCCGGTATTAATTGGGCCATCCCGGAAATCATTTATCGGTTACACCCTGGATCTACCGCCATCTGATCGAATTGAAGGAACTGCCGCTGCGGTAGCTGTTGGTATTGTCAGAGGAGCATCCATCATCCGGGTCCACGATGTTATGCAAATAGTAAGAGTTGCCAGAATGACTGATGCAATTACCCGGATGGCTAAACCGTTGCATAAATTAACAAAGTAAATAACATAACAAATGAAAAAGCTGCACACTTTATTGCAAATAAAAGTACGAAACCAGCGCAGAAATCAACCTTCTGATGCAAGACGTGCATTTGCAGGAAGATTTGGATTTACATTTCT
Source organism: uncultured Leptolinea sp. (assembly GCA_964387025.1). Lineage (GTDB taxonomy): Bacteria > Chloroflexota > Anaerolineae > Anaerolineales > Anaerolineaceae > PNON01. Next base: position 23,948 of record CAYLUZ010000005.1, on the reverse strand, counting down.
ACTAGTTATCGCTCTACTTTTCTCTGCAACAGTATTTCTTATCACCTGGCAGTATTCAAATATTACGAACGACATACCCGTGATAAGAGAACTGGAAACGCTGCTTGACACTGAAAAAGGTGTATTCGCGCAACCGACCCGTTTGATGGATCGATCCGGGTTAGAAGTTCTTGCAGAATTAACCATTCCGGGAATAACTCGTCAATATCGCTCAATTACGCTGACTGACAATGAACACATCTCTGAGGAATTAATTAATGCTGTTATTGCCTCCACCGAACCGGATTATTGGTCCAGTCCCGGGTTTTCCCTGCGAACTTTCAACCCGAATGAACATCCAACCATAGCCCAGCGGCTTGTTTATAATTTGCTTTTATCAAATGAAAAACCGGATATTAAAAGGGCATTGAGGGAAAAATTATTAGCTTCCCAAGCGATATCCGTCTATGGTCGACAAAAAGTGTTGGAATGGTACCTAAACAGCGTGGAATTTGGCAACTTTGCTTACGGTGTTGAGGCTGCATCACAAACTTATTTTGGGAAAACCTGCACCCACTTATCATTACCAGAATCGGCGATGCTTGCGGGTGTAAGCCTTGCTCCAGCAATAAACCCATGGGATTCTATTGCTGGAACAAAAGTCTTACAGCAGGAAGTATTAAAACAAATGGCTGTCCAGCGGATGATCTCCACTGAAATATTTAAGACTGCAATTCAAGTTCCTATAGTGATCACCCCGAAGCAGGATAATCCTTCATATAAATGGTCAATTTTCATTCAGGAGGCAATCAAGCAGCTTGAGTCTGAGCTTGGAAAAAATGCTGTAGAAAGAGGTGGATTACTGGTACAAACGACACTCGATAGCGATCTTCAGGGACAAACTGAATGTGTTCTCGCAGAATCTACAAGTGCATTATCCCAAGTTCAAGATAGTCCAATTGCATCAGGTGAAGCATGCCCTGCCGGGAGATTATTACCCGTTTTACCACCTATGACACCTATCCAGGTTGATAGTATCCGTTCTGCAGCATTAATTCTTGATCCCAAAAATGGACAGGTGCTCGCATATTCTGAAACTGATCAGGCAGGAAACGACAGTCGTTCAAGTCCGGATTTGCCGATAGGGAGTCTGATCACACCATTTATCTATCTGAATGGATTTGTTCAGGGATTAAGCCCGGCAACCATGGTTTGGGATGTGGCAACCAGGGAGATACAAGGGGATATTGAATCACCCCTTATACCGCATGGTCCAGTCCGAATCAGGACCGCATTATCAAATGATTATCTGATCCCTATTCGGAATATCCTTGCCCAAACAGGTGTCTCATCTTTTAACAGATTAATGGAATCTTTTGGATTCGAAGTTAACAGGGAAATCTCAGAAATGGGACCATACCCTGAAGTAAATACCTCAATTGTGAATTTGGCAGGTGCATACGGAATTCTAGCCAATATGGGGACAAAAGCGGGTGAGAATTCCCTCAAAAATGATAGCACCTTCATTAATACCTTGTTTGTCATTAATGTATGGGATGAGAGAGGGAATAAAATCCTGGATTGGCAGAATACCGATTTTGTTCCGATCGTCAGCCCACAATTGGCATATTTGGTAAACCATGTATTAAGCGATGATCTTGCTCGAGCTCCAAGTATGGGCTACCCCAGTTTTCTGCAAATTGGTCGTACTTCTGCAGCAAAACCAGGCTCGACGCCAGATAAGAAGAATGCGTGGACAGTTGGTTATTCTCCGGAAATGGTCATTGTCTCCTGGGTAGGAAACCCAACAAATGCCAATGTTAATCAGGAAATCAATCCGCGATGGGCAGCTGGTATATGGCGGTCACTGATGCAATATAGCACCAGGGATCTTTCATCCAGCTCCTGGCAGGAACCACCAGGGATGACACATCTGGATGTTTGTGATCCATCAGGTTTACTTCCATCTGCCGATTGCACGAATATCGTGCCAGAGATTTTTATTAATGGGAATGAACCCAGACAGTATGATTCACTTTATTTAAAAGCAGCTGTAAATTTAGAAACAGGAAAATTGGCAACTGTTTTTACTCCACCGGAAATGATCACCGAAAAAGTATTTCTGGCGATACCAATAGAATATCAGGCATGGGCTATGAAAGCCGGTTTACCATTACTCCCGGATTCGTATGATGCAGTTAGAGCAGAATTGGACAACCCGGCGATCCATTTCACGTCACCGACCATGTTTGGATACGTACACGGAATAATTAATATCACCGGTACCGCAAGCAGTCAAAACTTCACATCTTACAAAGTGGAAGCCGGGAAAGGATTGAACCCGGAAGAATGGGTGCAGGTAGGAGCAACTGGATTGAAACCTGTGGTTGAGGATTTGCTGGGTGTTTGGGACACCACAGGATTAAACGGTTTATATGCGTTAAGAATCCAGGTGATTGGAGCGGAGAATCGATTAACTTCAAGAACCATTCAGGTGACAGTGGATAACAATCCACCGGTGATTGATATCAAATCTTCAGCTAACTCAAAAGACATTAAGATAAACGAAAAGCCTCAAGTATTGATCAATGCTGATATCCGGGACGAAACTGGAATAAAGGATGTCATTCTCATTATCGATGGGACTCAGACTTTAAAACTGGACTCCCAACCATATGGATATTTGTGGACTGTCCAAAAAGGTAAGCATACTTTTCAGATCACAGCCGCGGACCTCGCCGGGAATGAACAAATCAGTGATCTATTGGTTTTGACTGTAACTGAATGAAAAAGCCTGTATTGGCTGGGGGATATCGCTATCAAAATTCTCCATTTTTTCGATTCCCCTGACATGATTATCCAACCTGTTGTAGAATAGACCAGTTATGTTAGGTACATGGATCAATTTTGCGGCAATCATAATAGGTGGATGCCTTGGAGTATTCCTGGGCAGCCGATTACCTGAACGCGTAAAGAACACAGTCATCGCAGGTATGGGATTGTTTGTAATCGCGCTGGGTATACAAATGTTCCTGAAAACTACGAATTCCATCATTCCTTTGGGTGGTTTGCTTATTGGCGGCCTGCTTGGAGAGTGGTGGAAGATCGAAGAAGGATTCTCAAACCTGGGCGGGTGGTTGGAACGCAGGATTCTGCCGCAAAAAGAAGAAGGTGGGCACGAGAAATTCATCCGGGGATTTTTATCGGCATCAGTTCTTTTTTGTGCAGGGCCGATTGCCATTCTGGGGTCAATACAGGGCGGATTAACTGGCGACACTCAAATGTTGATCGTTAAATCGATCCTGGATGGCTTTATCACGATGTCATTTGCATCCACCATGGGCGTGGGAGTAGCTTTTTCCGCGCTACCAGTTTTAGTTTATCAGGGCGCGATTACATTACTTGCATATCAGCTGAAACCAATAGCCACCGGCCTGATGTTATCTGAAATGACAGCAGCAGGCGGTTTGGTGTTAATGGCTGTGGGGATCAGCAGCGTATTAAATATGTACAAAATTCGGGTCGGAAGCTTTATTCCTGCTCTTTTCATCACCCCATTGTTGGTTTATATCCTACAGCTTCTCCATTTGATCTGACAGGTATTGCCTCACTCTGATTGTTTTCCAAATAAATATTCGTCAGCAGTACTATAATGTTAAACGTATGACTACCCCTTCAAGTACTCTTTCTTTTTCAATGCCAGATACAACGACGATCCTTCTGATCATCGGATTTTTTATCCTGGCTTGGGTTATCTCCTGGATCACCGGGTTTCTAGTACGCAGGTTACTAACCCTTGCACGGTTTGCTCCTAAAAGTCGGAGACCATCCATGGAGAGAACTCGAAAATTACAGGTACTGATAGGCAGTCTGATAAGTTTCATCGTATTTCTCATCGCTGGAATGATCTCTTTGTCGTTGTTCATCCCGGCCAGTACATTAATATGGATCCTGGGCTTATTTAGTGCGGCATTTGGTTTAGGTGCGAGACCACTTGTAAGCGACCTGCTTGCAGGTATGGGTTTTCTATTCAGTGAGACATTTGATATTGGTGAAAAAGTAGAATTTATCATCCCCGGAAATAACATCCAGGGTGTGATCGAAGAAGTGAATCTGGTTACAACTATTGTCCGGGCACCTTCAGGTGAACAATATACTCTTCCAAATGGAGAAATTCGCATTGTACGAAATTTCAGCCGCGGAAAATTCTCCCTGGTGAATATTTCTCTATTTGTCGCCATTTCGGACCTGACCCATACAATCGAAGTCTTAAGATCTCTGGGAGAAGAAACATACCATTTAATGGATGATCTAATCGAACCCTGGCAAATACTAAGCACGTCAGACTTAACCACTACAAAAGTGGAATTACGGATAGTTTCGCACGCTGCTCTGGGTCATGGTGCAAATATTAAACTAGATTTGATTAATATGATCCAGGAACGATTAAAGAATGAAGGAATTACGATAATCGATTAGGGTTTACTTCCTGCATTTTGTCACCGATCAAAAACAAACCCGCCAGACTCTTTCCATCTTTGATCAGACCAGATCGCGCCATCTCCATCGCCTTTACATAGGGAATTACATCAACGGATATGAATTCATCTTCATCGCCCTGTTTGCGGGATGGGTATAAATCCGTGGCGAAGAAGAAATGCAAGTATTCTGTTGAATAACCTGGAGCCAGCCAGACAGCACCAAGGGATGTGAGTTTCCTTGCTGCAAAACCAGTTTCTTCCTGGATTTCACGCGCAGCACATTCTAATGGATCTTCTCCTTTTTCAAGGGTACCGGCAGGCAATTCCAACAGTACTTCACCGGTGGCTGGTCGGAATTGTCGAACAAAGTATATATTTCCATCTGTATCGACAGGGATAATTGTGACTGCACCAGGATGGTCAATTATATCATAAATAGTTTCACGGCCATCGGGCAGCTTCAGGGTATCTTTTCTTACTGTGAAGGCTCTTCCGCGATAACCGATTTCGGTATGCAAAGTTATGAATTCTTGAGGAGTTTCTTTTTTCATATGGATCTTCAAGGTTTATTAAAACGGGAGGCTGCTGCCTCCCGTTTTGGTATTAATAATATGACTACGGGATATTGATGATGGTTCCGCCCTGTAAAGTGATCGGCTCAGTCAGTTTATTGACAAAGATTATCGCTTCGGGGCTAACATCACCAAATAAGCAAGCGATCCCTGATATAGTATCTCCGTTTCTAACTGTATATTGGGTCGGATGAGGTAATAATGCAATGGGTCCTGATGACCAGGGATGATTCGTTGACGGAATTTTTAGCGACGTTCCTTTGGTCGGTTGGCTTTCTGTGGTTAGAACATTGATACTGAGAAGTTCACCTATATCCACATTAAATCTTCGGGCGATGCAATAGGGATTTTCATTCTCTTGTAATACATAGGTTGAGGGTCTGGAAATTGTAGGAACGATCAGTTCTTCGACCGTTGGTGTTATCGGGGTAGTAGGTGTTATTGTGGCGATTATTTCAACAGGTGTAGTATTGACTTCCGGTTTCGTTGTTGACGTGGATGACTTTTGCAGCTCCTGTTTTGGTGTGGTTGTTAGGATTTTCATTTCTGTTTGGGTTGCACTAATTTGTTCTTGAGCATTATTTCCGGTGGTTTCTATCAGGGTAGGAAGATCTTGCAGTACCTTACCAGGATTGACTGATGCAGACCGTTGACAACCAGTTAATACCATTATTAATATAAAACCAAGTAATAATATCCTTGTAGAAGCTCTTTTCATTTTATTCTCCTAACAAATGGTCAAATCAATGTTCCTTAATGAGGATAGCATAAGGGGTAGTGTGCGTCAAGAAGAATTGCTGATGGAAGGAAAATCACCCGTTCAATATTATTGTAGATTTATTGACATAGCCCATATTGGAAGCTATACTTTTTATTCAGAAGATTTTTTTGAATTTTTCTAATTCTTAAATTGATCGGATCACATCTTTGTCAGATTTGCTAAAAGTCGAAAACCTAGAATCCAGAATAAATACTTCCAAAGGAAGTATCTATGTATTAAATGGCGTAAATATTAAAGTACAGGAAGGGGAAACTGTCGGGATTTTAGGCGAAAGTGGGAGTGGTAAGAGTATATTATTAAGTGCAATAACCCGTGATTTAATACCTCCAATAACAATGGTAATAACCGGGAGGTTGGTATTTCTTAGAAGAGAATTGGTTGCTGCGCTCAGATCAGAATACATTAAATTGCTCGAGAAGAATATTGGAATTGTTTTGCAAGATCCCAGCTCCCAAATGACAGGAGATTCCATCGGAAAACATATCATAGAGCGCATAATGACCCAACAGGGGAAGAAAAAAGATGATGCCCGTTCTATGGCAATAGAGATCCTTCAGAGTATTGGTTTTCCGGACGCTTCTATTCGTATAGATGATAACCCTGCTAATCTCTCTTATGGTTCGGGGAGACTCGTTTCCTTCGGATATGCTTTGGCCAACGTCCCGAAATTATTAATTATGGATGAACCATTTGCGGGATTGGATGTAATTCATCAATCTCAAATCATTGAATTATTAAATCAAATGCGGCTCGAAAACAATGTGTCTACATTATTTACATCACATGATCCAGCCGTAATTGCATCCATGGCTCAAAGAGTATTAATTTTATGTGGCGGTTTTATCGTTGAAGAAGGATCAGTTGCAGAGATATTTTTACATCCAGAACATCCATATACACTGGGATTATTTGGCAGTCAACGTAGATTCAATGATTCTAATCATTCCAAACTGGATTATATTAATGGGTTTACCCCCATCTTCACCGAAAAGCCTAAATACTGCCCGTTTGTATCAAGGTGCAAATTTTCGATCGATCGTTGTAAAATCGAAAATCCTGTACTGAAAGAAGTCGGAATTGACCACCGAATAGCGTGTTGGGTTGATCTGAAGACTGGAAAGGCGCGTATATAATGCCAGATACTGAGAATCAGATCATCATACATGTAGATCACCTTGTAAAACAATATCCTCTCCCCAGAGGTTTCAATACCCAAAGGCAAACTGGATATATTCATGCCATGGATGATGTCAGCCTGGAAATATTTCAAGGAGAGGTCTTTGGTCTGGTTGGAGAGACGGGATGCGGGAAAACTAGCCTTGCAAAATGTATGGTTCAACTAACCAAACCTACATCTGGTCATGTGTACTACAAAGGAAAAGACGTTGAAGGATTGGATGTAGCAGATATTTCCAGGCGTATGCAAATTGTCTCCCAGGATCCCATGGCGACATTAAACCCAAAAAAGACTGTACGCGAGGCTGTAGGTGGGAACTTAAGATTACCCGGTTCTGTTAGTCAAAATGAGATCATGGAAAGAATTGAAGGGCTACTTGACCATGTAGGGTTAAACCCTGGATATATTAATCGGTATCCGCACGAATTATCTGGTGCAGAAAAACAGCGATTAAACCTGGCAAAAGCACTCGCCTTTAATACACCCCTCATCATTTTTGATGATCCATTTTCCATGGTGGATATGTCGGTTCAGGCAAGATTCTTAAATATTGTTGAAGAGGACCAAACCAAGCTTGGTCTGACATATATCATGATTTCCCATGATCTCTCTGTGATCCAGCATGCCAGTACCAGAGTAGCTGTTATGTATCTTGGTGTGATCATGGAATTGGGGGGAAGAAGCGAAATTTTTCAAAAACCTTTGCATCCTTATACCAAGGTGCTTTTGTCAGCAATACCAGTCCCAGATCCGGTCACTGAAAAAAAACGTCGAAGAATTATCATCGAAGGAGAAACACCTTCACAAATTTATCCTCCCTCAGGCTGCCGATTCAGGGGAAAATGTCCATTTGCGGGAATAATTTGTGCTGAAGAAAAACCGGAAATAAGGGAAATTACACCAGGCCACCTGGTTGCCTGCCATATGGTGTAATTGAATTTCGATAAAATATACTTGATGATTAATGTCGATTCTAGGTTTTTCATTGAAGATGTGTTTCTAATAGCGATATATAAGTTATTGATTCATTAAAACTTAGTTATTAGAACTGCTTGTAACTTGAAACCAAAATAAGAGAATTTTGATAAACATTAGATTTTCTTGACTCGAATATCCAAATATGATAGTATTTTCGTAATTTAATTTAGTATAATGATTAAATGACTTGATCATAATTTTCCAAGGAAGAGTATCTAACCGAAAACAAGGAGGTGGTTACATATTAAGATGTCCGTGGTTAATTTGTAGGCAAATCCAAACCCTTAAAACATCTATTAAAGAGGAGAAAGATAATGAAGCGTTATGTATTACCTTTAATTAGCATATTGATTATGGCAAGCATGTTATTAGCTGCCTGCACACCCCCTGCAGCACCAACCGCTGCTCCAGCTGCACCTGCTGCACCCGCTGCACCTGCAGAACCCGCTGCACCTGCTGCACCTGCTCCTACCGAAGTTCCTGCCCCAACTGCGGTTCCACCAACCACACGCCATGGTGGCTGGTTGGATGAAGTGGTCTTCTCCGTGGTTGATTCTGGCTCTGCCCTGACTCAAATTGGCGCTGGCGCTATCGATCTCTACGCAGATGGCCTTTCTTCAGCAGACCTGCCCGCCATCAAAGATTCAGGTGTCAAGTACTCAACCGCCAACGGTCTGTATTATGACCTGCTCTTCAACCCCGCCGTCTTCGCAGATGGCAGATTGAACCCATTCAATAACCGCAAGATCCGCGAAGCCGTGAACTGGCTGATTGACCGCAATTACATCAACCAGGAAGTCTACAATGGCGGCGCACTAGCCAAATGGTTCGCCATTCAGACCCAGGGCCCGGACTATGTTGACTTGATCGATACCGCCCGCAGCTTGGAAACCAAATACGCCTATAATTTTGACAAGGCTAAAGAAATAATCACCACCGAAATGGAAGGCATGGGCGCTACACTTGTTGATGGAAAATGGAATGATGCCAATGGATCTCCCATTGTCCTCACTTTCATCATCCGCAATGACTCTGATAAAACCCGTCTGCCCATCGGAGATTATGCAGCTTCCCAGTTTGAATTGATTGGTTTCACAGTAGACCGCCAGTACAAGAAAGGCTCCGAAGCATCCCCGATATGGATCGGCTCCGTTCCTGAAGAAGGCCAATGGCATCTCTATACTGCCGCCTGGTCTTCCACCATCATCGACCGCGATGAAGCCAATATGTTCCAGGAAATGTACCTGCCCTCCAGCCTCCAGGGTATCCCGGCCTGGTTCTCCAATGTCCCGGATCCTGAATTCGCAAAGTTAGGCGACGATCTATTTGCTGCTTTATACAAAGACCTCCCACAGCGCAAGGAATGGATGAAACGCGCCATGGAACTATCCCTCCAGGACTCCCTGCAGGTGTGGCTGATCGATGGTAAGGGTTTCATCCCTTATGGTCAGAACGCAGTAGTTACAGCCGATCTGGCTGCCGGTGTTCAAGGTGCTCAGATCTGGCCATACACTACCCGTTTTGAAGGCCAGGAAGGCGGAACATTCCGTTGGGCAACCCAGGATCTCTTTGGTGAGGCGTGGAACCCCATCGCTGGCTCCAACTGGGCCTTTGATGCTGGTGCATATCGCGGCACCCAGAGTGGTGATGTCATGTATGATCCATTCACCGGTCTCGTTTGGCCGCTGCGCATCGAAAAAATGGAAGCCACCGTTCTTGAAGGACTTGCTGTCGGCAAGACCCTCGACTGGGTGACGTTGAATTTCGCCCCAGAAATCAAGGTTCCGGGTGATGTATGGGTTGACTGGGATGCAACTGCTCAAACCTTCGTTACTGCAGAAACCAAGTTCCCCGAAGGCTCGGTAGCAAAATCCAAAGTCACCGTTTACTATCCAGCTGACCTGTATAAGACAGTCAAGTGGCATGATGGTTCCAACTTCTCTGCAGCTGACATCGTTATGGGATTGATCATGACCTTTGACCGCGCTAAGACTGAAAGCGCTATCTATGACGAACAAGCTGTTCCAAAATTTGAAGCCTTCATGAGCGCCTTCAAGGGTGTGAAGATAGTCTCCACCGACCCGTTAGTCGTGGATTACTATAGTGATACTGTATTAACAGACGCTGAGCTTCTTGTTCCGGTTCTTTGGCCGAATATCAGCAACTTTGGTGAAGGCGCCTGGCAAGAATTTGCCATTGGTAACTTAGCCGAAGCAGCTGGAGAATTGGCTTACTCGATTGATAAAGCAGAACCTGCTAAGATCGAACAGACCAGTTTTATTGGTGGTCCTTCTCTTGAGATCCTTGCCAAGCATCTGGATGCAGCTACGGCTGAATCACTGATCCCGTATGCTCCTACCATGGGTGCTTATGTTACCGCAGAAGAAGCTGCAGCCCGATATGCCAATTACAAGGCTTTCTATGCCGCCCATAATCATTTCTGGCTTGGTACCGGTGCATACTACCTCGATAAAGTATTCATGACCGAAAAGACCCTTACCCTCAAGCACTTCGCAGATTACCCCGATATGGCTGACCGATGGTCCAATTACGGTGAGCCCAAGGTTGCCGAAGTTGAACTTGACGGCCCTGGATCTGTTACCATCGGACAGGAAGCAGCCTTTGATGTGTATGTAACATTCAAGGGTGAGCCCTATACCAATGCCGATGTTAAATATGTCAAAGCCATCCTCTACAATGGTGCCGGCGAAACCGTCCTGGTTGCCGAAGCTACTGCTGCCGAGGAAGGTCATTACGTTTTCACCCTGACAGCCGAAGAATCTGGCAAGCTCGCAGCTGGTTCCAATAAGCTCGAAATTGCGGTGGTTCCAAGCGTTGTTAATCAACCCACATTCTCCGCTCTTGAATTTGTAACCCAATAAAGTTCAAGGTAATCTGTAAAAAAATAGGGGCAAGTACTTGTACTTGCCCCTATTATTCCAGATAGTAGAGGAGACTTAATGAACTCAGATTCTACAGAAACCCAACCGACAAAAAAATTAAAATCTGTTACAGGTGCGACCCTGGCAAGACTGGCCAGATTCATGGGCTTTAGAGTGCTCATGATGATCGTGACGATAGTTATTGCTGTATATACGACCATTCTGATTGCAAATATGGGTGGCTATGTGGATACGATGATGCGGAATGATATCCGCGAATCCACGATTGCCAAAGTGGCTGCAATGACAGCCAACAAACCAATGACTGGTGATGCGCGCAAAGCAATGCAGGAAGAGATGATCGCCCTGGAGATAAAACGGCAGGGACTGGATACACCTTTTATCATTCGATCTTTCCGCTACTTAAAAAATGCACTTACCCTCAACCTTGGGCGGGCAATCTATATGGTCAGTGATCATGGATCTAAAACGGTCCGTGCCATTATCCTTGAAAGATTACCTGCCACTCTACTCCTGATGGGTTCCTCTCAACTGATATTGTTCTTTTCCAGCGTATTTCTGGCTCTCATACTATCACGTAAGTATGGGAGTTTTTGGGACAAGGCGGTGATAACCCTTTCACCGACATCAGCTGCCCCGCCCTGGTTTTATGGAATTTTCTTCATTCTTATCTTTGCTGCAGTGTTTAAAGTCCTCCCTTTTGGAGGCATGGTCTCCTCTCCTCCCCCTGAAACAACCATTGGTTATTCGCTTGATGTCCTAAAACACCTGATCCTGCCTGGTTCTGCGCTTATTATCAGCGCTTTCTTTTTGAGTATTTACACATGGCGGACCTTCTTCCTGATCTATTCCAGTGAAGATTATGTGGATATGGCCAAAGCCAAGGGACTCACATCACGGGATATTGAAAGACGATACATTCTACGTCCCACCTTGCCCACCATTATCACCAACTTTGCTTTATTACTAATCACATTATGGACAGGCGCTACGATCACAGAAACAGTATTCCTCTGGCCTGGTCTCGGACGGACGATTTTTCGGGCGATCGGTTTTTATGATACGCCGGTAATCGTGGGTTCGACAATTATCTATGCCTATTTGCTGGCTATGACCGTCTTCCTGCTTGATTTCGTCTATGCCATCGTGGATCCCCGGGTAAAGATAGGTGGAGGGAGTAATTCATAATGAATAACCTGAAAAATTCATTACGTGAAATTCGAAAATATCCATCCGCAATTTTTGGCGCGGTGATTGTCATGTTGCTTGTGATCCTGGCGATCTACGCTATGATCAAGATCCCGTACAGCGAAGCAATCCGGTTATGGCGCGGGGGTGAAGAGGTTTGGTATCAAAACCCGAAGAATGCTCCTCCAGTTTGGTACAACTGGTTTTCAAAGACGAAACTTCCCGAATCATTTGCAGTTAAGGGTGGGGAAGATGAGCATTTTACAAAAACAGTTACTCCCAAAGCAGATGGCACAGCGAACATCGATTTTGAATATGAATATGATTACAGTTATGACGATTTTCCACAGGAGTTATTCCTGTACTTCACCGCAAAATATGCAGCCAAACCTCCTTTTGTGAATGTTACCATGCTTACGCCGGATGGCACTGAGATAAAGATCACGGATATGGGCGCAAATGCAAAGACCACATATCGGTTTTCTCAAGATGAAAGACTTGTTAAACGGGTCAATCGTATTATGAAACAGGAGATCATTAATCCTGTCGAAGGCATCTTTTCTGTCCCGGGATCTAATCCTACAGTTCCCCTAAAGGGGACTTACAAGCTCATCATCAAAGGTGTCACTTTTGAGAAGGATTCCGATATTAATGTCGAATTTGTCTCGCATGGGAAAGTTGCCGGATGGTTTGGTACTGACCATGCCAGGCGTGATCTCACGGTTGCTATTTTGTGGGGAGCACCGATTGCTTTGGCATTTGGTTTGTTGGCTGCTTTCGGAACGTCATTGCTTACCATGATCATCGCAGCCATTGGAGCCTGGTTTGGTGGTTGGTTGGATGAATTGATCCAACGCATCACTGAGATCAACCTCGTCCTACCTTTCCTTGCCATACTCATCATGGTTGGAGCGTTTTACTCTCGAAGTATCTGGGTGATACTGGGTGTGACCATCGCACTCAGCATATTCACCGGTCAGATAAAAACGGACCGGGCGATCTTCTTGCAAGTGAAGGAATCCACGTATATTGAAGCAGCACGTGCTTATGGGGCATCTAACTGGCGGATCATTTTCAAATACCTCATTCCGCGTATCATCCCGTTGCTTGTACCTGCCCTGGTATCAGCAGTACCCGGCTATGTGTTTCTGGAAGCTTCACTCGCTGTGTTGGGGCTGGGAGATCCAGTGCTACCCACCTGGGGTAAGATCATCAATGATGCAGAGACATACAATGCCTTGTATAAAGGATTTTATTACTGGACCCTCGAACCAGCAGTATTGTTGATGATTACCGGCCTTGGCTTTGCCATGCTGGGTTTTGCTCTCGACAGAATCTTTAACCCCAAATTGAGAGGAATGTAGATCATGGCAAAGAATCCATACTTACTAGATGTACAGGATCTTAAACTCCATTTCCGAACAACGAAAGGGACCGTTCAAGCGGTTGATGGGGTAAACTTTCAGTTGAAATCCAACCAAGCTGTCGTGGTTGTGGGTGAATCTGGTTGTGGTAAAACATCTCTTGCAAAAGCAATCCTACGTTTGCTGCCCCGCAATGTGGAACACTATTCAGGCAAAGTCTACCTGGATGACATTGAAACGATGGCTCTGTCTGATGAAGAATACCGTAAACAGATCCGTTGGATCAAGATGTCGCTTGTTCCTCAGGCAGCGATGAACTCTCTCAATCCAGTTTTACGTGTTGGTGACCAGGTATCCGAACCCATGCTGGTCCATTATGGAGTTAAAAAAGAAGCTGCTCTTGAACAGGCTATCCGAATGTTCCAACACGTGGGTGTTCCTGTGGATTTTATCAATCGTTACGCCTTTGAGCTTTCTGGCGGAATGCGCCAGCGTGTGGCATTGGCCATGGCATTGGTTACAGCACCTGCCCTGGTGGTGTTAGATGAACCAACCTCAGCCCTGGATGTATTGACACAAGCCAACATCTTCAATTTGCTTAAGCGCATTAAAAGTGAGTTGGATACCAGCTTTGTACTGATCACTCACGATATTGCCACATCCAGTGAACTTGCTGATCGGGTGGCGGTAATGTATGCAGGTCAGATCGTGGAAGTTAGTGATGCAGCCACCTTCTTTAAGGAACCGCGTCATCCTTACTCGGCTAAACTGATGGCAAGTGTCCCCAAACTACGCGGAAATGAAGAACCTGATTTCATCATTGGTCAACCACCCAGTTTGATAAAACCACCCACCGGCTGCAGATTTGCTGATCGATGTCCACGCCGCTTTGCAAAATGTGTCGAAGAACCACCAACTGTAAAGATTGGCGATGATCTGGTGAAATGCTGGTTACATGTATAAAGGGAGCGGATGATGACAATAAAAATTCCTGAAGCAATAGAAAATACGCCCCCGGTTGTATCAGCCGGTGAAACGCTGAATAATAATTTGCTACTAAATGTCAATGATTTGCATGTCTGGTTCGAACTCAGAAAGTGGGGGTTCAGGCACTCCGGTTATGTGCGTGCTGTGGATGGAATCACCTTTGACCTGAATAATGGACAAACCATAGCGATCGTAGGCGAAAGTGGCTGCGGAAAAACCAGTTTAATGCGTACGATTCTACTCTTGAATCGACCTACCAAGGGTGAAGTAATATTTGAAGGGAATTTGATCAACAATTTGAAAGCAGATGAGTTAAAAGCCTACCGGTCAGAAGTTGGTTATGTGCAACAGGATCCGTATGGTGCCATGCCGCCCTTCATGAGTATTCAAGCAATTTTGGAAGAGCCATTGAAGATCAATGGTGTAAAAGATTCCAAGGAACGGTTCAATCGTGTGAAGAAGGCTCTTGAAGAAGTAAAAATGAGCCCGGCAGAAGAATTCATGGTTAAATTTCCACATCAACTTAGCGGTGGGCAGCAGCAACGGGTAGTCATTGCCCGGGCAATGATCATGGAACCAAAACTGTTGATTGCAGATGAACCTGTTTCCATGCTTGATGCATCCGTCAGGGTTGAGATACTCAAGCTATTGCGTGGTCTTCAGAAACGCCACAACCTGGGTGTAATCTACATTACACATGACCTTTCGACAGTCCGCTACTTCTCTGAACAGATCTTTGTCATGTATGCAGGCCAGGTGGTCGAAAAAGGGAGCGTAAAGCAGGTACTACAAAATAGCAAGCATCCGTATACGTTCGCTCTACTCGAAGCCACATCTGATCCGGACGCAAAAAATGCATTGATCCAAAAAGCTGTTCCACCCGGAGAACCACCCAGCTTAATCAACCCGCCGACTGGTTGCCGATTCCACCCGCGCTGCCCTCAAGTCATGCTGGGATTGTGCGACGTGGAAACTCCGCCGGATTTTGAACCGGAACCGGGTCATAATGTAAAGTGCTGGTTACTAAAATGAGATGGCTAACTCCGAAAAGGATGATCTGGTTAGGTGCACTTCTGATGGTGATGGGAGTCGTTCTTCCATTTTTAATGGTCATCAAGGTTCTTGAATCGACTTTTTTCTGGAATTTCTTTTCATATGGAGCTTCAGTGGCTGGAATGGCAATAGCTACTATTGGCCTGGCATATACAGCAATTTCGAAATTTAAGAACCACTAGAATAAAAACTTCAGACTACTTCCTTAGAATTTTCAGTTCAAATAAGCTCCCAAAGAAAGTAAGGGAGCTTATTTGCTATTTGGTACCCGGAGAAAACACATAATTACCACTTGCTAAACCGTGCCCATGCTAAAAAGTAAATTTCTTACTGGTGTATAATTTGTAATCAGAGAAGGATAATTCGTTAATAATATATACTTCTTTTTCTATAAACAATTTGCTGTATTATCGATTAAATCTGGTACAGCTATCATTAAAGCTAATATAAGAATTCACAATCTATTAATTAATTTGGAATAGCATGCAAAAATATAAACTATTAACATTCATCGGCATAATAATTCTAATTCTCATGTCATCCGGTTGCTCACCCTCACCATCCGCCACACCAACAGTTGAGGTTCCAACAGCAATACCTTCACTAACCCCTGTACCACCCACGTCCACCCCTGTACCCAAAAATCTGACAATATGTTTGGGGCAGGAGCCGTCCAGTTTGTTTATTTATAATGGCAGCTATAGTCAATCCATGTGGTCGATATTGGAAGCCATTTATGACGGCCCGGTCGATTACATAAATTATCAATATATACCGGTCTTGTTGGAAAAATTACCCAGCCTAGCCGATGGTGATGCCTCCATCTCATCGGTGGAAGTTAAAGAGGGTATGGATCTGGTGGATGCAGACGGGAATCTAATGACACTGCAAAAAGGTGTCAAAATATTACCCAGTGGATGTACAGCTTCCGAGTGTGTTATTGTATATGATGGTAAAGCACCAGTCCAGATGGATCAACTTGTAGTCAAATTCAAGATAAAACCAAGAATAACCTGGTCCGATGGAACTCCACTCACTGCACAAGATTCAATCTACTCATACTCCCTGGCTTCATCACAGCAGATACCAGCCAATAAGGGGATCATTCATCGGACTGCATCATATACTGCAGTGGATGAACTTAGCATTGAATGGAAAGGTCTGCCTGGTTTTCTTGACCAGCAGTATTCGACAAGATTCTGGCTGCCATTACCGAGTCACCTAATGTCAGGAAAAGATCCGTCAACTTTGGTCTCGGATCCACAAGTATCCGAAAAACCGGTGGGTTGGGGTCCTTTCATAATATCAGAATGGGTACGTGGTGATCATATTTCTCTAAGTAAGAATCCGAACTATTTCCGTGTATCCGAAGGTTTGCCAAAAGTTGATGTGGTGACTTTTCGCTTCCTTGGAATAAACCCAGAAGCAGCCCTGCAGGCTCTGATCAATGGAGAGTGTGATGTTTTAGATCAATCCACTATGCTGGATAGTCAATTGAGTGCCATTGTGGAATTAAAAAGTGCAGGTAAATTAAATGCAGTAATTGGTATGTCTCAATTTACTGAATTACTGGCAATCAATATAAAGCCATCATCATATGATGATGGCTACAATGTCGCCAAAGGCGATCGGCCTGACATATTCGGGAATCCTACTGTTCGCAAGGCTATGATGCAATGTATCAACCGGGATGCTCTTAATAATGAATTACTAGGAGGATTGTCAAAAATCCCGGGTAGTTTTTTGCCGGTTGGTGATCCACTAATTGACCCGGATCTTCAAATTATTGGATATGATTCCGCTGCTGGAGCAGCATTATTGGAACAAGCAGGATGGCGCGACCATGACAATGACCCATCCACCCCGCGAGTAGCTTTTTCAGTCCAGAATGTATATCCCGGGGCATTACTTGAAGTTGGGATCATAACCAGGGATGAGACATTAAGAAAGAAAACCAGTGAAATGATTGCTTCAGATCTCCAAAAATGTGGATTTAAGGTCAATTTATCATACCTGCCACCAGAAAAGTTATTTGGACCGGGTCCTGACGGGTTCTTATTTGGACGAAAGTTCGATCTCGCTGAATTCCAATGGGATATCGGGAGCGCCGCATATTGTTCCCTTTATGAAAACGTCCAGATACCCAATAAAAGCAACAATTGGATCGGTTCCAATATTACAGGGTATAGTTCAAAAGAATTTGATGCAGCATGCCTGGCTGCCAGGAGGGCTTTGCCTGGTCAAGCAGGTTATAAGGAAGCACAGTTAATTCCCCAATCCTTATTTTCTTCGGATATGCCTGCGATACCCCTTTATCAAACTTTAGAATTAGGTGCAGCAAGAATGGACATGTGCAATTTTAGTATGGACCCGACGACACGCAGCGATTTGTGGAATATTGAATTAATGGATTATGGACCGGGTTGTAAATGATCCTTTATGAGCATGAATTTTGAAAAGGTTTGATCCTTAACCAGATTCTTAACACGAAAATTCGAATATGACTGTTACTGACGAAATAAAAAGCAGGATAGATATTGTTGATATCGTCTCTGAGACTGTCAAATTACGCCGCTCAGGCAAAAGCCTGAGCGGATTTTGTCCATTTCATCCAAATAGTCGAACACCCGCCTTCGTCGTTTTTCCGGATAGTGGAACCTGGAGATGCTTTGGTCAATGTAATGAAGGTGGAGACATCTTTAAATACATAATGAAACGGGAAGGAATGGATTTCAGTCAGGCTTTGAAGTTACTAGCTGAAAGGGCAGGAGTGCAGCTTACCCCACCATCACCAGAGCAGGATCAATCCCGATTGGTGAATGACCGTTTAGAAAATATCCTTGAACAGGCTGTAGGCTTTTACAGAAACCAGTTAATCCAGACTTCTGCGGGTAAAGTCGCACTGGATTATTTATATAAGCGTGGATTAAAGGATCCAATAATCGAAGGATTTGGTTATGGATATGCCCCGGATTCATGGGATGTGTTGATCAGTTATTTTACAACTCGGGGTGTGGATACCGGAACACTATTAGATTGTGGGTTGGTCTCAGAACGGGAAAATGGCGGCTTTTATGACCGCTTCAGAAACCGGATCATGATTCCCATTAGGACTGTCGAAGGCAGGATGGCTGGATTTGGAGCCAGGATCCTTGATCCGAATGATATGCCTAAATTCTTGAATTCACCACAAACAGCTCTGTTTGATAAAGGACGCCTGCTCTTTGGTTTGGACAAAGCGAGGAAATCCATCCGTCTGCAAGATCAAGCAGTGCTTGTTGAAGGATATCTGGATGTTACAGCTCTTCACCAGGCCGGGTTTACCAACGTTGTTTCCCCCATGGGAACTGCATTGTCTGAAGACCATCTTCGACAATTGAAGAAATACACTCGCCGAATCATCTTAGCTCTCGATGCAGATGCAGCCGGGGAAAAAGCGACTTTGCGGGGATTGGAAGTAGCCCGTGATGCTATGGACCATAATACAGATTTTGTTTTTAATATCCATGGACTGCTCAGGCATGAGAATCGCTTGCAGGCAGATATACGTGTGACAACTTTACCTGAAGGTATGGACCCGGATGAAGTGGTCAACCGGGATCCGGAAGAATGGAAGAGCATTATTGCAAAAGCATCCCCACTGGTTATTCATGTGATGGAATCTCTGGCAAAATCTCGTGACATTAATGACCCGAAAGTTAAGAATGAAATTGCTGCACAAATGATCCCTCTGATTGAAGATGTACCCAATACAGTTGAACGGGATACCTACCGACAAAGATTGGCAAGATTATTACGCGTAGATGAAGATGCATTGATGGGTTCATCAAAAACAAAAACGGTTCACAGGCAATATTCAAGGATAACCAGCAAACAAATTACTGAGAATGACCAACAAGTAAAACCACGAAATATTATAGAACCCAGTTCGGAGATGGAAAAACACTGCCTGGCTTTGTTGACCAGAATCCCCGAGCTGATATATCGTATGGACCGGCTATTGCAGCAATCAGAATTGGACTGCCTCACAGAAAAAGATTTTTCGAATACAGAGTATATGGAAATATTCCAAATCATTTCAAAGTCGCTCACTCAAGATGAGCTAGACCCGAGTGAGTATATCCTGGAAAACATTCCTCCACCTCAAAGAGTTGCACTGAAAAAACTATTGGATTCTTACAATCCGGATAAAATTAACGAAGATGACTTAATCAACGATTTGCTTAGAACTGTCATCAGAATGAGACACAACAAAATAAATGAGAGTTTACGCCAACTTCGTTTTCTGCAGGAAGAAGAACAAGAGCTAGGTCAACAACAGGCAAATATCCCTTTCCAAGACCTGGTGTTAACTTATACACAAAACCTTTTAAAATTGAATCATGCTCTTGTTGTCAATCAACAAATCAAGCAAGTATAGGAAGTCGTCAACTATGCCAAGACCGGTAAAACAAACGCCAAAAGATCCAGGAAAAACCAGAAGCCAGGTAAAAGCAAAAAGAAACAGCAACAAGACCCCGAATTTCTTCGAAGATAATTCTGGAAATATTGATGAGGAAAGCATTGGTCCAGGCGGGGGAATGGATCTTGGATTCGAATCAGAAGACTCTAACTTGAATGACGAGCCGGACGATCAATCACTCTCAGCGGCAATTGCTGAAACTGGAGACCTATTAGCAGCTGAAGCATTGGAAGAAATTAGTGCCTCCAATGCGGTTATGGAGCTCTCTGAAGACCCGGTAAGGTTATATTTAAAGGAGATAGGCCAAATTCATTTACTAGACGCGGATAGTGAATTCAGGCTGGCAGCCAGGATCGAAGCAGTCCGGTTTATTGATGCCATAAGAGAGAAATGTGCCCTAGAATGTGACTCTGACTCAGTGAATGCCAAAGTATATGATTGCGTTTATGATGAGTTGCTTACATATTGGAAACGCTGGGAAGAGGATGCAGAACGTATGGGCTTTGGTTCACCGGAACCGGCTATCATTCTTGCGGAGGCCCAGGTATTGCGACTGCAATGGCAAAATGATGACCCATCATATTTGAGAGCATATCTTGATAATGGACTATGGGGTAAAGACCCATTATGGGGCGGGTTGGTTCGAAATGCATTCACAGTATATTTATGTATGTATTTAATGCCTCAGGAAACAGCTCAGGGTATTCTAAGTTTTCTACAGAAAAATAAAACGTTTCCTTCAAAGGAATTGTTCCACCTGAAACTTCCCGCTTTGGATGTATTAAATGATGAAATGGAAAGTATCCAAAGATGTACGGACGAATCAAATCAGACCCTTATTCGAGCTAACCTAAGACTGGTAGTCAGTATTGCCAAACGTTACCTGGGTCGAGGGATTTCTTTCCTGGACTTGATCCAGGAGGGAAACCTGGGTTTACTCAGGGCTGTAAATAAATTTGATCCGACCAGAGGTTTTAAA
Organism: uncultured Leptolinea sp.; assembly: GCA_964387025.1. Taxonomy (GTDB): domain Bacteria; phylum Chloroflexota; class Anaerolineae; order Anaerolineales; family Anaerolineaceae; genus PNON01. The sequence continues at coordinate 3,044 of CAYLUZ010000005.1, read as the reverse complement.
TTCAGCACATATGCGACCTGGTGGATCAGACAATCCATCAGTCGGTATATCGCTGAACAGGCCCGAACAATTCGTATTCCGGTTCATTTATTCGAATCAATATCCAAATTATTACGTGTCCAAAGAAATTTGGTCCAGATATACGGACGTGAACCAACCAATGATGAGCTTGCCCTGGAAGGGGGTTTCCTGGAGGAAGCGGATGTAAAAGCAATACTGGAAGCGAGGGCAAATAAAGAACCAGTTGATCCTGCGATTCTTCGGCGTTGGATGTGGAGTTCAGCAAAAGTACAAAAGATACTTCAATCAGCCGAAGAACCTGTGTCCCTGGAAAGACCAGTTGGTGATGAAGAAAGCAGCCAACTGGGTGATTTTATCGAGGACGATGAAGCGCTCGAACCCATGGACGCTGCAGCTCGAGAGATGTTAAGAGAACAGGTTCAAAGCGCGCTGGCCGTTCTTTCTGAACGGGAGCGGCAAGTTTTAGAGTTACGATTTGGTTTGACTGACGGGAAAGATCACACACTTGAGGAAGTAAGCCGATATTTCAATGTTACCCGTGAACGCATCCGACAGATCGAAGCAAAGGCGTTAAGGAAGCTGCGCCACCCGACCCGCAGTCGAAATCTAAAAGAATACTTGAGTTAAGTTTTGGGTTTACAATATTTCCTCCAATTACTTTAGGAATAAACTGATTACCATATGAATATTAATTATAAAAAATGGTTCATTATCATTGGACTGATCGATATATTAATGATTGGGTTGGTCATAATTGGAGGAATTCAAGTCATCAAAAATATTTCTCCCGAAGCAACTCTGGGAGAAAACAAAGTTGACGAACAACCTGAAGAAGCATCAATTATTACCGTTCATACTCCAGAACAAATAAATGCAGGTAATGAATTCACTCTTGTTTTGCAAATCCATAATCAGAATACCATTCCAATCCACATCCGCGAGGTTATCCTTCCATCATTGATAGTCAAATCTATTAATGTAGTTGGAACAGAACCGCCTGTAGATCATGTAAATAGTTATGATACTGGCAATGGTTTTCCATTTAACTTAATAATTCCAGCCGGAAAGGATCAACTAATTTCATTTGTTCTAACACCTTCAAAGATGATGGCAATCAATGCTGAAGTGTTAACCTACACTGATAATTTTATAATCCCAACTTTGGTACAATTTGCCGTTGCACCATGAAAGACACTCGTAAATGTGTAATAAGAATCTATTGGATAAATTATTTGAATTCAGGGTAATTTAATGGATGATGAAAATTTACAACAGGCGATTCAACTTTCAAAAGATGGACGCAAATTAGATGCCCGCAAATTGCTTCGTCCACTATTAGAAGTTGACCCTGAAAATGAAAAAGCCTGGCTATGGTACGCCAATAGTTTTGATTCAACGGAAGAAAAATTAAAAGCATTGCAAAACTGTCTAGTTTATTGCCCAATATCAAAAATGGCACTCGAAGGGATTAGAGTTTTACAATCTCAGATGCAATCGCCAGAACTGGAAACCCCGGAAGAACTTAATAACTTTGCTGTGAATTTGCAGAACAGTCAGGGAGTTAAATTTGCGGAATTGGAGGATACCGAGAGAGATACTTCTCCTTTCTCAATTGATGTGAAAATCCCAAAGGAAGCTTCACCATTTATTGAGACTTCAACATTTCCTGATAGTTTGAATAGTTCGACCACGAATAAACAACCTCCCATTAATTCAGGTATCCAGAATGGAAAAACAGATATCACCGGTTCAGCATCTCCACAGAATGCAGGATATTCAGAGTCCCCATTTTATGCTGAAGAAGAAATTAGCGATGTAAAGAAATCCAATCAGATACATAAAGCCGACCAAGGTGCATGGAAGGGATCTCCATTTCGTATTCCATTTATCATCTCCTCTGGTTTAGGTGTATTGCTCCTTCTTATACTTTCTGTGATCATTATTGTGCTGTTTTTAGTAAAATAGGCTCAGCAGAAAACGTAAACAATTACCGCTGTTTGGTTCTTGGTAATTTCAAGAGACTTACTCAATTATCTTATTACAGGTATACTAAAATTTACTGTTTATTTTAAGGAGCAATTATGGCAAAAGTAAAAATATTTACTGATTCAACCGCATATTTACCACAGAAATTCGTCGATCAGTACGGTATTGAGGTAATCCCATTAACATTAAATTGGAATGGAAATAGTTACAGGGATGGATTGGATATAAAGGCAGACGAATTTTATACAAAATTGAAAGTATCAGACACATTACCCACTACAAACGCGATATCGATCCATACTTACACTGAAAATATTCAAAAAGTATTGGATGAAGGATTTGAAATCCTGATCTTGCCAATATCTTCAGGTATATCTGCTTCATATTTTAACGCTGTTAAGGCAGTCGAATCATTTAATAATAAACCTGTGGATCTTATCGATACTCAACTCGTTTCAATGGCACTTAGCTTTATGGTACTTACTGCAGCTAGAGCAGCAGAAAAGGGAGGAACACTGGCTGAAGTAAAACAAGCTGCTTTGGATGCATACCCTCATATCGGTGTTTATTTTACAGTTGACACATTAAAGTATCTTCATAAGGGGGGTAGGATTGGTGGCGCAAAGCGATTATTAGGTTCGGCTTTGAGTATCAAACCAATTTTACAGATCCGTGAAGGGAAAATCGAAGCCTCTGGATCAGCTGTGACCAGAAAGAAAGCATTGGAACGTTTAATGAAACTTGTAAAAGCTGGTATTGGAGACAAAAAACCCATTCGAATATCAGTTTTTCACGCGCTTGATCTATCTACTGCCCAAGACCTGATGGAACGTTGTAAAAAGGAATTTAACCCCGAGGAAATCATCTTATCTGAAGTAAGCCCGGTGGTTGGCAGCCATGTCGGCCCAGGAACGGTAAGTATCGCCTGGATGGCGGGAGTACAATAATATTTTTATAAAACAAAAAACAGCCCTGGCATTTTTTGAACTGCACCCCAAAAGTTGGACACAACCAACAGAAAGGGTGCAGTTTTTATG
>CAYLUZ010000004.1:0-351497 GCA_964387025.1 uncultured Leptolinea sp. | reverse complement strand
TGTCTTTTCGATGACACTGTGCTGAAGATATGATACCTGTATCTTGAGCAAGTGGTACGGACTGTAATGATCAGCCACGAAAGGAGAAGACATTTGGTAAACGAACTAGACCCAAAAGCCGACCCCAGTCAACCTGCGGTCTATCAGATCAGGATCAAGGGTCAACTGGATACGCAATGGACAAACTGGTTTGAAGGCATGACCATCACTCTTGAAGATAACGGTGATACGTTGCTGACTGGGTTAGTGGTCGATCAGGCCGGATTGCATGGATTGTTAAAAAAAGTGCGCGATTTGGGAATGCCATTGGTCTCGGTTTGTCCTGTTGATCCAGGCAAGGCAGATGCGTGAACGGTCAGATCATATGCCGCCAAAAATAACTAAATTACCCCTTCAAAATCATTTAATTAAGGAGAAAAAATGGACTACTTCAGAAAGCTCGCAATAAGTGCGGGAATTTTATTCATCATTTATGATATTGTAGATATCCTAAGCTTCCTTTTTCAGGGACCTGTGAATTCTGCAAATTATCTTGTTAAGGTTTCTGAAAATGCAAGCATGGTAGGAACAGGAGCCTTTCTATTAATAATCGGTGGTCTTTGCGCTTCTGGTATTGCAATATCGTTGTATCCAGTGCTAAAAAAATTCAATCCAGCTCTTGCCCTTGGAGCCGTTGGTTTTAGGATTACAGAGGGAGTGTTACGTATTGTTTCTATTTCTTTCATGCTAGGATTGATAACTTTAAGCCAGCTATTTGTAAAAGCTGGAGCTCCGGAGTCATCGTATTTCCAAACCTTAGGCGCATTGTTAAAAGAATTACGTAATTGGGTGGGCGGTGGTGTTGGGTCGCTGCTGGCTTTTTCCGTAGGGTGTTCGCTTTATTACATCATTTTTTATCGAACAAAACTAGTTCCTCGATGGATATCGGTCTGGGGTCTTATTTTCGGCATATCGGGCATCGTATCTTGCGCGTTAGTCAGTATCGGTCTAATCGCTCCATTTAGTAAGGAACAAGCCATTATGATTATTCCAATGTTGCCACAAGAACTGGTTCTGGCGGTATGGCTGATTGTGAAAGGATTCAATCCATCTGTAATCGCTTCTCTGTCTGCGAAAACAGCGACGAACGAGCTTTTGAGTGCGTCATAAACTTGCGAGTTTGGGAAGAGAGAGGGCTGAAGACCCTCCATATAATCCTCCCCTGTCAAATCATAAATGGACGTAGGCGGCTTGTTTAATACAAAAATTACTTACAACAAGGAGATAAAAAATGAATACGAATATAGAAAGTCCCCGTGGGACATACAGAACGAACGCAATAAGTGTTGGTGTATTGTTTATCATCGCAACAGTACTAGGTGTGATGGGCAAAATGAAGTTTTTGAGCCCTATCCTGGATGCCCCGGATTTACTTTTCAAAGTTTCCAATAACCAAAATCAAGTGATCATAGGAAGCCTACTGGTTTTAGCCTCAGCTTTTGCTTGTGCTGGTATTGCAATTGGGTTGTATCCAGTCTTAAGAAAACATAATGAAGCATTAGCCTTAGGTTCTGTTGGGTTCAGGGTTATGGAGACAATGCTCTATATTGTTGGTGTAGTTTGCACGCTATCTCTACTCACATTGAGTCAGGGATCTGCGTCCGCAGGAACCTCGATTGCTTCTTCATTTCAAATATCAGGAACTTTATTGCTGTCGATAAAAGTTTCAGCCGGCATGTTGTCAGTAATCACTTTTACCATGGGTGCATTGATGTATTACTACGTATTTTATCGATCAAAACTCATACCCCGGTGGTTATCTGGTTGGGGGTTAGTGGCAGCCGTATCATCGCTTGCATGCATCTTATTAACGATATTTGGCCAGCTAATTCCATTTTCGACGGTTTTCATTTTATTGCAGCTTCCCATCGGCTTGCAGGAGATGGTTCTTGCGGTTTGGCTGATTGCTAAAGGGTTCAATCCATCTGCAGTCGCTTCCGGAGTTGCAAAAAAAGAAATTAATTAAGGAGAAAACAAATGAATACCGTCAGTAAAATTGCAAGAACCGCAGGTCTACTTTATTTACTTTACATGGTCACCTCGGTCGTAGCCAATCTATTCGGGAAATTCGTGTTCGTGGAAGCCCCGGTCACGATTGATCACATCCTGACCCATTCGACTCAGTTTCGCATCGGATTTGTCATCAACCTCTTCTCGGTTGTTTTTTTTCTAATAGCTGCATGGGCTCTCTATGTACTGTTGAAACCGGTGAACAAAGACTTGGCGTTACTCTTCCTGTTGTTTAACGTTGCCGGTTTTGCGGTGTGGTTATTCAGCTCGCTTTGCCTTTTTGCCAGCCTGGTTATCTTGAATGGGCCAGAATCCATCAAAGCGTTCCAGCCGGATCAGCTCCAGGCGCTGGCAGTGTATTTCTTCGGTTTATACAAAACCGGGGGCGTTATAGCCCAGGTGCCTTACGGGGTCTGGCTCTTTCCGCTCGGTTACCTAGTCCTAAAATCCAAGTTCCTTCCAAAGGTACTGGGCATGCTGTTGATCGCTGACGGCATTTGCCAATTCGTTTATGTCTGCCAGCGCTTGATCCTCCCCGATCTCGCTTTCATCGCTTATCCCTGCCTAGTGATCAGTTTTATTTCAGAAGTCTCTCTGGCTTTGTGGCTTGCCATCAAGGCTGTGAAACCCAGCTTGTCCATGAATCCGGAATAAAGAAAAGAGTAAAGATGATAAACAAAAAAGAAATCTTGAATAAGGTGTTGGTGCTGACTCTGGTGGGAGGTCTGGCTTTCTGGTTGGCTAACTTCGCGATTTCGCGAACGGCTATCGCTTCGGATTACAGGGCTGCCATGTCGATTTCTTATTATCCGATGCTGCTGGAATCCCTGATCGGCGGTTTGATCATCGGGTTGTGGGTCAGTTTTCCTTTGCTACGTTTCTATGACAGGATCCCAGCAAAAGATCCGATCCTTAAATCAGTCCTCCTGAGCTCTCTTGTGCTGGTCATCGTCACGATCATGCTTGGGGGTCCCTCAAGTTTTTACGCGACAAGCAATGTTTTGCGGTACTTCATCATCGGCACGGTATTTAACGTGATCCGTATCACCGCCCTGGGCGTCGCAATTGGCTATGTGTCTAAGAGACAGCACAGGGAAGTCAAATCAACCGTAGTTGTAGCCAGCTCTGCCGGGCTGAAATAAGGGCACAGCCATGCAAACCAGTGTCCCAGGTCAAAATACAGCTCAAGTTTCTCGAGAATTTCTTAAAAAACAGCTTATGTTGGCGGCAGTGGGAGGCGCGGCATTCTGGATCACTGACTTCGTAATGGCAGTTTCCCCAATTGCCTCAGCCTATAAAGCCGCGTTCTCGATCTCTTCGCTGCCGGTAGCCCTGGTTGAAGCGTTGGCTGGCGGACTGGTGATCGCATTTTGCGTCAGTTTTTTCCTGCTTCGGTTCTTTAGCAGGCTCCCCGGCAAAAATCCCATCTCCAAGGCATTAATCCTCAGCTTAAGCGCAATGGTCATTATCGAAGTACTTTCTGCCATCGGAGACCCGGCTCATGCCTCCGTCTACCTGCTGCTCGACACAGGCATGAATGCTCCCAGGTTTCTTGCCCTTGGAGTGGTGATTGGCTATGTATTTGATAAGCAAAACAGAAAGGTCCAATTATGAAAGCAATTATCTGCCCCAGGTATGGTTCACCGGATGTTCTTCAACTCCGGGAGGTACTGAAACCAGTTCCGCGAGAGGACGAGGTATTGATCCATATTCAAGCAGCCTCTCTCAATTCGCGTGACTTGCGAATGCTGCGGGCAAATCCGCTTTTTATGCGACTGATGCCTGGAGGCCTTTTCCGTCCCAAAAACAAGATCCTCGGAGCTGACCTTGCCGGGCGGGTTGAGGCAATTGGCCGTAAAGTCAAGCAGTTCAAGCCGGGCGATGAAGTTTTTGGATATCTACCTAGTACAACCGGTCGCGGCACCTTCGCAGAATTTGTCTGCGCCGATGAAAAAATGATATCCCTCAAACCTGCCAACCTCACGTTCGAACAGGCGGCAGCGATCCCCTTGGCGGCAATGACCGCCTTGCAGGGTTTACGCGACAAAGGAAACATTCAACTCGGGCAAAAGGTGTTGATCAATGGCGCATCAGGTGGTGTCGGGACATTTACCGTGCAGATTGCCAAATCATTCGGGGCTGAAGTCACTGGTGTGTGCAGCACGAGGAATCTGAAAATGGTGCGTTCCCTTGGGGCAGACCATGTTATTGATTACACGAAAGAAGATTTCATCCAAAACGGCCTGAAGTACGACCTGATCCTGGCGGTGAACGGTTATCATCCAATTTCAGATTATCTGCGTGTATTAAAACCTGAAGGAACCTTTGTCTTTGCAGGTGGTTCGATGCGCCAACTCTTCCAGGCGGCGAGTTATAAGACAAGAAATTCCGATACCGGAGGCCAGAAAATATATATCGCCTCACTAATGCAAAACCAAAAGGACCTGATCTTTATCAAAGATCTCCTCGAATCCGGGAAAATCATGCCGGTTATCGATGGGTGTTACCCGTTAATTAAAACTGCTGAAGCTTTTTGGTATTTCGAGAAAGTTCATACCATGGGAAAAGTCGTTATAAGTATGATCTGATTATCTTGCTAATTCAACCATTAACTGAGAATATATACTTGACTGTTCGCGCTGGTGTTTGCAAAGCATCCCCGAAGTGCAACGGATAAGGACCTCACCATGTGCGCGTATTTGACCACGAGGTCTCCATCATATCCTCTGTCCGCGCCAGCGTCCCCAAATGTCGCTGAAACGAGGTCGAAGGTATGACCGCATTGCTGGATTTACGCAACATTCGAAACGCTCAAACAGGGCAAAAGGTATTGATCGGTTGCGCTTCTGGAGGTGTCGGAACATTTGCAGTGCAGACTGGCTAGTATGCGCTGGAGAACGGTCATGCCAATAGAATCGGATTTGGTGGATATGCATTCGCCAAGCTGGATTTCTCAAAAGATATATTAAGCGAAACCACGATAATATCGGGTAAAATATGTATCACGTGCACAAAAGCGTGGAGCAGATGAACAGCATGCTGCCTTTCGGCTGAGTAGTGCGGGACAAGGCGCATACAAAACTTTATCAACAGTGCATAAAGAACAACAGTTATTGGAGGAACGGGTATGAAATACAGTATTGACAAAACGGCGTTGCTAATTGTGGATCTGCAAAACGACTTTGTTCGCGAAGGCGCAGGCATGGAAGTGCCGGATTCCCGGGATACGATCGAAACAAACCAGAAACTGATAGCGTTTGCGCGAGAAAACGATATACCAGTGATATACACCAGGTTCATGGCGGGACCCAAAAGGACATTGCTTTGGAACTGGAGTCCGCAGATCGAAACGGTGAACGCCTGCGTGCGCGGTTTCAAGCGGTTTTACCCAGATGTAGACAAAGAACTGGATTGCACGGATGTGATCGACGAGCTGTATCCCCAGGAAGGTGATTACATCGTTGAGAAATACGGCTATTCATCGTTCCGCAACACCAATCTGCTCGATGTGCTGTACAGTATCGACCGGGACACCATCATCGTAACGGGTACTGTGACGCAGATATGCGTGGAGGATACCGTACATGAAGCTTTTCACAACCGCATTAAGGTGATAGTTGCCTCAGATGCTGTGTCATCATTTGATAAAGAGCTGCATGACGCTGCGCTGAAGAACATCGGCATGAAGTACGGCGAGGTGATGGATTCGGTCAACCTCATTAGTATGCTTAAGGGAGCCTGATTTACATCTAGATGGGTCACAACCGGGGTAATTAAGCTGCATTTGAAAGTACTGAGACACGTGCGTATATTTAGTCTCCTGTTTTAAAGCGACTCTTGGTACAACAGAAGTCGACCTTACAGGAACGCGCACCCAGAAGAACAGGTGCGCGTTCTAATGGATGCGGCTTACATTAAGTCCAGCGTTAGCAAGAATATTCCAAATTCTGGCTTAGTTATGCCTGGTAAATCGACGGTGGCCTTAGCCATCGGGGATCTTGGCCGCTTTATGATTCTTAAAAAGTGAAAGCAGCGTGTATTTCGTCCGGACTGGCTTGATAAACGCGACTTTTTCAACAGACAATTTACAGTTAAATATACCTACAGCTAATCCTTGCCTGACAGAGCCCCCATAAGCGTTGCTACAATGAATATGACTCCCATGAATATATACTGAAAAGTTACATCCAGCCCAAAAAGCAAAACGACATTCAACACAAGCGTTGTAACAAGTACACCGCCAACAACCCCCATGATCGAACCTCTTCCGCCTCCCAGAAAGTTACCACCTATTACCGCTGCAACGAGTGCATTAAACTCGTAACCCTTTCCAATCCACATATCAGCATAGCCGGTATACCCTGCAAGCAGTATCCCAGCAATAACAGCCATAACACTGCTAATACAATAGCTAATTATTACAGTGGAATTGCCATTAATACCTGAATATGTGGCAGCCCTTTTATTGGTGCCAACAGATACCAGCTTTCTACCATAAACAGTTTTATTCAGAACCACAAAACTGACTATGACCACGAGCAAAAAGACAATCACAGCATTTGGAATTGGCCCGGTCAGATCATTTCCCAAGTAACGCATCGCATCCGGAACAGAACCTGCAGATTGAACCCCGACGAGTATCATTCTTGCGCCTGTCAGTAATTCAGCCATAAACAATGTAACCAAAAACGGTTGAACATTGAATTTCGTCACAATCACACCATTGGCAAGGCCAATGAGTATTGCAAATACTAGCGAGATAAAAATACCCAGTATCAGACCCAAAACACCATACTCATTAGTGAAATACACACATGTCACAATGGATATCTGCATTGTAGCAACGACAGAAAGGTCAACTCCACCGCCAATAATTACGAATAATTGTCCAGCCGTCAAAACACCAAGTGCAGACGCCTGCCTGAGCATATTGAAAACTGTGGAGCTATTCAAAAACTTTGGGCTGTATAAGTAAGTCACCATCAATAAAGCCACCATTACAATGTATACGCTGTAATGTTTGTTTATCCGAAGTTTATTGCCAAAAAGAACCGGTTTCATCTTGATATTGCCTCTTGAGTTTTCGTAAAGTAGATGTAATTGCTCGCCAAATTTATTTCCTAAGTGTTGGCTTTGAAAGCCACTTTATTTTTTTTCATTCTATACTCATAGGTGATGATGATAGCCAGCAATAACATTCCACTGAAAACCTCTTGATACCACAAATCCACATTCATAAGGCTTAAGATATTTTCAAGAATTGACAGTAGCAATACGCCCAGCAAAGCACCTCCCATAGATCCTCTGCCTCCACCCAGACGGGCGCCTCCGATAAGTGCGCATGCAATGGCAGTAAGTTCCATCCCTGGTCCAAATGCAGGATCTCCCGCACCAGTTCGGCCCATCAAGAATAATGAGGCCACTACAGCCATAAGGGAGCTGATTATGAACGACATGAACTGGGTTTTTTGAACGGGTAATCCTGCCCAATATGAGCCTTTCGGATTTTCTCCAACAGCATAAAAACTTCTACCAAGTGATGTGTATCGCATTAGTATTCCAAAGACAACAGTCAGCAAAATGATTAAGAAAAGAACATACGGAATACCATAGATATCTTGATTTGCTAGAACCCTCAGGATTTTGGGTGATGGTCCAATTGGGGCTTTTGTTATGACGAGCGTAACGCCGGTTAGAACGATTGACATACCTAAGGTGACAACAAATGAATCCAGCTTCGCCTTAACCACAAGCAGCGAATTTAGTAGCCCCACTATTAGCCCAAAGACAAACATAATCAATACACCCAGCAATATTTTGTCGGGATTGCTCACCATATAAGACACACCCAATACGCCAGTGGCTGCTATTAGAGCGCCACTTGAAAGGTCAAGTCCTCCAGCCACTATAACAACTAATTGCCCGAGCGTGAGAATCAGGAAAGGCATCGCCTGTCCCAATAGATTCCTTGCATTCATTAAAGTCCGGAATGAATCGCTAATAGAAATGCTGGCAATAATCATAACTAATGTGACAACCACCAAAATGGCTGTGTTATTGTTGTTAAATAAAGTCCTCAGTTTTCCAAAATATTCTTTGGTATTAAGCATAACGGGACTATTAATTTCCGGGTGCCTTGGGTGGATCCCCTCAGCCATCCCTTCGTAATTCACCTTGCTGCCTTTTTCATCCTTTTGCACATCAGAAATTGTGGCCAAATGACCAATATTCTCTTTGGTTAATTCTTCTACAGTCAAAATGCCTGTGATTTTACCTTCAGACATTACGAGCATTCTGTCACTGAGGTAAATCAGTTCCTCCCAGTCGGAGGAAACCAAAATGATGGACTTACCTTGATTGGACACTTCTTTAATAATGGTGTAAATTTCTTCTCTTGCACCGATATCTACCCCGCAAGTCGGCTCATCGAGCAGTAAAACATCTGCGTTCACAAGCAACGATTTAGCGATAACCGCCTTTTGCTGATTTCCACCGCTTAAAAGTTTTACCAGGTGTTCAACTCTTGACATATCGAGTTGTACGTCCTTTGCAGCCTTTGCAACGATCTCTTTTTCCTGTTTTTCATTTATAAATCCGCCTCTTGCCCGCTTGTCCAACGTGGCCGATGCGATATTAAAACGGCTGCTTTCATTCAGGAAAAGCCCATCAATTTTTCGGTCTTCAGGAATAAGCATGATGCCATTGTTCATGGCATCAGTAGGATTATTTATTTTGATTTCTTTGCCCTGTTTGTATATATGGCCAGAATTTTTTGTGTCGGTTCCGAAAATTGCACCGAGAAGTTCAGTCCTTCCTGCGCCAACCAATCCGGCAATTCCAAGAATTTCTCCTTTTTTCAACTGAAAACTGACGTCTTTAACCAGATTTCTTAGTCTGAGGTTCTTAATCTCCAATATCACATCAGCCGCTTCTTTTTTTGCTTCTGTCCTAATAAGCTCTACATTGTGACCGATCATACTTCTAATAATCTTTTCTTTATCAAATTGCCCGTCCAATTGATCGGCCAGTTTTCCATCCCGCAAAATAACGCATCTTTCGCACAGTGCTGTCACTTCATCCAGACGATGGGAAACATAAACTACGGTCGTTCCATTCTGACGCAGTTCTCTGATTTTTGTAAAAAGCCACTGGATTTCTTTATCCGATAGCGAGGCTGTGGGTTCATCCAGCAGCAGTATTTTTGGCTTTTCGCTTAATGCGCGTGCGATTTCAACCAGATGCTGGTTTGCCACACTAAGGGAGGCCACTTCTGCATCCGGATCTATGTCCAGTCCCAAAGACTCCAAAATCGTTTTTGCCTTTTTGCGAGTTGCTTTCCAATCAATGAGGTTTGTTTTTGATTTGTTTTCTCTGCCGATAAACAAATTCTCAGCAATAGTCATATTAAGAAAGAGGTTTAACTCCTGATAAACACTGATAATTCCTTTTTCGTGAGCAATATGAGGGTTGATGCTGCCAAGATTTTCATTATCCAAATATATGTCACCGTTGTCACTCGTTTGAACTCCTCCGATGATCTTTAATAGAGTGCTTTTCCCGGCACCATTTGCGCCCAAAAGACCAATTATCTCACCTTTATGAATATCAAAAGAAATGTCCTGAAGCGCTTTTACTTCATAGAATGACTTAGAGATATGCTCTATACTTAAAATGACATCTTTCTGCAACATTAATTTTCCCTGTTATATTGAATTTACTGGGGAGCCGCTGTAGACTCCCCAGTATTGAAATACTGACTATTCTTTAAAATAATCTTTTAATTTTTCTTTTGGAATCTTAGCCAGAGACCAGAAACCATCTGGCATTCCGTCAGGTATTCTCTCAAACATTTGTTCAGCGGTGAACAGCTCGACGGGGCTTAGATAATTATGTTTAACCGGCTTGCCATCAAGTATATCCATTGCGATTTTGGCCGCGTCAAAAGATACTTCCGCGCCTGCGCCATAAGTGATAAATTTACTAAAGTTATTCTTCTTTGCGGCCTTCATAAACAGGTTAATATCGTCAACTGTCATATAAGGCGGCTCCAGGCCTTTATCCATATAGGCTTCAAGTATACCGAGACCCATGTGGCCACCTTGCACAATAGCCCCTACAATGTCATCATTTGCATTAAGCAGTGTTTCCATCTGCTGCTTGGCAGTTGCCTGTGAGTAATTGGCATAAACCGTGGGAAGAGGTACGATTCCAGGATATTTCTTTAAGGCTTCCTGAACACCTTTGTATGCATCCTCGGTATAACCACTGCCAGCTTCACCCATCATTACAACGACTTTGCCTTTACCGCCAATCTGTTGAGCGAGCCAATCGGTATAAGCGTATCCAATGCCTGTGTTGTCGGTGTTGACAAATGATACATAGTCATCCGTAAGCAGACTAGCGCCAAAGATTACAACCGGGACACCCATACTCATTGCCTTTTCAACAACTGCAACACCTGCCGATTCGCTTATCGGTTGATATAACAGAAGATCAATCCCCTGTGTGAGAAGGTTTTCGACGTCGTTTATCTGTCTTGCGGCATCGCCATCAGCAGCAGCAAAAATCACTTTTTCGACTCTGTCCTTATAAGCATCTTCAAGTTGATACTGAAGGTGATAGAGCATGGACTTGGAGTAGTCATTAAGGGGTCCTTCATAAGAAACTCCAATGGTAACTTTACCGTCTTTCTTGTACTTTGTGGTATCGACCATACCTTCTTCAAGCGACGCTTCGGCGGCAGGTGCTACTTCAGCAGGTGCTTCGGCGGCAGGTGCCACTACCGCCGGTGCTGCAGGAGTGCAAGCGCCGAGGATCATAGCAAAAACCAATACCACTGAAATTCCAAAAATGTTTTTCTTCATTTTTTTCTCCCGTTTTTTGATTTATTGAGACTTCACAAAATAACACGAAACGATAAAGATCACCACCTCCTTGTTAATTTATTTCTCGACCTTTTATTGATTATTGGTATATACAATTTCAAAAACTTGTACAGGTTGTTGAAATCGGACATGCCATATGTTATCCTGTAATTACAGGATTATATTATTACAATTTTATCATATTTTTTTTAAATTTCAATATAAGTGAATAAATTAATCCGGCAATACTCTAGTCTTCAATTCCCTATCAAAAGGTAAAAGCTGATCGATTAACATATATTATTTCATTATTTTTTAAGTTCGTCAATTAAGACCATTCGATAATTTCATCCACTTCGGGCGGTTGCACAGAAATTACCATCCAGATAGCAAAAGCATTCGTGGCTGAAGTGACGGCCATCAGCAGCACTAGAAACTTGGAAATGGTGCGCTCTTTCGGGGCAGACCATGTCATCAATTACACGAAAGAAGATTTCACCAAAAACGGTCTGAAGTACGATTTGATCCTGGCTGTGAATGGAAATCATCCAATTTCAGATTATTTGCTTGTGTTAGAACTTGAAGGAACCTATGTCGTTCTTGGTGGTTCGATGCTTCAACTCTTCCAGGCGGCAAGTTATAAGAGAAATAATTCTGATCCCAGGGGACTGAAAACTTTCGTTATTTCGCTGATACAAAACCAAAGGACCTGATCTTTATCAAAGAACTCATAGAATCCGGAAAAATCTGACCTGTCATTGATGCGTGTTACCCGTTATGTAAGATTTCTGATGCTTTCTGGTATATAGAGAAGGCACATCCAAAGGGAAAAGTCGTTAAGATATGGATGAATAATACAAAACGCAAGAAGAGAATAATTAATAACAAACCGTTGCACAGTCAAACAACGGTATGTATTAATCAACTCTTTGATATGCGTGATAGCGTTTTCTGGATAACTATTCATAGATGTAAATTTTGGTTTTATGTGACAGCACCTTGAGATATTGCCCGGTGTAGGATTCAGCTACCTGGGCAACTTCTTCAGGTGTACCTTCCGCCAACAACCGTCCTCCGGCCAAGCCGCCTTCAGGACCAAGATCAATTATCCAGTCCACGGCACGGATGAGATCGAGGTTATGCTCCACTACAATCACACTGTTGCCAGCTTCGACCAGCTTCTGAAGCAGACCCAATAGTAAAGTCGTATCAGCAGGATGCAGCCCTGTGGTTGGTTCATCCAAAAGATATAGGGTTTTGCCAGTAGCTTTACGGCCGAGTTCCTTTGCAAGTTTGACACGCTGTGCCTCACCACCTGAAAGGGTGGTAGCCGGCTGCCCCATTTTCAAGTAACCCAACCCGACCTCCCTCATCACTTCCAACCTTGCACGCGCAGCAGGGAGTTCTTTGAACAGTTCAAGAGCTTCGGCAATGGTCATGTCCAGCACTTCTGAAATATCCTTGCCATGATATTTCACCGCCAGGGTATCACGCTTGAAACGTCTTCCATGGCAGGCAGGGCAGCGTACTTCCACATCAGGCAAAAAGTGCATCTTGACGGTGAGTGTGCCTGAACCTTCACAGCGTTCACAACGTCCACCAGGGACATTGAAGGAAAAATGGCGCGGCGTGAATCCGCGGGCTTTGGCTTCAGCAGTAGCCGCAAAAGCTTCACGGATGGGGGTGAAGGTATCCGAATAGGTGGCAGCGTTGGAACGCGGGATGCGCCCAATGTGCTCTTGATCTATGGTGATCACCTTATCGATATGCTGCCAGCCTTCGATACTGTCATGTTCGCCCACCTGCTCTACAGAATGATTCATGCGCTGCCGGGCAGCACGATCGAGGATATCAAAGATCAACGAGGATTTTCCTGAACCCGAAACACCGGTGACTGCTGTCAAAATCCCCAGTGGTAATCGAACGGAGACATTGTGAAGGTTATACTGACGTGCACCACGGATGGTGAGCGCGTTGCCGTTGTGGCTGCGTCTTTTTACTGGTATCGGTACCGTTTTTTCACCGGACAAATAAGCACCCGTTATTGAGGCAGGGTTATGCATCAATTCCTCGGGAGTACCTGCAGCAACAATTCGGCCACCGGAACTACCAGCTCCCGGGCCAATATCCACAATGTAATCCGCAGCCCTGATCAACTCAAGGTCATGCTCCACCACCAACACGGTGTTGCCCAGGTCTCGCAACCGGTAAAGCACCTTGACCAAGCGCTGTGTATCACGCTGATGCAGTCCAATGGTCGGTTCATCCAGGATGTAAAGCACGCCTGTGAGGCCAGAACCAAGCAGTGAAGCCAGCTTGAGGCGCTGCGCCTCACCTGCCGAAAGAGATGGACTGGCGCGTTCGAGAGAAATGTAGCCAACGCCTACTTCGAGCAGACGTCCCACTCGCGCATCCAGATCATCCAAAATCGGTTTGGCAATTAACATTTCCTGGGTGCTAAAAGATGGCTCAAGAGATTTTAACCAGCCATCCAACTCATTGAGAGGCAGTTTTTCCACAGCGATGATAGTCTTTCCAATAACGGTGACAAACCGACTTTCCGCTTTCAGGCGTGCACCATTACACTCAGGGCAAGTCTGGATGGTAAAGTACTGGTCGAGCTTTTCTCGGTAAGTCTCGTTTTCGGCATGTTCGTCATAACGTCGCAGCAGGTTGGTGATCACACCCTCATAACGGCCCTGGTTGTTGGTGGTAGGCGCTTTTTTACCCGGGAAGTGGCTCAAGAATTGTGAACTATCTGTGCCGTAATAGAGCAAGTCCCGTTGAACTTCGGTGTATTCCTTAAGAGGCTTGTCGAACTCGAATTTGAATCCAAACCACTTTCCGGCATTTTCGAGAATTTGACGGTAATAGTTGATATGAAAGGTTTCCCATCCATCCACAGCATTCTCGGCCAGACTCTTTTCAAGATGGATATAGCGATCAATCAAAACCTGGCGCACAACTCCCAACCCGGTGCAGCGCGGACAGGCTCCTGCCGGTTTGTTGAAAGAGAAGTTGGCCATCCCCATCTCAGGGATGGAAGTGCCGCAGTGCGGACACGGAAAACCACCATCCTCAGTTTCATCATTCTCGTCCATCCACTCATCCTCTGAGAATTCGAAGGTAGGCGGCGGTACATCTTTTCCGCAGTTCGGGCAGGGGCGGTGACCCAACCGCGCAAAGAGCACACGCAGATAAGTGAAAACCTCCGTGACTGTGCCCACTGTCGAGCGCGGACTGTGGTTGTTGAGGTGCTGGTCAATACTAATTGAGGGTGAGAGTCCGCTGATGCTATCCACCGGTGGTTTGGTAAGCTGATCAGTAACGAAACCCAGAGAATCTAGATACTGGCGTTGTCCTTCTTTGTTGATGATATCAAAGGCCAGAGTGGACTTGCCAGATCCGGAAAGCCCGGTGAAGACCACCAGCTTGTTTTTGGGAATATCAAGACTGACATTCTTGAGGTTGTGCAAACGCGCGTTACGAAGAGAAATAACAGAATCCATTTAATCTCCAATGCAATTTGAGTTTTACATTTTAATTGTAAAACCATGGTGTGCTAATGGAAGGTTGCGAACAAAAGGAATTAATTTTAATTCAGGGAGTCTTTCTGACATAGAAAACAGTAAATTGTCACCCAGTAGATAGATTCTGACGGCTTGAGCTGTTGGTCTGTATCCCGAAGCACAGTGTGGTTAGACAAGATCATGTCTTTATAAAAATTAATAAAAACCTACTACTGTGCGCCAGGCCAATAAAAAGCCAGGGTCCGATGGCCTCTGGTTTCTAGCGTCTTACAAAGAGTTCACTCTTCGTAGCGGGGAGTGGATGTGTGCCCGTATGGGTATTCGAACCACTCCTATATGGGGACTTTGTGACCTACGGGTTACGCCAGCACCCAGCTCGGTGTGAGTCAAAATCCTGAACCCTTGCCGTATGTGCTGTGGGTTGATAGTTGGATCATCTTACCACACGATCTTTCAGTCCGAATATTTCGATCGCATTTCTTTCCATGATCTTGAGATAAGCTTCTCCATCACCCAGTTCTTGTTGGATGGTTATGCGATTGACTTCCGGTTCAGCTATGGAAAATGGATGATCGGTGCCGAACATAAGGTGCTCTTCCCCGACTAGCCGGTATTCCGCCTGGAAAGCTGGTGCATAGTATACCAGCGCATCCAGATAGAGCTGGCTCAAATATGTACTTGGCGGATTGGGCAGGGAATCTTCAGCTGTAAATTGTGCTCTATGGACAGAATCCAGCCGACCACCTAAGAAGGGTAGGCAGCCCCCGCCGTGTGCCACAACAATTTTCAGGGTAGGAAAACGAGCCATTACTCCACCGAGCACAAGCCTGCCGATGGCAATAGTCGTTTCCATAGGGAAACCCAAAGCGAAGTGGAGAGATTGATGGAATCCTTTTAAAGTGTCAAGCGGTAGGCTGTTCTCGGGATGGATGAAGAGGGGTAGTTTGCTGTTTGCCATTTCTTTCCAGAAAAGGTCTAACCGTGGGTCATCGAATTGTAATCCGGCTATATATGGTCCTACGGCTGCACCGTAAAGGCCTTCAGTTTGCGTGATTGTCTTCACAGATTCAGCAGCAGCCTCAACGCTGCTTGTCGGTAGGACTCCAAGACCCACGAGCCGCCCGTCAGTAGCTACCTCGTAACCACTTAGAATCTTGTTTATTGAAACTGCGGCCTCATCACCGGATGCATCGGGAAATGGATCCATCCAGGGATTGCCCAGGGAAATGACGCTTCGGTCGATGCTGAACTTGTCCATGAAGGCTATCTTTGCCTCAATATCCCAATATTCCGGACCCATTGGTCTTCCTTTGGTGGTCTGAGAGCCAATCTCCTGTGTAAATATTTGGAACTCCCGGTTGCCATTCCGGTTAATGATGCAGGGGATTTCCTTACGTCTTTCAAGTAGCAGTAAATAAGGCTCAGGATAAATATGGCTGTGAATATCAATGGTCCTGGTTGCAGGTAGCTTAGTGTCTGTGGGCACCGTGCCTCCTTTGTAGATTGTTGATAAATTGATTTTGTTTTCTGGATTCCAGTTGATAATAATTCTACCTTCATTTCTCCCACTGATGAAGTTTTGTTGAAATTCATACCTTTGGATACCCAAAATCTAACCATATGGATAGGTTTTTGGATTAAATCGAATCGATATTGATAATTGCTTTGAAATCACTGAATGATAATCTTGTTCTATCTCAAGAAGAGAACCGTTTTCTAATCAATAAAATATTTCTCTTCTCAATTAAATTGTTCAAGGAATCAACGCATGTTTAAACCAAAAACGACCAATTCTGGTCGTTTGGAAAATAGTAGCGGGGAGAAGATTCGAACTTCTGACCTCCGGGTTATGAGCCCGACGAGCTGCCACTGCTCTACCCCGCATCAAGAGCAGAATAATACCATGCTACAACAGCCTCGTCAAGCAATTATCTTAACGTTCTGGCTAAACGAAACCCTAACGCTGGTGATATAAAATCGGCCAATACACCTTCACGCGTAGAACATCTGGCTAAGGCCCGACTATAATACCATGCACCTCCACGGACAACACATTTCGCTTTTACGCCTGAAATGTCTCCACCATCAGGTTTATATGGATAACTGTTCAAATAAGATTGGGTCCATTCCCATACATTGCCAATGACATCTGCTATACCAAATGGGCTGTCTCCACCGGGAGAATAAGAACCAATGGGGGTGGTCATTTTCTTGCCGCTTTCAACTGTATTACACCTCCATGGATCGAAGCTTTCCCCCCAGGGATAAATCCTTTGATCTACTCCCCGGGAAGATTTCTCCCACTCTGCTTCTGTTGGCAACCTAAAAGTCTGACCGCTGGCTTTTGATAACCACGAACAGTAAGCCAGGACATCTGCTTTTGATACTCCCACAACTGGATGTTCATCCATTCCATCAGAATAATGAAAGCCAATCCAACCTTTGGGCACTCGATATCCGGTGTTATAGATAAATATATAATACTCAGCATTTGTTACCGGATATTTAGCGATCTCAAATGCTGGTAGCGATACCTGGTGCTGCGGTTGTTCTAGTTGGAACATATCTGAAGCATTCCATTCTACTGCCCAATCTTCCTTTTCGAGTAGAACCTTCACCTGTTCATTACTGGTTCCCATCCAAAACTGCCCGGCTGGAATGTTGACCATAACGGGTAACCTAACAGGGAGATCTTGTGTTTGATCATCGTCTTGCTTATCTTCGTTCAGGGTATTTAATGGCGCCATTATAAACCAGCTCTCTTGTGGATATTTTAGTGTGGCTATAGTTAATTATTTTATATAGTTTTTCAATATATTCTTCAATACCTTGTCCGATGGCAAACAGATATGGTTCACTTGCTGTATCTTCCTTGTAAGAGGATATATTACCAATCATATCCAATAGTACTCTTTCCCAGATCTTTGAATGGTTTTGTACTAACCATCCAAATTGACGTAATTCAGATAATGCAATATTTTCGCTGGCAACCCAGGGTATTTTCATTGCCATATACTCTAATGCATCAAACCATCCAATTCTCTCGTCGATCGTACCAGCGAAGGGTATCAATCCGAGGTCAATTGTAGATAATACTTTTTGCCAGTCTGCCATATCGGTAAATGGAATTAATGTTTTTTGCTCTGGTGGAAGATCTATCTTCCTGTAAACCTTGGTTAGATCTCCACAGAATAGAAATTTGGATTCTGGTCTTTCTTTACCGATGACTTCTATGGCAGTATACAATCCTGTTTCCAGCAGTTTCTCATAACCATTATGCAGAAGTTTCAGACCAATGGTTATTCCTTCGTGTGGTTCAAAACGGTGGATCAGATATTCATCCAGAGGTAAAAAGTCTGGTAGATAATAAACAGATGGCTTCTCGCTCCAATCTTCTACCATTCTCCTGGAGTTGCAGAGAATCGCATCTGCTAACCGTATTCCAGACTTGAATACTTGAAATTTGGATTGCCTGGAAATCGGATTAAATAATTCGCGTGTATAACTTAGTTTATTTTCTGTAAGACTTTCGTTTTGCGTCAATTCTTCAAACCATACAGGATTGCAGAAATCTACAAATACTAGCTTCCCGTTTGCCTTCCATTTCTGAATCATACGGTAATGGTTTGTAACTAATTCTGCATTTAGAATGATTACATCCGCATCAAGAGACTTAATATTCTCAAAATTCCCATATTCATTCTCAGGATTAATTACAACCAATTGAGCAGAATGTTTTCTGTCCTGACATATCGTATTGCAGATAACACCGTATCTGTGTTGAGAGACAATGAAACTAGTGTCTGGCAGAGTAACAAATATTATCTTCAAGATTATCCTTACCCCTGTTTGATAGAATGGGAAGCTGAGTTTAATCCTCTAATTGACGTTGCTTCTAATGCTTCGTCAATAACATCAACCCAAAATCTTTTCATCAACTGCATTTCTCTTTGTTGGGCCTTCTTACAACCATCATCCCCAAGTTTTGATCGCATCTCCCGATCCATAACTAACTGACGAAGGTTTGTATGCCATTCTTCTAATGTGTTTGCCAGCAACCCCCCACTATTCCATTCGGTAAAGGAAGGAAGATTTCCTGCAACCCAAGGAAGTCTTTTCACCCCAGCTTCCATTAATATGGTATCTGATTTTGTCATATTATAAGGAATGTTTTTTGTTGGAACCACAAGAATATCCAGTTGGCCTAAAAGGTATGGATTGTCTTCATTGGAAACTTCAGGAATGAATAATTTTCGATTATCTGGTAAACTGCTAAACAATTGAAACGCATTATTACTTTCTGAAATTACTAGCTGTGCCCTGGGAAACTCACGAATCACCCTATTGATGATCCTACGAATCTCAACCACATCCTCTGGTAATCCAGTACTTCCCAACCAACCAATATTAATCGTATTCCTGGGATTCGATGTTTTATCCCACAATAAATTCGAACGGGACCAACCATCTGGGATTGTTGTAGCTTTGTAACCTATGTGGTTAAGACTATCTGCAAATTTTTGTGAAGGAACAGTTACTATATTTGATAGCAATAATGCTGCCGAGTAAGCCCGGGCATTTGCAGGTGAACCTAAACCGGTATTCATATATTGTGGGTGGTAAACTGGCATCTCTTCAAAATCCTTATCCAGATCCAGAATGATTGGTTGTTTATTTGTTGTTTTTGCCGCCATGTATTCTAAAAGCCAGGGATTAATATGCGGATTACAGGCTATAGTGACATCTTCAGCCAAATGATCTATTGAATTAGATTCATCCATAATAGTGCATGAACATCCTGCTGCTTCCAGGCATTCAAAAATGAAAGAAGCTCTAGCTGAAGGATTATGTCGATCGGGTACCAACAATGTTACTTTACCTGCAAAATGTTCAACAGGATTATTTTGTTCATAGTCTTTCGTTTTTACACCCGAAATTGGCCAATAATTTTCGGAATTGATTGCCTGTTGTAATTCCTCAAGACTTGACGCAAGCACCTCTCGGTTTTCCAATTTTGCTTGCCTGATATTTAATTCCAGTAAAGCTGGAAGAAGGTTTTCAATCTGATCGAGGTGAAGAGCTACTAATTCGGCTGGATTTTTGCTGTGAATGATCTGGTCCAATAATTTAGTTGCTTGATCAACATCTTGAACCTCTACATGATGGTCATCCTTAGCTAGGATAACATAAAGTCGATCCAAGGACGCATCCGAAATCGGATCCATGTCTGGCTGGTCATGGTTGCCTTCTATCTTTGCTAGATTGATCCTGTTTGAAATTTCAAAATTTTCCGGATCCAGTATAAGTGCTTTTTGGTAGAGGAGTAACGCAGCGGAGAACATTTCTCCAGCGAGGTATAAATCACCAAGAACCAAGTATGCTTCAAGATCTGCTGGGTATTCACGTATCAGATTCGCGAATGTTTGCATTGCCTCTTTTAGTCGGTTCGAGGACAATTGTTCATGGCCAGTAGCTTTAATTAAAGTGAGATCAGTGAGTTGCGCCAATATATAGTCCATTTTTCCATTCTATACAAAAATAATCACCCAACGTAAACATGGGTTTACTTATTAAGATCAACTCTAATCATAATCAAATGAAAATTAAAGACAGTAAAAGGCAACTGAAAGCTACATAAAGGATGTATAAATGGGAGTTTTTACTCTAATTTATGCCATTTTTTAGACCTAAAATTATTTTGAAAACTTAAAACTTTAAATGATATCTCGGAGGATTTTCTACTCAATTAGCTATTCGATCAATAGTAACTCTAAGGGAAGTTCCTAGGTAATAAATACCTATCTATCTAGCAGCAATTCCTGTAAAACCACATTTGGTTTAACCATATCGATAAATCCTCGGATGCCACCATTGTTCCAATATTGTCAGCATATTTTTTTTGATATTTTATAAATTTATGACCGAAAGAAAGGAAATTTGATTAATAATTAGTTCCTGTGTGAAGATAATGGAATTATCAAAATTTTAGTAGAAATTTCATCATTATTGTGAATATATTTTTTTCTATGCTCTGTCCGCCTGGCATTTTTCCAATAATTAGACGGGGAATAGTAATTTCTTCCGAAAATTTGCATAATTTCACCCCTGGTTTCTCAACATTACAACAAGTTTCATGTGTTCTTTTCGGTCTTTTTACGTAAGGTTTACTGAGAATAGAGTTTCGGCATGTTAAAACCATTAAAGATTATTCATTCTATTCAGTTTTATGATCAGATCTTTGGATGCAGTGATTCTATTTGTATCCTCCTGGAGGATTTGAATGCCGTTAACTTTTGATATCAGTCCTGACGAAATGCCCTTATTCATGGCAGAAACTGAAGACCATCTGCAAGTTTTGGAAGAAGGACTCGTAAAATTAGAACAAGAAGTTGATGACCCTGAGTTAATTCAGGCTTTGTTCAGGTCCGCCCATACATTGAAAGGTATGGCCGGAATGATAGGACATTCCCGCCTTGTAAAACTTACTCATGCCCTTGAAACTGGCTTTGATGGAATTAGGAAGAAAACCTTTTCGATATCCTCCAATTTTATTGATATATGCCTCAAATCAATAGACGCTCTTAGAACCTTAAGGGAAGAGGTCATTGACCTGAATGAATCTAATATCGACGTAGAATTCATGGTTGAAGAAATGGATGCCTTCATAAAGGCAGCTAGCGTTGTAAGTAGTTCTTCAACATCTGAATCAGTCATCGTCACAAAACCCGCAGAAAAACATGAGTCAACTTTACAAGAAGTCATTGAACATAAGAAATCAAATGTAACTAAGAAGAAAAAGATAAACTCCATTAATTCTTCAGCGATGCCTGTTGATCAAACTCAGCCAGTTACAAAAATCAAAGACTCATTAATTTCACCAAAGATTTTAGAAGAAACTAAACCTCCATCTGTGGAAATATTGCCGGATATTCAAAAACCAATAAAGATAGAAATAGAGATCTCTCCCAAGAGCATTGCTCCAGCTGCAAGGGCATTTCAGGTCATGATGGTTTTGCAATCATCAGGCACAATCAAAGAAATGAGCCCAACCCAGGCGGAAATCGAAGCATCAAAACCTGTTAAACAAATAATTGCGATGTTTGTTCCAAACCAACCAATTGATATGATCCGCCAAGATCTCACTCGGATTTCTGAAATCGATCGAATTATTTTGGGAGATTCAACAATTGAGCTAGTTCAACCTAAATCCAGCTCCCCGGCCCAATCGGATGCATTAAAAAATAGTGAACCTATAAAACTTGGTGATTTTTTAGTAGAAAATGGAACGATATCTGAAAATGAGCTTGTTGAGGCGCTTAAGACGCAAAAGAGACTATCTAAGGATGGCGGAAATACTCCATTGCTCGGGCAAATACTGGTACAAATGGGAGTGGGTAGCCAGGACACCTTTGATAGAGCAATTGCAAAATATATGCAGCAGCAAAAATCTACGATCATTGCTGCTCAGGATGCTGAAAAAGCAAAAGACAAAACCGTAGACAAGACAGTTCGCACATCGGTGGAGAGATTGGATGCCTTAATGAACCTGGTAGGTGAATTAATCACAGACCGTAATAGGATAAACCAACTCAGAAATCAATTGGAAGTAATGTATCGGGGAAATGACAAGATTAGTAGTCTATCTGACACAATTGTTCATATTGGAAGGATCACTGATCAGCTTCAGGAAGAAGTAATGCATATACGCATGCTTCCTATATCAAATGTTTTTGCAAAATTTCCTCGGCTTGTTCGTGATCTAGCCCAGAAAACTGGAAAAGAGCTGGATCTGGTTCTCAAAGGTCAAGACACAGAATTAGACCGTTCAGTAATCGAAGAACTTAATGATCCACTCATTCACTTGCTCCGAAATTCAGTGGATCATGGTATTGAAACACCTACAGAACGAATCGCGGTAGGAAAAAATCCACGAGGAACGGTTACCCTTTCTGCCCGGCACGAACAGGGAAGAATCGTTCTCACGGTAGAAGACGATGGGAATGGAATAAATATTGATAAGTTAAAAGCAAGTGCTGTTGCCAAAGGGCTAATTACTCAGAACGAGGCTGCAAGTATGTCTGAGGAGAAAGCCATAGATCTAATATTTCTGTCTGGCTTGTCTACCTCCAAGGCTTTATCTGACATCTCGGGTCGTGGAGTGGGAATGGATATTGTCCGAACGAATATCGAACGATTGAATGGAACAATTGTAGTCGAAACCCACCCTGGAAAAGGCAGCATATTTGGAATTTCTCTTCCACTCACATTGGCAATTGTTCCTACACTATTAATCAGAGCCAGTGATATTACATTTGCCATACCCCTGGTAATGGTTGTTGAAACTCAACACCTTCAAGCCAAAGACATCAAGGTTGTCAACGGAAAGCCTGTTACCCAATTACGCGATAAGGTAATTACATTAATTCATTTATCAGATGTATTCAACCTCGATACTAAGCAAAAAGTTAAAGATCCATATATGGTTGTTGTTCGATCCAACAAACTGGAAATTGGTTTGATTGTTGATTCATTAATGGGCGAAGAAGAAGTAGTCGTAAAATTGCTGAATTCTATCATCGGTGAAACTCCTGGAATTTCCAGTGCAGCCATCCTTGGAGATGGTCAAGTAGCCCTAATATTGGATGTTGCAGGATTATATAAAGTCTCTGGTCTTCATTAAGGAAAACTAAAACATGGCAGAACAAAGTAAAGAAATTAATCAAGAACTTTATACCCTCCTTCAATCTATTGCCAAGGAAGGATTGACCAATGCTGCCAATGGGCTATCCTCCATGGTAGGGGCGAATCTCCGAGTGGACAATCCATGCGTGAAAATGATTAATGTTAAAGAAATTCCAATGGCGTTGGGTGGCCCTGAGAATGAAGCCGTTGGTATCTATTTGAAATCTGAAGGTGATCTATCAGGGCATTTTATGCTAATCATTCCATACCTGAAAGCATTGGAATTAGTTGATCTGCTGATGGAGGTACCTCCTGGTACAACTACTGAATTGCGGGCAATGGAAAGATCAGCTTTAGCTGAAGTAGGAAATCTAACAACCGCATTTTTCTTAAATGCTGTTGCTGCCCTGACTGGAATAGCCGCCCGACCCACTCCACCAGCCGTAATGGTGGATATGGTTGGTGCTATTCTGGATATTATTGTTGCTGCTACAGGTGGAATTGAGGATTATGTGCTTACTTTTCAGGCCTCGTTTATTTGTAAGGATCGATCGGTACAGACTGATTTTTGGGTGATACCGGACAAAACAACCCTAAAAGCCTTTGCAGACAAATTATAAGTTATGGCTAATTCATTAAGCGTTGGTTTGGGAGAGTTGGTTATCAGTCACGATCCGGAGGATGTCCTGGTTGCATATGGACTAGGCTCTTGTGTTGGTATCGGTATGTATAATCCTGTCACGAAAACTGGTGGATTACTACACGCAGTCTTACCAGAGAAATTTGATGGTGGAAATGACTCTCCCACAAAATTTGTAAACACAGGGATACCAATCTTATTGGATAAGATTAAAAGTAATGGTTCTGATAATAACATTGTGATCTATTTTGCTGGTGGGGCGAACATGTTAATTAATACTCAATTATCAAAAACATTTGATATTGGAACGAGGAATGTTGCAAGTGCAATACAAGTTTTCGAAAAAATGAATTTAAAAGTACGTAACTCGGAATTCGGAGGAAATATCGGCCGAACAGTTCGATTATATATCGCTTCCGGGCATATGACAGTTAGAGTCATTGGTGGTACGGAAAAAGAATTATGAAAACAACAAAGGAGCGACAAGAATGACACATATATTGATTGTAGATGATGCAGAGTTTTTAAGGGTCCGAATAAGTAAGATGCTTGTTGGAGAAGGTTTTGAAGTGGCAGAAGCAGAAAATGGATTGAAAGCGATTGAATCCTATAAATCAAAAAAGCCGGATTTGGTTCTCATGGATGTAACCATGCCAGAGATGGATGGATTAACTGCATTAAAAGAGTTAAGAAAGATGGATCCAAATGCAAAGGTTGTCATGTTGACCGCACTTGGTCAGGAATCTGTTGTTCTTGAAGCTGTAAAATCCGGAGCGAAAGATTTCATCGTCAAACCATTTGACCGTGACCGTGTTATGAGTGCCATCAATAAATTGCTAGGATAGGAAATTAATTACTGTGTCTCTCGGGTTTGGTTCTCTCATGGCAGAAAATAAGCCGGTTCGTGTTCTGGTCGTTGATGATTCTGCGTTTATGCGATTTACAATCACCAAACACCTTAACGAATGCCCTGGAATTCAGGTGATCGGTTCTGCACATGATGGAATAGAAGCATTGGAATTGATACCAAAGTTAAATCCAGATGTTGTTACTCTTGATGTCGAGATGCCTCACATGGATGGATTATCAACTCTTAAGGAGATTATGATCCATTTTCCACGCCCGGTGGTTATGCTGAGCAGCTTAACTGCTGAAGGGACATTGGAAACAGTTAAAGCCTTAACATTGGGAGCAGTGGATTTTATTGCCAAGCCAGTAAACAAATCCACAATTAATATTGTTATGGCTGATGTTGCAGCAAAGATCATTAAAGCTGCTGGTTCACGTGTATTTTCCCTTCTACCCTCCGTCAAGTCCTCATCGCTACCTTTACTCAATTCACTCAAACCTACCCGGCCAATTAACAGTCTGGACAAAATTGTGGTTATTGGATCTTCCACAGGTGGACCCAGAGCATTAAATGCACTTATTCCGGAAATTTCCGCAAAATTATCGGCAGCATATATCATTATTCAACATATGCCTGCTGGTTTTACCAGATCCTTAGCAGACAGACTGGATAGTTTATCTGATCTGAAAGTTAAGGAAGCAGAACCAGGTGACAGACTTGAGGCTGGCCTAGCTTTATTAGCCCCGGGTGGATTTCATTTGATTTTCGATAGGAATGGAGTGGTCGTGACTAATCAAAACCCGCCTGTTAATGGAGTTCGCCCAGCGATCGATGTGACTATGGCCTCCATGGTAGGTCTCTATGGTAAGTCATTAATTGGCATAATCCTTACAGGAATGGGAAGTGATGGGACAGTTGGGAGCCGATTAATTCATGAAGCGGGTGGTCAAATAATTGCAGAAGCTGAATCAAGCTGTGTTGTGTGGGGAATGCCTCGTAGTGTGTATGAAGCTGGGGTTACTGATGAGGTTCTACCACTAAATAAGATAGCTGGTGCGATCCATAAACGTCTCAGCTCTAGTAATCATTCAATTTCATAAAAGGCGATCATGGAAGACGTAACCTACCAGAAAATTAAACAAAACATAAAAAAGATGCTGAATATTGACCTAAATCAGTATAAAAGCGAGCAGATGCAACGTCGCCTTGATTCCTGGTTGATCAGAGTTGATGGAAAAAATTGGGACGATTACTTTTTTTTCTTGAGTAAAAACCCGGCTGATACAGCAAAATTTCGTGATTACCTGACAATTAATGTCTCTGAATTTTTTAGAGATCAAGACAGATGGGATTCCCTAAGAAAAACCGTTTTTCCGGGGTTGGTCAAAGAATTATCCATCAACCATACCCCAGGAAGTAAAAATGGGTTGCGAATCTGGAGCGCTGGTTGTTCCAATGGATCAGAACCATATACTCTTTCTATAATTCTTGAGGAACTGGCACCCGGACGTAACCATTACTTGTTAGCTACCGACCTTGACCGTACTATTCTCACGAAAGCACGAGCACGAGGACCGTATACTGCAGATGATACGCGTAATGTATCCCCGGAGCATCGAAAAAAGTATTTTGATGATGTCAATTCACAGTTTTATATTAAAGAAAATATTGCAAAACGGGTCACTTTTAAAGAACAAAACATGCTTACAGACCCTTTCGAAAATAATTTCGATCTAATCGTTTGTCGAAACGTAATTATATATTTTACGATCGAAGCTAAGGCTGTTCTTTACAAAAAATTTTGTGATGGTTTGCGCAACGGTGGAGTCCTTTTCCTTGGAGGAACTGAGATCATTCCACGTCCATCTGAAATTGGTTTCACGAATGTAGGCGGATCATTTTACTACAAAGGAAACGGTAAATGAAAAATAATATCGACGCCTTGTTAAAAAAGGTAGGCGACCTTCCACCACTACCTCAAGTAGCTCAGAAAGCGTTGAGTTTGATTCGCAATCCCAAATCAAATATGAGCGATCTGGCAGAAGTCCTTATAATGGATCAAGGTCTGACCAGCACGATACTTAAATGGGTAAACTCTTCGTATTATGGCTTAGAACAACCAGCGTCGACTGTACAACAAGCAGTAGTTTATTTAGGACAGGATACAATCCAAAGCCTCGTATTAGCCGCTTCAGTATCTACTTATTTATATAAACCAATTCCCGGTTATGCACTTGACCGGGGAGACTTATGGAAACATTCCATTGGCGTTGCTGCAGGGGCACAATTGGTAGCCAGGAAATTTGGTCATTCCTTTTCCGAAGAAGCCTACCATGCAGGATTAATGTGTGATATCGGTAAGCTGGCGTTTGAAGTTTTATTGCGTGAAATCAATGATTCAAAAATAGACTGGCAAGGCAGATCCTTCAATGAGTTGGAAATCGAAATTTTCGGAATAGATCACGCCCAGATGGGTGCAGAATTGGCAAAACGATGGATGCTTCCGTTATCCCTTCAAAAGGGGATCGAATTCCACCACCAGCCTGGAAAAGCTGGTGAATATATTCGGATAGCTTCTTCAGTACATATAGCAGATATGGCATTGAACATGTTGGGAATCGGGATAGGCAAAGATGGATTAAGGTACAACATAGACCCGATTGCATTTGAAGTCACAAGTTGGAATCCAGAGCGGTTGCCCGAGTTAATTGATGTGATCAGTGAACAGGTTAAGTCAGCCGAGGAATTTATCGGGATGGCAGGAAAACAATGACCTTATTGAAAGGATGGGAATTAAATTATGGACGTTAAATTCCTGAATCCATTTCTGGATTCTGCAGGAGAGGTTTTAAGAAAAGAAATACAGTTGGAAATCACCAGGGGACCAATAAATGTCCAGACTTCAGCACTAACCTCAGATGATGTCACTGTGCTCATAAACCTTGTCGGCCAAATTCAAGGTGTAGTTTTATATGAAATGTCAACAACTACTGCTCTCAGTTTCGTATCGCGCATGATGGGCCAAAAATTCAATGATTTTGATAACCTCGCACAAAGTGGAATTGCTGAATTAGGAAATGTGATTTCCGGTAAAGCAACTGTTGAATTGTCAAAAGCAGGTTTGGATTCAACAATTTCTCCGCCGACCATGATCATTGGTAAAGGGACGAAAATTTCGACAATTAATTTTCCCCGCATAGTAGTTACCATCCAGTCGGAGTTGGGAAATGTAACCGTCCACCTGGCAATAAAAGAAAGTCCACCGGATGGAAAGAACATAAATTTTGTACCCCTCATCCAAGAAGCAGTCGCTGCCAAGCAGTAGTCATGAAAGAAGGTAACAAATGAATGTTAAATTTTTAAATCCGTTTCTGGAAGCAATATATGAAGTACTGAAATCTGAAACAGGAATGGAAGCCAGCAAGGGCGACCTTCAGCTTGAAAAAGGTCCTTATACGACAGATGATATCACTGTCATCATCGCCCTGGTTGGTGGTGTTGAAGGAATGGTATTTTACAGTTTGACCAA
Organism: uncultured Leptolinea sp.; assembly: GCA_964387025.1. GTDB lineage: Bacteria > Chloroflexota > Anaerolineae > Anaerolineales > Anaerolineaceae > PNON01. The sequence goes on along the minus strand of CAYLUZ010000004.1, from coordinate 323,353 downwards.
GGAAACATCCATAAGCCTGGTTTCCAAGATGATGGGCGAGGAATTAGTAGAATTTGATACCCTCACTCAAAGCGGCATAGCTGAATTAGGAAATGTGATCACCGGTCGGGCAAGTGTTAAACTGTCTGTGGCAGGCTATGAAGCTACCATATCTCCACCAACGCTCATTATCGGGAAAGGCTCTCAAGTTTCCACGCTGGATTGCCCGAGATTGATCATTCCCCTTTCGTCAAAGGTCGGAACCATCACTGTCCATCTAGCCCTGAGGGACGGTATGAATCAAGGAATAAAAACCGCACAAATCCCTGTACCAGCCAAACCAGCGATTTAGGGTAACTACTACTTATATATCATTCTTCCTAATTCAATAATTCTTCGATTAGTCTTTTGAAGATATTTATCTGGTAAGAATTAATGATAGCTTCGGTAAAAAGGATCCTAAAACAGGACTCTTTTTGTTTTGCTATTGTTACTAGAAAATAATTTTGAGTGGTTGTGAACCAAATCTACTTTTTTTGTTTTTACAATCTGTCAACCGGTTAAAATTATTCTTTCCAAGTAATTAGACTATTATAATCAAAATAAGCAATTTTCAATCGTTTTTATCCTCTTTTTATTTCATATTCAGATTCTTTTTATTCTAAAAAGACAATTTATAACCTATACATGGTTATCAATTGTTAACAAAGTGAGTACCCCTAAATTTACTTAGTGGGATAAATCTATGATAATGGAGGAGGTCGGAATGAAAAGAGGAAATAAACTGACACTTAAGCCAGGGGATTGGGGTATTCAAAATAAAATCCTTGGTCTTCTGCTATTAGTATTGGTTAGTTTTTTAGTTGTTATGGTAGGTGTCGAGTATTTCTTATCATCTGCATCAACAACAAAATCTACAGGAAATAACCTCGTGAATATTGGTAAAGAAGCAGTCCAGCGCGCTTCAGGGGTTGTGGATGGTAATGTAAAATCCCTTTCTGCATTAGCTCTTTCCCCTGATCTTGTTGATGCCGTAAAAACATCCAATTTATCTTATACAGGGAAAGATCAGGCCAGTTTAAATACAGAGATAAAACTCCAGGATGAGGCATGGATCAACGAAGACCCAGCCATTCAACCACTGGTTGATGAATATTTAAGCAACTCAACCAGCGGTGAACTTCAAAGGTTTATGGCTGAATTCCCGGATGAAGTCGAAGTATTTATTACTGACATCCAGGGTTTGATCGTAGGATTATCGGAAAGGACAGGAGACTACCTTCAGGCTGATGAAGGGTGGTGGATCGAAGCCTACAATAATGGTCAGGGGAAGATTTATGTTGGTGAAGTGGAATACGATGATTCTACAAAAACATATGCGATGAATATTGGTATCCCGGTTGTTGATCAAACCGATGGAGCAGTGATTGGCATACTGCGAGGTACGGTGAATGTCTCTTCAGTATTCGCTGATATTTCGAGCATCACCTATGGAAAGACCGGCACTGCTGCGTTGCTGGATGCAAATGGGAACATTTTATATGCATCAAACCCGGATCTACTTATGAAACCGGCGCCGGAAGAGATAATTGCAGTTGTCAATACCCATGAGAATTCATGGCGGTCCAACCTCCATGACCTGGACGGAAATCCGGCCGTGATCGGCTTCCATGCACTGGAAGGAAGTCTGGCTGATTCTTTGAAGTGGACGATCATGCTGGATCAAAACAAAAGTGAATTAATACAACCTGTGCTGCAGTCCTTGACAATCGTGATCATTATTGGTGTAGCTGTATCAATTGGGTTGCTACTAATCGGATTCTACCTTGCCAGATCGATCTCGAAACCACTCACTACGATTACAAAAGGAGCAATACTACTTTCAAATGGTGATGCAACCATAACTGGAATCGATCCCTCAGAGATTGCCAGGATTAATAATCGAAAAGATGAGATTGGTGCAATAGGACAGGCTTTCCAACAATTAATTGGATATTTTGACGAAGCAGCCGGGGTAGCTAGCCGAATTGCTGATGGAGATCTGACAGTGACAATAGTTCCCAAAGGGGAGAAAGATCTATTAGGGAATACTTTTGTAAAAATGGTTCAAAGCTTACAAAAAACGATTGGTCTTGTTTCAAAGTCTTCCAATGAGATCTCTAATACATCCAACGCCCTGGCAAAATCTGCAGATCAGGCCGGGCAGGCAACAAAACAAATCGCATCAACAATCCAACAAGTTGCCAATGGCACCGGGCAGCAGGCAGAATCAATTAACCATACTGCCAGTTCAGTAGACCAGATGACCCGTGCCATTGACGGTGTTGCTAGAGGTGCACAGGAGCAGGCTTCTGCCGCTAATAAAGCATCCTCCATCACTGCCCAGCTCTCCTCAGCCATCGAACAGGTCGCTGGCAATGCCCAGTCTGTCGTTCAGGGTTCCACTGCCGCTGCCGATGCTGCCAAGAAAGGTACTACCAAGGTCGAAGATACCCTCAAGGGGATGCAGAATATCAAGCAGCGTGTGGGTGTCTCTGCTGAAAAGGTCCAGGAGATGGGTTCACGCTCCGACCAGATCGGGGATATCGTCACCACCATTGAAGATATCGCCTCCCAGACCAACCTGCTGGCGCTCAATGCTGCCATCGAAGCTGCCCGAGCCGGTGAAGCCGGTAAAGGCTTCGCTGTCGTCGCTGACGAGGTCCGCAAGTTGGCTGAACGCTCATCCACTTCCACCAAGGAGATCGCCAGCCTGATCAAGTCCATCCAGAAGACCGTCTCAGAAGCGGTCATAGCCATGGATGAAGGTGCAAAGGAAGTCGAACGCGGAGTCCTCATCGCCAATGAAGCCGGTGGTTCCCTTCTGGATATCCTCAAGGCTGCTGAAGGTGTCAGTGAGCAGGCTGAACAGGCTGCCGCTGCTGCAGAGCAGATGTCCGCTTCTGCCAATGAGCTTGTCGCTGCTGTTGACTCTGTCTCGGCTGTCATTGAAGAGAACACCGCCGCCACTGAAGAAATGGCTGCCGGTTCCACCGAGGTCACCCAGGCGATCGAGAACATCGCTTCCGTCTCCGAAGAGAACTCCGCCGCTGTCGAAGAGGTTTCCGCTTCGGCTGAAGAGATGTCTGCCCAGGTGGAGGAAGTTACTGCTTCTGCCCAGACCCTGGCCGAACTCGCCAAACAGCTTCAGAACGTGGTCAATCAATTCAAGGTAAACTAAGTTAATTCGTTTATTCATAAAAAAGGCAGTCCATGTCATGGATTGCCTTTAAAATTAATATTAATACTTTTTTTACAGAAAAATTATATCTATTTTATTTTAAAAATAAACTGTGAATCCTATAACCTAAAAGAGATTTTTTTGAGGATGATAATTTATTTACTCTACACCTTAATTTAATCAATATTTATAAAACCATATTGAGTAATCATTCAATAGGTATTTTTAATAAGGAGAAATCATGAAAGCTCTAAATAACCTTAAGACCAGTGTAAAGCTAATTGGAAGTTTTTTGATTGTGTCATTGCTTACTGTAGTGATCGCTTTTTTGGGTTATACCAACATGAAAACGATCAACGATGGCATGACAGTCATGTACTTTGACCGACTGATCCCAATTGGTGATCTCGGCCTCGTGGATGCAGATATCTATGCACTCCGTGGAGACAATTATAAATACATGTTCATACCAGAAGATAGAACCGCGACTCTTCAGACTCTCACGAACACAAAAGCTGAAATAAATTCTTTACTCGATAAATTCAGTTCGACGTCGTTATTAGATACTGAAGTGGAGGGATTGAAGGTATTAAATACAGACTGGAAGAACTACCAGGACGCCATGACAGAATTTATCGGATTCGTCGATGCCGGTCAGGACGACGAAGCATTGACGACCTTACGATCAGGCGGAAAACTTTCAGATGCCCGCAAAGCAGTTGATACATCAATTGATGTTTTGCGAACTATCAATATAAAAAGTGCGGAGGAGACAAACACTCAAGCGGATGCAACTTTTGCCAGCTCGGTAATGATGATCCTTATCATTACTGGCATCGCATTTCTTTTGTCAATCGGTATTGGCATTATCATCAGCGGCTCCCTCTCGAAGCCTTTGGGTGTCCTGGTGGGTATTGCCACTTCTGTATCCAATGGGGACCTGGTGCGCGACCTGGATCAGAAGGTCAAAGACTCGCTGACCCGGCGTAAAGATGAGGTCGGTGACATTGCAAAGTCGTTTGATCAGGTGATCCTTTACATGCAGGGGATGGGAGAAGTTGCCAATACCATTTCTCAAAATGACCTGACTGCCACTGTCACACCCAAATCAGCAAAAGATGAGTTAGCCATTGCCTTTGCCAAAATGATCGACAGCCTGCGCGGTTCGGTAGGCCAGATCGCTCAGAGCGCTTCCAGCCTCAGCGCTGCCTCAGAACAATTGGCCCATGCTTCCAACCAGGCTGGCCAGGCTACATCCCAGATAGCTACCACCATCCAGCAGGTCGCCCGCGGTACCACCCAGCAATCCGAAGCGGTCAACAAAACAGCCTCCTCCGTAGACCAGATGACCCGTGCCATTGATGGTGTAGCCAGAGGCGCACAGGAGCAGGCTTCAGCTGCTAATAAAGCATCCTCCATCACTGCCCAGCTCTCCTCAGCCATCGAACAGGTCGCTGGCAATGCCCAGTCTGTCGTTCAGGGTTCCACTGCCGCTGCCGATGCTGCCAAGAAAGGTACTACCAAGGTCGAAGATACCCTCAAGGGGATGCAGAATATCAAGCAGCGTGTGGGTGTCTCTGCTGAAAAGGTCCAGGAGATGGGTTCACGCTCCGACCAGATCGGGGATATCGTCACCACCATTGAAGATATCGCCTCCCAGACCAACCTGCTGGCGCTCAATGCTGCCATCGAAGCTGCCCGAGCCGGTGAAGCCGGTAAAGGCTTCGCTGTCGTCGCTGACGAGGTCCGCAAGTTGGCTGAACGCTCATCCACTTCCACCAAGGAGATCGCCAGCCTGATCAAGTCCATCCAGAAGACCGTCTCAGAAGCGGTCATAGCCATGGATGAAGGTGCAAAGGAAGTCGAACGCGGAGTCCTCATCGCCAATGAAGCCGGTGGTTCCCTTCTGGATATCCTCAAGGCTGCTGAAGGTGTCAGTGAGCAGGCTGAACAGGCTGCCGCTGCTGCAGAGCAGATGTCCGCTTCTGCCAATGAGCTTGTCGCTGCTGTTGACTCTGTCTCGGCTGTCATTGAAGAGAACACCGCCGCCACTGAAGAAATGGCTGCCGGTTCCACCGAGGTCACCCAGGCGATCGAGAACATCGCTTCCGTCTCCGAAGAGAACTCCGCCGCTGTCGAAGAGGTTTCCGCTTCGGCTGAAGAGATGTCTGCCCAGGTGGAGGAAGTTACTGCTTCTGCCCAGACCCTGGCCGAACTCGCCAAGCAGCTTCAGAACGTGGTCTATCAGTTCAAAGTAAACTAGCCTTTCACTTTACGGCTGCTGATCTTGTTCTTTAGGCCGGCAGCCGTAAGAATTGATGGAAACATTTAGGAAAGGTATGAAATTGTAATAAGGAGAAAATATGGAACAGCAACTGGTTGTTTTTGAACTGGCAAATGAACAATATGGATTGGATATCTCGACTGTGGAAGGCATCATTAAGATGCAGGCCATTACCAAGATGCCTCAGGCTCCCGACTTCGTGGAAGGGGTTACCAATCTCCGCGGAACAGTTGTGCCGGTCATCGATCTGCGCAAACGTTTCGGCCTTCAGGCCTTGGAGCATACCCGGGACACCCGCATCGTAGTGGTGTTCATGAACAAGACCAAGATCGGGATGATCGTGGATGGTGTTTCCGAGGTGCTGCGCATCCCCGAAGAATCCATTGAACCCACCCCGCCCATGGTCTCCAGTGTAAATTCAGCCTATATCCGCGGGATCGCCAAGCTGGAGAACCGCCTGGTAACTTTGCTCGATCTGACCAAAGTCCTTTCCCTCGATGAGCAGGCTGTACTACAGAAAGCTGCTGCAGCTTAAATATAAAATTCACCTAATATTTATCATGGAGATCCGCATCATAGTGTGCGGATCTTTTTATTTATGGTGACTTTACCCCATAGTCACACATTCTTTACTGACGTTTCCTTTCTAATATATAAGCTGATATTGGAGGTGAAGATATTTTGCTTCTTGTAAATTAAAAAATTAGACTTCAGATGTAGATAATATTAGGAGAAATCATGAAAGCTCTGAATAACCTTAAGACCAGTGTCAAGCTAATCGGAAGTTTTGTAATCGTGTCATTGCTTACTGTACTGATAGCTTTCCTGGGGTACACCAACATGAAAACGATCAACGACGGCATGACAGTCATGTACTTTGACCGTCTGATTCCAGTTGGGGATCTCGGCCTCGTGGATGCGGATATCTATAGTTTGCGCGGTGACGCATACAAGTATATGCTTGTTGCTGAAGAAAGAACCGCGACCCTTCAGACTATCACGAACACAAAAGCTGAAATAAATTCATTAATCGATAAATACAAGGCGACATCGCTATTAGATACAGAGATCGAAGGCTTGAAGGTTTTAGATACAGATTGGAAGAATTACCAGGATGCCATGACAGAATTTATCGGGTTCGTCGATGCCGGTCAGGAGGCTGAAGCTTTGACCACCCTGCTCAGTGGTGGAAAACTTTCAGATGCCCGCAAGGCTGTGGATGCATCAATTGATGTCTTGCGAACTATCAATATAAAGAGTGCGGAGGAGACAAACACTCAAGCGGATGCAACTTTTGCCAGCTCGGTAATGATGATCCTTATCATTACTGGCATCGCATTTCTTTTGTCAATCGGTATTGGCATTATCATCAGCGGCTCCCTCTCGAAGCCTTTGGGTGTCCTGGTGGGTATTGCCACTTCTGTATCCAATGGGGACCTGGTGCGCGACCTGGATCAGAAGGTCAAAGACTCGCTGACCCGGCGTAAAGATGAGGTCGGTGACATTGCAAAGTCGTTTGATCAGGTGATCCTTTACATGCAGGGGATGGGAGAAGTTGCCAACACCATTTCTCAAAATGACCTGACTGCCACTGTCACACCTAAATCGGCAAAAGATGAATTAGCCATAGCCTTTGCAAAGATGATCGACAGCCTGCGCGGCTCGGTAGGCCTGATCGCCCAGAGCGCTTCCAGCCTCGGCGCTGCTTCAGAGCAATTGGCCAACGCTTCCAACCAGGCTGGCCAGGCCACATCTCAGATAGCTACAACCATCCAGCAGGTCGCCCGCGGTACCACCCAGCAATCCGAAGCGGTCAACAAGACTGCCTCATCCGTCGAACAGATGTCCCGTGCCATTGATGGTGTAGCCAGAGGCGCACAGGAGCAGGCTTCTGCCGCTAATAAAGCATCCTCCATCACTGCCCAGCTCTCCTCAGCCATCGAACAGGTCGCTGGCAATGCCCAGTCTGTCGTTCAGGGTTCCACTGCCGCTGCCGATGCTGCCAAGAAAGGTACTACCAAGGTCGAAGATACCCTCAAGGGGATGCAGAATATCAAGCAGCGTGTGGGTGTCTCTGCTGAAAAGGTCCAGGAGATGGGTTCACGCTCCGACCAGATCGGGGATATCGTCACCACCATTGAAGATATCGCCTCCCAGACCAACCTGCTGGCGCTCAATGCTGCCATCGAAGCTGCCCGAGCCGGTGAAGCCGGTAAAGGCTTCGCTGTCGTCGCTGACGAGGTCCGCAAGTTGGCTGAACGCTCATCCACTTCCACCAAGGAGATCGCCAGCCTGATCAAGTCCATCCAGAAGACCGTCTCAGAAGCGGTCATAGCCATGGATGAAGGTGCAAAGGAAGTCGAAAAGGGTGTCCTTATCGCCAATGAGGCTGGTAACTCTCTCGTGGAGATCCTCAAGGCTGCTGAAGGGGTCAGTGAGCAGGCTGAACAGGCTGCTGCTGCTGCTGAACAGATGTCCGCTTCGGCCAATGAGCTCGTCGCTGCGGTTGACTCTGTCTCGGCTGTCATTGAAGAGAACACCGCCGCCACTGAACAAATGGCTGCCGGTTCCACCGAGGTTACCCAGGCGATCGAGAACATTGCCTCCGTCTCAGAAGAGAACTCCGCCGCTGTAGAAGAAGTATCTGCTTCGGCCGAAGAGATGTCTGCCCAGGTGGAGGAAGTCACCGCTTCCGCCCAGACCCTGGCCGAACTCGCCAAGCAGCTTCAGAACGTGGTCAATCAGTTCAAAGTAAACTAGCCTTTCATCTTACGGCTGCTGATCTTGTTCTTTTGGTCAGCAGCTGGAAGACATGGCAATTAGGAGAAAATATGGAACAGCAACTGGTTGTTTTTGAACTGGCAAATGAACAATATGGATTGGATATTTCGACTGTGGAAGGCATCATTAAGATGCAGGCCATTACCAAGATGCCCCAGGCACCTATGTTTGTGGAAGGTGTCACCAACCTGCGTGGAACTGTGGTGCCGGTCATTGATCTGCGCAAACGATTTGGTCTTCAGGCCCTGGAGCATAACCGCGACACCCGCATCGTGGTGGTTTTCATGAACAAGACCAAGATCGGGATGATCGTGGATGGTGTTTCAGAGGTATTGCGCATCCCGGAAGAATCCATTGAGCCGACCCCGCCCATGGTCTCCAGTGTGAATTCAGCTTATATCCGCGGGATCGCCAAGCTGGAGAACCGCCTGGTGACTTTGCTCGACCTGACCAAGGTCCTTTCTTTGGAAGAGCAGGCTGTCTTGCTCAAAACTGCTACGGCATTGTAAACTTTCAGCCTTTTCACTATAAAAACCGCACCAAAAGGTGCGGTTTTACTTTATTTATGACAAGTTTATCCGATTTTACCTGAACTTTACTTGTTTTTCTGCTCAATGGAGTAAAGTGATTTTGGTAAATTTTATAAATTGATAATAAGTATTCTTGCATATCGCAATAATCAAAATTTCTTGTAAGGAGGTGGCCAATAAAAATAAGGAGGGGTATGGGTGTAAGGTCCCGCTATTCATAAGGGAAACCAGGAACTTATGTTCAAAAAAATATTTGTCATATATATGAAAGGGCTCCGATGGTCAAATGGTTTAATAATCTACGCTTTGGAACAAAATTACTAGTTTCATTCCTTATACTAGTGATCTTAGTCGGAGGAATACTCGGGGGATTAAGTTACTACAATATTAACAATATAAATTCAATCGTAAAAGAAATTACTCTGCAACGGGTTCCATCTGTAAAAAATGCGACTTCCGTCGAAAGATTCGCTCTCAAAACCATCATGGATGAGAAGATGTACCTCCTTGCAGCAAATGATACCAGGTTGGATGCAGCATCCTACCAGACATCTGCAATGGCGAATATTGACCAGATCATCGCATCCCTTGATCTGGTGGATGAAGTCGCAACCAAATATAACGACCAGGATCTGCTGAGTAAATCTCAGGAAGTAAGAAAAGTAACCCTTGAATATCGTGATCTATATAATAGCGGCGTTGCCAAATTAACAGAGCAAAAACAGATGGCAACGACCATGGCAGATAATGGGACAAAAGTCACTGATCTGGCAAAAGAATATTACACAACTGTCATGAAATCTTCGGATGCGATGGCTAGCCAGGCACTTCCCATCGTGGTAGATATCTGGGATACTGCCCTTCAAACTCGCCTCAATCAGAACAAGTATATGCTTTACAAGGACCAGAAATACTGGACAGCCATTGAGGACGATATTAATAAGCTCAGGACCCGGTATGAGGATCTTAAGAAGGTCACAACCGATACAACCCAATTGAAAATGATCGAAGATGCGAAGGTTGCAACCGAGGAATACTTCACTGCTGCTCAAAATTGGGTACAAGCAGATAATGAATTGCAAACTATCCTTGATCAGATGGCTACAATTGGTACTACCGTAATGGAAAATGCAGTTGCTGCCGAAGATGCTGGTTGGACAGCTGCAGCAACCTCCCAGGAGAAGAGCTCAGGAATCGTCAATCAGGCGCTCATAATCACGCTTGTTGCGGTTGTTCTCGCTATTATCCTCGGCGTTATTCTTGGTATAGTCATTAGTAAGACGATCACCGGACCAATGGGGATTGCAGTCCGGGTTGGCCAGGCGCTATCAGAAGGCGACCTGGTTCGTGATTTGAGCGATGCAGAAAAAGATAAAGTCAGGCTTAGAAAGGACGAAATTGGAGATCTAGGAAAGGCTTTTGACCGTTTGATCAATTATATGCAGGGAGCTGCAGATGCTGCAACTGAAATATCCACTAATAACCTGACCATAAAAGTGACTTCGAACTCCATTAAAGATGAACTAGGAATCGCTTTTGCAAAGATGATAGAAGGTCTGCGCGGCTCGGTAGGTCAGATCGCCCAGAGCGCTTCAAGCCTCGGTGCTGCATCAGAACAATTAGCTCATGCATCAAACCAGGCTGGTCAGGCTACATCTCAGATAGCTACAACCATCCAACAGGTCGCCCGCGGTACCACTCAACAATCCGAAGCGGTCAATAAGACTGCTTCCTCCGTCGAACAGATGACCCGTGCCATTGACGGTGTCGCTAGAGGCGCACAGGAACAGGCTTCAGCCGCCAACAAGGCCTCCTCCATCACCGCCCAGCTATCATCGGCCATCGAACAGGTCGCTGGCAATGCCCAGTCTGTCGTTCAAGGTTCCGCTGCAGCTTCCGATGCTGCCAAGAAGGGTACTACCAAGGTCGAAGATACCCTCAAGGGGATGCAGAATATCAAACAGCGTGTGGGTGTCTCCGCTGAAAAGGTACAGGAGATGGGTTCACGCTCCGACCAGATCGGGGATATCGTCACCACCATTGAAGATATCGCCTCCCAGACCAACCTGCTGGCGCTCAATGCTGCCATCGAAGCTGCCCGAGCCGGTGAAGCCGGTAAAGGCTTCGCTGTCGTCGCTGACGAGGTCCGCAAGTTGGCTGAACGCTCATCCACTTCCACCAAGGAGATCGCCAGCCTGATCAAGTCCATCCAGAAGACCGTCTCAGAAGCGGTCATAGCCATGGATGAAGGTGCAAAGGAAGTCGAAAAGGGTGTCCTTATCGCCAATGAGGCTGGTAACTCTCTCGTGGAGATCCTCAAGGCTGCTGAAGGGGTCAGTGAGCAGGCTGAACAGGCTGCCGCTGCTGCAGAGCAGATGTCCGCTTCGGCCAATGAACTCGTCGCTGCTGTCGACTCTGTCTCGGCTGTCATTGAAGAGAACACCGCCGCCACAGAACAAATGGCTGCCGGTTCCACCGAGGTTACCCAGGCTATCGAGAACATTGCCTCCGTCTCAGAAGAGAACTCCGCCGCTGTCGAAGAGGTTTCTGCATCGGCTGAAGAGATGTCTGCCCAGGTGGAGGAAGTCACCGCTTCTGCCCAGACCCTGGCCGAACTCGCCAAGCAGCTTCAGAACGTGGTCAATCAGTTCAAAGTAAACTAGCCTTTCATCTTACGGCTGCTGATCTTGTTCTTTTGGTCAGCAGCTGGAAGACATGGCAATTAGGAGAAAATATGGAACAGCAACTGGTTGTTTTTGAACTGGCAAATGAACAATATGGATTGGATATCTCGACTGTGGAAGGCATCATTAAGATGCAGGCCATTACCAAGATGCCTCAGGCTCCCGACTTCGTGGAAGGGGTTACCAATCTCCGCGGAACAGTTGTGCCGGTCATCGATCTGCGCAAACGTTTCGGCCTTCAGGCCTTGGAGCATACCCGGGACACCCGCATCGTAGTGGTGTTCATGAACAAGACCAAGATCGGGATGATCGTGGATGGTGTTTCCGAGGTGCTGCGCATCCCGGAAGAATCCATTGAGCCTACCCCGCCCATGGTCTCGAGTGTGAATTCAGCTTATATCCGCGGGATTGCCAAGCTGGAGAACCGCCTGGTGACTTTGCTCGACCTTACCAGGGTCCTTTCTCTCGAAGAGCAGTCGGTACTGCTCAAAACTGCTGGAATGTAGTTTTCGCATCCGATCACACTACCAGATAAAACCGTGCCATTCTGGTGCGGTTTTATTATTTTATGTGTAGTTAATATAGTCCTTACATGGGATTTACTGAAATTATGTGGGTAAGAATTATGATCAATACTGGAGTGGATGATTTTCCTCCACTAAAGCATGGTTGAAATAATTTATAGATATGAGGTCTTTTGATGTCAATTAGGAAAAAAATTTTGATTGTGTTTTTCTCAATTATGGCAACAATAGCTATTGCTCTGGTAATTTTTTCACAAGTTGTACTATTAAAAGAATTCATCGCAATTGAAAACGAAAAAGCAAGCACAAACCTGGAAACGATAAATTCTTCAATTCAACGGGAAATTATTGATTTAACTACAACGGTAAAAGATTATTCTCAATGGGATGCTGCTTATCAATACATTGAGGAAAAGAATGAAGATTTTATAACGACCAATATTAATCAAGCAAATTTCGAAAATCTCAATCTTCTTTTTTGGATCATAATCGACATAAATGGTAACATACTTTTCAGTAAAGAACTTAGTGACAACAGATTGATGGATACTTCTCCATATATATTGAATAGTTTAAAAGAAAATAACCTTCTAAATTCCGATTATGATGGAACAAGCGGAATCCTGCTTATTGGTGGTGAACCGTATCTAATTGCCAGTTCCCGAGTGACAAATAATAATGACAATAATTCATCAAACGGGTCAATGATAATTGGAAGATTACTGGACGACAAATACATAACAAAAATCAATCCATCCACTGCAGCACCATTAAAAATTCAAATATTTGAAAACCTACAAAAAGATCCTGCAAATGTGACCTGGGTGAATAATATAACCAAAGAACATCCGTATTTCATACGGGTAGTAAATGACAAGACTCTTCACGGCTATACACTTTTTAATGACTTGAACGGCTCTCCTGTTTTTCTCATCAAAGTGGACTTCCAACGTACAATCTTTCGGGAAGGTAGATCGACTGTTTACATTTTCATTGGATTGATTGTCGGAATAGTCTGGATAGGTGCATTCCTTATGGTCTGGCTCAATAACAAAATAATATTTCAACCGTTACAAAAGTTAAAGAGTATTGCATCTGAAATAAGCAAGGGGAATTTCAAGACAAAAATATCTATCTCTCAAAAAGATGAAATTGGGGATGTTTATCGATCATTCCATGATCTAGTTTCCTTTTTATTGAATATTACAGGAGCATCTGAGAGAATTGCCGAAGGAGATTTACTTGTCAGTGTTGAACCACAATCAGAAGAAGACACATTAAGTAAATCAATCAACCACATGGTAATGAAGTTAAGAGAGAAGATCACAGTATTTATTGAGAACTCAAATCGCTTAGAAAAAGCATCAGAAGATCTTACACATATATCAGCAGAAGCAAATCACTCCACAGCCCAGATAACAACCACTATTCAACAAGTTGCGCAAGGTATTAGTGATCAATCCACATCTGTGAATAAAACGGCTACAGCAGTAGATCAGTTGTCAATGGCGATTGAGGATGTTGCAAATGGGACTGAAAACCAATCCAAGGCGGTACAACATGCATCCACAATTACATCTCAAATCACAGGAACCATTCAACAGGTAATAGAAAATATTAAAGAAGTGGCTGCGGAATCTGGTAAAGCTTCAATTACTGCCCAAAATGGCTCCTCCACTGTTGAAGATACTTTAAAAGGAATGCAAGCGATTAAAGAGAAAGTGGATCTCTCGTCGGAAAAAATTCATCAAATGGGGAGCCGATCGGAACAAATTGCAGAAATCGTTGAGGCAATAGATGAAATTGCCAGCCAAACGAATTTACTGGCATTAAATGCTGCCATTGAAGCAGCAAGAGCAGAATCTCAAGCTACACAGCTTGTAGATGTAATCCTAAATAAACAAATGATAACCCAAGCGGTTTTGATCGATCATTTATTTGCTGAAAATGAAAAACGGCCTGACAATTACTGGCCTGGTTTAGCAAAGAAATCTGGTATGGATGTGATATCGATTGTAAATGATGATGGAGTAAATGTGTTATCCAGCGATCCTTCATTGGTCGGTTTTAGGTATTCAGAGAACCCGAAAGAACAATCATATGTTTTTCGACAATTGATCAACAAAAAAGATGGTGTTTTATGTCAACCGCCTCGGAAGAGAACTATTGACGGAAAGATGTATAAGTATATTGGTATTTCCCGCTCGGATGGAAAGGGGTTTATACAACTGGGTTTCAACGCTGATTCATTAGCAGCTTTTCAATTCAAGGTGGGTGGGTTCGCGGTTGTAGCCAGTGAGGTATATCGTCTTGCAGAAAATGCCAGAGAATCCGCGAAAAATATTTCACATCTGATTAAAGAAATTCGTAAATCTGTTAATGAAGCAGTTCAGGCTATGGATGAGAGCGCTTCTGAAGTGGATCAAGGTTACCAACTCGCTGACCAATCCAATATCGCGCTCGGGACCATATTGATTGCCACCCAAGCCGTAAGTATGCAGGCTGAACAGGCAGCCATAGCAGCCCAGACGATGAGCAGCTTTACCTCAGATTTGATTAACTCCATGACTTCTGTTTCAGCTGTTGTTGATTCAAATATAGCTGCAACATCTCAAATGACCTCCAATTCCAACCAGGTCAGTGAAGCTGTTGAGAACTTTGCCTCTGTTAGCGAAGAAAACTCTGCCGCGGTAGAGGAAGTTTCAGCATCGACTGAAGAAATGAAAGCCCAGGTGGAAATGGTTTCAAATGCAGCTAATGAACTAAGGGCAATGGCAAAATCATTAATGGATATTGGTCGATCGTTCAGGTTGAATTAGCAAAAGAGGATAATGATGATCGAATATGCAATTTTCTTGAGCGTAGTAATCTTCGGGATAGCTATTGCGATGGCTATGACCATCTGGATCTTCAAACGTGGTATAGCCATCCGTATGAACACAATAATTTGTGCTTTATGCGGTTTATTTGCAATAGCCGGTTTCATTATCGGAAAACAAAGTGTTACTTTTGTTAATGTCGGGGTTGCGTTTGCATTCCTGCTACCGTTTGCGATTTTTCTTATATTTCGATTAATTAAAGACCTGGTTTATCCAATAATGAGACTTAAAGTTTATATTATTAATTTACTAAATGGAAATTTAAATAATGAATTATCTCTAAATGGTAAAGATGAGTTTTCTGAATTGGAAAATAACTTCAACCAATTTGTTGCTTATCTTCGGGATATATCCCGAACAGCCTCGCAGATTTCCGGAGGTGACTTGACCATTTCAATAGAACCGAAGTCTAACGATGATACACTGGGTGTAGCATTTTCCGCGATGACTTCTCAACTAAAAATATCATTTGCTAGTATTAATCAGGAAACTTTGCTCCTACAATCCTCTACCCATTTATTATCTGTAAACTCATCTCAAGCGGAAGAGGCGGCATCCCAAATTGCAATAACGATACAACAGGTGGCAAAAGGTATTATCCAGCAAGCTGATTCAATTACAAAGACAGCTGTTTCCATAGAACAGATGTCTAGAGCAATTGATGGGGTTGCACAAGGAGCTCAGGAACAATCTTTAGCGGTAAATAAAGCAGCTCAGATTACAGATATCCTAAATCAATCAATAAATCAGGTTGCAGAAAATGCAGAAATGGTAAAAAATGATTCTGAGCACGCTTCTCAAGCCGCTCGGGATGGATCGAGTACGATCATTGCTACTCTCACTGGAATGAACAGAATAAAGGAGAAGGTGGGAACATCAGCCAATAAAGTTCGTGAAATGGGAGAAAAATCGGAAAGAATTGTAGAAATTGTCGATGCGATCCAAGAAATCTCAGCTCAGACTAATTTACTTGCCTTAAATGCCGCAATTGAAGCTGCTCGAGCCGGGGAAGCTGGTAAAGGATTTGGTGTCGTCGCCGATGAAGTAAGGAAATTAGCAGATAAAACCACAAAAGAGGCTAAATCTATTACGAATCTGGTTAAAGGTATCCAGGAAACTGTTAAAGAAGCCGTTTTGGCTATGGAAGATGGTACTAACGAAGTGGAAAGTGGAGTAGAAATGGCTAACCATGCGGGGAAAGCTCTAGAGAATATACAGGAGGTAATTGCACTTGTCAATGATCGATCAATACAATCTGCCAATGCTGCTGATTCTATGCGAATCTCAGCCAGGGATCTTGTTTCTGCGGTAAATTCTGTTTCTGCTGTGGTCGAAGAAAATACAGCGGCGACAGAAGAGATGTCGGCTGGTTCAAGTCTTGTAACACAAGCGATCGAAGATATTGCCAGTATCAGTGAACAAAATTCTGCAGCTGTAGAACAAGTATCTGCCTCTGCTGAAGAAATGTCAGAACAGGTTGAAGAAGTAACAAAATCGGTCAATGGGTTAACAGGTTTGGCTCATTCACTCCAATCTGTATTATCACAATTTAATCTGGAATAAATATCGGGGTAAACTATGTGCATCAATGGTAAATCATTTCGACTGAAATCCAATTATCCGCTTTTATACAAGCTGCGTCACTTCTCCTTATCAAATAATAATTTTGATAAACTCTTCCGTTTCTCTCCTGATGGAATACTAATTGTTGGTAGAGACGGAAGAATCATAATGGCGAATCCAGCCATTATATGGATGCTCGGAATTGAAGATGAGCGAACCCTCGACACTTCTTTTAATATCTATCATTACCTCGGTGAAGACGATCAGGAAAATTGCGCGAGTTCTATAGATATGGTTATCAGTGGTTTGGTCCCTTCCACAAGATTAGAAGTTAAATTTGATAGAGGAGATGGAACTACATTTTATGCAGATATTGCAATAGGCTCATTTTCAGAATCCAACAATCCAACAGCACAGATTATTGTCCACGATATTACTGAATATCGTCTTGCAGAAGATAATTCATTACAAATCCATATGGAACTGGAAATGTCATATACAGCCACCCTTAATGGGTGGAGTCGGGCATTGGAATTACGCGACCGAGAAACTCAGGGACATTCACTGAGGGTCACTGAAAAAACAATTGATATCGCACTAAGGGTAGGAATTAGTATTGAAAAGATCATACATGTCCGCCATGGGGCTTTACTGCACGACATCGGGAAAATGGCAATTCCTGATTCGATACTCTTCAAGCCAGGTCCATTATCCATTTATGAACGAAATATTGTAGAACAACACCCAGCCTTCGCATTTAACTTACTTAATCCAATAAAATACCTTTTACCAGCACTGACAATTCCGTACTCACATCATGAAAAATTCGACGGTTCTGGTTATCCACAAGGTATTAAAGGTGAAGACATTCCAGTAGAAGCCAGAATATTTTCAATAGTAGATGTCTGGGATTCTTTAGCAGTTGACAAACCTTACAGAACAGCCTGGTCAGAGGATAAAATAAAACAATATCTCTGGGAGAATCGTGGAACTCAATTTGACCCAGCAATGGTGAGTGAATTTTTAGATACAGTATAAATGAATACTTACTATCCCACTTTGATCATTATCTGGCAGTAAATATTCATGTTTGTATTTTTGACATATTATCGTACAATCCCTGCACAGACGACAGAATTATCCTGGCCTGAAGCTGTGTCACTCTTCCATATTTTTCCATCTATCTTGAGGATACACTTAATAGATCCCATTTGAGTGGGATTACCAGCTGTCACATAAACTTCTGCCCCAGACGGGTTGTCCCAATTCTTTTCCCATGGAGTCGATACTTGTATTTTTTCTTTCTGAAGATTCCGGTTATCTTTGTAGGTGATATATGCAATTCCACCAGATGATTCGACCCTGAATGTGATCCTGTGTGAGGTTTTAGGGGGAGTGAATACCCTGAATGTTACCGCCAGTGCAACCAGGGCGATACATAGTATAGATACAACCAAGATTTGAATATACAATTTTCGATTTTCCATAAAACCCTTTGTGCATTAATAATATATTGGTTTCATGCTTAAATCAACTAAAGATTTACTTAAATCATCATTTAGTAGACTTTATTGTACAACAATTAGTAAAGTTACTCCTTTTTTTCAAACTCCAACATTCAAGGAGTCATGGATCACACCCGGAGAAATTTTATATTTTGGGGTAATATTTAACAACCACAAATAATAACCGCTAAGAAACCAAGTTAGTACTTACTGTATTATCTTGATCGGGTTCTCAATAGTAATTAACTGTTGGATTGTTTTGGTAGTTTTGGTATGAGCCAATTAATGAATGCATCCTGGCTCCTGGTTTGCAGTGTAAGATTACCCGGACCAGTTAGTTCAACCACCAACCCTTCTCCACCAAAAATTGTGCTTTTCCAACCTGCAACTTTCCGAACAGCAAAATTCATGGTTGATTCAAATGTTACAAGGTGGCCAGTGTCCACAACATACTTTTCGCCAACGGCCAAATTAACTTCGTGGATGGCTCCATAGCTGGAAATAATTACTTTACCAGATCCGCTAACCTTTAACAAGATCAACCCTTCACGTGCGAAAAATGTTTTTGCCCCTCCCCAGCTGGTGTCTACAGTAATTCCAGTTGATGAGGCTAAATATGATCCGGATTGCACAAAAATGGATTGATTGGACAGGTTTATTTCAACTACATCGCCAGGTAAAGATGGAGCAAGAGTGATCATCCCTCCACTTGGTGATGCAGTGAAAGTGTTCATAAAGAAGCTTTCACCACCCAACGCAGCCCTTGCAAGGGACTTAAGAATTCCGCCTTGTGCTTTCGTCTCCATTATCAGATCCGCAGACATGCTTACCATTGCTCCGCTTTCTGCCCGGATTGATTCGTTCGCTTCCAAATTAACAACAGCTAGTGAATAAGCTGGTCGATATAAGATATCAGTTTTCATCTTTCCTCCTTAAAAAATCAAATGGTTTTCGAATAATTATTTATATCTTCTATGATACATAATCTATCTACATTTTCAATATGCTAAGGAAAGGTTCCGTATACATTCAGGTATAATCCATATCTATATGGAAAACAGTAATAATTCATTCTTTAAGACGCTTATTAGGCTCTCTATCCCGATCATGATCCAACAGCTTTTTTCTGCTGGATTGGGTATGGTAGATTTGATGCTTGTTGGCCAATTAGGAGACAATTCAGTTGCGGCTGTTGGTTTGGCGACACAAGTGTATTTTATTTTAACTTTAGTCTATTTTGGAATGACAAGTGGTTCAGCGATCTTTATCGCCCAATTCTGGGGAAAAAATGATGCTGAAAGTATCCAGAAAGTGCTCAGTCTTAACTTAATAGCAAATTTTGCACTCGGTTTCATTTTTACATTGATCTCACAGATTGCTCCTCAATTCATTCTTGGTCTTTTTAGCAGGGATCCCAATGTGATCCAACTGGGCAGCCACTTCTTAAGGTTGTACTCCATCGGTTTTGTGTTTACGGGATTAAGTTATGCAATTTATGCCGTTCTCCGCAGTACAGAAAATGTAAAGATCCCAATGTTTGTGGGTGGTGCAATACTCTCTTTCAATACATTACTAGGTTATATATTGATATTCGGTAAGCTTGGATTGCCTGCTTTAGGAATAAACGGCGCAGCGATCGCAAACTCAACTGCAAGGATATTTGAACTGATCTTAATAATTGTGATTACCCGAATCTTTTCATCCAGTGTGATCATCAAACCAGCTATCGTGTTTCCGATCAAGACCGAATTTATCAAGCGATTTTTAACTACAGTTTTGCCTGTGACAATTAACGAACTTATCTGGTCGGTTGGAATTTCAGTTTATGCATCCATCTATGCCCATATTGGTACTTCATCAATTACGGCCATCAATATTTCTTCAACCATAGAGAATTTAGCTTTTGTTCCATTTATTGGACTTGGTAATGCCTGTGCGATTATGATCGGGAAGCGAATTGGTGCGGGGGAGTTGGAAGAAGCTTTCAACTATGGAAAAAAGATCTTATATATCAGTTGTGTTACAGCCGTTACAATGGGCATCTTAATCCTGCTAAACAAAGGTTGGATTTTGGAAATATATAAAATATCGGAGGTATCCAGAAGTTACGCACACCTGATTCTGACAATCCTTTCCATTTCCATTTTGGCAAAATCTACCAATATGGTTATTTTCATTGGAATTATTAGGGCCGGTGGAGATACCAGGTTTGGATTATTCGTTGAATTTGCAACAATGTGGTTATACGGGGTTCCTGCGGCGTATGTCGCCGCCAATCTTTTGCATCTTCAGGTGTTTTGGGTGGTCATAGCAGTGGCATTAGAAGAAGTATTAAAGTTGGTACTCCTTTATAACAGGTTCCACTCAAAAAAATGGGTGCATCACCTCACGCACCAGATCGCATAATTTATCTGAGCTAGGTCATCATTATCTTTTTAAGGAATTAACTTTGCAATTGACTGGAAAAATCCTCTTTATTTCTTAAGGTTTTCCTGATGCTGGCATTTACAGCAAAGATTAAGCTAACTGCCAAAATAAACACCCCGCCATAGTAAAGAGTGGAGATCGGATAGTTCTCTAATATTGCATAACTAACCATTGGTGCTAATGCAAGACCTATATCCGCTGATGTAGCCATCATCCCTAGCACAAAAGAAGCCCGGCCATTTTTTTGACTATCAATTAAAATTGCTGGAATTACTGATTGGATGACTGCTCCATTAATAGCAAAAATGATTGTGCCGAGAATGAAAATAAACGGTGATTTGATATTGATAATGATAATCAATCCAATGATTCCTGCCAGTGCGCCAAGGGCTATTATCGCCCATCGATTTGATGAATTATCGGAGGCTTTTCCAACCAGTGGCGCAAAAAAAGCTGAAGCGGCAGCTCGTAATCCAAGGATTATTCCTCCCGCGGTTGCGGCTGGAATTAATATTAAGCCTAGATCTACTGTTGCACCATATTCATATATGAAATAATACGTGATCGTTGATAACAAGATACCTTCACCGACAAAGAAGGTAAGTCCATAGATCAGGTTTCCGGATACTATATCAAATTTTCTTAATTCTTTAATTACACCTAATAGATCAAATGGCATATTTGTTTGTAAAGGAAGATCTTGTTGTTGAGTTTCATCAATTGGAATAACTTTAGGTAAAGTTTCTGGGACAAATATCCACGCTTCCAACGCACCAAAAAAACCTAGTATTGAGCAAATCAACATTGTTATTTGAAAACCGAACCAATTATTGAGCAAAGCACCCAAAAATGGTGTGACTGCCAATCCGATAAGATAATATGTCTGAAGCAAACCAGATCCATGCCCACGCCGGTGGTTTTCTGTGATATCCATCACCATTGAATAGGCAGTGATATAGGATAGAGAAAAAGCAACTCCCCAAAGAATTCTACCAGTTAGAAATATCCAGAAATTGTCGTAATATTGGTATAGAAGGGTCGTCGTTGCTCCCAGTAGTAAACCCCCAACCAGGAAATTTTTCCTTCGGCGTGAATTGAGGAGATATCCAACCACCGGATTGCTGATAAATCGGATAAACCTGTTAGCGCTTAGAAGTAAGCCAATATTTGCCAGATGGATACCTTCTGTCACAGCAACGACAGGAAGAACGGCATATAATGTCAAATCGCCAGCAAGCGCAAAAATTAAGCTGATACCAATAGCGGCAATTATTAAGTCAGGTTTTATGATTGGTTTCATTATCGCTACAGCAAACATCCAATTCTAGTAATCTATTCTTTTTTCAATCAGGGATTGGAATATTTAGAACCCGGCAAGCGTTCTCGTAATACACCTTACGTAAAACTTCGTCCGGTAATCCAATTCCATATATAGCCCATCTTCCCTGGGTGGGGATACTGGATGAGGAATAATTAAAATATTCATCATCAGTTTCAAGAAATCGGTATGCAATTTGATATGAGGATTTATCAATCCCGTAATCTAATCCGAAAAGGATCCGGTTGGCATATTTGTGGAAAAACCTTCTGGATGAATATGGCTGCCTACCCAACTCACCTATCCTGGCGGAAACATCGATATAATAATTCGGATTATTATCTAACATCGTTCCAACCCAAGCCAGGTTTTCAGCATAGCAACCAACGTGCGCCCCAATGAAAGTTGTTTTCCTGTTTCTTCTCACCATGGATGAAAAACTATCTAATATTTTTATAAGCGGAGGAAAGGGAGGGCTGGGAATATGCCACTCCGGTTTAGTGATTAATTCTTCCCATCGCTCATTCTTATTGTCCACAGGTTCAAAAAATGCTGCTGGATCACCTACATGGATCATCACTGGCCATTGCAGTTCCGCTGCTGTCAGCCATATTAAATCTAACCTTTTATCATTGACATCAACCAATAGATCATTTTGATCCCTTACTTTCGAGCCCAGATCTTTCCAAATTTTCAAGCCAGTCGCCCCCCATTTGGCTTGTTCACGCATTCTCTTAGCGGCCCAATCAGGAAATCGATTCCCATAAGTTTTCCACCCTTCCCAATTTATTCCACCAAAGACTTGAATTCTTTCCATTAACGTACTTTTTAATACTTCCAGATGGTTTTGAAGGATTTTTTCTCCCCAGCCTCCGTCCAGATCTACCACCATTCGGACATTAACTTCATCCATCGCCTGAAGAATTTCTTTAATTGGTTTATGGATCCATCCACCACCAAATTCGTCATCTAAATGGTTATGAGCATCAATTACCGGAAACCGTGAATGTTTTACCAAGGTTTGTTTTGTCACTAGCATTGATATGGGATCGTAGTTTTCTAGATACACAATTACCTCTTTTTCAATATGCAATATAGCTAGAATACCCTCACTTCCTAAAAGGCGCAAGTTGGATATGACATATATTCGCCACAATGATGATTAATCAGATGAATAAGTGATAAACAAAGACCAGGGTAATACAATGATATAATTTTATAGTGAAAATTGAAGATATTAAGGGAATATTATTTATTTCATATTCGCAAATTCCGGAGGAAATTGAATGGAAACGTTGAACTTACCAGGGCCAAAGGCCCGCGCACTGGTGGAGCGCGACCAAGCTGTCATTTCTCCTTCTTACCCAAGGGGTTATCCATTTGTAATGGATCATGGATTAGGGTCAGAAGTGTGGGACGTAGATGGCAATCGGTTTCTGGATTTTGCAGCGGGGATAGCAGTAACATCAACAGGTCACAGCCATCCAAAAGTTGTTAGAGCAATTCAAGAACAGGCAGAAAAATTCATTCACATTTCGTCAGATTTTTATCACCAGAAATGGGTGGAATTGGGCGAGAAACTAAATCAAATTTCTCCGTTTGATGAACCAGCGATATCCTTCATGACCAACTCTGGAACAGAGAGTGTAGAAGCAGCGATTAAACTTGCCAGATATACTACTGAAAGAACCGAATTCATTGGCTTCCTTGGCGGATTCCATGGTCGTACGATGGGTGCTGTAACATTTACTGCAAGTAAATCTTCCTACCACCGCGGTTTTTATCCCATGATGAGTGGGGTAGTTCATGCTCCATTTCCTGATCCTTATCATCCAATCCTGCAATCGGAACCCGGGGAAGACTACGGAGAAACGGTTGTCAGGTATATTGAAGAACAAATTCTTGGACGTATAGTACCAGCTGATGATGTTGCCGGAATTCTCCTTGAACCCATCCAGGGTGAGGGTGGTTATATAGTACCCCCACCAGGTTTTTTCCCTGCGTTAAGGAAATTGTGTGACAGATATGATATTCTCATGATCGCTGATGAAGTCCAGGCAGGGGTTGGCAGAACCGGTAAATGGTGGTCTATTGAAAACTTCGGAGTAGAACCAGATATTATTTGTACTGCCAAAGGAATTGCCTCTGGAATGCCCTTGGGTGCAATGGTCGCCAGAAAAAGTATCGTGGATTGGCCAAAAGGTTCGCATGGAAATACTTATGGAGGAAATCCGATTTCATGTGCAGCTGCCTTAGCCACTTTGGACTTATTAGAAGGTGGAATGATGAATAATGCTGCCGAAGTTGGAAGTTATACGCAGGATGCATTAAGTGAAATAGCGACCCGCCATCCCAGTATTGGCCAGGTCCGTGGCATTGGATTAATGATCGGAATAGAATTTGTAGGCGATCCGGTTAAAAAGCAGGCTGCTCCAAAATTGAGGGATCAAATTGTAGACCTCGCTTTTGAACGGGGATTATTATTACTTGGTTGTGGTAAGAGTGTTATTCGTATCTCCCCACCTCTATGCATTACCCGTAGTGAGGTGGATCAAGGTCTTGCCATTTTGGATGAATCCATTCGCATCGCAGAAAACAATAAACAACATGATGTTACCTGATTTTCGCGTTCGCCAACGGGATTACCTGCTTGAAATCGCAAGAGCCCTCACAGAGGAACTGGACCTTGATAAGGTCCTTGGCAGAATATTAAAGATCTCACTGGAAATGCTCGCCGGACAGGCGGGTGTTATCGCATTGAGGGATGTCCATGCAGGATGGCGGCTGGCCGTTGCTGATGGTCTTGGAGTACCATTAATTCGGTTTCTTGAACCGTTACTCAAACAGTTACCTGATCAAGAGGATCCTGAATCATCAGAAGTTCCTGCAATCAGCCGGATCATTAATCAGATCATTAGCCTGGCAAGCTTCGGATTACTCACAGGTGTTGGAATACCCCTTGTGGCCCGAGGACAGGTTATCGGGGTAATTTTTATATTTCGCAGCTATATGGGGATATTTTCGAGTAACGATCGAATTTTGTTGAAGAGTTTTGCTGATCAAGCCGCGGTAGCTGTTGCCAATGCTCAATTGTATCGCCAGGTTATAGAAGAGAAACATAGAATGGATGGCCTTCTGGATTCAGCTGCAGATGGAATCCTGATACTTACCCCAAAATTAACTATTTCGAGATGTAATCCTTCATTCGCAGCGCTTTCTCAGAGAACAGTTGAAGATGTAACTAACAAGGAGCATGAAATAATTGTCCATTGGGCTAAACCTCCGCAAGGTATTACACTGGAAAAAGCTGTTGAAGGTGGTTGGCCATTAAGCAAAAAGGCGTATCTATATGTTGAAGGAGACCTGATAAGACCTGATCCTTACCCTCCACTTCCTATAGGAATCACATACGCTCCCCTGCTCAACTCAGATGGTGGATTACTAAATATCATCGCAACTATACGTGATATTACCCGTTTTCGTGATGCAGATGAATTAAAAAGTACGTTTATTTCAATCATTAGCCATGAACTAAAAACCCCAGTAGCCTTGATCAAAGGTTATGTTGGAACATTACGCAGGAAAGATGCTGAATGGGACAGCGAGGTCGTGGATGATAGTTTGGCTGTGATCGAGGAAGAAGCTGATCGCTTAACTGGGCTGATAGAGGATCTTCTGGATTCTACCAGGTTGCAATCCGGTGCTTTAACCTTGAAAAAGTCTGATATTTCCATTCCTGATATGGTGAAACGACTAATAAACAGGTTGGAAAATCAGACCAGTATGCATAAAATAACATATGACTTCCCCGATAATTTCCCAATTGTTCTTGCAGATGAACAACGTCTTCAGCAAGTCCTCAGCAACCTGATCACGAACTCGATAAAATATGCACCTGATGGCGCTATCCAGGTTAGCGGTAGGATCCTATCGGATGAAGTAATTATTAGTGTATGTGATGACGGTCCTGGAATAAAAACAAATGATATCCCCCATATATTTGATCGTTTTTATCGATCTCCAGAAGCTGCAAGAAATACTAAAGGTGCAGGATTAGGATTGTATCTTGCCCGCTCAATCGTAGAAGCGCATGGTGGCCGGATTTGGATAGAAAAAAGAGATGAAAACCAAGGAGCACAGATCAGTTTTTCCTTACCGCGATAATTATTCAATGTATTTTTGTGAAAAATTCCAAGTGGTATAATCCATCATAAAAAAACCAAAGAGAGAATAATATGCCTCAAACACGTACTTCCTGCCCACGCTGCCACCAACCCATAATGGCAGATATAAATCAACTTTTTGACACAAATATTGACCCGCAGGCGAAACAAAAAATACTTTCAGGTCAGTTTAATGTCGCAAACTGTCCTAATTGTGGTTTCCAGGGAACTCTTTCCACTCCGTTGGTTTATCATGATCCTGAGAAAGAACTTCTTCTTACTTTCTTCCCTCCAGAACTTGGTTTGCCTGTAAATGAACAGGAGAAATTGATAGGTCCCTTGATCAATCAGGCTGTGAATAAACTTCCATTGGAAAAAAGAAAAGCATACATATTGCGACCACAAACCATGTTTACAATGCAGGTTATGATCGAAAAGATTTTGGAAAGCGATGGTATTACCAAGGAGATGATCCAGAATCAGGAAAAAAAGATCGCTTTAATTCGTCAGTTGATGACCTCACCAGAATCGAATAGGTTAGCCATTCTAGAGAATCAAAAAGAATTGGTGGACGATAATTTCTTTTCATTATTCAGCCGTATACTGGAATCAGCGTCAGTTAGCCAGGATAAAACAAGTATGGAACAACTGGTCCAAGTTGAAAAGTTACTGCTTGAAAACACAGAAATAGGGCAGGAAATGAAGAAGCAAGCTGCCGAGGCTGAAGAGGCTGTCAAGTCTCTGCAAGAATTAAGTAAAACTGGCTTTACTCGAGAAAAACTGCTGGACCTTATTATATCCACCACTTCCAAAACCCGGGTTGCCACATTAGTTCGACTAACTCGCTCAGGAATGGATTATAGTTTTTTCCAAATCCTGGCGGATCGTATCGATTCTGCTAAGCCGGATGAGAAAGAGAAGTTAATAGCACTCCGTGACTCAATCCTAAAAATGGTAGAGGAGATTGATAAAGAAATGCAAGCACAAGCAGCTCAAGTGGAGCAACTGATCGAGAAAATAATTCAATCGCCAGATATTCCCAAAGTTATGGAACAAGTCTTGCCGATTATAAATGAGCTGTTTATTGAAGTGCTTAAGAATCAATTGGATTTGGCTCACCAGAAGAATGATCAAACCAGATTAGCTAAACTACAAATAATTGTTGACATTATTCAGAAATCTTCCACCCCTCCTCCGGAATATGAAGTCATTGAAAAATTACTTGAAGCGGAAGATGAATCCACAATGCAAAAAATCCTTGCGGAAAATCCAGGGATAATCTCTGAGGAATTCACTCAAATGTTGCCCGGATTAATTACCCAAGCCGAATCCCAAAAAGAAGCTCCTGAGGTTGTGGAGAAATTGAAAAAGATCAATAAGCTGGTATTGAAATTATCCATGCAATCTAATTTGGCCAAATAATTTTAATTGTCTCGTTAAAAAACGACACCTCAAAATGAAATTCAGCGTGTCGTTTTTTTTATATTTAAGGTTGTGATCGGAATTTGTAAAATATTAGTGTAGAGTCAATGGAAGTGCGTTTTTTTGACATTTCCATTGAATTATGCTATTTTTAAGGCATCTTAATACAAAGTAGGAAAAATGCAACGAGAACGAGTTTCTGAGAATGTTTATTGGTTTCAAAGCAGCATATATGCCCAGGTGACTGCCGGTGTTATTGCCGGACCACAATGGGCTGTGTTAATTGACACATTAGCACTACCCGAAGAAACGCTTGCAATGCGTGATTTTATCGAATCAGAATTAAATGTACCTGTCCGTTATGTGATCAACACACATCACCATGCTGACCATAGTTGGGGAAATAGTTTTTTCCCGGGGTCCACAATTATAGGTCATGATCTCTGTGGACAGCTTTTAATGGAAAAAGGGAAGCCTGCCCTTGAACAGGCAAAAAAATCAAACCCGGCATTGCGGCAAGTCAAAATTATTACTCCTCACCTGACATTTAGCTCTGGGTCTTTATCCCTTAGGGTTGGCAAAAAAAACCTGGTCATGATGCCAATGTTGGGTCACAGCCTTGATGGAATTGGAATCCTTATCGAAGAAGACCGGGTCCTTTTTGCGGGGGATAGTTTTATGCCATTGCCATTTATTGTTGATGGCGATATTGATGAAATCGCAAATACTATTAAAAGAATTGGCAAGATGGGTTTGGAAAACATAGTTCAAGGACATGGAGACATCATCCTTCGAGGTGAAATTGAAGACGCCTGCAAAGATAACCTGAATTACTTAAATGCAATACGGAAGGCAGCGAAAACTGCTGTTAAGCGAAAAAACCCTGTAGAATACCTGGCGGAAATTGATATCGAATCTTGCGGAAAAAGCCGGGTTTTCCTGGGTGGATTAGCAGCTGACCTTCATAAACGCAATTTATGGTATTTATATCAACTATATGCGGAAGATGAACTGTTACCAGAAGCAAATCCAATCTAAAAGAAGAATTGCACTTTAGCTTTTACGTTTTTGCAACCAGGCTCGAATACCTACCAGGCGTTCATTACCGCTTAGGAGACGTTTAATATTGGATTGTAAGGCAATAATTAGCAGAAGTTGCGCGATCACTCCATAAAAGACATAAGCCCAACTTGATCCAAAAACAATTGCCCTGATGGTAAATAGCACGATTGCCAGGAAGGCAATGGATAGTGTAGTAATGGAAGCATATCCAACACCAAAAAGGAATAACAGAGCTATAGGTAATATGATAAATAAACTGGGAGGGTAAAAACCAAACGAACCACCCATGCAAGGTGCACCACCTGCTCCACCACGTAAAAAGTACTTTCCCGGTCCCTGTCTCTCGAGTAAAAATATTGAATAATTGTGACCTAAGATAGCAAAAATTGCTGCAAAAGCTTCGATCCACGGTGCCCCCGGCATCATCGTCCGGGCTATCATAACCGCAATAAAACCCTTAAAGAAGTCCATAACACCAGTTAAAACCCCAGCCCCTGTTCCAGCAGCCCTCCCGGCATTGGTTCCACCTGTTCGACCACTTTCGATATTCCTTATGTCGTGTCCTTTGAGGATTTTCACAAAGATTAATCCAAATGGAATCGATCCTACCAAATAAGCGAGCATGAAAACAGTAATTATCTTTAAGGTAATCATAAATTGTTCCTGAATTATATATTTATTAACCCTGGATAATTAATTTGGATTCCCGAAGACCTATCATTATTTGATGACCAAGGGTATTTGCAGATATCCAGAGTTGTTGTTTATATATGCTTTTAAATCCCATTGTGTTAATGATTTAGAACCGATTAATTTTATCACATCAGGGTAATAATCCTCCTCAAGATCAGTCAGTGAAGGGTTTTCTGGTCCATTAGGATGACTATGATAAATCCCAAGCAACATTTGGTCATGTTTTTCCATCCACTCAAAAACGTTGAGCATTTCGCTACCATCCATCTGAAATCTATACGGAGAATGCAATCCATTAATTATGGAAAAATGATGCCTTACCAGATTTCCTTTTCCTGTTATCAAACCACAGGCTTCTTCCGGTAAATGCCTTTCCATATTGGAAATAATCTTTGAATGAATACTAACAGGAAGAATCAGTTTTTTCATATCAAAACTTTGGTATATGTTATCCGAGGATCAATACCAGAACTATTATGACAATAAAAATAATCGCAGGTTCAAGAAAAACCTGCTTTGAGAACCGGTTTTGGATGACAGACTCAGATATTGAAATTAATCCATATAAGAATCCCACTAATAGCAAACCAAATTGAACGGGAGACAGAGGCAAATAATGTAAGCCGGCGGCAAATTGGGCTAATAAAAGTGAAATACAAAGACTCCAAGCATACTGCCAGCTTCTTCCGGAACGAAGATAGAAGATCCTTAGAGATACCAATCCACTACCGATTCCTATTGCAGGAATTACAAGGTAAAGCCTTGCCCCATTGGCTCTAATACTCACTGCCAGGATTAAGAATAATACGAGGGAGAGAGCTGAGAGCCCAATGCTAACAACTGTGAGTCGAGTATCATCAGGATCGACAGAAATATATTCCGATAGAATGACCAATACCAATAAAAAACCACCAATGAGAAACATTCCCCACCAAGTCGGTCCTATAGGTATCGAAAAAAGTGGAATTCCTATTACCCACGCTGTCATTGAGGGTATTAACCAGTGGTGCAATCGGTCTTTCCCTGGATTATGCGGGTGACCAGAAATAACCCAATCCATACCTGCAGAAGCAAGAACGGCTACAGTTATTGATACCAGGTTTTGAAATTCGATATTGATGGGTATGTACAGACCGGGGAGTTGAATTGCAACCTGATTTACGGGTACTGTAAGGTATTGTGATATAGCATATGCTATAAGAATGACACCAGTAAGCATGCTTAATTGGCTCGGGTCCGGAAGATGTGTGTGCTTCTCCATCTGTTACATTTTACTCGGAAACCTCCTTATGGTAAAATATAAGATTGTATGATAAACCAACCTGAACTCAATCTATCACTAAAGCCAAAGCTTATTCCCAGCCTGCTGGCAGGGTTTGAAGCAGTAGCCAATCATATCGAATTAATCATTCTGCCCGTCATCCTGGATCTACTCCTCTGGTTCGGACCACATCTTCGAATTAAGGCTTTACTTCAACCACTATTAGAGGGGTTAAAGTTACCTAGTGAATTACAAAGTGGCGAATTTGCACAGATATTTTCTTCTACAAAAGATATTTATTACCTCCTGGCTGATCGATTTAATATTTTTTCTGCAATCCGAACCCTTCCGGTAGGAATACCCAGTTTGATAGCAAATATTTCTCCGGTAACAAATCCTTTAGGCTCGCCCATTATCCTGGAAGCTAAAAATTATTCCAGTGCATTCATGATTTGGCTTGTTGTAGGGTTGATCGGATTGATCGGGTCAAGTTATTACTATAACTCAATTAATCGAATAACATCCTCTGATAAAGCTCAAGTCACACCGGGTTCAATTGGATGGCAGACATTGCAACTTCTATATTTGACAATTATTTGTGTGATTTTCATCGTCATTATTATATTTCCAACTTTAATGCTGGTTTCATTTTTATCTCTGATTTCACCTATTCTTGGGCAGATTGCTTTATTCGCTGGTGGGTTGATCCTGATTTGGGTCATTACACCAATGTTATATACGCCCCAAGTCATTTTTATGCAGCATCAACCTGTTTTAAAAGCTCTCCTTTCAAGTATCCGAATGGTGAGATTCGCCTTGCCATCTTCAGGACTATTCTTTATCGCGGTGATCATCATCGCTCAAGGATTGGATCTTCTTTGGCAAATACCCAAAGAAAATTCATGGTTTTCTTTGATCGGAATAGCTGGTCATGCCTTGGTAAACACCAGCCTCACAGCCGCAATTTTTGTATACTATCGTGATGGAATCAAATGGATTCAATCCATCATTACGAAAAATAACCTCTCTCCAGCAAACGCTTCAGAGTTTCCGAAAGTAAATTAACGGGAGAATTAATGAACGATTCATCAACTATCAGTTCGTATGGTGCAAAAGAGATCCAGGTATTGGAAGGACTCGAGGCCGTTCGACGTAGGCCTGGCATGTATGTCGGTGGAACAGATCTAAAAGCCCTACACCATCTGGTATATGAGGTCGTCGACAATTCAATAGATGAAGCCCTGGGCGGATATTGTGACCGAATCGAGATTACCATCAATGCTGACAGCAGCGTGACTGTGGAAGATAATGGCCGTGGTATCCCTGTGGATATCCACCCTGAGAAAAAGAAGTCAGCCCTTGAAGTAGTAATGACCATCCTTCATGCTGGTGGTAAATTCGGTGGTGGAAGCTATAAAGTATCTGGTGGACTTCATGGTGTTGGTGTCTCTGCGGTAAATGCCCTATCCGAATGGTGTGAGGTGGAAATTCGGCGGGGAGGACAGGTTCACTTTCAAAGATATATACGTGGAATACCCCAGGAACCCGTGAAAGTTATTGGAAAATGCGATCCAAATAAAACAGGCAGCAAGACAACATTCAAGTTTGATCCGCAAATTTTTAAAGATCCTGAGCTTGACTTCCGCTTTGATACATTAATCCAGCGTTTCCGGGAAATGTCTTTCGTCACACGGGGTGTTACCATTCACCTGATGGATGAACGCACTCAGAAAGAAATGACCTTCCACTTTGAAGGTGGTATAAATTCGTTTGTGCGTTACCTGAATCGCAACCGGGAACAACTACATCCGGTTTTCTATATTGAAAAAGAGGTTGATGGAGTCAATATTGAAGCCGCCATTCAATATACAGATTCCTATTCCGAATCTGTATATTCCTTTGCAAATACGATCAATACCATTGATGGCGGTTCTCACCTTACCGGTCTGCGAACAGCTACCACCCGTGTGATCAATGATTACGGACACCGTTCCGGGTTGCTCAAGGAATCCGATCCCAACTTCACAGGTGATGATACCCGCGAAGGAATGACAGCGATCGTGAGTATCAAACATCCTGATCCACAATTTGAAAGCCAGACTAAAGTCAAATTGATGAATCCTGAAGCTCAAACGTATGTCACCCAGGTTGTAGGTGAAGGCTTTGCGCGATTTCTGGAAGAAAATCCGCAGGCTGCCAGGGCGATCATTCAAAAATGCCTTACATCTGCCCGTGCTCGTGATGCTGCCCGTAAGGCCAGGGATTTGGTCATTCGCAAATCCGCACTTGAAAGTATGACTCTGCCAGGTAAACTGGCCGATTGTTCTGATCGTGACCCAACTAAAACAGAACTATATATTGTTGAGGGAGACAGTGCTGGTGGTTCTGCCAAACAGGGACGCGACCGCCACTTTCAAGCGATTCTCCCCTTACGAGGTAAGATCCTTAACACAGAACGCGCCAGGTTGGATAAGATACTTGGGAATAACGAAGTCCGGGCTTTGATTTCAGCACTTGGAACTGGAATAGGTGACGGGTTTGACATATCAGGTTTACGGTATGGCAAAATCGTAATCATGACCGATGCTGATGTTGATGGCAGTCATATCCGTACTTTATTGCTCACATTTTTCTTCCGTTATATGCAGAGCATTATTGATGAAGGACATTTATTCATCGCTCAACCGCCCTTGTACCGTATGAGCCATAAAGACAAGGTCCGCTATGCATACAATGACAATGAAAAGGATAAAGTATTAAAAGAATTAGGTATTCCAGCAGAAAAAGCAAATTTACAGCGCTATAAAGGTCTGGGCGAAATGAATCCCACTCAATTATGGGAAACTACTATGAACCCAGAAAACCGCACCATGCTCATCGTTGGCATAGACGACGCTGCAGAAGCCGATCGAACGTTTGACATGCTGATGGGTGAAGCCGTACCCCCGCGTACTCGTTTCATCACCACTCATGCGCATGATGTTCGAAATTTGGATGTCTAATAATGCGGCAAATAAACTATTATTTCTAAATGATAATTTCTATTCAGAGAATTGTTTTCTAATTTCGATAAACTTTGTTTCGATAGCTAGAAAGGCATCCACGATCTTTGGGTCAAAGTGACTTCCGCTTTCATTGACAATAATTCCTTTTGCAATATCATGAGGCATAGCGGACTTATAGACTCTCTTCATTGTTAGCGCATCATAAACATCAGCCAGGGCTACCATTCTTGCTGCCAGGGGTATATCTTCACCTGCTAAGCCACGTGGATAACCGTTTCCATCCCATCGCTCATGGTGACTCCACGCAATATCTTTTGCGATTTTCATGAAATCCGCATTCGGGAATTTTTCCACAACTTCTCCTAGTGTGTTTGCACCAATTTCTGTATGACTTTTCATTACTATCCATTCTTCGTCGCTTAAACTGGCAGGCTTTAATAATACAGTATCAGGTATTCCAACTTTTCCAATATCATGCAATGGGCTGGTTTCGTAAAGCATTTCAGAGAATTTTGGATGCATTTTTGTTCGTAAATCCTGATCAGTCATCATCTCATCTGCAAGGGCCCGTGAATATTCGCGAATTCGTTCCAGGTGGTGCCCAGTATCTGTATCCTTCGATTCTGCAAGTTTTGCCAGACTAAATAATGTTAATGAGGTTGTTTCCATTGCCATGATCTTTTCAGCGTTACGAATGCGGAGCAGTAGTTCAACTGGTTCAAATGGTTTGGAAATGAAATCATTTGCACCAGCAGACAACCCTTCGATCAAATCATCCTTGCTGTTTCGAGATGTAACAATAATAAAGTAAATGAATCCAAAACCGGAATTATCTTTTATACGTCTGCACAGTTCAACCCCATTCATATTGGGCATATTCCAATCGGAAATTATCGCCTGAGTCCCATTCTTTACAAGTTGGCTTAAAGCAGATTCCCCGTCATCCGCAAGGAATACTTCATGACCATCCGATTGGAGGACTTTTTTTGCAACAATTAATGCCATCTCATCATCATCAACAACCAAAATTTTCATTTTTTCTCGCCTTACGAATTCTTTTCATTAACCGTCTCGTAAATGA
The DNA here is from genome assembly GCA_964387025.1 of uncultured Leptolinea sp. Taxonomy (GTDB): domain Bacteria; phylum Chloroflexota; class Anaerolineae; order Anaerolineales; family Anaerolineaceae; genus PNON01. The sequence continues at coordinate 288,972 of CAYLUZ010000004.1, read as the reverse complement.
TATGATCAACTTCTGCAGTGAAGTTATTTGTATCGACCAATAATAGTTTATAAAGATCAAGGATACTGTTCCAATCAGAATCCTTTCCTGCGATTTCCAGGTCTTCAAATCCCTTCCGCAGACTTTCCACAGATAGATTACTAAAGCTGCCTTTCATTTTATGAGAGATTTTCATGAGCGATTCTGCATCGTGATCAAGTATTATTTTTTCCAAACTGGAAAGTTCAATGATCAAATTGTCACACGCTTTTTGTAACATTTGATAGGCAAGGTCTTTATCTCCCATTAATCGATCGACTAACTTATCAAGCTGAATTATTGGGGGTTGAATACTTTGTTCAATGTTTTCTTGAACAAAGTATTTGTTTGGACCAACTTGCTCATCCATTTCGATTGTTGCTTGAACTATTGGTTTTAGATCATTTCCTGGTGAAGTACTCCTTGGAAACCTTGACCAATAATGTACTTTATCAATTAATTCATTAGGGTCAAACGGCTTGGAAATGTAATCATTCATACCCGCTAATATGCATTTTTCCTCATCTCCGCGCATAGCGTTGGCTGTCATTGCAATAATCGGGATATTTCTATTATAAAAATTACTTGCATCGGAACGGATAATACTTGTGGCTTCTAACCCATCCATTCCTGGCATCTGCAGATCCATAAGAATGAGGGAAAATGATTTGTACTTAATTGCATCAATGACTTCCAATCCATTACATACTGTTTCAACTGAAAATCCTTTTTTCTGTAGTATTGTTTTTGCAACTTCTTGATTAATAATATTATCTTCTGCAAGCAGGATCCAAGTTTCTTGCTGACCCATTAATTCAGGATTATTTTCTTGTAACCCAGGTTGGTTATTTCCAAAGGCGGAATTAGTATTTTCTGGTGTGTCTTCCCTGATTGATAGAAGGTTCTGGTAAATATTCTTCCGAATTATTGGTTTATAAATAACCGAGTATATACCAGCTTCGTCAAGAATAGAGTTGTCAATTGTATCTCCACCATTGATCATTAGGATTATCCGCCACGGATAGGAAGGGTATTTTTGGGTGAATACTTTTGCTAACTCCAGGCCATTAATGACAGGCATGTGATAATCAAGGAATAAAATGTCATATTGGTCCAGGAGTATTTCATTTTGCTGTATGTTACTTAATAAGTAACCGGGATTAGAAAAACCGGTACAGTTAATACCAAACTCCTCTAGTAACTTCGTAACATTAGCCAATTGAGAATTATTATCGTCAATAACCAAGACCTTCAATTTTTCAAGATTCTCTTCAGTCTGGATAATATCATCCTGATAAAAATCAGGTTGACTCAGATTCATAGTAAACCAGAAGGTGGATCCCATTCCGAATTCACTTTCTACACCAATCTCTCCGCCTAAAATTTCAATTAGTTTTTTTGATATCGATAATCCCAAACCTGTCCCTCCAAAGGTTTTTGTTGATGAGGAATCAAGTTGAGTGAAGGGTTGGAACAATTCATGCATTTGATCTTTAGCTATACCAATGCCAGTATCAATGCTTTCAAAACGTAAAAGAATAGATTTTTCAAATGTATTAATGATCTGAATATTTAAAGTGACTTCCCCGGAATTGGTAAATTTTATAGCATTACCTATTAAATTGGTGAGTATCTGTTTTAACCGATCCCCATCACCAATTAAACAGTTAGGGATATTCGGATCAGTCTTGAAAATCAATTCAAGACCTTTTTCTTGTGCCCGATACGAAAACATATTCCCAATTCCTTCAAGCAGGTTGGAAAGGTAGAATTCATGATATCGAATACTAAATTTACCTGCTTCAATTTTGGAGAAATCCAAAATATCGTTAATGATTGCCAATAATGATTCAGCGCTTACCATGATATTGTTGGTGAATCGCCGCTGCTCTACAGACAGATGAGTATTAAGCAGCAATCCGGTCATTCCAATCACTCCATTCATTGGAGTTCTAATTTCGTGACTCATATTCGCCAGGAATTGTCCTTTGGCTTGACTTCCAACTTCCGCAAGAACTGCCATTTGGTTAGCTACTTCAATTGATTCCTGTAATTGCTGGTTGGAATCTAACAATGCTTGTTCAGCTTCCTTGCTCTTTATTGCCCTGGCAAAGATGTCCCCCATAATTCGTAACAAATGGATTTCTTCTTCTTTCCAAGACCTATATTCATTTACAGAATCAAAACCAACAAATCCAATCAAAGCATTGATGTAAACCATAGGAACTACAACTAATGATTTTATTCCTTGTGGTTCTAAAATATCACGCTCAGTTTTCCAATCATCTGATAATTTGCCTACATCCGGAATATAGATATTTTTGAATTGTTTTAGGTAATTCATCCACATAGGTAAAACAGTACAAGGAATATTCTGAAGATTCTTAATTTCAGGAGATATTCCAGATCTGCACCATTCGTGGGTATTGCTCATAAACTCACCATTCTTTTGAATATTGAATGTATACGAGCGATCGACTTTACAAAAATCACCGATTTTTTCCAATGCTTCATCAAAAGCAATGTCCGTTTCGGAATTGGATAGATTTACAAATCTTGTGGAAAGCTGAACTAACTCATTTTCAAATTTCTCCCGGTATTTTAGGTTTTCCTCTATCCGCTTTTGTTCACTCATATCTGTGATTGAAATGATTGTTCCACTAACTGACCCCATATTTGTTTTAGGAACCAGTGTCATAAGCACCGGTGTTAATTGGTTGTTCTTCCCGATGATATCTAATTCAATTTTATTTACCTTCGTTTGGGTGGGAAAATATTTTGATTTTTTAAAATTTCGATGATCTTTTGGGGAAATAAAAGAAATCAACTTTCTATTTTCTATTTCAACTGGCAAATATCCGATCATCTTTGAAAAAGCTGAATTTATGTATTCCAGATCGTCATTAATATCCGTTACTGCAACTCCATTCGCCAAAGTACTCATTGCCTGGGAAAAAAAATCTCGTTGTGTCCCCAATTCCGCTTCAACCAATTTACGTTTGGTTATATTTTGTAATTCAATTAGTTTTCCATGAATTTCATTTTTTCTGTTGAACAATGGTGATATTCGTAATCGTATCCAAGTTTGATCAGCCAAGGCTAATTCTTCATCAAAGTTAATCTTATCTTTGAATTCGTTAAAATATTTTTCCAATCCTGTTAATATGTTGATTAATGGTTTATTGACAACCTTGGAAGATATACATCTTAGCATTTCGCAAGCCGCTGGATTGATATCAATCAGAATATTGTCATTGCTGACAACGAGTATTCCGTCATTAATTCTTTCGATCAGTGCATCTCGAGCAATTGGGGCGAGATCAAACATTCCATATGAGGACATGGCCCAAAGAGCCATCAAACCAGTAAATGAAAAAGCTAAGGGAGTCAGGTCAAGCTCCGGCCATGGATTAAGTTTGAATAGATAAAGTGCATTTCCAAGCCAGGGTATAAAAGCACTTCCAATCATAATTGCGATTTGTTTTTTATATAAACCTGAGGACTTCATTGCAAAAAGAATCAAATAAACAGCGCCCATAATCAACAATAAATATGAATATATCGCATGGATCCAGAAACCAATTCCATGATCATATATTAGCCGCGCACCTACTTCCCCTGATATTGGTGTGATATTTGGCCAAACTAATCCATGCATTTCATTCGTCATTACCAAACATACTATTAAAAAAGGAATGATGAAGAGTAGTAACTTTCTCTTTGAATCAACCCAAAATGTACGCTGAGTATATTCTCCACAAAAAAGGAACCACAATGCAGGGACCGTTGCGATTCCGAAATATGCCACTTTCGACCAAAATATTTTCGCCTGAATATCTACAACTGAGAATTCAGCAAGAGAAGACAATGCCCATTCTGCAGTAGCTAACATGAGCAATACAAAAATTATTCTATTTGATGATGTACGCTTTAAATAGGAGTAACTCGCGATACTTAAGGAAATTATCGCAGCGAGTGCCATGATCATTAATGGGGCAACTCTAACCAAATCCATTGATATCCCTCGAACATACCATTTATAAAATTTGATTAATAGACCGAAATAATCTTCCACATTAAAATCACAATGGAAAAATTATACGATTAGTATTCTTCTATTTAATGTTGTAATTGGTCTGGTAAAGGATTCCCATAAAGAAGGCATTAATCCTATAAATGGTGAATGTAAATATTTCTAGCATGATGGAAAATTGAGGGAATAAAGATCTAAGGCAACACCCGAACAATAAATCAAAATAAGATCATATACCATTCCCCATCATTAATCTTTGAAACAGTTCATGGTGATAGAAAATTATTCGGGATTATTTTCGAATTTTACGCCATATCCCCGCAGCGTGGTGATGTAGTTATGCTCAGCATCAATGCTGGATAATCTTTGGCGTAATCTTCGAACGAGTGCATCGAATGCCTGGTCTGAAACTCCCACAGCTTCATCTTCCCCCCAAACTTTAGCGATCAGTTCATCCCTGGAAACGACCGCTCCCTCTTGTTCGTAAAGCAGTTGCAGTAATCGTAGTTGTGATGCAGAAAGTGGTGGTATAACTTCGTTTTGCCCGATCCACACACGCCTGGAACGATTATCAAAGTGCAGCTTGCCAGTCCTTTTTTGACTTACAGGTAGTTGACTTGCATCCAGCGGCAAAGTTGATTCAGAACTCAGAAATACAAAGTGTTGTACCAGAGCCATCTGAACAAGATCTCCGTCTGCTAACATGACCGAGGTTTCAACTTTTTGGCCATTGCAATATGTGCCATTTTTACTTCCAAGGTCTTCTAAAATGGTTCCATTGGCAGCCGGCATTAAATTAGCATGGAATCTTGATATTTGACGGTCTGGAATAACAATATCGCAAGATACATCCCTGCCAATTACCATTGTTTTCGTGATTGCCCAACGTTGACCATTGACCGGTCCACTCTGACCGATCAGAACCGGTATTTCTTCACCCCTGTCAACCATTAGCTCACCTCGATCATAGTAACAACGCAATCCAATTATCTAATAAGGTATAATATAACAGAAATTACCATAAAGGCAATATTGATCGACGCCGATATTAATGATCAATATCATTTATGGTAGATACTGGAAGGTCCAATGCCGGTCTCACTTAAAGCGGGGGAGGTCTTACACGCCAGGTATAAAATTTGCCGGATCATCGGACAGGGAGGGATGGGAAGCATCTACCTGGCAGATGATCTGCGCCTTGAAGGCCGTCAATGTGCTGTAAAGGAAGTTGAACACGATAAAACATTGCCTGAAGAGCTAATTCGACAGGCTCGTGACCAATTCCTACGTGAAGCTACTGTTTTGGCTCGCCTGGATCATCCCAACTTACCAAAAGTATCAGATTATTTTTCTATTGGTCCATGCGACTATCTGGTAATGGATTATGTCCCGGGTAAAGATTTGCGCACTATGATGGTGGAAGCCCGGAAAGCTGAGACATTTTTACCTGAAAAAGACGTTATAGAATGGGGAAGCCAACTTGCAGACGCTTTAAGCTACTTGCATGGACAAGACCCGCCGATCCTGCACCGGGATATTAAACCCGGAAATCTAAAAATTACACCATCCAATTTCCTTAAACTGGTTGATTTTGGATTGGTTAAATTAGCATCACCCGGCGAGGTGACCATTACAATTTTACAAGGACGGGGTACAGCTCTGTATACCCCGTTGGAACAGTATGGTGGTGACAGCGGCCACACAGATACCAGATCTGACATTTACTCATTTGGCGCAACGCTGTATCATATTCTTACCAATCAACAACCTATGGACGCGCGTGAGCGTTTTCTCCACCCTGAAAGCATGGTGCTTCCTCGCCAGATTAATCCAAGTATCAGTTTACGGACTGAGCGCGCCATTTTATGGGCAATGGGCCTGCACCCCAACGAACGTCCTCAATCGGTTGAGGAATTCCGCCAATCGTTATTGGGTGACTACATCCCTTCCACCAGAACTCATCATACACAACCTCTGGTAAAGTTTCAGGATTTTTTGAAAACAAAACCGGAAAAATTTCTATTTTTTGCTACAATTGCAATGGTAGGAATCAGTTTGTTAGTAACTCTGCTTAATCATTAATTACCAGGCCGTCCTGTTACAGTATGCCATAAAATTCCTACAGCAAATCCCAAACTCATACACAAAATAACAACGATGAGTAATCCTGTCGTACCAGTTAATTTTAACCAAGCTTCGCCACCGGGCATCCTGCCAGTTAGGTATATATAACTTGTTAGTCCCCCAATAATGGAACAAAATGCCCAACGAACACCCCAACGGATTGAGTGGATTCTTTTCCCCAGTGTGTACACCAATGACCCAGCGATACCGATGATTAGAACAACCAACAACCATTCCCAAAATGAAGGCTGTCCTGTGTTTCCAGCAAATGTATCAAGAGTTGCGGTCTGGGTTATGACGGGAGTAACACTGGGAATCGGAGTTGAACTTGGGATGGGGGTAGGCGCAACCGCGGTTACACCTGCTCCTTCACCAAGAGGGATATCCAGCTGAAGAAATTCTGAAACCAACGCTGGTTCACTGGTCACCCGAATTTCTATAAATCCATTTGTGGGAATCCTATATGAAGCTCTTGCAATCCCACCAATCGTCGTTGCCTCAATTTGTTGAGTAGTTCCAGGATCAGCCTCAGTTCTAATAATGAATCTGACCAACGTTCCGTCAGGGACAGGGTGCTGGTTGTGGTCAAATATCACTCCTGTTCGTATTGGAATTGTATCTCCCAGTTTAAATTTTTGTATTGGTAATGATTCTGGAGTACTATCTGCATCCGGAGTATTCTCAATTTGAACCGGTAGATCGACTACGAGCGGGATCACTTGATTTGGGTCGGGCATAGTGGCATTGATCAAATCATAACCAACACCTGGAATAGAGACTGGAGATGCTCCTTGTGGAGAAACCTCCTGGAATAATATCCGCGCAGCCAAATCAATAAACGGTTGAGATTTTGAGTAAAGCGCATAATATGCGGTCACTTTTGATAGATCGGTGGCATCAAGATAATATGGAGCATTGAATGCGAAAACAACTACCTTTTTATTCCTTAATAATTCAGAACGTTCTGTGAGAAGATGTTTGAACGCAAGTGAATAAGGTCTGTTTACATCAATATTTTGAAGACCAACAACCACCCAATTCGCTTGTCTGAAATCTGATTCGAAATTAACAGGGGGTTCTATCCCTTTAAGCCACTCATCTACACTTTTAAAAGAATACCCTGAAAGCCTAAGCTGATTCACCTGGCTTCCGGCGGTTGGTCCATAAAGCCTTATCACCCCATTCTTCAAAGAGTCTGCTGCAAGCGAAGTTTGATATTCACATGTACTGCATTGTTGATAATCAGTCGAGTCCATTAAGAAAATAATTCGTTCTTGATAACTGGGTGGATCAGGTAGGACATTGGGAAGTTCGAGAACAGATGGATTGATCAAAGCAGCTGAAGATTGTGAAGTGTCCAGGATCGCCTGGTTTTCTGGTCCTGTGCCAATCAATCCTGATTCTGGAGGTACAACTGAATTTATGTTAAAATTCGGGTAAAGTTTATATTTGAGTGTAAGTATTCTCAGTACTGATGCATCTACACGTTGAGCAAAAGTAGGATCTTCGCTATATTTTTGGGTAAAGTAATCCAAAGTGCGTATGATCGATGAATATGTATCTTTATCACTGCTGTCTGTAAAACCATCAACATAGAGGATGTCATTCCCTGCTAAAAGGGCATTACGGGCAGTTTGGCGTGAATCAAAGCTGAGCATTGTGGGGTCATTAAATTTTCGTACTGCTGTACTTCCCAAGTCATCGCTGATAATTAGACCCCCCGAATCTCGCCAACTTGAAAATTGTGGCAAACTGAGAATCTGAGTTAATGCTGCTGGATCGAAACTGACGGGTCGGGTGGTGACACGTATATTTCCCTGGAAACCCTGGTAGCGGATATGCGATACGAGTAACCCATCAGTAATTGCCATTGGATCATCTGTAGTACCTGTTACTGCAAAAAAAGGAGCTAATTCGATCTGTTTTAATTGCTCAAGTGATTTTCGAACTGTGGCAACTTCTTCTTCCGTCGGGCGATCCGAACCGCCCCGACCGGGGAAGTGTTTCGCCATTACCGCCACCTTGTTTTCGCTACCCTGATGTACTCCCCGGATAAAAGCCTTTCCCATTTCGCCTACCCAATAAGGGTCGCCCCCAAAAGTGCGTGTTCCCAAATCTTCCCCACCTTCTTGTAGGGGAAGTTCAAGCACATCCAGAGATGGTCCAAGTAATAGATTGATCCCAATATTACTTAACTCGTTACCAAGAATTTCCCCGTTCTGTTCCGCAAACTCGGGATTCCAAGTAGCTCCAATGGTCATTTCATTTGGAATCTGAGTAAAGCCGGAGATAATTTGAGAATTCGGGGGACCATCACCTTCCTGTGAGGCACCGATAAATAAAGGTATATAAACGGGTAAATCAGAACTACCATCTTTCGGGTTTCCAGTCGATTGAGTGCTCTGCCATTTAATGGATTGCAGGCTGGAAATTAGATCATAAGCTGATTGAACTGTGGAATTCCCACCAACAAAATTATCATTTTTTCGTTGTAAAACTACTCCACCAATATAATGCTTGGAAATAAGTGAGTTGATTTGTGATTGTTCTGTAGTATCAATTCCATTAAACGTCACCAATAAAAGTTGACCAACTTTTTCTTTTGGGCTCAGCTCTGTCAACATTTTTTGTGCATTGTTTAAAGGAAGATTATCTTGATTACCTGTCTTCGCATTAATTGTTTGAATAGGAGAGATCAAGAATCCAAATATCAGAATACTCATAATGAGTCTAAGTACTGGTATTTGGAATTTGTGGATAATATCACTCATGGTTATAAATACTTCAATTTTTACTATGATGTGTTTTCCTGGCGATGATTCCGCCATAAACATTTATGAATAACAATGGTCTTATTTTACCATTGAGACTAATTGCTCGTCATGCCCCAGCAAATTCATTTTTATCCCCATGATTATTTCAATATTTTGCTGAAGTTTTATTAGAACTTTTACTTGGCAGTATTAATCATCCAAATTATTGTTCAATTTATGCATTTCGATTGATTATCCACCAGTTATACATCTGCCATTATTAAAATCTACACGGGGTAAATTTACATTTAGGAATTATCATTTCCAAACTTCAATTCAGGCTATTATTAAGAACGTTGAATCGTTGATTTTGCCAATGCAGGGTCATCTGTCATGATCATGTCCACCCCTATATCCTTTAATCGAAGCATCTCATTGGGATCATTAACTGTCCAAATATTCACCTTTAAACCTTGGTGATGCCAATTTTTTACTGAGTTTTTTGAAACATCAGTAAAGTAGGGATGGACAGCTTCATGAGGAACATTTCGGGTGAAATATGATCGACTGAGCCAACCAGCTATGCCAGGTAAAGCTAATATTCCGCAATGAATTCCTGGACATAACTTACTTGCTTTCTTAAGGTTACCCCAGTTGAATGACGAAAACATCACCCTTGATGTATCCTTTGTCGATGCTAAAATAATGGCTACCTTTTCAATAAGGTCATCTCCCGGAGTGGCGTAATTGGTCAATTCAATATTTATACCTATCCGATTCCCGACGGCTTCGAATACTTCTTCAAGAGTCGGCAACTTCTCATTACTGTATTTTGTTGAGAATTTTGAGCCTGCATCCAACTTTCTGAGTTCATCATAAGTGAAGTTTTTAAAATCCCCCGATCCTGTCGTAGTTCTTTGCAGAGTTTGATCGTGTAATACGATCACTCTACCGTCGCGGGTTACTTTAACATCAAATTCGATTCCATCTGCCCCATGTTCAATGGCTAAAAGGAACGCAGAGATGGTATTTTCAGGCGCATGAGCAGAAGCTCCACGGTGAGCATATATTAATGGTTGCTGCATTTCTTCACCTTTATAAGTCTACAAAATAGGATTCTGCTGCCCGGTCAATTAGATCATTGGTCATTGCAGATTCGATACCCTCATATTTGGAAATATCAACGATCTGATCGCATAGATCACGCGGATGAGATGCGCGTAATTTTCGGTCTTTCTTGATATACCATTCCTGCAGCAAATGAGCAAGCGCCTGATCGTTATAGATAACTTTTTTATCTGCAGCAACCCGTTTAAAGATTTCCCTGTAATCGTCGAATGAAGGATCACCAATCTCAATTTTATGGCGCAGTCGTCTCAAGAATGCCTCATCAACAAGATCTTTTGGAGGTAGGTTTGTTGAGAAGACAACTAAAACATCAAAAGGAACCTCAATTTTTCTTCCAGTATGCAGAGTGAGAAAATCAATACGATTTTCCAACGGTACAATCCAACGATTGAGTAAGTCGCGTGGCCTAACCTGTTGTCTACCAAAGTCATCTATAAGGAAGATACCGCCATTTGCCTTTACCTGGAATGGTGCCTCATAGTATTTATGGACATCGTCAAAAACCAGGTCGAGACCAGCCAGGCTTAGTTCACCGCCAACCACGATAAACGGTCTGCGAATTTTTACCCAACGTGGATCACGGCGAACACCCCGTAAGGTACCTGTTCCAGAATACGTCACCTCTTCATCAGGAGCGATTTGATGATTTACGGAATCATAGAGTTTAACAACCTGTCCATCGATGTAAATGGAATAAGGAATATATATATTCTGTGTAAGTACCTGGTTTCCGATGGCTCTGGCTATGGTTGTCTTTCCATTCCCAGGAGGGCCATAAAGGAAAATGGAAGTTCCTGAATTAAGTGCAGGACCTATCCGTTTAAAAGTCTTTTCTGAAAGAATTAAGCTGCTTAATATTTGCCGCATGATCTTCTCATTCACCAATACGCGTCCGCGGCTTTGTTTCCGTTGTGATTCGTTATAAATACTTATGGGGATAGGGGCAGGTCCCGCATATTGGCTTCTTTCGAGCGCTTCTCTCGCTCTGGCAATTCCTAATCCGGTTATAGCCCATTGATACGCCCCTTCACCCAAACCAGCTTGAGAGGTTTTGACCTCAACCAGCTTCTCCCTTTTCAGTACTTCCAATAACAGATCTACGACTCCGACATATGGTAAAGCAATTTCTTCAGCTAATTTGAAACCGGTAAGATATCCCTGATAATAAAATACTTTAAGAATGAGGTCTTGAAGCCAAAGCGGCGAGAGACCTGTGTCTTCAATACGGGTAATGGGCGGCGGGAAAAAAGGCATATTTGCCGCAGCAGTTGCAGTTTTGGGATCAGGTTGATGTTTATCTACCGGACTCATTCTATTAACCTCCAATAAGAATATCTTTGGGACCGAATAATATTACTTTCCCCAACAAATTATAGCACGTCAGAGATTTCTAACCAAATACTATCTCGACAATTTATTCATTAGGTTCAAGTACTTGCTCTATTAGGAATGGTTGCATATAATCCAAATATGCAAATCTCTGTCGTAATTCCTGTTTATAACGAAATACAAACAATCGAAGAAATTATCCGCAGGGTAAAGGCAACAAATTTAGTGGATGAGATCGTCGTAGTAGACGATGGTTCAAAAGATGGAACCCGGGAAAAGCTTGTTGAAATAGAAAAGACCGGACAGATTCGAGTCATTCTTCATCCTGTGAACCAGGGAAAAGGTGCTGCAGTTGTGACAGGTATAAAAGCAGCAACAAAAGACGTCATCATCATCCAGGACGCAGATTTGGAATATGATCCGCGAGAATATCCTCACCTTTTGCGGCCAATTCAGGAAGGGATTGCGGATATTGTATATGGATCACGTTTCCTGGGAGGCGCCCGCCGCCCTATTCTATATTGGAACATGGTTGCAAACAAACTACTCACTTTTATGACAAATATCCTTTATAACAATATCCTCAGTGACATGGAAACAGGATACAAAGTTTTTAAACGTGAGGTAATAAAAGATATTCCCCTCCATTCCAAACGATTTGACTTTGAGCCTGAATTTACTGCAAAAGTTCTCAAGCGCAAAATTCGTATTTATGAAGTGCCAATTGAATTCAATCCGAGAGACTACTCTCAGGGGAAAAAAATTCATATGAGCGATGCGTTCTTTGCGGTTTGGGCATTATTAAAATACCGCTTCATGGATTAACAGCTTAATATCAATCATCGGTTAATGATTCAACCAATCTCTGGGTTTTAACTGAATCTGCGAAGTCTGTTAGAGGATTTTGGCGGGTCCTTATACAGTTCATGAAATGATCAATCTCTCCGACAAAACCTCTTCCAGCTAAGATCTCACTACCACCCGGATAGTTTTCCATCCAACTGCGCTGTTCATCTCCCTGAAAGGTGGTTAACTTCGAAAATGAGTCAATTTCCATTGTAAATCCATCTCCCGAAAGGATATAGTTTTCCCTCCACTCGCCACTACGCATGCAGTTTTTTATCAAAGCAACACCACCCTTTTCAAGAGTAAACATCCCTGTACAGGTAACCAGGTGTTCATCTATGCGAATCTCTTTGTGAGCTAAATAAACTTCACCACAAAAATATCTCATAGTATCCAATAAATGGATGGTGTCATCATATATGTGACTTCGAATATCATCATGAAATGGTTTTGTTCGTAATTTTGTGAATTCTGCCAATTCTATTTTACGGCTGCCCCAGTATTCTTTTCCCCGCTGATGGATTGGAGTATACCGGCGATTAAAACCAACCATGCAAATCTTGTTATTACTCTTGGCCAATTCTGCTAATTCAATAGTCTGATCAACATGCAAAGTAGCAGGTTTTTCAACAAATACATCAATATCATTTGCTAAAAGCTTTTTTACAATCTCATAATGCGATGCAGAATTGGTGAGAACAAAAGCTGCATCCGGTTTCCATTTAATCACCCCGGATAAATCCTCCGCTGATTTTTCTATCTTCCAAATCGCTTGTGCTTTTTGAATTGAGGATTGGGATCTTGAAAAAAGTTGTACCTCCAGGGCATCATCAGCAGCTAATATGGGTAGATACGTCTTTTTTGCGATACCACCTAATCCAATGACAGAAATTTTCATTTTGCTTTCCATTAAATAATCCTTTGCACATGGTTATTTGTAGACCTAAATCCTATCCAAAATATCTGGGATGACTACATCAAAATTTTCAAGCCACGAAATATCCAGATTCCAATTTCTTTCGCTGCGTAGTTCGAAAATCCGAAAAGCTTCTTCAAGGTAGAGATCCATCGTTGTTCTTTCCCACCCATTAATTCGCATTAAATGTTCTTCTGCGATAAATTCCCAACCTTTGTGTCGGGCGAGTGCCATGTGCTTGGAACGATGGCAAGCTTTGCATAATGCCACCAATCCAATGAGTTTCTGAGTATTAATAGCATCGTCATATTGCCAAATTTCGTGACATTCCAAGGATGATCCTCTACCATCTGATGAACAAATTTCACATTGTTTTTGTGCATTTTCAATTGTATACTGCCGCAATTTCTCCCAATCCTTTTTACTAAGGTTGGATCTTAGGTTGGAAAAAAAGCATGAACGAGGTACTAGTTCAACGACCAATTTCGGTTCTTTCAACAGTTTATCTCCGCAGTGTTCAAATTATTGGTGTGATTAAAAATGATTATACTCTGATAGATTTCATCTTTTATTTGCTTTATATCTTATTCGATGATAAAACATTAAATAATGTCCAATACAGTTGATAAGAATCGATCTTCATTAAACAAGTTAGGTGAAAACAACTCATCACCTGCTGGAGAAAATTCTCAACATTCCAGTGAGATTTTATCTATGGTGGCGCACGAATTAAAAAATCCTTTATCCTCGATACGAGGATATACTGAACTATTAATGAGTAACGCTGTGGGAGATTTAAATTCACAACAACGACAATTCTTAGCTACAATTCAGGCAAATATTACCCGAATGAGCGACTTGATCACTGACCTTTCGGACATGTCTTTAGTTGACTCAAACCGGCTTAAACTTGATATGACATCTTTTTCAGTTCCCTCCTGTATCGATGAACTAACCAAATTCTTACGTCCAAAGTTTGATGAGAAGAATTTACAATTTAATGTTGACATTGATGCAGATATTCCACCTGTATATGCAGATAGAAAAAGAACGGGCCAAATCCTCGTAAATCTAATCGGGAACGCAGCGAAATACACCCACCCCGGTGGAAAAATCGATGTGATTGTTACAAAAGTCACAAAAGATGGAAAATTTTTTATCCAAATCGCAATTGAAGATACAGGATCGGGTATCAAAGAAGAAGATAAAGCTTGGATATTTCAAAGATATTTTCGAGCTGAAGACGCTCAGAGACAGGACATTCCTGGAACAGGTTTGGGATTATACATTTCCAAGAGATTAGTGGAATTGATGAATGGAAGTATATGGTTTGAAAGTACCTATAACCAGGGATCAACCTTTTACTTCACATTACTTGCAGGTCAGAATTAATAATTTCAATTACGAACTAGACAATAATGAAATTGTCCTGCTCGACACTTTTCCACGATTCGCCCGAATTTACTTTTATATAATTTCCAAGTGAAGGATGGACTGAGCGAATCTCATCAGCCATTCTCTGTGCAACCCTTCTCGCTGAGAAGTGCGCATTGGGAGCACTGCGTAAAGCACATAATTGGTAGGCTTCTCTGAAATTTAATGTCATTAATACTCGCCTGTTGAAACCATTTGGGACAATGTAAGCAGCTGCATTTGAGATTATTGCTTCAAATTTGTGATATTTTTTTTCCAGACCGCCCATCAATTCACAATATTCATCAAAAAAACCAGCAGTCTTTAACATCGAGGGAACTGCATAACCCAAACCGCAAGATAACTCTTGTGGTGTCTGGGTCATCATTCGATGACGTTTAATTTCAAAGTAAGCTCCCTGATCCATAACAATATCGAACGTATATGTAATATGCTCCAGCTCCCTTAATGGAGAATCAAATTTACCGGCTTTTCCTAATAAATGGTCCAACACCCGGTTTTTCTCCTCAAAAGAGTATTGTTTTACAAAATTTAAAATATTTTCATACGGAGCTCCAGAGACCCGGTACAGCGCGGCAGCAATAACTCGGTCCTCACCATCCGCTTGCCAGTCGATCAACCGACACCAGTCTTGCCCATTATTCGATTCCACTTCCATGGTATGAGCATCTTTTTTTAACTTCTGTGGAGTTTCAACAAGGTAAGGAACGAAATCTGCATATTTTATAAGTGTTGGGATTTCTTGAATCGCAACATTTTTTATCTGTTCCCCGACCTCCCGTACTTCTTGAAGGGGATTCGAGAGCATCTTCCGGAGCATTCCTTCCAATACCCTTGCATTAACAGTCATGCCTAAATTCGCCAATGATGCTGCTGGCAGGATGAAACGGCATACATCCACATATTGGGACCTAATTCTACGTTCCCATGCAGATTCTGTCTCATTTTCCAGACGAGGACAATTTTGTTGAACAACCTTTTTACATAATTCTAAAGATCGAATGTAAGCATCGAAAAGGTTCGAGCAAATCTCGATGTACTCGCTCATTAATCCGGCTTGAACTACTTCATCTGGAGTGTGAAAAGCTGTAGCAGACCATTTCTGGTAACGTGTAGATTTTTCGGTGTAAGACGCCAGTCGATTCGATTCAATCGATTCCACCGCTAACCGGGAAACATTTTCAATGGCTAAGTGTAAGACCGCATGCTCTGCGACAGAAGAGTGACCATAACCCACTACCCATTTTTCGTGGAAATCTGCACTTTTTTCATCATTTAATCCTTGGGCAATTTCCCGAAAAGATTCCGGTGACCGGGATGTTTTTGCAAATGCCACCGCTATAGTTTCGGGACTAAATTCCTTGGGATTAAGAAGATAAATTTGTCTTTCGTTCGTCACCTTAATCTCTCCCTGGCAGTGGTGATATCTTTTTGTATCTGTTCAACCAAATGGTCTATCGATGAAAACTTTATTTCTCCACGTAGATATTTTATAAATTCCACTTTTACTAATTGCCCATAAATATCTTCATCGAAGTCGAGAATATGAACTTCTAGGTGGAGTGCAGGATCGGGCAGGTTGAATGTAGGCCTGAATCCAATATTCGCGACAGAAGGAAAAGACCTGCCATTGATTATAGTCCTACATGCATAAACACCAGCTTTAGGAAGTAACCTTAATTGTGGAATGGCAATATTTGCAGTTGGAAAACCTAACGATCTACCCCTTCCATCACCATGAGAAACAATCCCAGTTATGGAATACTCTCTGCCTAAATATCCTTTTGCTGAATCAACTTCACCGTCTGAAATTAATTTCCTGATATGACTTGACGAACTAATTAACCCTTCTTTTTCAACTGGATCGATCACATCCACTTCATATCCTACCATCTCACCTATTCGTGATAATGTGGCAATATCGCCAGTACGTCCACGGCCTAGTGCGAAACCTTGACCAACAATTAGCTTTTTTAAAACCATGTGTTGGGTTAGTAATTGAATAAAATATTGGGCTGTATACGAAGCGATTGTAAGATTGAACTCCATGGTAATACAATGATCCACTCCAAGAGATTCAATTAATTCCAGTTTTTCATCAAGACTGGTCAGGTAGAAAGGATCACTTTTCCCCCTCAGGACAATCGCGGGATGTGGATGAAAAGTTAAAACAGCTGACAGGGCTCCTTTAGCGTGGGCTTTGGTAACTAACTGACGAATCAATTCCTGGTGCCCTTGATGAACACCATCAAAAGAGCCGATTGTCAGCCAGGTTTTTCCTAAATGAAGGTCGGTTAATTGAGTGGAGTGCTGCATTAATATTTCAACCCACTATTGTTAATTTGTTTTTAAATTAGGAGAAAAGCACTTTTTTTGGTTGCCATTCTGATGTAGCATCGTCATTTTGTAGAAGTGCAACAAGCTCACCCTGTTGTGAGACACCTCTAGCCCAACCGGTCGAACCGGGAGCAGAAGGGATTCTATGCCCGTGCCTGATTGCGTCCATTTGTTGATCATCCAGCTCAACAGCTGGCCAATCCGATAGGGCTTCAGCTGCCGGAATGAGGTACTGGTACCAATCACCTTGATCAAATGAATCCCGTAATTTACGGAGGGGAACAGCATCCCTTAAAGTAAACCTGCCGCTTTTTGTCCGGCGTAATCCAACCAGATGTGCGCCACAACCCAAAGATTTGCCAAGGTCATTTGCTAGAGAACGAACGTACGTTCCTGAAGAGCAATAAACATCAATAACAGCTTCGGGAGGTGCCCATTCCAATAATTCCAAATTATAAACGTTAATGATCCGTGGAGATAATTCAACTTCTTCACCTTCACGTGCCATTTCGTAAGCTTTTTTCCCATTCACTTTTACGGCTGAATATGGGGGTGGAACTTGCTCTATCTCACCAATAAATTGTTTTAAAGCATTATCAAACTGTTCCTCTGTAATTTCAACAGGAGAGGAACTCATAACGCTTCCCTCTTCGTCATATGTATCTGTAGTCGCCCCAAGACGCATAATCGCCTGGTAACGTTTATCTGAGGCTGATACATACTCGCTAAGTCGTACAGCTGGACCAACCAATACAACCAAAACGCCGGAAGCACGCGGGTCCAAAGTACCTGTATGCCCAACCCGTCTAATATTTGTTCCCTTACGTATCACTTGAACAACATCATGTGAAGTCAATCCAACTGGCTTATCAATCACCAGGACCCCCGAAATGACATTTTGCTCAAAGCGATTGTCATTATTCATTTATCCAATCCCTCCATCGATACACATATCTATAATAATATCTTATTCAAATCTTGATGGGAATTCAATAGTTTTCGTGTTCTGTCTAATACTTCCTTTTGAATGTCGTGTAATGTGCCAGGTATATCTGCACCAGCTGCTGACGGATGCCCACCGCCCCCAAATTGAAGTGCGATTTTTGATACATCATAACCTGGGACCGAACGCCAACTAACCTTGACAGTCCCATTTTTTTGTTCAACAAAAATCATCGATATGTCAAAATCATCTAAAGCAGAGATGATGTTGATCAAGTCTGCATCATCATTACCCGGATATCCACAGGCTTCTCTTGATTCCATGCTAAGAGTTCCCCAAACCATTTTCCCCTGACGCTCAAGAGAAGATAGACCAGCGCCCCAATACTGGGCAGCAGTAAATGAACGCCTTAATAATGTGTTCTTGTACTGCTCTGGAAGATTTCCACCTTTTTCCATTAATGTTGCTGTTAAGCGCATGGTTTTTGGTCTCATATTGGAAGTACGAAACCCTAGAGTATCAGTTACTATACCTGCCATGAGTGCATTGGCTATACCTGGTGTAATTTCCAAACCCCATGCCTCAAAGTAATCTGCTAATATTTCTGACGTAGCAACAGCTTCTGGTTGGATAAAGTTAATGGTCCCAAATTCAGTATTCGTCACATGGTGATCAATATTAATATCTGGCCTGGAATATCCTTCCAGTGATGAGCCAGTTCTTTGGAAATCTGAACAATCAACAACAATGATCAGATCAAAAACACCTTCCGGCTTTCGTTTGACCTGACCAGCTCCTTCCAATTGTTTGAAACTGGAAGGAATACCATCAGTTAATACCATTTGAACGTTTTTACCAATTGCCTGCAATCCCAATCCCATTGCAAGTAGGGCTCCGATTGCATCACCATCCGGTCGAACGTGGGAAACAATTAATACACGATTTGCTTTATTTAATTTATTTTGAATTTGATTATGAACATCATTCTGCATTTTTCTTTGTTTCCTCTGATTTGTTCAATTCGGGTCGGATGCTCGCGAGGATTTTTTCAATGTGGTCAGCATGTTCAGGTGTTGGATCCCAATGAAATCGAAGTCTTGGAAATTTTCTCAGGTCAATTTGGCTGGCCAATTCATGCCTTAAAAAGCTGTTGGCATGTTTAAATCCTTCCAGCACTTCCCCAGACCGTTCTGCGCCTTCCACGGCAGAAACATAGATCTCCGCGAACGCCAGCTCACGATCTACAGTCACATCATTTATATAAACACCGGATAATCTCTGGTCATTTACTTTTTGGATGATCAGTGTATTCAAAACCTGTTTTATCCGGTCTTCAATTCTTTCAATACGAACTTTTGAAGGCATTAATCCTTACTCCAACAAACCGCTCTTTAATGCGCCAACTTTTTCGACTGTATAAGAAACCATTATGTCACCAGCCAGATAATCTGAAAAATTTTTCAACGAAATGCCACAGTCAAATCCCTGGCGTACTTCCTTCACATCATCTTTTTCGTGCTTGAGTGAGGCAACTTCACCTTCATGAATGACTTCACTATTTCTCATCAACCGTATCCGGGAATTTCTGCGGATTTCACCGGTATTTACCCGACACCCGGCGATATTACCCATTTTAGTAATCTTAAATACTGCCTGGACGGTCGCCTGACCAATCACAGTTTCTCTAAATTCGGGTGCCAGCATTCCTTTGAGTGCTTTTTCCACATCTTCAATTAACCGATAGATGATGGTGTAGAGCCGTATGGATACACCTTCTGTTTCGGCTAACCTGCGAGCAGAAGTATCCGCTGTTACATTAAAACCAATAACTACCGCTTTAGATGCGGAAGCTAATAAAATATCGCTTTCCGAAATATTTCCAGTAGTCGCATGCAGGGTATTGATCTTGATCGTACCTTTATTTAAGTCATTGAGTGATGTAACAATGGGTTCTAGAGACCCTTGAACATCTGCTTTGATAATAAGGTTGAGCTCTTTTATAGCTCCATCTTCAATTTGCTTAAAAATATCTTCCAATGTAGTTTTCGGTGCTTGAACCGTTACCGAATTTGCCACACGAATGACTTCCACTTTCGATCTGGCATCCCGCTCAGATGGGACAACTTGATAAACATCACCTGCAGTTGGAACATCATTAAGCCCCATTACGGAGACTGGAGTTGATGGCCCAGCACTACGTATCTTTTTACCCTTGTGGTCGAACATGGCTTTAATCCTGCCATAAGCAGTTCCAGCGACGACTACATCACCCATTTCAAGTGTTCCATTTTGTACTAATAATGTAGTAATTACACCTTTTGCACGATCGAGTTCAGCTTCAATAACTGTCCCAATCTTCTTACCATTTGGGTTCGCAAGAATATTTGCAGACTCAGCGACAATAAGGATGGCTGCCAATAGGTCTTCTATACCTGCTTTTTGTTTGGCAGAAACGGGGATGACCATGGTGTTACCATCATAATCTTCTGGAACCAGACCAATATCTGCCAGTTGTTTCTTTACGAAATCGGGGTTCGCATCAGGACGATCCATCTTGTTCATGGCAACAATAATTGGAACCTGTGCAGCTTTTGCATGAGCAGCAGCTTCCCTTGTTTGTGGCATGACTCCATCATTGGCTGCCACAACTAGGATTACAATATCTGCACCTTGAGCTCCCCGAGCCCGCATGGCCGTGAAAGCTGCGTGACCGGGTGTGTCCAGGAAAGTGATCGTTTGTCCTTTGGATTCAACCTGATAAGCACCAATATGCTGGGTAATACCGCCTGCCTCACCACCTGCGACATCTGTATGGCGAATTGCATCAAGGAGAGTTGTTTTTCCGTGGTCTACATGTCCCAGAATGGTAACGACCGGTGCACGGTGAACGAGTTTTTTGGGATCTTCCTTCTCAATTTCTTTTTTCCAATTAGCCAGGCTGCCTTCTTCTTTTGCCTCAGCCAAAACTTGTTCTTCCATGACAACTTCAAAGCCCAACTCAGAAGCAACAATGGCTGCAGTATCATAATCAACTAGTTGATTAATATTGGCCATAACTCCATTGGTCATCAAAGCTTTGATCACCTGGATCGGGCTTGAATTTAATTTACCAGCAAGATCACGTACACTTAAATTGCCGGGAAGTTCAATAGGACTTGTTTTTATTATCTCGCTCATGTGGCACCTCCTAAATTCTATTGTGCTCACTTGCCTGTTTACACTGGTTATGATATCCGATAGATATCGATACTGATGAGCGATGGTTTTTCCGGTGATTTCTTCAGGTTTACATTGCAGGTTTTTCCTGTTCTGTAACCTGGTTAATTTCGCTCATCGAATTTTCCGGTAATGCAGATGCGTAGATCGCTATCTGTTCTCTTTCCTCTACTGTTAATTCAGTTTTTAACGCATTTGCTAATGCGCCTTTTAGTGCTTTCTGCCAGCAGGATCGATTGTCGTGAAGATATGCTCCTCTTCCAGACATTTTTCCACTTGGATCTATCTTCACACCATCGGGTGTCCGTACCAGGCGGATCAACTGCCTCTTAGCAAGAACTAACCGGCAGCCTACGCATGTTCTTTGAGGTATGCGTTTAACTTTAGTGCCTGCCTTGGGTCTCATTTATCGTTCTACCAGCAGATACTTTTGTTATTCGTCCCAATCATCCTGCCCACCATCGGCACCACGTTTATGGATTTTCTTCACAACCGTTAGGTCACGATCAGGATCGTAAGTGATCTCAACGTGTTTCTTCTTCTTCTTTTTACCGGCATCCTTCTTCTGCAGCTCATCGTCATCTTCTTCTGACGCTGCCACTAATACGTCTGGATTTAGTTCAAAAAGCTTGTTCAAATCCGTAGTTAGTTCTTCCTCTTCAACTAATACCGGTACTTCTACCGGGAGGACTTCGACTTCTTCCAATTCCGGCTTAATGGTTTTCTCCAGAACTGGTTCGGATTCGGGTTTTGCTTCTATAATAACTTCCGGTTCAACTTCAACAACCTTTTCTGTCTCGACTTCTTCAACTACAAATACTTGCGCTTTCTGTAAAGCCGCTTCAATTTCAGTCATTGCCTTTGGACCAATTCCCTGCAAAGCTAGAATGGAATCAGGATTTAAAATTAGTTGCAATGCAAGTTCACCTTCTGTAATATATCCAGCTTCCAGTAACAAACTCGTAATATGGTCTTCCAATTTGAGCATATCCAAAGCGGCTTCAAAAGCTCGAGGTTCAATAGTGGACATTGCCTGAGAGCGTTTGATATCTTCTGTCATTTTCTCAGCCTGACGTTTGATGGCTGATTTCTTTTCAACTCGATCGACAAATTTAGCTAGTTGATCATACTCCTCAGGATTGAGAGGACGTCCTTCCACTTTCTTCTGTAAATATTCTTCGATCGAAGGAATGACAGATGCTTCTGCTTCAGCAAATGCTTTATATTCTTCATTTGTCTTTAGCTTATTAAGTGAATCACCCGCAGCTTCTGGCAGGCTCTTGATATCAATACGCCAACCGGTCAATTTGGCTGCCAATCTGGCATTTTGCCCATCTCTACCAATCGCCAAACTTAGCTGATCCTCAGGTACAACAACAGTGGCTGTCTTACCGCCACTTGTTACGTCATTCAAATAGACACCATTTACACGCGCCGGGCTGATTGCCTTGGAAATATAAACAGCTGGGTCGCTGCTCCATTCGATTACATCAATTTTCTCGTCATGCAACTCTCGAACAATCGCCTGGATGCGAACACCACGGATGCCTACACACGCACCCACAGGGTCAATACCCTGTTGAGTGGCTGCTACAGCCACTTTGGCGCGTTGTCCCGGTTCACGGGAGATGGATCGAATTTCGACAACTCCATGGTAAATTTCTGGTACTTCCGTTTCAAGCAATCGACGTAAGAAATTGCGGTGTGCGCGTGAAAGGATGATCTGCGGTCCCCGGGATGTGTCTTTCACTTCCAGTAATAATGCTCTGGCGCGTTCATGAACTCGGAATCGTTCTCCAGGGATGGTCTCCTTGCGGGGTAATAATCCTTCTGCTTTGAGATCCAATCCAATGGTTATACCAGTAGAGTTAACAGCTTGAACTACACCAGTTGCAATCTCTCCCAGTTGTTTCTCATAATATTCCATTTGCGATGCACGTTCAGCCTCGCGGATACGCTGTTGGATTACCTGCCGTGCAGTTTGGGCAGCTATTCGTCCGAAATCTGCTGGAGTCGATTCGACAATGACAAGATCACCTAATTCTGCTTCCGGGTTTACCTTCCTGGCATCTTCAAGGTTCACTTCAGTGCCATCCATCATAACGGAATCTACAACTTCTTTTTCCGCATAAATGGAAATCTTGCCGGTCTCTGAGTCGATCTTTGCTTCCACATGCTGCTTGCCGGATGCATTGACAGCGCGGCGATAAGCCGACACCATGGCTGACTCCAAAGCTTGCAAAATCACATCCCTTGGAAGCTGTTTCTCTTCTAAAACTTCATTGAAAGCCAGTACAAACTCGTTCTTCATTAGTGCCCACTCTCCACTTGGTTTACAGATGTTAATATTATGCAGAAAAGTGGGGGAAACCCACTTTTCGGTGAAAGCAATATCGTTAAGTGTTAATGCTTTATTATTTTAGCACAGGTTCGGTTGTCAAGCAAGTAAACGGATAATGTTAATGAATGTCTCCCCGGTTCGTCATAGAAATATAAGAATTAGAATATCACTGTGTTTTCAATGGTAACTCTTTAAGGGTGGATAACATTTTTTGTTCCATCACGAAAGTAATTGGCCGGATAACCTCCCAAAACCCACCTACCATGTTGGTTCTGGTGCGGGTAATTAACCGGGTGGTACCATCTGCCTGTGGAATCAGGACGAATGCCCAGAGTTCAACCCATTCATCCTTTTCCTTATGCCCAAAAATAACAGCCTGGTTTGGAGTGACTTGCGCAACAATATATGGCGGTGGCGCGAAGTCGCCTGCGCACATTTTCATTAAGTCGCCTTCTTTTAAATTCTGCCACTCAGGTCTGATAACCTCATCTTTCGCCATTTTACATCCCACCAGATTTTCCAGCCAGGTATAGCTGTACATTCCGGATTTATCTGCTCCAATTTGAAGGATCCATGGGTAGATCTGGTCTGGTGGAGCCTTAATTGTCACTCCCCGATTTACCAATCTAGCCGGGGATTTGACTAATTCATCACCAGGGAAATCAACAGCACGCTCATCGGCAGTTGTTCCCCATCGATCCATCCAGGGTGTTAATATAATAACGATCACAACAAGTAGAGCAATAATTGCAACCAAAATACTCAATATGATTAAAAACATTTTCATTTTCAAATCTCCTTAATAAAATTTAATTACCCTCTAAGAATAATAATTACAGACTTTCTACATCAAAAATATAAAGAAACCGGATTTTATTGTAGAACCCGGGAAACAATTCACAAGATAAGTAACCACGAGAATTCCGATGGATTATTATAAAAAGAATTACTAAATTGTAAATTATTGATATTGGCTTTCCTGAAAAAAAATAACTATCAAATAAAATGGATTTTATAACAAATAAGCTCAGCAAGGGTTATTTTATAAGTAACTCTTACGAATTCTCTATTTTCATTTCCTTATATAATTACCCTAATTCAAAAATTGAGGTGAGAAATGACTGAAGGCTTTCTTTGGTGGCGGGACGGCATTATTTATCAGATCTATCCACGTTCCTACATGGACAGTAATAGTGATGGTATAGGTGATCTTGCTGGAATTACTTCCCGTTTGGATTACCTTGCTGACCTTGGGGTGGATGCCATCTGGCTTTCACCAGTCTACCCTAGTCCGGATAGAGATTTTGGTTATGATGTCAGCAACTATATAGACATCGATCCACACTATGGAAACCTCCAGGATTTTGATGTGCTGGTTTCTGAAGCACACAAAAAGAACATCCATGTCATCATGGATCTGGTGCTTAATCACACATCTGATGAACACCCCTGGTTCAAACAATCTCGAAGCAGCAAGGACAATCCCTACCGTGATTGGTATATGTGGTATCCGGGGAAAGGAAAAGAACGCCCCAACAATTGGCAGGCTGTTTTTGGCGGGGATGGCTGGGAGCTTGACCCTCAAACAAACGAATATTACTTCCATATGTTCCTAAAAAGCCAACCCGATCTGAACTGGCGAAATCCACAGGTAAGAAAAGCGATTCTGGATGTGTTCCGTTTTTGGCTGGATAAAGGTGTGGATGGTTTTCGTCTGGATGTATTCAACGCATATTTTAAAGATGAAGACCTGAAGGATAATCCTCCACAACTCGGTATACGTGGTTTCGAACGGCAAAAACATTTGTTTGATATCGATCAGCCCGAAATGACGCCACTTCTTGCTGAGATTCGTAGTCTATTGGATGAATATGGCGGGCGATATGTGGTCGGTGAAACATTCCACTCGAAACCGGGAAAAGCAGTTACTTATACAGGGAATGATCGTTTACACGCTGCTTTCAATTTCGCGATGCTGGAAAAGCCATGGAATGCCACAAAATTCTCTGAGGTTATTGCTCAATGGGACGATCTAAACCGGGGGGGAAAATGGCCAAATAACGTATTAAATAACCATGATCAACCACGTACGACCACCCGTTACAAATTCGACAAAGAGGATCAGCTGGCAAAAACAGCAGCCACCTTGATTCTTACCTTGCGCGGTACACCTTTCTTGTATTATGGAGAAGAGATCGGGATGAGGGATATTAAATTATCACGCTCAGAGATCTTGGACCCACCCGGGAAGAAATATTGGCCTTTTTATAAAGGCCGGGATGGCTGCCGAAGTCCAATGCAATGGAATGCAAATTTATATTCTGGTTTCAGTGATTTTAAACCCTGGCTGCCAATTCACCCTGGTTATTTAATGCGAAATGTTGAAATCCAGCTAAAAGATCCAGAATCTCTTCTTAATTTTTACAAAGAACTGATCAAATTACGGAAGGCAACACCTGCCCTCCAACATGGTTCATTCAGGTTGATTCCCGGTCTGCCAGCTTCAGTGCTGTGTTATTTCCGCGAACTGGGGAATACCAGGCTATTAATCCTATTGAATTTTCAATTAAAACCATTACACTTTACACTACCTGGTGAATTTGACCTGCAAAAGGGCACGATTCTGATAAATTCTCTCCATAATCAGGATTCCATCATTACTACTTCATCACATATCGAGTTGCAGCCAGGGCAAGCACTGATTATTGATCTACTATGATGATGAAAACGTGAGGAGGAAAGAGAATGGTTGTCGAATCAAAAATAACGGACAACCTACCTGATTATGCAGATTTATGCCTGCCTTTCGTTTATGGAGATGGTCCAGTTCCCCACTGGCAGCTGCAACGATTCCTCCCTGAAATACAATCCGGACTGGTATCAAATTGGTTAGGTTCGAAATTACCTCCCGAATCACTGATACTCGATCCTTTCGGAAGTTCGCCTGCCCTATTGGTTGAACTTGCCCGCCAGGGCTACCGGGTGGTCACTTGCATCCTCAACCCCATCATTCGACTTCTATTGGAAGTCAATTGTAGATCCTACCCCAAATCAGATTACCAGGCAGCAATAAAAGATCTATCCGAATCTCAAAAAGAGAACACTCGATTTGATGTGTTCATCCAATCCTTTTATCAGACTAAATGTGCATCCTGTGGAAAACAAATTCAGGCGGATGAGTACATCTGGGAAAAAGGTATGGAATATCCATCGTTGGTGGTTTATGACTGTTCAGAATGCGGGGATCACTTCGAGAATACTCCAAATGATTTCGATAAAAATATCATTGACCAGGTCACTCGTTCACCAATTTACCGTGCATTGGCAATTGACCGGATCGCCGGGATGGACCATGAATTAAAACAGGATGCTCAGGAGATATCTGCTGCCCATTTACCACGCTCACTCTATATCATCGTTGCCCTATTTTCAAAACTCGATGCGCTGACAATCAACCGTGAGAGAAAGAAGATCCTTCAAACCATATTTCTATCAGTGCTGGATTCTGCTAATTCTCTTTGGCCAATAGATCAA
Source organism: uncultured Leptolinea sp. (assembly GCA_964387025.1). Lineage (GTDB taxonomy): Bacteria > Chloroflexota > Anaerolineae > Anaerolineales > Anaerolineaceae > PNON01. Next base: position 262,020 of record CAYLUZ010000004.1, on the reverse strand, counting down.
CAAAATTTCCGTCCCCGTCAACTTTCATATCCAACCCAATTTAAAGAATATAACCTTTGGAAGGTATTACTACAAACAACTGGTAAGGGGAATCAATCACACCAGCGCGTTAGGATAGTGCAATACCCAGATCTGCCTTCACCTGGAGAAATCTGTATTTATCCGGGCAGGGTGCGAGACTTGCTGAATTCACCAAATTCGAACATTTTTGATGCTGTGGTTACTGCCATCCCACGGCCAAGTCAGGCATTTTGGAAGCTTTCTGCGGCATGGTCAGCCTGGCTTCTTGGTCAGGAAGAGAGTCGCGAATTTTCGCGAATTATGATTCGGGATCGGTACGATTGGTCGTGGCATGCTAACGCGCTTAATAGCACTTTTCAAGTTTTAACCCAAAAGCAAAAGATCAATTTTGGTTTTTTTGGGCTATTATCAGAACTTGAACCACCATTCCTCTCATGCGTAATTCCATCAGCACATAAAGCCGGTTGGAAGCTATCCAGTTTAGCCATCAACCCTGAAGACCATATCGCTGAGATTTACTGGAAAGATACTTCAACCAGCTCTTCGTCGACAGAGAATATCTATCGCAGTATTGAGACAGGAGCTGAAAACTATCTTCGTTATAAAGGAGAACCTGCCGATTACCTCGAAATGACCTGTGCTTCGCTGCTCGAATTGGAGAAATCAAATCAGCTAATTCTTGAACAAAACGGGAATTCGGTCCAGACGCGGTTAAAGACTGCATTTTCTAATCCTGTTACATTTCTCCATATCGGACCGGGAGAACAGACGCTGGAAAGTGGTCACTGGTGGTTAAAAAATAATCCTACCAGTGATTTTGTATTTTCTGACGTTGTCGAATTGGAAACTATAAAATTACTAAATTCTCAGAATACAGTCACTGAAAACTTGATCGAATACCGCATTAGAACTCAATATTCAATGGTTTTCGGGGAGATTCGGGAATATATTCGGCAATTATTGCATAGCTATGCGGTTTTACTTCCCGGTGAAAATCACCTTTGGAAACTTAAAGACAAGGAAACGGAATCAAACCGGCTGCATGATGTTGAGAAGCAAATAGTACGCGTAAATGACCTTGGGAAAAAACTTAATTGTATTGTAGAAGGTGAGCATCCCATAATCTGGTTGGATAAATTTCGCAAACCAATTTACCAGTTTCACATATATCATCACTCTGCCTTTATCAAAGATCTAATCCATCAGGAACTTGGTGAATCGCAGGGAGTAATATTATTACCTGCAAGTCGTCTTGATCTATTGGAATATAAAGACAAAGAATATCCGGCAATGACCCGGGTTTTATCCGCGGGATGGCATATTGTTAAGTTCCGATTGATGAGCCGGATAATGGATAATCCCCTGGTAACACTCGATTCATTCGCAGGAATGTTAAAAACTGATCCGGTAGAAAATAATCCGGACCAGCTCTTCCTATTTTAGAGAATTTCTTTTATTTCAGTTTGAAAGTTCCATTTTATGTCGGCGCTGGAGTAAGGGTAGGTGTCTCAGTTGGCGCAGGTGTAAAGGTTTCTGTTGGTAACGGAGTCTGTGTTGGTAGTTCGGTTTGTGTCGGTGTCTCCGTCAGGGTCGGTGTAGGTGTAAGTGTTGGAGTAGGGGTTGGTACCTGCAGGTTGAGCTGTATCACCCTTTCTGCGTAACCGCCTTCAATGTTTTGCATATATAACCTGAGAGTCACCTCTCCAGCCGGCAGTTTAGCCAGGTCCCAGGTATAAAAGAGATCTGGTGATTTATATTGCTGGTTTACCGGATCAACGAGTGTAATCCAATCTTCCGGTTTTTTCCCTAGACCATATTGCAGGCTGACATTCTTAAAATTATTTTCAACATAAGCCTGAATATTGATCTCCAATTTATCGGTGGTGATCGTTTGATTATCAGATAAGCCCAGAAATTTTAATATTGGTCGCGATGAATCTGCTTTACAGGTGTCACTCGGTGAGAACACTATCGGCTTGGGGAAATGCATGGCTTTAGCCCATTGTTTCCCTTCATCAGTTTGCTTGATCCATTTGCGGGCAGTTGTATCTGAGATATTTGCTGTAAATTTTTCTTCTACAAAATCACTGCAAGCTTCGGACGCTTTCAATCCACTCCAGGTGTCGATCATCAAGTTTTGCCAAAGATCGTTTTCTTTAGTCAGTGGCAATTGATCTGCAGCATAGATTTCATTGATCGTATCCGGGCACCATTCCGAAGGTTCAGTACCTGAAACCGTACAGACTTGTTTTTCAACCAAACCGGATGGAACATTAAAAGGTGTAGGATTCCCTCCCTTTAATTGTTGAATTGCAAATTCCATAAATTGCGCCCAAATCGGTGCTGCACCGGTTAGTCCGGTGGTATTGTTCATCGGTGTATAATCTGCATTCCCAACCCAGACACCAACTGCCAGGTCCGGTGTGTAGCCAAGCGTCCAATTGTCCCGGAAGTCATTAGTAGTTCCTGTTTTTACAGCAACCGGAAAGGATAAATTAATAACAGGGTCATTGCCAAACATCGGAATCCTGGCATTGCGATCAGAAAGTATCGAGCTGATCAGGTATGCATGTTCCGGTCGGATGACCTGGGCACCGGGTTTTGGTTTATATTCAAAGACCACATTCCCCTGATAATCTATGATCTTCGTGATCGCCACGCGAGGAACGAGCACACCATTGTTTCCAAACGAGCCAAATGCTCCTGTCATTTCCAGCAGGCTGACATCCCCACCCCCCAGGGTAAGAGAAAGTCCATAATCATCCCGGGTAAGAGTGGTAAGTCCCATTTTTTTAGCAAATTCAATCAACCCTTCTTTTTCAGGAGTATTCGGGTTGTCATATATACCAACAAAATTTAACGTCTTTACTGCTGGTATGTTATAAGAATTTGCCAACGCCACCCGCACTGTAACTGGTCCATGGAAATTTCCATCATAATTTACGGGCTCATATGGCGGCCGCTGATCATCAGGGTTGCCGGAAGGAGGGAATTCTGAAGGTACATCCCAGATCAATGTTGAAGGAGTCCATCCCTTTTCGAAAGCCGCAACATAGGTCAACGGTTTGATGGATGACCCCGGTTGGCGGGGACTCACTGCCATATTCACCTGTCCCGATATGGCTTCATTATTAAAATCTGCCGATCCGACCATCGCCAGGATCTCACCAGTGGATGGTTGTATGGCAATCAGCGCACCATCGGTTACATGGCGGTCTGCCAACTCTTCAATCTGTTTCTGGACGATCTTTTCAGCTTTTTGCTGCAACTGGGGGTCGATAGTCGTATAAATTGTAAATCCCGAGCGATAAATTCTTTGTGCATCATAATCAGTTTCAAGCAGCGACTGAATATAGTTTACCCAATGTGGAAATTTCATATTGACAGATACAGGTTGAAATTCATATGCCTCAATTTGCGCTGCAGATGCCAGAATATCACTCTCAGATACACAGACGGGTTGACTATTATTGCTTACATAGATACAACCTTTTTCCTTGCTCATCTTAAGCATCAAACCCAGCACTTGTTTATTTCGTGCCAACGTGGCTGGTCGATTTGCATGAATATCGTAAACGGCAGGAGCCTGAGGCAATCCTGCCAGGAACGCAGACTGAGCCATGTCTAGTTTTGAGGATGTAGTATTAAAATATGTTTCAGCGGCAGCTTCGACCCCATAAGCGAGGCTGCCATAAAAGTTTTCGTTCAGGTAGAGTTCAAGGATCTCATCCTTGGTGTAACGCCTGGTTATCTCAGCAGCAAGTACGATCTCCCGCGTTTTCCTTTTAAAAGTTTGCTGTGATCTCTCTTCAGGTGTGAATAGCAGGTTTCTCGATAACTGCTGGGTGATCGTCGAAGCGCCTGAAACAATTTCTGAATTTGTATAATTCTGGATGAACGCCCGGGCTATGGCTGCTGGATCAAATCCTGGATGGCTGTAGTATTCCTGATCTTCCGTTGCAATCGTGGCAGCCAAAAGATATGGAGATATCTTATCCAATGGTACATAGGTTCTCCGACCGGCATTCGGGTCAAGGATCTCGTAGAGTACATTTCCGTCGCGGTCCAGGATCCTGGTTGTCTCAAATTGGGCAGCATGAGACCGCAGGTCGTCAATACTGGGCAAGGCTGAAGCGATACTATAATACTCGTACACCATGATAGAACCAGCGATTACAATTAGTCCCACAATGCCAAAAAGCAAGCCTATTAATGCCTTTACAAGGCAGCCAAATGAGAAGTTATTAGATTTAGGCGGGGTTGAATGGGAATTGGATGCAGGCCGTTGGGTTTTTTGAACCGAGGTGGTGACTCTTGATGGTGTTGGTTTCGAATTTTGAAATGAGGATGCCTGTCTTGAAACAGGGGTGACTTCCCTTTGAATCGGTATTACCCTTGTGGCGTTTTGATCGATCTCATCCACGCGCCGGGGAAGGGGCATACCGCTTGCATCCACCGCTGGTTTTTTATATAACGGTGTAGGCGTCTGCGAGAGCATTGGGCGTCCAAGAGCGTCAAATTGATCATTGAATTGACCAATTATCGGTTTCTCGTTTGTCACTTCTTCTGGTGTAACAGGAACTCCCGATTTTGGTGTTTCTCCGGTTATCAACGGTTGTGAAAGAGACTCATCTGTATCTTCTTCCAACCATTTTGTGGCTTCAGGATCGATGGATTCGGGTACTTCAAGACCATCCGGCAATTCCAATCCATCCGGAAGGATGTTACCTTCATTTTGGGAATTGATGATCTTTCGGAATTTATCTGTAGATTCCTTTGATGTATTATCAGGCTGGAGATTATCCTGTGTCATTTCACCTCAAATTATTATACTTACCAATTCTATGTACTTAATTTCAAATTGAATGATGGTCGATAATAATTAATATCCTATTTAATTATTACCGATTCAGCAGTCGCGGCGAATTTACATTTATTGCCAAATTGCCCAGTTCTATAGATGCAAATTACTTGCCGAAACTTCATATATATACTTCTACCACATAATGACGATAAGTCATCAGTATAGTTTCAAAATGGCCAGAAATTCCAACTTTCGTGCTTTTCAGCCTATTCGTTTTACTGTTATCGTTTATCCACAAAATAAAAATCAATTTCGTCTGTATACAATTTAAAATGCTTATCCTGTACCCAGGTAATAATATTATTTGCATTAATCATGTTGAAAATGTAACATTGGAGTATATAATATTTAATAATCGTTCTTCAATATGAAGAAAAACTAATCGTAATTTTCCTTTAAGGATCGAGTTAGTTGACTATTATAGGTTTCTTCCGATAAACCATTTTTAACCCAGATGCAGAAAGGAGGAGTATGGACCCTGAGACGACTAACATAATGATCATTGCAGTAGTGCAAGCCCAGGACGCAGAAAATGCTTCATACTCATTAGGAAAATTAGGCGCGAAAGTGACTAAACTTCCAAGTGTGGGAGGATTTTTAGGTCGAAAGAACGCAACCCTTTTGATAGGCCTCCACCAGGGTGAAGAAGAACGCGCTTACCAGGAATTGAAAACGAATTGCCGCCAGCGAGTGGAGTATATATCAATCCCATTGGAAAGCGCTCCCCTGCCCCTTCCAGCTCCTACCCCGGTAACAATCGGTGGCGCGACTGTTTTCTCTCTGGATGTTGAAAAATTTGAGGAATTTTGACATGAAAATGATAATTTCAATTATACAGGATCAAGACGCAGACCCGGTTTCGAAAGCCCTGACTTCGATGAAATTTCGAGTGACACAAATAGCATCAACTGGAGGATTCTTACGGAGGGGATCATCAACCCTGTTAATCGGATTGGATGATGATCAGGTTGATCAGGCATTGCAGATTATACGAGATACTTGTTCGATAACGACCGATCCGAATCAGAAGAGAGCAACTATCTTTGTATTGAATGTGGCTAAACACATCCAACTTTGATCTTACTCCAGATCATGAATAAAATAATTAGATCGATAGCTGTCATCTTGACCATCGTTGTTGTTGGTGCAGGATGTAACTCCTCACCCGTTCCGGTGCAAACACCGGACAACTCTGCTGTATTGGCAACCATGATCCAAGAAACCATTCAATCGATGCAGGGAAATATTCCAAAGGCAACAACTTCCCCTGGTTTACCTGAACCAGAAGAACCTACTGCCACTCTGGAATCTCAGGTCCCATCCATACTTCCATATCCTATTTACTTCTTAGCTCCAGGAACCAATGGAAAAGATCAAATATGGAGGATGGACAAGAACGGCAGTGGAATTTCAGTATTAACTGCCGAAGCAAATGGCATAGAAAACTATGATTTTTCAAAATCCAACGGGTTATTAGCTTATCTTACCAATAATCGAATAGTCATCGCTGACAGTCAAGGTAAAATCATCCGAATCCTCGTTGAGGGCCCACCAAATGATGGAAAAGATATCTGGTATATCACTCAGCGAGTCAGTTCTCCACTTTGGTCACCTGATGGCAGTCAAATCTCCTACGGATACAACGGATTAAACCTGGCCAACCCCGATGGATCAAATCTGCGTCAATTAATGCAGAATAAGTATAAGACCATGGAGGGAGGCTTGATCATCGTTGAGGAAGTGTATGGACCGGCATCCTGGTCTCCGGACGGGAAAAAACTCCTAATAAATATTGGGTACTATGAAGGTGGAAGCAAAGGATTGATTAACCTTTCGGATAGTGCATTATTACGATTCACAGGAGGGGATTTGTGTTGCACCAGTGTCTGGTCACCGGATGGAGCCAGAATAATAACAACAGGTGCTGCATATGCAGCAGGATCAGATATGTGGATATACGATACTTCAAACGGGGCAGGAATTCAATTAATACCGATGCAGGCAGTTGATGGAAAATTCAATTACGCAGATTTTCCATTTGTGCATGGAACTGATATTTACTTCGGGTTTACAAGTTATGAAACTGAAATGCAACAGAATAGCCCCCTCACCCTTTCCCGGATTTCATTGAATAATCCGGCAGACAGGGTTAGTTTACGGCAGGATAGTCAGAATCTCCTGGAGCTATTATGGGCATCAGATGCTTCCCTTGCCATTGGGGTACTACCAAGCCCAGGTGAAACGGGTTATCCTGGCCACGGACCCGTGATTCTTATTTATATGGATGATCGGCCAATTCAGGCCCTGACAGCAGATGGGCATGATTTACGATGGGGACAATAACATCCTGATCACTTTCTTGTAATCAGGAAAAGTTATGCTAATATAAACAATAACAAATAATCTAAGGAGGATATATGCAATTCGGAAAGCCATTTTCATTTGTTTTTGAGGACGCAGACTGGTTAAAAAAATTAGCCATCCTGGCTTTGTTGGGCTTTGCTCAACTTATTCCTGTTCTCGGTTCGCTTTTTATGGCAGCCGTCTTTTCAGGAGTTATGATCGATATTATGAGAAAAGTGATCAATAAGCAAACACCCACAGTTCCAAACATGGACATCAGCAAGCAGTTCATGGATGGATTAAAGGTGTGGGTGATTGGACTTGTCTACAGCATTCCAGCGGCAGTCCTTGGAATAGTAATCGCAATCATCGCTGCACTGGGTGGAGGAATTGGTATTTGGGGTGCGGATAATGATAATGTAGGTGCAGCAGGAGCTGCAGGAGTGATTGTCATCATCCTGGTCAGTTGTGTAGCCTTAATCATAGTACTGTACAGCTTATTGATCGCTTTTATTACCCCTGCATTCTACGGTCGCTATGCACAATACGGAACGATAGGTTCTGCCTTGAACTTCAAGGAAGTCTTCAAGACCGCTTTCAAAAAGCCGGTCCCTTATCTCCTGGCATTCTTGGGAGTAATCGTTGTTGGATTAATTGGTGGAATTGCAGCGTCAATTCTGTCTTCAATCGGGGCAATCGCATTGGGTGTTGGAGCTCTTTACGGGATGGCACTCGCCACAGTATGGATGAGTCTTGCCAATGGACATTTCTACGGGCAAGCCTACCTTACCTCAACTGAAGAACACATATAGTTTCCAGGTGAATTACCAATAAAGAAGGGTTTCGAAATTATTCGAAACCCTTCTTTTATTCATGAAAATCTTCCACCTGGTAAGTGAACACTTCCAGGTGCTTCCTGCGCCAGGTATCAGGCATCGCTCCCATTTTTTGGCACAACTGATTTAAGAAGGATATTGCGCTGGGGATCTTCTCCCAAACTTGCGGTAAAAAAGTAGCCCTTTGGCGGCCATCTTTAATGATCACTCCATCGACACCCGGGCGAAGAATGCTCAACAAATCTTCCGGATCTTTGTAGTTCACTGGTATTGGTGGAGTTAACCTGGAAATTTCGATGTCGATTTTGGATAGTTCATCTGGTCTTACTTGTTGAAAGCGATAATCTTCCAAACCTGCTGCAACAGCATGCTCCTGTACATCGATCGCCAGTGGTTGATAGGCCTCCAAGGCTCCTATACATCCCCGTAGATCACCTTTTTTTGTGAGGGTGACAAATGACGCGCCTATTTCCTTAAGGGGTTCAGACATCTGGTCCAGATTCAAGATGGCAAGCGGGTGCCCTTTTACAGCTTCTTCCAAAGCCTGCCTGGCAATGGTCAGCAGAATTTTTTTTTCTTCTAAATCAAGTAGTTTGGCTGGCATTATTTGTGCAATGTTTTATACATGCGATTGGAGTATAGCAAAGGCTTTAAATCTTCTTGATACTTTGAATTCAGGACTTCGCCAAAAAATATCGTATTATTTCCGAATTCATTTGTATCAATGATCTTACAATCAAGGAAAGCTACTCCCCCTGAGATGAATGGTGCACCCGTAACCATTGTATGAGTTTCAATACCATGAAACCGATCTTCATCTTCCGGAATGAGACCTGCGAATTTGTCTGAAATGGTCTTTTGAGATTTTTCAAGAATGGAAACCGCAAATATACCGGATTGCTTCATCAGTTGATGTGTGCGGGCACCCTTGTTGATCGATACTAATACAACTGGAGGCACAGCTGAAACAGATGTAAATGAACTTACTGTCATACCATGGCGGATACCATCAACTGTAGTTGTAACTACTGTTACACCAGTTGTCCATAACCGCATCGTTTGTCTGAATGATTTTTCATCGATAACCATTTTTCCTACTCTCTTAATATAATACTGTTATACATTACCCTAGTCACAGCGTCAAGCGGAACGAAATGGCACATGAATCGTCTATAATAGTGGAAAGGTTCTCAATCTACTTGCAGGAAAACGCAATATTGATAAAATGATTTATCGACTAAGGAAATAACATTGTTCGAGCAACCACTTATTCCAATTCGGAAACCTTTAATTCAAGGTGCAAGAGAGCCTAAGTTTAATTTCTGGCAATCTTTAGGTACTGTACTTAGTGTTGCGATCATTGTAGCTACCCTTTTCACGATTTGGACTCCATCCAGTTTATTTTCCAACCGATTAACAAAAAGCATGTCCCAAGCACTCATCAACCAAAAGAACCCGTTAAAAAATAGGTTTGCTCCAACTGTGCCGCCTTCACCCCATATCGGTATTGTTGCAGGCCATTGGGGTAAAGATAATGGCTTTACCTGTGCTGATGGACTAACCGAAGGGGATGTAAACCTGACCATTGCGACAATTGTCAGGCAAAAATTAATGGAACAGGATTTTACAGTTGATTTGTTGAAGGAATTTGATCCTAAATTGCAGCAATACAGTGGTCTGGTACTTGTTTCAATTCATAATGATACCTGTGGTTACATCGATAATGGCTCCACAGGTTTTAAAATAGCACCAACTCTTTTTGCCAGGTCACAGCCAGAACAGGAAACTCGTTTAACAGACTGCATCTCTGATCGTTATCCTAAAGCCACTGGTTTGAGGCTTGTAAATAGTATTACAGATCATATGTCCACCTATCATTCATTCGATGAAATCAACAGCAATACTCCATCCGTGGTCATTGAGACTGGATTCTTGAACTTGGACCAGGAAATTCTGACAAAAAACCCTGAAAAGCCTGCCCAGGGAATAGTGGATGGTATCATGTGCTATATCAAAAACCAACCTATTAGTGTTGTTCCCACTTCCACCCCATGACAGAATTCCAAACTGAACAAGCTATTGAAGCAATCAGGAGTGCAAAAAAAGCAATTGCGCAACGCAATTATGGTGAAGCACACCGGTATGCCAGGATGGCAATTCAATTCGATCCAAATCTCGAAGATTCATGGCTGGTTATGGCTGCGACTGCATCACCCCGGGCTGCTGTCGAGTATTTGCATAAAGCACTGGAATTAAATCCAAACAGTTCTCGCGCCAGGGCAGGGATGCAATGGGCACTAAAACGCCAGGCTCAATTTGACCATGATCAATTATCTCAACAGTCAATAAGTGAAAACGAATCACAGCAAACCCATGAAATTCCACAACAAAAAAAACATGCCGAATTAAAACAGGTAGTAACAGAAGAAATCCAAGAAGGTGCTTTCGCGGAACAGTTAATAACCGCACAACTTGATGAAACATCCTCGATTACAACCGGAATCCAGTTCCCCAATATACCTGAAAGAGATCTCACCCACCAAAGAATTTCTATTCTCCCCTGGATACTTTTATTTTCCATCCTTTGTATAGGATTGGTTGGCTTATTCATTGTTCCCCCACTTTTACGCGCTTCTGCAGAAGATCTTTCCTCCACTTTACCGGCCGGGGTATATGTCAAACCAACATATACTCCAACACCCACTGCAACATTTACACCTACACCAACTCCGACAAATACGCCGACACCAACAGCCACACCCACATCCTCACCTACGCCATACCCCACTGATACTCCTCTGCCCACCCCTGTAGCCATTGAAGAAAATTATGTTTATGAACCTGGTGAATTACCAAAGGTAAGTAAAAAAGAACGTTGGATCGATGTAGATTTAAGCTCACAAAGTGTTTCTGCCTATGAAGGTAAAAACATAGTGAATACATTTATTGTATCAACTGGAACCTGGCAGCATCCAACAGTAACCGGACAATTTCACATCTATGTGAAGTACCGTTATACGGATATGACTGGTCCTGGTTACTATCTGCCTGATGTTCCTTACACAATGTATTTCTATGATGGGTATGGACTGCACGGCACTTACTGGCATAGCAACTTCGGTACTCCCATGAGTCATGGGTGTATAAACTTGCGAACAGAAGATGCAGCCTGGTTGTATAATTGGGCTGACGTTGGCACTCTCGTTAACGTACATGAATAATAGAAAAGGTATTGGATAAATAATTTGATTATGACAACAGATCCACTTTTTAAAGGGTTAGTTTTTGATGAAAATGATCAGCCGGTAAGTGTTTCACTCATAGGTGACGAGCTTTCCTATGTGGTGAATGATGCTGGTTTCTTGCGGCACATCCCGGCAGAACAGGTTGACCGGCAGATATTAAAAATAATGCAGGATCAAATAACAGGCAATGAGGATCTACTCGCCGATCAGACTGCAAAAATGCTTGGGCAGGAAGATATTTTTACTCGTGCCTTGATCAATAATCAATTGAAGCATATCGGCGACCAGATGGAAGGATTGTTAAAAACCGGGATACCAGAAGAAGGTCGGGCATATATGGGTATGTTGGGATTTAAAGTGGTTATCAATTACCATGGTGAGGTGATGGATGTAATCCAACCTTCAAGAACAGCTCCGGAAGACGAATAATAATTCCGGTGCAACCTATGAAGGATCATTAATAATCGGCAGAACGAAGTAATATCATTTTGATGTCTCAAGGTTAATAAATGTCTCAAGAATTTGTTATTGAAGTCAATGAATCGAACTTTGAATTTGAAGTATTAGAATACTCTAAAAATGTACCGGTACTCGTGGATTTTTGGGCGGAATGGTGCCGTCCATGCAAAATTCTGAGCCCCATGTTGGAAAAATTAACCTCTGATGGTCGGGGAACTATTCGTTTGGGCAGAGTCGATGTGGATTTTAATAAGAACTTATCGATCCGTTATGGTGTCAGGACGATTCCAACTGTCAAAGCATTCCTGAAAGGACAGGTTGTTGCTGAGTTTTCTGGTATACAAACAGAAGCAACATTACGCGAATTCGTTCACAACCTTGCCCCAAGCCCAGCAGACCTATCAGTAGAAAAGGGTATGGAACTTCTACGTGAACATGATTGGAAGGCGGCCGAAGGTGTATTTAAAGAAGTACTTATTACAGATGAGACTAATTCAAAGGGGATGCTCGGGTTGCTAATGAGTTATGTTGGTTTGGGGAAAAGCCTGGAAGCGAATAATGTGTTACGAATATTTCCAGCCAGCCATGAGTTTACCTCAGCAGAAAACCTTAAACCATTGATCGAAGCATATCAGTTGCTTGATGATGTTGAAATCACTGGAGATGATGAACTGGAAGCAGCATTTTGGAATAATATTCGTCTTGCGAGGCGAGGAAATATTCCTGCCGCCTTGGATGGTTTATTAGATATTCTAAGAAAAAATAAGCGATATCAAAAAGGCCAGGCTAGACTTATCATTGTAGCATTACTTCAATTTTTGGGTAATGAAGACCCGGATGCGCGGTTGTATCGCTCTGAACTTGCCACAATATTATTTTAATAACAGCACGAATATAAATAAATCCTGGCTTAATTCGGATAAGCCAGGATTTTTCTATTTTATTATGGATAAATATTACTTTACAAGAACCAGGTCACCCCAAGTTGTCGGATCGGTTAGTATTCTATAAGGAGAACTGGATACCATAGACTGTTGTTCTCCTCCGTGCTTGGAATCATCATCTGAGACCGAAGCAGCAAATCCATAATGAGCACCAACATAAGGAGTTACACCAAGTGTTTTCCAGGGAATCCCGATGGTTACCCGGTATCCATCTCCGATGGCTTTGGTTCCAATAATTACTTTGGTCGTTGAACCAATTTTGTTTGAAGGATACCAGATATAAGCCTGAGTTTTATTTCCTAAGGTGGTTTTTCCCGGTGAGACTCCGATTTGGAAGTCGTCCCAATCGATGTATTGGTACCAGTAATCTGCCTGAACAAATGTATCAAGCAAGACTTCCACGCTATCCCCCAAGTAGATCTCATCTCCGGTCGAGATTTGTATATATTTATCATCAAAAACTTTCCAGGCAACATACAGGTAATCTTCATCCCATTCGACCATAATGGATGAAGAAAGATCGTCAGAGTTTTTCCAGTTTTCATCCCCCCAAACAACGTAATTTGCAGAGTATTCGGTGGCGATCCAATCTCCCCAACCGCCATCCAAGGCAGGTGGATGTTTCACATATTGAGCTTCTATGCGTGGACTGGTCCGGTGAGAAGGTGGAATTGCGGTTGGAGGTATTGCAGTATTAGTAGAGGTTGCTGTGGGTGGAGGATTAGTAGCTGTCGGCAGAGGAGTCTCTGTTGGATTTGGTGTTGCTGTAGCAGGTACTGCTGTATTGGTAGGTGGAACCAAAGTCGGCGCAAATAATGCTGTCATGGTCATATCCGGCGTCGGAAAAACAAATGGTTCTTGCGTTGCAAAAGCAGGTAAATTACAGGCGACCGTAATCCCCAATAATCCAAGGATTATCAATAGTAAAATCTTACGATTAGATTTCATTCTACCTCCTGAATCCAAAATTGGACCGTTATCGAATATAATCTTCGATGCAACAATCAGACCAGAAGGGATAGGGATTGATAGAATTTAATTAGTTTTGGAGATCAAATACACCGATAGTTTCAATATGAAAAGTTTGTGGAAACAAATCAAATGGAGTCAGTTGGATAAAACGATAACCGCTCTTCACCAATCGTGAAGCATCCCTTGCCAATGTTGCCGGGTCACAGGAAACATAGATAATTCTATTGGGTTTAAGTTTTATGAGAGCATCAATGGTGCTACGTCCAATTCCTGCTCGGGGTGGATCGACGATCACGACTTCCGGAGAAATTTCCAACCTCGGTAGGATTACATCTGCTGAACCTTCGTACAATTCAATGTGATCAAAGTCATCCAGGTTCTCTGCATAATCCATACATGCAGAATGGCTAAATTCGATTCCTATCAGCATATTTGATTTCTCAGCAATAAATGCACTAAATAAACCAACGCCACAATACAAATCAACCAGGCAATTAAGCTTCTCTTTTGGCAATAAAGAGATAACGTGATCAACCATTTTTTCTGCCATTGGAATGTTGACTTGAAAAAACGATTCTGCTGAGACTTTGAAATGTTTATCTTTAACATGCATTATCAAGAAATCGCTCCCGGCGAGGACAATTTTTCCGGTATCATTTATGTGAACGACCGATGCGGGTAAGTTGATTTCCATCTCGGGAAGATCAGAATTCTCCCCTTCAAGGAGAATTAATACTTCTTCGTCGATTCCTTCCCTGAAGGATACTCGTTTTATGCCTGTTTGAAAATCCAGGTCTATCTGTGTTCGTAACTCCCCAAGGATTTGCGAAGGGAGGAAACATTCGTTGATCGGGATAACTTCATTGGATAAGTGCCGCTGATACCCTAACTTCCCGCTTGTGTGAAGGTGATACTGAACGTTATTCCTATAATCCCATTCCCCGGGACTGGGAACAATGGGTTGTATGTTTACTCCGGATAATCCTCCAACCCTGAGAAGAACATCCTCAATAATCTTCGTTTTTATGCTTAGTTGATCCTTGTATCCCAAATGCTGAAAATGACACCCTCCACAGGCACTAAAATGCTTGCAGCGTGGCTGAATTCGGTTACTGGCAGGATTGATTACCTCTTTTAGCTCACTTCTTACATACCCCTTTTTTTCCTCAACCACTGTAGCTCGTACTGTCTCTCCAGGAATTGTAAACGGGACAAAGGCAGCCCGGCCATCTGGAAGCCGACCTATGCCGTCGCCACCATTTACAATGTCCGTAATTAATAGATCAATTGTGACTTGATCCATAGTTTTCCTTTACTCCGAAGAATTCGTTCCCGGATTTTCTGAATTTACATCCCCGCTGACCTTAAATTTGAACCAAACCGGAATGATGGATAATAATGACACAACAGCTGTGACCATAAATGGAAACTGAGGACTGACATGTTCCCAAAGATATCCACCAATCACAGGAGCTGGAAGAGATACTAATCCCAGGCTGGTGCTGAATAGACCAAATGCTACTCCCCTTAACCGTTGGGGAACTGCTTTACTGATCAGCGATTGATATGCAGGAGTCGCCAGTCCGACCCCAATCCCGGCAATCACCCATCCCAAACCATATAACCAGGCAGGGCTGACAGGCGGAATAACAGCCATTAAGCCAATTGCAATCGCTAATAAAAGGAATGACACTGCAATATTCACCCGCTCTCCAACTTTGTCAGCCAGCCAACCTGCTGGAATCATAACCACCATCATGGCGATCCCAAAAACACTATTCATTATCCCGATCTGGCTGATGGTTAATTTGGCTATGTCCTGCATATACACTGACATAAAAGTGAATGACATATTAAAGAAAATATCACGCACACCATCGGTGACCATGATCCAGGTAAAAAGACCACCTGCCAGGATCAATCCCATCATTAATCCCAGATTGGTTTTTAGGCTGCTAAGGGTTAATGGTGTAGGATTAGCTTCCCGTGCTTTACCGGCTTCCCGGGCCATACCAACTCGAAGAATAGTAGCCAGCACGTATAATACAGCAGCTACCATTAACATGCCTTTAAATTTCATAGATTCCACTAAATACCCACCGAGGACTGGTCCCACAACTGAGACAACGCCAAATAATGTTTGGGTTACACCAAACAAACGGGCGCGATTCTCAGGATCCGAGTGATCGGCAATAAACGCATCAAAGCTTGGGCCAATCAGGGAACGTGTGACCGCACCTAAAGCGGAAGCAGCCAGGATCCACTCCCAACGTGATGCCAATATGAGTGGAATATAAACAAAAACCCCGACCACACTTCCAATAGCTATTGCCTTTAAGCGCCCGAGAGAATCGGAAACCCACCCACCCAGAATTTGGAGTAAAAGGGGGATAATTTGCGATAAAGTGTAGAAAATGCCTATTTGGCCAATACTGGCTCCCAGGTCTTTTAAATACAGGGCTTCCAGGGGACCGTACATATTGCCACCCAGGTTCGCGAGGACCATTGCCAACATAAAAAGAAGCAATAAAGGTGTTAACAATGCAGGTTTTTTGATAGCGATATTTTCCGACATTTATAATTCCTGTGGTCTGATTTTTTCCAAGGAGGATTATAAGCGTGTCTTCCTGATGGCGCTACCCCCGTTGGTTAATTACTCATATAGTAAAAAAATAAAAACGCAGAAGGCATTTCTGTCTTCTGCGTACATCAACAGTATGCGTTTCAAATTACATCTGATTTAAGAATTCATCCATAGCAGCTAAAAGCTTGTCAACATCAATCATGTTGATCTCGCCCATATGGGCAATGCGATAGGTCTTGCCCTTAAGATCGCCATAACCGTTGGCAATTCTTAACCCCTTCGGTTTAAGGAATTCATTTAGTGCTGCAATATCCATATTCCGGGTATTATTGATGGTGGAAACAGTTTTGGACCGATATCCTTCGGGTGCCAATGGGAGCATACCCTTGGTTGCTGCCCAATCCTGGGTTCGTTTTGCCATCGCAGCGTGTCTCTTGAAGCGGTTTTCCAACCCTTCAGCCAGCATTCTATCCAGTTGAACATCTAAAGCCCAGATCAGGGACATTGCTGGAGTCATGGGAGTGGAATCTTTTTGGCGATGCTTTTCCAGTAACAGCAGATCAAAATACCAGCCCCGGAATTTTACTGATTCTGCTTTCTTCATTGCCCTTTCAGAAGCTGCACCAAAAGCAATACCAGGAGGCAGTGCAAAGCATTTCTGTGAAGAAGTCAAAAGGAAGTCCAACCCCCACTCATCACATTCGATCTTGGTCCCACCAAGTGAAGATACAGCGTCAACCAATATCAATGTATCAGGGCTAGTATCGTGAACGACTTTTGCCAGCTCTTTGACGGGATTTTCTGCACCAGTGGATGTCTCATTATGGACAATTGTTACCACTTCATAATGTTTTTGTTTTAGTGCTTCTGCCAGTTGGTCAGGTTTGATCACCTCGCCCCAGGCAACTTCCAGTTTATCAGCCTGCTTATTATTTGCTATCGCCACATCATACCAGCGCTTCGCAAATGCTCCATTTACACAGGATAGAACCGTTTCGTTTGCGAAATTCCGTATCCCGGCTTCCTGCAATCCGGATCCTGATGAGGTGGATATATAAACCGGACGTTCAGTAAAGAAAACCTGACGCAGTTTCTCATCACATCTTCGGAAAATAGCTTCAAAATCTTTACTACGGTGAGGGATCATCGGTTTAGTCTGTGCAGCCAAAACTTCATCTGCTACATCTACCGGCCCTGGAACAAACATTCGTGACATGCCAATCTCCTTTTTAATTTGATTTGGATATGAAACGAATCAACCTCCGAACTAGATCGGAAGAAATGACCTGATTTGTTATTTAAGGAAGAAAGATAAAACCACCAGAATAGTAATAAAACTGGCCGCCAGAACACCTATCCGTTTCAATCCTATCTTTATCTGAGTGTAATCTGGATTGAATTCTGTACTGGTGCTGAATCTTCTCGACAGTGTCGCATTTACCTGGCTTTCAGTTGTTGTTGAAGTGATACCACTTACTCTTCTTTTAGTTTTGTTGCTCATGTATTACTCCTTATTTTTGTAAAGTTGCCTGAATTACAATTCTTTGTTTATCCACCAAATACGGGTAACAGGAAATCAATGTGACCGTTGGATCTGCTGTTTCTTGCATAACCTCCACCTGTGTAGGTTCAACAATCAATGTTTTTTGAACAATATATGTATATTGCCGTGTTACCGTAAACAGGATGATCTGATCACCGTTTTGCAATTTATCCAGGTCTTTGAATATCTCTCCGAATACATCGTTATGCGCTGATAGTACGACATTTCCCGTTTTTCCCGGATTTGAACTGCCAACATTTTGTCCTACACCTTTACGGAGTTGATCCCAACCATCTCCTTGAACGACGGGTGCATCCACCTTTATGGCTGGTATCTGGATGCGAATCGCTTGTTCAGGACTGGCTGTTGGAATAGGGATGTTTGCCAGGCTTTGAACGATTGGTAAAAGATGCTCAGGAATTTCTGCACTATTCGGTTGCGCACCTTCCGCGCTATTGGGCGGAGTATGCCCTCCAGGTAGTACAACAGCTACGATCAAAGGTGTTGGTGCGATTGTGGGCTGTTCCAGCGCTGCAATGACCTCCCGATTCAAATTCCGAAGGACAGAAAAGCCATTGAACAGGACAAATATCAATCCGATTACCGCGGCTGCTTCCACCAGGAAAAGGAGACTATCAACCCACCGTGTCTGTCCCCGCCTTTTGAATGGCTTTGCAGGGACATCCAATAATGGATCAATATCAGGTATCGATAACTCTTTTTCTGTTTCGATACCCGAATCCCGGGTTACTTGAACAACTCTCCCGGTCTTTTGGTAATGTGCAAGTCGCTGATCGTGGACATTGTGCTCTTTCTCCAAAAGGAGATGGCGCAATTCAGGTATTGATAGATCATCGACGGGTTTCCGTTTGCGAGTCGGCATAGTCCTTTTCGCTTTTACTCCCATGAAATTATACCCTATCCTACATGCTTTCACTGCATGAAGTCACGATAAACTTAGATTAGAACGATAATCTAATAATTACGTTATGAATTTCGATTGCCTCGTGTAAAATGATATTGGGATAAATTGGTTGTGGTGAAATAATCTTGTTGTATCTGTAAAAAAATCATTGCGAAGGATTTCCTAGTGATAAATAAGATCTGGCGTAGTGGGTTGTATGCATGGATGGTGATCGCATTAATCACTGGTGTATATATAGCATTTACACTTTCCATCAATGAAAATGATCCAATGGTTTTCGTGCAGGCAGGCAGCCTGTATGACTCTTCCGTGCCGGGTAATACGATCGGTTATGATGGACAGTTTTATTTTTTCATCGCCAAAGACCCACTCCATGCCTGGAGTGCAATGGATATTCCTGGATACAGATATCGACGGATCATTTACCCTGCTCTTGGATATGTACTTTCGCTGGGAAACGATCGGTTGCTTCCATGGGTATTAATTATTATTAATTATTTAGCCCTGGTTGGCACGACTTTCATGTTGGAAAAAACATTAACGAATCAAGGTTTATCCCGTTGGTATGCTTTACCTTATGGGTTATTCATTGGCTCACTCATGTCACTCCGATTGGATTTAACCGAACCGCTTGCTTTCTTTTTTTACCAGGCTGGATTACTTGCGTGGATCGATCACCGAAAGAAAATAAGTGGAGTCCTATTTGCACTGGCAATTCTTTCAAAGGAAATTGTGCTTCCCCTGGTTTTTGGATTTTGGCTGTTTCAATTAATAAAACGGGAGAACAAAATATTTGTTTGGGGAGTTTCTGTCGTCGCACCATTTATTGCCTGGTTGGTATTACTGCGGATCTTTTTTAATAATTGGGGAATTGGCTCAGGTGGAGCATATTCAACCGGATTCGAATGGATTCCCTATTTTGGATGGTGGAAAACCGCTCTGTATCAACCGGAGTTGTTTCCCCTCCTTTCTGTTGTTGTTGTTCCTTTGACAGTAATACCTTCCCTACTCTGTATTATCTTTTTTGCTTATAAAATTTGGAGAAGAGAATTTTCAATGCACTTGTTCGGCCTTTTCCTTTACGCACTTATTTACCCGATTTTACCTACCTCCATCATCCTTGATCCACTCGGGTCAGTCCGTTTGACATCCGGGTTGATCATTGCCTTGATCAATTACGGGGCAGAAACCGGGAATATGCGAATATTAAAATATAATTTCCTGTGGATAATTACTTCAGTATTTGTCTATAAGGACAGTTTGTTACCCGTTGGTCATACCAGGATAGACTAACAAAAAGGTGTAAATACAAATACACACCATGAATACTTATCAGCTTTTCACAGTAAGCAAGTCACAAAATTATGTTTACCATTGTCATTTTAGCCAGGATTAAGTATAATGCTCTCACTTCGGGCGGGTAGCTCAGTTGGTTAGAGCACACGGTTGACATCCGTGAGGTCGTAGGTTCGAGCCCTATTCCGCCCACAAGACATCTTCTTTAGAGAGGATGTTTTTAGTTAAATGATTGTCATCGTGCCCCATCAAGGGATTCTAAGGTCGAAGGTTCGAATCCTATTTCGCCCACAAGACATCTTCTTTGGAGAGGATATTTTTATTTAATTTATTGACATCGTGCCTCTTCGAGGGATAAAAAGGTCGTAGGTTCGAGCCCTATTCCACCCACAAGACATCTTCTTAAGAGAGGATGTTTTTTCAATTATTGTAATAAATTGCTTGAGATGAGGATATTACTCCTCCACCCGCTCCACCCAGGCACCTGCCTCTGAAACAGGCAGGCAAAATGATTGGGATTCCAACCCTGCCTTACGAAATTCTTTAACCATCGCATCAGCCACTACTTGCATATCTTCCAATCCAAAAGCGATTACCGAAGGTCCCGCCCCGGAAAGGGCTGCTGCTGCAGCTCCATTCAATCTGGCTGCCCGAATCGCCGCTCTTGCTCCCGGGATCAATTTCAACCGGTAAGGCTGATGCAGTCTGTCTTGCATTGCATCTCCTAGAAGAACAAGGTCTCCTTCGATTAATGCTTGCACGACGAGTGCATTCATTCCCATATTAAATACAGCATCAGTAAATGCGACCTGTGTTGGCAACGCCATGCGGGCATCGTGCGTCGATAATTTAAAATCCGGGAATACCACGGCAGTCTGCATTATCTCGCCCCCGACTCTGGGCATTCCCACAGATCGGGTGACCAACTTTTCACCATTGTTTCCGACAATAACCAATCCACCAAAAAGCGCAGCTGCAGCGTTGTCCGGGTGACCTTCGATCTCCACTGCCATGTTTAGAACATCTACTTGAGAAAGCGGTGCACCACATAGTTCATTTGCTCCCAGCACTCCTGCCAGAACCGCAGCAGCACTGGATCCCATTCCAGACCCGAGCGGGATCTGGTTCTCACACAATATGGATAGTCCAGTTGGAGGTTCGCAGCCTAGCAATTGAAAAGTACGCTGGGCGGATTGCACTATGAGGTTGCTGCCATCAACAGGTAAAGTTTCTTTACCAAAACCCTCGATCTCAATGTGGATGCCTGTACCTGAAACAGAAAATGAAACCTCATTCCACAAGTCAAGTGCCATAGCCAGGCAGTCAAATCCCGGACCAAGATTCGCAGTTGTCGCTGGTACATGAACAATGACTTCAGACATTTAGGTTATCCTTTTCCAATGATGACAGATTCGATAGCCTTGAACTCAGCTGGCAGCGCTCTGAAACTGAAACCACGGGTCACAATTTCGGGGTCTTTCAATCCATGCCCTGTACACACCCCAACAATTGTCTTTCCCTTCGCGTCAAAATGACCTGCCTCTATTTCGTGCCTCAACCCTGCCAGGCCTGCAGCCGAAGCCGGCTCCACCCAGATCCCGCTGGATGCAAGCATCTTCTGCATTTCCAGTATCTCATCATCAGTCACAGCCATGATCTGCCCAATCGATTCTTCGGCAGCCTGAAGAGCCTGTTCACCGCGGGCTGGTTTACCAATTCGAATGGCTGTCGCCACAGTATCCGGGTGTTCCACCGGGTGACCCAACACAAGGGGAGCTGAACCGGCAGCCTGGACACCCAGTATGTGTGGTAAACCAAAATCTTTCAAATTTTGGTATTGCTTAAAACCCATCCAGTATGCACTGATATTCCCAGCATTACCTACTGGAAGGCATAACCAATCCGGTGCGAAACCTAAAGTTTCGCAAACCTCAAAGGCAGCTGTTTTTTGTCCTTCAAGCCGGTATGGGTTGAGTGAATTGACAAGTGCTATTGGGTATTTATTAGTCAGTTCCACAACCAGGGTCAGGGCATCATCAAAAGATCCCTGAATCTGGAGTACTTCGGCGCCATAGGCTATCGCCCCCGCTAATTTCCCGGCTGCCACCTTACCTTCCGGAATGAGCACAATACAGCGCATACCAGCCCGGGCTGCATAAGCAGCCGCAGAAGCAGCCGTATTCCCAGTGGAGGCACACATGACAGTCTTCACTCCCCGTCCGTCAGCTTCACTGATAGCTACAGTCATGCCGCGGTCTTTGAATGAGCCGGTGGGATTCAACCCTTCAAACTTGACAAATAGGTCATACCCTCCGCCCAGTTTTTTCGCAAGGGCAGGAACAGGTATAAGCGGAGTGTTACCTTCCAAAAGGGTGATATTGGTTGTATGTGCGGGAATGTCCAACAGGGACCGGTAGCTCTGAATTACACCAGGATACGCCATGGAATACCTCAAAAGTTTTATGTTGATTATACATTGATGTGGATCAAACCACTTCTAAGGATTTAAACTTCAGGAAATGCTGACGAATGATGCTCAACGATCAACCATTTACCTTCAATTACTTGGTAAACAAATGTATATCGTGCTTTGACAAAACTTCTTTCGCCATCTTTTGGGTGTAGTGAGAAATGGTACACTCCTGAATTGATCGCCAAATCATCGAATAGTCGAATATTATGCTCTACAATGTTACCGGATGGTTTTTTTTGGAGGAAATGTTCAAAATAATCCCTGATTTCTCCATGATTATGCCTGACTTTGTTCGAGACAGTTGGCAGAAGAATGGCATTTTCGGCATACAGGCTTGCTACTTTGCTCGCATCCCCCGAAAGCAATGCATTGTTCCAGGCGTCGAATAATGCCAGTATTTCATTTTGATTTTTCATTTTTTGCCTTTCTCCGGTAAATAAAATAGATCCAAGAAATGATTAATTCTAAGGAAATTATTTATCAAACTTTATTATTATCGGTGAGATTCAAAGTTTTATGATTCTGTTTTGAATTTAATTATTAACCATATGCATTCTATGTTCTAATTTCCGGCACTTGATGTATAATTACCTCACAAAACAATGACCGGGAAGAGTAACCGGATCACCGGTAGACAGGAAGGGTTTCCGAGACTGAGAGCAAACCCATACCCATCCAGTAAAAACCACCCGCGAGCTGAAACCTGAACACCTATTGGTAAGTATGGAATCCGGCTGCAACCGTTACCTGCATCAATGAGATGGATACCATTGTCATTGCAAGGAGGTCTTTGGACCTGCGAAGTAATAACAGATGATCCAAATCTGGGTGGAACCGTGTGAGCCAAGCTCTCACCCCAGTGTGGGTGGGTGTTTTTATTTAAGTTAACCTCACGCTCCCCTCTACCAGAGGGAGAGGTGAAATGAAGGAGAAAAAATGGAAGAAAAATACGAAGAGACCAAGCTATATCGCATCCGGCACTCCAGCGCCCATATTATGGCTCAAGCTGTGATGGAAATGTTCCCGGATGGCAAGGTCACCATAGGTCCACCAATTGAGGATGGCTTTTATTACGATTTTGACCTGCCACGAGCGCTCACTCCTGAAGATTTGACAGTCATTGAGAAAAGAATGCGACAAATCATCGCTGCTCACCACCCGTTCATTCGCAAAGAACTCAGTGCAGATGAAGCCCGTAATTTTTTCAAAAGTCAACCCTATAAAGTGGAATTGATCGATGGGCTTGATAAAGGCGGCCAAGATGAGTATGGTAATCCGATCAACGAAAAGCCAGTTATTTCTACCTATACGCATGATGCTTTTACCGATTTGTGCCGCGGCCCTCATGTGGAGAACACAGGGAAAATCAATCCTTCTGCCATTAAGCTGATGAGTGTTGCTGGCGCTTATTGGCGTGGCGATGAGAAACGTCCTATGTTGCAGCGCATTTATGGCACCGCCTGGGAGAACCCCAAACAATTGGAAGAATATCTGTGGAAACTTGAAGAAGCCAAAAAACGCGATCACCGCAAACTGGGCAAAGAACTGGGTTTATTCTACTTTTCTGATGATGTCGGCCCCGGGTTGCCATTATTCACCCCCAAAGGTGAGATGCTCCGCCACCTGATGGAAACCTATGTTCGTGACGTACAAACGAAATACGGTTTTCAACATGTCTGGACAGGAAACCTGGTGAAGGAAGACCTTTATAAGCGTTCGGGGCACTATGAGAATTATAAGGATGCAATGTTCCCTCCCATGGTGGATGGCAATATCGCTTTCCGTTTGAAACCGATGAATTGTCCCAGTCATATGACCTTATTCAATGAGATGGGCCGGCATTCCTACCGTGAATTACCCATGCGCTTTGCAGAATTTGCCACACTTTACCGATATGAAAAGACCGGTGAACTCAGCGGTCTTACGCGCGTTCGGGCGCTTACCCAGGATGACTGCCATACTTTTTGCACACCGGAACAGATCGAAAGCGAATTCTCGCTCGACTTACAGGTCATCAAGGAAGTACTGGAACGCTACCGCTTCATTGATTATCGCGTTCGATTATCTCTTCAGGGTGAAGGTGGCAAGTACGTTCAGGATCCTGAAAAATGGAGTTTGGCTGAAACAGCCCTGCGCAGTGCGCTGGTAGCAAATAATGTGGATTTTTATGAGGCTACCGGCGAAGCGGCATTCTATGGCCCGAAAGCTGATTTCATGGCAAAAGATGTTCTTGGTCGTGAATGGCAGCTTTCCACCATCCAGGTGGATTTCATTCAGCCGGCACGGTTAGGCTGTATCTACATTGGCGAGGACGGTCAGGAACATACCCCTGTATTATTGCATCGCGCTGTGACAGGAACAACGGAACGCTTCCTGGGAGTAATTATCGAACATTTCGCGGGTGCATTCCCGGCGTGGCTCAACCCTGTACAGGCTGTTCTTATCCCCATCGCCGACCGTCATATGGAATATTGCAAAGACCTGGCGGTAAAACTCAAAGCAGAAGGTTTGCGGGTGGAAGTAGATGAGCGCTCTGAACGTATGAACTCAAAGATAAGGGATGCACAAAAACAAAAGATCCCCTATATGCTTGTGGTTGGTGACCAGGAAATGGATAACAAGCAGGTCGCACTTCGATTACGCAACGGCGAAAATCCGGGTGCAATGAGTGTAGCCGATTTTCTTATAAAAGCTAAGAAGGACATTGAATCTGGAGATTAGATATAGGGTCATAAGAGGAGAGTATTGCTGATCGCATTTTTTACGTATCAATCCATTTTATGGTATACTCCAAACCGCCTGATGCGTTGTACCCTTCGCATTAGAGTATCTTCTTTATGAAGGGCTTGAAAAATGAAAGTACTACTACTTAAAGATGTATATAAATTAGGCCGCGCCGGTGATGTAAAACGTGTCGCTGATGGTTATGGCCGCAACTTTCTCCTCCCGACAAATCTTGCAGTATTAGCCACACCCGGAGCAATGAAACAGTCTGAAAGTATTCGTCAACAGGCTACCATCCGGCGAGCAGCTTTGAACCAGGAAATGGGCAGTGTTGCTGAGGTTCTTTCCAAGTTAACCCTGACATTTGGTTCAAAAGCAGGTGAAACCGGAAAGCTCTACGGTTCAATTACTCACCAGATGATCGTGGATGCCATCAAGGAAAAAAGTGGCATTACCGTTGAACGTCATCAGGTGGATATTCAACCCATCCGTACTCTTGGTGAAAAGAAAGCCCACATTCGCCTCACCGTGGATCTGATGCCGGAAGTAAAGATCATCGTTCATCGTGAAGGGGAAGCTGTTGCCGGATTAGCTGAAGAGGTCCCTGTAGTCGAAGCCGCAGCCGAAAAACCTGTTGAAGGTGAAGAGGTCAAGGAATAATCGGTATCAGGTACTTAGGCCAGAATCAAATATTCTAATGCATTGCACAGGTCTGGCAAATTTAATAATCTGCCAGACCTGTATATTTTTTATCCTTAAACTCCATGACTGAAAGCATTGGTCAA
This sequence comes from uncultured Leptolinea sp., assembly GCA_964387025.1. Taxonomy (GTDB): domain Bacteria; phylum Chloroflexota; class Anaerolineae; order Anaerolineales; family Anaerolineaceae; genus PNON01. The sequence continues at coordinate 236,006 of CAYLUZ010000004.1, read as the reverse complement.
ATCATCGCTAAAACCCGCAGCCAGAAAAAATTAACTCTGGAGCAGGTTTACCGTGCTTTACGCATCAGAGAGAAGTATCTCCTAGCAATCGAGGAAGACCGCTTTGACGATCTGCCATCTCTTGTTCAAGGCCGTGGTTTCATAAGGATGTACTGGGATTACTTTAATTTACCACCTAAGGATCTTGAATTCTTGCTCCTTTCGGAAAACAGCAGCCTGAATGTAAACCAGGCAGAAGTATCTGGTGATAAAGGGAAAACCGGACAAAGTAATTTAGACTCATCCAATGATCAGGATAATCCTCCTTATCCTTCAAATTTTGGCCATAATAAAAATAATGAGAAGGATGGAGCACAAAAACTTCTATCTGAAATCGGTAATGACCTTAAGAAACAAAGGAACCGCTTAAGTTTATCAACAGCAAGTATTGAAGAGATTACGCATATACCTTTGCATTATGTCATCGCCCTCGAGGAGGGAAGGTTTGACGAACTGCCATCTTCAGTCCAATGCAAGGGAATGTTGAATAATTACGCTGGTTTCCTGGATCTGGACACGGAAGCTATCTTATTAAAATATGCAGAAGCTTTACAGCTTTTACGCCAGGAAGCTTTATTGCTCGTAGAAAATAAGAAGAAGAAAAAGGCTATTTATATTCCAAATCCGGGAGGTATGCCAAAACAAGGTCTTCCAACAGCACGCAGTTTATTTTCACTGGATATATTTGTCGTGATCATTCTAGTTGTCATTACATTTGCCAGTTTGATCTGGGGAGCCAGTGCAATTCTAAGCTACCAGGTCGATCCTCGTGCTACAAAAACTGCCCAGTCTCAGATAGATGCGCTTATCAACACAGCTACTGCTGAAGCAAGGTTAACTCCGACTAGCTCAATAGAACCACCGACGACAGAGACCGTTGTAGCTGTTTTACCAGTTGATCGTCCTACCCTGACGTTCGCTGCTCCTGCTGCTTCAGGTTCTCCGGTGAGTGTATTTTTTGTGGCGAATCAAAGTGCCTATATGCAGGTTATTGTAGATGGTAAGGTTGTTTTTAATGGACGATTGATAACTGGCAATCCTTACCTTTTTGAAGGAAAAAACCGGGTTGAATTGATCTGTGGAAATGCAGCGGCAATTCAGGTGATATTCAATCAAACAGATCTTGGAAGTCTCGGTCCGCAGGGAAGTGTCATCCACCTTATCTTCAATATCAATTCGTTTGGTACACCTACATTTACTCCCTCTGTAACACCATCAGCAACACTGAGACCGAGTAAGACACCAAGGCCTTCCAATACCTATCCACCCACGAAAACAAAGTTGCCCACATCCACTCCTTATCCCACGCGGACACGGACTCCTACTCGAACCCCAACCCAGTAATCCTTAAAGGTAGAAATGAAAATAAATGATATTTGCATTATTTCTCTTGGATGTGCCAAGAACACAGTTGATTCAGATTCGATGGGTCAATTATTAGACAGGGATGGATTTCGGTTAATTGACTCTCCCGAAAAAGCGGGTGTTGTGATCGTAAATACCTGTGGATTTATTGGTGATGCAAGGGATGAATCTTACTCAATCCTTAAAGACCTGACAGCTAAAAAACAAAAAGGTCAACTCATTGTGGCTGCTGGCTGCCTCACACAAAGATACAGGCAGGAAGTCTCACGCCAGATTCCCGGTATCGATGGCATGCTTGGCACCAGGAGATGGATGGATGTTGTCCAGGTTGTTCGTGCATTGCGCAGTCAAAAAACCCCCGAACCACTCCATCACCTTCCGGATGTGCCTGATTCCGGTGGTGAAGTGGATGGAATCCTGCGAGCTGCAAGACAGGTCGGAAGTGCTTACATCAAGATTGCAGACGGCTGCCGGAGACCCTGTGCTTTTTGTGCAATTCCACTGATCAAAGGAAAAGCTGTAAGTCGTCCGGCAGACTCTATCATTTATGAAGCAAAAACCCTGCAATCTGCAGGTGTCAAAGAAATTGTCCTGATTGCACAGGATTCAACTGACTATGGAAGTGATCTAAAAATCCGTGATGGATTAACCAGGTTGCTCGAAAAAATGACGGATGAAGTGCCTGAATTGAACTGGATTCGGGTTATGTATGCTTATCCGGGCTATGTAACGGACGGCCTGATCAATATTATGGCTTCCCGACCGCAGATCCTGCACTACCTGGACATCCCATTGCAGCACGGACACCCTGATATGTTAAAAAGAATGAACCGACCGCATAATATCGATTGGGTCATGAATACCATTGGTAAAATGCGCAATGCCATGCCTGATCTGGCGATCAGGTCAACTTTTATTGTCGGTTATCCAGGGGAAACTGAAAAAGAATTCCAAACATTACTCGATTTTATTGCAGAACTTAAGCTTGATCATGTCGGTGCATTTCCCTTTTCATTTGAACCTGGAACAGCAAGTGAAGCCTTAGGTGATCCAATTCCAGCAGAAGTCAAACAAAACCGGTTGGAAAGGTTAATGCTGCTACAGGAAAATATATCCATGGTGAACAATCAAGCCCTAGTGGGTAAAAACCTGGATGTGCTGGTGGAAGGTGCCGGGGATGGCATCAGTATTGGTAGGTCATACCGGGATGCACCGGAAATTGATGGGATGATCGTCATCCAGGAAGAACTACCGATAGGGGAAATTTACCCCGTTCGAGTTGACGGTGCAATGGTTCACGATCTGACCGGGACAGTTGTCAGGTAGATAGTGGATAACTTGAATGATTTACATAAAATCCTCTACCAATTTTCAGTGGTAGAGGATTTTTTGAATTATTACTTATTGAAATTGTTATAGATACGAAGTTCTTTTTATAGCCGTCAAGATAGTCTATAACAACTACAAGTTATTTTAACTTTACCCGTGTCGCTTTTGGCGCAGGCATTACCGGAGCAGCTTCTTTTTGCGGACTCATTCTCTTCACCATCCGGATCATCATGGGTAGGAAAAGAAGTATTACAAGTAATGCCAGCAAGCCAAAAAATGTTGGCCAGGATGCAGCAGAAGCCACTTCTGGTACGAGGCCGCCCGGGTTATATTGAGTTTTGGTCGCACCAGACCATGAGGAAATTCCACCTTCTTCTAGAGAAATCGATAAACTGCGGTTGATACCATCCCTTAATTTGGATTGACTGGTGTATGTAATGGCATACTCGCTTTTTAATGCCCGTCCGTACTTTTCATAGATCTGCTGGAGAGATTCCTGGTCTGTCGCCAGACCATAGCTTCCTCCAGCTTTTTCAGCCAGAGCACTCAGCGTTTTCTCATCCAGGGCGGTCATGTTGCCTGTGCTTTGTCCCGGATCACCAAGGCCGATGGTAGAGATCGACAAACCGGATTTGCCAATGCTATTCAGCACATCAGATGGAGAATTCTTGCTTTGATTATCCAGACCATCTGTGAGAACAATAATGGCTTTACGACCGCTGAGCGGATTTAATTCATCAGTAGCTTTCACCAGCGCATCGTACATGGCTGTATCGTCCCTGGCCTTCAGGTTGTCGATCGCCGACTGGAGAACATCACGGTCTGTAGTAACTGACTGGACAAGATTTACTTTATTGTTGAATGCAACAATCCCGGCCTGATCATTCGACCGCATTTGAGCGATATATTCACCAGCTACCTTTTTGGCCATGGCTAATTTTCCGCCCGCGTTCATACTGCCGGAGATGTCAATAACTAACAGGGTAGTCAACTGGCCACTATCACCTTCCCCGCTCACCAGATCGGTTGTGACTTTTTGATCATCCTCTCTGAGTACCAGGTTAGCCGGGTTGACTGGAATAGGATCACCATTAGCATCCATCGCAGAAACATAGACCTTAACCTGCGGGAAATGGGATGTATCCACCTGGGTGATCCGAAGATTTACTTCGTCCTCAGTTTGAAAATTTGCTGCAGGATGAATGGTAAAAGCCGAACTGAATATCAATAAGAAACTAGCAAAAATAAGTATGGTTGAGTTATATTTTTGTCTCATCATTTACCTCTTTTCGTAATACACCAATTCGGTGTTCCCCAACCGGATAACTTGATGATCACTCAAGCGTGCCACTTCAACTTTTTTATTATTTAAGAAGGTTCCATTCATACTCATATCTTTGATGGTGAAGTGCGTTTCAAACCCTTTCAGCATGGCATGTTGGGGTGCGATATCAGGATCTGGTAATACAATTTCTGCCTTCAATGCATCACTGCCAATAAAGGCACTCGGGCTTTTTTGCTTCATGAATTTGTCCAAAACAAATTCCATCCCTTTCAATTTGCCGCTTTTGACCACGATCCAGGCCCGAGAGAGCAGGTAGATGATGAGAGCAATGAATACTCCTATCGAAGCTCCCAGGAGGATCAAGCCAATGGCTTTACCCATCAAGGCATTTGATAACCATCCCTGGACTGAACTCAAAATTACTCCGCCCATCAACCCGCCGATAAAACCTCCCAGACCGCTTTTCCAAACCTGAGCTCCCCCCATCCATCCGGCGGCCAATCCAATTAATAAGCCGAAAACTGCCCATCCAAACAACCGCCCCAAAATTATTCCACCAGAGAGTTGAAATAGACCCTCCGCGAGCGGAAGCCCGATTGCGCCACCTGCTGCTCCCAATCCCGCAAAAACCGCTACAGATTTTAGGGAATAGACCAGGTTCTGACGCAAAACACCTTCGACCAACCCAATGCTGACACCGATGCACAGGCCTATCACTGCTCCAACGATCATCTCGTTCAGGTATAGGATCGGGGTAAAAGAAAGACCTATCAGGTTGCTTAACTGCCAGGCAATCAAACCGCCAATTGCTCCGGCAACACCGTAATAATACAAACGCATCATTCGCGTCATTGTTACCTCCTATAGCAAAGATTAAGGTGATATTGTCAAATTATGCCAATCGACCACACTTTGCTCGATATTCTCAACCAATTCATAAAATCCATAATACTGGCGTGGATCCAATCCGCCATCGTTCTGCCGCACAAAGAAACCACCCACACCTGAATGAGGTTCGATTACCAGCGCCACCTGCCACAATTCTGGAAAAAAATGCTGGTGAAGCCAGGTATCATAACTCGAGAGGAAGACACCCATTCGTGGATGAGTATGGAACCAACCTACCAGCTCTTTTTCCGGGTATTTTTCATCCAGGTGATTCCGTAAATCCACCTGACTTTGTTGGGTAAAAGTCAAATAGGTGCTGCGGGAAATGGTGTTTTGAGCTGGCAGGACTGTGTCCACTATGATAAATTGTTTATTTGTCTCCTTGTCAGTTCGCCATTTACCCAGCAGCCATCCACCCACCTCGTTATCCATATCACTCATGGCATGGTTACAACATTCGCTAAATGCTGGCCTGGTCATGAATACAGATACGACAGGTTCAGGAACACTATCATCATTGTGAGCTGGTCGCCAGTTGATTGCTTGAGAAAACGGCATACGCGTTGACCGCGGCACGGTTTGTTCTGTTGGAAGCAATTGGATACTGGTTTTAATTGGTTCAGTACTACTAAGCATGGTAATTCCTTTTTCCATGTTTTTCGGTGATCCAGAGTATTAACCTGCGGTGATATCTGCAGTGATCATCACCCTATCATCCTGAGGGATTTTTGCATCGGATAATGTCTCAGTCTCCTGGAGTTCACGACCTAAAGCCTTGCTATCCAACCGGTAGTTGATTGGCCGGCCATCTGGTCCGGTGGTTGGGAGTTCTAATGAGGTAGCCAATTCTGGAATGAGTTCTTTGACCGGTACATCTCCTGGTACTTCTGCTACACGACTGCCTCCAGATGGAAGCACTAAAGTTACATTAATATCGGACATGGTTTTTCTCCTCAATTATTTTGATTAGGTTTATATTATTTTGAGCGCTCATTGATCGATCACTTCAATCTAATTCTGGACGGTGTTACAGTATCTATTTTCTTGAACTTAATGCGTTCCGGGCGCAAAAGTTCACGTTTATCCAGCGGGAAAGCATCCGGATGCTTTCCCCTGTACTCCCTGCACCAGCGCGCTGCATCTGGGTCCCAGGGAAATGGTGGTTTTGTCGGATCATCGTGAAAGTTCTTGTATTGCAGCATTTCTCCCAACATAATGACCAATCTATCCAAGGATCTGGAAGCTGCCCACCAGGCTGCATCTATGCACACTGTACCGTTCAAATGGTTGATATTGGGATGCCATATGGGAGTTAACCATTTCATTCCAGGCCATCGTTGGGGATACTGGGTATGCAGGTAAATGTCTACCTGGTGATGTTCACCAATCTTAGGATTCCCTTTCCCATCGATACCGATAATGCTCTTGCACTTAAATGTAACAGTGTAGTGTTCCGGTGGAAGGCCAGGGCGGACCAATAACGGTTCGACTTGGATCAGATCGCTTCTGGCTGTCAGTTCCTGGATGAGTTGATAGTCCATTCTTAATCGGCGAATACGCGGACTGACGTCGATCGATACACCAGCACCAGCAGTGATGTCTGCAGAGATCATCAATCGGTCTTCCGAAGGGACATGCGCACTGGCTAAGGTTTCTTTTTCTGTGAGTTCCTTACCTAAAGCTTTGCTATCAAGGCGATAACCCATCGGCCTGCCATCGGGACCAACAGTAGGCAGCTTAAGCAATGAGGTTAATTCCTCGATGATCTCTCCTACCGGAACGTCATCTGGAATATCTGCCCTTCGGGCTCCACCACTCGGTAATACGATTGTCACAGGTACATCCATCATACGTTCCTCCAAAAGAAATAAATGCTAGCGATTGATTATTGCAGAAGATCAACTTTGTATATGGGGTACCTGGCAGGTACCGGAGATATCCCAACAACTTTTATGATGGTTGGCATGACAGATAGGGCATACTACCACTCCAGCCGGGTCATTCTCTTTCACCAGTTCGAGGCAATAGGGGCAGCGATGCTCTTCGAGTCCAACCAATCGAATAGGTTTGGGCTTCTTTGAAATGGACTTATGCTGAACCGGCTTGACCGCAGGTTTTAGCACCTTTCTTGTTGGTTGAGTGGAAATACTCCTTATTTGCCCTGAACCAATATGAAAAATTGCAGGAAAATGAAATTGTCCAATTAATGCAGCAGCTCTGGTATTCAATTTCTTCAGATAATTCGCAACAGGATTCTTGGAATGAACAGTTTTATGTCCACGCATTCGGGCTGCCGGTCGTTTCTTGGGTTGGATCGTTTTCCTGATAGGTCGAGTCTGTTCGTATACAGGTAGGTTCGTTTGAGGTACTTCTTGAAGAGAAGTTACCATCCTTGGGGAGATTTGATCGTGGTGCTCTACAGTCTCGTTTTGCATTATTGCTGGTAATCGCGGTTTGCTCCATGCATATAAAACCAGCCAGGTTGTTGCTCCTGCCATCGTTATTTGCCAAAGCCCATCCCAGTTTGTAATTGGTTGAGAAATTAACGTCAGGCGAAATCCCACCAGGTTCTGTGTAAAAAATGATATTCCTACCAGACTGAAGATCACGGAAATCTCAGAGCTCAACCAACCTATTATGCGTAAATGATCTTTCAGAATCACCCTGGAAATCAAACCTGAAAGTAGTGCTGAACCGATCACAATCGCAATTTTGATGAAAATATATCCAAATAATTGATTCCAGAATAGCATCCAGGTCCATCCCCAGCTGGCTGCAACAGATAACTGGATCACAATGATAATAATCGCAACCTGGAAGAAAAATTTCTTGAAGAATGCGGCCATTGTTTGCCTGGAATCCTGAGTTGGATTTGACATCACGCTGTTCATTCTTCATCCTTAAGAATCACTCGCATTCGGGTCGGAACTGCACCTTGAGGTGCTGCCTCCACTTCATCTCCAAGGCGGATCCGTAAGTTGGGAGATAGGAAGCCGCTCTCCGGTTTATTAAAATGGTTAAAATGGAGGGCATTTTCAAGGTCACCAGTCAATTCATAAAAACGATAATCTGTTCCATTAGTAGCTCTGATTATATGCAAGGGTGGAATTCCCACACTGACAAGAGTGCGTTTCAAAAATGGTTCATTGCCAGTAATGATGTGTGTCATTTCAATTTCTCGAAGGGTACCACAAACTGCGCAGTGAGCTCCCTGAAAACTCACAAGTGATATTGGTTTCAAAACATTTTCTGTTGTTAAGCATTTTGGACATCGAAGGGAGAGAATAATCTCCTGATCCAACTCCAGGATCGCTTCTTTTCCAAGGTCATCTTGGGCTATTTGAAGTAATTCTGCCAGGGTTGTTTGTTCCGCTTTAGCAGGTAATTCAGTAACGTCCCCATAGATCCAATGGCTCTCACAATCTTCCTTGGACTGGTAAGCGCTGGTGTACATATCATTGGTCATTCCGTTATAGTGGATGACCTTTCCCGGTTCGACAGGTAATGTGTGAATGATCTTAAGTGCTTCCTGAGCCTGCATGGCGCCAATAATGGAAGCAATTGTGGGGGTCGTTGGCACTTTTCCGAGGAGAACGTTCTCGCGGGCTAATAAAGGGCATGAATAACGCATCGACAGGTCACGGCGGGCTTGTTCTGTCAAAGTACATTCAAAACAGGCCCCATTGCCGGGTACGAACACTCGCACCAACCCCAGGAACTCCTGAATGGCTCCATCCACCCAGGGGATGTTCATCCAGTAACAAAACCGATTGACTGCCAGGCGCGCCTCACGATTATCGAGACACCCGATGACAACATCCATCCGCCGAAATACACCCAATCCAAGCATGGTGGAGATATCGCCGTGTAAAAACTGCACATGCACATTGGGGTTAATATCTTTTGCCTGGGCAGCCGCGACTTCAGCTTTTTCCCGGCCGGTGTCTGATTCACGGTATAAAATGGAACGGCTTAGATTTGCCAGTTCAATAGTGTCAAAATCCACAATGAAAATATTACCAATTCCCATTAAGACGAGGTTTTTGATGACCTCATTACCGAGTGCTCCGGCTCCGACCACAAGTACACGTGCATTTTCGACCTTTTCCCGTTCCCACCATGAGATTAGCTTAAAGGTAGCAAGACGGTCAGAATGCATATTGGGAATTTGAAGAGGCTTTTCCGGGGCAACCGGCAGCCTCCGCGGACCAACTGGCTGGCTTGTTTCCAATGAGGCCGGGCGGGGTCTGGTATCTTCCTTTGGAATATTGGCCAATTCATGGGATTTTGCCATGTTGGAGGAGTTGATGCGATTTACGAACCAGCCTACGCCGTGCCGCCCTTCGATTAGCTTATGCTCGCCCAGGATCTTTAAAGCTTCCCTTAAGGTGGAGCGGCTAACTCCGTACTCTTGTACCAATTCTCTTTCAGAAGGTAACTGAGTTTCAGCCGGATATGTGCCATCAAGTATGAAGGTAGCCAATCTACCAGCAACTACTTCAGTTAATGACCTATGTTCCAGAAATTTTATTGCCATATTTCACCTTGTATACTGGTCTGACTTCCATACATCATCATACAAAAAATAACCTGTCATGTCAACTACCTGATGCAAAACTGGACCTTACAAAACTGTAAGGTGGATGGTTTGGTTAATAATTCACCAGGCAAAGAATGAATATCCAAAACTATATGGCATTATTTTATTTCGATCTTTTCAGGAATAATTCATTTCTATACAAAAAAACTCGCCTTTCGGCGAGTTTAATTATACGGATTAATATTATTAGCTTGTTACGTTGATCGAATAATCAGCGGTAGCTGTTCCACCCCTACCATCATCAACCTGAACGGTAAAATTAATCGTTACCCCTGGGGTTGTTGGTGTACCGGATATATTTCCAGCCGAATCCATGCTTAGTCCATTGGCAGCAAGATTCCCGGATATAACACTAAAGGTAATTGGATCCGAATCAGGATCGCTGCCGGTAATGACTCCAACATACGGAGCAGTTGTAAATCCTTCAGGTAAGGGTGCTCCGGTGATGATCGGATCATTATTCAATACAGGGACTACAGTCGGTATTTCGGTTGGCGTCATCGCTATACACTTGTTATTTGCCTTTGTGTAAGCTTCGCCTACTTTTCCATTATCTCCCACTTGGAGGGACTGTAAATAATATGGAACCGCATCACACCATTTTTCTTTCAAAGCAAATTGGTCCCCCACGCCTGCCAGAGCCATACGGTAACGCTCAAAGGCCGTTACATGACCTTGATCCTGCAAGTTTGGAAAATTAGTATAGACAATTTCTATGTCTTTTACTACCCTGAGGAAATCAATTCCCCACCAACTTGCTCCGTATATGTAAGCTGTTGCCCATTCACTGGCATCGCGAGAATCTACATCTATGGGTCCAAACCGCGACATCAAAATGATGTCATAAAGACCACTTTCCAGTTTTCCCAGCTGATATATTTTTTCGATCCCACGATATTTCAATGCCAGGAAGTACAGACCATCCACCTCAAGTGTCTTGAAGGAAGGATTCCCCTTCCGAATTGCGTCCAGCGCAGAGATCGCGCCGGACCAATCCTTTGCGACAAGGAACTGTTTAGATTGGGCAAGCAGGTTTTCCACTCCGCTGAGATCAAGTGTTGGTGCTGCTGTTGGAATTGGCGCAGGTGTAGGTGTAGCGGTCGCATTCATAACAATAGCGATTTCTGCCATTTTTTCGAGTACACCAGGAAATCCAGGATCCAGCTCAATGACATATTCAAAACGCTGTTTCGCAAACCCATAACGGCCAGCCTGGAGATCTGTAAGTCCTAACTGGTATTGCATGCTTGCTTTCAGGGCTCGATTATTATTCTCTGTTGCTTTTCGGTTTGCTATCCCTGAGTAATAACCACCCAATGCCCCAATTGCTGTGATTATAATGACAGCAATCACACCACCTATCACCCACCACTTTTGTCCTCCCTTTCGGGGAACAGTGATTGTCGTTGATTCAATATCCGGTTGATTAGATACCGGATTTACAGGTTGAGTTTCATTCATCGGATCATCTACCATAGACTAATTATACCTTATTCCAACCTTATACTATTTCTTATAGATTTCGTAATTCTTTTATATCTTTTTTAATGATGAAAAAAGCGATGATGACTGCGGTTCCCATCGAAGTTAGTGCTGAAAGAACCGGATTAATTGGAAGCCACAATGAAATCCCGATAATTACCGCTGTACCTGCGATACTGGCGAGTATGGCACGACTCAACGTTGGCACTATTCCAATATTGAATTGGAACCTGCGTATGAGAAGTATCATTACCAGCAGCATTTCTACTGAAAAAGCGATGGTTACTGCAGCTGCAATACCTACTGCTCCAAATCTATTAACGAATAAATTCCCGAAGAGGAGAAATGTAATAATCGTAACAGCTGAAGCAAGCAATGGTATTTTTGCGTTTTGAAAGGAATAAAACGACCTTACGCCAACTTCAATGATGGAATGGGCGATCAGCCCGAATAAAAATGCCCTGCTGACATTCAATATCAGATCCGTTCCAACTGCATCAAATCCAAACGCCAGACTGATCAGCGGTCGCAATCCCAACGAAAGAATTACAAAGATGGGAATGGTTAATGCTGTCAGTATTCGTACGGCTCGTGAGATAACCTTAGTAAACTCGCCCCATTGCTGCTTCACCGCAAATTCGGATAATGTAGGTAATAATGCCGTCCCGATGGCTGTTCCAAGTAACGTTTCAGGTACCTGCATGATCATCCAGCCGTATGTCAAAGCAGATACTGCCCCGGTGGATAATCCGGAAGCTAAATTATCCCGGGCAATAAAGATGAGCTGGATAAATAGCATGGTTATAAGCCGGGGACCAAGAAGTTTTAATACTTTGCTAACATTTGGATCCAATAAAGTGACACTGGGTGTCCATTTGAACTGATACTTTACTAACGCTGGAATTTGAATAAGCAAGTGTAAAGCTGCCCCGATAATGACACCATAAACCAGCCCATGGACTCCCATATTGTAAGCAGGTAAATGTATCGGTCCAAAACTTAATCCTTCTTTTGGAGCAAGGATGATTGCCCCAAAGATTTGACCCAGGTTATAAAGTAAGGGGGCAACAGCAGGCAGAAGGAAATGCTGGTTAGTTTGTAGTCCTGCCATTACCAAACCGCTAATTGAAAAGATCAGTGTGGCAATTAAATTCAGGCGCATCAATTCCGCTACCAGTTTTTGTTGGGTCAGGTTAAATCCGGGTGCAATGCCGAGCCGCCAGGATACCAGCGGTTCAGCAAAAATAGCAATAAAAATCCCGATGATGGCAGTGACAATAAACGCCAGATTGGCAATTCGAGAAAATAGCAGCCAAGTTGATTGTCTTCCTGAAGTTGTTAGTATTTCAGAGAGGACCGGGATGAAAGCAATCGCCAGGGCTCCTCCGGAGATCAATGCAAAAAGCAGATCTGGCAGGTTATTTGCTGCGTTGAAGGCATCCAGCTCTGCGGAAAGCCCAAAGATTCTGGCTGTCAACAATTGCCTGGTAATAGCCAATACCTTATCTACTGCAAAAAAGGAAGCCAGCAATATGGTTATTTTTGTAAGTTTCGACATCGGAGGATTTCCTATGTTTTAATAATATTTTCCAAAAGAAATTGCTCGATCATATTGTAATAGGTTTCGAGAGTTTCAGCTTTTTTCCAACCATGTCCTTCACCTTTAAAAAGATGATAGCGGTGAGGGACATTGTTGGCGGTTAATGCATCGACTATTTCTTCAGATTGCGATGAAGGAACTACCGGGTCAGAATCTCCATGAAAGAGGATTATTGGCGTGCGAATTTTATCGATATGAGTGATTGGCGACCAATTGATATATTTTTCCTTTTCTTCAGGAAATGGTCCGATCAATGAATCATAATAATGTGCTTCAAATTTGAAGGTGTCATTAATGATCGTCATCAGGTTTGCGACCGGAAACGAACAAATCGCCGCTTTGAATAGGTTCGGGTAACGTATAAGAACATTTAGAAGTGTATACCCGCCTGCACTGCTGCCTTTTATCACCAACTGTTTGGAATTTGCCAGATCATTTGCAACAAGGAAATGGGCAGCACTAACAGTGTCTTCCACATCATACTCCCCCCAATGCTGATTTAATGCCTGTTGGTAGTTCCGTCCATACCCGGTGCTGCCGCGATAATTGACTACCAATACTGCATAGCCACGGTTGGTGAAGAAGTTGGTGTCAAATGAAAAACTGCTATCCACCTGAGAAGTGGGACCCCCGTGGATATGGATCACCGCGGGTGGCAAACCTTCGGATGAAAATTTGGAATTTTGCGGTGGAAAGTAGTAACCATGAACCGGTTCCCCCGTTGAAGCTTGCCATTTAACAGGCTGTGGAGAAGATATTTCCTGAGGGGAAATATCGAATTCAAGGCTCGAACGCACTATCTGGATTATCCCTTTTTCCCATTTGAGAATCCTGGTGGATATCATTGGAGCAGAAGCAATGCAGGCAAAACTCATATCAACTGGTGACACAGTGATCTGAGAGAAGTTAGAATACGGAAAAAGGTCCAATTCTGTGTTGGTGGAATTCTCCAGATCAAGCTCCATCACTCCAAATTCACCTTTTTCCTGGTATATACAGAAGATAGACTTGGAATCGGAACTCCATCCATAAACGCGCTGACCGAGACTCCAGGCTGGTGTTATTAATATCTTATCTCTCAGGAGTACCTTTCTAACTCCGGTTTTCAAATTTAAAATGACCAATTCATCCCGGTCTCCTGCAGCTTGAAGAAAGCTGAGATGCTTTGAATCCGGTGAAAATTCTGGTTGAAATACAGGAGTGTCGAGATATCCGGCAATTATGTGTATGTCAGAAATTCGGTTAGTTTTTCGATCAAATTGGGCAGTTTTCAACAGTGCCCCATCCCAGGGCATATTCGGTGCGTTCCATTCCACCCAGGCGATTTGCTCCCCTTCCGGATGCCAGACTGGCTGCATATAAAAATCTGCGCCGTAAACAAGACGAGCAGAACTATCCGGTTTCGTCAAATCCACTACATTAATGGAATCCGATTTTCCATCAGATTGAAGATACAGGATAAATTTTCCATCCTTGGAAATAGTGGGAGAAGATACACTGCCACCATCCGTAATAGGTAGTTGGCTTGTATGGTTCTTGATGGATGTTTGGAAAATGCAGCCATCTTTGTTGACAAAAACGATAATCCCTTTTCGAGATTGGAATTCTCCCCCTCCATATGCCAGCCCCCCACTCGGTTGATATTGAGGGGCTATATCTATATATTCATTGCTTTTCGGGTTATAAGTCAGAACGCTTCCAGTTGGTCGACCTTCCAACCATATCAAACCGGAATCCATATATTGAACATCCGAAAACCTTAGTTTATTAGCGATCAGATTTGGGGTGAATGTGCTTTTCCACAACCCGTATGGGCTGGCTGACTTATTTATCTTAAGGCTCATTTTGGAGTCTAATTATATATATTTCCCAAACCGCTCAACCAGTTTTTCCAATGGTTGTAATCCACTGGTCCGATCCATCGGTTTATTATCCTTGAGCATAATCAGAGTTGGAACACCCATGACCTGATACTGCATGGCCAGATTGGGTGATTCATCCACGTCCACTTTAACCACGACTACTTTATCTTTCCAGTTCTCAGCCAGTTTTTCAACAAATGGCTCGATCGTCTTGCAGGGTCCGCACCATGCAGCCCCAAAATCGATCAGCACCGGTAACTTCGATGATGTAAGTAGAGTGGAAAGTGTACTTTCATTCACAGATGCTATTTTCGACATGGATCATTCTCCTGATCTAATTATAACGGAAAACCTGGAGTTGACGCTTGGTTATGTCGGTGGTAAAATTTTGTCTGCTTCGGGCGAGTAGCTCAATGGTAGAGCAGTGGCCTTTTAAGCCATTTGTTGAGAGTTCGATCCTCTCCTCGCTCACAAATATCATAAAACATCCGCAAGGGTGTTTTTTTGGTTGGAGCCTCGTCGAGGAAATAGACACCTTATTCAATAATACCGGATGAAGAACAAGAGATAGCTTCTGCCCGGTAGATTTATGCTATATGTCTATCTGAACCCGTGGCGATAATTTACCATGGTATAGCAAAACAAACACAGGTAACAGGATCCCATAGATAATGTACGCCAGTGCAATATGGAGGCGGTTGGCATGCTTCCGGTGTTGAGTGCGGTTGAGGTGTAGGCTCTTTCGGGCAAAGTTGTGGTTCGTACCCAGTCGATGAAAAGCCATATGCCTCGCGGCAGGTATTATCGATGCTAAAGAGTTGTTTCAATGGATAATCATCGTTATCTCTGACGGGAGAGCCGGCTTCGACCCTTGTAAATCGATCCACGTAATCCAACATACCTACATCCTTGAAACCTGAGTCTGCAAGTACGCCCATCATGAATTGATCAGTTGAAAGAGTTTGTTTAAATGCGAATTGAACAGTAGCCCTTCTTCCAGCATTTATTCTAACCCATGCAAGGTCCGGGTCTGGACCCACTCCCCCATCAAAGATCAATTTCTCATATCCATCACCTGGCAATGGAGCATCTGATTTTGAGCCGGATAATCCACCCGTGTTATGGTTTACATCCTGATAAACCTTAACTGTTGTGCAATCCCATTGCGGTGTAAATGGTGGTCGGGCAATGATGATGTAATCACCAAAACCATCCCTATCCAGGTCCAGTTCCACCCCATACTGAATTCCAACAGAGTTGTTGGGATCCAATCCAACCAGTTCGATCGATACATAATTCCAAACCCCTTCCTGCCGTAAATTGAAAGTTACGATATCCAGGTCCGGAAAATAGGTCATCGCTTTGTCAAAGGGTCTCTCCAAACGATTGATCTGATAAGAATCCCCATATGGTGCACGTTTTTCAAGAGCGGTGTCCTTACTTGTCACATCATAAACGATCATCCCATTTGCCATAGGGATCGATGGAGTCATCATATGAGAAATCGTTGGAGTCTCTGTGATGGGTGTCGTTGGTTGACTGGTAGGTATATCAGTCTCCAATGTATCGATTGGAGAATTGGTGGCTGGAATAACCACTGTTACTTCAATGAGCTGGATGATGGGAGTGGGCGGGATAATGGTTTTGATCTGATTCTTATCGTTAGCAGGCAGATTACAGGCTAGTACGAGAATAAATAATACCAAAATTATGGATATCAATTGATAACGATTATTTTTGTCCATTTTTCCTCCTATCCTTGACCCTGACTGATAATTACATTATAAGGAGAAATTGATCCAAAAAACACCCAAATTCAGAATTTTGATGATTAATTGCATAAATTCAGCCATTTATGAATAAGGAACCTTCCTTTACAGAAAAAAGCGAATCCATATCGGGTCAAAGGGTTTTGTATCTCTTCCGGTTTGTATTAATTAATTAATCACAATTCATCCTCATTATTGTGCCAACGTGTTGATAAATATACCCGAATTCTGGACGCATTAATTGGTATCAAATAGTGTAAATATCATATAATTGTTCCATCGCCTGATACATATCTGATTAATTAAAAAGGATAGGTCGATGGATCATCGTCAACGAGTAATGGCTGCTGTCAACTTGCGTGAACCAGATCGTGTTCCCCTTGCACTTTGGGGTAGTGACTATAGTATTTCTGATACTGTTTATTTTGAACTTCTCAAATTACTCAATTTAGGTTCTCCATTATTACCTTCCCGAATCTTTAAGGGAAATGACTTCAACTATATGGATGATCGGATATTGGCAGCACTAGACGTGGACACACGCTATGTTGATACCGGATTCACTGATCTGGGTGGAGCCACCCGGGGAGGTGGCAAGGATTGTTGGGGGGTAAAATATGCAGAAAATTCGGGTAGTTTGACACCAATAGATCCGCCATTATTGCAATCCACCACATCTGATCTGGCTAGTTATCCATTTCCGGTACCATGGAAATACATGCGGATTGAAGAATTTAAATCGAGAGCGAAATACCTCAAAGAAGAGACTGATTTTGCGGTTGTTGGTAAGGCAATAGATACTTTGGGACCTTTTCAACGCTGTTGTGTATTACGTTCAAAGGAAAAGTTCCTATCAGATTTGATTAATGATGAAGAATTTTCATTCACGCTTATCCAAAAAGTATCTAATGTATTATGCCGATCACTTGAGATCCTCCTCAACGAAGCTGGCGATTACCTTGATATTATTGAACTTCCCGGGGATGACTATGCCGGGATCAGGCCATTGATTTCTCCAAAGATGTTTGATAGGATTTTTGCACCAACCTGGCAAATCATGATCGATATGATCCGGAATGCAGCCCCACGCTCAAGGATCCTATTCCATTCAAGCGGAAATATCGAACTATTCATAAGTAGATTATGCTCAATGGGTGTGGATATTGTCCACGGGATATCTGAACAGCCAGGAATTGACCTATCAAAATTAAAAGCTGAATTTGGGGGGCATGTTTGTTTTTGGGGTGCCATTGATCCTAAAACAATGCTTTCAGGCACCGAGGTTCAGGTCGTTGAAAATATTCAAAGAACCATTAAAACATTGGGACCTGGAGGAGGGTATGTTTTTTCTCCCTCAACCCATCTGGATTTGAGTATACCTGCACAAAACGTTATCGCTTGCTTCAAATCTGCAAAAGAATTTGGTAATTACCCATTAAAATAACTGCGTTTCACTTTGACCAATCTATCCACTAAAACCTCCCCTAAGGCTGCTGGTCAGTCCACTCTCCGTAGATAAGGCATCCGTAAAGCAGTGAAAATTGCTAGAATCAGTAGGATAATACCACTGGAAAGAACCGTTATTTGTTCGCCAAATTTTTCGGCAAACACACCAGCTAGAAGGGATCCAACTGGCGTTAATCCAAAAAATGTTAATGTGAAAATTGCCATCACTCTGCCGCGTAGTTTGTCGGTCACCTCAGTTTGGATCATGGCATTTGTCAGATTCACAGAAATGACAAATGATAATCCTATAAATACTGCTACCGTGAGTGAAAACGGTACATTTGTGATAAACGAAAATATAATCCAAAGGACAGGCATTGTGAGATTTCCAAATGCCCATAGTTTTCCCCGTGCTTTCCGGTTTCCAATATAAGCAATAAGGAGAGTACCTATCAAAGCCCCGACACCTCGAGAGGATAACAACCAACCGTTCATCCTCACGTCCCCCTTTAACACTTCCACTGCCCAGGCTGGTATTAACGCGATCACACCTGCACCGAAAACACTTAGGAATGCCATATTTAGGATTAGTGAACGAATGATCTTATTATTTTTGACGTATGCCACTCCTTCTTTTAATTCTACAAGGGCACTCCTTTTTGCAGGTTTGACTATTTGTTGATCGATTTTCATAACAAGAAGAGCTATGATCACAGCAATAAATGACACCCCGTTTATCGCAAAACACCAGGCCGGCCCAATCGCAGCATATGTTAATCCAGCAATAGCCGGTCCCGCCACTGTCCCGAGGTTAAAAATCGATGAATTCAGTGCAATAGCATTCGTCATATGGTCTCTACTTACCAATTCACGAACAAAGGATTGGCGGGCAGGAGCATCGAAGGCTGTTGCAACTCCCAATAAAAAAGCAAGGACTAAAATGTGCCAGGGTTTGACGGTACTTGTAAAAACCAGGGCGGATAATATAAAAGCCAGGACCATCATTGCAGTTTGGGTGATTACCAACAAAGTTCTTCTGGAAATTCGATCTGCAATGACGCCGCCATATAGTGTAAAAAACCAGGTAGGAATTCCTGATGCTATGGCAATGTACCCAAGATAGGCTGACGATCCTGTTAAGACATAGATAAGATACCCTTGAGCAGTGGATTGCATCCAAGTACCAACCAGAGATACGAGTTGACCAGAAAACCAAAGCCGAAAATTTGGATGCTGAAAAGAAATAAATATACCGCTGGCTGAAGATTTCGGATAATCTGTCGACACACTACCTCGATAATATAATTTGAAGTAAAGTTATTATAATTCTTTCTTTTTTAGTTGCTTGCTTCATTTTGGACAATTCTATGGATTGGAACCAACGATATTCCTCAGATCCTTCCAACTGGCTAGGACCTCCCCGTCAGTTACTTCAGGATTACGCTTACATCTTACCTTCCGGAGGGCTGGCATTTGAGGCAGCGATGGGTATGGGGAATGATCTTCCTTTTCTATTGGATAAGAAATTTCAAGTACTAGCTGTTGACCGGTCTGAAGTTGCAGTCAAATACGTCCATAGGCATTTCCCCCCTGTTTGGACAGTATTGGCGGACCTATCCAGATTCAGGCTACCAGATAATACATTTGACCTGATCTGTAATTTTTATTATTTGGACAGACAACTCTGTCACCAATATTATCAATCATTAAAACCGGGTGGAATACTCCTGTTTGAGACACTTGCCGATGAGATGTTGACGATCAAACCGGATATTTCCCCTGAACGATTGCTAAAATCGGGAGAATTACCTGGTTTGTTTTCCGACATTGACATAATTCATTATTCAGAAGGGTGGATAGAGTCAGATCATGGAGGGCGGAAAGCAGTCGCAAGCCTGGTTGGACGGAAAACGAGATCCTGGAGACTTACACCTTGATAAATAACCGACTGGTGAGTGAAAAGATGAGTGTGATTAACAAACCAGTAATCGAGACAATGATGAGAATGACCATAGACAGAAGACCAATAAAATATGCGTCCAGTTGGGGAAGAGTCCAGGTTGGGATAAAACCATTGAGCATAAAGTTCCATCCCAGAAGTAAGAGCCATAAATATAAAGAAGTAAAAACATATCCAAGAGCGAATTTTGCGGAATCGATACGATCAACCAACTTTGGTCTAAGAAAAACAAGGATAAAGATAAATCCAATTATTACAGCCAGGGAAGCAGTAATTGCACAATATATTATTAGGTCAACAGGTGTAAGTATGGCGCTGAAAGAATAGGATTTCCGATCGATGATGCCATATCGTAAATGAAAACCTAAAAATGCGATCAACGCTCCGGGTAACCAGAATTTTAACCAGTGATTTTTTCTCAATAAAAGCATTAACGATGGAATAATGAGGATCACAAGGGTTATTGGCAGGCGAATCGATCGTTCTTTCATTATCCTGTTTTGTCGAATTGTTTCAATGGATTGGCCTGCTTGAATGGGCTGATTAACGGCCTTGCCATATAGTTCTGCAATATTTTCATGAATTAATTCTTCAGAATTTAAATATTTTTCCACAAACTCAGGTGTAAGATCCAGCATTCCAGTAATCACATTTCCAGTACTTGAAGATGGGATGTTTGCACCAAGCAAAGCTGAGATCGTTGGAGCGACATCCACCATTTGAATATCAGGGTATTCGCCCGGAGTAATCCCTTTACCGGCCATGATAAAAGGTTCAACCAATACAATTGGTTCATGACCACCATGTCCACCCGGGTCTATCTGCCCATGATCACTAAGGACTATGATCGTGTCTTTCTTCAGATCCAGCTTTGAACCAATCCGTTTCACTAGAGAATCTGCCCGATTGGCTGCATCCATCCATGCCTGGCTCTTTGGTCCGCCTTCATGGTGCCCTGCGTAATCGACCTGATCTATGTGGACCAGGATAAACTGATTTCCAGGTTGTTCCAACCAACCAATTGCTGCAGAAACAACACTTTCATCTGCGATATTATCTTCACCAGGCGTATAGAACTTTAAATCGACATCCTGCTGGGGAACCAGTTTCTCGAACCAGTTATAGGCCGAAATACCAGTTGTGACCCCATTTCTGTGAATTGCAGAAAAAAGGTTATCCTGTGTCCAGACTGGTATTTCCTCATAATCCAGGTTGAAGGCAGGCCCATCATTCATATATGGCCATGCACCAGTAAAAATCGTTGTGTATCCAGGTGCTGAGTATGAAGGGGTTTGGCTGTGCATTATTGTATAAGCCCCTGAACTCCGTAATTGGTTTAGATAAGGCATTACCTCTAAGTTGGTAGATGTATCCAACCTTAAGGCGTCGATCAATATGAAGACAACTTTCTCTGATAGGGGTTTACCAATCGGCTTATCTGGTTTTGGAGTTTCAGCAGATATTGGGCTTCGATATGCATAGATCGAATCAATCATTCGGTTAGCACCTAGATAAGCACCAATTGCTATTGAGAATAAAATGATGACGGATAATATAATAACGATGAGATTTTTCATGTACAATTCCTATTTCTCGAAGTGTAATATTTTATCACCCAATAATATTCCTATCTGTTTTTAAATAATCAATATCGTGGATAAAAAAAGCATGCGGTAGAATTTTCCGCATGCTTTTTTGAGTGAATGTGTAATTACGGGTAAGTCTGGTTGTAGAACCAATTATATCCAAAGTAATCAGAGGTCGTACTAGCAAGGCGGACAGAAATCTGACCCAAACCGACCAGATCGGTTGGAATGTCATATGTTGCAGTAGCAGTTCCTGTTGTCCCGGATTCGAGTGTAGCAATTTTCGTCCCACCGACAGCCATGGAACTTAAATTGCCCAGGTAAACATCAAACTTCTCATTCAGAGGTAGATTCATAGCCTGGATGGTTACTTTGACATCTTTTTCGACGGCTGTTATCTCAACCCTTGGATAACCAAAATATGCAGGTGTTGTTGGCGCAGTCTCAGATCCACCTGTACCGGATGTGGGGGTTTCACCGGGATTTGGAGTCGCTGCAGGAGTACTCACGATTTCTTCTTTGACCGGATAATCGAGATTGAAGAACCAGTTGATTCCATAATATCCTGATACTGGATCCTGAATTCGGATTGAGATCATGTATATTCCCACAAGTTCTTTCGGGATATCATATTTAGCGGTAAATTCGCCTTTATCACCGGTGAATTGAGATTTAGCCAGGTATCCGCCAGAACCAAATGTACCAATTACATTCATTGATACATCCACATTCGCCTTAACCGGGAAGTTCTTTGCATCCACGCTGACTGATTTATCTGCTTCCACTTCTGTTATTGTAAATGCCGGGAAGCCTACATAGCCAGGGAGAGTGGTTTTAGTATCGGTCTTCTTTGTGGGTGCTGGAGTAGGAATAATATTTTCGAACCAGTTATATGCATAATAGCCCTTGGTTGGATTTCTCAATCTGATGGCCAAACGAGCAGCATCCTTCAACTCCACCGGAATATTATAAGTAGCAGTGAATACTCCACCTTTTCCTGAGTTGGTAGTGCCTACCAGAGTCCCATCGATTCCATATGATCCATATGGACCAATGGTCACCTCAAAATCCAGGTCTGCTGGAAAATTCCGGGTCTCGATTGTGACCACGGTACCAGGAACGACACTTACCACAGAAATACTGGGTATTGTGCCTTTGTTGGTTGCCATGGCTGCACTGATAGGCAAAACAAGAAGGACAATTGCTGCCAGCGCTATAATAACCATCATTTTCTTTGACATAATATTCTCTCCCGGTACAGTTGTACCTTTCTCCAAAATTATTACTTCATTAACCATGTCGCTGTATATTTTTCGCTTGTATGAATATCCTCAATTTTTGATTCAAAAACTCATCAGCGCAATAGGTTATAATTTATTTCATGCACATGCCCAGATACTTTCATCGAAAAATACTATTAATCCCATTATTTCTTGCCCTAATAATTACTGGATGCAAGCAACAGACTCAGGTTCCAGTCCAACCAATAGTTACAATAGACGTGCCAACTAATATACCTATTGAACCAACTCCGATCAATGAACCTATGGCTTTGGAAGTGAATGGTGAAGGGATCACCGAGGTTGAATTTCAACAGGAAATTCAACGGTATCAATCCTCCTTGACAAAGGCAGGCATTCAATTACCTGATCCACCTGACCAGGAGAATAATGTGGTCGACGAACTTGTCGATCAGCTCCTCCTTAAACAGGGAGCCATTGAAGCTGGCTTTTCTGTCTCGTCAGATGATATCCAAACAAAATTAGACGACTTATCCCAAAAACTTGGTGGCACGGATGCTCTTTCTAAGTGGATATCTGATAACTTCTATACTGACCAGACATTCAGAGTCTCATTTGAACGTTCTGTGTATGCAACCTGGATGCGGGATGAGATCATTAAGAATCTTCCTGATGTGGTTGAGCAAGTACATGCCCGTCAAATTAGGGTCTTGAGTGAGGGTGAAGCACGGGGAATTCTAGCCCAACTACAATCTGGCTCAGATTTTGCAACACTCGCAGAACTGTATGATCCTGTTACCAAAGGTGATTTGGGCTGGTTTCCAAACGGATATCTGACTCAACCCGCTGTAGACGATGCAGCCTTTAGTTTGGATGTAGGCGGGACCAGTCAAATTATTCAATCAGAAATAGGTTTTCATATAGTTCAGGTGCTCGAAAAAGACAGCCAACATAACCTCACACCAGATGCATTAAAATTTATTCAGAATCAAGCTTTACTGAATTGGTTGGATGAGAAAAGTTCTTCTTCTGAAATCGTCATCATGAAATAGCTCAATAAATCGACCTCCAGAGGATATCAATGGAATATTTTGAAGAGTCTGAAGACTTTCAGGAAAAAATCAAAGACCCCAATAGTGTATGGAATACACTTTCGATGGTCCTTGTCGGGGGAACCGTATTATTGGGTCTTTTCTTTGCCTGGATATTTTTCAATCCTCAATCACAATTAAATCCATACCCTCCAATCGTAATACCAGCGGTTGTTCAAATTCCAACCAATACACCATCACCTTTGCCAACTTTTACACCAATCCCATCAAAAACACCTAGACCAACTGAAACACCGGTTCCTACTGAGACATCCACTCCCACTCCTGAAATTATTAATACCCCTTTTATTCTCATTCTACCGACAGAACACTCCCTAGCAACGATACCTGGACAGAAAAATACAGAAAGCCCTTATCAATATGTGGTTCAACCGGGAGGACCGGTATCTGTTTCTTCCAGTATTATGCAGCCTGAGGTGGGATGTAACTGGTTGGGTGTGGGTGGAAATGTCGTTGACCTTCAGGGAGCACCTATTGTCGGCTTGCGTGTTCAACTATATGGATCTTTACATGGCGAAATTAAAATAATTGTCAGTATTTCCGGAACCGTTAATCGATACGGACCTGCTGGATATGAGATGCTGCTCTCCGATTTTCCTACGGAGACCAAACATACCTTGTGGTTGCAACTCTTCGATCAGGCCGGAGGAGTGTTATCTGACAAAGTTTATTTTGATACTTTCGCCGGTTGTGACAAGAATTTGACGATCATTAATTTCAAGCAAGTGCGTAATTGACAATTTCCAGTACTTAGTTGAGAGGGGTAAAACCAGGTATTATCGGGCAGTCCTCTGCCGAACCACTTCGAAAAGAAGTACAGCTGCTGCCATGGACGCATTTAAGCTTTCAAATCCTCCTGGCATGGGAATATGGATCTTTTGAGATGCAATCTCAACCGCCTCCGGGCTTGCTCCAGTTGCTTCAGAACTGATGATCAAAGCAATTGGAAGGGTCAGATCACATTTCCATAAGGGTTCTCCCTGCCTGACATCCGCCAGATATATTTCCGGTTCAATACTTCCACTAGAGATTTCTGTCTTCATCAGGTGCCAATTAATTTCGACCATAGGAAGTTTAAAATGGGCCCCCATCGCAGAACGTAGTACTTTGGGGGAGTAAATATCCACACATTTTGGAGAGAGAAAGACTGCATTCACACCAGCTGCGCAAGCTGTCCTCAAAATTGTGCCCATATTTCCCGGATCTTTAATGGAATCAAGAACCAGGATAAAATCCAATGTCTCAGGCAATACAACGTGCTTTTCCGGTATGACAGCCAGAATTCCCTGGGATCTTTCAGTATCGCTCAACCTGTTCATCAAACTGCTTTCTATTTCCTCAATCGGAATGCCCGCAAACCGCACTTTTTCTATAAGGTCCATTCCCCGTGGATTTATCTGGCTGCTGTAATAGAAGATCTCTGGTTTTACCCCGGATTGTACTGCTTCCTCCACCAGTCGAATACCTTCTATGACGAAGGCTTTTTGTTCTGACCGGCTGCGAGAATGAGCGAGTAAATCACGAATTCGTTGAATTTTTGGATTTTGAGTTGAAGTGATCATCCGATTTTCCTACTTGAATTTTAGCATAATCAGGGAGAAGAAATGATGGATCACTTTTGTGATTTAAAAAAAAGAAACCGGGATTTCGATCCCGGTCTATTTTGAGAGGTTTATTTTAAGCAGCTTTTGCTTTTTCTACCACTGCAGTAAAGGCTTTGGGGTCACGTACAGCCAGGTCAGCCAATATCTTACGATTCAACTCGATCTGTGCTTTTTTCATACCATAGATAAACCTGCTGTAGCTGATGCCATTAAGGCGTGCAGCTGCATTGATACGGGTAATCCATAATTTTCGTAAATCACGTTTGCGTACCCGGCGGTCACGTGTAGCGTAAAATAGGCTTTTTAACATGGCTTCGTTCGCCCTTTTGAAAAGACGATGACGGGAGCCATAATAGCCCTTATTCATCTTCAGAACTTTGATATGTCGCAGGTGACCTTGCGGTCCACCTTTCACACGAGCCATAAATTACTCCTTTGCAAACCCCCGGGCGCCGGTCCTATTATTGACCTGTTGTATGCACCCAACAGCTGCACTAATCTTTTATCCACGAATAGTATATTCGGGATTTTGACGATTGCCGTACTAACCTTGTTTCATGTACGGAGCCAGACGACGCACGCTCTTGATGATGTTTTCACCCTGTACTGGGACCATCTCAGCAAGTAATGCTTTGGTGCGTTCTGAGGTGCGTCTGCGCAGGTGGCTTTTGCCGCCTTTGGTTCGCAGAAGCGTACCGGACCCTGTCAAACGAAATCTTTTGGATGTCGCTTTGTGAGTCTTCATCTTGATCTTTCCTGCTTTTAGTTTACGGGGCACAGCATACTCCTCTCAATAAAATTGCGGCGGTTCTTTCTGCCGCAGGTAGTACCATTCTAATAAAAGAATGACTATTCCTGAATTTGTTCAGGTGCGGGCGTGGAAGCCGGCACTGTTTCACCTGGTGTTTTCTTCTTCACGTATTTTGTCGGTGTCAACACCATGTTCATTACGCGACCTTCCAGGGAAGGTGGTATTTCGACTGCAGAAATGTCTGCCAACGACTCCGCAATTTCTTTCAAGTCCTCCAAGGCGATCTCAGGGTAAGTGATCTCCCGACCCCTGAAGCGTATGGTGACTTTGACTTTCATTCCATCTAGAAGCCATTTTCGGGCATCTCGGGTTTTAAATCCGCGGTGGTGTTCATTGGTCTTTGGTCGCAGTCGGATCTCTTTGATCTCTATTTTAGTTTGAGCCTTTTTGGCTTCTTTTTCCTTTTTTTCACGTTCGTAAAGGAATTTTCCGAAGTCCATGATCCTGCATACTGGTGGATCTGAGTTTGGTGCTACTTCCACCAAGTCGAGTTCAGCTTCACGAGCCATTCGCATGGCAACGGAAGTATCGACTACACCGACATTTTCACTTTTTGCTCCAATTAATCGAACCTGCGAAGCGCGGATTGTATCATTTACCCGAAATGTAGTTGTACTGATAGTTCTCTCCTATATGATAATAGATGAAACACCGGTTCGCGAACCGGCATATATTGAGCCTGATAATACCATGATTCTATCTGAAACGTCAATTAGTTGACTAATATTCAGTAAATAAAACCCTTTTTGGGTAAAGTCAACTTATATCCCAGGGAGAGTTTGAATGATTTGAATTATTGTTCATCCGTGAGTCAATTTCTTCTTTCAAATTCGGGAGAACATCACCAACAGCTGATAGCAAACCGAAGCAGCCAGTGATCATCATATCCCCAAAAGGCGCAGGAAAATAAGGATTTAACTTCGATCCAGCTAACATTCCTCGTCTGGGACCAGTCACAATGATACCAAATGTTTTCTCCGGGATTTTATATTTGTTATTTGAATAAAGTAATGCACCATGCCCATGATCGTCAAATATCCTGGTATTTGAAAGGCTTCCATCCGCAAGACCGATCAGGTATCCTTCCAGGTTGGAACTCTTGATCAATCCTGTATGATGTTCAAATAACCCTTCAATTCCATCTAGTCCCAGGCGAAAGGCCAGGGTGTGGAAGTTGCCGATATTTACAATTATTTTTTGTGGGATATCCCTGACTTGATGATCAAATAACGAGCCTAAAACCGCAGCAGGAGCGGTATCCATCACCACAAGTGGAGCTTCAATATCATTCGCTGATGTGGCAACACTCTGTAATCGGGTCATACTCACAGGTATGTCGTGCCTGTTGTATGCAAATGCGCTTAAGCGGTTTTCCTGCTTGATGCGTTCATCCAGATAATCGAACCGGAATTTTCGGTCAGAAATATCCGTTGGAGCAGCTCCATGATCAAAAACTGCCACTGCCATCGCGTTTAGATCTGTCAGTTTTATTTCAAATGAATTGAAGACATGCTCAATGGACTCATAATCCAGGTCCTGAAGTTTTACCCGTAAAATATGATCCGGCAGTTTTTCAGCTTCATCATCCGACACCAGAATGTAGCCATCAGCTGTCACTTTCTCCAGGTCATCGTTAAAAGTTCGAGCCGCCTGTTCGGTAATATATACCTTTCCGCCATGGTTGAGAACTTCTTTCGCCCCCCATTGGGAAGGTCCTCCTCCCATTGTCAAACCCGTTAACAATACAGATCGACCTGATTGGGCGGCAGCTTTCAATTTGCGATTCACCATCAATGTAGGGGATGGTAAAACCAGCTTGTAGCCATTCTCAATTTCCTGGCGGGAGTCGAACAGGTAAATATCCTGTGTCCCTGTTCCAATGTCTACGCAAAGAATCTTCATGAATTAGCTCTTTTAATAATGGTTTTTAAAATGACAAATAGTGATTAGAGCTCTGACAAAATCAGATTTATGAGTTGCAGGCACTATTTGAGTATTGCCTGGAATATTTATAAAGCTGTAATCATTTTCCAGAAAAAATGAGAGCATTCAGCAGTTATTTGTCATTCGTGAGGTATTTCTTCAAGTATTGACCCGTATAACTCCGCTCATTCTTGCAAATCTCCTCCGGTGTGCCAGTTGCGATCACTTCGCCGCCACGATGACCGCCTTCAGGCCCCAGGTCTATGATGTAATCAGCTACTTTAATGATATCCGGGTTATGTTCGATGATCAGCACACTATTTCCAGTTTCCACCAGGCGCTGAAGCACTTCGATCAACTTATGGACATCCGCTGCATGAAGGCCCACTGATGGTTCATCCAGAACATAGATCGTCCTACCGGTAGCCCGGCGCGAAAGTTCCTTGGCCAGTTTTACGCGTTGAGCCTCTCCCCCGGAGAGCGTTGTAGCAGGTTGACCGATACGGATGTAACCCAATCCAACTTCCTGAAGCAATTTTAGTTTGTTACAGATACTCGGGAAATTGGTAAATAGCTCCAAACCAGCTTCCACAGTGGTATCCAGTACGTCTGCGATGGATAATCCTTTGAAATGTACCTGGAGTGTTTCGCGGTTGAATCGGGCGCCATGGCAAACGTCACAGGGCACATAAACATCCGGCATGAACTGCATCTCGATTCTTAGCTGCCCCTGGCCCTGGCAAGCCTCACACCGGCCACCATGAACATTGAATGAGAACCTGCCTGCTTTATATCCGCGCATTTTGCTTTCAGAGAGTTCTGCAAAAAGGGAGCGAATTTCATCGAATAACCCCGAGTATGTACCGGGGTTGGACCGTGGAGTCCGTCCAATGGGAGATTGATCAATATTGATGATCTTATCGAGTTGACCTATTCCTTCGATCCGGTCGTATTCACCAGGTTGGGTGTGCGCTCTGTTCAACTCACGCGCCAAAGCACTATAAAGTACATCCACCATTAATGTCGATTTACCTGAACCGGAGACTCCGGTGATACAAACCAGCTTTCCCAGGGGTATTTCCACATTCAGGTTCTTTAAATTATTGGACCGTGCCCCAACGATCGTGAGGTGCTTTCCATTCCCAATCCTGCGCTCATCCGGCATGGGAACACTCATCCGCCCGGAGAGATAAGCACCGGTCAGAGACTTCGGGTGGGCCAGAATGGTTTCAACCGTTCCTTCAGCGACCACTTCACCGCCATGCTCTCCTGCTGCAGGTCCCATATCAATGATCCAATCCGCGCTGCGAATGGTTTCGTCGTCATGCTCGACCACCAGAACCGAATTCCCCAGGTCGCGTAATCCCTTCAATGTTTCAAGGAGTCTCCCGTTATCACGGGGATGCAATCCAATGGATGGTTCGTCAAGGACATAAAGAACACCCATCAACCTCGAACCGATCTGGGTAGCCAGCCGAATTCGCTGGGCTTCACCTCCAGAAAGCGACCCGGCCGACCTGCGCAGGGTTAAATAATCCAAACCTACGTTTACCAGAAATCCAAGTCTGGCTTCTATTTCTTTCAGAATTCTCTCCGATATGATCCTTTGACGTGCATTGAGCGGGGTAGATGCAGACATGAGGACCTGGATCCAATCAAGTGCTTCGTTCACCGGCCAATCGGTTACCTTTAGGATATTTGCACCATTCACAGTTACTGCCAGGGCTTCGGGACGAAGACGATTACCACCGCATGCAGGGCAGGGTTTATTGGACATAAATTCTGTGATCTTATTGCGAATATATTCCGATTGTGTTTCGCGGTACCGGCGCATTAGGTTTCCAATTACACCTTCAAAAGTTGTTTTGAAGGTGGATTGCCGGCCTTCCTTTTGATATGAAATGGAAACTTCTTCTCCACCGGTTCCAAACAGGATCAGGTTTACTTTTTCTTCCGGTAAATCTTTAACAGGGGCGTTAAGATCAATGTGATACTGTTTAGCAACAGCTTCCACTGCCTGCCAGTAATAACCTCCCTGTTCCTTTGGACCACCCCATTCCATTGCAATGATGGCGCCTTCGTTGAAGGACCTATCCCTATCAGGCAAAAGGAGGTCAGGGTCGATCTCCTGCTTGCTGCCTAACCCCTGGCATTCCGGGCAGGCTCCATGGGGTGTGTTGAATGAAAAAGTCCGCGGCTCAATTTCAGGTAGCGAAACCCCATGTTCTGGGCAGGCAAGGTGCTCTGAGAAGTAAAGATCAACCGGCGGTTCACTGGTGATATTTTGCACCGTCAGGTACCCTTCTCCAACTTTTAAGGCAGTTTCCACCGAATCAGTCAAGCGGGAGAGGGCAGCTCTATCATCGTCCGTGTTGTCAGTGTGGTTGATCACGATCCTATCCACAACTGCTTCGATTGTATGCAATTTGTAACGATCAAGTGTGATTTCTTCATCCAACATATACACAACGCCATCACAACGGATACGCGTAAAGCCGGCTTTGCGTATCTCATCAAAAACATTCTGGTAAGTACCCTTACGTCCTCGGATGATGGGAGCCAGGATCAACAACTTGCTTCCATCTGGAAGTCTTGATACCGCATCCACGATCTCCTGGGCGGATTGCTTCACCACTTCGCGGCCGCATACTGTGCAATGTGGAATACCCACCCTTGCAAAGAGCAGACGCAGGTAATCATAGATCTCTGTTACTGTACCTACAGTGGAACGAGGATTATGGGATGTGGCTTTCTGATCGATAGATACCGCCGGAGAGAGTCCATCGATATAATCCACATCCGGTTTGTCCATCTGCCCTAAAAATTGTCGGGCATAAGCGGATAATGACTCGACATATCGACGCTGACCTTCAGCGAAGATTGTATCGAACGCCAGTGATGATTTGCCCGAACCGGACAAACCGGTGATAACGACAAATTTATCTCGCGGGATCTCAACGGTGATGTTTTTCAGGTTATGCTGCCTGGCACCCACCACCCGGATAACGTTTTGACTCTGCATACGACCTCAAAAATAGAAATTTGGAACTAGTAATTATACCCCGGGACATCTTCCTTCATTCAATGATGGGTTCTACAACCTGTTCAATGAATATAGAACAATTGTACTATTATTTGATTTTGATTGCAATGGAAAACTTTGGTGAAAATGAGAATAGAAGAGTAGTGATTAGTGGTTTATGGTTGGTATGTTGTGTAGCCACCATTAACCAAGATGATTTTATGACATTAATTGTAACAACCTGCTATATAATATTTGAAGATAAAATTTATATTCATTTTTTATTATTAGAAAGGAATCATCATGGAAGAAAAAGATCATAAGCGTGCCATCTGGGCATGGACAATGTATGATTGGGGAAACTCTGGTTTTGTAACAACCATCATGGCGGCAGTTCTCCCGGTTTACTATTCTTCAGTTGCAGCTTCCAACCTCCCTGCGAACGTAGCAACCGCTTACTGGGGATATACCACCAGCCTGGCCGCATTATTGGCTGCTGTTATTTCGCCTGTCTTAGGTGCCATGGCAGATTTCCGCGGCAGCAAGAAAAGCTTCCTGACCATCTTTATGGTCATCGGAGTGACTGCGGCTGCCCTGATGTATTTTATCGGGACGGGAGATTGGCTGCTGGCATCTCTGCTATTCATCTTTGGACAGATCGGTTTCGCCGGCTCACTCGTGTATTATGACGCCCTACTCCCACATGTTGCCAGGGAAGATGAAATCGACATGGTCAGCAGCCGTGGTTATGCCATGGGCTACATCGGCGGAGGCATTCTGCTTGCGATCAATCTGGCTATGATCATGCTTGCACCAGAGAATCTTACCGGATTAATGACACGTCTCAGCTTTCTCACCGTTGCTGTATGGTGGTTCGTCTTTACCTTGCCTCTGCTGCGAATCGTATCTGAACCCAAACGCCGGATCCTGGCAGGTGAAGAGAATTTTAAACCATTGCAAGCTGCCTTCTCACGCCTGGCATCCACTTTCAAAGATATTCGTAAATACAAAGAACTTTCCAAATTCCTGCTGGCTTTCTGGGTGTATTCCAATGGGATCGGAACCATCATCCTGATGGCTACAATATATGGCGCGGAGATCGGTATCGGGCAAACCACTCTGATCGGCACATTGCTGATGGTGCAGTTCCTGGCAGCGCCGTTTGCCATCTTTTTTGGCTGGCTGCCCAAGAAGATCGGGACCAAAAACTCAATTTATATTACCTTGGGCATATATTCCATTATTGCCATAGCGGGGTACTTTTTACAGCACGAATGGCAGTTCTGGGCATTGGGTGCCGGTGTCGCGACTGTTCAAGGTGGAGCTCAAGCCCTGAGCCGATCATTGTTTGGCCGCATGATGCCCAAAAGTAAAAGTGCAGAATTTTATAGCTTCTTCAGTGTCTTTGAAAAATTTTCCACCATACTCGGTCCGGCTATGTTTGGAGTGGTTTCCCAAATCACCGGTCACAGCCGTTTAAGCATCGTCTCTCTTATTATCTTCTTCCTCATTGGTATTTACATCCTCACCCGCGTGAACGTGGATGAAGGGATTCGGGTGGCACTCCAAGACGAAAATGAACTACAAGCTGCTTAAGAAGTAAGGATCAAAAAATCCCCCGACGGGGATTTTTTGATCCTTACTTGGTTACTTCATACAATTCCAACAGGACACCACCGGTAGCTTTCGGGTGGACAAACGCCATCTTCCGGCCGGGTTCTTCAATCGGTGTTTCATTGATCAAACGGAAGCCCTTGGCTTTTAGATCAGCCAGCAACTCTTCGATGTTATCGGTTTCCAGGCACAGGTGATGCATTCCCGGACCTCGATCAAGCAGGTACTTCGCCATGGTTGAATCTTCCGAGGTTGGAGTGACAAGTTCCACATCGCTTTCCCCAACCGGCAGGAAGGCTACTTTGGATTTTTGGCGGGCTACTTCTTCGACGTGTTGCAGCTTCATTCCCAGACCCTCGGTCCAGAAAGGTAATGCTTCGTCAATACTATTTACAGCAATTCCAATGTGGTTGATCTTTATAAGTTTTGCCATAATTTCTCCTTATATTACACAGCAAAGTTCGCAAAGGACGCAAAGGAAACAATTCTTTGACTTGCTTTCATTTCCTTTATATCCTTTGCGGTTGATTCTGATCTTATCCCCAAGCGGGAGTGTGATACTCGCCCCAGACCTGGCGCAGGACACCGGTGATCTCGCCTAGAGTAATGTCATTGCTGACACATTCAATGAATAACGGCATCAGGCTGTCTTTGCCTTTGGCAGCATTCTCCAATTGGGCAAGCAGCTCACTCACTTTGGCTGCGTTCCTATTCTTTCGCAACTCAGCCAGCCGGGCACATTGATTTTGTTCGATCTTCGGATCGACTTTCAATCGTTCCATATCCAGTTTTTCTTCGACTTCGAAAGCATTTACACCCACGAGGGTTGTTTCTTTCGTTTCCAAAGCCCGTTGATATTGGTACGCAGCTTCCTGTATCTCATTCTGCATATAACCGGCTTCGATGGATGCCAGTGCTCCGCCCAGGCTGTCGATCTTTACCAGGTAATCATTTGCGAGTCGCTCAATTTCATCGGTCAGGTATTCGACCACATACGAACCGGCTAATGGATCAACTGTGTCAGCCACACCTGATTCATATGCGATGACCTGTTGTGTACGTAAAGCTACGCGCACAGATTTCTCTGTTGGCAACCACAAGGCTTCGTCCTTGCTATTCGTATGCAGACTCTGGGTACCACCCATAACCGCAGCTAATGCCTGCAGAGTAACTCGGACCACGTTGTTGTCAGGCTGCTGGGCTGTTAAGGTGGATCCGGCAGTCTGAGTATGGAAACGCAATTGCCAGCTCTTCGAATCTTTGGCACCAAAGCGCTCTCGCATAATTCGCGCCCACATACGGCGGGCTGCCCGGTATTTTGCTACTTCCTCCAGGAAGTTATTGTGGGCGTTGAAAAAGAAGGATAGCTGAGAAGCAAATCCATCCACATCCAATCCAGCATTAATCGCAGCCTGAACGTAGGCAATTCCATTCGCCAATGTGAACGCCACTTCCTGCACCGCAGTCGAACCAGCCTCACGGATGTGATACCCGGAAATGCTGATCGTATTCCAGCGTTTTACATTCTTCTCGCAGAACTGGAAGGTATCGGTGATCAATCGCATGGATGGTGTGGGAGGGAAAATATAGGTTCCCCGGGCGACATATTCTTTCAGAATATCGTTTTGGATCGTTCCACGCAGCTCACTCATGGCTACGCCCTGTTTCTTCGCTACAGCGATATACATCGCCAGGAGAATGGCAGCGGGGGCATTAATTGTCATACTAGTGGAAACCTGGTCAAGGGGAATATCCTTGAAGAGCAATTCCATATCTGCAAGAGAAGAGATGGAAACACCCACCTTTCCCACCTCACCCATCGCCATGGGATGGTCTGCATCGTAGCCGATCTGTGTTGGCAGGTCAAAAGCCACAGAAAGACCTGTCTGTCCCTGCTGGAGCAGGAAACGATAACGCTTGTTTGATTCTTCTGCGCTGGCAAAACCTGCGTACTGCCGCATGGTCCAGAAACGACCGCGATACATATTCGGCTGTACACCACGGGTATAAGGAAATTCACCTGCAAAACCAAGTTGTTCCATATAATCATCATCCAGGGGCGTGGGAAGGACTGGCAGCGGAATTCCGGATGATGTAGTGAAATTCGCTTTCCTTTCTTTATTCTTCGCCAGGGATGGCTTGAGAACATCGTCTTCCCACCTGTTTTTTTCAAACTCAATAGTCATAATCACCTCATTGAAGGATGGATCTATATGTCAGTCTTCCATAAGTATATATCAACTTTTCCGGTAAACATAGTGAAGGAAATCATAACAAATGACATCTTTGATTATCATCTAATTAAATGAATTTTCGGGTGATTGAGCCAGAATTTTAAAGAATCATTCATAAATTTATGCGGGATTTATATCAATTTTCAAGGTTGTCTATATAATAGTTGTTGTATCCGGCGCTATGATTGTTTCCAGAAATCTAGATTGCAGCAGTTTCCATTTGGGGAAGCAAGACCCTCAATCCATCAGTGAAACCAGGCAGCCGGTATTTTCTTTAAGAATTAGTTGTTCACACCCGCTGGTGTTGTGGTAACTCGGCGCGGAAGGTTTTTCTTGGTTTAAGGTGACGGCATTAATGCAAGTAGCAGTAATTATGCAAACTCTGCAGCTCTCGCCCGGATAGTTGTCCTTTTATAAGAATATAAAGAAAAATGATTAGCAGAACGGTGGACTATGGTTAAAAAAGATCAAACCAGGGAATCAGCTGCCAGCATTGAATTAGAATTATTTCGGATTTGCCACACTTCAACAGATATAAAAAACCTCACCCGGGATCTGATCACGGTATTCAAACAGTATACAGGCTGTGAAGCAGTTGGACTGCGACTGCACCGGGGGGATGATTTTCCCTACTTTGAAGTACACGGCTTTGAAAATGAATTCGTGGAAGCGGAACGTTATCTCTGCGCCAATAATGCGGATGGCAGCCTGCAGGTTGATTCTGCTGGTAACCCGGTATTGGAATGCATGTGCGGCAATGTTATCCGCGGCCGTTTCGATCCTTCCAAGCCTTTTTTTACAAGTAATGGCAGTTTCTGGACCAACTCGACTACAAAATTGCTGGCCAGCACAACAGAAGCCGATCGGCAGACCCGCACCCGTAACCGCTGCAACGGTGAAGGATATGAATCCGTCGCCCTTATTCCGGTAAAAGCTCAAGGCAGGACGCTCGGCCTCATCCAGTTCAATGACTGCAGGGAAAATATGTTCACCCTGAAGCAGATCGAGATCCTGGAAAGGTTGGCCGAATATACCGCCATGGCTATTGCCAATCTGGAAACACAGCATGCCCTGACCGAAAGTGAAAATCGCTACCGGCGCATGGTGGAAAGCTCTACAGAGGGAATCTGGGGGATGGATGCAAACCATATCACCACCTTCGTCAACAACCAGATGGCCGGGATGCTGGGATATTCAATTGAAGAGATGCTGGGCAAGCCGGTGGAAGCTTTCTTTTTTGCAGAAGACCTGCCGCATCATGAATTGCTGATGGCTGAACGCGAAAAAGGGGCGGATGACCGGTATGAACGCCGTTTCAGGCGAAAGGATGGTTCCACCATGTGGACCATCGTTTCTCCGAAACCGATCATGGATGAAAACGGAGTCTTCACCGGTTCATTTGCCATGTTCACAGATATCACCGCCCGGAAGCGGATGGAGGATGTTCAAAGCACCCGTCTGCACTTGGTACGATTTGCTGAACACCACTCCCTGGATGAACTCCTGCAGGAGGGATTGGATCTGATCGAAGAATTGACAGGTAGCAAGATTGGTTTCTGCCACTTCCTGGAAGATGATCAGAATACCCTTACTTTACAGGCCTGGTCATCCCGTACCAATTCCACCTTCTGTAATGCGGAGGGTAAGGGTTTCCACTATTCTGTGGATCAGGCCGGTGTCTGGGTGGACTGCCTCCGCGAACACCGCCCGGTGATCCATAACGACTACTTCAGCCTGCCGCACCGCAAGGGAACGCCGGAAGGACATCCAAAAGTGATCCGTGAACTTGTTGTTCCCATCTTCCGGGGGGATAAGATCACAGCCATTTTCGGGGTGGGGAATAAGCCGCAGGACTACAATCAGCAGGATGTTTCCATTGTCACTCTTTTTGCGGACATGGTCTGGGATATAGCCGAGAGGAAACTCACTGATATCAAGCTGAAGGAAAGCGAGAACCGCTACCAACGGTTGACTGACAACGCAGTCGATATCATATTCCATTATGACATTACACCGGAAATGAAGTTGACCTACATCAACCCTGCAGTGGAAAGGATCACTGGATATACACCGGTAGAGTGTTATTCTGATCCTTACCTGATGCTCAACCTCATCCATCCGGATGACAAACCGCGCATGGCTGAATTTGTCCAATCTTTAACCATACCGGATGAGCCGCTGGTAATGCGATGGGTGGGGAAAGATGGCACAAGCCGCTGGATGGAGAGCCGAATTACGCCTGTCTTCGATCACAATCAAAAACTGATTGCTGTCGATGGGATTACACGGGATGTGACAGCAAGAAAACAGGTGGAGGAAACCTACAAGAAATACGAACAGATCCTGGCATCCACCCGGGATGGTATCGCCTTGCTGGATCGGAATTACCGCTATATTGCAGTAAATCCAGCTTATGAAGTTTTTTCCGGAAAAAAACGTGAGGAGATCGTCGGTCTCACTGTAGCCGAATACCTCGGAGAAAAGGTGTTCAAAGATCTGGTTAAAGAGCAGTTTGACCGTTGTCTGAAAGGGGAATTGATTGAATATGAAGCTGTAATCAATTACCCGGTCCTGGGTGATCGTTGGGTAAGGGTAACATATTACCCATATTTTGATCTGAACCACGAAATAACCGGTATTGTCTCCAACACCAGCGATATTACCAATCATAAGCTGGCGGAGATCAGAGAACATAAGAGTGAGGAAGAATACCGCAACCTACTGGAATCCTCACCCAATGGCATATTCGTTGTCCAGGATGGTGTCTATAAATACGCCAATCAGAAGGGTATGATGATGCTGCACTGTTCTGCTGAACAGGTCAATGGATTACCTGCCCTGGATATTGTTCATCCGGATGACAGGGCGGCAATTGTTGAAAGGATCAAAAGAACAGAATCGGGTTCTGCAAATGAATTCATGCGGGTGCGCATCATTCGCCCGGATGGGACGACCCTGTTTTCCGAGTCCAGTTCAGTTCCGATTGATTACAACGGGAAACCTGCCGCCCTCATTGTGAGTAGGGATATGAGCAGCCAGATCGAGCTGGAAAGATCGCTTGAAGATACCCGTCAGCTCCAGAATGTGATGCTGGAAAACATCAACCTGGGGATCGTTCTGGTGGCTGTAAATGGAAATATCATCCAAGGCAACCACGAATTTTTCAAGATGCTGGGCTACCAGGAGGAAGACCTGCCCGGTATTTCGGTGGCTTCCATCACCGCTTCTGAATCAAGGGAACAGACAGGCGCTGCAATCCAGAGACTTATTTCCGGACAGGACCCGGTGCTGGCGATGGAAAAAATGTATCTGCGCAAGGATGGATCCAGGTTCTGCGCCACAACCAATGCCACAGCAGTGAGGGATACTGAAGGAAAGGTACTTTACCTTGCAGCATTCATCCAGGATATCACCGAACAAAAACTGGCAGAGAAGCAGATCATTGAGAGCGAGTCGCTTTTTCGTTCATTTGTAGAAAGTGCCAATGACATTGTTTATTCCCTTTCCCCGGAAGGAAATTTCACTTACGTTTCGCCCAATTCCAGGGACATACTCGATACCGATCCGGAGGAATTCATCGGCAGACCGTTTGAAGCGTTTGTCCATCCGGAAGACCGCCTCCAGTGCTGGGATTTTCTGCATGGAATACTTGAAACCGGCCAAAAGAACAGCGGGGTGGAATACCGGGTAAAGCATAAGAACGGGGAATGGCGGTGGCATACCTCCAATGGTTCACCATTAATGGACAGCAATGGGAAAGCGATAGCTTTTCTTGGCATTTCCCGCGACACAACCGAGCGCAGGGAGACAGCAGAAAAACTCGAACTGGAGAAGAACCTCCTGCAGCAATCGCAGGAAATGGCCAATATGGGCAGCTTTGTCTGGGATCTACGCGACGACTCTCTCACCTGGTCGCGCAATATGTTCATCCTTCACGGACTGGATCCGGATGCCCAAGTAGGTAATCTTAGCGATGTTTCACGCCGGCTGATCCACCCCGAAGACTTGCCAAGAGTGCAGACAGAGATCAGCAAAATGGTGGCAGCCCGGCAGGTGTGGGCCATGCAGTTCCGTATTGTCAGGGCAGACAACAAAATTCGGATCATGCAATCCAGCGGCGAGTTTGAACTCGATTCGTGCGGCAACCCAGTCAGGTGTATTGGCATCCACCAGGATATCACTGAACGCAAGGAAGCGGAGGATACTCTCTGGAAAAGCGAAGAGAAATTAAGGATCATAGCCTCCAACACACCTGATCATATCATTATGCAGGACAAGGACCTGAGGTACACCTTTGTCCTCAATCCGCAGCTGGGTTTGACCGAGGAGGACATGATCGGCAGGACCGACCGTGATTTCCTCTCCGAATATGAAGCTGAAAGGCTTATCAGCGCAAAAAAACAGGTGCTGGAAACAGGTCACCCGTTGGAATTTGAAACATCACTGGTTTCCCGTTCAGGTACTTTGGAATACTTCAGCGGAACTTTTGTCCCGAGTTTTACTGCCAATGGCGAGGTGGATGGATTAATTGGATATTTCCGAAATATTACGGAACAAAAAATCGTACAGGAAGCACTCGCCAGAGAAAAACGTCGGCTGGAAAATATCATTACTGGCACCAATACCGGCACTTGGGAATTGGACCTGCAAACTGGGAATAGTGTAATCAATGAACGTTGGGCAGAAATTCTGGGCCACACATTAGAGGAGCTTGCACCAACCACTTATGAAACCTGGTCAAACCTGGTTCATCCGGATGATCTGGAACGGGCGAGAGATGCAGAGAGTGAACATTTCGATGGCAGGAGCGAATTCTATGAAGCGGAATTTCGCATGCGCCATAAGGACGGACATTGGGTCTGGGTGCTCAGCAAGGGTAAACTGATCGCCCGCGCAGCAGATGGCAAGCCCTATTTAATGTACGGCACACACCAGGACATTACTGAGCGCAAAAACGCAGAGCAGAGTATACGCGAATCTTCAGAGCAATTCCAAACCTTGATCAGCACCTCTCTCGATGGCTTCTTCATCAATGATGCATCCGGGGCGATACTGGAAGCCAACCCGGCGTATTGCCAGATGCTGGGTTATCAACCCGAAGAACTCCTGAAGTTGAAAGTATCTGACATTGATGTAATTGAAACACCGGAAATGGTTGCGCATCACATCGCGGAAACAATCAGGAAGGGCTCTGACAGGTTCGAAGCAAGACACAGGTGCAAAGATGGTCAAATAATTGATGTGGAGATCATCTCCACTCATGTACCATCCAGGGATATATTCCAGGTATTCATCCACAATATCACCGAACAGAGGCTGACGCAGGTAAACCTCGCCTTGGAAAGACTGCGTTTGGCAGACATCATTACGGCTACAAATGCCGGCACGTGGGAATGGAACATTGAAACCGGCGAAAACATATTCAATGATCGTTGGGCTGAAATGATCGGTTACACATTGGATGAGATCTCACCGACAACCTATGAGACATGGCTTAAGATCGTCCATCCGGATGATCTTAAGATCTCTTCGGCCCTGCAGGAAAAGCATTTTAAAGGTGAGCCGGATTATTATGAGTGTGAACTCAGGATGCG
The DNA here is from genome assembly GCA_964387025.1 of uncultured Leptolinea sp. Classification (GTDB taxonomy): domain Bacteria; phylum Chloroflexota; class Anaerolineae; order Anaerolineales; family Anaerolineaceae; genus PNON01. Next base: position 195,640 of record CAYLUZ010000004.1, on the reverse strand, counting down.
GCATAAAGATGGACATTGGGTCTGGGTGATCGACAGAGGGAAGGTCACAAAGTGGTCTGATGACGGCAAACCTCTCATGATGTATGGGACCCATCAGGACATTACAGAACGCAAGGAAGCAGAAGCAGCGCTGCAAGAAAACCAGGAGATGCTCTCACTCTTCATCAGCAACTCTCCCATCTACACTTTTATCAAGGAAGTAACTGCCACTGAAAGCCGTGTTTTACAGGTTAGTGATAATTATAACAAGATGATTGGCATTCCCAGCTGGGAAATGGTAGGGAAAACCATGGGAGAGTTGTTCCCGGCTGAGTTCGCCGCAAAGATCACTGCTGATGATTGGGAAGTAGTCCAAAAAGGCAAAGTTTTGCAATTGGATGAAAAACTAAACGATCACAATTACACCACCATCAAGTTCCCAATCCAACAGCGTGATCGGAAATTACTGGCTGGATATACAATTGATATCTCCGAACGGAAGCAGGCAGAAGCTGAGCTAATAAAACATCAGAAGCTCTTGGAAGAATCCCAAAATATCGCTCGATTGGGAAGCTATATTGTCGATTTTGAGAATAGTTCAAGGTATTGGACCAAAGAAATGTATCGCATTTTTGCAATGGATGAAAATTTACCCCCGCCAGCTTTTGGTGAATTCCAGTCATTGATCCATCCGGATGATGCAAAATATGAACATGACCATTTTATAGAATCCAAGCAAACCGGATCGAAGATGGATATCACCTACCGAATCATCACCCTTGACGGCGAGACCCGTTACGTACATGAAATTGGAACACCGACTTTCGATAATAACGGAAATGTGACCAAGATCACCGGTAGTCTGCAGGATGTTACTGAAGCCAAGCTCGCTGAAGAAAAATTACAGGAAAGCGAAGCCCGGTTTAGAAATATGGCAGACACAGCCCCGGTGCTCATCTGGACAGCTGGAACTGATAAACTATGTGACTATTTCAATAAACCCTGGCTGGACTTTACCGGCAGGAACTTGGAGCAGGAAATAGGGAACGGTTGGGCAGATAATATTCACCCTGATGATTTTGACCAATGCTGGCAAATCTTTAGCAGCTCAATAGATAAGCAGGTGACCTATTCACAAGAATACCGGTTACGGAGGGCGGATGGTGTTTTCCGCTGGGTGCTCGATGTTGGTGTTCCACGTTTCACTCCAGAGGGGCAGTTTATGGGGTTCATCGGTACATGCACAGATATTACTGATATTAAATTAACGGAAATCAAACTTCTTGAGAGTGAATCCCGCTTCCGTATCCTGTCAGAATTGTTGCCAATAGGTGTTTACATGACCAGCAAACTGGGCGAATGCCAATATGCCAACCAAAAGTGGCTTGAAATTGCTGGCGTAAGTTTACGAGAAGCACTTGGTTATGGTTGGAGCAACGCTCTTCACCCTGAGGATAAGGAGAAAGTCTGGGCTGCCTGGAACCGAATGGTTGAATCACATGGTAACTGGGGATTGGAATACCGGTTTATAACCCCGGAAGGAAAGATCACATGGGTGTATGGTTTGGCAACTCCCATGAAGAATGAGGAAGGAGAAATTTCCGGTTATATTGGTGCGAATATGGATATCACCGAAAGAAAAAGGTTGCAGGATACCTTGCAGGCTTCCCTGGCAGAAAAAGATGTCCTGCTCCGCGAAGTCCACCACCGGGTAAAGAACAACCTCGCCGCCATTCTCGGGCTATTAGAAATGGAACGCCAAAACACGGCGGACCCAAATGCGGGAAAGTTATTAATTGATCTGAGCAACCGCATTAAAGCCATGTCCACTGTGCATGAAAAATTATACCGCTCAGAGAACCTGGCCAGGATAGATTTTCAGGACTACTTAAAATCCTTCATTTCTCATTTACGGACATCCTTTGATTATGGAATGGAGATCACTACCAAAATGGAAGCTTCAGGCATTGAACTAAGCCTGGATATAGCGGTACCCTGTGGATTGATCGTTAATGAATTGGTTACCAACGCATTAAAATATGCCTTCCCTGATGGAAAACCAGGTGTGCGCGGCGAAAATATTTGCGAAATAAGGGTATCCGTGGATCAGGAAGATTCCACATATACCCTGGTTGTATCAGATAACGGGGTCGGCTTACCAAAAAACATAGACTGGCGGGAGGCGAATTCGCTGGGATTGCGTTTGGTAAGAATGCTCGGAGAGCACCAATTGGGCGGTGAAATTGAACTGGATAAATCCCGGGGAACACGGTTTATGATCAGGTTTAATACTAAAGAGAGGGAATTATGACAAAATCGTCGGTTCTCATTGTGGAAGATGACGGCATACTTGCCATCCATCTCGAAGATCTGCTAAAAAGGCAGGGATACCAGGTTCTTAAAACGATTCCTTCTGGTGAAGAGGCTGTCATTGCAGTGGGTAACTTGAAACCATCGATTGTACTAATGGATATCGAACTCAGCGGGAAGATGAATGGTATTACAGCTGCGGAGAAAATTGCAGAAACCACAGGTACACCGGTCATATTTTTAACCGGTTTTTCACAGGATCCCATATTAGAAGAGGCTAAATTCGCCGCACCCTACGGCTACCTGGTCAAACCAGTTCCGGAAAGGGAACTGACAGCCACTATAGAAATGGCTTTGTTCAAACATCAATTGGATCACCAGGTAAAAGTAAGTGAATCAAAATATCGGTCTCTTATCGAACAAGCTTCTGATGGGATATTTTTACTGAACAACGAGGGTGATTTTATTGAAGTGAATTCTGCCGGATGTGAAATGTTCGGTTACACCCGTGAAGAAATGCTGAAACGCAATATGCAGGATTTTAATGAGGATATAACTTCTCTTGAACATCCTTCTCCATTACCCGAGTCTTATAAAACTACACCCATCAGAATGGAAAGACGCCTGGTGCGAAAAGATGGAACCCTCTTCGATGTCGAAATCAGCGGTAAAGTGTTGGAAGATGGAAACCTGCAGGGGATTGTACGGGATATCACTGAAAGAAAACTTGCTCAGCGGCAAGCTGAGATCAATGAAAACCGGCTCCACATCCTGGTTGATATTTCACATTACAAAGCGAAGAACACACAGGACCTGCTGGATTACTCACTCACCAAGGCTATTGAATTGACCAATAGCAAGATCGGGTACATCTATTATTACGATGAAGCCTCCCGGAAATTTACTTTGAATACCTGGTCAAGAGAAGTGATGAAGGAATGCACAATCCTGGAACAACAAACAGAATATCAGTTAGAGCAGACCGGTTTCTGGGGAGAAGCTGTCAGGCAGCGCAAACCGATCATGGATAACGATTTTCATTCCATGCACCCCTTGAAAAAGGGTTATCCTGACGGGCATGCAACTCTTTCCAAATTTCTTACAGTTCCAGTTTTCGTTGACAACGCAATTGTTGCAGTGGTCGGGGTTGCCAACAAGGAAAATAATTACAACCAATCCGATATTCTCCAGCTATCATTAATGATGGATTCTGTTTGGAAAATGGTGGAAAGAAAAAAGATCCAGGACCAGCTGAGCGAAAACGAAGAGAAATACCGAAAGCTGTTTGAGAATCTGGTAACCGGGCTTGCGCTGCATGAGATTATCCTGGATGCGGATGGTAAACCGGTGGATTACCGTTTCCTGGAAATGAACCCGGCATTTGAACAAATGACCGGGCTGGCGGCGAACAAGAATATCGGAAAAACAATCAAAGAATTAATGCCGGAAATTGAGCCTTTCTGGATAGAGACTTACGGCCATGTTGCGCTCACCGGCAATCCCACGCAATTTGAACATTACGCTGCTCCATTATCGAAATACTTTGAGGTCCTGGCATATTGCCCGAAACCCGGTCAATTTGCAACCATCTTTATTGATATCACCCGAAGGAAGGAGGAAGAAAATTCCCTTCAGCAGTCCACGGAAGCGCTCAACAAAGCCCAGGCAATTTCACATGTAGGCAGTTGGAATTGGAACATCAGAGAGGATAAGCTGACGTGGTCGGATGAGATGTATCGCATCTTTGGTGTTGACAAGGAAAGCTTCACCGGGAAACTGGATGATGTGATCCCGCTCAGAATACACCCGGACGATATTACCAAGGTGAATGAATCAAATTCATCAGTGGTAAATGAAGGGAAACCGATTCCAATGGAATATCGGGTGGTTCTGCCCGATAATTCGATCCGCGATGTGTGGGCAGAGGCTGGTGAAGTTAAACTGGATGAGACAGGGAAAGCTGTTAATCTTTCCGGGATCGTGCAGGATATCACGGAAAGAAAGAAAGAAGAAGACTATCATCGCAGTCTTGAGAATAAATTTATCAATATATTTCAAACAACTCCGGATGCGATCAGCATTTCTACTTTGAAAGACGGCAAAATCCTTGATGTGAATGAAGGTTATACCAAAGTATTTGGATTCTCTCCTGAAGAAGTCATTGGAAAGACCTCTACTGAACTTAATATCTGGCCAAATCCGGATGATCGCAAGCAATTATCACAAGCCATGAAAAGAAACGGTGAGATAACAAACCTGGAAATAATATTCCATAAAAAAAGTGGAAGCCTGATTAATTGCCTTCTGTCAGCCCGGACAATTGATATCGATGGGGAACAATGCCTTATCTCGATCGCGAAAGATATTTCTGAATATAAAAAGGCAGAGGAAGCTATCCATTTACAATCCACTGCCTTAAATGCCGCAGCAAATGCCATTGTCATTACAAATCTTGATGGTTCCATTGAGTGGGCAAATACTGCATTTTCTCAACTCTCCGGCTATGATATCTCAGAGGCAATAGGGAAAAACCCACGTGAGCTTTTGAAATCCGGTAAACACCAGGCTGAATTTTATGAAAAAATGTGGAAGACAATCCTTTCAGGCGAGGTCTGGAATGGAGAGCTGATCAACCAGAGAAAAGATAAAACACTTTACACCGAAGAAATGACGATCACGCCAATATCTGATTCGAATGGCAAGATCAGCCGCTTTATCGCCATCAAACAGGATATCACTGAACGAAAACAGATGGTTGACTCTCTTCGTCTAAGCGACGAATGGTCTCGTTTCATTCTTGAACACGCAAATGACGGTATCCATATCGATAATTCAGATGATCAAATTCTCCAGGTAAATTCCCGTTTCTGTGAAATGATGGGGTACTCCCAGGAAGAACTATTAAAGATGCGCGTGTCTGACCTACAGGCGCCTGAAATCCGTTCTACCACCAATCAAATTGTGATTTCTGAATTGAATGAGTACGGCAATAAACCTTTTGAAAAGCTAAACCTGCGTTCCGATGGCAGGCGCATACCAGTGGAAGTGAGCGTAGCCAAAGTTATGACCCCGAAAGGTGAAGTATTCATCTCCTTGATACGCGATATTACGGAACGGAAAAAGGCTGCCGAGGAATTAAAACGTCGAAATGATTACCTGGCAGCTTTGCAGGAAACAACCTTCGAATTGATCTCACAGTTAGACTTGAAACTGCTTCTTGAGAACCTTACCAAACGTACCGGCCAATTTATGCAAACTCCCTGGTGTTTTCTTAATCTACTTGATCCGGAGACCGGACAAATGCTGCCCAGGGTCGGTAAAGGAGCGACCGAAGATTCGATGAGCTTCCCGGTTCAACCGGGGGAGGGTGTTGCCGGGATTATTTGGCAGAGTGGTAAACCATTAATCATCAATGACTACGATCACTGGGAAGGTAGGATAAAAGGATATAAAGAAAACGAAGTAAATTCAGTCGCCGGGGTTCCATTGATATCGGATAATGTGGTTATTGGGGTACTCGAGATGGCATACGATCCTTCTTCAGGAAAAGTATTCGAACCCGAATCACTCGAAATCTTATCCCAATTTGCGAGATTGGCCACCATAGCAATAAAAAATGCTCAGCTTTATTCTGTTATTCAAAAAGAATTGGATGAACGTAAAGTGGCTGAATCAGCGTTGCAGGAAAGTGAACAACGTTTCCGCCAGATGTTTGCAGAGCATAATGCCACTATGTTATTGATCGACCCGTTAACAGGAAAGATCATGGATGCAAATGCAGCTGCCAGCCGATTCTATGGATATTCGCTGGAACAGCTGCGCAGCATGCAAATTGGCGACATAAATCTCTTGCCAAAGGAAAAGGTTAATCAAGCAATGAAATCCATCCTTGAGGAGAACTCGGATGTGCTCATTTTCCCCCACCGTCTAGTAAATGGCGAGGTAAGAACAGTGGAAGTGCACTCATCACCGATCGAGGTTAATAATAAGAAGATTTTATTTTCGATCATCCATGATATTACAGACCGGCAGCAGGCTGAAACCCAGATCCAGCAGCAGTTGGAAGAATTACGCCGCTGGAACTCAGTCACATTGGGACGCGAAACCCGAGTGATGGAATTGAAACATGAAGTAAATGAGTTGTTAAAAAAAGTTGGTTCTGCTCCACGTTATTCCTTTACCCAGGAGCCTGATAATGAATGAAGCTGGAACTTTAACGCTGATCCATAATGTAGCATTATTAATAACTATTGCCCTTCTTTTTGATATTGCCAAATTCCGACTCCCGGGCAGCAAGTTTAGGCCGGGACAAATACCACAAGGTTTTCTGATCGGTGGAATTGGAATTGGCATAATGCTTTCACCCTGGGTCCTGGCGCCAGGGATTGTATTTGATACCCGGTCAATTCTGCTCGCAATTTCCGGATTATTTTTCGGACTCTTCCCGACAGTGATCGCTATCCTCATGACAGCTGCCTTCAGGATTCATCAAGGCGGTGCAGCAACTATTATGGGTGTAGCTGTCATTATCTCTTCCGGATTAATTGGCATCCTCTGGCGTCATGTTCTCAAAGAGAAAATAATACAGATCTCCTGGTTAAAGCTGTATGGTTTCGGGATCATTGTTCACCTTACCATGCTTGGCTGCGCTTTCTTATTGCCCTGGCCCACGGCTGTGAAAATTCTTGGTAATATCAGCTTACCAGTAATGATAATATACCCGCTTGGAACATCTTTTCTTGGTTTACTGATGGTCAATCATTTACGTCGGGAACGAACAACCGAGGAGCTGGCGACTAGCGAAGAACGGCTCCGTCTGGTAATAGAATCAGGAAATATCGGCTTATTTGACAGAAACCTTGAAACGCAACAGGTCAAATTATCTGCCGAATGGAAACAACAGTTGGGTTTTGAAGATCACGAAATTCCTGATGACAGTGTGGAATGGGAAAAGCGGCTTCATCCCGATGATAAAAGTAAAGCCATTACAGCCATAGAAGAATGTATTCATAGCGATCATGATAAATACGAAATTGAATACCGGATGCAGCACAAAGATGGTACCTACAGATGGATCCTTGAAACTGGCTTTATCCATCGAAATAATGTTGGGAAAGCCGTCCGGTTAATCGGATCTCACATTGATGTCACCCGCCAGAAAGAATTTTCAAAAGATCTCCTAAAAAGCGAATCCCGTTTCCGGGGGTTAGCCGAAAGCAGCCAGGACTACATCATGCTATACGATCAGGAAAGCCGGCATATATACATGAATTCCGCCGGCTTTAAAGTTTCCGGGTTAACTGAAAAAGACATAATAGGAAAAACACACCGGGAAGCGGGTTTCAGCGAAGAGATGTGCGAACTGTGGGAAAGGGATATTCGGAAAGTATTTCTAACCGGAGAATCGACACAATTACTTTTTGACTGGGAGAGTGTGGATGGTAGAGTATACCTGGATTTACGCTTGTCTCCCGTAAAAGATATTGATGGAAACGTGGAAATGGTTCTGGGTATATCCAGGGATGTTACCGAAATTAAAAATTCAGAAAATAATTTACACAACAGTCGTGAGGAATACCGATTATTAACTGAGAGCATCAAGGATGTCGTCTGGATTTTGGATATAGATACAATGAAATTTCGGTATGTCAGCCCTTCAGTCGAAAGGATGCGGGGTTATACGGTTGAAGAGGTGCTAGCTCAATCTGTAAGTGAATCATTTGCAAAAGAAACCCAAGAATCTTTAAGTAGATTAATTCGAGAAAGATATATCTCGTTTGATAAAGGTGAATTCTCGCCCGATAAGTTTTTTACAGATGAAGTTCCGCAGCCACGGAAGGATGGTTCAGTTGTTTGGACGGAAGCGATCACAAATTTCTATCGCAATGAAGAAAGTGGACATATAGAAGTACGCGGTGTTAGCCGGGACATAAGCGACCGAAAACGGGTTGAAGAAGTGATGGCAAACACACAACACGAATTGCAACGGATGCTGAGAGAAGCAGACCAGTCCCGTAGAGCGTTATTATCCGTGGCTGAAGACCAGAAACTATCAGATGATGCGCTGCGAAAAACAGCTGAAGAACTCATCGTCGCCTATGATGCAACACTGCAGGGCTGGTCTCTGGCACTCGAAATGCGGGAAAGGGAAACAGCCGGTCACAGCCAGCGGGTGGTTCAACGGACTCTTGAAATTTCCAAATCCATGGGTCTTGATCCACACGAGATGACCCACATTCAGCGTGGAGCATTGCTGCATGACATAGGAAAAATGGGAATTCCGGATAGCATCCTCCTTAAACCTGGACCATTGACTGATGATGAATGGGTGATCATGCGTCAGCATCCCGCTTACGCTTACAGATTGCTGGCTAATATTCCATACTTGTTACCTGCATTGGATATCCCTTATTTTCACCATGAACGCTGGGACGGCTCAGGTTACCCGCATGGATTTAGCGGAGAGAACATACCCATTACTGCAAGAATATTTGCAGTCGTGGACGTTTGGGATGCGTTATCCTCCGACCGCCCTTATCGCCCGGCCTGGACAGAAGATGCTGTGATGAGGTATTTAAGTGAACAAGCCGGTAAACAATTCGACCCCAAAGTGGTGGATTTATTTCTAAAACTGTACAGGTAAAGTAGAAAATAAATTTACATTTTTTGTAGAACTTGTGAATCACGAACGAAGAAATAGGATAAACGCATGGATCCTTCGCACCTCATAATCTATATCATCACACTTGCGACAGCAATAATTTGCCTGACGATCATTACTTACGCCTTAAAACACAGGTCGACTCCCGGGGCAGTTTCCCTGGTGTTCATTATGGCTGCAATCCTGGGATATGCCATTCCATATACTCTCCAGTTTACCAGTCACAACCTCGATATAACTCTGCTCTTTTATTACATCTCCATTTTAGGCGCTAATCTCATTGGGCCTTCCTGGCTTATATTCTCGTTAAACTGGGCTAACCTCCAACTGGATTTTTCAAAAGGTAGATACATGTGGATTATGATCGGTGTCTTCATTATTCCGCTCATAGTATGCCTGGCAGGTTGGAGCAACCCCTTGCATCATTGGTATGGCACTAATTTTCGTCTGATAACCCAGGGGGATCTACCTATTTTGGAATGGGATTTTGGCTTCTTCAACTGGGTTGGATACATATATTCCTATGTTCTCACTGCTGTGGGAATGGTTATTCTTGTTGTCAAAGCAATCCAACGGCTGCGGTTACTCTTTCATCAGACTTTACTCATTCTTATCGGTGCATTTATACCAATCATATGCAATTTAGCATTTGTAAACGGGTTTCTAACCATCGGAAAAATTGACATTACCCCATTTTCATTCCTGGTTACCGGAGTGTTGTGGAGTATCGCAATATTCCGTTTTCGCTTTCTAAAGATCGTACCCATTGCACACCAAAATGTTTTCAAATATATGCCAATTGGAATGATCGTCATTGACAACCAAAGTATAGTTTTGGATATTAATCCCACTGTATCTGATATTCTTAATATTCCTGTTGACGTAATTGGTAGAACCCTGCCCGAAAATATAATAAATCAAATCTTTAATGATCCCAATGGCGATTATGCTCATGAAAAAAATGAACTAATAACTCTGGAACAGGACGGAGGAAAAAAATCACTTGATATCCACTTTTCCCCATTGTATGATCCTAAAAATATTCATGTAGGAACATTATTACTAATTAATGATATTACTTCGAGAGTCTCATCTGAAGAGGCACTGAAGCAAAGTGAATCTCGATTGATATTGGCACAGACTGTTGCCAGGGTGGGTAACTGGGAGCTTGATCTCACAACCAGGAGCCTTTGGGCATCAGCTGAGGCATTCCGTATTTATGGCCTTGATAGATCCAGCGAGTTCCTCCCCCTGGATACTGTACAGAAAATTGCAACTGCCAAAGACCGACCTATACTGGACGCTGCACTGGCAGGATTGATCCAGAATAATGAACCCTATAGTTTAGATTACCAAATTGTGCGTCAGGACGATAGGTTAATACGAATTATCCACACGGAAGCCTCTTTGATGAAGGATGAGAATGGTAAACCGTTCAAAGTTATAGGAATAATTCAAGATATAACTGAACGGAAACAAGCTGAAATAGAACTTCAGGAGAGCCAGGTATTATATAAAGCGCTTATCGAAAGTCAGATCGACCCGGTCTGCCGTTGGCTGCCGGATACCACCCTGACTTATGTCAATAAATCTTATTGCGAATACTTTGGCAAACCTGAAGAACAGTTACTGGGATCACGTTTCAAAACCTGGCTCCCCGAAGAAACTCAAGAAATCGTCGTGAATATGATCGATCGCTTAATGCGTAAAGCGATAAGTTCGATCAATAATGAGGAATTCAATTTTGATGCACAGGGTAATCAGCGCTGGATGATTTGGAACTATCGTCCAATTACAAATAAAGATGGGGAGATCGTCGAATTCCAATCCGTCGGAAGAGATATCACCCAGCGTAAAAATACTGAAAATGCCCTGTACAAAAGCGAAGAACGATTTAAACAATTAGCGGAAGTGTTCCCGGAGACGATTTTTGAGTCGGATCTAACCGGTAATTTAACCTATACAAACCACTATGGGCATCAGTGTTTTGGGATAACAGAAGCTGACATTGCCCGAGGTGTCAATATTATGAACCTTATAGTTCCGGAAGATCGTCAGAAAGTCCAACAGCGGATTCAGGAGCGATTTACTGGAAAAACGGGGGAATTCCTGGAATACAAGGCGCTTCGAAAAAATGGTGAATCCTTTGATGCCCTGGCCTATGCGTCGTTAATCCGTAATAATGGCAAAATTGAAGGTTTACGTGGATTTATACTTGATATCAGCGGCCGTAAGCGTATTGAACAGGCATTATCTGATAGTGAATCCAATTTCCGGACCTTCTTTGAAACGATCGACGACATTATTCTTGTTGCCACTCTTGAAGGTAAGATCCTCTTTGGAAATAAGGCATTGGAAAGGAAGCTGGGTTACACTCCAGATGACTTATCCACTATGCACGTACTCGATTTAAACCCTGAAGATAAACGTGAAGAAGCAGAGGCCATTTTTGCATCCATGTTCCGAGGTGAACGCACCAGTTGTCCCCTGCCTTTGGTAACCAAAGAAAATGTACCTATTCCGGCAGAAACACGGGTATGGTTCGGTAAATGGAATGGTGTGAACAGTGTTTTCAGTATCAGTAAAGACTTAAGAAACGAATTGGAGGCCCAACAGCGCTTTGAGAGTTTATTCCGTAATAACCCAACACTGATGGCATTATCATCCATTCCAGAACGCCGCTTCACTGATGTGAACAACGCTTTCCTTTCCACATTAGGCTATACGCCTGAGGAGATCCTCGGGAAGACAAGTGCTGAACTTAACCTTTTTATAAATTCACAACAACAGGAATCGATGGCCAGGCAACTTCAGGCTACCGGACGGTTAAGTGAAATGGAATTACAGGTGCGATGCAAGGATGGAAAGATACTTAATGGTTTGTTCTCCGGCGAAATGATCAGCAGTCGGGGAAAGGAACATTTCCTTACGGTTATGATCGACATTACAGAACGTAAGCGGTTCGAGTCAGCGCTCCAGGAAAGTGAGCTATACTTCCGATCGTTATTCGAACAGGCAGCGGTAGGTGTTGCGGTAGTTGATTCAAAAAGCGGGACGTTCCTGCAAATTAACCAACGCTTTTGCGAAATATTAGGATACTCACGGGAAGAGATGGAGGGCGTGGCTTTCAAGAATATTACACACCCGGATGATGTGGAAATAAGCCTGGAGAAGATGAAAGACATGATGTCAGGCAAAATCAATAAATTCTCCATGGAGAAAAGGTATATTAGCAAGACTGGTAATTCGGTTTGGGTCACTCTAAGTGTCGCAGCCATGTGGTTGCCAGGAGCAGAACCAACAAGTTTCATTACGATAATTCAAGATATTACTGACCAAAAAGCTGCTGAAACCGCCCTGCGTGAAAGTGATTCAAGGATGCGTGCCATCGCAGAATCAGCCCAGGATGCCATCCTGATGATCGATCCCCGCGGGAATATTTCCTACTGGAATCCAGCTGCCGAGTCAATTTTAGGATACACAAATTCTGAGGCAATAGGGAAGAACCTGCATAAATTAATCGTTCCCCAGCGCTTTCATCAGGCGCATGATGCTGCTTTTCCAATTTTTACAAAAACAGGACAAGGTGACGCATTAGGTAAATCGCACGAAATGTATGCCATCAGAAAAGATGGCTCAGAAATTCCTGTCCGTTTATCTCTCTCAGCTTTCCAAATAAATAATGGTTGGTATGCTACAGGTATGATCAGCGACATTAGCGAGCGCAAGCGAACCGAGAAAATCCAACAGGTCACATATAAAATTGCCCAGGCTATAGTGTCTGATTCTGGGATAGAAGAACAATATCCATTGATACACACCATTTTGAATGATTTATTGCCAGCACAGAACTTTTATATAGCTTTATACAATCCAGAAAAGAATGTCATCAGTTATCCGTATTTGGTGGATCAATATGACGAACCACCCGCTCCCAAAAAACCTGGACATGGATTAACCGAATATGTTATACGGACGGGTCAATCCATTTTGGTTACTCCTGAAATATTTGATGAACTGGTTCAAAAAGGAGAGGTCGAACCAATTGGATCGGATTCCGTGGATTGGATGGGCTCCCCGTTGGTTGTTGAAGGACGCATTATTGGGGTAATGGTAATGCAGAGTTATTCAGAGAAGGTTCGTTTTAATTTGGAGGATGTAAAACTCTTGGAATTTGTCTCGAACCAGGTGGCTTTGGCTATTGATCGTAAGAATGCGCTGGAATTACAGGAACACAACAGCACGCATGATGGATTAACCGGTCTTTTCAACCGACAGTATTACGAAATTGAAATAGAAAGATTACAAAATAGCCGCCAATTCCCTGTCAGTATTTTTATGATGGATTTAGATGGATTAAAAAGAGTTAATGATGTGTATGGGCACAGCGCTGGAGATGAGTTGTTGCGGCGTGCAACTCGTATACTAAAATCTGCTTTCAGGCCAGAAGATATGATAGCCCGGGTAGGTGGAGATGAATTTGTAGCCGTTTTACCTGAAACTGATCCTAAATCTGCCGCTCAGGTTCTAAAGAGATTAAAGAATTCATTTAAAAAACACAACAAGGGGGTATCTTCTGAACATTGTGTCAATATTTCTATAGGTATAGCTACTGGCGATAAAAGTAGCCAATTGACTGATATTTTCAAAAAAGCTGACCAGGCTATGTACAAAGCAAAGGCAATTAAAAAGAATAGTATGGAAGAATGAGTTTATTTTATTCGGTCCATTGCAAATATTTGCCTGAGATTGGAATGTGCTTTACCATAACACAAGGATTGAGCACAGCAAAAATCCTTTAGGCGATTTTTGTCCAATAATCTTTAATATCATTCTGCTTCAATTATCTTCGCTGTAAGGCAATTTCCAAGCTTGTTGGCATTAAAATAATTGTCTCGCCTGGTGTGCAGCAGATACTAAGGACTCGCGCAAACTATTAACTTCAGGTAGAATAAAAATGTACTTGTTGATTGGCAAAGTCAATTCTCATAAGAATAATATCGACATTCAATAACTGATAACTAGATTTGCACATACAGGGAAACCTATGAAGAAAAAACCGACTGCTCAAGACGAAATCACAACATATAAAAAAAGGCAGCAATGGGGTCCATTCATTATCGGCTCTTTGGCTGTGGTGCTCGTAGTTGCCGGGATATTCATCCTTATTTTTTGGATGACAAGTTCAGGTAAACCTATTCTGCCATTCCTTTCAACAAAAACACCTACCCCAACCAACACAAATACACCCACTCCGGTCACTCCAACAGAGACACCAACCATTACACCAAGCGAAACACCTACACCCACAATAACCCTGACCCCAACTGCTTCCGGTCCTTTTGAATATGTAGTTCAGGAGGGAGATACTTGTTTTGCGTTGGCTGTCAAATTTAATGCGGACCTTATGGTGCTCATAAAACTAAATGAAGCAAATTACGGCCCCAATTGTAATGTCCCAGTGGGGGCGAAGCTATTAATCCCGCAGCCAGATGCCAAGTTGCCAACCCCGACACCCGTTGACTTAACCAAGTTAGCCAAGGGGTATATATTTAAAGGCTATGAAGTTCAACAGGGTGATTCGCTTGGCTTAATTGCCGAATTATTCAACAGCACTGTGGATGATATTATTAAACTGAATAAACTCGAGTCTAATGGAATACAAATAGGCCAACTTTTGGATATCCGGGTAAATATCATTACCCCGGTCCCTACTCGCGCATCAACAATCACACCAACGGGCACGATCTTACCCTCATCGACTCCTTAATAAACAGAACAAATGTAACAAAAGGATCCCAACTGGGTATTTTCTGTACACTATACTGTATTGAAAATACTCAGTTTTTGAAATTATGACTATGTCCTTAGAGCAACAAAATGGTTCTATCCATACCTCAAGCAAATGGATCGATTTGATCACATCTGCATTTGTAGCTGTTCTCTTGATCTCCAATATCGCCTCCACGAAGATCCTGCAGTTGGGTCCATTTTCATTTGATGGAGGTACTCTTCTTTTTCCACTTGCGTATGTTTTTGGTGATGTATTGACCGAAGTATATGGTTATCGACGATCACGAAGAGTCATATGGACTGGTTTCTTTTGGATACTGGCTGCAGCAGGAATTTTTGCTATCGTAGATAAATTACCTCCCGCAAAGGGTTGGGAATTGCAGACCAGTTATCACAGCATTTTGGGCCAAACTCCCCGGATCGTGATCGCCAGTCTGGTGGCATATTTTGCGGGAGAATTCTCGAACAGTTCCGTCCTGGCCTGGATGAAGGTGGTCACTCACGGGAAATGGCTGTGGATGAGGACAATTTCTTCCACATTGGTGGGTGAGAGTGTGGATACCATTTTATTTCTTTCGATAGCATTCCTGGGTATTTTACCTAAAGAACTTCTAATCACCGTTTTTATCTCTAACTTTATCTTCAAGGTAGGGGTGGAGGTTCTGTTTACACCATTAACCTATCAGGTGGTAAACCGCTTAAAAAAATCGGAGCAGTTGGATTATTTTGACACGAATACCAAATTCAATCCGTTTACCTGGTAATTGAATCACTCGTTGTATATCCCTATTGATTGACAATAAATTCGTATATGATTTACAATTGATAATGATAACTATTATCAATATGGAAACTTTACTATGAATGATCAACCACTACAAATATCAGAATGGATCACCGCTTTACAATTGGATGGCAGTCGGATGACAGCCTCGAGAAGCTCGGTTATCGAAATTTTGGCTTCCAGCCAATGTGCAATGGATCCCATACGTATTTATGATGAAGCCCGCCAGATTCACCCCAGATTGGGATTGATGAGTGTTTACCGCACTTTGGAAAAGCTCGAGGCTGCGGGTTTGATCCAACGTGTGCACCAGCCCGGTAAATGTAATATGTATTTTGCAGCACCACATGGTCATCAGCATTTATTGCTCTGCAATGGTTGTGGCAAAGTAGAATTCTTTGAAGGCGATGATCTTGAACCGTTATTATCAAACATAGGAAAAGGCAAGCATTATGAAATCCATGATCACTGGCTTCAATTATTTGGATTGTGCGGTCAATGTTTACCGAAGGAACCTGTAAATGCGTAGATCTTTGTTTGTTATTCTGGTTTTTTCGCTTTTAACTGCCTGTCAGGGTGGGATAAACCAACCATCAGTTAATTCAACACTTCACGTTTTAGCTGTAGAATCTTACCTGGCAGATATCGCTCAGAATGTTGCCGGAGAAGAATTTGTGGTGGATACATTAATTCCTGTGGGTGTAGATCCTCACGGATTTGAAATCACACCTCAAGATCTGGTAAAAATTCAAAACGCGGATATTTTGATCATCAACGGCTGTGGATTTGAATCCTGGATCCAGGATTCCATTTCCAATGTCTTCTCCGGGAAAAAAGTGATCGAAAGTTGTAAAGGATTGACTCCCAGAATTCCAGGAGCAAATGAGATTTCGGGAGATCCCGGAGAGCCCGACCCCCACTACTGGTTGGATCCAATTCTTGTGATCCAGTACGTAAATAACATTAGGGATGGCTTTATTTCGTCAAATCCTGAAAGAAAAGAAATTTACACGACAAATAGTAAAAAATATATAAACCAATTGGAAGAACTTGACCGCTGGATAGAAAAGTCCGTAGAATCCATACCATTTGACCAACGGAAAATTATTACCAACCATGAGAGTTTCGGTTATTTTTCAGATCGCTACCACTTTCAAATCATCGGGACGATCTTACCCAGTATCAGCAGTGAATCATCACCTTCTGCCCAACAAGTAGCTGACCTGGTAAACCGCATACAACTCACAGGAACGAAGGTGATCTTTCTGGAGTCTGGATCAAACCCCCAACTTGCTGATCAAATTGCGAAGGAAACAAGTATAAGAGTAGTAAGCAACTTGTATACCCATTCATTGACTTCTCTGGACGGAAATGCTCCAACTTATATTGATATGATGAAATGGAATACAAATCAAATTATTGAGGCATTATTAAAATGAAGATTCTGGATTTTCAAGGTATTGAACCAGCAAGAATAGAATTATTAGGTGTGGACGTTTCATATGGCAGCCAAAAGGCACTCGAAAATATATCCCTTCAGATTCCTCACGGTGCCAGGGTTGCTGTTGTTGGTCCGAATGGAGCCGGGAAATCAACCCTCCTTAAAGCCCTGGTTGGGCTTCTACCACTGAGTTCAGGTACCATCAAAATTCATGGAGCACCATTTAGGCAGCATATAGATTGCATAGCGTATATTCCACAAAGGGAAGAAGTGGATTGGCGTTTTCCCGTAACTGTGCAGGATGTAGTGATGATGGGTCGTTTTGGTAAACTCGGATTGTTACAGCAACCCAAAAAATTGGACAAGGAGATCGTGCGGGAAGCGCTGGTTCAGATGGACATAATCAACCTGGCCAGCCAACCCATCCACGATCTATCGGGTGGCCAGCAGCAACGTGCTTTCCTCGCCAGGGCATTGGCTCAACAACCCCATATTCTGCTTATGGACGAACCATTTACTGGTGTGGATATTTCCACCCAAGAAACAACATTGAGGCTCCTGGATGATCTTCGTATAAAAAATGTCACAATATTGATTTCCACACATGACTTGAACCTAGCAAGAGAACGGTTTGAGCAAATCATCTTATTAAACCATCACCTAATAGCTTTTGGGTCACCAGACGATGTCTTTACAACCGAACATATTTCTTCTGCATTCCACACCCAAATGTTAATGATGGATGGAGCGCTTGTGGTCGATCAATGCTGTGGTGGGGACGTTCATGAGGAGATTAATTCATGATCATTCATTGGTTAATCGACCCATTAACATACAGCTTTATGCAGCGCGGGTTTCTTGCAGCCGTAATGGTGGGAATATTATGTGCTGTGATTGGTTCTTATGTTGTTCTGAGAGGAATGGCGTTTCTAGGGGATGCCATGGCACACGCAATCCTTCCGGGTGTGGCAATTGCCTATTTACTGAAAGGGAATTTACTGGTTGGAGCATTGATCGCTGCGGTAGTGGTTGCTCTCGGGATCAGCTTATTCTCAAAAAACGGCACGATAAAAGAAGATACAGCAATTGGAATTTTTTTTGCAGCAGCCCTGTCACTGGGAGTTGCATTAATTAGCGGTATTCGATCTTATGCTGTGGATCTTTCGCATATCCTATTTGGAAATGTTCTCGGTGTAAGCACCACTGACCTCTGGATAACGGGAATCCTTTCAATGATCGTCATCGCTGCCATCATCATCTTCTATAAACCATTCATGGTTATCTCTTTTGATCCAATTCTCGCTGCTACTCTGCGGATGCCGGCAAATTTACTGAGAAGTCTTCTTCTCGTCCTGATCGCATTAACCGTGGTGGTCTCTATGCAAACGGTCGGTGTTGGATTGGTCGCAGCCATGCTGGTAACACCAGGTGCAACAGCCTATCTACTCACTCGCAGGTTATCCAGAATGCTGGTCATTTCTGCCCTAATTGGTGGATTGGCCAGTATCACCGGTTTATATCTGAGCTTTTATTTGAATATCGCATCCGGGGCGGCTATTGTTTTAAGTGCAACTTTCATGTTCATCGTTGCTTATATTTTCGCACCAGAAAAAGGCATCATTCACATTCGAAAACAGTAATCCTTGGAATGATAACCAGATTCTGTTATTGGAATATCCACAAATTACTTTTTTTCCAATAACGATTTTAGTTAATAGAGTTCTCAATTTGAATTAATGCCAGCCGAAGTTCTTCTCGAACAGTTGCATCGATTTCCTGAACGAGCCGTTCCTGCAGAGCCGATCGTGCCTTTTCCCCTCCGATCTGCCCTAAAGCCCAGGCTGCTGCCCCCCTGATCAATGGTTCATGTTCTAGCATCATCGAGTTGACCAGGGTTGGAACTGCTTCCCCGGATCTCAAGTTACCTAGTGCTGTAGCAATATTTCGAAGGTACCCTTTCCTTTTTAAGCGTAAAATGGGTGTTTCAGCAAATCTTCGCTTAAATTCCTGATCAGACAATGACATTTCTTCGATAGCATCTGGAAACAACAATCTGTTTTCCGGATTAACCAAGGTTTTTGTTTGATAATTATCTACGCGCAGCCTGTTCCATGGACACACCATTTGACAGATATCGCAGCCAAAAACCCAATTACCGGTATATTTGCGCAGGTCACGGGGGATTGGCCTTTTATTCTCAATTGTCAAATAGGATATGCATTGATTCGCATCAATCGTACGGTCTGTTAGAATGCAATGGGTCGGGCAGGCTTCCAGGCAGCGGGTACAACTTCCACATCGATCAGCAAAAAATGGTTGATCAATTTCCAACTCTATATCAGTGAATATTTCTGCCAGTAAAAAGTATGATCCTTGTTCCGGGTGGATCAGGCAGCTGTTTTTCCCGATCCAACCTAATCCTGCCCTGTGGGCAATATCACGTTCTAGAATTGGCGCAGAATCTGTAAATGCTTTGTACTTGATCTTTCGACCCAGCTTATTCTCAATTCTTAGAATAAGCTCATTTATTAATATTGGGACAGTCAGGTGATAATCAGGCAGCCAGGCATAAGCGGATATTCTACCAGTTGACTTAGTGTCATTGAAAAAGAAATTATTCGCATTTGGATAAGGAAAAGCCAGGCAGATGATGGATTTGCACTCAGGCATCAATTCTTTAGGCTGCTTCCGCTTAGCAACCGTGTCAACCCGCGAAAGGTATTTCATATCACCATGGTATCCAGAAGCCAGCCAGGATTCAAAAACGCCAAAATGATCGGGAGTATCAGGTGCTGTTATGCCAGTTAGAGAAAAGCCGAGGTTTTTCGCCTCGGCTTTGAAGAGTTGCTTAATTATCATTTGAACATTACGGGCAAGTGAATGGCTTAGAAATGCTATACCCATAATCATTGAGGTTCAACCTGAAATATGCATCACCTGAGATTAAACCACCTGCAGTACAAGCTGCTGCTAAACCACCAGTATAAGGTGTAACAGGTTTATCTGCTCCATTGAAGCTACCAGTCATCATGTTTGTAATATTTACAAAATCTGCATTGTTGTTGGATACTTGCCATTTATATTCGACAGTTGTTGCCGCTGATGTTGTTATGGTACCCGTGAAATCTGTACCGCTCAAGGAAACGGAGGAGGATGTGACATTTCCCGGAACAACTGCACCTGTCTTGCTTACCTTAATCTGGACATACCAGCCAGGACCGTTCGGTCCGCCGATTCCAAAAGGTTTTCCATCGGCATCCTGCATTTTCCAATACTGTCTATAGGTACCTTCCTCCTTCGGGGCAACCATGTTTACTGATATTAAGACGGTTCCACCGGGAGTGATACTTGCCTTCATATTCGTATCAGCTTCACCGGTAATGGCGGGAGAAGAGGGATCGTTACTGAACATAAAAGCAGAATAAAGGGTGGTCCAGGTACAAGTACCATTGTTCTGGATCTTCCAGGTTTTAACAAATTTAGCTTCCGGCTTAAATACTGTATTATCAATTACGGTTTCATCACTCAAGAACATTACTTTATTGCACTCAGTGCTACCCGCAGTGGTAGGGAGTGGAATGAGCGTGCTGGTTGCCAGCGATAATGTTGGAATGCCTGTCAAATTGAGAGTTGGTACAGCCAGTGTTGCGGTAGCTGTTGGCACTTCAGTGGCCAAAGGTGTTGCTGTAGCGGGGGGTGGAGCCATTTGGGTTGTAAGGGCTTGAACGGTCGCTGCAGCGATGGTATTGATCTGGTCAGGACCCATCTGTGTTGGGCTTGCTGCTTGCAGGTTGCATGAGCTAAGTAATATACTCAGCAGCACGAACACTGAAGTTGCAATTGTTGTTTTTTTCATTATTATCTCCTTAGTAGTCCGAGTATAAGTAAGTCTCCCGGATGCATTTGCTATTTTACGACAAAGTTGATATCCTATCAACCTAGCCGAATATGATTGTAACACGCAATTCGTGTGTTACTTAATTACTACATTTACAACGTTAACCTTCTCAGTTGGTACAATCAACATCGTACTTTACTTTTGTAAAGTCCTGGTGATTCGGAAAATCAATGAAAAGCCGGATCCAATTCTCATGATATCCTCGGCTAAACGTGTAGGAAGATGATACCGTAATTTCGTCTGCCCCGTAAAATATGAGCTCCCTTACTGTAGAGTCCGCCGCATTTTCCTTGCCCTCCCAATGATATTTTACTTTTCCGCCTTTGTTGGTCTTGATCTTCCCGGTAAAATATATGGTGATTCCACTTCTTCCACAATATCCTTTATAAGTGGTCGGTGCAGTGAAAACTGGAGCTGATATCACCGCAAATTCATCTTTCGTTTCTGGTCCCACAATAATCTGAATGTAAAATGCCTTTCCTTCGCCTCCAATGCCAAAACGCAAACCTTGTGCATTCGCTAGTTTCCAAAACCCTAAATACTCACCCTGGACTTCCGGTGCTGTCATCTTTACTGAGATTTTGACCGAATCACCGGGTGTTACTTCATCCTTAACAAAAGCGACTGATGTGGAGTTGGTCATGGCTTCCCCGGATTCAAAAACGAGACGATATTCCTTTGTCCAGGTGCAGGTTCCTACATTTCGCAACGTCCATGTCTTAACAAACTCGGTTCCTGGGGTTAGTTTTGCCTGATCCATAATGGTTTCAGAAAGGAATTCTGCCGCATCACAACCATTCCAGAGAACCGTTGGTGTAGAAAAAACTATTGGTGTTTTCGTCGGGTTTAATGTTTTCGTAGACGTTTTCGTTTGGGTCGCTGAAGGTTTAATTATTGGCGTGACCGGTTCAAGGGTTGATGTTGAAGTATTAACACCAGCCAATTTGGTGCCTAATACCTCCACAGTTTTCATGGCTGCTGTACTCGATGCGATCAGAGAAGCATTCGAGCCGGGCACTGCAGGTTGGCACGCTGAACCCAAGATAATAAGCATGAATATGGCTGCGATAACTATCCTTCTCATATAGATACTCCATTAGCCAGGCCAGTGAATGTGTATTACGCTATAGATACCGCCCCGGTTAATGTTCTTAATATACCATAATGACGTAATAAGCAATAAATTGTTCCATAGATTCCAGAATTAATCTTGTCAATTAATTTTAATAGTTATTTCATTGAAATACTATTTGGAAAACAACTTTTTCGGGTGGTGATTTAGCTTTTAAATATTTTGTCATCAATTAACAATCAATGCTTGAAAGAATGACGAATATTAATTCACTTTTCCTATCAAGGCTTTAAGGAACCGTGTACGGCTAAAAGGTTGTCCTGCAAGTATTACCTGGCCCCTAAATAATACTGATATCACCCTGATCACCCAAACGGCAAAGAGGATCAATAATCCAGCTGAAAGAAGGACCTGCCAGATCGGTATATCCTCGACAGCCATACGGGTAAGCATCGCTACAGGTGAAGTGAGGGGAATGAAACTAAGGGCAATAGCAAATGGTCCGTTTGGGTCCTGGACCAAGTTGCTCATCATCACTAATGGAACGATCATTGGCATGATGACCATGGATGTTGCCTGTGATGCTTCTCTCAAGTTGGGTACCATTGCACCTACACCAGCCATCAAGCTTGCATAGAGAAGGTAACCACCCAGGAAAAATATTAATGCCCAAGCGATAAAGGAAACTGGAATTGTGGCATCCATTGGAACCATACTTGCCTGTTGTCCCGCCCCGAGCATAATAACACTTGCACCTATCCAGACTCCAGTTTGGAGAAGCCCCACCAATCCCAAAGCAATTATTTTTCCAGTTAACATTTGACCTGTGGTCATGGAGGATAACAATATCTCTAATACCCGATTCTCTTTTTCTTTTGTGATACTTTGAAGCAATAAGGTTGAAGCTGATACTAAAATAATATAAAACAGTACAGTCACACCTGTAGGCAGTAATAAACTCAGCGCACTTTCTTGAGCTTCTTCCGGTTCCGGGTTCTTATTCACATTTTCTACGACCAGGGGTTGGTTATATCGTTCAGCCAAACCCGGGTTGCTTGCTAATAGATTTTTTTCGATCAACTGCCCAAATTTCCCGGATTGTTCAAAGGCTGTGAGCGGGTTGAAATCTTCCCGGATATAAGTTAAATCTCCGGTTTGTATGAAATCTTGGGGTATGATGTAATAACCGCTGATTTTTCCTGATGAGAGGTCTTCCCGGGCTGATTTGTCATTTTCATATTGAATTAAGAGGGGGTCAATAATTTTTTGGATAATGATCCCGCTTTGATCAATATATCCTGAGGGCAAAACGTCTACAGCCGGAGAAAAATAATTTTCCACTTGACCCGGTTGATTCCGGTTGATCAATCCAATGATGCCAAATATTAATGCTGCAATAATTGGCAATCCGAATAAAGTGAAGAGAAAAGATGGACGAAAAACAGTAGTAACAACCTCATTGATAAGGACAAGCAACGTTTTACGCATGTCTTCCCCCTAGGTTACCGATCAACTCTCTCAATGAGACCTTTTTACCATATCGGACCATCCCCAATCTATAGGCACGGGCAGAGAGCCAAATAGCACCAGCTGCTGTTAAAAAGAGGATCATCGAGCTGAGAAGAATTTGCCACGTTGGCACAACTGACATCGCTGTCCGGAGACTCATTGTCACTGGTGCTGTCAAAGGGAAGAAACTTAAGGCAACTGCCAGGCTTCCATTTGGATTCATGATAATTGGGGTAGATAACCAATAGGGTGCAACAACTGGAAGCGTGATCAACCCTGCCATTTGCTGCGCTTCCCTGGATTCAGTTACAGTTGTACCCAGCATCGCCATTAATGCTGCCACGAGAATAAACCCTGGAAGCATTATTGACGCAAGGGTAAGTATTTCACCCAGACTAATGTGTAAATTCTGCAGCCAATCGAATTGGTTTCTCCCGATTAAATATCCCAGGATCAATGTGACAATCCAAACTGACATTTGCGTAAGGCCGACACTCAAATTGCCCAGTACTTTTCCAGCCATCAGTTGGTCCGGTGAAACTGAAGTGATCAGGATTTCCATCGTTCGATTTTCTTTCTCTTCGACCAGAGCTGACATAAGGTACCCGGAACTGGTAAACAAAACCACAATAAAAAGGATTCCTGCTCCGAAAAGGACAACATAGTTAATCCAATCGTTTTCCCCCATTTTTCGGCTGCCATCCGCAGATAACAAGGTAAGATGAAAACCTTCAGTCAAGCGGGTCACGACTGCTGCAGGTTGCGATTTGATCAAATATTGTTTAACTTGATCTGAAAACTGTTCTTGAATGCCACTGTCGGGAAATTTGTAATATACCAGCTTTGCGTTTGCTGTTTGATTGTAATCAGTACCGATGATAAAGTATGCCTGAATGGTTTTATTTTCCAATGCAACATCGGCTTTTACTTCAGTGTCAAATTTTATAAAATCGACTTCGGTTAGGAAAATTCCGCTCTTGGGCGGATCCGGTTTAAAGTCACTCAATAATTCGGAATGATTTACAAAACCCACAGGAGCCCGATTGATGCTCATTAATGAGGATGCAATGCTTGCCACCATCATGACTCCGATAAATAATGGCATGGAAATTACTGTAATGATGAACCGTTTACGCAGAACATGCCGCGTATATTCATGTCTAAAAATCAACCAAATTTTGTTCATTGGCTCACCTGAGCGAAGTTTCCTGGTTGACTACCTGAATAAATATCTCGTCCAGTGTAGGGACTGCAATTTCGAATTGTTCAACGTCAATATCCTGCTCAACAAGGTCCCGGAGGAATTGTTGAGGTTTGGTGTTTGGCGGCAACCCGATGCGGTAAGTTCCCCCATTCAATTTTTCCAGTGTAGTTATCCCCTTCAATGCTGGCAACTCATTTTTTGTTTTCTGGATAATATCATGTCCAGCATAATTTTTTTGGATCTCTTCCAACTTCCCATAAAGCATGATCTTTCCATGATCTATTAAAACCAGGCGATCGCAAAGTTCCTCGACCTGATGCATTTGATGTGTGCACATGACAATCGTGATTCCTTTTTGGCGCAGTTCTCGTAATACATCTTTCACCATCTGAGTATTGACCGGGTCAAGGGCACTAAATGGTTCATCAATGATCACGATCCGTGGCTCATGGATTAGAGTCGCGATCAATTGCGCTTTCTGCTGCATACCCTTGCTAAGTTCTTTTACCTTCTTCCGTGAATGTGCAGACAGGTCAAATTTATCCAACCATATTGCAACCCGTTTTGCTGCTTCAGCTTGGCTTAAACCTTTTAATGTGGCCAGGTAAACAAGGCACCGTTCGAGTGGAATATCCTGGTATAACCCTCTTTCTTCAGGAAGATATCCGATCAAATCCTTTTTTGCTTCGGTCATAGAACTGCCAAGTATCGAAACAGTACCGGAATCCGGGGTAAATATGTCCAACAATATTCTAATAATGGTTGTTTTTCCGGCTCCATTTGGTCCAAGCAGGCCAAATATTTCCCCGTCTTCAACAACAAATGAAACGTCATCCACTACTTTATTTAAACCAAATGCCTTGGAAATGTTTTTGATTTCAATAGTTGGCATAATTTGATCCTGACGATTGCGTAGATTTTAAATTCAATAAATATAACTATTTTAAGGAATACATGATTATAAGGCGAACTTTTCTATAAGCAAGTAACTCGCATTTTCCCTCATTAAGTATACGTAACAAAAGATTAATAGTAGCATTTGATTATTGTTCCTCATTGTGAACGATTATTTTTTGAATCAAGATGATCAGATCCTGTTAACCAGGACTGCATGCTATAATTTTGATTATTCTTAAATATAGTTGAGGTAAAAATGAAGATGACACCACGAGAGCGGGTTTTGACAACAATCAACCATAAAGAACCTGATCGGGTACCGATCATCATCGGTACCAGTAATACTACCAGTATGAAACATCCTCCATATGTAGGATTAAAAAAGCTGCTTGGTATTGAATCGGCGGATCGTTTTATCTATGATTGGCCAGAGCTTGGAACGGTTTTACCAGATGAGGCTATACTTCAACGCCTGCATGGAGATGCGAGGGGAGTACTGGATCGTTATCCGCAATGGATATATGACCGAAATAAAGCCAGGCCTGCCCACTCGCCATTTATGGATGACTGGGGCAGCGGGCAAAGCGAGGTGGAACCTGGTGTATGGTTCCCGGGCATACATCCCATGCGCGGTGCAAAAACAATAACTGAAATTGAAAATTACCCATGGCCAGATATGGATGATCCAACCAGGGTGGCGCACGTTAAAGAGGAAGTAAATAAACTGGCGAGCCAAAATCAATATGCGGTTATAGGCACTCCCTGGCTGCTCTTCCCGCTTGAACGCGCTTTTGCTATGCAGGGGATGGATACATTTTTGCTAAACCTGGCAATGGAACCTGAATTTGCTGAAGCATTATTAAAAAAGATCGCTGAGTTGTGCAAGACCTTGATGGGTCACTTCCTGGATGCTGCCGGAGACCAACTGGATATAATAAAAATAGGCGATGACATCGGCACACAGGAATCCCTATTAATGTCACCCAAAATGTACAGGCGAATCCTTAAGCCTATCCATGCAGATTACATCTCGTTTATTAAAGAACGCACCAAAGCCAAGGTCTTTTTCCATACCGATGGTGATGTTTTTGACCTGATCCCTGACTTCATTGAGATCGGTGTGGATATTTTGAATCCGATCCAAACCTCTGCAGGAAAAATGGCTAACTTACCGGAATTAAAATCCAGGTTCGGTGATAAACTGACCTTCTGTGGGGCGGTTGATACACACCATATATTACCGCATGGAACAATTCAGGATGTTCGCAATGAGGTGAAACGGGTGATCGATATCATGGCCCCAGGTGGTGGATTTATGGTGGCATCGGTGCATACCATCATGGACGAAGTTCCACCCGAGAATATACTTGCCATGGTTGATGCAGTGGAAGAATTCGGAAAATATCCAATTCGGTAAGATCGAATAAATAAAAAGAAGGCGATTTAATACTCGCCTTCTTTTTATTTATGTTTAATGTGAATTTCTACTCTTTTTCGTAAGGCTGTCCGCCTGCAGCCGGGGGTTGTCCACGACCCACAACACCAGCCAGAACAACCATAGTCACAAGGTAAGGCGCCATTTCAAGGAATTTATTCGGAATTGGTACTTTAAGTATTGCCAGTTTTGAAGCCAATGAATCTGCAAATCCGAACAACATTCCCGCGCCAAGGGATCCGATCGGATTATAATTCCCAAATATCATCGCCGCCAGACCTACAAAACCTCTGCCTGCCGTCATCACCTCATCGAACCTGCCAACCGAACCAAGAACAAAATAAGCTCCTGCAAAACCAGCCATCGCACCACCCAATAAGACAGAAATATAACGAGTGCGGTTTACATTGATACCCAGAGTATCAGCTGCTTTAGGATGCTCTCCTACTGCCCGTGTACGAAGTCCCCATCTGGTATAGAAAAAGAGAATTGTCATTAATATTGTGAAAATGAACATTGCATAAATAAACAAGTTATGACTGAAGAAAACTGGTCCAAAAAATGGAATTTGTGATAAACCAGGAATATCCCATGTTCCAAACCGTCCGGAGTTATTCAATTCCTGATGACTTTGCAGGAATTTCGCTGAGAGGAATGATGTGATTCCGGTGGCAAAGATGTTGATGACTGTGCCTGAGATGATCTGATTGACTTTATATTTAATAGAGAGCACAGCCAAAACGAGTGCCATTAACACACCCGATAACACCGCGGTAAATAATCCAAACCAGATGTTCACCAGGCTTCCAAACAAAGCTGCGCAAAAGGCAGCTGTTAACATCATTCCCTCGATTGCAATATTAAATACCCCTGATCTTTCACAGAAAATTCCTGAAAACGCCCCAAGAGTAAGGGGAACAGCTCGAACAACTGCTACTTTCAGCAAGCCTGCCAGGTTTAGAGTTCCTCCAGAGGCACCCCAGGCGATAAAAGCGAAGATAAATAAACCTGAGACCACCCCCAGTATCATATTGGTATATCTACCAAATCCTTTCGCAATCTGGTACGCTCCAAGGGCAGCCGCGAAAAATGCAAGTATATCCAAAATTGGCTTGGTGCGAAATACCCAATCCGCCACTACTATAGGTGATCCACCGGGATATAGGACGAAGGTCGTTTTCATATCCCCTGTCAAAGACAGTGAAAAAATCAACCATATTCCTAATGCCATTACTAAAAATATAATACCCATCACAGTTCGCCGCGTGGGAGACACATAATCAGAAGGACAGATAATTCTTGTAGATGTTTGAGCCATGGGTTATTTTGCCTCCGTAGATGCAGAGATTACTAATTCCCCGGCAGATTTTGGTTCTTTCAAGCGATAGATCGTACGAATTATCGCAGGAGCAGCAATAAATGCGAGTATCAAAGCTTGAAGTACTGAAATGATGTCGATGGGAATCCCAGCACTTAATTGCATTTGAATCGCTCCATTTCTAAGAAATCCAAAAAGTAGAGCGGCAAGAACGACACCTAATGGATGACTGTTACCTAATAATGCCAGGGCGATACTATCAAAACCATATCCTGAAGAAAAAGCCACACCCAGGTTGTGATTTACTCCGAGGACTTCATTAGCACCAGCCAATCCAGCCAGAGCTCCAGACAGGAACATAGTAATTACAGCACTTCGAACAATGTTCATACCAGCGTAACGAGCCGCACTCGGATTGGAACCGACCGTTCGCAGCTCAAAACCCCAGGTAGTTTTGAAGAGCAAAAGATATACCAGGTATGCCATCAATAATGCAATAAAAAATCCCAGGTGGAAACGATTCGGATCTTCAAAAAACCTGGGCAGCCAGGCACTTTTTTCAATAGGGGCACTGATCGGGGTGACTTTATTGGGATCAGCCAGGACTCCATTCAAAAGATATTCACTAAGTCGAAATGCAATGTAATTCATCATGATTGTATTGATGACTTCATGTGCCCCTGTTTTTGCCTTTAACCAACCGGGTATCATTCCCCAGATCCCGCCTGCGGCAGCTCCCGCTAATAATGAAACCGGAATGTGCAGGATTGCCGGCCAGCCTTTGAGGGAAGTAGCCAGCCATACAGTTGCCAGGGCTCCAACATATAATTGACCCTCAGCCCCGATGTTGAATAATCCCACCCGAAAACCGAGAGCAACTGCCAACCCGGCAAAAATATAAGGGGTGGATTGGACAAGAGATTCAAAGAAGGGTGTGAAAGCTTGATTAATTGCCGCAGCATCACCAGATCTTATCGCAGCTATGATAACTGCTGGTACTCCTACTGAACCCGTGAATAATGCTTTATAAGTGTTCCAAAACACTAATAATCCAGCCTTTATCCCATCAAAAAATGATAGTTTAAAAGCTGCGTAAACACCTTCGGTTGTCACAGCAGCGATAAGACCACCTGCAATTAATCCGGAGATGATCGCTAGAATAGTTACAGTTAATGAATTTCGCCGCAACTCTTCTATGAAAATGGAGATGCTGTTTGGTTTTTTGGTTTTTTCATCAGTCGTGGCCATATGGTTGTCCTGGATAAATCCTTTCTGATTACTTGGCGGTTGGTAAGACACCGGCCATAAGCAAACCAATTTCTTCCCGGGTAATGGTTTTTGCATCCACCACAGCAAGTATCTGTCCCCTATACATCACAGCAATCCGATCCGAAAGCTGCATGATCTCATCCAATTCTGTGGAGACCAATAATACTGCACAACCTTCATCTCGTTTTTCAATAATACGGTGGTGTATGTATTCTATTGATCCGACATCCAAACCTCGAGTTGGCTGTGATGCTACCAGCAGCTTGATGGGGCGTGAAAATTCTCTTGCGACAATCACTTTCTGCTGGTTTCCGCCTGAAAGATCGCTAGTTGCACTTAAAGAACTCGGTGTTCGGATATCAAATTTATCCACCAGTTGATTAGCGTTTTCTAGAATGATCTTTCTCTGCAAAATATTATTCTTAGCAAAAGGTGCTTTATACCAGGTATTTAATATCAAATTATCTTCAATAGAATAAAGAAGTACCAGGCCATCTTTCTGCCGGTCTTCGGGTATATGAGCTGAGCCAGCTTCGGTTATTGTTTTCACCGCAGCATGTGTGATATCTTTCCCAAGCAAAGAAATCTTTCCTTCGACACCATGGAACAGCCCTGTGATTGCACGTACCAACTCTGTTTGGCCATTCCCCTGAACGCCGGCAATACCAACGACCTCTCCGGAATGTACTTCAAAAGATACATTGTCAACTGCAATCTGGTGACGTACATTTAATACTTTCAGATTTTTTACATCCAGGACAACCTCCCCGGTTTGGGGTGGATTTTTTTCGATATTCAATTCGATCTGCCTTCCAACCATCATGGATGCCAGTTTGAATTGATCTGAATCAGCCGGAGTAGTAGTTCCAACCACTTTTCCACCGCGAATAACGGTAATCCTGTCCGCGAATGCCATTACCTCCCGCAGTTTATGGGTAATGAAAATGATCGATTTTCCCTGGTCAACCAGTTTTTGCACGATCTTAAAAAGTTCATCAACTTCCTGCGGAGTTAATACTGCGGTGGGTTCATCTAAAATCAATATGTCTGCATTTCGGTATAGCAATTTAATGATCTCTACCCTTTGTTGAATACCTACAGGTAGATCTTTAACGTACGCTGTGGGATCAACATCGAGATTATATTTCTGAGAAATGTCTGCGATTTTGGATGCTGCTTTTTTGCGATCAAGCAATCCACCCGGTAAAAGGTCTTCATCCCCCAGCATAACGTTTTCAGTCACAGTGAATACAGGCACGAGCATAAAATGCTGATGAACCATCCCCACACCGGCTAAGATCGCATCTCGAGGAGACTCAACTTCCAGCTTTTTCCCATTAACGAATATTTCACCTTCATCCGGTTTATAGAGACCATAAAGAATATTCATCAATGTAGTCTTACCGGCACCGTTTTCCCCCAGTAAGGCGTGTATCTCCCCTTTTTTTAGATCGATGGATATATGGTCATTAGCCAAAACACCTGGAAACCGCTTAGTGATGCCCCGCAATTCAAGAACTGGTTCCATGATTTCCTCTGAAAGATAGAGATGATTTTTAATAAGTATATACGAAATATGAAAAATATTTTACCATATTCAAATGAAAAAGCTGTCAACATAAAACTGCTGATAATAAAAAAAAGCAGAGCCATTACTGGCTCTGCTTTTTTTATAAAATCAATTTTAGTAAACACCTTCGGGGAGGGTCTTGATCTCACCAGAGAGAATCATAGGGATCAAGGCTTCGATTTCAGCTTTGAGCTCAGCAGAAACTGTTGCTCCAAGTTCAGAACCGTATGTTAGACCAACACCACCGTTTTCAAGATTTCCAATCCAGTTTTCGCCTTTGAAAGTACCATCAATGACCATACCAATGGTTTCTGTAACAAAAACGTCCATGTTCTTCATAGCGCTGGAGAGAATATATTTTGCTTTGTCGGGATTGGCTAATGACCAGTCATTATCTACGCCAATGAGCATTCCGAAATCGCGCTCTTCCATGACGGCAAGTGTACCAGCTCCAACAGGACCGGCAACCGGCATAATGATGTCAGCACCCTCGTCCATCAGTTGCTCGCCCATTTTTCGGCCGTCATCTGTGGATTCAAAGTTACCAACTTCCAAACCTTTTCGGGTCTTGTAATCCCAACCTAATACCTGGACGTTTGTGCCCTTCTTGGTGTTGTAATATTCAACACCCAGAGCAAATCCGTCCATGAACTTGGTTGTTGCGGGGAAGGCGATACCAACATAGGTACCAACTTTACCGGTCTTGGTCATGGCTGCAGCCAGGTAACCATTTAAGAAGGTCGCCTGATCAATTGCAAAACCTGAGCCGCGTAAGTTCGGGAAGGCAAGATAGTCAACATCGATGATCGCATATTTCTGATCCGGGTTGGCGGTGGCAGCAGCGGTTGTAGCATCAGCCAGTAGGAAACCTACGGGGATGATGACATCGCATTTTTCGGCTATGAATGCATTGAGGTTAACTTCATAGTCAGCCTGCTGTTGTGATTCAAGATATTTTCCTTCAACATTTCCGTATTTGGCGATTGCATCAGTAACACCCTTCCAGGCAGTAGCATTGAAGGATTTATCATCAATACCACCGGTATCGGTAACCTGGCAGGCTTTAATTTTTGGTACTTCTGTAGCGGGAACTTCAGTTGGGGGAACAGCTGTGGGTTCTACCGGAACAGCTGTTGGTTCTACGGGTGCTGCTGTTGGTTCCACTACGGGAGCCGGGGTGGCGGCTGGTGCACATGCTGCAAGAGCCATGCTTGCCACTAGAACGATTGCCACTAGGGTAAATAACTTTTTGGTCATTTGTCTTCTCCTCTTGATAGGATAAAATTTGATTTGGGGTTGATGCCTCAAACAAAGGCGGCGCTATATTCCTACCCCATTTAGGTTAGTATACTACTTATCATTAAGGTCTGCAAGCATAATTATTCACAAAATTGAGAGTTGAAATAATAAATAGTGAATTTTCCTAAACATTTTGTACTTTAATGTCCGCCTTTTCGATTTTCGCTTCGCCCCGCCGAACTCCGAGCATTAATACTAACGCCACAAGCATAAGGACGGGAGAAACTATCATGATCGCATTGTAATTCAAGTTGCTGAGTTGAATAATCCAACCATTCATGTTTGGGCCAACAATTGCAGATAGGGTGGAAAATAAATAATACAATCCAGTATATGTACCAATCCTGGCTTCGGAAGTCATATCGACCACCATAGGCAATGAATTAATATTGATCAATGCCCAGCCTGCGCCTGCCAACATAAGGATAGCACCTACAACAGGAACAACCCCGAGGACTGGAAGTTTTGTGAGTACGATGGTCAATACTGCTGGGGGTGTGAAATACATGGAAGCCGTACAGGCAATCATGATCAGTAAACCCAGGGAGATCGTGACCTTTCGCCCAATTTTTGCACCAATATAACCAGCTGGAAGAGCGAAGATCACAAAAATTACCGAAAGTTGTCCGAGTAGCCGGGCACCATCTGCCTCTTCCAAACCGAGGTATTTATTTGCATATAGACTAAAGAATGCTTCGATGGCTGTATACCCAATGAACCAGAAAAAAATAGCCGACAATATCCTTAATGCGCTTTTATCGGGATCTTTCATAACACTTTTAAGGCTGGCAATCATTCCGGGCTGTTTGTCTACTTCTTCGTAAACTTTGGGTTCTTTGATGAAGATAAATAATAATATTGATGAAATAATCACCAAACCCGAGCCCATCCAAAATGGAAAGCTGGGATTCAATTTATATAGTACTGATCCCCCTAAAAATGATATGATCGCTCCAACTCCACCCATGAAGTTAATGATCCCATTTGCTTGAGAACGGAATTTTGAAGGTGTGATATCAGGCATAAGTGCCACTACCGGGGTCCGCCAAAAAGCCATGCTCAAGAGTAGAGTACTTGTGCACGCTACAAACAGTGGGAGTACCGCGGCTATTGGAATCAACCCGAATACTAATGCCCCGACCGGAGCTCCGATCAGAATAAATGGCATCCTCCTACCTAATGGAGTCCGCAACTTATCTGACCAGGCACCTACTGGTGGTTGGATCAGGAGAGCAGCAATATTATCCAGGGTCATAAAAAAGCCAATCCACGCAGGAGTAAGGCCAAACTTATTCGCAAGGAAAAGGGGGACAAAAGCATTATATACACCCCAGATCACACTTACACCAAAGAAACCAAAGCCCAGTAGAAATGTTTTGCCGTAATTCAATTTCATGATGAGGCTCCTTCTTTTTCTATGATGACTGCTGTTCCATACGCAAGCACTTCGGTAACACCATCCATCACCTCATTGGCATCATAACGCATAGCAACCACAGCATTTGCTCCCATTTGTTGAGCATGCTGCATCATCAGATCGAAAGCTTCCTGGCGTGCATGTTCACATAATTCGGTATAAATAGTGATATTGCCGCCGACAAGGGTTTGCAACCCACCCATAAAATTTCCAACGACGCTTCGCGATCGGACAGTGATGCCACGGACAACACCCAAATAACGGGTGATCTTATACCCTTCAAAGCCAAAAGTTGTGGTTACCCAGAGTTGACTCGCCATGTTTGCCTCCAATTTTCAAAAATAAGTTGAATAATTAATACCTCACAAATTAATTGATCCAGTAGACCTTGACTTTTCATCCTCAATCGATCTCACATATTCTTTATCTTCAGCTGAAAGTTCAGCTTTCTGTAACATGTCCGGTCTGCGGCTGAAGGTTCGTAAAAGGGCTTGTTGTCTTCGCCAGCGATTGATCTCAGCATGATTTCCAGAGAGTAAGACATCCGGTACTTTCCATCCCCTGTACTCCGGAGGCCGGGTGTAATGCGGATATTCGAGGAGGCCGCAGGCATGAGAATCATCCGATGCACCATCCGGATCTCCAAGAACACCCGGAATCAAACGAGCCAGAACATCCACCAGGATCATTGCGGGGAGTTCTCCACCCGTTAATACATAATCCCCTATCGAGATTTCTTCAGTTACTAAATGCTCCCGGATGCGTTCATCAAACCCTTCATAACGACCACAGATTAAGGCAATATGATCATGCTCGACCAATTTATAAGCCATTTCCTGGTCAAGCACTTTTCCCTGTGGAGATAATAAAATGACTGGGCATTGAGGCAGAGTACCTAAAACCGTTTCCACCGCTGTAAAGATCGGTTCTGGCTTCATCACCATTCCCCCACCGCCGCCATACGGTGTATCATCAGTTACATGATGTTTATCCGTGGTGAAACTACGGATATCATGAATACATATCTCTATCAGTTTCTTTTGGTTGGCTTTAGCAAGGATGCTGGAATTTATATATGGTGTGAAGACTTCAGGTAAGATGGTAAAAATATCGAATTTCATCCTCTGATTCTAGCTTGAAGATGTTTTCGGGGCAAGTTTTTCCGATACTATCTCCATTCGTCAATATCAAACTTGAAGTCTACACCGCAAGTCCCGAAACCTGCCCTTCCTGCCCTTCCTGACCAATTCTTATCAATTTACTTGACATATGGAAATAGGTGAGTAAAATTGGCATTTATACATGATTAAGAATAATATTGCTTTACAGAACCATCCTAAGCGTCAGAACAACCTTTCCTTCTGGAAAAGGTCATTTGTGCTTAAAGGCAATTAAACTCAGCCAAGAGTAAGCAGATGAGGTCTTCCAAGAAGGAATTTTTGGGAAGACCTCTTTTTATTTTTCTGCTGATGACAAACAAATAAGGAGGAGCCTGGAAGAAGGAAATGAACATCCCAGTAAATGATTGTTCTATTAAAAAAAACAAATTAAAAGAGGAGAAGAGATGAAAACAACAAGATTAGCCAGATTCGTTTTTATATTAATGGGGGCGGTATTGGTTCTTGGTGCTTGTGCACCTGCAGTTGCCCCTGAGAAAGTATTTCGAATTGCTTCAGATGCCACATGGCCTCCATTTGAATCAGTTAATGAATCCACAAAGGCGATTGAAGGTTTTGATATCGACCTATTAACTGCCGTTGCCGCTGAAGCTGGATTTAAGTTTGAAGTAGTAAATGTAGGTTTTGATGCCCTTTTAACTGGTATGGCCCAATGCCAGTATGATGGTGCCATATCTGCTATGACGATTACCGAAGAGCGCAAGAAAGAATTTAATTTTTCTGATCCATATCTTGCGGCAGGACAGGTGGTTTCAATAAATAAAGAAACAACCGATATTAAAGGTGTTTCTGACCTGGTTGGAAAGCGAATAGGTGTTCAGATCGGTACTACAGGTGCAATTGAATCTGAAAAGATTGATGGTGCAGAAGTAAAGACATACGACTCCCTTGACCTTGCTTTTCAGGACCTCATCAATAATCAGGTCGATGCTGTTGTGGCTGATTACCCAACTGCCATTTCTTTCGTTGGTGTAAATTCCGATAAACTAATGACTACGGGTGATGTATTTACCTCAGAAGACTATGGTATCGCTGTTTGTAAAACAAACACCGAATTGTTGGGTTTACTCAATAAAGGACTTGCAGCTGTCAAAGCAAAAGGGTTGATACCTGAGCTTGAGAAGAAATGGCTTGCCGCTGCGAAATAAAACTCGTTTAACAGATCAAATTTAACTTGTATCTAATTATGTTGTATGAAAATCCCCGCCTAATGCGGGGATTTTTTGTGAGGAAATCTTATGATAGAACTGGGGTGAAGAATAATCTGTCTGATTGAATAGTATAAATGACAAAGAAATAGTGATCTTAAATTATGCCAAGATCACGTGAGATTTTTATCGCTTCGGTACGAGATGATACATTCAATTTTTCAAAGATATTATGCAGATGCCGCTTGATAGTGCCCGGAGAGAGTACCAATCGCTCAGCAATTGCTCCAGTTGATAATCCTGATGCTAGATAAGATAAAACTTCTTTTTCTCTGTCAGATAATTCCTTTCCATAAACCTTTATAGATGGGTTAAGAGATTCCGTCGTTGATTGAGAATCTACGTGTTGCTGCAAATTGCTAATTATTTGATCAATAAATTCTTCTTGTTTTTCACCAGGGTATTTCGTTTTGATAATCGGGAGGAGATCTCTTAATTCGGATCCGTAAAGTATGAAAGATATAATGTTGTGTTCTTTGTAAGCAATGTCTATAGCTCTTGATAAGCTTTCCAGGGCTTTTTCCTTTGATCCCAATCTCATCAAGCCTATCGTTTTTAATAACTCTGCCCGGATATATTCGGTAATTCTATCGTTTGTTTTTGTGATCTGAATGATTTTTTCCACCAGAATTAGTAATCCATCCATTGGTGATAATTTGTAATATATGCTAGCCTCGATGGCTGTCATTAATAGCTCTGTGTAAAGTGAATCTATTAAATTCTCTGGAAGTTGTAAGATATCCTGGACCTGGTGTGTGAGCGAATGGATGTCTTTCTCCAGAATTGTAGCTTCCAGGTGGATTATCTTTGCGATTAATAATGTCCCAGGATTTAAATGACCAAATTCAGATAAATCTCTAGCTTTCTGAACGTAATCCTTAGAAATATCAATTCCATCTAAAATGGATAAACGAAAGCCCTGGTACAGATAAGCCATCATCGTATCGAGATTTCCCCACTTGATTAACCAATCATACGATTCCGAGTGATATTTCCGCGATTCTTCTAATTGATACCAGGAGTAATAAATTCCCGCCAATTCAAGGTATGCTTCTGCAATAATTGGATTTCTATTGTTTTTTTCAGCAGTTGAAATTTCCAGGGTCTGGAGTAACAATTTTTCTGCTTTATGAAGTTCTCCCATCCTGATCTGCATTGCGGATTGATTCGCCTTTGAGCTTATTTCCATCATTGTTACTGAATTCATTCTAGATAGAACGACCGCTTCAGCAAAAATTTGTTCAGCCTTCACCACCTCACCAAGTGCTTGGTATGCAACTGCCATTCCAATCAAGGTACCAATTTTCAATGCATCTTCCTGTTGAAGATAGACTAAGGATTCTTCAAATTTTTGAATTGCTTGGTGGTTATCCCCTATCGAAGAAAAATACATGCCTTTTATCACATCCAGCTTTGCATATAATTCATCAAATTGTTCTACAGGTATGAATTCACGAAGTTCTGTGATCAAATTTTCGAGCTGGGTGTAATACTTAATTAACAAGGTCCCCTTACTTGCGGTGACAAGCGAAAAACAATAGATTATTAGCAGGCTTAGTGATCCGAATAAGATATTTTCTGGTAATGCATCCATCCAATCGATCGCCCGAGCAGCGTTCCCTCCTTCCAATAACCCTGATGCATAGATAATCGCTGTTCTAGTGCAATCATCGGGCTTATCAGCCTGGTAATAGTGGTGAACAGCTTCAGGCCATAATTGGGAAGCTTCGAACCATTTGGCTGCTGTTTCGTGGAGAATCTTGAGATCCTGTGGTGATACTTCCTGCATTAATCTGTACCTGAGAAGATCTGAAAACAAGTTGTGATATCGGTACCAAATCCGGTTGTCGTCCAATGGGACAAGGAATAAATTGGAGGTTTCGATAATACTCAGAAGCTTTTGTGAATTCTCATCATTTGTTAATTTGTTACAAATAGACGCCGAGAAACGATCCAATATCGACGTTTTTAATAGAAAATTTCTAATATCCACTGGTTGTTGATTTAGAACATCCTCCACAAGATAATCCAAAATAAACCTGTTTGAGCCCGTAAAATCATGAATGAATTTTTCAATATCAGATGTTTCCAATAAGGACAAACCGGCAAGTTGGATCCCAGCTGCCCATCCTTCGGTTCTGTTGAATAAAACCTCAAGATTATTATTGGAAAGATTGGTTTGTGAAATTAAATTTAGTAGCATTTGAGTTTCTTGTAGAGAAAATCTAAGATCACCTGTCCTGATCTCAGTAATTTCATTTTTTGCTCTATATCTGGAAAGAGGGAAAGGAGGGTCCTCCCTGGTAGATACGATGAAATGAATATTTTTTGGCAGGTATTCCAATACTTTTCTGGTAAATTGATGAATTTCCAGGTTTTTAATAAGGTGATAATCGTCCAGGACGATACAAACTTTGGATGGAAGCTTTTCCAATTCTTTTAAAAATTCATTGGCATAATAATCAGAAGATGGCCGTGGTGTGAGCTTGATCATCCGATTCACTTCTTCCCCAAAATCAGGATTAACTTGCCGAATTGAACTGCATAGATAAATTAGGAAATTATCCAGTAAATTGTCCTGCGTATCTACCTGAAACCAACAAATTGGATTTTTAGCTTTAAGAGACCATTCGGCAATAAGCGTGGATTTTCCGAACCCTGGCGGAGCACATAGGATAGTTAGTTTCCGCCATAACCCTTTTTCAATTATCTCAATTAAATGTGGCCTCGCAACCAGATCTGGTTGAATTCGTGGGTTTTGAATTTTGGACTGAAGATAATTTAGTTCCATCATGTTTCTTCTTACATTAGTTTAGCATGAGATTATATTTTTATAACAAAAACCTTCCCGTTGACTGATGTGTAGAAAGGAATATATGGAAATAGAAAAAGTATCGATTGTATAATGAAAAAAAGGAGAAGATATGAAAACTTTATACACAATAATTACCTTATTATTGATCCTGGTTATCACATCAGGATGTGGACTGCTACCTCAACAATTGGGAACCAACCTGGCTCAAGTCCAAATCCCCGCTGAAGATAAACATACGATCAATGTTACGGGAAGTGGACTGGTCATGGCTAATCCTGATATCGGTTATTTGAATATTGGTGTTCATACGGAAGATTTTGATTCAGTCGCTGCAGTGGAACAAAATAATGATCTTACTCGCAGTGTAAAGGACGCCCTGAGGGGATATGGAGTTGAAGATAAGGACATCCAGACCAGCAACTTTAGTATTTATTTGCAGGCACCATATTCCGGAGTGTCCACAGATGCTTCCAAGATCATCGTGGATAATACAGTCCTGGTTACGGTTCGGAATTTAAGTGATCTAAGCAAGATGCTCGGTGATGCAATTCGTTCAGGTGCTAATAATGTTTATGGGATGAGTTTTGACATTGTGGATAAATCAGCCCTCCAGGATGAAGCTCGGGAGAAAGCTATGCAAAATGCCGAACAACAAGCTCAACAGCTTGCGGCATTGGCGGGAGGAAAACCTGGAAAAGTGATCTCAGTTACAGTTGTAACCAACAATGTGTTTAACCCATACACTGGTTCAGGTTTAGGTGGTGGAGGAGGTGGTATGGTCAATAACAGTAATGTTCCAGTTTCTTCCGGAAATATGTCCATCACTGTAGACGTCAACGTTGTGTATGAACTGATAAACAACTGAGTAATTGAAACAAAAAAAGACTGCATCCATATATTGGAAGCAGCCTTTTTGTCTTTACTTATTAATTAATCGTCATCCCGATTTCTTAGATGCGGGAACAAGATCACTTCGCGAATGGAATGATTACCAGTTAATAGCATAACCAATCGGTCAACCCCCATTCCAAACCCACCGTTTGGTGGCATTCCATAAGACATTGCCCGCAAGTAATCTTCATCCAGGGGATTGCTTTCCTCATCATCTGAGGTATATTCCCGAGCCATTTCCAGAAAACGTGATTCCTGATCCAGTGGATCATTCAATTCAGTGAATGCATTGCATAATTCCATGCCCCCGACAAATCCCTCAAAACGTTCCACCGTTTGGGGATCACCCGGTATGCTTTTCGCCAGCGGGGAAATATCACGCGGGTAATTATAAAGAAATGTCGGTTGAATAAAATTAGGTTCCAGAAAATCTCCGATCATTCCATCTATCAGTTTTCCCCAATTCGCCTTTGGGTTGAACTTCAGCCCCTTTGATTGCATGGATTCTTTCAAACTGGCTGTATCTTTATATATTGCAACATCAATCCCGGTGGCATCCAGTATTCCTTGCCGCAATTCGATCCTTTTCCAGGGCGGAGTCAGGTCGATCTCATGATCATTGAAAGTGACTATCATCGTACCTAGAACACTTTGAGCAGTGTATGCAACCATTTGCTCGGTTTGGTCCATAATCTTTATGTAGTCAGCATATGCCTGATAGTATTCTAACTGGGTAAATTCAGGGTTATGCTTATAAGATACTCCCTCATTCCTGAAGTCACGCCCAATTTCATAAACACGTTCGAATCCACCCACCAGCAGTCTTTTTAAATATAGTTCAAATGAAATTCGTAAGAAAAGATCCTGCTTCAATTGATTATGATGAGTAATAAAAGGCCTGGCAGCAGCCCCGCCATATATTGGCTGCAAAATTGGTGTTTCGACCTCAATAAAACTTCGGTCATCCAAAAATTGACGGAGAGCTTTAATGGTTGCCGATCTGGTTCGAAATATCTGTCTCACTTCAGGATTCACAGCGAGATCAGCATACCGTTGTCTGAATCTCACTTCAGGATCGTTTAATGTGGCATGTTTGATCACTTCGCCATCCACGATCTCATCTTTAGCTGCAGGAAGGGGAGTGATGCTTTTAGCCAGCATTTGATAATCTTCGACCCGAAGGGTAATTTCACCGGTTTTCGTGCGGAATAATTGACCTTTGGCTTGAATAAAATCGCCTAAATCGAATTCCCTGGCGAAGAGATCCATTTTTTCCTGGCCAAGGTCATTTATCCTGAAAAACAGTTGTATGCGGCCATATCCATCCTCTAAATGGGCAAATATAATCTTCCCCATCAACCGCATGGAACGAACTCTACCGGCAATTATCACGTTTACTTTTTCAGGATCGGTTCCTTGAGGAGCATTAATTTCGGTTTCTTCAAATTCTTTGATTGCGTCCACACTTGTATGAGTGACCGAAGCCCTCGTTGGATAAACCTCTATCCCGGCAGCCTGTAACCGATGGATTTTTTCTATCCGATTCTGCTCTAAGACGCTTTTTTCGTGTTCCAACATTTGTCACTTACCTTCTGTAATATTACCAGCAAAAACAATTACGTTGATTTTTGCATTGTTCCATTAAATAAAATCTGCCAGCCGGTTTATACACCTTAATCGGACTGGCAGAAGTTCGTTATGGATTTATCCAATTTTTATTATTTGAACTTCAAAGGAGCCCGCGGGTGCATCAACTTTTGCCTTTTCACCGGCTTTCCGGCTTAGCAATGCCTTTCCTAATGGAGATTCGTTGGAAATCTTTCCAGCCCTTGGGTTGGCTTCAGCAGCTCCGACAATCGTGTATGTTTCCTCGTTGCTGCCTTCCTCTTTTATCGTGACAGTTGTTCCAACCTGAATTGTTTCACTTTTATCGGCTTCATTGATCACACGGGCAGTGGCAAGAAGGATTTCTATTTCTTTAATTTTCCCTTCAACAAATGCCTGCTCATTTTTTGCGTCTTCATATTCTGCATTCTCTATCAATTCACCACCTTCCATGGCTTCATGGAGACGATTCGCTATTTCCTGTCGACGAACAGTCCGAAGATGGTCTAACTCTTCCTGTAGTTTTTCAAAACCTTCACGTGTAAGGAATGTGATAGTCATGCCCTTTTCCCTTGTTTATATTGATTTACTAAATGATACCCCGATGGGTTACTATGAACACAAACAGCGCCCCGAAGGGATTCCCTCGTTAAACGCTGTTTTGAAATCTTACCATATTATAAAACCGAAAGCAAGCATTCGTGGTCAGAATGTTCATCATTTGGGTATTTAATTTTATTTTCAATTAAGATCTGTAAATTCCCTGTAAGGTTGCGAAATCTAACCCA
Organism: uncultured Leptolinea sp.; assembly: GCA_964387025.1. GTDB lineage: Bacteria > Chloroflexota > Anaerolineae > Anaerolineales > Anaerolineaceae > PNON01. The sequence continues at coordinate 153,299 of CAYLUZ010000004.1, read as the reverse complement.
TCCCCGTCAGATGATATAATATAAAATCTTTGTTTTGCAAATGGAATAACAGGAAAAATGCAAGATCATAAGGTCAGGCAAAATTATTTCCTTAACTATTCAACGAAACAAGTTCGTTGGTATTTTGGTTTATTGATTTTTCTTATTTTTGGTTTTTTAGCTGCTGATTACTTTCCCGATGCTTTAAGCACTTCGCAATTCCAGGTCTGGTTTCCTGCAGCAGGGGTTGCCATTTTGTTGGGTATATTGTTCGGATGGGTGGGATTTCTTTCCGTTTTCTTAACCAGTTTATTTAGTCACTTTCTTCTAGGTACAATTGACCTAGGAAGTCAGGCGATAATTCAGCTTTTATGTATCTCCTTCGTCCTCACAATACCGCCTAAATATTTTCTGACTTATCTGAAAACAGATATTTATCTTTCATCGACACACGACTTGAACGCATTTTTGTTATTGTCAATTCTCATCTCGTGCTTGATTGGTGGCATTCAAATATGGGCAACAGGAAGTAATATTGGGCTAACACAAAATATTGCCTGGTCCTTTGGGTTGTACTACACTCTACAAACTATGCTCGGATTGTTACTAATATATCCGATAGCAATGATGTTAATAAATCAAATTGAGAAGACAATTAATTTTCCAGAAAAATCAAAGAATTTTTCGTTTGGGAGCATTATTAACTCCAAGCGGTTTTCATGGCCTAAAGTATTTGAATTTGGCCTCGTATTTATCATCCTGATAATAATAATTTTCGTAGTTTTCCAGATTCCAGGTTTTAAAACACTAAATTCATACTATTTATTTTTCATACCTCTTATCTGGCTGGCTTTAAGATTCAACCGTTTTGGCGCGATTCTGGGTGTGATATTAATCACTTCGGGAATTATTATCGCAATTAAAAGTGACTTATCCTCAATGGTCAATATTCTAAATATGCAGATGTTCCTTTTCATTCAGGTTCTAGTCACTCTGGTAACCAGTCATTTTATATCGGAACATAAAAAAATAATTACAAAATTAAAAGTTGGTGAACGCAAATTCCGGGCAGTCACATATACCACTCCTGCGGGAATAATTCAAATAGATAGTAAAAGCAGACTTAATTATTCCAATGAAAAATGGTCTTTCATTTCTGGCTATACGAATGAAGAAAGCATGGAATTAGCTTCCATCAAGTCGATCATATTTCCGGATGACTATGACAAATTCGATGAGCAAATAAGCCAAGTAATTAGTTATGGCAAAGTCATTTCTTTACAAATCAGATTAATTCACAAAGATCAACATGTGGTATGGGTGCAATGTAATTTATCCCCTTATGGTGATAAAGCAGTTGAGGATGTGGGAGTCCTGGGAGCGATTTTTGATATCACCGATATGAAAGAATCTGAACAAATCCTATCAAGCAGTGAAATGCTGTTAAATTCCTTCATCAATAATATTCCTGATCCGGCCTGGTTAAAAAGCCTTGATGGGAAGTATCTGGCTGTTAACCAGGCTGAATGCGATTTATATAATCTGGAACCAATCGCATTTCATAATAAGACTGATGAAGAAATTTGGGGTTCAAATCCGGAACATAATTTTAGCAGCCTAGATCGTTATGTCATTGAGAACAAGCTGCCAGCTAGATTTGAATACCAATTGATAAAAAACAATAATGAATCTGTATGGTTGGAAGTTGTAAATACTCCGATACTAAAAAATAATTCTGTAATTGGTACTACAGGTATCGCTCGGGACATTACTTCCAGGAAGATAATAGAGACAGCATTAATTGATAGTGAAGAGCGGTTAAAAGCGATATTAAACAATATTCCTGACCTGGCATGGCTAAAAGATAATCATGATCGATTTATTGCAGTCAATGATGTCTTTTGCACGACCTATGATTACAGTCGGGAGGATATCCTTGGAAAAACAACTACTGCCCTTTTTCCTCCGGAACTCGCGGATAGGTTCATAAAAGACGATCAGGAAGTAATTACTCTTGGCCGGCCTAAAGTAATTGAAGAAGAAGTGACAAATATTACCGGTTACTCATCCTGGTACGAGACAATCAAAATGCCAATTTTTGATGATAAGCGAAACATTGTTGGATTAACTGGAATCTCCAGGGAAATCACAAATCGGAAACGAGCAGAAGAATCCTTGCAACATCAACTAAGCATGGAAACAATAATTACCAATATTGCGGCGGGTTTAAATCATTTCCATCCAGATTCTTACGAAAAAGATCTACTTTCAATCTTTGAGAAAATAGGTTCATTTCTGCATGTGGATCGTTGTTCTTTTACAACAATAGCTGAGAATAAACCGACAGCTGATTTGCTTGTCCAATGGAGAAACTTCGGAGTTCCAAATCGAGAGTTAATTATTTCATCACCCAATTGGAAATCATATCCTTGGATAAATGATATTATTCAAAACGGTAAAACCATTAAATGTTCAAGGGTAACTGACCTTCCAGCTTCAGCCTCTGCTGAGATTGAATTCTGGCTAAAAAACGGTGTTGTTTCATTGTTAGAAATGCCAATTTTTACGAGCGCTAGCGGCTTTAAAGCTTTCATTATTATTGAAACTGTTACCCAGGAAAAATTATGGACGGCTGAAGATAAGCAGTTCCTTAACCTGGTGGGGGAAATGATTATGACAACCATTTCCAGGTTGTATAGTGAAAGAAAACTTCAACAAACAGAGCTTCGATATCGGTTGCTTGCAGAACAAATTGCTGCAGTAGTGTATATTGAAGCACCAGATAATCATGGTCAAATCACATATATCAGCCCTCAAATTGAACAATTAACTGGATATTCAACAGTTGAATGGTTGGCATCAAACTCTCTATGGTCAAAAATCATTCACCCTGAAGATAAAAAAAGAGTAACGGCACAGGAAAAGATAAGTCTAAAGACAAATAAAGATTTTCGGGAAGAATATCGAATAATTACTAAAAGCGGTGGTCTTATTTGGATCGAAGACCAGATGTCATTCATGAAAGGGGAAGATGGGCTAGGCGTATGGCATGGTGTAATGTACGATATTACCACCCGTAAATTAATTGAAGAAGAACTTACCAGTAGTAAGTTAAGGTACCAGGAATTATTTGATCATTCACCCATCTCATTGTGGGAGGAGGATTTTTCGCTTGTCAAAAAGCGAATTCATACACTCAAGAAGCGAGGAAATTTGCGGATCCGCGAATTCTTAATTAAGAATCCCAAGGAAGTAAGTCGATTATTTAGCCTACTTAAGGTAATTCATGTAAATCAGACAACATTGACATTGATGAAAAAGAATTCATTTGATGAACTCAGTAGCCTCAATACTCTTAGTTTTAATCTCAAACCTACTGATTTATTTATTGAAGAGGTTGTTGCAATATCTGAAGGAAAAACACATTTTGAGGTTGAAGCAGCTAATGATGTACGAGATGGAGTAATACGTTACCATAACTTAAATTTCATGGTTGTTCCAGGATATGAAAAATCTTTTGAACGAGTTATCATCGCGATCACGGATATTACTGATCGAAAGCTTTCTGAAGATAAGTTAACATATTTGAGCACACATGATAGCCTGACTGAATTATTTTCCCGAAGTTTTTTTGAAACAGAGTTAGGAAGATTACAGGATAGTCGGCAATATCCGATAAGCATTCTGATGGTGGATGTTGATAATTTAAAAATCACCAATGATACTGAAGGACATTCTGCTGGAGACCAATTAATAAAAAGAACCGCCTTGGTCTTAAAAGTAACATTTCGTCCTGAAGATATTATCGCCCGGATTGGTGGAGATGAATTTGCAGTTATTATTCCCAACACCGATAAAATTGCTGCCGCGAATTTGGTTCAGAGGTTGCAGGGAATGTTAGCGATTGGGAATAAAGCCAATCCAAAATTAAAAAACCTTGAGTTATCAATTGGTATAGCGACTGCGGAAATCGGAGATTTACTATCAGATGTTTTAAAAACTGCCGATTACCAAATGTATCAGGATAAAGAAAAACGAAAAAAAGGGCGGGCTGAACTTATAAAAGTGTAACAACTCCCGGGATTATCCGGGAGTTGTTCTTTATGGTACACAAGTGATTACCAAATCTATCCGATCGGCCTTAACTTCGTATGGAGAATAAACTCTAAATCGAACATACCCAGCTGTTGTTGAGCTGATCGCGATAGTTTGTGTAAATGTCTGTGATCCTGCAATGTCAAAAGTAAAATCTTGCGCAACAAATGGATAACTAAAATTCGCTGCCCAATTGTAGGTTACTTCCACAGGCAATGATACTTTTATCTTTCCTGTCAAGACAATATTGACCGGGCAAGGTCCAGAATAATTCGTTGGAGCTGCACTAGATGATAATGTGATTACTGCCACGGAAGGCGTCACTGTTGCCACGGGAGTAACAACTGGAATTATGGAAATATTCCCTTCGACTATGGTGGATTGATTCCATACCCAGCAGTAATTTGCCAAATTATCCGGATTTTGGATATACCACCATGAACTGTTTGAATTTCTTCCAATTACTTTCACATAATTGCCAACCAATAAAAATCCTGCTACATCATAGTTGGAACTCGGCCCCAACCTGCAATTAGTATTTACCGTAGCATGGATCATTGGTACAGTTGGAGTAAGCGTAATAACCGGAACGGGAGTATTACTTGAGGTTACTGTATTGGTTGGGAAAATTATCGGGGTATCTGATGGAGGAACAACAGTTATTGATGCCGTAGGAGTATTGCTCTCTGAGGATGGATTAGTAGCAACCGGGGTTTGATTAAAGCTCTCAGCCAGGGCTCCCATGGTCAATGTCGTTTGGATAGTTTTCGCTGCAGCTGTAAAAATCTGGTTCTGGTCGAGACCGTTCTGAACTCCACTTGTGCCAGGGAAATTGCATGAAGCGATAATAAATATCATTAATAGAATAAAAAATGTTCTAAATAGTTTTTGATTAGCCATAATTTCTCCAATCACCAATCGGGCTTTCTACCAACAATATAACTATTAATTGAATTAATTACAAATGATTTGTTTAAACTGACAACCAGGATGATAAAACATCCTGGTTGTCAGTTTTGATGAGAATATTCCTCAATGCCCACAGATTACAGAATATCTTTGACGGGAAGAATACACTCTATTTGGATATATCACCTGTAATTGAACTGATCCAATGCTGGTCGAATTTACATTAAAGGATGTCGATACAACAGCGGATCCGTCAGCTGCTATGGTTACCCAACCTTTATCAATAACCGTGTTTCTCCTAAGCCATTGATACCTGTATTGTCCACCTTGATCTGATCGAATGACACCTGCAAATGTCACTTTGATCGGACATTTTCCGGTCTGATTACCGGTCCAGGCAGTAATATCAGCTGAGATATTTGCTGTTCCGGGAGTAGGTGTCCAGGGATCATAATACACAGGTATCGTTGAAGTGTCACCCTCAACTACAGCAGTCCATTTCCAAACCCAACAGTGATATCCCGGATAAGTTGGATTGTCCACAAACCACCAGGAATGCCCGACATTTATTCCTCTGACCGGTAGAACCATATCAGTGGTTACATAGCCTTCAACCCCATACATGGGGCTTGGTCCTGCCCTACAGTTCGTGCTTTCTGTAACGTGGAGCATAGGAGTTAGAGGTAGTTCTGTTGGAATAGGTGCTTCAGTACTGATCACCTCTGGAATTATCACTATCTCTGGTTCCATGATTACTGGAGGCTCAATCGTGGCTGTTGGTTCGATTGTTGCTGTCGAGGGTATTGCCGTTGGCTGGGTTGTATTGGTCGGCCGTTCCAGTAATTGATTTAAGGCCTGCAATGTGAGTGTGATACTCATCGTCTCCATAGCATGGGTAGATTCCAATGCGAAATCTACTGTAGGAACTGGTTGTCCCTGAGGCAATAATGCACATCCGGTGATCAATAGCGTTAATATTAATAATGCTGAGCTGATAGTAATTATTGGTTTCATATTTCATCCCTCTTAAATATTCACTTGATATTACGCTCTGATCACTTCTTTATTATGGTCAATTAATTATATTTTACAAGATGTAAATCAAAAATCATAGCAAATTCAGATATTTCAGTACGTATTGTGATAAATTTCGATACATATGCTCGAATTAAAATAAAATAGACCTGGACCTATACTAGGTACCAGGTCTAATAATTTATCGATGTTTACGGACAATCTAAATTAAAGTCAACTTTTGATGAATGATGTTTTCGTGGGTCAGTAATTACTAATTGAACCCAGCCCGTAATATCAGCATTAAATTTCTCCGATAATGTTACTGTCTGAGTTCCATCGTCAGTAAAGAAGAGTCTTCCGCTTTGCCTGACCTCGCCATTATTCATTAAGAATTGGTAGGTTAATGTTACGGCCCTGTCTGTAGTGACTGAACCTGTGAATACAAATGTAGTGGGGCAAACCAGGGAAGAAGCAGGTACAACTCCCAGGGTAACATTTACTACGGCATTGACCTCACTCGGAGTCTGGGGAGGCAGGATGTTTGGAACCATTTCGGTGTCGCCGGTTACTGTTGTGGTTTCTGCCCAAACCCAACAGAGTTTAGGATCATCAGGGTGGGTGATATTCTTAATTAACCACCAACCACCACCTTTCAACTTTCCATATACTTCTGAGGTTTCCCCAACCCGTAATGCACCTACCACATCAAAAGCAGTATCTGGTCCCAAACGACAATTTGTATCCAACTTAGCTGTTATGGTCGGATAGGATGAACCACTTACCGGTATCCACAATGTTGGTGTGTTTACCGGAGCACCACCAGTCACAGCTGCTATAGGAGTGTTTGTGGCTGGTAAAGGTGTTTCGGTAGGTAAAACCAACTCTGTTGCTGTTGGCATCAGGTTCGCTTTACGGGTTGATTCAACTTCATAGGTTTGAACCGCAGCTGTATAAATCGGGTTGATATCGATGGTAGATTGAGGTTGTGGTGAGGCTTTTGGTGCGGCTGCTGGGACACATGCTGCTAGCATTAGCACAATAATGATCGAGTATGTAATTCTTGCAATCTGGTTTTTCATTCGATTGTCTCCTTTATACTTAACACATTATTACACAGTTTTTGAGTTTTGTCGAAAGAGTACAAAAAAAGACCCTCAGAGCAGCTTCAATGATCACATTAGGCTCTGGGAGTCTTTTTATTAGTTCAGCATATTGCTGAAACCAATCTTAATACGGGAAGAGAAGAAATTCACAGTATATAATAAGGTCTTCATCTAACCGGGGATAGTGATTTTACTCCCAAACTGATATGTCAAATTGCCTAAACTCTGGTGTTTTCCCAGTTCTTATTAAAAATTTCCTCATAGTTTATATAATTGGCTGTTGTTTTTTACCAAAACATGTATAATACTATTGTAGTAAAACCTATCTAGTGGAGGATAATATGGCCGAAGAAGGATATTGTGTAAAGTGTAAAACAAAAAGAGAAATGATCAATGTCACAAAGGTGACTATGAAGAATGGTCGACCTGCATTGAAAGGGACCTGCAAAGTCTGCAGCACCGGCATGTACAAAATAATGAAGAAGTAGCATTTAGAAACAAAGCAGCAAAATAAAACCCGGGTTCGATCTCGAACCCGGGTTTTGTCATTAAAAATCCTCAGGCCCTTCTTCTGGACCACCCCAGGATACTCTTTTTTGAGGGAATAATTTCGAAATCAGGCCGGTAAACAATTTTATGATGACTACTACAGGTTTTAGTACCCAGTCCAGGATGGTATTAAAATTCGCCATCCCTTCAGCGATCCATTTAAGTGCTGGCCGTAATACTTTTAAGGATTTCGAATGCGAATAAATGATGGAAAATATTATCGTAGCTGCTGAAATTCCAAAACGAAGGTATCCTTCTAATTCAATATGGTATATTTCTGAGGCTAACAGTTCAAGGCCGATATTGAATACCAGTATATATGCAGCATTTTTTAATATGGGCTCTCTCTCAATGGCGTAACTAAATAATCCGGCTGCAAATCGCATCATTATAATTCCAATGCCTACCCCTAACAGGATCACCCACAATTGATCAGACAGAGTAACAGCTACTACCACATTATCCAGGCTGAACACAAGGTCGGTCACTTCGATCGTTAAAACAATGCTCCAGAAATTCGAACCTTCAAGGTGATGAACATGTGCTTCTTCCTCAGTTTCGCCTTCGGCTGGTTTTCCAAGATTATCACACGCCAGCTTGATCAGATATATTGCACCTATTAGTTTTAACCATGGATTATTGATAACAAAGTTAGCAATAAAGAGCATTAATCCCCGGCCGAGATATGCACCTAATAGACCTACCCTTAATGCCGCTGTACGTTGATTTCCTAAAAACTTATGAAGCTTCCAACCAATTTTTCGTAGAGAAGTCGGCCAGGAGACAGGTCTGTCGTCTGGTAAATGGACTACCATTGCTCCCAGAACAGCAGCATTATCGACGGATAAAATTCCTTCCATGAAAATTAGTTGTAGAATTATGAGGATTATTGAAAGATCCATACCACCTTTTAATTGAGGTCGGGAATGCAAATTTTTAACATAGTAGCTTACTCAAGTTATTATAGGCGATTAATTACCTATTTAGGGTAACTCCTCCTCCTGAAAATTAGCAGACAAATGTCATATCTTATTGTTGTCTTTATGTCTTGAGGTTGTATAATTCTCTAAATAAAGACTAATTAACATCGGAGAATATGGACGAACAAAATCTCGTAAAGGATGCTTTAAAAGGTGATTTGGATGCCTTTAACCGATTAGTACTGGCATATCAGGATTTGGCATTCAATGTCGCATATCGAATGCTTGGCGATGAAGCGAAAGCTGAAGAATGCACACAGGAATCATTTTTTTCAGCTTACAAACACTTGAACACTTATCGTGGAGGATCATTCAAAGCCTGGGTGCTCCGAATGGTTACCAATGCCTGCTATGATGAACTTCGAAGGCAAAACCGGCGGCCCACTATTCCTTTGGAACCTGTAAATAATAATGAAGAAGAGATAGAGTCTCCCGCCTGGCTCGCTTCGACCGATCCATCTCCTGAGGATTTATTGGACGAAGCAGAGGTCGATCAGGCGATACAACATTGTCTTAAAACCCTAATGCCTGACTTTTTATCTGTAATCGTTCTTGTTGATGTAGAAGGGTTGGATTATGAAGAAGTCGCTAATGCATTAAAATCACCATTAGGTACAATCAAGAGTCGTCTTGCCCGAGCCAGGGTAAAGATGAGAGATTGCCTGCAAGGTTTCGAGGAACTTTTACCCTCCAGTTACCGTCTTGAAAAGGAGGGCAAATAATGGACATTAAAAGGCAATACAATGAGATGGAATGGTTATCGGATTATATTGATAACAATCTTTCCATTGATGAAAAATCTGCCTTCGAACAAATGCTTGAGAAAGATGGTAATCTTCGTACCTCTTTGGCATTGTTGCTATCAACCAAACTTTTATTGCGACAATCTCGCAAAAGACGTGCTCCTCATAATTTTTTCCTCACGAAACAAACCGCCTCTAGTATCCGAAGGCAAGTGATCGCTTTTCCCATATTACGTTTTTCATCTGCATTAACTGGAGCATTATCCATTTTAATATTCGCAATTTCATTCTTGGTTCGTTCTCCAGTCGTCAGCCCGAATACCATGTTGGCTGCAGCTCCTATGGTTGAAAAAAGTGGACCTAATGAACAACCAATGATCATTACCTGGGGCAGCCCTGGATATGGAATGGGCGGCGGTGGTGGTGGAGCAGCAGACCTGGGTTTTGGGAAAGGCGGTGGGGATGGCGCTCCCCAAACCATGAGCGCTGAAAAACCACAGGTTCCATCAGAAGCTGCTCCGCCTGATGTTTCAGCAGAAGAATTTTCACCTGCGCCAACACCTGAAGGATTTGCTTTGGCTGCACCTGAAGCTCCTCCTATTCCCGCGCCTATACCTACACAGCCGGCAGATTTATTCCAACCAACCGAGCCAGCACCCGATACACAGCGAAGTGTTCAACCGCCATCCACAACAGATTCTTCACAACTACCTGCTATTACTGGAAGCGGACCAATCCTGGGCATAAATCCTTCGCCAATGAATCCTGTTCAAAAAAGTCAGGAGTTGGATGAATCCCCTGGTAAGGCAATCTCAAATATTACATTATTAATTACAGGCTCCATATTCCTCTTGATTGGTTTATCATCCGGTATTGCTGCATTCATAGTCAGCAAGAGGAATTATTAATGGTTTTTTCTCCAAATTTCTGTGTCCAATGCGGCACAGCGCTCGAGAATAAGATCTACCATGACGGCCATATCCATCCGGTTTGTCCAAATTGTGGGTGGGCTTATTTTCCTGACCCGAAAGTTGCTTCTGCAGTCGTCGTTAAGAGAGACAACAAGGTTTTACTTGTCCGTCGATTATATGATCCACAAAGAGGTGAATGGTCATTGCCGGCAGGTTTTGTAAATGCCTTTGAAGACCCTGCACAGGCAGCTGCCCGGGAGTGTCTTGAGGAAACAGGTATTGAAGTAAAGGTAGGTAAACTGCTTACTATGGTTACCGGAAGAGACCATCCTCGAGGCGCAGATATTGTATTGGTCTATTGCGCAGAGTGGATATCAGGTGAAATCAAAGCAAATGACGACGCAGACGAAGCAGAATTCTTCCCCTTGGATAAACTGCCCAACCTCGCATTTCGGGCAACTCGCATTGCATTAGGACAGGAAATATAGCAACCCTCAAACTTAAATGAAGACATCGGCTGCCCTGCAACAGCCGATGTCTATCTAAGGAGGAGAACAAGTTTTATGCTTTTGAATGATTTTGCTCTTTGCTAAATCAGAGCTTAGTCATCGTGCAATCAACCATCTTCATATTAACATAATTTCATTAGAAATTTCTAAAAAATAGATAAAATCCAGCCTAAATTTGTGTTAATTTTGTGAATATTTGCCGATTCAGGATATTTGTCATGTAACAATATTCGTTGGATGGGAAATATGTCACAAATGGCGAGGTTTATTTCATGCATTTTTTAAACCTCGCCATTCCATGTCACTAACCATCACATAAAATACCCCCCAACTATGTATTTAGTTTTTTAACAGTTTGAATTGTTTGCCGGTGATTGCTCGATATCCGGCTTTCCCCAATTCAATACCCTCGATCACAAGGACCACCACCAGTAATGCCCTGAATCCCATATAAGCGGATGGAAACAACACCTTCAAACTTCTTAATGCTTCTTCTAACCCAGGCACAGCACCAAGAGTAAAGTTGAAGATCGGTGGTCCAGCAATGATCACTGCTAACAGCACAATATTGAGTGCTTTGATAACAACCTTAAACCAGCGGGTACCGGTTTGCCATACTCCTGCCCTGAAAAGGAATATGCAGAGAACAATTTCCAATCCCCACAAAAAGGTTAATGCAGGCACATACTTAAAGAACGTTTCCGATAAGAAAGTAAAGAAATGCCATTGACCGTTTTGTAGAAAGCCAAATCTGAGCAATTGAGGGTAGAAATTGAACAAAAGTATAGCAATGGAAGTCCAGAGAATTATCCATACTTGTTCGAAACGACTGACCTTGTCAGGTTCTGCTATTGGTTTCATTGACCGGGGATCCCATTCCTTTTCGTTTTCAATTCCCTGAGGAACAAAGCGCTCTATGATGGTAAAAACAAAAACGATATTCCCAAGGGCCGCCAATAAAGATTGGAATATAGTTCCAGCACTATGCGTAATCAGCTCAAAAATTGATGAATAGGAATTCCTACTTTGAGCCGCTTCAACTCCCAATCCGATTAGGGCAAGAACTAACATGACTGTACTGACAATCTTTAACACCAGGATAAAGGTCGGGTAAAGCCGAGGACCAATTAAATACCTCGGAGATTGGTAGGAAGCAGCCATTTTTGTTGGAGGACCAAATTCCTTCAACACTTCTGAGATCATTTCATCATCTATTGCCCTGCTGTATGATCTGCTGCGTTCCTCGAGGGTATCTTCGATCAGCGAACGAATCTCTTTTTCCAGATCTGCCCGCTGTTTACCGGGCAGATTCTCCCCTACTTCAAAAACATATTGGTCTATCATATTCATTTTTTTCCCTTTTGCCTGACTATTCCGGCTTGAATAAAGTAATGTTTTCAACAGCCCGGGTGATCTGTTTCCACTCCTTATTGAGTTTCTGCAGTATTTCTTGTCCCGCGGGACTGGTTTGATAATATCGTCTTGGGCGTCCTGCCTCAATTCTCCAGGCAGATTGCAATAACCCTTGAGATTCCAACCTTCGGAGAAGTGGATAAAGAGTGCCCTGGTCCACTTCGAGGCCATTCTCAGCAAGCTGCCGTAATACAGAATAGCCATAACCTTCTTTTCGAAGGATCGTTAACGCAGCCATGACTACAACACCTCTGCGTAACTCTAATATCGAATTATCTACTATATCATTCATCATATTATACCTTATTGTCTACTATACTATATGTTACACAGTATGTCAAGTACCAAAATACCCTGATTTTCACAGGGTATTTTGTGTTTATCTAATCAAGTTGATTAAAAACCAGCTGCAGATCGCAGATCACCAACTTTGTTCGTCTTTTCCCAGGTGAAGTCAGCTTCTTCCCGGCCAAAGTGACCGTAAGATGCGGTCTGTTGGAAAATGGGACGCCGCAGATTTAAATCGCGTAGAATAGCCCCGGGGCGCAGGTCAAAAACCTCACTGACGATCTTGGCTATCTTCTCATCATCGATCTTGCCGGTGCCGAATGTTTCGACATTAATACTTAATGGGTGCGCTACCCCGATCGCGTATGCCACCTGGATCTCACATCGATCAGCCAATTCAGCAGCAACAATATTTTTTGCCACCCAGCGGGCAGCATATGCACCAGAACGGTCCACTTTTGTGGGATCTTTTCCGGAAAAAGCACCACCTCCATGGCGACCCATACCGCCATAAGTATCGACGATGATCTTCCTGCCTGTTACTCCTGCATCACCCATTGGTCCGCCAATAACAAAGCGTCCAGTAGGATTGACATAGACTTTAAGATTATCATCGACAAGTTCATTTGGAAGAACTGCATTAATGATGTACTCACGCACGGATTCGGAAATATCAGCATGTGAAATATCTGGGGAATGTTGGGTGGATATTAATACGGTATCAATGCGTTTTGGTTTTCCATATTCATATTCAACGGTCACCTGACTCTTGCCATCCGGACGCAGCCAGGGCAATTGACCGGACTTGCGAGCGATTGATAATTGACGAGTGAGTTTATGGGCATAGTGTATTGGTGCCGGCATTAATTCAGGAGTTTCATTGCAAGCATAACCGAACATCATTCCCTGGTCACCTGCACCAATTTTCTCAATCAACGCATCTGTCATTTCGCCAGATTTTGACTCCATCGCATTATCCACACCCAAGGCAATATCATGGCTTTGTTCTGCTATAGCCACCTGTACTGCACAGGTATGACCATCAAAACCTTTATCAGTATGGTCATAACCAATCCCGAGAACAACTTCCCGCACTAGTGTATCAAAATTGATATCTGCGTGGGTTGTAATTTCACCAAGAACCATCACAAAACCAGTCTTCGTGGCGGTTTCACAAGCGACCCGGCTAAAATTATCTTCCCTGAGGCAGGCATCCAGCACCGCATCGCTGACCTGATCACAAAGCTTATCAGGGTGGCCTTCAGTTACCGATTCTGAAGTGAACAGATACTTTGGCGAAGACATAAAAGTGGTAGTCATATGTAGCTCCTTAAAAAAGAATAGTTTGCCCTGCGGAATACATCAATTGAGGGGCAAACTGTGAAGTCGGCTGCCCTCTCATCTCCCAGAATTTTCTCTGCCGGAATTGGCACCGACGAAACAAGTGTTAACCTGTTTCCGGTTGTCGAGGTATCAAAGGGCCGGTCCCTCCACCTCTCTGGATAAGAGTGCCGCAATGGGCTATTGAATTGTAAAAGCGATTATAACATGAAATAAAAGCAGGATAAAGTGTCAAGGATAAACTCTATTACACGATTGAAACTAAAAAAATCAACCACCTTTTGTACCAAAAGATACATGACAATGTATCCGGTTGACAAATAAGATATTGTTACAAGTGAAAAGAAGGAGGTAAGACAATGGAAGAAGTGATTATATCTGTTAAGAATTTCAAAAAGGTTTATGGAACCAATGTAGCAGTTGATGATATCAGTTTTGATGTGAATAAAGGCGAGATTTTTGGCTTACTTGGTCCAAACGGTTCAGGCAAAACCAGCACTTTAGAGAGTCTTGAAGGATTAAGAAGCCCAGATAGCGGGAGTCTTCGGGTGTTGGGTTTGGATCCAAAAACACAACAACGAAAACTTACAACCCTGATGGGTGTTCAATTGCAAAGTTCTGCCCTACCGGCAAACATGACTGTTCAGGAAGCGATGCAATTCTTCTGCGCATACCATCAGACAGCTCCACGTTACGATCTTATAGAACGCTTACAGCTTGGTGTCAAAAAGAATGCCCAGTATGGCAGCCTATCGATTGGCCAACAACGCCGGCTGGCACTTGTCCTCGCGGTAGCTCACCGCCCACAGATTGTTTTCCTGGATGAACCTACTGCTGGTTTAGACGTAGCCTCAAGAGTGGAGCTGCATGACCTGATGCATGAGTTACAACAGGAAGGTGCCAGCATGATCCTCGCAACCCACGATATGGCAGAGGCTGAAAAAATGGCAGACAGGGTTGCCATCTTGCTCAAAGGAAAGATAGCTGCCATTGGCACACCCCAGGAGTTGACGGCTGCGGGAGAAGGATATACGCGTATTTCTGTTCATACTGAGAAAGATATTCTTGCCTCAAATGGCCATACCTTCCCGGGAGTTCAACAGTACCAGGTAAAAGATGGCTATGCGCTTTTTTACTCCACTGATCCGGGTGCATCAGTTACAGCCATCATTCAATACATTGGTAACCAGGACGATAAATTGATTGATCTGCGCGTTGAGCGCCCAACCCTCGAAGAACGTTTCCTGGAAATTACCAAGATTCAACCCACAAGATAAGGAGAAATCCCATGAATGCCTTTGGCCACCACCTTACATATGAATTTCGTACCGGATTGCGCGATCGATCCATGCTTTTAATGAACTACCTGTTTCCATTATTCTTCTTTGTCATGATGGGCCTTCTCATGACCCAGGTTAACCCAACCTTCAAAGAAACGATGACCCCAGCAATGATCCTGGTCGCTATTATGAGCGGCACATTACTGGGATTACCCAACCCGCTGCTCAGTTCCCGTGAAAGTGGAATTTTCCGCAGCTTCAAGATCAATGGAGTCCCTTCGTTTTCCATAGTCAGTATTCCCGCACTCACATCCGTTTTGCATATGGCATTAATATCAGCCGTGATAACCGTTGCGGGTCCCATCTTCTTCGAAGCCGTCCAACCTACCAACTGGATATGGTTCATTATCGTATGGCTTGCCAGCGCTTTTGCCTGTGCCGGGCTGGGAATGTTGATCGGCGTGATCGCCCCAAACTCCCGGGCAACCGTTTTACTGGCTCAATTGATCTTCCTGCCATCCATGATCCTTGGCGGTTTGATGATGCCCACATCCATACTACCTGCTTCACTGGCAAAAGTAGCCCAAATACTACCCACCACACACGCCATGGCTGCTTTCAATGGGCTTGCCATGGGTCAATCGGTGGGTCACGATCCTTTGTTCAACCTTGCTGTATTGGTAATAGCAGGTTTGATCTCATTTATCCTGGCAGTGTATTTATTCCAATGGGACAATACTATTAAACGCACCCGAAGCCCCTGGCTGGCTTTGTTATCCCTTCTGCCATACATTGCTTCTTTCGCAATCCGCTAAGCATATTCAAATTGAATACCGGAGGGATGCTTAATCCCTCCGGTTTGAGGTCATTATGGCAGAAATGAAAGACACACAACCCATTAACATTGAAATAACGATCAAAGGATCGATCAGCCCACAAATGGAAGAATGGTTCGAAGGGATGTCAGTTTTTTCTGACGAAAATAATAGTAGTATTCGCGGCATACTACCGGATCAACAAGCGCTCTACGGTCTGGTGAACCTACTCCGGGATCTGGGAGTGAGTATCCTATCAATAAAAATGGATCCGAAGATTGAATGATAAGCCATCTTAAGATATTATTTTTGAGGTGGTCTAGGAATTTGAATAATTGTATAAAACTACAATTTCATCGGTCGATAATTCTTTTCATTAACTCACCTTAATAATGGAGAGAATTTAAAGCACCAATAGGGAATTCCATGTCCGACTGAGTCCGGATATGTTAATTGTTATACCCGTCGAATATATGGCATAATTAGATGGGTGATGAAAAATATTATTAAAATATTTTCCAAGTCAATTCTAACTATCTTCGGGTTCTGCTTGGTATTGGTGTTATCAGCCTGCAACACCCCCAAAATAGAATTAACGTCCATTCCTACTGATGAACCAACTGCAACCGTTGCCCCAACTGTACCAGGACCCACTCACACTCCTGCTCCCATTCCGACACTTCCCTTGATACCCACCCCTGTAATAACAGAATCTGTATCCATAATACCGACTTCAGAAAATATCCTCTCACCTACTTCAGAAATTGAATCTTCCTCCCCACAAGAAATTTCTTCCGGTGGAAAACCTCAAGTCGTTCCAATCGAAAATTCAAATTGCCACATCAGACCAGGAAGAGAACCCAACATAGTCGGATATTTTTTGAAAGGGATGGTGGCCGATATTTATGGAATTGATCCAACTGGTAAATGGATAATGATCCCTAATCCGGATCGCGGTGGCGAATTTTGCTGGGTTTGGACAGGCAGTACAAAAGTCACTGGTTCTTTGGATAATGTCCGAATAATTCCATAGCTTCTTGGGTAAATAGTTTCAATTTATACCTTTAAGGATGAATAAATGAATACCCTTACCGAAGAAATCGTGAATCAATTGTCAGCAGGGAAAAATATCATTCTGGCCACTTTAATTAATCAAAATGGATCCACTCCCCGATCAACTGGTGCCCGGATGGTAATTCTATCGGACGGCAGTATCATTGGAACTATTGGCGGAGGTCAACTTGAGGCCCAATCCATCAAGATAGCTAGGGAGACCTTCAAAAACCACTCTTCAATTATCAAGGAATTTCACCTCACGGGGAAAGATGCTGCTTCCACGGATATGATCTGTGGTGGAAACCAGGAAGTTTTGATCGAATACTTAGAATCAGGAGATACTGAGCTACTAGCAGCATTTCAATCTGCTTTGGCTGATGAGCAAACCCGCCAGGGTGGCTGGTGGATCATCCAATTGCCGAATAATGGCGAGGATACTTCCCATCTACCTCGTTGGTATATTGGTAAAAATGGTAAGGTTATCACACGGACGGGTGATTTTATTAATACCAACGTAATGTTTCAGGCACCTCAAGTAGGTGGTGATAAACAAAGCCCTGAGGAACCATCCATACTTCTTGAAGTGGATAAAGCAATCATAAATATCAGTTCCCCGCGATTGCCGCAAACAATTTTAGCAGGAAAATCCCGTTTCTTTATTGCTCCTTTGAAAAATTATGGGACTGTTTATATTTTTGGCGCCGGCCATGTTTCACAAAAGTTAGCTTTATTGACCAGCCTGGTTGGATTCCGTACGGTGATCCTGGATGATCGCGAAGAATTCGCCAACCGGGGAAGGTTTCCGGGTGCAGATGAGATCATCGTTTTGAAGAATAATCAGACTGCTTTGGAAGAATTCCCCATTGATCCGGAAAGTTATTTTGTGATTGTTACTCGTGGTCACTTGCACGATCAAGTCATACTGACACAGGTATTAAATTTAGATTCAGTTTATATAGGAATGATCGGAAGCAAACGAAAGCGGGACGAGATCTATAAGGCCTTGGAAAAAGAAGGGATTGAACGGACAAAATTGGAGAAAGTCCATTCACCGATTGGGCTCACTATCGGGGCAGAAAGCCCTGAAGAGATCGCAGTCAGTATTGCGGCTGAATTGATTCAAACCCGGGTTAATAACCTAAAGTCCCGGACATAGTAATCTGCCTCAAAGCTTAAAATTATTCTTTTTCAATTTATGTTTTCTCTTGGAAAAATCTATTTATATATTCTTTCCGCATTTGTTGTAGATCATCCCACATCTCGTCTGGACCAAGTTGTCTTAATAATAAATATAGAGGTCCGGTTTTATCAGAATCCTCTCGGGCCAATCCTGTTGGAATATGGAATTCATGGTTTTCGATGATCCCGTCACACCACTCTTGACTTCCACCGACAATTATTTCAATAGCTTGCTTCCATTCATGTTTATAGAAACCATCTGATTCTATAAGATCATAAAGTTGGGAAAACAACTCCTGAGGTATGATGAAATAGCGGTTCCAAACAGGCACATCTTTCAAATCATAATCAGGTCGATAAGACACAATACCTGTCCTATCTTCCTGAATCTTTATCGAATACTCATAGTGGTAAGGGGGCGGGACACTTCCCTCCGTCCAATGATAAACAATCTCGAATTTCGTCTTTTGGGATACGATCATCTTATTCACTAATCCATACTAATTGTAGTTTTTATAATTATTTCAAATAAAATTGATTGACAAAATACAATAGTTTTTGCAATGGCTATCAGAATCAAGTTTATAATACAACAATTGGGAATATGGCAATTAGGATTATGCAAAGGAATAATAAAATTTCAAGCATTTTATAGGCACCAATACCCATATCAATAAGTATAATATTTTCATGAAACAAAAAGAATATACAAAATCAGAAGAAGTTAGCTATCAAACCGCAGAGCAATGGCAGAAAAGTTGATCGCTTTAAAAAGTCATAAAATAATTGTTCTCATTCCACTACAAAAGATTGTAATAATTAGACGGGGACTTTGTCGCGATCACAACTTCTTTTTGCGAAGATTTATAGCGTCAAAGCAGAGGTAACACCAAAACGGGGAATAACATTGAAGGACTTCAAGCGGTAATTTGAAAATGATACTTTAATTGCATTTGATGGATCAATTAATTCATCTAAATTATGCAACTTCGCTTAACACAATTTAGTGAACTTCCGTTTACTTATTTCCATCTTATAATTGATGCTTGTTAGAATGCTAAACATTTGGCAGAGAAACAGACCCACAATAAAGTCGCACGTAAAACGAATAAAAAATATTCATTTAAAAAGTCTGTCACTCACATCAAGCTCGATAATGCAAATGACGGAAAAATCGAGGCATTGAATGCGGTGGCGGATGAATATATGGGCTTGGTGCAGACTTTTTGTGATTATCTAATTGACCACGAGCAGAAAACACCGGATAAAAATGGTGATATTCCAATCTTCAAATCACCGCTTTCTGCCAGATGGCAGCGGTGTGCATGGATGCAGGCTTGTGGGATCGTGCAGTCGTGGTTTTCAAATGGCCGTGTAAATCGACCGAAGCTGGATGCTATTTCGATTCAAGCCAGCCCAAATGTGGCGGTACTTCAAAAAGTAAAAACTTCCCGATCATTCGATTATTGGATCAGGCTTTCAACGCTCGAAAAAGGCAAACCTGTTTTTCTGCCCATCAAACTGTACAACCGAGCGAAAGAAACGCTTGAAAAATACCCATGTCTTTTTACCGGTGTCCGCCTGGACAAAAAAGACAAGGAGTGGTTTATTTCTTTGGTTGTCGGTAAAACACCGAACAAGCAAGAAGCTGCTGGTGAAATTGTTGGTGTGGATATCGGCATGAAAAAGATGCTGGTAACCTCAACCGATAGAATGTATGGTGAGATCAGCTGCGAAGTCCGAACCCGCAACAAGCTATCCAGAGAAAAAATGGCACGGAAGCAAAAACTGAATTCGTGCCTGAAGAAAAAGGGACTATCCGTAGTAAAGTTGTTTGATGGCAAGACCGAACGATTTGTGCGAAACGAAATTGGACGATACATTAACCAACTGATTATAGACCTGCCTGAAAGTTCACCCGTTGCTCTGGAACGTCTCGGTGTCAAGGATATGAAATTCAAAAGTCGTGAGATGAACAGTTGGCTGAAGGCTTCTCAACTTGGTTACATGCATGATCATCTCATTTTCAAGCTGGATGACGCAGGAATCCGATACAGAAGTGTACAACCTGCCTTTTCCAGCCAACAATGTTCAGAGTGTGGATATGTTGCTAAAACCAACCGTAGTGACCAGGAACATTTTCACTGCTTGAATTGTGGTTTTACTGGGAACGCTGATTTCAACGCTGCTCGTGTACTTGCCAAACGTTTTGGCGATGACGAGCTGCAAAAGTGTTCCTTTAAAGACGTGAAGGCATTACTTCAAAATAGATTTGAGGAAAGCCTTCCTGTTGCCCGTAGTGCAACTGCTGGACTAGATACAGGGTTATTCGGTTTTCCTGTCACTCAGTCCAGTCAAGCCGATGTCTATAGTTGTTTATAGACTTAGGAACTATAATCATGTTTCAATCTGTTTAGTAAGCGAATTATTAGTTAGCATATTTTTTTATTGCTTTTGGAACCTGTAATATGAAACGATTAACATTTACTGACAGTTTTCCCTTTTTAATTTCAATATATCCGGTTATTGCTCTTAGTTCAATTAACCTGGGTTATATTAATTTCAACTCGATTTTTAGGTCCCTGATAATCACATTAATAGTTACATCCGTCCTGCTTGTTTCTCTTTCACTCATAACAAGGAGTAAAGAAAAGGGGAAGCTTCTTACTACGGGTTTCATATTAATCTTTTTCTCATATGGTCAGGTTTATGATTTTCTCATCACAAAACTCAGCTTGACTGTACATCACCGTTATCTATTTATAATATTCTTATTCTTAATTCTATTAATCGCCTGGTTGATCCTCCGAACAAAAACTGTATCTAAATCACTGGAAAAATTCCTTACAACAACCAGTGCTATTTTGGTCATAATAAGCATCATTCCTATGGTCAAATATTCAGTCACAAATGCCATCTCCCAAAGTAAAGATAAAAAGGCAGTGGTTTTCAACCCGCAAATCCAAAATTTACCCAGGCCGGATATTTATTTAATCATCCTGGATTCTTACACTCGGGCGGATATCCTTCAACAGAACTTTCAATTTGATAATACTTCATTTTTAAATCAGTTAATGGATCTGGGATTTTATGTAGCTGATTGCAGCCAGAGTAATTATCCCAGCACTAAATATTCTCTTTCATCATTAATGGAGGTAAATTACCTTCAGGATATAAACCCCGACGCGTCATTGGAGCCATTCAGCAGCACATTCGTAACTAAATCACTCCGTTCGCTCGGTTATTCAGTTTATTCATTCGAGAATTGGTCCAAGGGTCACTTTGATCTTGGAGAAGATAAGCAATTTTCCCGGAATAATCCGAAGTTTGGATTGAATCTTTCATCCGCTGGTTTAAATGAATTTGAAACAATGCTATTAAAAACAACATTGTTCCGCATTATTTTTGACATGCCCCAACTGGTACCCGGGTTCGACCCCTTGCATTTGGAATATTACGAACATTTCGAACAGGTTAAATACACTTTGGCTGAATTACCCAATATGCCTTCACTGGAAGGACCAAAATTTGTCTTTGTACATTTTATGGTTCCACATGAACCATATATTTTTACCCCTAAAGGTGAATATAAATATAACGGAAATGTTTATAAAGGATATCCGGCAAATATTTCATTCATAAATAACAACCTTCCTGCTATCTTAAAAAAGATTATTGATGGCTCTAAAATTCCGCCTGTGATCATCATCCAGGGAGATCATGGGCCAAATTTAAATCCTACACCTCAAGCAATTCGACATTCCATTTTGAATGCATATTTTGTCAATGCTGCTGCGAAAAACTTGCTGTACCCATCGATCACCCCTGTAAACTCGTTTCGTGTAATTTTCGATGCATATTTCGGCGAAAAATTGGATTTAATTCCTGATAAATCTTATTACGCCTATACACCAAATAAAATGACAGACGAAAATCTTGTGTCAAATCAATGTACGAAATAACAAAATGTAGACTAAGCATAAATCCCATTCTTTAGGACATTACAGAATGGGATTTATTATTTAATAATGGATAAGTTTCGAGTAAAGGAAAGTAATCTACTTTAATGAATAATATAGTGAATTCTTTAAGGGGAAGATTTACGGTCCATACTTCCTGGTATCATCAGGATCAATAAAAAGCTCATTGACCAAGGGGAGAATGTTGATCACTGGCTGTTCGTATGGATGATTCTCGTATATAGCCTGCAATACTTCAGGAACGTGTTCATGCTTACACGTGACCTCGATCTTAATTTCTGGTTCAGAAGAGATCTCTCCTTCATTACCTTTGTATGGTTTCGCCCCTTTTAAGGGTCGCCAATAACCGGTGACCTGCATGGTGGAAGCAGTATGGTCATACCTGTCAACTCTTCCAGCTCCTGCCTTGGCAATGGCTGCTTGTATTTTTGCTGCAGCTTCCACAGGTGCAAATATTTCTATCTTATAAAAATCCATTTCTTTCATATAGATGCTCCATAATAAATTCCCATTCATTATAATTAATATTGGTTAAAAAACAATTGATTTTTAACCAATTGATTTTTCTTGTAAAACTCATAATGATTCATTCTTAATTAAAATCCATATAAAATAAAATCCCGGTTTGTGCAACCGGGATTTTATTGACTTCATTCTTTACTAATCTTCAGAAATATTTACCAAAACTGCTCTGATCATTGTTCGCCACAAATATGTATCAAGCTTTTCATTGTAATCATGGCAGGTGATCAACGTGATCCAAGATAATTCTTCATGCTTTGTTGCTGCGCTTATTGAATCCGGTGATATCCAGAGATTAACAGACCTTACTTCATATGTATATACCTGGCCCCATGAATGGATTAGGATCTTGTTGCCCCAGGACATCTTTCCCAAGTCAACGAACAAACCGGGTTTACCATTTGAATCTGTCACATGCGCTGTCAGCAAAGAGTTCCCATTCCAGGTCGGGAATGCCGTCCCGTTCAACCAGCCAACCTTGTTTCCTAACCATTTAACATCCCATTCGCCTGCTTCATTCACGGGCACTCCAACGATGGATGATTTTAATCCAAGTGATGGTATTTCCAGCCACATATCATTCATATCTGAATATGCATTTTCAACTGGTTGAACAGGTAATTCTGTCAGAATACCTGGAGTAAAACCGGTCATTGGAAGTCCTTTAAAATTCCGGTACCGTTCCGATGCAGATGCTACTTCCAACTCTCGATCATCCGTCGGATCACCATCTCCATTCAAGTCGGAATCGATGGTTGCGATATTTAATACATTTCTTACACCTGGGTTGAGCCGTGTATTGAATGTGATGCGGATATCATTTATTGCGGTTTCAGCATCAGTTGCTCCAAGATCCGGACCTAAAGTCCCCTGCCAGATAATTCGTCCACGAGGATACTCTAGGCTGGGTCCTTCAAAATAACAATATTCGGTTGTGGTTATTATCGATGTGTCCTCACAGGAAACACCAGTAGCAACACTATCATCTAGTAAAGGACCTGGAGGAAGAGGAAAACCACTATCGATACCGTTGTCCTCGAAAACTGTTCCATAAGTTATCGGATCGCTGACAGCCGCCTTTACCGCAACGATGTTGGTGTCATTAATCCATACCATTGTCCACTGAAGGACAGGTTGCAGTGTCCTATCGAGTAATTTTATTCCGTAAGGAGGGTCGAACATACTCGGGCCAAAATCAACAGGTGTCGGATCGTTATTGTTTGTCGGATCGCCATCCTTGGGGTCAGGATCTGGGTCAATACCATCCTGCGAGACATCACTAACCGGATTTCCTATGGGAGGTATCCCACTGGCTATTGCTGTATTAAAGAACGGACCGCCGTGCGAAGGTATTACTCTGATCGTCAGGATAATACCTCCAGACTCTCCAGGCCCTAGGACATCTGTATCTACCCCCTCGAGAAGGTAAATATCACTACTGCCATTATAACCAGCTGGCCAATTTTCTGTAAATTCATCGCTGGTAACGGAAAGGACTGTAAAAGTGGTGGGAGTAGCAACACTGGGAGGGGTAATGAAGGTATCTGTAAGATCATCTGTGACTTGTATATTCTTAAGGGTTACATTGCCGTAATTGCGCAATACGAAACTGAAAGTTACATCCCAGGTGCCCGGGCTGGTTTCGGTAGGACCCTCAAGTACACGCTTGGCAATACCTATCATAGGAAATGCATCCAGGGTAACAATGACTTCATCGGTATCGGTAACATCCTCCCCGGCAGGAGATTTTCCAGTCACAGTAGCATTATTGGTAATACTCCCAAGATCGATATCTTCCTGAGTGAGGGTGTGAGTACACGTGTAAATCCAGGTCTCATCGACATCCAGATTGCCTGTATTAGTTGAATCACCGGATTGGAGAGATGGCGGGTAATTGCATTTAGCGTCTACCAGGTTGATCGTATTCAGAGTCACATTCCCTGTGTTATCCACTGAAAAAGTGTAGCTGATAGTGTTACCGGCAATAACCGGATCACTAAAGGTATGTGACTCGCTTTTGACTAAACTGATATTGGGATCATCTACGAGGACAACTGTTTTAGTATCTGTGTCTGTTGGTCCATCTCCACCTCCAGGTATTTTACTGGTGACATTGGCGATATTGGTGATCTGATGGGATAAATCATCAATATCTGGTTGAGTTAAAGTATGCTGACAGGTGTATATCCAGGTCTCAGTTACATCCAGATTACCAGTGTTGGCTGTATCACCGGATTGGAGGGTTGGCCCAATATCACACAGCGCATCCACCAGGCTGATGGTGTTCAATGTGATATTCCCCGTGTTCTCCACCGTGAAGGTATAGCTTATTGTGTTCCCTGCCAATACGGGGTTGCTAAATGTATGGGATTCGGTCTTCACCAGGTCTATCCCTGGAACCGCAATAAGGGGTACGGTCTTGGTATCATTATCTGTCGGACCTGTTCCGCCACCTGGTACTTTACTTGTGACACTGGCGTTATTGACTAATTGATGAGATGTATCATCAATTTCAGCTTGGGTGAGTGTATGTGGGCAGGTATATGTCCAGGTCTCAGTTACATCCAGATTACCAGCGTTGGCTGTATCACCGGATTGGAGGGTTGGACCGGTGTTGCACTTTGCATCCACCAGGCTGATTGTGTTCAATGTGACATTCCCCGTGTTCTCAACTGTGAATGAATAATTGACTGTGTTTCCTGCCATCACTGGATTACTGAAAGTGGAGTGATCTTCACTCTTCACAAGGTCGATACCCGGGGCAGCGGTCAGGGTGACTGTTTTGGTATCCGAATCTGTTGGTCCATCCCCACCGGCTGGTAGTTTGCTGATCACACTGGCATTGTTCACCAGGCTGCCTGAATCAACATCGGCTTGAGTGAGTGTATGAGCGCAGGTGTATGTCCAGGTCTCAGTTACATCCAGATTACCGGCGTTGGCTGTATCACCGGATTGGAGGGTTGGACCGGTGTTGCACTTTGCATCCACCAGGCTGATTGTGTTCAATGTGACATTCCCCGTGTTCTCAACTGTGAATGAATAATTGACTGTGTTTCCTGCCATCACTGGATTACTGAAAGTGGAGTGATCTTCGCTCTTCACAAGCTCGATACCCGGGGCAGCGGTCAGGGTGACAGTTTTCGTATCCGAATCTGTTGGACCATCCCCCCCATCTGGAAGTTTGCTGGTCAAGCTGGCACTATTCACCAGGCTGCCTGAGTCAACGTCGGCTTGGGTGAGTGTATGTGCGCAGGTGAATGTCCAGGTCTCAGTTACATCCAAATTGCCGGCGTTTGCTGTATCTCCAGATTGGTAGGTTGGACCGGTATTGCACTTTGCATCCACAAGGCTGATGGTGTTCAATGTGACATTCCCCGTGTTCTCAACTGTGAATGAATAATTGACTATGTTACCAGCCATCACTGGATTACTGAAAGTGGAATGATCTTCGCTCTTCACCAGGTCGATGGCCGGTTCTGCCAGGTTTTCGGTGTGGTTTGCCGCGGTGCTCACCGGGCTGCCGATCGGTGGAAAACCGGTAACAATCGCTGTGTTTGTAAAAACATCGGCATCAATATCTGCCTGGGTGAGGGTATAAGTCCCAGTAAAAGTAGAAGAATCTGACTCTGCTGGAGCAAGTATTAATGGTGTTGGAGCAAGCGGATTCCGGATGATCGTAACACCCCCGATAATGTCAGTCAGGATAATATCTGTCAGAGTCACCTGACCATTATTCGTAATAGTAAATTGGTAATTTATGCTTTCACCGGCATCAGCACGACCATTACTATTCACATCATCCACTGCGCCAGTTTTACTCAATTGAATCGATGGTGTTTTTAAGATCACGGTTGCTGTATCAGTCACATCACCGGTTTCATCGCTTGTTGCCTTGGCTGTATTTCTGAAACCACCTGCCAGCATATTAGTGGCTGTAACAACATGCGTTGCTGCACAGGATAAGATCTCATTTGGTTCAAGGATTGCCGGTTGCGCAGGTGTACATGCCCCAAGAGTCACCTTATAATCTGGATCTTCCGGATCGAGTGGCGGTTCAACCAGATCGCTGATCGATACATTATGCAGAGTCTGGTCGCCTGTATTCTTAGCAGAAATATCATATGTGATCGTGGATCCAGCAATATACGGACCAGTGGAGATTACTTCCTTAAATAACTCCAGTCTGGCATTTTGCTTTACAGGTACTGTAGCTGAATCTGTCACCGGAGGATCTGTTTCTGTACTATCGGCAATTGCTGTATTACTGAAGAATCCATTGTTGACATCAGCAATAGTTACTAGATGCGTTGCTGAGCAGACCAGGGTTTCGCTATTTGCCAGAGTCGATCCCAGAACCGGGTTACAAGTACCCAATGTAACGCCAGTTCCCGGGTCTGTCACCTGAACGTTTGTCAGGTCATTCAATCCCAGGTTTGTTACGGTGATTGAATAGTTGATCGTATCGTTCAGCCTGAAAGGTCCGGTATTCGTAACGACCTTTTTGATTCCCAAAGAAAATGGGACATTTAACGGAATGTTTTCTGTGTCAGTATCTGTTGGACCATCCGTTATTCCATCTGGAAGCTTACTGGTAGCTGTAGCTGTATTTGAATAGAGCTGATTAGTAATATCTGCGTCAGTTAGTGTGTAAACCGCCGGGCAGGATAAAGTCTCACCTTTTAACAGTGTTGCTGGTTGGGCTGGAGTGCAAGTCCCGATAGTTATAGCTGGATCAGCATCCGCTATGGCTACATTAGTTAATGTCACATCACCCATATTGGTTGCCACCAGGGTGTAATTAATTTTGTCACCTGTTTCAGCTGACGTATCCGGCAGAACCACAGACATATCCAGGATACCGGTTTTTACCAATTGCAAATCGGGAGTCGAATTGACTGTCAATGTATCTGACGCTGGATCGGGATTGGTTGCATCCTCATCTGTAACCAGTGTCCGTGCGGGGATCGTGTTGGTATAGCTTCCAGGACTTACAGCAGAGACAGTGACATTAATATCACAGGTCGTATTTGGACCAGCAGCAAGGCTTCCATCCACCAATTCGAT
This sequence comes from uncultured Leptolinea sp., assembly GCA_964387025.1. Taxonomy (GTDB): domain Bacteria; phylum Chloroflexota; class Anaerolineae; order Anaerolineales; family Anaerolineaceae; genus PNON01. Next base: position 125,566 of record CAYLUZ010000004.1, on the reverse strand, counting down.
TCGCCGTGTAACTTGATTTATTATTAAATTAGGGGTGCTCGCATTGTCACATGTCGTATCCGGAGCGGGTAAGGCTTCAATTAGTAATCCACTTGGTAGAATATCCACTAGGCCGATTTTGGTTAATGGGATATTCCCTGTGTTTTTTATGCGAATCGTTAATAATGAAGTATCTCCTAGGACAATATTATTGGGGGTAAAGAATTTCGTGATGCTGGCTCCCGGTAAATTAGTAAGGGTGGCACTGGCAGGCTGCATGTTTTTGGCACCATTAAAGGAAGTGACCGCCAGAGCAGCTATGGTATTTGTCCGGTTGCCATTCACGTTCATTGTTGCATTCAAAGTGATGGTGCAGCGTCGGTTCGCACCTAAGACTCCTCCACTATAACTGAATTGAGTGCCACCTGGAACAGCAGTGAGTGTACCTCCACAAGTCCCGGTGGATGGGTCGACAGGGCTGGCAACAAACATTCCTGTCGGTAAAGTATCCGTAAAGGCGAGGCCCGTCAGAACTGTATTATTTGTATTATCCAAAGTGATACTTAAGGTGGAAAGAGTTCCTCCAAACACTGTCAATGGATCAAACCCTTTTACAACCCCAAGAACAAGATCTGTGATGGTGAGTGGTGCAGTCGCCGGAAGTTCCGGGCGGATTGTTGGTCCTGTCGGACCAACTTGCCCCGATACATTTGCAACCGGTATGTTGTTGTTATATGTAACGGATGGAGGAGTGGTAACGTTTCTTTTCCCCTGAACATCAACCAGTATTGTGCAAAGGCCATTCACAGTTCCAATTTTGGCTGGGATGGTGCCACCTGTCATAGTAATGGTTTTCGAGCCTGCAACAGCGGTCACCAAACCGCTTCCACAGGTAGTGCTCTTATTTGGTATTGGCGCGACAATAACGCCATTTGTCGAATTCCCCATGGTATTCAGAGAATCTGTCAGAGTTACATTGGTCAATGCAACATCATTGGTATTCTCCAAGGTGATAGTGAGGGTGGACAACCCGTTTGGGCTGACAATTGTTGGATAAAAAACTTTTCGAATTTTTAGATTGGTTATCCTCAGGTCAGCTGTAATAGCCTGGCTTAATGTCTGGTCTTCATCATTCCTAATATCTGCTGGGTACAAAGTATTGGTATAGGTTGCTGGCATTGTGCCAGTTACATTGACTTGGATCCTGCATAAAGCCCCGGCACTGATCGTTCCCCCGCTTAATTCCACCTTATTATCTCCTGCGGTTGCAGATGCCAGAACCCCGCATCCGCTAGTCGAGACATTGGGTGTAGTAAAGATGGTCAGTCCTGCGGGTAATGTATCAGTCACCTCAAAACCATGCAGGGTTTGATCAGCTGGTGCATAAAGATCAATGGTCAAACGGGAGCTTACCCCAGCCAAAACTACGGTGGGATCAAACGATTTAGTGCCAGTTACCCCCAATCCGGAGGAATAAATATCCACTCCACCGCTTGTTCCAGTCAAATTGGTTACATCTTCTTCAGATGTGACGATCTCTGCCGGGATGGTATTGTTATAATTTTGTGTAGTCGCACCCGGGTCTGTTGTCACAGTTGCGTTAATGTAGCACGACGATCCAGTGGGCAGTGAAGCGCCACTCAGGGTAATTTCTGATGGATCTGTTACCGGAGGATTGGTATGTGAGACAGAAACGGAGGTTCCTGCACAGGTTGTGGATGGTGCTGGGGTATCCTTTATCAGTAAACCTGCTGGCATGACATCCACCAGACCAACGTTGGTAAATGATTTATTGGTGTCATTTCGGAGTGTTATCGTTAATACACTGCTGCCACCTGCCTGGAACCTGTTCGGGGAAAATGATTTTGCAACTTCAATAGTGATCGGTGTGACAGTAACATTCGCACTAGCTGAGGTTAGATTTGTTATTCCCTCATAAGTGGTCATCACGCCTTTAGCAATTGTATTTGTGTATGTGGTATCTGTTTTAACAGCCCCGGATGGGGTTGTGACAGTCACATAAATGTAGCATTTTGTCGGCGTACTGGAATCAACTGCCTTTGCAACTTTTCCTCTATTGAGTTCTATTACCTTCAAAGGTATACCAGAAAGATCAACAGTCTGATCATTCAGGTCATTTATACAATCAGTCGAAGCTGACACTGCTTCCAAAGTACCCGGTAGAGTATCTTTGAGATAGACATCAGTGTAATCCTGTAAGGTATCTCGATTTTCCAGAGTGATCGTTAATACACTGGTATCGCCTGCTTGAAATGTTGTCGGTAAAAATGCTTTTGTAATTCCAACTGCTTGAACATTTAGATTCGCTTCAGCAATTGAAGCATTGGTAACACCCTGTTTCGTATGGACAGCTCCTACATCGATATGATTGGTATATTCATCCGATAGTGCGGATTTAACATTTACTGCTACGGCACACGTCGCACTGGGTAAAATTGCCGCATTATTGATAATGACAATATCTGTGCCGGAAACTGCCGTTACTGATACTGAAGATCCACAATTTGAGTGTGATTCTGAAACAGTACCAGCCAGTACTACCCCAATTGGTAAAACATCTGTCAAAGAGGTTTCGGTTATGGAATTTCCGGAATCATTATTACGAATATTGATGGTCATCCGGCTGTTTTGTTCCACCCATACTGTATTTTGAACAAAGCTTTTAGTAACCGAAGGGGCGGCGATCTGATTAATTCTTAACGTTCGACTGGCAGGATCTGTGTTTCCAATTTTTACCCCACCATCCCCATCGGATGTGAATGCTCCACTTGGAATGGTGTTGGTCAGGTTGCCGGGTGTTGTTGAAGTTACATCCACCGATATTGTGCATTGACCGTTTATTCCTCCAACCCAGGCTGGAACCGTTCCTCCGCTTAATGACACACTGGTTCCTCCGGGATTAGCCGAAACTGAACCTCCACATCCTGTCTCAAGATCGTTTATGATATTGGGATTTGCAGCTATTGTTATTCCCGGTTGAATGCTATCGAGGTTATCCACCCAGGCAGCATTGGTTAATTGAAAAGGATTAGGGTTATAAATGGTTATGCTGAGTGTTGAAGTCTCCCCGGGATTAATAATTGCCGGGTTGAAACTTTTATTGATTTCTGCACTGAAATTAAAAGTTGCAACATTTACCACTGAGCTGGCTGCTAAAGGATTGCTGACAGTTCCACCATTTCCTGTTGCGGTCAATGAATCAGCACTCATTATATTTGTTAAGATTCCTGCCTGCCCAGACACCACATCCACCGCGACTGTACACAATCCATCACCTGTTCCATCCTTGGCTGGAACACTCGCACCACTCAAACCGATTGTGCTTTCACCAGCATTTGCTGTAACGATTCCGCTGCCGCAATTTGTTTGAACCGGGTTTGGAACTTCTGCAACTAATAGTCCGGTTGGTAAGGTGTCTGTCCAACCTGCATTGGATAGCGTAAAAGTATTTGGATTGGAGATTGTAATACTGAGCGTAGATATGGCCCCCAGGCTGGTATATGCCGGTAGAAAGCTTTTTATCAGTTTTGCAGTGTAATGGTAAGCAGCGACTGTCAGCGTATCGGAAGTTGGGTTTGTATTACTTACCGCTCCCCCATTCGCTGTAAATGTTTCAGCATCGATGGTATTTACAAAATCTCCGCTGGAATTGCCCACAACATCCACAGCAACTGTACACGATCCATTCGCAGAGACGAATCCTCTTGATAAGGATATGAAAGCACTTCCAGCTGTTGCCGATATCGTTCCTGCACAATCCGAAGTTACTTTTGGAGTTGGTGCAACGGTGAGCCCTGCAGGAAAACTATCAATCAATCCAGCATTAGTTAGGACAAAGTTGTTGGGATTAATTATGGATATACTTAAGCGGGATGTTTCACTACTCCCGATAATTGTTGGGGTAAATGATTTCGTGATATTCGCATCGTAATCAGCCTGAGCTTTCACCTTTGCAATAACATGAGTTGAAGGTGAAAGCATGATTACACTCACCAGATACATACCTATAACGATTGACTTGATTACATTTTTCATATCTATTCCTTAGAATTTAAATGCTTTCCAACATTAAATATCCAAATAACCACAGAGTTCTTTGATGAAAAGATATTCTTTTGTGCTATTTTCGATATACAAATATTAAAATATGATTAATAAATTATACCTTATCACATTCATTATCCTGATTTCAGGTGCAATATTATTATAAATACCGAAGAAATTCATGTGATTCTAATAAAGTTGGAATTTATTGGAAATGACCGCGTAATATAGTAAAATGTGCTTCTATTCAAACTCTCAAAGTCCTGTCATCGCTAAGTAAATAAATCTATTTTCTGCTTCCCATATAATTCGCCCAAAATAATCTTTATGATCTAAACTTCAAGCAAATGCCCATTTCTGAGAATACCGTTCGATTTTTGCCGCGCACAAACCAAGGAACGATCATCCTTGGGGTGCTAATATTCATATCCATTGCTGTAGCAGTAAGTTTTTTTTGGCTATCATCGATTTCTTCTGCTGGATTATTGTTTACGGTTTATATGGCTTTAGGTGTGATCTTTTGTCTGCCTCTCCCAATGCTTGGTTATCGATTCTTCGCTCTTAACCGGGCATATTACGATCTTGATCGAAATGTAATTACCATTCATTGGGGATTAAGGACTGAGGTCATTCCCATCCGGGAAATCCAATGGATCCGCCCGGTTTCTGATCTGGTCCTGACCTTGCCAAATCCGAAATTAACCTTACCTGGAGCATATTTAGGGATTAGATATATTGATGGCCTGGGTAAGGTTGAGTATTTAGCAGACAGGTTGAATGGGGCGCTCCTTGTTGCAGCACCTCAAGTAGTTTATGTGATTTCCCCGGAAGATGTGCATGGATTCATAAATTACTATTCCAAAGGTGTGGAATTAGGAAGTCTGGAAAGCGTTTCAGCCGAATCTATTCAACCTTCATTTATTATCGGTAAGTTATGGGATGATCGGATCGTGCGCAATTTGATCTTCTCGGGATTTCTAATAGGAGTTAGTGTTTTACTTTGGTCTGTTCTCATCATAACCAGTCGATCAGAAGTTGTTTTTGGTTATCAATTGGGAAAGATTATTGAACCTGTCCCATCCATTAGATTACTACTGTTACCTGTCGTCAATGGATTAGTTTTTCTTATTGATACCGTTGCAAGTGCTTTCTTCTATCGCAGAGAGGATCAAAAATTTATATCTTACCTGATCTGTTCGGGAAGTAGTGTCACCGGATTCCTTATCCTTATAGCGTTATTATTGGTTACGATAAATCCATGATCTTTCCATCCATCCTATTCATTTTCATAGGATTTTGTCTCAGTCTACTGATTGCTTGTATTGCTTACTACTTAAAATTTCTATCCAAGTCAGGAGCGATTGCAGCCTTGCTTGTGGGTACAATAGTGTTCGGGTTAGGCGGCCTGGCTCATACAGTTGTTTTGTTAACTTTCTTTTTTTCCTCTAGCATATTGTCAGTTATTTTAAAAAAACAAAAACAACAGGTAAATGAAAAATATGCCAAAGGAAGCCGGAGAGATGCCGGGCAGGTTCTGGCAAATGGCGGAGTTGCGGCTTTATGTGTCATTGCTGGGGCTATCTTTCCAAGCCAGCCCGTTTTTTGGTGGATGTTTTGTGCTGCGTTTGCAGCTGCAAACGCAGATACCTGGGCAACTGAGATCGGAGTCCTTTCTAAGTCTCCACCACGTTTACTTACCGGCTTCAAACAGGTGGAGGCGGGTACGTCAGGAGGGATCACTCTTCTTGGTTCAGTTAGTGCTTTGGCTGGGGCTTCATTAATCGCAGGAATAGCAGCTTTCGCTCGAATGGAGATAGTTGGATTCTTGTTGATCGCTCTTACTGGCTTTTTCGGTTCAGTAGTTGACTCATTATTGGGAGCAACTGTGCAGGGGATTTATTATTGTGGAGCCTGTCAAAAGGAAACCGAAAAACATCCACAACATAGCTGTGGCGGGCAAACTACAATTCTCAGGGGCTGGAATTGGTTGAATAATGACTGGGTGAATATGGTCTGCACTTTCTCTGCAACAATTTTCATCAGCGGCCTATTTCTATTATTTAAATAATAAAAATTACCGGCAATTTCCGATCTATTAGCATGTTGGAAATTTATCAGTATTTCCTCCATTAAATGAAGAATGTTCACACAATAAAAAAGTTTTAAGTGTGGGTATTTCAATTAATGTGGATTTTTTGGTGTTGCATCGCGATCTATAAATTGTAGATCAGTTTTTACTTAGCCGCCGATTTCACTCATGGTCCTGTTCAGCGGGATTTCCCCTTCTGCAAGCCCATGACCCCATGGTTTATCCCAAATTCCGGTAACGATCATCTGGCGCAAATCTTCATCAGTAGCACCACTTCGCAATGGGGTGAGCAAATCGACTTCATTTTCACGCAGCAGGCAGAGGCGTAGCTTCCCATCAGCTGTCAGGCGGGCACGTGTGCAAAATGCACAGAACGGTTTGGTTACTGACGAAATGAACCCAATTTGTCCCTGTGCACTTGGAATTTGGTACATTACTGCTTCGCCATCCATCTTTCCGCCATTAATGCTTTCAAGTTTTCCAAATGCAGATTCGATTATACCCATAACTTCGTTGGATGTTACAACCTGGTGAGTTTGCAGGTCGGTTGTTCCCCCAAATGGCATCATCTCAATGAAACGAATTTGCCAATTGTGTTCTATCGACAGCTTTGCCAGGTTTGGAATGTGCTTGTCATTATATCCGCGGACTATGACCGCATTCAGTTTGATCGGCAGTAAACCTGCCGCTTCTGCAGCCTGAATTCCGCTCCATACTTTATCGTATGAATCACGTCGAGTGATCTGAAAGAATTCTGTCGGGTCGGTTGTATCCAAACTTACGTTTACACGTTCCAACCCTGCTTGAGCTAATCTAACTGCCAATTTATCCAGAAGTACCCCATTGGTTGTCATGGAAACTGACCGGATACCAGGAATATTAGTGATCCCATCGACTATTTGAACTATGTCTGGATGAACTGTTGGCTCTCCGCCAGTTAATCGAATCTTGTCCACACCCATACGGGCAAATAATTTTGTCAATCGGAATATCTCTTCCGTTGACATTAATTCATGCTTCGGTCGAAAGACCATATTCTCAGGCATACAGTAAACACACCTCAGATTGCAATGATCTGTCAGGCTGATTCTCAGATAATGAATGTTTCTACCAAAATGATCTATAGGCATAGGGCTAATTCGGACTATATTTGTCTAAATTATAACACCAATTTACCAAGAATAAAACACTGCCAATTGTACACGAGAATCCGTCGATTGGAGAAATGTTTTAATTATTCCGTGCTATAATCCAAAAATATAAGGACTCCCAACCAATCATCATATGAATTATCTAATAACAGGTGTAGCAGGATTTTTAGGAGCAGCATTAGCGAACCGGTTAGTCCTTGAAGGACACCATGTTTCCGGTTTGGATGATCTTTCCACCGGTGATCCTGCCAAATTATCACCAGAGGTCTTTTTTACCAGGGGAGATATTAATGACCGTCCTAAACTTTGGTCATTAATGCAGGACATCGATTGCGTTTTTCATCTTGCAGCTCGTGTCTCAGTTCCAGAGTCTATGTTATATCCGCGTGATTACAATAATGTTAATGTAGGTGGTACGGTCACTCTTATGGAAGCTGCCCGGGATGTGCATGTAAAAAGGGTGGTTTTTGCTTCATCTGGCACAGTTTACGGTGATCAGAAGAGTCTTGTTCTTAAAGAAGATGCAGAACCCCAACCTCGTACCCCCTATGCTGTTTCAAAACTTTCTGCTGAATACTATATCCGTACCATAGGCTCCATAGCAGGAATTGAAACGGTTTGTCTGAGGATATTTAACGCCTACGGTCCAGGTCAGCATATACCTCCATCACATGCACCAGTAATCCCATCATTTATCAAACAGGCTATGCGAAATGGAACCATCGTAATCAATAGCGATGGCCGCCAAACTCGGGATTATGTTTATGTTGATGATGTCGTCAGTGCAATGCTTGCCGCAGCAACCGCGCCTAAGATCAATAATATGATCTTTAATATAGGCAGTGGTTCTGATATCAGCATCAAGGACCTATTAAAGACAGTTCTGGAAGTTACTGGTGGCCGCCCGCAGGTCGTTTACAATTTACGTGCAGAAAGTGGAGTATCTCGAATGCGGGCAGATATAAGCCTGGCAGGAAAAAAATTAAACTACAAACCTTCCATAAAACTGGAAACTGGTTTACGCCTCACTTTGGAACGCGATCCAAATATCAAAACACCTGAAGCCGATGGACTTGAACGCCGCAATTAACTATTCTGCCCATTTATACGAAATCCTTCCCATAGATTTTTATTCCCAATCAGCCCTTGAAACTGCCAGGAATTTAATTGGGAAATTGTTAGTCCGAAGATATCTCGGTAAATTGGCAGGCGGAGTGATCATCGAAACTGAAGCATACCAGGGTGAAGAAGATCTTGGCTGCCACGCCAAAGCCGGGCTTACACCGCGAACAAAAATCATGTATGGTCCCCCAGGTCAAGCTTATATCTATTTTACTTATGGCATGCATTGGATGCTGAATGCTGTATGTAATCCCATTGGTTCACCAGCTGCAGTGCTCATCCGTGGTATTGAGCCTGTATATGGTTTGGATATAATGCGGTCATTACGTCAACAACCCCCAATCAGTATACCGGGCAGAATAAATAAGGGTTGGACAGATGGCCCTGCAAAGCTGTGCCAGGCACTTTCCCTGGATGGAAAGCTAAACGGTATTAACCTGTGTGATAGCAATTCTGATATTTGGATCAGCAATACCAGTTTCGATATACCTGAAAATGACATTATCAGAACACCACGTATTGGGATGAATAACGTTCCAGAACCCTGGAAAAGCATCCCCTGGCGATTTTTATGGAAGACACCTTAAAAAAATTCGATCCCGATAATTTCTCGGGGTCGAATTATAAGTGGTCCTACCCTGCGATTATATTTTTAAGACTTCACTTAGCTTACCTTCATCAAAATCGACCACAATCTGGCCATCGATATCAAATGTGGGTGTGACCAGGTTACCTCCAGTCCATAAACGGACCTGGTCATCAGCCCCGACTGTAGACATTACATCGACTTCAGTATATTTCAAACCTTTTTCATTCAACCAGAGGCGGGCTCGACGGCAATCGGGGCACCATTTTGTGCAGTACATAATTATGCCGCCATGCGGTAATTTGACATCTGCTGGATCTACTATTTCATCCACATAACCTGGACGGAGTTTTTTTATCTCATCAAACAATACTTTATTACTGGGTTGATCGTCTATATCATGAACATCTATATAACGGATGAAGCCGTTATCATCGATTATGAATAATGCTCGCTCAGAACGCCCTTCACTTCTGAGTACACCATATTTCAATGCAACATCACCATGCGGCCAAAAATCGCTGAGCATGGGATAATGTATACCGTCAAATGTCTCTGTCCATGCTTTCAAGCAGGGAATATGATCAATGCTGATACCCAGAACCTGGGCATTTAATCCCGTGAACTTGCCGAGTTCGGCTTCGTACGACGGGATCTGTGCAGTTCATATCGGTGTCCATGCCATTGGAAAGAACGCCAGTACTACTATCTTTCCTCTCAGGTCGCTAAGTGTAATATCTGTGTCCAAGTGGCTGGGTAATGTAAAATCTGGTGCCCTATCACCTACCTTGAGATGTGTCATATTATTCCTCCATTTATTATTCAGTATAGCAAAAAAGATAGCTTTTGTAAGAATATTTTTCCAATATATAAACTTTAAGTTGGTAAAGCAGATTCCTTAAAAATGATTCATGGATTTATTAGGTTTTTGTTGGAAATTAATTATTAATCAACCCAAGCAAAATATAAGGATATTTGTAATCAATAGTTTACCTCATACCCCAATATAAAAACCATTTATGGTATAAAGTAACTATACAATTATGAAATGCACGAAATCATAGTCAATCAGTATCTTAGGAAAAAGTATGTTTAAACGTCCAAATACAACTATCAGTACAACTGTTACACCGATAGAACGGGTTACATCTGTCCTTGGACCAGGGATTAACTGGTCGGGAGATTTATCCGGATCTGGTGGAATACGGGTCGAAGGCACATTTGAAGGAAAGGTGATCCTGCGTGGTTTGCTTGTTATCGGGGAAACCGGGCGGGTCACCTGTGAAAATGTCGTGGCAAATACAGTCATTGTTGCCGGAGCAGTCCGGGGGAATATCATTGCCGAGAAATTGGAAATCCGATCTACAGGGCGGGTTTGGGGAGATGTGATTGTGATGGCGTTATCAACCGAAGAAGGCTCCTTCCTCAGAGGGCAAATTCAGATGGAAGATTCCATCGATCTATCCAAATACGGTCTTGGGTCCGTTCAACCTGCTTCTGAAGAGATACTCCCACAATCGCAGAATCAAGATCCATCAAAACCGGTTCAGAATGGAAATCCTGTATGAGTTTCCCAGTATTATTAATCAGCGAAATTGTAGGTGTCATTGCGGTAGTTTTGATTCTATCCATTAGTCCGGTGGTAAAAAATAAACGACCATTACAATTCCTTTACCCCAAACGGGAGGGAAGTGCAGCACTGACTGTAGGAATCTTGGTTCTGCTTTTCACCGCATTTGTGCAAAGGTTTCAACCTTTATTGTTTGCTCAGCTAATGAATTTCACATCCTACCCCGGATTATTCAATTCACCTAAACCTTCATTTGCTGATATCAATGCGTTGACCGCTGGATTAATATTCTCGGCTGCGATCATATTTCCGGTTGGACTTAGCTTATTTCTGCGTAAACAGCCCCTGCTAAGTATTGGATTAAGCAAACTAGGATTAAAAATTGGTCTACAAACTGGAGCTGTGCTAGTAATTCTGGTAATCTTCTTACAGGGAAAAATCTTTGCCATCATCAATAGTCTTGCTCAGGGAGCTTTTCTGACGCTTGCGATTGCATTTGTGGCGGTCCTTGGGGAAGAAATAGTTTTTCGCGGTTATATTCAGCCCAGGTTTGCTGCCTGGTTGGGCGAAAAATGGGGGATACTTGCAGCAATACTCTTATATGTAGCCTGGTGGGCTTTACCTGCCATTGGCTCATATTCCGGAGATGGACTGCAACTATTGGGAGGGTTCCTATATCGTATTGCCCTGGCTATCCTTCTAAGTTGGATAATGAAAAAGACGGGCAGCCTGCTTACTCCAGTGCTTTACCATACTGCGCATTTATGGTTAGCTTTTATGTAACCAGCTTTCAAGCCACACAAATATATAAGAATATATATTCAGGTAAATTTTGGAGTATATCCATGCGGATGTCAAAGCTATTTTCACAAACTCTAAAATCAACCCCTGCAGACCTTGACGCAGACAGCCATAAGTTATTGCTGCGGGCGGGTTTTATTCGCCAGCATGCAGCCGGAATTTTCAGTTATCTTCCCCTGGCACGTCGTTCCATGCGGAAAATCGAACAGATCATGAAGGAAGAGATCGAAGAAATTGGCGGTCAGGAAGTCACCATGCCGATTGTACAACCAGCAGAATTATGGCAGGAGACTGGGCGATGGTCCACAATTGGAAGTGAAATGGGACGATTTAAAGATAAGAATCAACGGGATATGGTTCTTGCCATGACACACGAAGAAGCCGTTAGCGATCTCGTCCGTGGGGAGATTAGGTCTTATAAACAGCTTCCCCAATTGATCTACCATATCCAAACCAAATGGAGGGATGATCCGCGGCCCCGGGCTGGTTTGATCCGGGTACGGGAATTCACCATGCTCGACAGCTATAGCCTGGATAAAGATTGGTTAGGATTGGAAATTCAATATCAAGCTCATTATTCAGCTTATGAACGCATTTACAGGAGATGTGGTTTACCAATTATTTCAGTAAAATCAGATACCGGCATAATGGGTGGAAAGATAGCCCATGAATTTATGTATCTGTCCTCAATTGGCGAAGACACACTCGTGCTCTGCGGTCAATGTGGTTATGCTGCCAACCGGCAGACAGCTAAATATCGTCAGCCAGTAAATTCAAATGAAGCACTCCAAAATATACAAAAAGTAGCCACTCCTCATACCACCACAATCCTGGATCTAGCAGATTATCTTCAAATACCTGCTAAGAAGACAGCCAAAGCTGTCTTCTTTATGGCTCAACAACCCACACGTAAAAAATTGCTCTTTGTTTTTGTCATCGTTCGCGGTGATATGGATGTAAATGAAACCAAACTGATAAACATTCTTGGTGCCAACGACATTCGACCGGCAACGGATGACGAGATTATAAAAACCGGTGCTGTCCCGGGTTATGCCTCACCGATCGGATTACAAATAAACGAAGATGTCATTGTAGTGGTGGATGAAATTATCACTGGTTCAGCCAATCTGGCAGCTGGTGCAAACGAGGAGGGGTATCATTTCATCAATACCAACTATGGGCGTGACTACTCAGCGAATATGGTCGGTGATGTAGTAAACGTTAGGGAAGGGGACGCCTGCCCGGATTGCGGATCAGCTATCGATCTAAAACGGGGAGTTGAAGTTGGGAATATTTTCCAGTTGGGCACTCGGTATAGTGAAGCAATGAATTGCGTATTCCAAAATGAACTTGGAGTGAACCTGCCTGTGATCATGGGCTCCTATGGAATTGGAGTTGGCAGGTTACTAGCCTGCATCGCTGAAGAACACCATGATGACCATGGATTGATCTGGCCAATCACGATTGCGCCATATCAGGTTTATCTGGTTGTTCTCCCTGGTAAAAGCCTGGATGTACTCCCAGTGGCAGAAAAGACATACGATGAACTAACAGATGCAGGGGTCGAGGTATTATTCGATGACCGAAACGATAGCCCGGGAATAAAATTCAATGACGCTGACCTGATCGGTTGCCCCATTCGATTGACTATTGGAGAACGGTCACTTAAACAAGGCGTGGTGGAGTTGAAACTTCGACACGAAAATGAGATCAGAACGATTCCAATTGAGCAGGTGGTCGCTGTTATAAAAGATGAGATAACGGAATTATTTAGACTAGGATAGAAATTGAAGATTAATACAATACAGGAATAAATTTTCTCGCAATTATTCCCTTAATTAGCTCAAACCCCTTGACTATTACTAAATCGTTTGATATATTAATGTAAATCTAATCTGAAAGGAGGCACATGTTTTATGGACATAAAAGTTCTTGCATTGACACTAATATTCTGCGCGCCTCCTCTTTGGACATGTAAGTAGAGGGATCTCCCTTTTATCCAACCACAGGCACGCCCTGTGGTTGTTTTTTTAACAACCGCAACGAAAGTTGGGGTTTTGTTTTTAAGGCTTTAGAGAGTAAACATAATGATAGATATAAATGCATTTGAAGAATTTGATGAATTGCCAACATATTTGAATATTAAAAAACCGGTACAGAGGAAGAACAAGTTACCGGTGAGTGTGAGTAAATTACCTTCACCCGAACTTCTAGCTCAAATCCAGGAGGGTCGGTCAGATGATTTCCCGTATACCTATACACCATCCAGGTTTGAAGGGAAATGGTTGACGAATTCATTGGGTGGTTTTTATGAAGAACACTGGTTTGATGATGTTGTTCGCATGGTCAAAGGCGGCAAAGAAGCTTCGGTGTATTTATGCCGTGGAAATGAAACAACCGGTCAGGATTGGTTGGCTGCAAAAGTATACCGCCCGCGCATGTTCCGCAACCTGAAAGATGATCATATCTACCGGGAAGGACGTGCTTACCTGGACGATGCGGGTTTGGAGATAAAAGATCACAGGGCTGAACATGCCATCACCAAACGGACGAATTTCGGACTGCACTTGCTTCATATTGATTGGATTCAACACGAATTCAATACAATGAAAATTCTTCATGGAGCTGGAGGAGCGATCCCTCAACCATACGTTTGTGCCAATAATGCCATCCTTATGGAATATATTGGTGATGAACAAACACCTGCTCCTACTTTGAATACCGTTAATCTCAATCGTCGGTCAGCAGCGCGGTTATTTGGCAGGGTTGTTGAAAATATCCGTTTGATGCTTCAACATAACCTGATCCATGGAGATTTTTCGGCTTATAACCTTTTATATTGGGAAGAAAATATCTGGATGATCGATTTTCCACAGTCATTCTCATGCCATGCAAACCACAATGCCTGGCCCATCTTCCTCAGGGATGTGAAGCGTGTCTGCCAATATTTTTCTCACCAGGGTGTAGTTGTTAACTCTGATGAACTGGCACAATGTTTGTGGAAAGAAAAAGGATTACCAACCACACCTGATAATGACCAGGTCATACTCGATGAATAAATTATTAAACTTTCCCCGGAATATAAAACCGGGGAAAGTTTTCAGCTAATCTTAATCCTCAGTGGATACAATGACCCAATATTATCTATTGAGGTAGTGATGAAGCCGGGTACAAGAATTGATCGTGAGAGAGATACGATCAAGGCAATGGTTGACATTTATTGTCAAGTAAATCACGGAAGTGAGACCTTATGTCAGGAATGCTCTTCCTTAATTAATTATGTCAAATTACGACTCGAGCATTGCCCATTTCAGGAGCAAAAACCCACTTGCCTGAATTGCACGGTTCATTGTTATGCTTCCATACAAAGAAATCAAATCAGAAATGTAATGCGGTTTTCCGGTCCTCGAATGATCATAAAGCATCCGATAAAGACGATATACCATTTGTGGGACGGGCTCAAATATAGACCAAATAAAAAACGGGCGGTTTGATGGCCGCCCGTCTATCAAATTTTGAATAAATTATCGCATTAACTGTTGTTTGACTTCAGGTTTTTCCACATACCATAGAACAAATGCTGATGCCAACATGGAAATAATTGAGAGAATAAAAAATGGTGCATTAAAAATCTGGCCTTGGACACCCTGAGTTGATTGCGGCATAAGCATCAATAACCTGCTGATCACATTGAACCCTTGCGCAAAAGAGATCAGAAATAATGGCCACGGAGCAACCGATTTTCTAAAAACCTGGACGACTCCAACTATGGCTAAAACCACCAGAATTGCTGGCAGCCACCAAGTCTGTGATGTTAGTTCAAAGGTGGATGGAGGAAATAATAATATCGGAATGAATTGCAGAAGAAGAATAGTTTTAATCAATTTGGGGTTGGCTAAATCAATCCTGGTCATAAATGATTTCTCCTTTAATTAATTTCTCTGCAATCGAAGTTCAATGGATGAATTCTATGCATTCCTGGTAAATAGTCAAGCTATTGATGATGAAATATTAAAAATGATGTCTTTACCACTTGACATTTATTGAATAAATAATTATAACTCAATAGTCCCAATATTAATATAAAATTAATGTACAATCAATAGATTAAGTAAAACATGTAGAGCAGTATGACACTTCTGAAGGGAGGTGGTAGACAACCCATAAATAATTTTGAAATGGGTAGTACTTAGTAAAACCCCTGCATCTGATTGTGCAAATTACACAATCTCAAACATTATCTGAAGGAGATAAACGAGATGAAGTCATTTAAGTTGTTGAGTGTTTTAGTAATTGTTGCTTTCCTGCTCACCGCATGCGGTGGTGCAGCAGCACCCAAAGAGTTGAAACTTGCAGTTCTTGCACCTCTCTCTGGTCCAGTTCCTACCTTTGGTGAAATGACCCGTGATGGCGCTTTACTGGCCATTGAAGAATGGAATGCCAAGGGCGGCGTATTGGGTGCGACAATTGTACCCATTGTTGAAGACAGCCAGTGCACCCCTGACCCAGCCGTAAATGCTGCAAACAAAGTCGTCAACCAGGATAAAGTACACTATATCATTGGCGAAGTATGCTCAAGCGCCTCAATTCCGATTTCTGAAATCGCAAACGCCGCCAAGGTCGTACAAATCAGCCCAACTTCCACCAACCCCAGCGTTACAGTTGATGGTAATGGTTTGACCAAAGCCTACATTTTCCGCGCTTGCTTTATTGATCCATTCCAGGGTCAGGTTGCCGCAAAATTCGCTTTAGAGAATCTTGGAGCAAAAACAGCCTTCGTTATGTCTGACCAGGCAAATGATTATGTTAAGGGTTTAGCTGAGTTCTTTGAGAAATCCTTCACAGCCGCTGGTGGAACGATCGTTGGTAAGGAATCATATACCTCCAGTGACACCGATTTCTCGGCCATTTTAGCAAAAATTGCTGATGCCAAACCCGATATGGTCTATCTGCCGGATTACTACAACATCGTAAATCTTGCTACCAAACAGGCCAAGGAAAAAGGCATTACTGCTCCATTCATGGGCGGCGATGGCTGGGATTCCGCAGATTTGGATAAAGTAGCTGCTGATGGTGGTTACTTCACCAACCATTATTCCCCGGATGATCCTCGTCCAGAAGTACAGAACTTCCGCAAGGCTTTTGAAACAAAATATAACAAGACTCCAGATGCCCTGGCTGCACTTGCTTATGATGCCACCAATCTGATGCTTGAAGCAATTAAGGCAGCCGGAAGCGATGATACAGATAAGGTAAAAGCAGCTCTCGAAGGTATCACTTTCAAAGGTGTATCTGGTACCATCACCTTCGATGCTTCTCATAACCCTGTAAAATCCGCTACCATCCTTAAGGTTACAGCAGATGGCATAAAATTCGATTCTGTTGTAAATCCGTAATTTTATTATAATAAATGGGGACAGGTCTACCTGTCCCCATTTATACTTTTTAAAAATCCTTTTTCAAGAAGGAGAGTTTGCCAAATGCAATCCGTCTCCAAACCACAAAAAGCCCCGATCATCGTAACACCAAATTCTTTCCTGGCCTGGATCGGCAAAATATTTTTAATTATCATCGGTTTACTTGCGGCATATATTCTAATTATTAATTTATTTGATAAGCCGTACCTGTTTGCACAAAATGTGATCAATGGTTTGCAATTAGGTTTTGTTTATGCATTGATCGCCCTTGGGTACACAATGGTTTACGGTATCGTAAAACTGATCAATTTTGCCCATGGCGATGTTTTTATGGTGGGTGCTTTTGTCAGCTATTTTGCCGTTGAAAGATTTGGCCTGCACCAATGGCCGCTAAAAGTATTTCCAGGGTTTGATCCTTTTCTCTCGACAGCAATCGGTACAGTAACGACGATATTACTTGCCATGGTGATCTGTGTTCTGCTTGCAGTCACTATCGAAAGAGTCGCTTACAAACCGTTACGGGACGCTCCACGAATTGCGGCGTTAATTACCGCAATCGGTGTGTCATTTTACCTGGAGTATTTTGGTCTGCTGGATTTTGTGTTCTCAGCCCGGTTTATTCCATATCAAAGACCTTTTGAAGTCGTCACCTGGTACATCAAAGACGGCATACACCTGGTTGAAGCTGGCATTGCTCCTCCCGATGGTGCGGTCACAATTTCCAACATTCTGATCATCATCATTATTGCTACTATTTTAGTCCAGATCTTTTTACAATATCTGGTTCGACGTACAAAGATCGGAATAGCAATGAGGGCGACATCCTTTGATAAACCGACTTCCCGCCTGATGGGTATCGAGGTAGACTCAGTCATATCGTTTACTTTCGCAATCGGTGCTGCATTCGCAGCCCTGGGCGGCGTGCTTTACGCGATTGCCTATCCATCCATCAGAACTTTGATGGGTGTTTATCCGGGTTTAAAAGCCTTTGTGGCAGCCGTGCTCGGAGGAATAGGCAGTATTCCCGGAGCGTTTGTTGGGGCTTTGATCATGGGCCAAGCTGAAGCTATGACTTCCGGATACATATCCACCCCAATGCGGGATGCAATTGCATTCTCCATCCTTATCCTGGTTTTGTTAATTAAGCCTACCGGTATTTTTGGCGAACCAGAAAAAGAAAAGGCATAAGAGGAAACCATGGATGTTACTACTATGATTTTATCCTTGGTAAAGATTGTGGCTGTGATAGCCTATCTTTACGGCCTGTTCTGGGTGTTAGGCGTGAAGTTAAAGAAAATCGAAATTGCAGGCAAACTAGTAGATCCCAGCATAGCGGTGAATATTATTGGCGCAGTCGTGGCTTTCGGTATCATTCAGCTTGCCCTAACTGAATTTAATGGCATCAGTATTTTGAATGACTTTGATAGCGGCTTGCTTTATCAAGCCTGTACCATGACAATGGTGGCTTTGGGACTTAACTTGATCTATGGCTTCAATGGCCAGTTCAGTCTTGGGCAATGGGGTTTCTATGGTATTGGTGCATATGCTGCTGCTGATGTCACATATCGCTGGGTGAACGGAGATTCACGTGGTTTGGTCGTTCTGGGATTAGGTGTAATTCTAGGGGGACTGGTTATCCTACTAATTGGCAAGTTCTTGAGCAATTTGCGTCGAATGCCGGTTCTATCATCCTTTACCCTCTATTTGATCGGTTCCATTTTTGCCGGGGCTGTGGCAGTGTATGCCGGTAAACTCGTCGCACCTGCCTTAGATCCATTTTTAGGTACTTCTTTAAGCCTTGGACCTCTTGCGCAAGGGTTACCTATGCAAATTGTATTTTTCCTTGCGATCATTTTTGCCGGAATTTTCGCCGCAGAAGTGAGTTTTCTCTTTGGACTTCCAGTTCTTTCGCTCGGATCGGATTACTTTGGTATTGCAACCCTCGGCTTTTCGATCGTCATCTATACATTGATGGTCAATTCCGATACCATCCTCCCGTTTCCTGAAATGAAGGGCGGCCGGGGAATGATCGGTATTCCCAAGCTAACCACATGGTTCTGGGCATTCTTGTTTATGCTGCTCGTGATCATTGTTATGCGTAACATAATACGTTCATCTACTGGCCGATCAATTTTGTCAGTCCGGGAAGATGAGATTGCAGCCAGGTCGATGGGTATTGATGTTGCTGGAACTAAACTGATGTCTTTTGTGATCGGCAGCCTTTTTGCTGGTATAGGAGGTGCTGTTTATGCACACTATATTGGCTTCCTTAGTCCAAAAGCCTTTGACTTCCTGGTCGGTTTCAACCCATTGATTATTATCGTTTTTGGTGGATTGGGTAGTATGACCGGGACGGTCACAGCGGCATTTGGATGGATTTTCTTCCTGGAAGGTATGCTGCGTGAAATTTTAGGAAAGATCAGTCCTGAAGCACCTTCATGGCGTTACGTTCTATATCCCCTTACTTTGCTTTTATTAATGCTTGTCCGTCCCAAAGGATTGTTGGGTGAAGTCGAATGGGGTTTCCTTAAGTCAAAGATTGTTTCCTTACGTAAATCGGGAACCAAAGAAGGAGTAAAACCAGCATGAATAATACAAATGTTGAACAAACTCCTTTACTTCAGGTCGAAGGCCTAACCAAGCTATTTGGAGGTTTACGCGCTGTCAACGACTTCAATTTGACCATCAATCAAGGCGAACTGGTTGGTCTGATCGGACCGAATGGAGCCGGTAAGACAACAGTATTCAATCAAATCACCGGCATTTATCTACCGACAAAAGGATCAGTTAAATTCAATGGGATCAACCTGGTGGGATTTGAACCACATGAGATCACGAGAACAGGCATAGGGAGAACTTTCCAGAATATCCGGTTATTCGCCAATCTGACTGTACTCGATAATGTTCGGATTGCTTTCCACCCTCAAGCCGGTTATTCCATGTTTGACAGTATAGTATCTAATAAGAATTTCACTCAAAAAGAGAACGAACTTACTGAAAAAGCTCAAGATCTGCTTGAGGTAATGAAACTTTCGCGTTTCCAGAATGAGATCGCAAGGAATCTACCCTACGGAGAACAGCGCCGAGTGGAGATTGCCCGCGCCCTGGCGTGTCAACCTCAGCTGCTCCTACTCGATGAACCTGCAGCAGGTATGAATCCAAAAGAAATTATGCAGTTAATGGATATGATCCGCTTCGTACGGGAAAATTTCAAATTGACGATCTTACTGATCGAGCATCAAATGCGGGTTGTTATGGGCATTTGTGAATACATAACCGTAATGGATTTTGGCGAAGTCATTGCGCGAGGTAATCCCAAAGAAATTCAACTTAATCCAAAAGTCATTGAAGCTTATTTGGGAAAGGGAGCCGCAAATGCTGCTTGATGTCAAAGACCTCAATGTATATTACGGCGCGATCCATGCGCTGCAGGGTATTTCGTTTAATGTCAATGAAGGCGAGATCGTATCTTTGATTGGTGCCAATGGTGCAGGTAAATCTACAACCTTACGGGCTCTCTCTGGTCTCATTCGTCCAAGAAGTGGATCGATCACATTCAAGGGTGAAGATATCACCCTTGAACCTGCTGAAAAGATCGTGCGGAAAGGTATAAGCCATGTTCCTGAAGGACGGAAAATATTTGCACCACTAACCGTCCGCGAGAACCTGGAAATGGGCGCTTATATCATTAATGACAAGTCTGAGATCAATCGAATGATGGAACGGGTCTTCCGGAGCTTCCCGCGTTTAAAAGAACGAATTTCTCAACTTGGTGGAACGCTCTCAGGCGGTGAACAGCAGATGCTTGCCACTGGACGAGGCTTAATGAATAAACCAACCCTGATCCTGCTTGATGAACCTTCCATGGGATTAAGCCCGATCATGGTGGAAGAGATCTTCAGGATCATAAAGGAGATCAACCTGGAAGGCACAAGTATCCTTTTGGTTGAACAAAATGCTCAAATGGCACTTTCTGTGTCTAACCGGGCTTATGTACTCGAGACAGGTAGGATCACCCTCTCCGGTCCAGCTAAGGAGATTGCAGACAATCCGCAAGTCAAAGAAGCATACCTGGGAGTATAAATTCCAAACGGGAGAGGATCTAAAGATCCACTCCCGTTTTTTTATGCATGTATCTTTTGTTGGTCATCAACAATTGAATTAATTGTTAATATCTCTTTCCTCAATCAGCTTTAGAAATACCTCCACCACCTCCGGGTCAAAGTGCTTTCCGGATTGTTCAACTATGTAATTCAATGCATCCTTTTCTGACCATGCTTTTCGATAAGGTCGATCCGAAGTCAGTGCATCATACACATCCACTACTGCAAATATCCTGGCTTGTAATGGTATTTTTTGACCTATTAAACCATTTGGGTAGCCAGTTCCATCCCATTTTTCGTGGTGGCTGAAAGGGATATCCATTGCCGGATGCAGATATTCTATGGATTCTAACAGGTTATATGCCAATACCGGATGCTTCTCCATAGTGAGTCTTTCTTCCGGGGTCAAAGCTCCAGGTTTTAGAAGGATGGTATCTGGAATACCCATTTTCCCGATATCATGCAAAAGGGCTCCGCGACGAATATGGACAAGTTTATCTGAGGTTATTCCCAGTTGAAGACTAATCTCAATGGTTAGGTCTACTACCCGTTTACTATGTCCATCTGTTTCCCGGTCACGTAAATCAAGGGCACGGGACCAACCTTCAAGGGTCGATTCATAAGCAGTGATGAGGTTCAAGTTTGACCTTTCTAGGTCAAGGAAAAGTCTGGCGTTATCGATGGCGATAGCGGCTTGCTGGGCAATTCCCGATAAGAAACTCAACCACTCATCATCCACATTTAATGCACTCCGCTTGAAAACTTCCAGAACCCCAACTAACTTACCTTTAACGATCAATGGACTACCAATTAATTCTCGAAATCCTTCTTCCTTTATAAAAGGGGAATCTGTGAGCACATTTGATTGACCTTTTTCAATCCCGGTGACTCGAAACAACTTTTTATCTTTTAAAGCTCTCCCTGCATAACTCTCACCGTTACCGAGCCTAATTTTATTTATAGCTTTATGGAGAAAACCAATTGATGCAGCGTGCTCAAGGGAGTTGGTGATCGGATCAAATAATAGAATGGCGGCAGCATCCACTCTGAGCTTATCTTTTACCTGTTCTACTAAGATATTAAGAACAAACGTCAGGTCTGTGCTGGATGTGATCGCATTGTCTATGGTTCTGAAGGCAGATAGATGCTCCAGTTGTCTCATTGTTGTCTCATGCATAGTTGCCCTATTAAGGGCATTCGCTGCCATATCAGCGACAGAGGTGAGGATATTTATATTATTTTCTGCGAAGATTTTATCTGAAGCGAGACTGAGATAACCGGATATTTCCCGCTCGATCAGCATGGGAATAAGAACAACTTCATTATTGCCTTTTATCCAATTCTCTGTGATCCTCGATTTTAATATATCTTTTGAATTTAATATGACTGGCTTCAACGAATCCAATTTGATTTTTCTGACTAAAGTATGACTAACAAATGTCCCAATATCAGGCTTATTCTGTCCTACGGCATTTTCCACATAGTATTCCTGGCTTTCAGGGAGATATTTTAGATAAACCACTGATTCGGCATGGGTCAGCTTTAACAGGCTTGTAAGAATAACCGGGATTATTTCACTGGATGTCTGCACAGGACGCATCGCAGCAGAAATACTTGCCAGCGCCTCCAATCCTTTACTCCGGCTACTTATCTCAGTAAACATCCTGGCATTGATGATCGCGACAGCTGTCTGATTACCGAAAAGGACCATCAGGCGTTCGTCAGCAAGTGAGAATTTATCCTCTCTGTGATCACTGGCTGCAATAATTCCAATTAATGCATGATCATGCAGGACGGGTACAAGCAGGTAAGATTTTTGACTGGGATCGATTATCTCCGAATTTAAATTGATATCCACACTGGAATATTTCACGGGTAGGAGGGTTTTTATCAATTGATCAATTGGATTGCCATTAACGATTTGGATCTCGATTCCCGTAAGCTTTTGTACAATTTTTTGAGGTAAGCCATGCCCTAGTTCAAATGTCACTTTTCCGGAGTTTTTGCTTACTTTTAAGAAGGCAATTCTGTCACAAGATAATGCCTGTTGGGCAATCTGCAGTAAAAAAGATAACTGCTTTTGGGGTTCCAGCATACTATTCAATGCCAGTCCGGCATCATATAACATAGCCAGCTGGTCAGCTTTCGTTTGAACAGATTGGTATAACTCTTCATTGTAAATAGCGCTTGCTGCAGCATTGGCTAATAATGAAGCCCATTGCAGGTCATTATCACTAAACTTCCTTTGGGATGGTTTAAATTCAGCTACTGCCAGTATCCCGCTAATTTCATCACCATAGATCATTGGTAACGTCATTGTTGCAGAAAAGGGAGCATTTCTTAATGATTTCAACCTGTTTTCATAAGTGGAAAACTCATCCAGTAATATGGGTTTTCGCGTTCGCAGAACTTCACCTGCAATTCCCACACCCACAGGGATTTCTGTTCCTATCGGGATTTGAGCTCCCTTGACACTCTTTAATATCAGAACATCTTTCTGCTTGTCATAAATACATACGCCACAATGTGGTACTTGCAGCAATTCCATTGTTTTTGTACATATCATATCAAAAAGGGAATCGAGGCTCTGGTGATTATTAAAATCGCATGTGATCTCATATAAATTACCCATCTTTGTTGCGCGATTGATAATTTCTTCCTTGTTTTGTTTATCTTCATTAATGTCATAGCAAGAACCCAGGTAGCCCGCAAATTTTCCGTCAAGATCGTAGAAAGGCTGGCCAATATCCACAACCCAGCGGTATTTTCCTGAAGCATGCCTCAACCTGAATTCGATTTGGAAAGGTTTATGCTCTTTAATAGACGACTGGTAACTCTGCATGCAGCCTTGGAGGTCATCCAAGTGGATTCCTTCTGTCCACCCGTTTCCCATTTCCTGTTCCAGGGTTCGGCCAGTCCAATTCAGCCAGCTTTTGTTAAAGTAATTGCATTTTGAATCCAACCCGGCACGCCAGATCAATGCAGGGAAATTCTCGAATAATGTCCAGATATAATCTCGCGACCTTCTAACTTCCTGTTCCTGCTTCTTGCGAAGCGTAATATCACGGCCAACACTCATGATCTGTACGGGTTTATTATTTTCGTTCAGGAGAACTTCCAGAATATCCTCACTCCAGAAACTGCTTTTATCTTTGCGGATGTATTCAAATTGAAATGAATTGGAGGATCCTCGATTTTTTTCGGGTTTTGCGTCTTGCACAGAATTTTGAATTTGAAGGCGCGATAAACTCACAGATTCAGGTTTTAATATGTGACTCATAGGCATGGTCTTCAATTCGGTTAACGTGTAACCCAGGTTATTTGAACCCGCCGAATTGATATAGGTGATTTTTTGAGTCGCCAGATCCATGATCCACACCATATCAGACATATTTTCTGTTATGATCCGATATTGTTGCTGACTGGCAGATAGTTCTTTCGAGATCCGATTTTTCTCCCTGCGGACCTCGGCTTCTTTGAGCTCCCGTTCAACTGTCGGTCCCAGCCTGGATAAATTATTCTTTAAAATATAATCCGTTGCCCCTGCTTTCATGATCCTGATGGATTCTTCGTTGCTGATCACCCCTGAGATAATAATAAGGGGAATATCCAGGTCATATTCTTTCCATACCTTAAGTGCGTTAAAAGCCGAGAAATTTGGCATCTGGAAATCGGAAGTAATGAGATCCCATTTCTTTTTTTCGAGCAATGAACGCATCCCACTTTCGGTGTCCACTCTTTCAATGATTGGATGATATCCAGTTCTTTTTAACTCCAATCGGATGAGTTCATAGTCATCTGCTGAATCTACTATAACTAAAACATGTAAGATTTTTTCTGCCATTTTTGTTTATTCTTTGAAATATTACCTGATAGGGGGTTCATTTAATAACAGCCAGTACATACCCAGCTTTGAAACAGCTTCAATAAATTCTTCGAAAACAACGGGTTTACGAACGTAGCTGTTGGCGCCGCCGTGATAACCTTTAATAATATCCTGTTCCTCGTTCGAAGAAGTTAGGATCACCACAGGCAGGAGTTTGGTTAATTCATTTGACCTGATGGCGTTCAGAACTTCGAAACCATCCAATTTAGGCAGCTTGAGGTCCAAGAGGACAACAGCCGGGAGGTATGGTTCCGGTATGTTTGCATATTTTCCCCTCCGGAAAAGGTAATCTAGGGCTGCCAGACCGTCGGTGACTATAATGATCTCATTATGGATGCGGTTCTTATTAAAAGCCCTTTTGGTTAATTCGATATCATCCGGGTTATCTTCTACTAACAAGATCTTTCTATCGGCCATTTTCTCTCCTATATTTTGCTTAATGTGAAATAAAAAGTAGCGCCAACTTCTGGTTTTCCTTCCGCCCAGATCCTCCCACCATGCTTGTTGATGATGCGCTGCACGGTTGCCAGCCCAATACCAGTGCCTTCAAAATCAACCGAAGAATGCATTCTTTGAAAAGCATTAAATAATTTTGATGCGTAGGTCATATCGAAACCAGCGCCATCATCCTTAACATAAAAAACAACTTCACCGTTCTCATGGTAAGTACCAAATTCAATAGTGGCAGATGGATGTTTTGAAGTGAATTTCCATGCGTTCCCGAGGAGGTTTTCAAGGGCGCTTTTTAATAAAACTGGGTCCGCCGTAACTGTAATTCCAGGTTCGAGCTTCCAGGTCACATTTCGCTCAGGGTTGTTTTTTGTCAATTCATTGGAGATTCCCTCTGCCAACCCCGACAAATTTACTTCTGTTAGTGTCAAGTCTGCTTTTGTTACCCTGGATAGGATGAGCATGGCATCAATTAATTTGGCCATTTTCTGGCTGGCTTCACGAATGCGGTTCAAGTATTTTTTTCCATCATCATCCAGCTTATCCGAATAGTCTTCAAGGATAGCCAGGGAAAATCCATCCAGTGCCCGCAGGGGAGCCCGCAGGTCGTGGCTGACCGAATAGCTGAATGCTTCGAGCTCTTTGTTAATTAAAGTCAATTCGGCTGTTCTCTCCTGTACCAGTAATTCAAGGTCCTGGTTCAATCGCCGTATCTCTTCATCTGCTTTTTTTCGTTCAGTGATATCAATTGCCGATGAAAGCGCACCTGCGACCTTACCATCATTATCTTTGAGCATTTTGCATTGCCAGGCCAGCAGCCTTTTTTCTCCATCGTTTCGACGCTGCCAACTCTCAACATAGATTACTTCTTCATCTCCAGTAAATAGCGGTTTCACTGTATCATAGGTATTTTGGTCACCCTCAAAATAGAAGGCCGCTTCCTTGCCAACAACCCCTTCTCCAAAAAAATCAATACCGGCTGGATTTGCCCATGTATATAATTTATTATTGTCCACTTCCATAAGAATATCCGGAACAGCCGATAATATGGCTTCCTGCCGAAAGGAAAGAGTGCGGAATCTACTTTCAGAAGCCAGTAGGTCAGCTGTTCTTTCAGCAACCCTATGTTCAAGTTCGTCCGCCCAGTTGCGAATTTGAGCGTCTTTATCAGCGATGACTTCCGCCATCTGGTTAAAGGCTTTCCCAAGATCTCCCAGTTCGTCTTTGGAAGTTACATGAATACGGTAATCAAGATTGCCTGCACCAAGCTGTATTGTACTGTGAGCAAGCTCATAGATTGGTTTTGTAATGGAACGAGATAAAACGATCGCACCAAGTGAACCAAGAAACATTACTATAAGTCCAGTGATCGTCATTGTCATTGCCAGGGAACGTATTGGAGCATAAGCTTCATTCTGATCAATCTTGGTAATCAGGCATAATTGCTGTGTAGGGAGCCAGCGATAAACAATGATCGCTGGCTTTCCCCGGTAATCAATGGTATCTATTTCGCCATCCATCTGCTTTAAACAAGCATTGACTGCTTCAGTATAAACCCCCCGAATTAATACTGCCGGGTCGGGTATCAGGCGTGGTTGCGTGATAAAAAAGTGGGCAGAATTTACCAGAAATACATCATCGCTTTGGTGGAGCTCGGTTCGTCTGAGAATAATACCATTTAGTTCATCCAAATCCACCTGACCTGCCAGAACAGCGATCGTTTTACCCTCAGAAGATAAAATTGGTGCCGAAGAAGTCATGATAGTACGCTGTAAGGAGAGATCATAATATGGATTTTGGGTGTATTGAGACTTTCTCCCTTCAATGAAGAAGGGTTGATCCTCACGGAACTTGCCAATATCTTTGGAATCGGTGGAAACGATGATCTGACCATTGTCTGCATCGATCACCTGGAGGTTCAGGAAATTATGTCCATCTCCCGACCAGTCTTTCAAAAGCGAAATTATGGCATTCATACTAACCGTTCGGTTTGCTAAATCTTGAGGGGAAGCCATGAAAGTGGATACCAATTCCTCTAGATAGTCATGTTTGGCAATGTCATTAATGGTATGCTGCCGGTCAAAAATCCATGCATTTAGTGCTGACTGTTTTTCCAGGGAAGTTGAAACTAATTCAGAAACTGTAGCGGAACGTAGTGATTCCCTGCCTTTGAGGTAAGCCGGGATACTTAGACCAATTAACGATAACCCGGCAAATAGGATGAAAGCCACTGTTAACTTAAAGGTGATGTTGATGTTTCTCAGATTATTCATCTATTTGTGATCCAGTTAACCTAAAATTCCTGAGTTAAGGAGCATGACAACTATTTTGTATAATCAAAAACTGTGAATTACTTATAGATCTCATCCAGGAATTGCATCGAATAAACCTGGGATACTTCGACCGGTTTGGTTATTACGTCATACTTTCTCAAAGTCTCCTCTGTAATTGTCCATGTTTCAGGTTTCATCCAACCAACATAATCCTCGCCTGTATTTACTAGCGGGATAGTTATATTCATCCTGGCGAGTTCAATTGCCGGATCTGCGTCAGGAGCATATTTTTGAACAATTGCGGGAATCTCACCCGGATTCTCAACCGCAAAATTCCACCCTTTGAGCGAGGCTCTTACAAAGCGAAGAACAAGGTCGGGATTTGTCTTTATCAACTCATCCGATGTGAAGAGAGTGTCCCCTGCGAAATGGACACCATAATCGTCTGGGTAAATGATATTGATCTTGTAACCTGCTTGATTGACAGATATGGTAAAAATGTTGATAAATACACCCCAGACAGGTACATCCCCGGATGCAAACATAACCACATCAGAGGGGAGATCCACGATTGTGTACTGATCAGGAGAGATATTGAATTTGGACATCACTGCTCGCAGAGTAGGTAGGATATTGGATGGAGCGCGGATCGTTTTCCCCATGAAATCCTCAGGCTTGGTAATATTTTTATCTACAAGGGAAATGAAGATAACCGGGCTGCGTCGAAAAATAGTAGCAACCGCCCTAACGGGTTTTCCATCAGCCCTGGCAATTAGTAGTTCATCCGGGCTGGTGATGCTAAATTGAGCACTGCCAGCTAATACTGGATCAATTTTATTAATTCCCGGTCCACCCTGAATGAATGAAACTTTCATCCCCTCATCAGCATAAAACCCTTTCTGATCGGCAGCATAATACCCGGCAAACTGGGACTGATGTAACCAAGCCAGCTGAACAGAAACCGGAATAAGGGGTTGGGTCGTCTTTGAATTATTATTACATGCAGATAATGATGTCAGGAGAAAGACAACTGATAAAAACAAGCGCAGTATTGCATTAATCTTTTGGTTGGTAGAGATAAACATGCAAAACCTCCATTTCTAAGTAAAACAAAATCGAATTTGATCGGTTGGTCAGATTCGATTCTCCAATTGATTGGTTATGCGGCTGTGATGGAGGAGTAGGAAAGATAATAAGTGTAATAAAAGATGCAAACCATTGCTGCTAATCTAAATCAACATTATCAATATTTTTCACTATAGCATGTATGCTGTTGTAATACTACACTGGGTAAGTCTCAAATGAGGTTTGATAATTGACATTAGTAAGGATAAACCATCAAATATTCTTTTTTTATGTTATTTACCATTCTTTCTGTGTTAATTACCTGTTAGGCGGCTCATTAAGCAACAACCAGTATAATCCCAACTTCGCTATGGCTTCAATAAATTCCTCGAAAACCACAGGCTTGCGAACATAACTGTTCGCCCCCCCGGTGTATCCTTTGATGATATCCTGTTCTTCATTCGAGGAGGTGAGGATGACTACCGGCAAAAGTTTTGTTTTTACGTTTGTACGTACCGCCTCAAGCACTTGGAATCCATCCAGTTTGGGCAGCTTAAGATCCAGCAAGATTACAGCCGGAAGGTATTGTTCCAGTATGTCTGAATAAATACCTCTCCGAAATAAATAATCCAGGGCAGCTACACCATCTTCCATAACAATTAATTCATTTAGTATATGGTTTTTAAAAAACGCCCTTTTCGTTAATTCAACATCATCCGGATTGTCTTCGACTAGTAATATTTTTCGTTCTGCCATATTCCTCGCCTACCTATACCTTGCCTAATGTAAAATAAAAAGTGGCCCCACCTTCAGGTTTTCCTTCTGCCCAGATCCTTCCACCATGTTTGTTGATGATCCGATGGACAGTTGCCAGGCCTATCCCGGTTCCTTCAAAGTCTGCCGATGAATGTACTCTCTGGAAAGCTCCAAATAATTTTGTTGCATAATTCATATCAAAACCAGCTCCATCATCCCGAACAAAATAAACAGCATCGCCATTTTCCTTCAAAGTGCCAACTTCGATAAAGGCTGAGGGGTGTTTTGATGTAAATTTCCACGCATTGACCAGTAAATTTTCCATTACATTTTTTATGAGAACTGGATCTGCATTAAGCATAATTCCCGGCTGGATGTTCCATTTTACTTTTCTCTTTGGATCAAATTTCCCCAAATCGCTTAAAATAAATCCTGCAATTTCAGAGAGGTCAACTTGCTTTAAATTAAGCGCGGCTTTTGTTACCCTGGATAAAGTAAGCATGGCGTCAATTAAATTGGCCATTTTCTGGCTGGCTTCACGAATGCGGTTCAGGTGTTTTTTCCCTTCCGCGTCCAATTTATCTGAGTAATCCTCAAGGATCGCCAGGGAAAAGCCATCCAAAGCCCGGAGTGGAGCTCGAAGGTCATGGCTGACAGAGTAACTGAAAGACTCTAATTCCTTATTCGATTCCAACAATTGAGCGGTTCTCACTTTTACAATAGCTTCAAGGTTTTCATTCAACTTCAAAATTTCTTCTTCTGCTTTTTTGCGTGCAGTAATATCAACCAGGGAGGTCAATAAATACGCTGGTTTGCCATCCGCATCCCGCCGCATCGTAGAACTGAGATCAACCCAAAGTACAGAACCATCCTTCTTGATATATCTTTTATTAAACCGCACTGTATCTTTTTCTCCAGATATTAGGTAATTTATCTCCCGTTGTGTGAGTTCAATGTCGTCGGGATGAGTAATATCCTGCCATTTTTTGTCTTGAATCTCATCTTCTGAATATCCAAGCATCTCGATGAATGCCTTATTCGGATGAAATTCGCCAGAAGGTTGTGTGATCGATTTCCCAGTGGTTGAATAATCGAAAATATACTTGAATTTATCTTCACTTTCGCGCAGCTCATGTTCAGTTTTTTTAAGTACTGTGATATCGTGGAAGACTTCCATCTTGGAAGTAGAGCCATCAGGATTATTGACAGGGGTCTCAAAAATACTGAATGTTTTTCCAACTTTTTGCGAGAACCATTCCCATTGGGTGGTTTTCCCGTCAAATACCTCGCGATTCTTGCACCACTCGCATGGATTCTCAAGATCATTAAAATACTCGTAACATTTCTTATCACCCGGGTATCCAAATTCCTTGATAAGAACGGGATTCACATACTCTATGTCATACTCTTTGTTTACTATATAAACACCATCATTCATCTTATCCAGGATGTTTTTTAGCTTGTTACGTTCAATTTCCAACTCCCTGCTGGCTTTGATCTTCTCAGTGACATCCCGCCCGTAGACATTGAGGACTCCGGCATTGGGAGAAGGAGATAATATAAAAGAATATGTTTTCCCGTTGAAATCCTCAACAATTTCTACAGGATGATGCATTGTGGACGCCTCGTTAATGGAATTCCCCCAAAATACCGGAACACCATCTGCGTAAAAACTCTGCCAGTGGTCCAGGAGCCCCCGGCTGGCAGGATTGGAATAGAGGATCTTTCCTGCAGAGTCAATGCGAAATACAGGGCTGGGATTCTCTTCGGGAAAGCGAGTCAGCATTTTTATCTGCTCATCGTCATCTTTTTTCTGTGTAAGGTCATGAATGACTGATATGACAAATTTGGTATCGTTAATATCAATCACCTCGCTGGAAATCCAGCAGGGAAAGAGTCCCCCGGACTTGTTGCGGAATACTGTTTCGAAGTTGCTTACCCTTGAGTTTTTCTTCAAATTTTCAACATATTTAACCCGGTCATATGCATTTTCCCAGAAGTTCAATTCTACAGTAGTTTTATCAACGGTCTCTTCCCTGGTAAGATGTGATAACTGGTAGAAACGGTCGTTCACTTCGATGATCTTTCCGGTCTCCAGCGCAGAGAGGATGATCGCATCCGGGCTGTTTTTAAAAGCTGAGGAGAATTTTTCTTCGCTGGTTTTTAACCCATCCTGGGCGGTTCTCCGTAGAATGATGTCCTGTTCGAGCTCACCGAACAAGCGGCGATTGACCATCAGAAATATCGAGAAGGTGAGGGCAATGAAAAGCATCTGGTAGGTGAGCAGGACCAACGTATCATAAAGGCCGGATTTGAACAGGTCATTGCTCTGCGGAATGGTTGAATCCAGGATGATGCGGGTAACTATGACAGCACTATAGATGGCAAATATTATCCCGGGCAGCCTGGTTGCCTGCTTTGATTCTTTACCCACACGGCGCAGCAATAGCCAGGCGCACTGAGCACACAGTAGTAGGAGCGCGACAGAAGCATTGATGTTGCGTGCCTGCAGGCTTTCGTTGGCATACGTGAAATAAATATGAATGAGCAGGAACACTCCCAGGAGAATATAATTCGGATACCGGGGACTTACCATGCCCATGTACTTCTCCAGACCTATAAATAATAGGATGGTTCCGCCAATCACAAATGCGTTTGCCAGGATGATCGAAACGAAGGGGGGAATATTGCTTCGCAAGAGAATGAGAAATATTGCCAGGAACTGCAGGATAAAATCAGCCAGCCAGTAACCAATCTCGGGCGAGCGCTTCCGGTTATTGCGCCACAAATAGAGCATGACAACGGCACAAATTGCATTACTGATGAAATAGCTTATCAAAACGGTCCGGATATCAAGTATGTTCATAAGCTTCCGCTAGAAGTAAACATCTGAATTCTAACCTCCATATAAAAACACACACCACCCTGAGTCAGCCCTGAGGGTGATGTATGCGTCATTGGAGCTTTAGTATTGAAACATTAATCCAATAATAATTACTATAGCACGGATTTATGCTATTTATAAATGGGTATATTTATACGCTCGAAAAAATCGTAAATATTGGAAAACATTCTATTGATGTGATCTTAGGAATGGGGCGAAATTCTGGTTTAGATGGTGATTAATATTACTGCAGTGATGCATAAGCCAACTCCCAGCCATTGGGAAATGGATATTTTTTCTTGTAGAAAAACTCGCGACAACAGAACAGTGACTGCTGGATACAAAGATGAGAGGACAACAGCCACATCCAACCGGGTGAACTGTTTTGCCAGCATATACAATGCATTACCCCCCGCATCAAAAAATCCTGTTAACCAGACCACCGGGCTTTTGATTGCCGATCCTGCTTTCCCCTTTTGAGTAAGTAAAACTACAGTGGTGATGCAAAAGAATGTAGTGCGGGAGATGATTAACGGTGTGAATGTTAATTTTGGCCCTGCTAAAGTGATAAAAATAAAGAACCCACCAAAACCGATGCCAGCAAGGATGGCAAGTATAAGACTTGTGGTTGTGACCTTTTTAAGTTTGCCAGATACACGGGAAACTAACCAAATCCCCAGAAATGCCACAATAAAACCGAGAATTTTATATATCCCAGGTAAACCATTTGAAATGATCCCATAGCATACAGGGATGCCTGCTCCAATGACAGCAGATGTCGGAGCAACAGCGGCTGAGTGCCCCATGGATAACCCTTTATAAAGAGCTCCCAGGCCAATGACACCGAACGACCCTGCCAATACCGCATATAGTGTGAATGGCCAGACCGGAAACGGCTCTGGCCAGACCAAAGTACATATGATCAGGACCAGGATACCTGCCAGGGCAGAAATAACCAGGACTGCATATTGATTATGTTTCCGTGTTGATAATCCGCCAAAAAAATCTCCTCCTCCCCAGGAAGCGGCAGAGATCAATGAAAGTATGATACCCAGGAAATTGGCAGGAGGCATGCAGTTGATTCCAATTCTTTGATTAATATTCGATTTGAAATTGTATCAGATTATCTGACGTTGGTTTGCTCTTTAGTGTGGTAATCTCTTATTTGAATTATTATCTGTTATTTGCAATTACTTTACTGGTTGGATTGAGTATGAAAAGCCAATACCATAACAGCCCAGCCCCCAAAATAAAACAAACCAGATTAAAAACAGGGTCTACAACACTGGCTATGAAAATAGATGGGGAAGGTAATGCGGAGTCTTTGTAATTGGCAACCAAGACGGTTATTAAATTATTTGCTGCATGGATTCCGAGGGCATATTCCAGCCGGTTGCTCTTAAGCGTGATCATGGTTAAGATCGCTCCAAAACTAAAATAAAACAAGGCCATAAGAACAAATCCATTCTTCATTTCAGGATTGAGAAAATGAGGAACGGCAAAGATCAAACCACTAATGAAGATGAGTATCCACTTTCTTTTTGTTAGTAAACCCAATCCTTGAAGAAAATAGCCCCGAAACAATAATTCCTCTGCGCTGGTTTGGATGGGAGTGAGAATAATGGCTGCCAATGAAAAAGGAACCCACTCTGCCCATTTGAAAGTAAATTCGTAAGATCCCGGGTGTACCAGAGAGTCAATAATAGTAGTAATGACAACGATGATCGTCCACATACCGGCTGCTAACCATATTTTCTTAAAGGAAACACGAACCTCACCTGTTATCAGGCTAATCGGGTTACGTTTATGTACAAATCTAACGGAGAACAATAAACTTGCCATCAGGCATATAAAGCTAAAACTGATGCCAATATAAGAAATAAGTGGTTGGCTGCTTAATTTGAACAAGAATAAAAATGCATAAGGTATTGCACCTAAGACTAGCCATGCAATTAAGATCATAAAAATTGATAAGAGGTACCGCCACCAGGAATTCTTCCCTCGTGTGGCAAGATCCAGGAAATCAGTTGATTTTTGAAGCATATCAGCCGTTTGAATGTTTGTAGTTGGATCGATGTTTTCCATGGGCTTATTGTAAGTGATTCGAACGAAGATTGCTATTGCCTGATTTATTGTAAAATTATTGGCATAAGGTATTGCATATTGCAAACGTTTGCAATATAATATTTTCAATAATAGGTGATTCTAATGTTGACTACTGAACTTCTAGGCTATCCAAAAGGTACCCGTCTTCTTATACTGAACATTGATGATTTTGGGATGTGTTTTTCCGGAAATCAAAGTGCCATTCACACCCTTGAAAAAGGGACAGCCAGTTCGTGTACCATCATGATGCCGGCTCCCTGGGGAATACAAGGTGCTGCCTTACTCAAAGCTCGCCCGGACATACCTCATGGAGTTCATCTGACAACGATCAGCGAGCATAAGATCTACCGTTGGCGACCACTTTCATCCCCCGAAAAAATACCTACCCTTGTGGATGGACAGGGTTTTTTTCCTCTTGAAACCGAAAAAAAGGCTTTGGTGTTACGGGCAGACCTGAAAGAATTGGAAATTGAATGGCGTGCACAAATCGAGTGTGCTTACTCCTATGGTTTACACCCTAACCAACTGGATAGCCACTGCAATATTCACGATTCCAGGGAAGATATTTTCCGGATGTCCATTAGGTTTGCGCGCGATTATGGACTGGCGTTACGGGTACACGAAAATGATTTTATGAAGGTGGTCAAAGGAATTGGATATCCAGTCATCGACCACCCTGACCTCGATAGTTTTGACCTTCCCACCATTGGAAAGACGGAACTCTATTTGAAAATGCTGCATGAATTACCGGAGGGTTTATCCGAGTGGGCAATTCATCCTGCCCGCGGTACTGCCGAATTACGCACAATCAATCCTCGCTGGAGGGTGAGGCAGGCTGATTATTCCTTCTTTAATTCCAGGGAGTGCCGACAGACCATTGCCGCCGAGGGGATAAAGATCATTACTTATGAGGAATTGCAGCCTTATTGGAAAAGACAATAATTAGG
Organism: uncultured Leptolinea sp.; assembly: GCA_964387025.1. Lineage (GTDB taxonomy): Bacteria > Chloroflexota > Anaerolineae > Anaerolineales > Anaerolineaceae > PNON01. The sequence goes on along the minus strand of CAYLUZ010000004.1, from coordinate 90,316 downwards.
AGGAATATGCCTGGTCCCGGTTATTATTTAATTGGTGAAGAAGAAAAGAATGAAGTTCTGGAAGTATTAAGTACCGGTCATTTATCGCGTTATGGGAGTGATGAAGATCCAAAATTCCTGCATAAAGTGTATTCTTTGGAGCAGGAATTCGCAAAACGAACCGGAGCCAGCCATTGTGTTGCAGTCAGCTCTGGCACAGGGGCTCTCATGGCCTGTTTAACTGCCGTTGGCATCAAACCGGGCGATGAAGTACTAGTGCCGGGATACACTTTTGTTGCTTCGTTTTCATCCATCATTGCCATTGGTGCAGTCCCTGTTTTAGTCGAAGTTGATGATTCTCTTACGATGGATGTCGCTGACGCCCGGGATAAAATCACACCCAAAACCAAAGCAATCATGCCTGTGCACATGCTTGGAAATCCCAGCAATATGGATGCAATTCCGGCTCTGGCAAAGGAAAAGGGGTTGTTCCTTATTGAGGATTGCTGCCAGGCACTTGGTGCGTCTTATAAAGGCAAAATGCTAGGGACATTTGGCGAAATGGGGGCCTTTTCGTTGAATAATTTTAAGGTTATCAATTCGGGTGATGGTGGATTACTGGTCACTAATGATCGTTCTTTGTATGAAAGAGCTTTCGGGTTTCATGACCAGGGACATATGCCCCTTAGAAAAGGGTCAGAGATCGGGAAACGATCATTGATCGGAATAAATATGCGAATGAACGAGCTTACTGGAGCTTTCGCACTGGCACAATTGCGAAAGCTGGATATTATTTTAAATTCGTTGCGGACAAAGAAAGATCGATTCAAACAAATCATAAAGTCAGCCCATCTTGAAGGCCTTCAATTCCGGACAATTAATGATCCGGGTGAATGTGCAACATTGCTTACGATCTTCCTCGAGGATATCGCTGCTGCTCAGAAAGTGGCTGAAGCCATGGGAACAAAAACAGTGGAAAAATCCGGCTGGCATGTATATAACAATATGGAACAGATCCTGGCGTATAAAGACCGGGATGGTAAAAAGCTTTACGAGAAACACATGCTCCCAAAAACTGATGACTTAGTCAGCCGTGCGGTTAACTTGAGCATTGGGGTTGTAGATTCCGGGTTGGGAACTGATTTTGGAATAAATATCTTGTCAACAGATAGTGAGATCGACCATAAGGCAGAACAATTCATAAAACTGGTTAAACCGATCATCGGCTAAGAAAAGTTTTGTTGGGAGGGAAACAAAATGGAATGGATTATTGCCCTGGCAATCCTAATTGTTCTGGTTTTGTTAGTATTCCTGTTCAAACCAAAGGATGTTGGCGGAGAATACGACCTGTATTTCGCAGGATTGAATTCTGCTTTGAAAAAGGCAGGTATAGGCACTGCCAGGGTATTGATCGACCTTGACCGGTTGGGCCATAATATTACAACCATCCAGGCAAATATTCCGTCCGATTCTCATTATCGAATCGTCGTAAAATCCATACCCTGCGTCGATTTGATTCAAGCGATCAGGGCAAAAGTCCAAACAAATAAATTCATGCTCGTTCATCGTCCGTTTATCAAGGTGATTCTGGATAACTTCGAGCCGGGAATTGATATTTTGATCGGGAAACCCTTACCAGCCTTTGCCCTTGAGGAGTTCTTTCAGGAGATCCAGAAAAATCAAAAAGAAAGGGCGCAATCAGAGATCCAATGGCTGATCGATACCCCTGCGCACTTAATTGAATACCTCCAATTTGCGGTCCAAAATAAGCTGTTATTAAGGGTTAATCTCGAAATTGACATTGGTCTTCATCGTGGTGGTGCTGCAAATAATCATGACCTACAGCAATTATTTGACATCGTCCAACAAAACCCGGATCATCTAGTTTTCAGTGGTTTCATGGGATATGAAGGTCATGTTCCACATGCTCCTGGGATTTTGAGCTCTCCCAGGAATGCCGCTTTAATGGAATTTGCAGACAATTTATCAGCTTATAAAGCATTCATTGATTTTGGTCGAGAGAATTATCCTGGCCTTTTTAATGATGAGTTGACATTTAATTGTGGTGGGAGCGGAACTTACAGTTTATTCAAAGAATACTCCTATATCACCGATATCGGCATCGGAGGAGCAGTCTTACGTCCTGCCGGATATCCACAACACTTCTTGAAAGATTTACTTCCAGCAGAATTTATTGCCACCCCGGTACTGAAAAAGCGTACAGGCGCAGTGATTCCATTCATTGAAGGATTATCAGGATTAATATCGTGGTGGAATCCGAACTATCAAAATAGCCTGGAGATCTATGGGGGTGGTTGGGCAGGAAACTTCGTGGCTCCGAAAGGTGTTTTTAGTAACCCGCTTCTGACAGACCCTCCAAATCAAAACCTGGTTCCGAACCAGTCGACCATCAACGCATCTTCACGAACTTCGCTTGAAATTGGTGATTACGTGTTCTATCATCCGATCCAATCAGACGCCATATTCCAGTTTGAAGACATCGTTCTGATAAGTGGAGAAGAAGTTCAAGGGGTTTGGAAGGTTTTTGATCGTAGATATTAACAACTACTCAATTCTGGCAAGGAGGAAATCATGAAAGAAGGTTTTGTCGTTCCTGTAAAAGAAAAGGTTGCATTTGGATTGGGGGATTTCGCAAACAATTTAGCCATCACCGCCATGAATTTCTATTTCATTTTTTTTGTTGTCAATGTGGCCGGGTTACCCCCGGTTTGGGCTGGGCTTACTTATTGGGTCTCACGTACAGTGGCTGCTCTTACTGATCTGTTGATGGGGATCATTTCAGATAAGACCAGCAGCCGTTTTGGCAGACGCAGAGTTTTTCTACTTGCCGGAGCAGTGCCCCTTGGTATCCTGTTCTGGTTGTTATGGATCATTCCTTCCCAGGATAAAGTAACTCTTTTTGTCTATTACATGGTCATAATGGTGTTATTTAACGTCGTTTTCAGCGTTGTGACGATCCCATATAACTCATTGATGCCGGAACTTACACAAAATTACGATGAAAGAACATCCATATCCGGTTATCGCATGGCATTCTCTTTTCTGGGTAACCTGGTGGCTGCAGCGGGAGTTGCAGTCATTGTGGATAATATTTTCCCCGGAAGAGGTGAATACCCGGTTAGTTATCCAATCATGGGCATCATATTTGGTGCGGTAACTTCCATATTTGTATTAATAACTTTTCTGGGTACAAAAGAAAGGGTCCATGCTGATGCGGAAAAAATCCTGGGCAAAGGATTTTGGAAAGAACTGCGATCTTTATGGCAGGTACGTGAAGTCAGGTTGATGATCATTATGTTTGTGTCCAACCAGATCGGCGCAGACCTGTTCATGGCAACAGTGATTTTCTTCTTAAAAGATGTTGTCAAAATTTCTGACGACATTACTTCACTAATAATGGGATTACCTCTTGTTATTGCCATCATATCAGTTCCTTTATGGGTCTTTCTCGGAGAAAAATTAGGAAAAAAGCGGGCATATATCTATGCTGCATTCTTTTTCCTCATTCCTTTATTAATGGTACTTTTTGCCCCGGTAGGTAATGTGACTGTTGTTGTCATCATTGCAGTTTTAGCTGGTGTAGGTTCGTCCGCAACCCAGGTTTTACCCTGGTCAATGATCCCGGATGTTGTTGAATTTGATGAGTATCAAAACGGAGTAAGGCGTGAAGGGTTTTACATGGGGTTAACCCAGTTAATCTACAAAGCTTCATCAGCTTTGGTTATTTTCCTGGCGGTCGGATTGTTAGGGATTTTTGGCTATATTGAAAATAATCCGGCAGGAGTACAACCTCAATCAGCGTTGATCGCTGTACGGCTTGTGCTGGGACTGGGCACAGCTTTCTTTTACTTAATGGCAGCTCTTTTCGCGAGGATCATGCCGTTTACCCAAGCAAGATTTGAAGAAGTAAAACGATTAATTGAAGAACGGAAAAAATAAATGACCGAAATTTGATTACCTTATCCCCCATTGTATATAAACAATGGGGGATAATTTTTTGCAATAATTATTTATTGATGATTAATAAATAATTATTGCATTCAATTTTCCGGCAATACTACAATTAGCGATAATATATAACTTTAAATCAAAAATGGATTAATACTTTTAGTGGACTTGGTTATAATCAGACCGAGGTAAATTTGTGAATACAATTTCACTTGGTTTTCTTGTTTTCTATATAATCTTGACGATCTATTCCCTGGTGACAATTTTCTTTCGATGGGAGTATCCACCCTTCCTGACACCAATAAACACTCTTGGAGGTTTTCTGTTCGGTTTATTCAATGGAGCTTCCAGGTTGGGTTGGAAGAGGATTCTCATTTTGATAGTTACCTGCTTTATTATTTCACTGGCGATGGAGAGTGTGGGAGTGGCTACAGGATGGATCTATGGTCCATACCATTATACTGACCTCTTAGGCACTAAATTTCTCGGTCTTGTTCCGTTCCTGATACCGGCTGCGTGGTTCATGATGATGTATCCTTCCCTTGTGATATCTGCCAGGATCCTAAAGTCTCCCAATCCTCGCGGTTGGATGATCCTGCCCGTAGCTGCAGTTGGCGGAATTATTATGACTGCCTGGGATCTGGTTCTGGATCCAATTATGGTTCAGGGTGGACATTGGATATGGGACGGTCCCTTGTCTTCACGGTTATATTTCGGGATCCCCTTACAGAATTTTGTTGGGTGGTGGCTGACGACATTTCTCTCTTATTGTATATATTTATTCCTTGTGAATAAACTGGTGAAAACAAATATTCAAGACCTGAGTGAACGCACACCTGTGATCATGTACATTATCACGGGAAGCAGCTCCATCTTATCAGCATTTATCATGGGTCTGGGTGGACCAGCCCTGGTTGGTTTTTTCGCCATGCTCCCCTGGATGATACTCGGAATGAGAAAAACTGAAGTATCAGAAATCCATGGCTTAAAAACGACCTGGTTCTGATGTTACGATTAGTGCTTAATTGATCTTAAGTCGCCCGATTTTGGCTTAATAGAAGAATCTCTTTTTCCAGATTGTCAATTCTATCAAGTAGCTGCTTATGTCTCTGCTCATCTACATTTGATTTCTTGGCAACAAAACTTAAATTTCCTTCAGTATCAATCATGGCCGTATCAATGGCTCCCAATGAATCAAAACCCTGCTTATGTGCGGCAATTTCCAATTCAGTTAGGTCAATTGATTCTTTATCAAGAATTTTTTGCTGAAGAACACCCTTTTTAATTAAGAACTCTGAGTCCCCTTCTAGCAGTCTCTCAAGGAACCGATTCTTATGGATTAACTTGACTATCAGATAATTGGTAACTAATAATGTAGCAGCTCCAATCAATCCACCCACAAGCGAATTATCCTGCCCAATAATTGCATTTTGAACTGTGTTTGATATTGTCAATAATACGATCAGATCAAATGGGTTTAATTGTCCCAATTCACGCTTACCAGCCAGACGTAATCCGATGATAAGAAAGAAATAGACTATGATTGGTCTGATAATCTTTTCCAGCACTGGTATGGTTAAAACAAATAAATCACTCAAAATTGTGTCCATACCACCTCCAGTTAAGGAAATTGTTCAAATTCTCAGTAGTTTCTTTAGATATTTTTCAAAATATAAGTGCATTGGTGCAAAGTAATAATCTTCCCAACATTTAATATATTCATCTTTACTGCCGTCAGGTAACCCGATATGATTAAATGTAACCTTTCAACCCGAATCCATGGCTTCAAAGGTGACTTCTAATCGTGAATCGGGATCAGCTTCTTCAAAATCTGTTGTTCGCCAACTTTGAATAATACGCGTGAAAGGTTCCAATGAAATTGTTTTTCCTGTTATAAATCCTTCCCAGGCAGAAAACTCTCCCCCAACACAAGGATCAATGATTGCTTCAGAATTTGTAAACGCACTATGTTCTTTTGAATCTAACCATACTTCATACATCTTTTTTGATGGTACAGGAAAAATCGAAAATACTTTCAATGTTTCGGGCATTTTAGCCTCGGTACTTGAAGTAAGCTGTTATTCTTTTGTTTCATTCGCCAGGTATGTGAAATATCCTAACATGGGCTCAAAGTAATATTCTATCCATCCTTGTTCGTATTGATGACCTTGGCCAAAAGGAATTTCTGTGTGATTCAGAGTAAGCAATGTTCCATCATCTTCTTCAGTGAAAATGATTTCAAGGTGTGAAGACGGGTCAAGGGGATGAAAATCTGTGGTCCGCCACGATTGTATGATGCGATGGTATGGTTCGAGCTTAAGCAAAATCCCTGTGATATAACCGTCCCATGCGGAAAAACTTCCCCCATTGCGTGGATCAATCGCAGCATTGCCACCAGTAAAATCTCTATGGGCTATACTGTCAATCCATGCATTAAAGACTTTCATGGGTTTGACAGGCAATTTCAATGTTAAGTGTAATTCTTCTTTCGGGTTAGTACTCATATAATTGCATATTCCATTTCCACTGTGGCATAAGATAACATCAAATCTGACTAATCAAGTAATTTTGAGGAGATTGGTTTACCATCGAGAAGTTTGGGTACTTCAAAAATAAATGCAATCTCCGGACATGTTATCACCCCATTTTTCACCCTTATTTGAGTATTATTTAAATGATCATGATATTTCCCGTCTGGAATGGTAATTTCAATTTTGCCTGATCTTCCTTTCACATTAAATAATCCCAATAAAACACCTTTCTCCGAACTCCACGCTGCCTGGATAACAGGATTCGCGGATAGAAGAATAATTCTTCCCCCACTAATGATCGGGTGTTTTTTTATCGTGTTTAAGGAAGTAAGGAACTTTTGATGTGGATATCCCTTCCATCGGACCAGATCACGGTCAAAAAGTGATGGTGTATGAGTTTCACCTGCTTCCTGACCAGCATAGATTAACCAGGCACCATCATTAAATGCCTGGAATGCCGTCCAGGCGAGAGCTTGTTTATTTCCCGCTGCCATTTTTTGAATTCTTGTTTGGTCATGGTTTTCAACACAATGCATTTTTATGAAGTTTTTTGGGTATATAGCATGTTGAAAGCGGTACATTTCCAAAAGCCGTTTGATCGGGACTTTCCCTTTTACTACACTTTGAAAAAGTGGCCAAATATCATAATCATATGTAAGGTCAAATGCCGAATATAACTCACTATCTGAAACTGCAGCCAAATCGTACTGCCGGCGATGTTCAATGAATGCAGCATGAACACTTTCAGCCAGCCAAATGATATCTTTACGCACTTTCTTCAATTCACTGCGGGCTTTTTGCCAAAATTCAACAGGAACTAACGATGCCACATCACAACGGAATCCGTCAACCCCGAGGGATGCCCAGTATTTCAGTGAATCGATCAAATAGGTAGTCAGTCTGGGATCTGGATGTTTTATATCGATTACATCACTCCAATCTGGTACCGTTGTAATTGGATTTCCATTTGCATCCTGGTGGAAGAATTCTGGATGCTCTTTTACCAGGACAGAATCATGAGATGTATGGTTGTAGACCACATCGATCATTACCTTAAGCCCCAAATTATGCGATTTATCGATCAACTCTTGAAAATCAGACAGAGTACCATATTCCGGGTTTACTGACCTATAATCCGAGATCGAATAAGGGCAGCCTAATGATCCTTTTTTGTGCAGCTCTCCAATCGGGTGGATCGGCATCAACCAGATGATATCCACTCCCATGGAACGGATACGTTCAAGGTCAGTTGTTACTCCTGCAAAGTTTCCTTGCTCACTGTGATTACGGACATAAATTGAATAAATGATGACATTCTTTAAAGAGATTGGAGTATCTTTTGCCAATTTTATCCCTCATAAAAAGATGATATATATATTAAACCACAAGAAACCGCTTGTTGATAGCAGAATGATAATACTTTTCTTTATGACCTTTAGGTGGATTTAGCGTTTTATCATTAAGAAAAACTCAGTAACAACTTTTGAATCAAAATGTGAGCCTGAGTTTTCCTTAATATAATTTAAAACATCTACTTCAAGCTAGCGTTTACGATACGGGCATTCGGATGAAAGCGCATCCCAAACGTCAATAACAGCGAATATTCTTGCAAAACAATAAATCATTTATTTATAAATTAACTATTTGGTGGTCAGATTCTTGCAATTGTACTTTTGAAAAGGATATTGACATGCAAAAACAATCGATCCTCCTCTTGGTTATTGTTTGTTTTGTAATATCAGGTTGTCATGTGATCTCTGATAACCAGAATATATTTGGGAAATCGGCTACTCCCAAGATTCTTCCTGGCCAAGGTGAAATTATCGGTCAGGTGATCATTGACCAGAATGGCACTCCCAACCCTGGTACTCCTGTTCATCTTGCAGAAGTCTTCCGCAGCAATAATATGGCGGCATATATCATTGATGCATCCAATAGCCTATCCTCGATTACAAATGAGGTTGGTAAGTTTTCTTTTTCATTGATTCCTACAGGTGAGTATGTAATTATTATCGGTGATCCATTATCTGAACATCTGATCGTGATGGATGAATCGGGGAAAGCAAAAGATTTGATTGTTCAACCAGACCAGATAGTGGATGCAGGGTCAATTCAGTTTGGATCAAACTAAAAATCATTAATTTCATCGGGTATCAAATTTAGTCTACTTGGGTATAATTGCCTCCATTATGGACTTTATTGGAACAATGATCATTGCCTTTGGCTTATCCATGGATGCTTTCGCAGTTTCTCTGGGTGTGGCGACTAATGGAACAACCAGGGATACTCGGTCTCTTATAAGACTTTCTTTCCACTTTGGACTTTTTCAAGGATTGATGACATTTCTGGGATGGCTGGCAGGGAGTACGATTGCCCGGTGGATAAACCTATTTGACCACTGGATCGCATTTATACTATTGGTACTGGTAGGAGTAAATATGATCCGATCGGGGATGGATTCTGGTCCGAAATCATATCAGAATAATCCTACCCGTGGTAACTTAATGGTCATACTCTCATTAGCCACCAGTATCGATGCCCTTGCTGTAGGATTGAGCCTGGCCCTAATTGAAACCCCAATCATTCAGACAGCATTGCTTATTGGAATCATAACATTTACTTTATCGATCATAGGGTGTCTATTAGGTTATCGGTTAGGTGAGAAATTTGGAAAAAGAATGGAAATGCTGGGAGGACTAATTCTAATTGGAATTGGCCTGAGGATCTTGATTTCACATATTCTATAACCGAAATTTACATATTTAATCAGGTTTGAATAAAAACCTCACCATTCTTTCATGGTAAGGTTTTTATTCATAGATTATTCACAAAATAAAAAAATTTTATGGGGTTCCGACAGGAAAAATTCCATTATACATTTCGCCAGAATAGACACCTGAGGACACAACATTTAATACTAACCCGACCGCCATCAATGAACTTCCGACCGGACCTTCAAGAATTACACTTCCACCAGTAGTTCCGTCTGAATAGTATCCAAATTCAGCTCCTGCTGCGCCCAGTTGAGCAGCACTAGTATCAATTTTTACTCCTGAATAAAACGCAGGGAAGGAATATGTGCCAACCAGTTTTCCATCTTTCCCAAAATACTTGGCTTTCACAGAACCTGCTGCCAGATTCCCACCCAGGTTCATTACGGAAATTGTCGTTTGAGAACGCTTACCCGTTGTAAATTGTGAAGCAGAATAGAGGGCATAAGGAAAAGCAAGTTTTTCTGCGCCATTGGATTGCCCTGTAAATGTGGCTGACATTCCCATATTTTTAATAACTCCTACGGCTAAGATCAATGGTCCACTACTTTTTATGGTTGCATAACCTGAATATCCCGCCACAGTTCCTTTAGGAATGCATGCGCTAAAATAACGCCCTGTCCGGCTTGCTAATGATTGGGTCTCAAATTTTCCGGTATTGTAAGTAACTGTGACAGTAGCTGATTGGGCAGGGTCAGTATTAAAAACGTAGTATGAGGTATTCATCCCTCCCAACGCATAACACATGGCAACCGGCATATATATTGTTGTTCCACCGCCTGAGACGCTTTCTGTGGCATTTGCATCTGTGGTAGATCCTGCAGAATAGAGAGCCATGCCTGTGATCTTCCCGGGAGTGTTGTTGCCAGCCCGTATTGATTCAACAAGGATCGATCCAGAATATTGATTTGAAAAATCGTTCAATTCTGCCAGGTCAACATAGGCTGATCCCCCGGCTGGGATATTATTTTTACTTAATGTGACCGGGTTTACTCCACCATAAAAAGTGAATTTAATATTAGCTGGATAGTTATCAAGGTTTTGTACTGACAGGATCGCGGTCGTCCCGGTACTTTTTACAATTTTAAGCATCCAAATGTTGGCCGAGCCTTTTGTTGTGGCTGCTGCCAGGGGTCGTGCTTTGATGCTAACAGTAGTTGGAATTTGAGTCATCAACACAGCAACCTCGACATCTGATTTGATCACTGCGGAACCTTTAAAGCTTGCAGGTGTCGTTTCCAGATTTCCAATGGATACAGTTGCACTGGCACCTACAGGTAAATCCGGCCGGGCTATGGATATTGGTGTGGATTGACCTTCGGGATAATACAGAATGGTTATATGGGCAATATCCATTCCGACATTTTGGTAGGTGATGGTTGTCGAAAAACCAGTGCCAGCTGCAAAGACAGATGTAACTGGAAAAAGAATCATACTCAAGATTATGGTAAGAGACCAAATTTGTAACCAACTGGATTTCTTCATTCATTAACTCCTTATTGTTAAATGGTAGCTTACAATGAGTTGCCAGAATCATGCCATGAAATAATTTCGATAATTTACCATTCTAAATGATTTTTTTATGGATTATTTATGTAATTCATACAAGCACAATGTAACAAAACGTTTATACTCTACGTGTGTAGTAAGTTTTTTTGATGAATATGGCTTTGTCTTTAAGAAAGTTTTTACATGCCTTTACAGAAAAAATCATTTCTTACATTATTAGCTTCACTTATTGCTGCCGTGGCTATCCTATTTGTTACCGCATCGGTGATATTGATTCAAAGCTATTCAAGATTGGAATCGCTCACAGCCAAACAAAATGTTGAGAGGGTGGAGAATACTTATAGAGCTGTAATTAACCAAATGAAAAGCACGATCACTGATTGGTCGTATTGGGATGATACTTATCAATTCATAACAGATCACAACCAGGAATATATCGACGAGAATTTACCAGATGAAACACTTGCGTCATTAAGAACTAACTTTATTCAATTTGTTGATGGAAATGGGAATACTGTTCATACCAAATTGATAAAGTTCGATGATAATGGTGTCTTAACTTCGGTCGAGGATAATTTTGATGTTTATCATAATTATCCTTCTTTGTTTAATTTATCTGTGGAAAATCCAAAACAATCAGGAATTGTTTTTTTGGATAATGCCCCCTTTCTTGTCATCGCTTCTCCCATAATCCATAGCGATCGTACTGGTCCATCAAATGGTACTCTTCTTATGGGGCGATTAGTTGATCAGGCGATGATGAATGACCTGGCAAATCAAGTAAATACCAATATTTTTTATTATCCATATCCGCTGGATAAAACGAATGCATCATTGATCAAAATGAGTGGATTGTTAGAAGAAGGTGTTCTATATCCTTCACAAATAATAGAGAAACATGTTTTTGCTGGATACAAACTTTTACGCGATGTAAATGGAAATCCGGCTGCAGTTCTGGAAGTGAGATTTCCTCGAGATATTTATAACCAGGGAATAAGTACACTAAAATATCTCTTATCCACCCTATTGGTTTTAGTGTTAATTGTTCTCCTGGTTTTTTATTTCTTATTGGACCGAATGTTCTTTAAACGAATTATGGAATTGAGCCATGATGTCACACGGATCAATGAATTAAGGCAGCCAAACGCACGGATAACATCAAATTCCGGAAATGACGAAATATCAAAATTAGGAGAAAGCTTTAACCAATTATTAGGAACTTTGGAGGAAGTTCAAGGTTCGTATAAAATGCTTGTCCAAAATCAGGGTGAAGGTGTGACAATTGTTGATGAGCACGAGAATATTATATACGCTAACCCCGCTGCAGATGGAATTTTTGGCGTTTCTGAAGGCGCCCTCATGGGGAGAAACCTGCAAGAGTTTCTATCCGACGAAGAAAAAACAAAAATAATAAATGAAACTTTGATTAGGAAAGAAGGGCAACAATCTTCATACGAACTAAATATCCTAAGACAGGATGGTATGGAAATTCCAATTCTAGTCACAGCAACTCCTAAGAATGATGCAAACGGGAACTATTCTGCCACTTATAGCATTCTTCGGGATATTTCTGACCTAAAAAAAGCTCGAATTATTTTACAGGAAAGTGAATCCAAGTTTAGGAGCTTCATAGAACAATCCCTCGTTGGGATTTTCCTTTTGAATGAGGATGGATTAGTGGCAGAATGGAATCAAAGCCTTGAAGCCATGACCGGATTAAAAAAAGAAGTAGTAATGAATGTTTCCTTCAATGTGGTTTTGGAAGAATTGCTTTCAATCGAAAACAGGTCTGAAAAATTCAGCCGGATGGTTAAAGTAATGTATTCACGGATGGTCCGGAGAACTGGTCCCCTGCAAAAATATCCGCCGGTAGAGATACAGATAAAGAAACCTACTGGAGAAATTATTATTACAGATATGCTTCCGTTTCCTGTAACTACCGAAAAAGGGGTCATGATCGGCGGGATATTCTACGATAAAACCGAGAGAAGACAGTTGGAAAGAGCTGAAAAGGATCAACGAACTTTTATTGAAGCGCTTTTGGATACATCTGAAGTCTTGAATAGCACACTCAATTTGGATACTCTGATGGACAGGATCCTGGAAAACACCGACCGGGTTCTTCCAAGCGATACTGGTGCAATTCTATTACTGGAAAAAGGTTACCTAAAAGTGATGCGCGGGCGAGGATACATTGAACACGGTCATGGTGATATTTCAAAGAATCCACCGTTTTTAATTTCTGAAAGGCCAAACATGAATCGTATGTTTGAAACCGGTCAACCCATAGCTATCCCGGATACTACTATTAGTCAGGGTTGGAATCCCTTACCGCAAAATCACTGGGTGAAATCATATATCGGGGTTCCGTTAAAAGTACATGGGCAGGTCATTGGATTTATAAGTTTATTTTCAGGAACAGTGAATTTCTATTCCATCAATGATGCCGAAAGATTAAAACCATTCGCGAATCAGGCAGCAATTGCTCTCGAAAACGCCCGCCTTTACTCTGAAACCCAGCTTAAGGCAGATACTGATGAATTAACAGGCTTAAAGAACCGACGCAGCTTTTTTGAAATGGGCTCACGTGAAATTGAGCGGGCAATTCGATTTAAACATCCACTAGCTGCTTTGATGATCGATTTAGATAATTTTAAAGATATTAACGATAATTTTGGACATCCTGTCGGTGACCGGCTATTGAAAGAACTGGCCGAAGTTTTCAAAAGCAAATTGCGAAACGTGGATCTCATCGCCCGATATGGTGGAGATGAATTTATAATCCTCCTCCCGGAAAATGATATAAAGGCTGCTACAGATGTTGCTGATCGAATGTGCCATAGCATTGGAAAAATTAGGATTGAGACGACTCAGGGTAAAGCAAAGATTACTGCGAGTATTGGTGTGGCAAGTTTGGAAAAAGATATGACCACACTTTCCGCTTTGGTAGAACATGCTGATCGGGCACTGTATAACGCAAAAAAATTCGGTAAAAATCGCATCGTATCCAACCACACTAATTGATTAATAATCCATCATTATCCATAAACCAATCAATTGATCAATGAATGGGTCATAAAAGATTTTATGCTTAATAAATTTCACAACCTTGTTACTAATTAATCCAAGGGGAAAAATCAAATCTTCGTTTAACTTTAGAAGACACAACCATATACTTCTTAAATATAAATCAATAATTACGGATGATATAATAAATTAGAAATATATGTAGCAAAATTGGAGTGATATGGCTGAAATTTCTAATTCTCAACCAATTCGTTTCAAGGCAACCCTTACGCGAGAACCAGACAGTTCTGCAACCTTTCTTGCCATCCCTTTTAATGTTTTTGAAGTGTTTGGATCAAGGTCAAGAGTTCCGGTGATTGGAACAATTAATGGATTCCCTTATAAAAGCACAATTAGCCCATATGGAGGAGTACATTACCTGGGTGTAAACCGACAACTACGGGAAGGTGCAGGATTAAAAGCAGGGGATATCGTGGAAATTGAGATGTCTATGGATACTGGACCACGGTTTATCATTCCGCCGGAAGATCTGTCAGCTGCTCTGGAAGTCAATATCCAGGCCAGGAAAAATTGGAAAAAGTTATCCTATTCACACCAAAAACAATACGTGGATGCTTTGGAAGAAGCAAAAAAGCCCGAGACCAGGACTTCAAGAATCCAAAAAACAATTCAAGATTTGATTCAAGAAAAGAAGAACTAATGCCGGAATATAGTGAAATATTAATGATGTGAACACACTAAATAAGGTGTTTCCATTATAATGTTGACTGAAATAAATATCCGATATACAATAAATTTACAATTGAATAATGCAGCATAGGCGTCTATCCCCCGGATGGGAAGACTTAATGGCGAAGCCGGTTAGAAATTCGAATTTCAAGTCCGGCGCTGTCGCGCAACTGTATGGATTATTATCCAAGTCAGGTCGCCCACCTAATCTGCTAATACCACAACCTCGCGTAAAGGAGGTGGAATCGTACTGAAGAAATTACAGACTTTTCACCAAACCTGTCGAGAGACAGGTTTCTTTAATTAATCGATATAGCTTAAGGATTATTATGAAAATGAAAATTACTCAAATCAGCATATTACTCCTAATTGTCGCCTTGGTCGTCACTGGATGCAGCACTGGTAATCTGCCCCTGGCGAAAAAAACCATCGAAAAAGCAGATGGATTAGGACGAACGGTTAGTCTATCCACAGTCCCCCAAAAGATCATTTCCCTTGCACCTTCCAACACCGAGATTCTGTTTGCAATTGGAGCTGGAAAACAAGTCATAGGCAGAGATGAATTCAGTGATTTCCCGATTGAAGTAAAAGGTATCACCAGTGTAGGCGGGTCAATGGGTAAGTATAGCCTGGAACAGATCTCTGCACTTCACCCGGATCTTATCCTGGCTGCAGAGATCAATACCCTGGAGCAGGTAAAGTCCTTCGAAGATTTGGGATTAACTGTATTTTACCTGTCAAACCCGAAGGATCTGGATGGTTTATACCAGAATATTCAGACAGTTGGCCAGTTAACTGGAAAAGAAAAAGAGTCCGAAGCACTGGTTGTATCATTGCAAAATCGTGTAAAAGTAATCACTGACCTGCAAAAACCGAATACCAAACCTGTCAAGGTTTTTTATGAAATGGATGGAAGTGAACCATCCAAGCCGTGGACGGCAGGAAAAGATAGTTATGTGGATGTGCTTCTTACGCTTGCAGGTGGCGCCAATGTCGCCAATGATGCCGGGGAAGGTTGGATTCAGTACAGCCAGGAATCTTTGATCGTAGCTAACCCTGATGTCATTTTACTTGGCGATGCCGCCTATGGCGTCACTAAAGAAAGCGTTATTTCCCGGGCAGGTTGGGATACATTAACTGCGGTTATAAATAATCGCATCTATGCATTTGATGACAACCTGGTCAGCCGGCCAGGGCCACGACTTGTAGATGCGCTTGAACAGCTTTCAAAGCTCTTAATAAACCAATAGACGGAGAAGGAACTGGTTGTGAAATTTAAGATCTCACCAATGGTTTGGGCTATTATTTTGGCATTCTGTGCTGTTTTACTCAGCCTGGCGGTGGGATCCGTTTCGATTCCAATTGGAGACTTGCTTCGAATGCTTCTCGGAAAAATTCCGGGGTTTCATCTCATTTTTACTTGGCCAGCTTCTTTTGAAACCATTCTATTCGAGTTAAGGTTTCCCCGAACTGTACTTATCGCATTAACCGGAGCATCCCTGGCAGGTAGTGGAGCTGCTTACCAGGGATTGTTCCGAAATCCATTGGCCGATCCATACCTGATTGGGGTCGCTTCTGGAGCAGGACTTGGGGCAATCATTGCCATGAGTACCCATTGGCCAAGGGAGTATTTTGGATTTTTTGCAATTCCATTTATGGCTTTTATCGCTGGTCTGATTACTGTACTTATTGTATATATCCTTGCTCGGGTCGGTAAAACTGTACCAACGACTAACTTGTTACTAGCTGGTGTGACCATCAGCAGTTTTTGCACTGCTCTTACATCGTACCTTATGATCCAATCGCAAAATGAGCTTAGGCGGGCAATCATCTGGTTGTTGGGCGGATCCGCTATAACCGGATGGGAACCTGTCCTTGCGATGCTCCCCTATACTGTGGTTGGTTTGGTTTTGTTACTGATCTCCGGTCATCCTCTGAATGTGATGCAATTTGGAGAAGAACAGGCTTCTCAGCTGGGTTTGAATGTTCAAAAGGTAAAAACAATCATCATTATTGGTTCTTCATTGGCTGCTGCATCAGCTGTTGCTTTCACCGGGATCATCGGTTTTGTTGGGTTGATCGTTCCTCATATGGTTCGCATCTTATGGACAGGTGACTATCGCAAGCTGATACCTTTATCCATTGTGGGTGGGATTGGTGTTTTGCTGGTTACGGATGTTATTGCAAGAATTCTAATTCCTCCGCAAGAGGTACCTCTCGGAATTATCACCGCGCTTGTAGGTGCTCCATTTTTCCTGTGGATACTTCGACGCTCGAAACAGCAGGCATTCTGGTAAAAGACATGTCGACAGAAAACTATACTCTCACATTTGACCGGGTTTCATCTGGATATCACAATCGCCAGGTATTAAAGGAAATTTCGATTTCCTTTTCACCAGGTGAAATTGCCGCGTTGATTGGCCCAAATGGGGCTGGTAAGTCAACCCTGATCAAGACGGCATCCGGAATCGTCCCGATTTCAAATGGCCGGGTGACTGTTAATGGATTTGATATATCAAAAGTGAATTCAATGGAAAGAGCCCGCCTGATTTCTGTTATTCCCCAGGCCAGGAACCTGCCTTCTGCGTTCACTGTTCGTGAAGTGGTATTAATGGGCCGAACTGCATATTCAGGTTGGTTTGGTCAATTCTCTAAAAAGGACATTGAAATTGTTGAGCTGGCTATGCAGCGCACTGATACCTTACCTTTGGCTGAACGGAGGATAGGAGAGCTATCCGGTGGTGAAGCTCAAAGAGTATTATTAGCCAGGGCAATTGCCCAGGAATCCAAGGTCATGCTATTGGATGAACCAACAACCCATTTGGATATCCAGTATCAGATCAATCTTTTGGATTTAATTTTGAAATTGACAAAAGAAGATCTTCTTGTGGTTGTGCTGGCCATACATGACCTGAACCTTGTATCGCGTTATGCAGATCACATTGCACTATTGGTGGATGGTTGCATTCAGGCAAATGGATCCCCTATAGAGGTACTACGACCCGAAATATTATCGACTGCTTATCAACTGGAAATGAAAATATTTCATCCTGATGGCAGTTTATCCCCGATCATCCTTCCCAGAGAAACCTAACCTATAACTAATCTAAGATTATCCCCAACCAATCCTTATACAAAATCGATATTTGTGGTTTAGGTCAATGACTCTTAGTTCATTCTTCTATATAATAGGACTAATAATATCTTATTGGTACTATTTAGTTAATTTTGGAGGCTTTACTATGAAGACAAATTATTCAAAGTTTTTTAGAAAACTGGCATCCTTTGCTTATTCTGCTGGCGTGCTTAGTTTAATTATTGGCATTCTATTGTCAACAGTGAATCAAACAGTATATGCATCGAGTCAAAACACGAGCGGTGGCGGGGACCACAAAGTGTGGATCTGTCATGTACCACCTGGAAATCCTGGAAATGCTCATGCTATTAATGTAGATGCGAATGGTTGGAATGGCCATGATAACCACGCTGGTGATTTCCAAATTTCTGGTGAGAATGATCCCAGATGCGGTGGTGTTGATGAGGAAGATCCAACTAAAACATCTGAGCCATCAAAAACGCCTAATGCAACAAAAACTCAGGAGCCAACTGAAGTAGAAGAGACTGAAACCAAAGAACCTACCGAAGTTGAAGAAACATCTACACCTACAGCAACCCAGGTAATCGGCTCTACTCAGACTCCAACAGATACTCCTACAGATCTCCCAACTGCTACAGTTACAGCTACTCCTACGGATACTGCTACTCCGACTAATACTGCCACACCAACCGATACTGCCACTCCGACCAATACAGCCACTCCCACTGATACTGCCACTCCTACAGCTACTGAGGTTTCATTCAAACGCCTCAGTGTTGATTGGCAGTGTGTTGAAGGACAGCAATTGTGGACAATAACAAATCCAAACGCATTCTCCGTCAATGTGGGCTGGTCATTCTCAAGTGGACCTGGTCCTGGCAGCGCAACTATTCCTGCCAATAGTAGTTACAACTTTACTGTTGCCGGTGGTTACCGCACGATTACCGTCTCCTGGAATGATGGAGAAAGCAACCAATCTCTCAGCAGCACTACCAGTCCAAACAGCCCCTGTGCAATTACCGGGACAACCACTGCAACCAAAATATCGGGAGATGACCCCACTTCAACCCCTACTAAACCCGGGACAACCGGTCAGAATCCAACTGCAACCCGTCAGACAAGGTTCTTTGCAACACTTGCTGCAACAGTAGATCCATCCCAGGAAGTTTTGATCCCTGTCACCGGAGCTGATTTTAGCAACCCATTCTCCAATATGCCGCTAAGCTCGGTGTTCTTGAACCTCGGCTTCGTTTTTCTCGGAATGGCATTTCTAACTCACGGTTTATCTTCAAAACTTAAATAATAAACCTGGAAATTAATTAATAGTTCTGTAAATAATTTTCCGGAAGGATGATCAAATCTCGTCCTTCCGGAAAATTAAAAATAAAGTGGTAGTCATGCAAAGTAAAAAAAGCATTTTCTTAATCGCTACAGGAGTATTGATCACCACAATTGCCATTTTGAATATCTTTGTAGATTTCCCTGATTTATTGGCAACTTATCAATTGGAACATAACCTTTCCAATAAATTTTCCACTTCAAATTCTTCGGGGTCCAATAACAGAGATGGGGATCAATTTTCTCCATTAGAATCAATAACACCCGATGCCAGGATCATCCCTCCGGCTGAAAACCAAATTTTGGTAAATCCGGAAGAGGTAAATGCCCCACCAATGCCAACACAGATCATAGATGGTTATATTCCTGACAGAATCATCATACCGGCAATTCACCTTGATGCGCCTATTCTTTCCTCTACTTACTCATCATTGGAATTGAGGGATGAGTGGTTTGAACAGTGGAAAGTTCCGGATGAGCTCGCAGCCGGTTGGCAGACCAATTCAGCTCCCCTGGGTATGATCGGCAATACTGTAATTGGCGGTCACCACAATGAATACGGCAAAGTATTCGGGCATCTGATCGATCTGGAAATCGGCGATATCATCTATGTTTTTTCAGGCAAGGTCACTTTTGAATATAAGATCGTGGATAAACAGATTTTTCAGGAAAGGGATGTATCCCTGGATATCAGGAAAGAAAACGCTAAGTGGATTACTCGGACTGGGGATGAACGTCTGACATTGGTTACTTGCTGGCCAAAACGCAGCAACACCCACAGGTTGATCATTGTTGCTGAGCCTGTTGTAGAATCTCAAAGTGGGTAGGTATTGCCTACCTGTGGTATTATAGAGTCAAGTTATTTGTTTGCTTCAAGTGCTTTGACAGTCATATACCCTCATGATAGAATTTCTATCATTGCTAGTGGTGTAAGCAATTATTGTTTGATAATGAAAATCGCACCCCGGCAGAATGCCAGGGTGTTTTGTTAATATAAGGAAAAAATGAAAGATAAAAAATTAAGGATTATTCCGCTTGGCGGCTTGGGGGAAGTCGGCAAGAATATGATGGCGTATGAATACGACGAACGGATACTGATCGTGGATACCGGGCTAATGTTCCCGGAAAATGATATGCTGGGGATCGATTACATCATCCCTGATTTCAGCTATTTGCTGGATAAAAAAGATAAAGTGGATGGGATCATCATCACCCATGGTCATGAAGACCATACCGGTGCCATTCATCACGTGTTGCAAGAGATCAATGCTCCCATCTATGCCACTCCGCTGACCCGCGGATTGGTGGAAGTGAAACTTGGCAGAAATGGCCTCGCTTCCCGGGCGGTACTGAACACAGTCCATGCCGGCGATACAGTGCAAATCGGGCCATTCAAGGTGGAGTTCTTCCACGTCTGCCACTCCATACCGGACGGCGTCGGGTTAGGTATAAATACTCCTTTGGGATTGATCGTCCATTCCGGCGACTACAAATTTGACCACACTCCGGTTGATGGCTGGCCGAGTGATTATGCCAAGCTGGCAGATTTCTCATCACGCGGCGTCCTTGCTCTTCTATCTGACTCAACCAATTCAGAACGTCCCGGTTGGACGCCTTCTGAAAAAGTCATCGATGCAGCATTCCGGAAAGTGTTCCGCGAAGCAAAAGACCGCATCATCATCGTTTCTTTTGCCTCTCTCATCAGCCGTATGCAGCAGGCCGCAAATGTAGCCAATGAATTCGGGCGCAAGCTCGCCTTCGCTGGCACCAGCATGGTGGATAATGCCAAGATGGCTACCAAACTTGGATACCTGGATATACCGGAAGGTGTTCAGATCCCGATCGAACAGGCTTTGAACATGCCGGGTAAGGATGTAGTCATTATGTGCACCGGCTCCCAGGGAGAGCCCTCTTCCATTCTTGGTAGATTATCCATGGGTACGAATCGCCAATTTGATATCAAAACAGGTGATACGATCGTGCTTTCATCCCATCCCATCCCGGGAAATGAAGAAAGTATTTACCGTATGATCAACCGCCTCTTTGAACATGGCGCTAACGTTATTTATGAAGCCATCGCCAATGTCCATGTTTCCGGGCACGCCAGCCAGGAAGAGATGAAACTATTACTACACCTGGTCCGGCCAAAGTATTTTATCCCCATCCATGGGGAGCTGCGTCAGCTAAAGCAGCATGCGCTCCTGGCCAAGGAAATAGGGATAGATGAAAATAATATTTTGGTCACAGAAAATGGCCAGATAATCGAGATCACTGAAAAAGGTATGAAGCTGGCAGAAAAGGTACCTGCAGGTTATGTTTATGTGGATGGATCCGGGGTGGGCGATGTCAGTGAAGATATCATGCGGGAACGCGAGATCCTCTCAAGAGATGGCATCGTTCTGATCAACGTAAATGTGGACCGGTTTACCGGTGAAGTGCTTGGTGAACCCGAAATTGTGAGCCGCGGATTCATTTCACCGCGGGAAAACAACGAGTTATATGCCGGGCTGAGAAAAAAGGTGATCGAAACGATCAAACGCATCGGCAGTAAAGATCGGGGTGAGATCGAACAGATCAGCCGCACATTCATAAACAGCGAAACCCGCCGCCGGCCGGTGGTCATGGTCACCATTGGCAGATCATAAGGCTAAAACCAGCCAAATTTTCCGCGCAGCGGAACAAAAACTACAGAAATATGTTCATCACACGAAGGATGCCCATCGGCGTCCTTCTTCCATATTTGAAGCACCTGGGTCACCCGGTCACCAACTGGTATGACCATCCTTCCATTCGCAGCAAGTTGTTCCATTAAAAGCGGCGGCACGGCTGGAGCCCCGGCAGTCACAATAATCCGGTCATAAGGAGCTTCATCTGCATAACCGCCGCTTCCATCTATATTTAAAATTCTGACATTGAATATTCCCAATTCAGTTAGCTTGCTTTGTGCCGGTTTGACGAAGTGGCTTTCCAGTTCCAGTGAAACCACATGATCAGCCAGCTCCGCCAGTATGGCAGTCTGATACCCCGAGCCGGCTCCTATTTCCAGCACCTTTTCTTTTCCGGTGAGCTGCAGCAGGTCTGTCATCAAAGCCACGATATAAGGTTGAGAGATCGTCTGGTTGTACCCGATCTGTAACGGGCAGTCATAGTAGGCAGCTTTCCTAAGGTTTTCGGGTACAAAGAAGTGCCTGGGAATTTGTTTCATCATTGCAAGAACACCGGGAGAAGATATTCCCCTGCCCCGGATCTGCAGATCCACCATTTCATCCCGTTCAAATGCGAACGCCTGGCATTCTGGATGGTTTGTATTCATCACCACCATTATACAATTGGGTTCATCGGGTGAGATTAAATTACTTGACCATTGCTGCGAGGATCGTATTGGTGACCAGCCGGTCGAGCTTTCCCATGGGATATGAGTGAAGGTCAGCAGTGTTCACCCATTTGATCTCGTCTGCACTGATCGGTTTTGGCTCACCAGCAGATATTGTACAACTATACGCATGCAGTGTCACCCGAAAATGGGTATAAGCATGTTTATAAACACCAATATTGTGACCAACGCTGACTTCGATCCCCAGTTCTTCGATTAATTCCCTTGAAAGGCACTCTTCCAGCGACTCTTCGGCCTGCACTTTCCCACCCGGGTATTCCCACATGCCGCCCAGTAAGCCATTGGCAGGTCGTTTGGCAAGCAGCACTTTTTCAGGTTGTTCATCATTGTCCATGATCACACCGGCAGTCACAATGTAATGAGGAATCTCTTTCTTTGTTTTCCGGACCGGGCGCAGGTTTTGGACCCCTGCAACGTAAGCCTGGCAATCGTTTCGTAATGGGCAATCTGTACAGGCAGGATTCTTAGGCAGGCAAATACTTGCTCCCAGGTCCATCATCGCCTGGTTGAAATCCCCGGCTTTACCTGCGGGCAGGAGTTGATCCAAAAGATGGTAACAAGTTTTGGTAAATTCAGGTGTTTCCAGGGATAAAGTCAGGTTGAACAGCCGGGACAGCACCCGTTTAATGTTGCCATCCAGGGCAGCCAGGTCTTTTCCAAACGCTACAGAAAGAATATCCGCTGCAGAACTGTGACCAATTCCTGGTAGCTGAATGAGCTGTTCATACTCTTCCGGAATATTGCCGGCATACTTATCCACGACAAGCCTGGCTGCTGTGTGCAGATTTCGGGCACGCGAGTAATATCCCAATCCTTCCCAGGCTACCAGCACATCCTGCAGATCACTTTTTGCGAGCGTGGTTAAGCCAGGGAATTGTTTCACCCAACGCTGAAAATAAGGGATGACCGTTTCGACCCTGGTTTGCTGCAGCATGATCTCCGAGATCCAGATTGCGTATGGATCTTTGGACTCACGCCAGGGCAGACTGCGGGCATTCTGCGCATACCATGCCAGCAGGTGTGAGGTAGCGGGATGGATTGTCATTTAGAATTGAAAACGGGTCAGAAAACGCGCAACCTTCTGGTTATAGTTAACAATATATTCCAGAAGCTGCTCATGCAAGTCGTTCCACTCTTTGGATTTGAGCATTTGCTGCAGCCTGGCATAATCCGGCATCTTTACCCCAACCTGAATTTGCGGGCGGTTCCCGAATGAAGTCGCCCAGGCTTCGCTGATCTCGAGATCCATATTTTGCAGACCCGGGATGAACTCCCTCACCACAAACTCGAAATATTCGCGTTCTTTGGTGGGGGCTATGTCCCAGGTCATGATGAGTTTTACCGGTTCAGATATTGCCATTTCGGTTTCGGTCATACTCCAAAACGTACACTTTTGTTTCTTCCGGCAGGGAGGATTTTGTGATCTTCAAGAAAGGAGTGGTCTCATAAGTTGTAAGACCCATCTCTTTGATGAACTTGCTCAATGGTTCCAGTTCAGCTGTGGATGCTTCAGTGGCAAAATGCATGGGGATCACAATATTCGGTTCCAGCAGACTGACCACTTCAGCAGCTTTGGCTGCGTTCAGGCTGCCGCCTGCACCCACCGGGATGAGCGCAATGTGGACCGGGCCGAGCGATTCCACTTCTGATTGGGTGGGAACCCGGACCATATCACCCATGTGGGCAACAGTGAGGCCGTAATAATCAAAAACATATAATGTGTTTTTGATCTCACCCGGGACTTTTTTACTTACTCCATCGGTCTGAATGCCGGTGATGAAAACTTCTCCAATCTCGTATTCACCCTGCCCGGTAATGACCTTGGGATCACCTTTCACTGTGCCTTTTACGGCAGAAGTAAAGTTGTGCCCGGGGGAATCATGACTGACTGTAACAATATCCGCTTTTAATTTGAGCGGCTCATAACCGATCACTTTAGAATCATATGGATCTGTAACAATGCTTGCCATACCCCGCTCGCTTAAGCGGAAGCAGGAATGACCATACCAATTTATTTCCATGTGCCCTCCAGAATTCTTATGGAATTATACAATAAAAAGGAGGATGCAGTAACCGGAGCGTGGAAGGAGATTCATCTGATGTGTGGTAAAAAGAAGTTCCTTTGCAGACCTTTTCCTTGACATCCACCCGGCTTGAACTTATAATTTGTTCGCTTTCCTCGATAGCTCAATTGGCAGAGCGAGCGGCTGTTAACCGCTAGGTTCCAGGTTCGAGTCCTGGTCGGGGAGCCTACTACACCCTCCACCCCCAGCAACGCCGGCTGGGGGGTTTTGTTTAAGGTTCCAGTTTCCGTTACCCACAGGAGAGCTTTATAAGGCTGAACAATTTAATGTAAGGAGAACAAAAGTTAATCAAGACAGCCTAGAATGCGCATTGGAAAAGGCTGCTCTCAACTCTTCTATTAGAAGAATTCCCATTCTATTTCACTCCAATGATAATAACTCGGAGTGTGACCTGGACTAAGTTACCTCCGTACCTTGGTTAATAATATAAAAATTTTGTTTTCGTTCTAAACTCATAAATTTTTAATTAATTAATTCAAGATTTAAATTCAAGCATAATTAATGAAATATTTATTGTAATAACGATTTCAAATTCATATATTTATTTCGTAAGTCAAATCATTTGATTCTATTTAAAAAGGAAAGTGAGGTTTTTATGGAATAGAAATCAAAAAAAGCAGTAGAAAGACTAATGATATCCAAGGACAAATCGTTAGC
This sequence comes from uncultured Leptolinea sp., assembly GCA_964387025.1. Taxonomy (GTDB): domain Bacteria; phylum Chloroflexota; class Anaerolineae; order Anaerolineales; family Anaerolineaceae; genus PNON01. Next base: position 65,231 of record CAYLUZ010000004.1, on the reverse strand, counting down.
AGAGTTCAAAGATGTAATGACACGTGAAGCATGCTCATTAACTGATTCAACAATTTCGTACTTTGCAACCATGAATGTTACAGAAGATGTGCTTACCATGATCGGATGGTCGAATTCCGCCATGATAAATTGTGCAACAATTGACAAACCTATCGTGTATAAGCTCACCGATACAGGATTATGGGGTGATGCTGTACGTGAGCGTAAAGCAGTGATCACCAATGATTACAAAAATTTGGTCAAACCCACCAAAAAAGGTTATCCAGAAGGGCATGTAAATATTAGAAAGCATATGAATCTTCCGGTTTTTGAAAACGGTAAAGTTAAATTGGTCATTGGTGTTGGTAATAAAGTTCTTGACTATACCCCTCAAGATGCAAAGGTGCTGGAAGAATTTTCAACTGAAGCCTGGAAAGTCCTCAAAACAAAATTATAAAAATTATTTAATGGTGGAAATTGAAACCAGTAAAAATCAAAAGGGTCCTGGAAAAAGGCAATTGCTCTGAATGTTCTCATTGCAATGATTGCCCGCGCATGAAAGGTATCAATCACTGTTTCAACAGGCATGTTGTAAAAACTATTGACCTTCCTCAGGAGCAGTCTCACTTGGAGAAAAATCGTTTGGACTCTCTCAGGGAATTTATTTAGAAATCTCTGATGAACTAATTAATTCGACTCATTTCTAACGAAATGGGTCGAATTAATTATTACGGATTTTCCAATTTAATATTTATCTAAATTGGAAATTAACCAAATCTCTCTTTATAATAATCGCGTAACACTACGTTAAATACCCCAACTAAATTGGTATGGTAAACTTTTGCTAGTTCCAGATTCCCCTAAAACTGTGGATGAAATCTAGTCCTGGTCGGTGAACCAACTATAACCCCCAGCCCCTAGCAACGCCGGTTGGGGGTTTTATTTATGGTTCCATCAATATTCCGATAGCATCAATCACGAATACATTGTAGAATGAACGTGGATCAGGTATTCATTGGGGTTATTTCCCGGCATTTTTGCAGTATATCCACTAGTTAGGTGGAAAACGAGTTTTTCGATGAAATCAAAGTCGCGACATATTCTCAACAGGGTTTTCGCCCTGATCGTTTTGGTGGGTTTCGTGGATCTTCTTTTCTTATTGTTTGGCGGAGAATATCTCGCTAGACAAATAATGCCTCCAATCCCAGCCAATAGTGTTGTGAGTGATTGTTTTAGTCAGCACACGGTTCTATGTAAAAATATTGACTACACCGCAAACTATACCCCGCAAGAAATATTAGGACAGTGGTCAACAACCATATCACAGCTAGATAATCTTAAAGGAGATATTATTTATCATTCAAAAAAGTGCAATGAAAGTTGGTTAGGATTGCATTACGCCTCATTTCATAAGAGGCGAGAGCCAGCTTGTGCAATCGTAGATGCATGGAGTGTAAAGGGTTCGAACCAAACGCATGTTTTTGTTCAGCTTGCTTGGTCGATTTGTCCTGCCGTTGTGCAAAGGTATTTTCCCCATGCGCCATACTTTCAGTGCTTTGAAGGGTAGAGCCAGAGTAACACTGAAAAATCGAGAAGCTCGGGAATTGCAGATTATGTTCATTTCCCGAGTAAAACGCCTAACACCGCGTGCACCGGACAAGTGCGGGCATTCGCCCACACTTTCGGGGAAGTGGCTCCAAAAATTGGATTCAGCATCTGGTGGCTTCTTCCGCAAAATTCCGCCCTTGCCGATAACACCTGCCGTTCGGGAGACATCTTCGGCGCATAATAGTAATTATTGGAGGGATCATGTTTGTGAATATTGAAACAAAGCGTTTGCTTTTAAAGAGCATTGATCAGAATGACCGGGAATTTATTTTCGAAGAATTCCAAAATGATTTTATTAATAAATATCTGTATGACGAAGAACCTATGACAGATATTGAACAGGCTGATGACCTGATTGAATTTTACAATATGAAAGACCCAAGAAATCAAAGCAGGTGGGTACTCATTGACAAACTTGAAAATAAAAAAATGGGCACTTGTGGATTCCATAATTGGGATAGAAAAAAGAATGAAGTTGAAATAGGCTTTGAGCTGATGCAGCAGTATAACGGAAAAGGATATATGGCAGAAGCCGTAGAGGCGATTATTGAATTTGCCCGAAACAATATGGAAGTAAATAAAATAATTGGCATTGTTTATATCGAAAATAGCAATTGTAAAAGATTACTGGAAAAGTTCGGATTCAAAAAAGTTGGGAAGGAAGAAACCATGTTTAGGGGAAGCATGTATCTGCATGATGTTTGTGAATTGGAGCTTCTGAAAGGATAGTGTCAGGATCTTTCACATTAGAAATACCGCTGTCCTGGAGTTGGATACGCATCCGCCAGGTTCCATTAGAAAGGATGATTAGCTTTCATTATGTTAAATACCCACCGAAAAGATGTAGCAGCAAGAGTTCTAACGAATTCTGCCTATGTTTGCAAAGTTATGTCAGGCCAGGTTGTATTATGCGGGATGCAATATTTACGTGGTTATTCCATTCTTAAATCCGATCCAGTAGTAGATAGTCTTAACTCGCTAGACAAACAAAGGCAAACAGAATTTTTATGTGATATGGCATTGATCGGAGATGCATTGATTGAAGTAACCGGTGCATATCGTATTAACTATGCGATTATGGGAAATTCAGATCCAACTTTGCATGCCCACATTATTCCTCGATACTTGGATGAACCCGAGGAACGGCGGAAAGATGGCCCGTGGACAGATTCAAAGGATCATATTAATTCGAAACTGTTCGAATATATAAGAGATAAAGAATTGATTGAGCTTCTTGCTAAAGCTATACAAGCGCGGCAATAGTGTGTTTTGATTGAAAAGTTAGAAAATATGTATATAAACAGAACTTGATTCCTTGTCCGTTATGTTCCAGGTCAAAGCCTTGGCCGGGAGGCATACTATACCCCCTCACCCCGTCAAGGCAATTAAGTAGGCTTGCCCCTAGGTAATATCATTTGCGCTGCATGGTCTACCGCTGTAAAATCAAACTACATACCGGCATGCATTCACGCCAAATTGAAAGAAGAGGAATTCGATGGAAACAGAACAAACTCCCACCCAACCTGATGAGGTAAAGACACCCGAAGCTGAAGCTGTAGAAACCACCGCCACCCCCGTGCCACCCCGTAAAATGCCAAGGTGGCTGCGATTGGGATTGATCGGACTCGGCGTAGTGGTATTGCTTTTCCTGGCCGGTTTTTTAACGGATCACTTTGTGCGCTTCCAGCCGCTGAATGCTTCTTATAAAGCTATCAGCCTGCAGGCAGCCGACCTGGACAAAAAGGCGAGCACTCTAAGCGGTGAACTGACCACTGCAAACTCGCAGATCGCCGATTTGAAAAGTAAAAACACCGATCTACAGACTGAATTATCGGCTGCCCTTACCCACGTTGAATTACTGCGCGCGATGAGCGAGATCCAGGCGGCACAGGTTGCCCTGGCGAATGCCGATGTTTCAGGAGCGAAGGTTGCCCTGGTGGATACCCCCAAACGCTTGGAGAATTTGAAAGCTGCCATTGCACCGGTGGATGCCGCGCTTGCCGAAAACATGTCTGCCCGGCTGGGAACAGCCATCACCGCTATAGACACCAACATCGGGGCAGCCAAAACCACCCTGGCTGCACTGGCGAACAACCTGCTGAATATCGAAGCGTTATTGTATAAATAGTTTTATGTAATTTACCGTAAAGCGAGGTCTATCTGTAAGCAAGAGAAGACCAGCATTAACAGCGAGACCTAGGATAAAGAATGTGCCCGGTGTACCCTCTGTACAAATTCGTGGGGGCTGATCATAACCTGGTGTGAACGATAATATTAAGATAGAACAATTTCAGGAGGGGAATTATGATAGAAGGAATTGCTTTAAGTGGTTATAGAGGTTTCGGGGATGAAATTCAATATTTCGGACCACTGTCAAAACTAAATATTATCATTGGCCAGAACAATACTGAAAAATCCAACATATTAAATTTTATCAACATACGATATAGAATATTCATCGAAAGTATAAAAAGTGGACAGACATTTTCAAAAATTGTAAACCTAGAAAAATATAAGCTTGATGATAACCGAAAAATAATTTTTGGGTTGTGTATGATGAAAGGTGGAGAGAATTATCAAAAAATAATAGAAAGTTTTGATAAATTTAATCCTGAAATTAAGGCTAAAGCTATTAAACTTCTAACAACAAAAAGTATAAATTTAAACCAGGATGAAAATTGGTTTATTTATCAGACAGAATGAAATAATCTCATAAAATTATCTCCAGATTACATAAATACAGTAATTCAAGATAAATCCTTAAGCCCTATCGATTGGGAGAATATCCAAAGTGAAATGCTTGGAATGAGGGGTGGAGACGTAATTAAAACGGTTAGTTCCATAATTAGTAGAATCTCTCCTGCACAATTTGTACAGACTAAAATCGAAATTATTTATGCAAATAGGGAAATTAGAGAACCAGATACAAAAAATCCAAATTGGGATAATAGCGGTACAGGTTTAATCGAAAAACTAAATCGATTGCAAAATCCCGTTCTTATTGATCCGCAACAGTATAACCAAGATAAAGATAAATTTGCGAAAATTAATGGGTTTCTTCAAGATGTAACAGGAATAAACGATGTGAAAATAGAAATTCCAAATGATAAACGAACAATTCTCGTACATCATCAAAATAAAATTTTACCTCTAGAAAATTTAGGCACAGGAATTCATGAACTAATAATCATGGTTTCTTCAGCTACAATTCTAAATAATGCTTTAGTGTGTATTGATGAACCTGAAGTACATTTACACCCTACCTTGCAGAAGAAATTTATAAAGTACTTGGATGAAAACACGGATAATCAATATATTATTACCACCCACTCATCAACATTCTTAGATTACTCAAATGCAAATATTTTCCATGCGGAGTTGATAAATGGTAGTACAAGAATAAGGCATATAAAAACAGATCATGAAAAATATAGCACTTGTGCTGAGATAGGATACAAAGCATCTGACTTAATGCAAGCTAATTCAATAATTTGGGTAGAAGGACCATCAGATAGAATTCTAGTTAATTATTGGATTAATCGAAAAAACCCTAACCTAATAGAAGGTATTCATTATTCAATTATGTTTTATGGTGGTAGATTATTATGTCATACAACACCAAAAGATATAATCGAATGTGAAAGGGTAGATAATTTTATTTCTCTCAGAAGATTGAATCGTAATGTGATCATTATCATTGATAGTGATAAAGATAATGCGGGAAAAAGAATTAATAAAACAAAACAAAGAATTTTTGATGAAATTGAGACTGAAGGGGGGATAGTCTGGATTACACAAGGTCGAGAAATTGAAAATTATATAGATTACGAAACATTTAGATTAAGTGTTAAAAAAGTTCATCCTTCTTATTCCTTGGAAAGGACAACTAATATATTTTCTGATTATTATAAAATGATCGTGAAAAACGATTTATCCATTGAAAATCCAGATAAGGTAAAAATAGCACTCACAGTAGTTGAAAATAAACCGGATTGGGGGAAAACTGACTTAGAAGAGCAGATTATTAAAGTTGTAAATTATATTACCGGAGCAAATTCAATGAATATCCAAAATTAGATATATTCCTCCGTTCACGCCGGTGTCCTCACCGAGCGCGTCATTTGACCGCAGGTCGCTGTTTTCTAATTTCCACTAGTTTTCGTGATACACTCAGGAACATTAAAAAGAGAAGACGATTTATTGATGACATCTCTCGATAATTCATTTGACACCAATAATTTTCACTCTTATCATTAAATAAATCATTCAATGGAGGGTTATATGAACAGGCGAATCAAGAAATTCAGCTATTTAATTCTTGCCATTTTACTAACCATCAGCTTTTTTGCATCCGGAGCAGGTGTCAACACCGTTCTGGCATCCACTATTCATCAGAATTACCAGGCAGATCAGCTTAGTGAACGCGATGCTCTGGAGATGTTTTATTTAAGTACCAATGGAACGTCCTGGATCGATCATACGAATTGGCTAGAAACAGACTCGCCCTGCGATTGGTTCGGGGTTACCTGTGAAGATGGTAATGTAGTAAGTCTCAACCTGCGAGAAAACAATCTCACCGGTAGCATTCCACCCGAGATCGGAAGTTTGGTCAATCTTAATATACTTAATCTGATGATGAATACCCTGACTGGTTCAATTCCAATGGAAATCGGCAACCTAACCAACCTGACAGAGCTATATTTAGGAAGCAATGAATTGACCGGAACGATACCTCCAGAACTGGGAAACTTACCGGCTCTAAATATTCTGGACCTTCATGTAAATTATCTGACAGGATCCATTCCGATACAATTGGGTAGCCTTTCCAATCTCACACAATTATTTTTGAGTTTGAATCAACTATCCGGTAACATCCCACCTGAAATCGGTAACCTCACTAATCTTACTTATTTATGGCTCAGTTCAAATAATTTTAGCGGAGGCATTCCGCCAAAACTAGGCAATCTTGTTAATTTAACCGATCTCGACCTATCTTCAACAGGTTTGAGCGGAACAATTCCTACAGAATTAGGGAATCTCGCAAGTCTCTTAGTCCTTGGTCTCGACTATAACGGAATAACCGGAAGCATCCCATCTGAATTTGGTAACCTGACTAACTTGACCAATCTCACTATGTCCAATAACCAACTGAGCGGTGTTATCCCGCCTGAATTAGGAAATTTATCCAATCTTTCGGTAATGGATATAAGCTATAACCAGTTTAGTGATGCAATCCCTGCTGAGCTTGGCCAATTGACCAATCTCTCCTCATTTTTTATTAATGATAATCTTTTGAGCGGGAGTGTACCGGAGACATTTACCCAATTAACTCAACTTCAAGTGTTCTTCTTTCAAAACAATGACCTTTGCGAACCTCAAAGTGAAGGGTTCCAAATTTGGTTATATTCAATCCCATACGTTACCGGAACAGGTGTTGCCTGCCCTAATGCGGAGACAGCCACCATCAAGTTTTTGGATAGTACCGGTCAGGGATTAGCTGGCGGTACAGTTCAGTATTATGATCACGGTTGGAAAGCGATCCCTGGAAGCACAGACGTCAACGGATTAATGAACACAGATATCCCGAGCTCAAAAGGCACGCTAACCTTTCGGATGAAGTATGCCGGAGGAGTATTGAACAAATCCCAGGATATCTCCAGTGATTCAATTGTGACCTTCGAGACAGTCAATGTTACTACCCTGTTCTTAGATAGCACCGGTAATTATCTTGATACAGGAACGGTACTCTATTACGCAGGCGGCTGGCAGCCCTTTGGAACAACTTTGGATGGATTGGCTACCAAGGAACTATTGCCAAATACATACAGTTTCCGCATGAAATATGGCGGGGCTTCGAATGATAAACAACAAGATATTGCACTGGATTCAACAGTCGTATTTCAGACATTGAATGCAACTGTTCAATTAAATGACCATACTGGACATCCTCTTGATAATGGAACGGTACTTTACTATGCCGGTGGTTGGAAAGATTTTGGTATAACAACTTTAGGCACAGTCAGCAAGGAGTTATTACCTAACAGCTATAGCTTCCGTATGAAGTACGCTGGTAGTTCAAATGACAAATCACAGGATATCGCGCTTGACACAACGGTTGTGTTCCAAACCATAAATGTAACTGTAGAATTGATTGATCATGCAGGTAATCCACTCGATACTGGAACTGTACTATATTATGCCGGTGGTTGGAAAGACTTTGGAGTGACAGCTTCAGGCACAGTAAGCAAGGAATTATTGCCAAACAGTTATAGTTTCCGCATGAAATACGCAGGCAGTTCGAATGATAAGCCGCAGGATGCTGTGATCGATCCTGTTGTAATTTTCCAAACCGGCCTGGTCAATTCTGTAAGCGGTAATTGTGTGAAATATTATGCCGGTGGTTGGAAACCATTCATCCAGAACATGGAGTTATTACCCAATGAATATAGCTTCCGCTTTAGTGATGGTGCCCAGGATAAGAAGATAAGTATTATTGGTGGAATTGAAAACATGATCGACTGAACCCACTTTTGCATCTATTTATTCTAGCAACCAAATAAACAAAGCATCTTTTCATAAAGCCCATATTCCAACTTGTGTCACGGAATATGGGTTTTATATGTCTCCGTTTGCTCCTGTGTGTGCGCAGCCTCCCCGAAGTTAGAACTCACCGAGCGCGCCATTTTTTATTACAATTTCCTTACAACTTCCCTGCATGCATAGATTCACATGATTAATTTGGTACTATCATCTCAGGGATAGCTGTCATCTGCCGATATTTTAATAAACAATGAAGTTGATGCGTAGATCGATGATCGCAGGTTTTTTAGGCCTGGTTCTGCTGGTTTCTGCAGGTTTATCAGTGGAGCTTGTTTCAGCGCGTCAATTGGACGATAGTACCCCGGCAGATCTGACCCTCACGGATACCCCACCGGTTTCCCCATCCGAAACACCTTCTCCGACCGTTCCTGTAACAACACCTGAAGACACTGCAACTCCGGCAGATATTCTTCCGACACCAAAGGTCACTGAGACCACATCTCCGCCAGCCTTAACTGAAACCCCGACCACAACCAGCACATCAATTCTTCCGGATGGATATGTGGAATATCGGGATGATCAATATGGTTTTGGGTTTTTGTATCCAACAGACTTGCAGCCAAAATCCTGGGAACCGGCAGCAGACATCCTCTCCAGCCTCAGCTTCCATTTTGGCGAGTACGATGAAGGCGAGAAGAGCGAGATCTCCATTTCTGTTCTGACCAATCCGGACCAACTGACCATCCAGGAGTGGATCGAAACCCATTCCCCTTCGGGTTTGGCCGATCTTCCTGAATCATTGGTCAATTCTGGTATCATCTTTGAAAACGCCTCAAGCCCCAATGTACTTGCCAACAATCCTGGCTTTTACTACATCACCGAATCGAATATTGAGGCGAAAGCCTTCCGCATTATCGTCCCGCACGATGGTTCCATCATCAGCCTGGTGTGCGCCAATTGTGTCTCAAAAGAAACACAGGAAGTGTTCAGCACGGTTGCGGCATCACTCACCTTGAATGACAGCCAGCCATCAGAAAATGTTGAACTGCATAGTGAAATCTCTGCTTTATTATCCGAGGTGAATGCCCCAGTGGAACGATTCTCCGCGCTGGCTCCATTAGCCGCGGGAAACGGCACCGGCTATAAACTTCCCTGGACTTTCGGGAATACGGTTTATCTTGGCCAGGGCTGGGGCAATGATGCAGGCAGCACCGGCAGCCATGAAGTCACCCAGATGTATTATGCCTACGATTTCGCCGTCCCGGAAGGAGCGCCGATACTGGCAGCCCGAACGGGTACTGTAACCGATTCGACCGGACAATATTCAGCCTGCGGCGGGTACGATCTGCGGAACCTGGCAAATCGCATTACTTTATCCCATGATGACGGCAGTTCGACCCTTTACCTGCATCTGAAGAGTACCTACCTTACAGAAGGGTCTATCGTTGAACAAGGCTGGCCGGTCGGCGCATCCGGTAAGACCGGCTGGACTGATTGTTATACACATGTTCACTTTCAACGTCAACAGCAGGGAATATGGATCACAGATGCGCTGCCGATCTACTTCGACGAATACCCCAACCAGCAGTTAAATGATTATGCCCAACAGGTATCACAGAACGGATTGAATCCAGCCCAGACAATCATTGATGATGCTGATGCGTCGCTTCAATATACTGGATGGATTGGCCAGGCCGTTGCCGGCCAATATCAAAATACTGAGCATTATTCAGCCTCCATTGCAAACAGGGTCTCCTACCAATTTTCAGGAACCAGCTTCAAGATCCTTTATCGCGGTAATCCAAACTCCGGATCAATGACTGTGATCATAGACGGAATTTCTAATGGAACAATCAACCAGCATACATCTGTCGATCATCGCGGCCTGCAATGGAGCAGTCCGACCCTACCCAGCGCACTTCATACTGTCGAGTTTATCCATACCAGCGGGAGTTATGTCACCCTGGATGGGTTGATCATCCTGAATGATGTGCCGGTTACCCCCACCATCACCCCAACAGGTACTGTGACACAGACTGCCACAACGATTCCTCCTACGACTACACCTGCTCCTCCCTACCCTTATTACCTCGTACATAACGGAAATTTCGGCGCACAGACTTCGGTTAATTGCAGGGCAATTGGCTATGCGAAGAAAATTGACGCCGGAACTGGAACCGTCTATATCCGTATTTACATTGATAATGTTCTTCGGTCAGGAAAATACACGGCCAAAGGCGGTGCCTTTAATTTTGATCTGCTCACCTTGCCCGGTTATAACTTCACAACCGGAGAGGATCACAACGTCACCTTGATGGCCATCCTTGAAAACTCACAACCATACTATTTAATCAATCCAAATACTAACCAACCCGGTGGAACGATTAATTGTGCAATGGGTGCGCTAACTGCAACCAGTACTGCAACGAATACGTCAACACCTGTATCGGTACCTACAAGTACGCAAACACCAACCACTACACAAACGAACACAGTCACACCAACGATTACAAATACAATTTCGCCGACTGCTACATCCACTTCAACATCAACGTTGACAAGCACCCCGACTAGAACAGTAACACCAACACAAACCCAAATGGCAATAAATACAGCCACTCAGACGAATACACCGGGCAGCGTAACAAGCACTCCGAGACCCATTTATCCCTATGACTTGAAACATACCGGTAATTTCGGAACCCAATCTTTAGCCAATTGCAAAGCGATCGGTTATGCAAAAAAGATAAATGCCGGAACCGGGACGGTATACATTCGAATTTATGTGGATGGTGCGCTCGTATCAGGACGCTATACAGCCCGGGGTGGAAACTTCAATTTTGATCTGCTTTCGCTGCCTGGATTTGCCTTCAGCACCGGGGAAAATCACGCTGTTGTGCTCATGGCAATATTGGAAAATTCTCAGCCATACTACCTGATCAATCCGAACTCAAATCAACCGGGCGGCATTATTAATTGCCAGTAACCTCCGATCAATTCCCATATGCACCTTGAATCAAGTTTAGACGGAACAAAATAAGTTATGTGGCAGGTTCAATAACGAACCCGCCACATAACTTATTATTTCTACAACCATGCAAAGCTGGCAACTTATTAATTAAACAGCGCCGCCCAGGTAGTCTGCCCGACCATCCCGTCGCTTGTCAGCCCATTATCTGATTGGAATGCGCGAACTGCGGTATCAGTTTTAGGACCGAAAACACCGTCCGCCGTACCCAGGACATATCCCAGATCGATCAGGCGTTTCTGTAATAATAAAACATCATCACCCTGCATGCGTGGATTGGTCAATTTCAATGTACGGGTCAAAACAGGGATTTCGTTGGGATTAACTGCTTTTATCTTTACCCAGAAAGCAGTTGCACCACCCGAACCGACCCCGAACATTGTTCCATCAGCAGAGCGCAGTTTAAAAAATGCCTGGTATGTGCCTTTGGAATTGGGGGCTTTCAATTTCACACTTAAATCTGCAGGGCTGCCCGGCTGAACAGACCCGGTCAACGAAACCGCAGCCGGGGCGTTCAGATCGTCCCCGGAAACGAACACAATACTGTAATTTGTATCCCAAGTGCAAGTACCAATATTCTTCAACCGCCAGGTTTTAGTAAATGTTTTACCTACGTTTACATTAGCACCGTCGGCATAATTAACATCCATGACAAATTCCGCTATGTCGCATGGAGTTAGCACGACAGTCGGAGATGGCAATGGAGTATTTGTTGGTGGGGCGGGTGTAGCAGTGGAAGTCTGGGTTGGTGCAGGTGTCTCTGTTAATGTAGGTATGATCGGGATAGTGGCGGTGGATTCCACGGTGGGGGTGATCTGGCTGCCGGCATCTGGCAGGTTACAGGCAATGGCTGAGGCTATAAGTACTAGAACAATAGTCAACAAAGAAAGTCTTCTGTTCATATTTCCTCCTTTTTCCATATCAACCATATCTATATGCGGTTTCACCTCTTATTTGCTCAACAAGCAATGGATTATTATTAAAAGTATAGCAACATCCTGGTGATGCGCAAATACTTTTTTAGACTAAATAGTTAATTTCTTGTCTTTACAACCAATCAAAGGGAGTTAGCAGTGATCGATAAAAATCTTTTTTAGTTCTTCATTCCTGAGCAGTTCTTGTCGCTATGTTGTTCTGCCGAAATGTCTGGGTATACGGATCAAAACGATCTGATGAGTCGATCATTTCAGCCAAATCATCCCAAGGCGCATGATCATACGAAAGGATTGGAATGAATCGTTTGGCGATTCCGTTCCCCTCCAATAGATGGTGGGGGTCAGGCAGGAATGCTCCATGGATGAATGCCAGGTCGATGTGGTTATCGCGGACCAGGATCTGACAGACGCCGGCACTGACCGGTCCGCCATGTTCCGCATGGTAAAAGGTTATTCCCTTTCGTTGGATCACTTCGGTTGCATCCGGAGCGATCCGGGTGACAAGGTTACGAAGCTCAATGAGGATATCCAGCATCTCATGCGGCAAATATTGGAAGTGCTTTTCAATTTCACGTAAGGTGTTCATTTTTATAAGTTATCAGTATTATATAACCTCTGGTAAATATCATTATCTTCCTCTCTGAGATTAACCTCACCCCAACCCTCTCCTACAGGATAGGGAGTTTCTCTCGCCCTTTGGTGGGGCTGGAGAAGACACCGGCATCTTCGCTCTGACCGGACACCCTATTGTTATTCGTTCGCACCTTTCATATAATCAAAATATCAATGCTTTTCGGGAGGAATAGCTCATTAAGCATTAGCTTATGGTATCTGGGAGGATCAAATGAAACTACATGCAAGGAAGTATTTTGTTTTGATATTCGCTTTCATAATACTATTTCTCCAAACGGGGGCAAAGCCTTTCATGCCAGCTCAACAAGGGTTCAACCACAATCCACCGGATGCAACGGTGAAACTGATCTTCATCCATCATTCCACCGGTGAGAACTGGTTGACGGATGATTATGGCAACCTGGGAAAAACGCTGGAGGACAACAATTATTTTGTCAGTGATACCAACTATGGCTGGGGTCCAGATGCGATCGGCGACAGGACAGACATCCCCAACTGGTTGGAATGGTTCAGCAGTGCGGAAACCCCCAGGTATATGGATGCGTTATTCAATGAAACTGAACAGCTCTCCAGCTACACCAGAAACACTCCCGATCCCGGTGGAGAGAATGAGATCATCATGTTCAAATCCTGCTTTCCAAATTCCGCACTAACAGGCAACCCGGATGATCCAGCCATGGAAGGAACCGATCTTACAGTCGGGAATGCCAAGTATGTCTATAATCAGATCCTGAAGTACTTTGCCACCCGCCCGGACAAGCTATTCATCGTCATCACCCAACCACCACTGAGCGATCCCGAATATGCAGCCAATGCCCGCGCTTTTACAAACTGGCTGGCCAGCGACTGGTTGGATGAAAACGACTACACACTGCCAAATGTGGCAGTATTCGATTTTCACAATATCCTTACGGCTCCGGATGCTCATCACCGGTATATCGATGGACGGATAGAACGCCTCATCCCAGCCCGGGATACCCTGTATTATCCATCCGGCGATGACCATCCCAGCATCCAGGGCAGCCAGAAAGCAACCGAAGAATTCATTCCATTATTGAATATTTTTTATCACCGCTGGCAGGCAAACAATCCACAGGATATCTTTTCGGACGATACTCCGGTGCAGATCCCCGAGGTGCCGGTTGAACCCGGAGCTATCGCCCACGCAGAAGGAATGATCGATGATTTTGAGGGTACCATCCCGGATGGAACATTAGGGTGGCAAGCTTACCATGACGAGGCAACAGACTCCAAACTGACCTGTACTATGGACGGAAATGCAGCATCTGGTGGGTCTTCTTCATTATTAATTGAAGCGGATGTAGCCCCTTCCAGTTGGGCAACCTGCAGTCTTAATTATGCTGAACCAAGGGATTTTAGCTCTTATGACGGGGTCCAATTCCAATATCTCACCACTGACCATAATACAACCCTTGATGTGGATATTTACAGCGACTCGCCGGATGGTGTAGCCTCTTATGTCTACCGGTTGAATATTGCAGATACTGGCGGCCAATGGAAGACGACCACGCTAAAATGGCAAGACTTCCTTCGGGTCGATTGGGAAGCAAATGCTGGAGAGTCATTTGATCAGATGGATAAGGTGACCGGTGTGGCTTTTGGATTCGGAAATTATGAACAAAGATTGAACTCAACCATTCGAATAGATGAATTAAGGTTGATCCAAGAAGATGAATGGATATTGGAAGAACCTGTTGAAGATGCATTTATTGCCGGAACCGAATTACCACAGGAAAATGAAGAACCGGAAATGACTGAGAATCCACTAAGCAAGCTGGTCCCGTGCGGGGGAACAATTCTCATTCCTTTTGTATTTATCCTGCTTTTTGCCTTATTCAAGAAAATATTTTACCGGTAATCGATCTACCTATTGGATGCAAGGAGGTACCTTATGGAAATGAGGTTATTGTTTATCCGCATTATTGGTTTGATTGTAATTTTCGCAACCCTTGCCGGGTGTACGAATTCGCCTGGGGATATTGGTACCTCCGTCTGGATAGATGTGCCGGTCAATGGAAAAAACTACGCAGAGATTCAACCCATTCAAATTGAAGGTCACGCGGCGAGCAAGAACGGAATAGCCAAGGTGGAGATCCACATCAACGGAGAATTATCCACCTCACTGGAAGGTTTGTCCAAAGAGGGAGACCTTTACCGTTATTCACATACATTTTCACCGCCCGGCTCTGGTACGTATGTCATTCAGGCAGTGGCTTTTGATGGAGCCGGGAACGCCAGCACAGCAGATTCAACCAAGGTGACCATAGGCGTAGAACAGGCAACCAGCACAGCATCGCCGACACCTACACTTGATGAAGAGATCACAGCCACGCCGACCATTACCCCTACCGATATGGTCACACTAACTCCTACGATACCCGGACCACTGGTAGAATTTATCGCCGACCCGGCTGCCATTCAAGCGGGTGAATGTACGACCCTCAAATGGCACGCAGAAAATGTTTCCCGAATTATTTTCGGAGGTGTTGATCAACCCTTTGATGGTTCCTACCAGGATTGCCTGTGTAAAAATGAACGATATTCGTTGACAATCATCCACCAGGATGGCCGGGAAGAAAAGAAACAGGTCGATATCGCTGTTGAAGGTGAGTGCGTTACACCCACCCCGCCCGGTGATACGACACCTCCTCTAGCTCCTGCTCCAGCAGTACCTGCAGATGGTTTGTCCATCGGATGCAAAGCATCCCAATCTCTCACCTGGCTGCCGGTATCAGATCCTTCTGGAATATCCCGCTATGAGGTGAAGGTACAGCGCAATGGAGGAGATAACAACTGGAAGGCTGTGTCCGGAAGCGTGTTCACCATTACCAGTGGGAAGACAATGAGCCTGCCGGTTGAATGCGGTTTCTACTACCGCTGGCAGGTGAGGGCTGTTGATGGAAATGGTAACACAGGGGCATGGTCCGCCTGGTCCCGTTTCAGTGTGACCATCAGTTGAGGAGGGAAAAATGAAAAAGAGATCAAATATCTGGTGGGGGGTAGCGATTGGTTTTGTCATATTTCTCATTGCTTGCATCGCATCCATCTTCATATACTTATATTCATCCACTAGAACATCCGATTTTCAATCACGTCCGCTGGTGTTGATCCAGAATCCACTCAACCGGGATCAAGTTAACGTGGGTGAATTGGTACTATTGCAAGCTTCCGCCAGAGAAGAGATGGGCCTATCCAAACTAGAAATATGGGTGGATGATGTGCTTATTGGAGAAAGGTTCGCTGCTGAAGCGAGTTCACCGACCAATTTGTTCTATTCCGGTTCATGGATTCCCGTCACGGAAGGAAATCACATCATTATTGCAAAGGCAGTATCCAGTAAAGGGAAAGCCGGTCAATCCACGGTCGTTATCACTGCCAGGGATGTCGGAAGTGCTGCAGCTGAAACGTATACAGCTTCTCAGGGAGATACGCTCGATTCTATTGCGTCTGATTTTGGGGTCTCACCCGAACAAATAGAAGAGGAAAATCCGGGGATTGGTAGTGGAGGAATTGCTCCAGGAGATGAGTTGACCATCCCAGATGGTGAACCCGCTGGAGAAGCACCTGCCTTACCGGAAGGGGGAGGCGACAGCCCTGCGCCGGAAGGTGAACCACCGGGTGGTGGCGGGTTTTTTGATCTGGGTATCCTGTATGCTTACCGGTTTGGGGAAGATGAACCCCTCGGATTAAGAATTGAAATGCTTGACCTGGAAACAAGCAGTCCTTATGAGAGCCTGCACTGTTACCTGGGAATAGGTGGTCAAACACCAGCCTGGTTCCCGGATATGGATGATGACCAATCCACCGACGAGTCGTTTGAGCCGATCAGCATGGGACCAGAAGGGTATACGGGTTGGAATATAAGTGAATATTTGAGCGGTAACTATGCACCTGTCATGTTCTGGGATCAAAACCTGCCCATTGAACTCGATCTATCCTGTGTGGGTATTACCGCGGATGGTACTGATGCCGTTGATCTGGGTAATCTGCGAGCCAGCTCAACCGCGGAAGAATGGAATGGTGTTCCACGATCGCTGGCCATTCCAGGCGACAATCCAGCATATTCGGTCACCTACCGTATCTCCCACGTGGGCGATACTCCCCGGGGAATACCTCTATGGTTGGATAATAGTATGACCCCGCCAACCAACGCCCGGATACTTGAGACTCCTTCACAAATCAGGTGGGATTACACCCCTGCAGAAGGGGAAGAACCGATCGATGGATTCAGAGTGTATTTAAATGGAAACCTGCAATGGGTGGAAACTGCTGATTCCCGCAGATCATTCCTACCTCCGGAGTGGCTGAGGCCACCCTGCGGATCTCCTTACACTTTTATAATCACTGCTTTTCGGGTTGGTTTTCCAGATGGGCCGGAGTCCCGTCCTGCTGTAGCCATCGTGGAGACATCACCGGAGGATTGCAATAAACAAATCCAGATAGAATTCCAGCAATTGGAAACATTTGACCTGGGAACCGATGGAAATCAACCCCGTCATCACGGTGATATTGGACCGGTTTGGGGTGTTTTCAATGCGAACTCCGATGCAGTAAGTTTTGACACCCGATCCCCAGGAAGTGGAGGATCTTTGGATATGGCAAATGGTTTGGGAAACAACCAGACCTATAACCTGGACAGCATGTCAGATGATGTTACCTGGCATTTTTCAGGTCTACCTCAATTAGTGGTGGATGTCCCGGTGGGCGGTATCTTCGAATATGGATTCCAAATATTTGATCAGGATTCAGGGCACTGCCATGATTCCGATGATTCTGGATGCCCGGATACAATCTGCGATGCTATGTCCTTCCAATACCAGGATAATCCGGTTTCCGGTGAATTGGATGAACTGCATGAAAATACCTTGACCTCTAACAATGGCCGCTGCCGGGTAACAGTCCGATGGGAACCTACAGCGGATAGTCCACGTGGAAGCGGGGTAGCCGGCTATGAACCGCGGCCTTGGATCAACGTAGATCATATCTCTGTTGATGAAACAACCGGGATGGTCGTGGTGGATATTAGTAATGGCGGAACCGGAACCTGGGCAAACCGTGACCTGACAATTGAATTAAGAACCCGGAATGGTGCTTCACTCGGATATTTCACCTGGTCTAATTTCACTCTCGCACCGGGTGACACGACACAATTGGAACGGGAAGGACTGGAAGTGCACACTGATCAGATGGACGCCTGCATCTGGATTGATCCATATGACGATGTATTAGAGGAGTATGAACAAACAGGGGCTTTGTTCCATGGACCCGTCTGCAGCAACCGTCCAGACCTTACGATAAGCTCGGTCTCTCATGACTTTGAGAGTGGAATTACGCTCGCAATAGTTCGCAATTCCGGAGAAGGTGAACTCGAAGGTCGCACGATCCAGATACATAAAAATTCCAACCCAATATCAGATGGCAGGTATGAACTGGCAGGTACTATTGATGAAGTGACTTTGCTGCCAGGTGAAACCATTGAAATTCCTATCAGCATTGACGGGACTTCACGAATCCCAGGGTACGATCTGATCGTGGATCAACTTGACCGCATAAGTGAAACTGATGAGTCGAATAATTCCATCAGTATCGGTGCAATGGGTACATATCTGATCGGCTGGGAAATGATTGAAGTTCCTTATGATTACCGGAACGATACTGAATTCCGATTCAGGGCAGCCATCGTATCCGGACCATCCAGACGCGAAGTAGCTTCGTGGAATATCAACCAGGAAATTGATTGGGGTTCCTGTTTCTCACCACGGTATTGCGTCCTCAGTTTGAACGATCCAGATACAGGTAATTTAATATACGGAACTCCTCAGTTTGAATTATATGGAGAAGAAACGCTGGTGGTGACTGTCACTGCTACAGAAACCAACCATGGGGATGTTACAGGAGAAGAAACATATACAAATGAGGAGAATTATGGTGCCGGGCCTATGGGGCCGTCAGGTGCCTGCCACAATATCGCTGCAGATGGTCCAAGTGCTCATTTATGGGTGATGGGAACCGAATTTGAACATGATGCACAGTGGTTAACTCAATTCAGTATCTGCGAGGTCCCATAAAACGGTCCCGCATAAGGATGTTCCCTTATGAGGGACCGTTTTCTCACCATTTACTTCCGGAAATTCTTCCAGAAGTATCATGAAAAACATTCATACCCGGTGCCCCAAAAGGAAAGGGATGGATTATATCCCACCTAACTTGGAGGCGGGATGAGTGTTGGAACATCAGTCGGCGGCCGCGGTACAATGGTGAACCCTCCAGGTGGAATGATGATACCACCACAGGTAATGAGTGAAAGATCGTTGTAACTCGGGCTGCGGCCAAGCACTTTGCCTTTTGCTCCGACCGCGATAAATTGATACAGCACCACCGATGATGAAAACCGGTTTGCCCCGGTGATATTGCTGGATTTCAATGCGATCCGGAACAATCCGCTCCCAGTATCGGACATTACTCCATACGAATCCCACGCGGTCGAATCAGAGCTATTGTTATCCAGCAGCCTGACAAACAGTTCAACATGGTTAACTCCAACGGTATTGGATAATTGAGCACTTACATCCACTTGGTTAGGTTGGCAGCTGCCAAAGTAGAACTGGTTCGTGGAAAGACCGGGAATATAGGTAATTTCTGATGGAACCGGGGTGGGTGTTTTCGTCTCTGTCGGGGTTTTTGTCGCTGTCAGGGTAGGTGTGTCTGAGATTACAAGTGTAGGTGTGTCTGAGATAACAGGCGTGGGAGTGTCACTTGGGATGAGAGTAACTGTGGGAGTGATATCGCCAACAAAAAAGACGGCTTCATCAAGTTCACTCCACTTGTTGGCATTATTCTTCGCCCGAACCTGCAGGGTGTAAGTACCCGGTCCGGGAGGAGTCCAAAGAAACATGAAAGTAGCCAATTTATCTGCAGAATTCTTTGCATCCACGATACCCAAAGAAGCACCACCTAGAATCCATTCCAACTGGCTGATACCACCCTGATCTGTGCCATGGGCAACGAATTCGTATGGAGCCAGCGGAATATGCATTTCGGGCAGCGGTGCATCGATCCAGGCTTGTGTTGCATCAAATCCGGGGATGTTGATCGTTTGACGAACGATTTGTTTGCCATTACATCCGGCCAACACTGATATCAGTGTGAAAAAGAGGAGATATCGGAGAACTTTTTTCATGGCTGCCTCATTTAGTTACCGAAAAAATCGATCGACATCGGGTTAGCGAACTCCCAGTAGTCTTGTCCGCCTTCTGTGCAGGGAACCCATTCCCAGGAGCTTCCGGTGCTGTAACAGGTTTCAAAAGCTTTCATTTTGGTGACGCCATTGTAGTAAATAGGTTTCATACCTTCATAGTCTTCAAATTGACCGCAAGTTCCACCGTTTTGATCACCTACCGAACATGGTTCCAGAGGAATAAATAGGGTTGTCGATTTACCTGGCGGGATATCGGGGATCTCAAGCAGAACAGATTCATATTCTTTCCATTCCGTCTGACTATACCCAAGCTTGGATAGATCACTCGTTGCGTTAATATTTACTGCAAGGCGATATGGTGAAAAAAATGCTTGTACCAAATCAGTTTCACTAGCAGCTTTTCGGGTGATTTTGACTGCAATCACAGCTGGATAATTGCCCGACCCGGGAGCTGCGTGCATGATGATGGACGGATCCAAACAATTAGGAGTCTGCCCATGATAATATGCTTCCATGCCGCCGCTGCAGCTTTTATTTGCCACGAAAGATTTCGCCTGCTTATACTCACTTAAGAATTTATCGCTGACCACCTTTTGGCAATCTACCTGGTCACAGAATATTTTTACAGCGGATTCATCATAGCCTGTAAAATACATTTCAGCTACCTCAGCTGCATTCACAAACATTTCTCCTACATTATCTGCGATCAGTTGATCAGATGTTGGTATGGTGGGTGGTAAACCGGTTAAGTATGACAGTCCGTAATCTACTCCTTTTTTAACCGCACTTTTACACCAATCTGTGTCAGAACAACCGGGGATGATGTTGCTGATGTTTTGCGCTATTGCTGATTTCCAAAGTTCAAATGCCCAACTAAATTGGTCTAATAGAAAATCGAGCGCGCCGGGAATACTTTCGAAAAAACAAATAAAATCACTTTTTCCTTCGCATTCATCCTTGGGAGGTATCTTTCCCGGGCAAACATACTGACCTGGATAAAACTCCCCGGTTGGGTCTTCATCTATGATGACACAACCCCAGTCATCCCATACTTCAAATTCCGGAGGAACATAACTCTCCTGCAGGATCTGGATATCATAAAGGCTGGGTAAAGTGGATGCCAGCGGCGGTAGTTCGGATGGTACCGGAGGAGTATTTCGATGTATGACGACCGTATTACTGAACTCTGCCTGTGGATCAAAATGGTCAGATTTTGGCTGAACTCGTACAAAGATGGAGAATGCAGATCCTTCCGGATAATAATCCTGAATTCCAAAGGAATGGTAATCAAAGACCTGGCTCCCAGCACCCCAGCCGTGGAATTCGGGCTGCTCGGTCGGATAAAGCAAATTTCCAATGAATCCTGTAAAAACCTCTTCATTCGAATTTGTGTATTGATTATTTTTGATTATGTCACCACAATCTGAGGAGATTAGACCATTTACATCGAAGAAGAAGTCATTGGGGTATGGAGTATAAGCGAATTGGTAGCATACCTGGTCTGTCTTTTGAGTTTGGCTGCTGATCCACTTGAACATATAGATCTGGTCTTTGACCGGTTTCTGATCTGAGAAGTTGATCTCAGTCAGCCATTCACCATCACCATTGCCGCTGCATTTTCCCTCGCCTTCTTCCGAGCAGACCAGCAGCACTGATCTATGAATTGTGGTCTTGTAAGTCCCGACCAATTTCAGGTCAGAACCTATCCAGCCCCAAACTTCCATCGAGATATCAAAATCAGCCGCAGTAAATGAATCCAGCAATGTATCAAAATAATCATCCAGATTCAACTTCATACCGCTGCCCGGCAGAAACATCCTATCACCTTCGGGAATGCGGTATGAACGTGCATTATTAATCGACATATACAAATATGCCAGGTCCATGGAGTAGGGCAGGATCAAATTGCCATCTGTCAAATGAATTTGTCCTAATGATGCTGCTCCGCGACCCTTGGCAAGGCAGTTATCCTGATCCATCTGAAGAGTAACCGGCGCGGACGTGGTTTCGCCGGTCGTATTGAATGCTGAAATGGTATAAGTAACCACCCCGAATTGATCGGGTATTGTATACCCATTGTAAAACTCCCAAGTAACGGGATAGGTGATCGCAGGGAGTGTAGCTATTCGTTCGAAAGGATTTCCATCCTGTGAACGGTAAACAAAGAACCCGCTTTCATTATGGCTTTTATCCACCGTTGGGTCACTGGAGTCATAGTACAACGGACTATTCAGATGCAGAGTAACTGTGCATTTGTTTGGTTTGGCATTGATTACCGGTTCCAGGGGAAGTGATACCGAATTTTCCGGTTTTTTCTGGTCCATCCAGAATTTCAGATCCTGGAAGGAAGCAATACTTAATCCCTGCGGTTTTTCTTTATCTGGAGGTGGCGGGTTGCCCTCTTCACTACCCTCGGGGGGTGCGCTTGTGTCCACTGGCTGCTGATCAGCAATTTTCAACTCCGGAAAACCGGAGATGATATTGGGGTTGGTGACAGGAGTTGGCGGGTTGGGCAGGTCGATTTTAGTATCCACCGGAATGACCTGGCTCGGATCGTCGATAGAAGGATTGGCATTGGACAGGTCAGAGAGATCCACCTGTTCGCTGCCGGCAATACTCTCCAGAGTATCTCCTTCCTTTACAATATAGGGAGAGCGAGTCCCTACAGCGTCAACCACGTTCAGACTGACAGGTTCAGATACTCCCGTAGCTCCCATTGTATTAGTGGCCTTCGCAATGAGGATGAAGATACCAGTCGTTCCAGGCTGCCATCGCCAACGACCGAAGTATGATGGTTGATCCCAACCTGCGGGGGAACTGACCTTCTGATAAAGGACTCCATTGATATACAGTTCGATTGTAGAGATGGTTCCACCGCCCATTGCCTCAGCCTGTATTGGAATATAGGAATTGAGAGGCCAGCCGGTTGGGGAAACCGGCGCTGAAAGCTGGACATGCACCGGGCTGGAGCCTGGATACACCTGGGTTTCAACTGCGGGGATTCTGGTTAGAAAGATAACAGCTGTTCCAATTAATGCGATGCAGGCTATGATAAATATCGCCAAACCAATGGTAATCATCGAACGATATTTCATTTCCCCTCCTGAAATTTTTAACCAAAGTATTAATTGTATTAATTTATTGTATTACCAATATATTTGAAATGCTACTGGCAATATTTTGACTCATAGATGGAACACATCTCTAGAATGATCTGTGATTTCCGTCCGCTATCTTTCGAAATATAACAATGGCACATGAAGAATAATCCAAGGTGAAGGAGACTGATTCCGCACTTGATATAATGTTGTTAACCCTATTCTGTATCTGCAAAACTCCTTTAACCGTTCACTCATAAGGAAACATCCTTATGAGTGAACGGTAATATACTCCTTACATTCGAGTATTTTTCCTGAAGTTTTATTTATATCTTTAATACCCGAAGTACTAAAAGGAAGGGATGAATTAGGTCCTTCCTACCTAGGTGGCGGGATGAGGGTTGGAACGTCGGTTGGACCTCCAGGTGGAACGAGAGTTGGTCCCCCAGGTGGTATAACGATAATGCCACGACAGAATGATAACGTTAAATCGTTATAGCTCGGACTGCGACCGATCACCTTGCCTTTTTCACCGACCACAATAAATTGATATAACACCACTGCGGATGAAAACTTATTAGCTCCAAAAATATTGCTGGATTTCAATACAATCCGGAAAAAGCCGTTTCCAGTATCAGACATGACCCCATAAGAATCCCAGGCGGTGGAATCTGAACTACTGTTATCCAACAAGCGGACAAAGAGTTCGACATGTTTGACCGAATTGGTGTTGGATAATTGGACACTTACATCCACCTGGTTGGGTTGGCAGCTGCCAAAATAGAACTGGTTCGTGGAAAGACCGGGAATATATGATATTTCAGATGAAACCGGGGTGGGTGTTTTCGTCCCCGTCGGGGTTTTTGTAGCAGTCTGTGTAGGTGTGTATGAAATTACCGGTGTTGGTGTGTCAGTAATCACCGGAGTAGGAGTATCGCTCTGAAGTGTGGTCGGAGTTGGAGTGGTGTCTCCAACAGTGAAGGTAGCCTCATCAAGACTGCTCCATATGCCTGCGCTGTTCTTCGCTTTTACCTGAAGAGTGTAAACACCAGGAGCCGGGGGTATCCATTTAGTTTTGAAAGTGACAAGTTTTCCTTTGCTATTCTTTGAATCCATAATACTTAATGTTGAGCCATCCAGGATCCATTCCAGTTGGCTGATACCGGCCAGGTCTGATCCATGGGCAACAAATTCATATTGGGCAAACGGAATATGCATATCCGGAAGGGGAGCATCTATCCATGCCTGGGGAGCATCTAGGCCGGGCAGGTTTAATGCCTGACGGACGGATGGCTTACCTTTACAACCAGCTAAGATTGTGATCAGGGTAAAGAGAAGGAGAGGTCTGGTAATTTTCATGGCTGCCTCAATTAAGGTGCGGGATTCTCAAAAAAGGTAGGGTTATCAAATGTCCAAACGTCATAACCACCACCAGAACATGGTACCCATTCCCAGGAGCTGCCAGGACTGTAACACATTTCAGTTGCTTCAATGGTTGATTTACCATTAAAGTAAACTGGGCGCATGCCATCCCAACTGTACTTCTCTCCACAGGTTTTATTGCCGAATGAGTTGCAAGGGAAGAGACTGGTATTCAATATCATTGAATCTCCTGCTTCGAGAAGATAAACCGGGAGGACAACAGGTGAATATAATTGGGTAGAAAAACCAGGTCCCCAGGCAGTATTATCATTACTTCCTGTAACAACCACGCTGATGTTATACTTTTTATTCTCTTCGGGGGGTGGTGCCTGACCCTGGTCCAAGGCTATTCGCGTTACTTTGATTGTTATCCCGGCAGGAAAATTACCAGATCCTTCGGCAGGATGAACCAGAATGGATGGATCAAGGCACATTGCCTGTTTATTGTGAAAATAAGCCTCATAAGCACCGGAACAGGCTTTTTGGCTTTCAAAAGATTTCTTTCTTCGCAGTCCCTGTAGAACTTCAATCCCTATCTTCTCCTGGCAGTCAGCTCCACAATATTTTTTTATATCTGCTGCGGTTATTCCGGCTTCGGGAGGAAGATAGCCTGCAGCGGATGAAATAATTCCTCCACCGATATATCCGGCAAACAAATCTTCACTCGTATTCGTATTGGGGGGTAGGCCAATACCATAGTAAACAATCTGTTCGACGGCTTCCTTAACCGCACCATAGCACGGCCCATAATCGTGACAGTATGGTATTACAGAAGTAATCACCTCTGTCATTTCCCATTTGATCATATTAAATCCATAAAGGAAAAAATCCACCACAAAAAGGATGGAATCACCCAGTCCCTGGAGAAGGCAGAGTGCTTCTGGTATTCCCTCACAATCGTCTTGAATTCCAAGAGGGGGTGGGCAGACAGTTTTGCCAACGTTGTTGGGATTAGTGGGGTCATCATCGATGATTACGCAACCCCAATTTTCCTCAGTTTCAAAAGTGGGTGGAAAGTAGGTGTCTTCCAGTATCTCCACTTCATACATACTTGGGAATGGGGAGGCTAATGGTGGTAGAGAAGAAGGTGCAGGAGGAGTGCTGTTGTGTAAAACAACAGTGTTGCTAAACCGTGCGTAATCATATTTCTCAGATTTAGGAAGAACCCTCGCATAAATGGTGAATGCTGATCCTTCTTTATAATTCGATGGGAACCAGTTGGAGTTGTATGTCCCAACTTCACTGCCAGCACCCCAACCTGTATATTCAGGTGCTTCTGTAGGATAGAGTAATACACCCATGGATTGAGTGAATATTTCTTCGTTGGATTTGGCATATTGATTGTTTTTAATGATGTAACCACATTGAGAAGAAATAAGTTCATTCATATTCCAAAATGTATCATCCGGGAAAGCACCTGCGGCGAATTGGTAGCACACTTCTTCTGTTTTCGAAATCTTGCTGCTGATCCATTTGAACTTATAGATTTGATCTTTTACAGGTTTTTGGTCTGAAAAATTGATCTCCGTCATCCACTCGCCATCACCATTTCCACTGCATGCATTTTCTCCTTCCTGGGAACATACCAGGAGAACAGAACGATGGATAGTGGTTTTATAGTTCCCAACGAATTTCAATTCCGCACCAACCCAGCCCCATACTTCAAGTGAAATATCAAAATCTGGCTCTGTGAAGGATCCTAATAATGTATCAAAATAATCATACAAGTCCAGTTTCACTCCGCTCTCAGGCAGGAACATTCGATCACCTTCCGGGAGGCGGAAGGGTTGGTTATCATTTATGGAAATATACATGTAAGCCAGGTTCATGGAGTAAGGCAAAATCAATACACCATCATCCAGATATATTTCCGACAATGACTCACTGGAACTAGAAAAATCCCTGCAATCAGCTTCATCCATTTGCAAAGTAACAGGGGCAGACATGGTCTCACCTGAGGTATTGAATGAAGACAAGGTAAACGTTACCAAACCTGATTGATCCTTTAATTTATAGCCGTTGCGATAAGGCCAGGCAAGTGAGTTCGTTATTGCAGGTAACGTATCGATACGTTCAAAGGGTTTACCATCCTGCGATCGGTATAAAAAGAAACCACTCTCCCTTTTAGTGGAATCAATCGTTGGATCAGAGGAATCTTCAAATACCAGGTAATTCAGGGTGAGGTTAACATCGCAACCGGTGTTATGACCTTTGATGGTTGGTTCATACGGCAGCGATGTTTTTTCGCCAGACCCGGTTTGATCGAGCCAGAATTTTAGATCCTGATAAGTAGCAATATGAAATCCTTGCGGTTCTTCCTCAGGTTTAGGTGGAGGCTGGCTGCTCTCTTCACTGCCCGGATCCGGTGGCGGATTTGAATCATCTGGTGGAAGGATTTCAATTCCGAGTTGTAAATATCCCGGGATAATTTTTGGGTTGGTAACAGGGTCAGCTGGATTGGGAATGTCAATAGTAGTATCCACTGGAATTATCTGACCAATACCTGCAATTGAAGGGTTGTCCTGAGCCAGGTTTTCTACATCCACTTGTTCTGATTCAGCAATAGATTGCAGCGTATCACCTTCTTTTGTCACGTAAGGCGATACAGACTGGGCTGCATTTATCACTTCGAGCCGAATGGGGTCAGAGATTCCTGTTCCACCGGTAATATTTGTGGATTTAGCAAGTAATATGAAAACCCCGGGAGTTCCGGGCTGCCAGTTCCAGGATGCTGAAAATTCTGGCTGATTCCAACCAGGGGGAGAACTAATTTTTTCGTAAAGCTGGCCATTAATATATAGTTCAATGGAAGAGATTGTTCCTCCTCCATTTGCATCAGCTTGAAGGGGGATGAAAGAATTAAGCGGCCAACCTATCGAATTTTTTGGTGCCGACAACATCACATGGACGGGGCTGGATCCCGGGTAAACCTGGGTTTCCACTGCGGGAATTCTTGTAAGAAAGAAGACTCCAATTCCGATCGAAAGGACACATAAAACAATAAATGCAGACAAACCTATAACGATGATTGTCCTGAATTTCATTAGCCCTCCCGAAATTTACAGTCTGGATTTTTTACGTATTCAAATATTATAGAAGAATTATTGGTTAATTCAAACAAGCAATATTGAGCGTCATTTACCAATCACCATGAGCCATTTATGAATGGATGTGATCTCGCTTTAAACTTGCGGTAACTGGTCGTGGTCAGGTAAAAGGTCTTCCAAATTGCGAATTTTGGGAAACAGATAACCAGCAGACATGGTCAGAATGGTTAATCCCCCAAAGATGATCATGATCAAGGCCATGCCAGAACCCGGTCCAGTTCCCACCATCCAACCAAAGGCTTTAGCAAACCAGCCCTGTGACCGCATCGCCGGTTCCATGACCTTGTCCGCCAACAAACCGCCAATGATAGGTGTAAATGTATCAGGGAACCAGGTCAGCATACGCCGGGCAGAAAAGACGCGTCCCTGGACATCCGGTGCTACTTTGGATTGAAGGATGGCCTGACTGGTGGCGATTCCAATATTCGATCCAAATCCAGCAATGATAATAGCAGGGATCCAGACATTCAGGCTGGTTCCAAGACCAAAAATGATATTCCCGAATATACAGTAACCGATCCAACCCAGCAATGCTCCATGCATGCGCCGCCTGGGTCCTCCCCAAACGCTCATCAGAACAGAACCTAATGTCCATGAAATTGCACCAGCTGTCTCTGCCGCCCCTAAAATGAGGCTGCTATTGTTGGTACGAAGCAGGATCATGGGAACATGAACACTGTTGGGGAAACCCAGAAACGTGTTCGCGGTGAAAAGTAACAATACATATCCGAAAAGACTCGGGCGCTTAAAAATATATTTGAAACCGAATGTAGCTTCCTTCCAAAAACTACCTTTGCCCTCGAGTCCGTCCACAGTTTGTGTTGGTGGTGGAACATGGACGATCAGTAACGCTCCAATGGCAAAGAGGAAGGTTACGACGTCAATCAGCAGGATACCGTTTAACCCGATCACCGGCAATAAAGCGCCAGCCAGAAGCGGGGCAACCACTCCCGGGCCTGCCTGAATGAATGACATCATTCCATTTGCACGTCCATACTGCTCTTTGGGTACCATGGTGGTGATCGCCGCTGAATAAGCCGGCCATTGGAACGCATTCCCCAACCCGATAATGACGTTGACCAGGTAAAAATGCCATACTTGCAGGTGTCCGGTGGCAGAAAGAATTAGTATCGCCACAGTACCCAACCCTGCTGCCAGATCGCTCACCATCATCATTAGTTTGCGGTTATACCTGTCGACCATTACTCCTGCCAGTGGAATGATCAACAGGTAGGGGAGTGTGAATGCGGTTTGCATTATTCCAAGAGAAGTTGCACTGCTGGTCCGTTGGAAAACCCAAATGGAAAGTGCAAATCCTGTCATACTGGATGCCAGGATGGAGATAGCCTGACCGAGTAAAACTATCGTCAAGCCTCGCATTCCGGATGGTCTTTTGGAAGGATTTTGGTTTGATATCATATTAGAGTTACGACGGGTATTTATATTTGTTATTGAAATTGATTTCTATATCTATTCACATCCGTGAATCAATAAACGTGAACTTTTCCCCAAAACCGGAAAGCTAATCAAAAAATATTTACATGGTTCCACATGATAGCCATGGCCTAAACCATGCTCATATTTTATCATTGTTAAGGTGTGATTTTTGATAATAAATTGATCAGAATTTGTCTCAGTCATGATAATTATAGATATTATTGTGGCAGGGATGCTATACTAAACACTGTTTATTTTCGTCCCTTCGGTTAATGCCAGATGGTTGATTCCACCTTACTAGTTCACCAACCATCATAACGTAGATCGATTATCTGAAATGTATGATCATTGCTTTGCATTATGTCAAGTAGCTAATCTGAAAATCAAAAGTATCAAATAACTTTAATGCAACATGTTAAAATTTTTACAAAAATTTTCTATTCTTTCGATACTTCTTACGGTAAGATAAACGTATGAATCGGGAAACTGAAACCCAGAAATCTTTAAATCGGTATTCATCGATCCTCCTGGCGTTCGTAATTTTCATAAATTTAATGGCAGTCGCAGGCTGGTTGATCCATAAACCCATTCTCGCTTCGCTCCGAAGTGAATATATTCCGATGGCACCTGCCACTGCATTGGTATTTCTGGCTGTTTGTGGTATCTGGCTGATCCAAAAAAAATTCTACTACCTTTCGAGGGTGAGGGTCTTTATACAATTGATCCTTGTTGGTATGTTCCTCCTGGTCCTCCTCCTTGCAACAAGGTACTTCACCGGATTAGGACCTGACCTTGAACAACTGCTTTCACCGAACCCACCATTGTTTGGACAAATATTATCTGCCCGAATGTCACCATTGACTGCGTTGGGATTCCTTGTGGCGATCCCGGCATTTTTTCTATTGACCATCATTAATCCCGGATATCGTACAAAGTCAGTCTCAGCCATCCTTTCGCTTATTGTTTTTTCCCTCAATGGAATTTATTACCTGGGTTACTTATTCCGTGCGCCATTGTTCTATGGTGGGAGGTTTATTCCAATAGCGCTTACTTCAGTGCTTGCTTTCCTTTTCCTCAGCCTGGCACTGATGCTTTCTGCCGGACAAACCACCTGGCCTGTCAGATCATTCGTGGGAAGTTCGATAAAAGCCCGCTTGATGCGAGTTTTTATACCGGTATCTTTCGTGATCGTTTTATTTCAAGGCCTGCTAAGCGAAGTCTTCAATCCATGGAATATTAATCCGGCTTACCGAGTGGCGGTCGCGGCACTATTGGCTTGTGTCTTTTCTATTCTTATCATAACGTACATGGCCCATAGTATCGGAGCTGAAATTGACCGGGGGGATAGGGCACGACTTGAGGCAGAGAAGACACTCGCTATAAGTGAAGAACGGTTCCGTAAGTTATTCGAACATGCAGCCATCGGTGTGGCCCTGATCGATACCACGACCGGGAAATACATTGATATTAACCAAAGGTATTGTGATTTTCTAGGTTATTCAAAGGAAGAGATGCTGAGACAGTCCTTCCAGAATGTCACAGATCCTGAATATGTCCAGGAAAATATTGATAAAAATGCATTGTTACTGGAAGGTAAGATCAGGGAATTTACGATCGAGAAAAGATATATTCATAAAAGTGGGGGAAAGGTATGGGGAGAGTTGACTGTTTCTCCCTTATGGAAACCGAGTGAAATCCAGCCCACATTTGTACATATTGCCGTCGTCCAGGATATTACTGCGCGTAAGAAGGCAGAAGAAGCATTGCGGAAGAGTGAAGAAAGGTTCAAGAAGCTATTTGATGAAGCTCCTTTGGGTATTTCTCTAAATGATTCTCTTACCGGGCAAACCTACGCAATAAATGCAAAGTTTGCCAATATCTTAGGCAGAACAGTGGAAGAGATGCTTACTAGCGATTGGATGAGTTTTACATATCCGGAAGATCTTCAGCAAGATTTGGATAACATGGCATTGGTAAATGCAGGAAAAATACCCGGATTCCAGATGGAAAAACGTTATCTTCGCGCTGACGGATCCCTGGTTTGGATCAAAATGACGGTAGCTCCGATTGATATTGAAGGCACTGAAAACCCACATCATCTTTGTATGGTTGAGGAAATCACTGAACGAAAACGATTTGAATTAATCCAGAATGCAACATACAGGATCACTGAAGCTGCAATAACCAGTGATGGAATTGAAGCATTATATGAATCCATCCACTCGATCCTTCGAGAATTGATATCCGCTGAAAATCTATTTATTGCCTTATACGATTCAAATAATGGATTAATTAGTTTCCCGTATTACGTTGATCAATATGATCAAAAACCACTCGAAGCGACTGTGTCCCAAGGCTTAACTGGATACGTAATTCGTACCGGGCGATCCTTGTTGGCTACTCCACAAATCTATGATCAGCTCATCCAGCAAGGTGAAGTGGAACCGATCGGAACAAAGGGTGAAGATTGGCTCGGAGTACCTTTAAAATCGGATGGACGGATCATTGGTGTGATCGTTCTACAAAGTTACTCACAGGATACACATTACTCTCAAAAAGACCTTGAATTACTTGAATTTGTCTCCACCCAAATTGCCCAGGTGATCGAGCGCAAACGTCTGGAAGAAGAGATCCGCAACCTGTCATTGACTGATGAATTAACCGGTTTAAACAACCGCAGGGGTTTCATGCACCTTGCGGAACAGGAATTGAAATTAGCGCATCGCAATAAGAGATCGATGCTGTTATTCTTTTGTGATGTTGATCAGCTGAAGGTGATCAATGATACCTTCGGTCATACGCAGGGAGATATTGCCTTAAAGGAGATTTCAACTATTTTGAAAGAATGCTTTCGGGATGCAGATATTATGGCGAGAATTGGCGGTGATGAATTTGTCATTCTATCTTTGGATGATTCCCGTGAAAGCGCTGTGGTCATGAACCAACGCATTGAAGCTGCCCTGGATGCACGAAACCACCAAAAGGACTTATCATATCAACTATCCCTTAGCGTTGGCGCAGCGCAATATGATCCTGTTGCTTCTCCAACTATAAGCGAACTACTAGCCAAAGCAGACAGTGAGTTGTACCTACAGAAACAGTCACGAATGATAAAAAAGTCAGGTTGATCCCTACTTTCATAGTCATTTCGAATAAGAAAAAATAATTCTTCTCTTCAACACCCCCACCATAGGGTATTATTTTTCCGAGGGTTCATTGCGTTCCTTATCTTGAGTGATTCTAAGGTACAATCTTCGGGATGAATGAATTAACCCTCCTGGCTCGCTTCAATAATGGGAAATTTTCCAAATTTCACTTTCTGCTGATGTTGTTAACCGGATCTTGCTGGTTATGGGCTGCTTACGGAGTTACTATAATAGGTTTTATTCTGCCAGCATTAAAAGCAGAATGGAATGTATCTTCCAGTACGCTGGGTTTCATGGCGGGTATAGGCATGTTGGGAATGCTGGTTGGGTCCGTTGCTGCAGGAACCCTTTCTGACCGCTATGGCCGGCGGAAAGTATTAGTCTGGATCATGATCTACCTGGGGGGGATGTTTATCTTGTCTGCAATGGCGGGAAGTTTTTCCATCCTGCTTATATTACGTTTCTTCACCGGAATAGGATTAGGCGCGGTTTTGCCAACGGGAGGGACACTTGTATCAGAATTCTCACCCACTCGCCTACGTGGTACTTTGTTGGTGCTTCTAAACGGTTTCTGGGGCTTGGGTGGAACTCTTGCCGCATTAGTCGGTTATTTCCTCGTATTGCATACCGGTTGGCGCCCTGCCATGCTTTTTGGTGGACTGGCAATCGTGTCTGGCTTGCTCATTCAATGGATGTTGCCTGAATCACTACGCTTTCTGTTAAGCAAAGGGATGATCGAAAAAGCCCAAAAAGAATCAGCTCGAGTATTTTTTATCGAAGATTCAAATTCCCCAGTTCAACCACAAAAAGTATCAACTTTTCAGACAATCATCAAGTCACCTGATGGAATATGGTCCCAGCGGTTTGCCAGAATCACACTGTCGTTGTGGGTGTTATGGATTTCACTGAACTTTCTCTACCAAGGTGTATTTGTCTGGTTACCAACACTGTTGGTTGGTGAAAATACCAGCATTAACCGTTCATTTTTACTTTCGCTGATCATCAGCCTTGGGCAGATTCCCGGTACTATTCTGGTGGCCTACCTGGCAGACAGGTTTAGCCGTCGCAGGTTAATTATTCTTTCTCTGGGATTGTTGGGATTATCAGCGATCATTTTCAGCTTATCCGGAAATACTGCATGGATTTTGACTATCGGTTTTCTGTTGATGGTTTTCAATGGCATGGCCTGGGGATTGGCTCACCCGTTTTCTTCGGAGTTGTACCCGACATCCATTCGTGGAACAGCTACTGGCTGGGCAACAGGGATAGGTCGCCTTGGTGGAGTGGTTGCACCAATGGTGGTTGCCTGGGTCATCCAGGCTGGTGGGGGAATGACCATCATTTTTTCAATTTTAGCAGCAGCACCCATGTTGACCATGGTCATACTGGCTGGGCTTAAGCAGGAAACCACCGGGCGTTCGCTTGAAGAAATCAGTGCTTAATCACCTAAATGGTCTGAACAGCCGGTATTTTTTGTTTGCTATCCCGTATATTCTCGTGTAGTATATAAATTAATTAGCGAGGAAGGAGGCGGACATGAATGGTTTTCCTGTTATTGGAATCATTTGCGGTGGTTTCATATTATTATTGTTTGGAGCAATAGGAATATTGTTGATCTTTAAATCCGTCAACGACAAAAAGAAAGTGGGGGCAAGTGCGAGCTGGCCATCCACCCCTGGATCGATAACCCGCAGCTCAATAGCTGAATCAGTCTCTACATCCGATGACGATAATATTACACATTATTACCCCCAGTTGACTTATAAGTACCAGGTCGCCGGCACAACATATGAGGGTAAGCGCATCATGTTTGGGGCAGTAGAATCCGGTTCTCACACCAAAGCTCAAACAACCATCACCCGGTATCCGGTCGGAACATCCGTTTCGGTCTATTACAATCCTGCCGATCCGAAAGAAGCGGTGCTTGAACGCCAATCCAAATCTTCCAATATAATGCTGATCCTTGGAATCGTTTTCCTGGGTATGGCACTTTGTACACTTTGTATCGGCATTGGATCTATTGCCGCTCAGTACTTGGCAAAATAGCTCATCTATTTCGTTTTGTATACGCGCATTATTTCCCTGTGATTGGAATTTCCGATTCCAGATGTTTTCGGTTAATAATGCCATGAAAAATGCGTTGGTTAAAAGGTAGAGTAAGCCGAGGAAATAAACTCGAGGGTATGACATTTAGGAATATTAAGTGTTTGATGCTAAAATATTCATAAATGCATCTGCACTGGAACACTATAAATTTCTATTTCCGTTGAGGATGGTGTCCACATCCACTCATTGACCATATTTGAAGTGGTTTTTACACCTTGTTACAGGGATGATCAATCAAAAATATTCAATTTTGAAACGATAAGGAGAATCAATGTCTGAACAGCGCAAGAAAATGACCTTACCCGGTTTATTCAAAAAAGCTGCCGAAGGGAAGCCCATCACCTGGTTGACCTGTTATGACTATCCGACCGCGTTCTTTCAAGAGCAGGCAGGGATCGACATGATCCTGGTCGGTGATAGCCTGGGTATGACAATGCTCGGTTACGACAGCACTCTGCCGGTAACCATGGATGATATGATCCGTCATACCGCAGCAGTTCGACGCGGCGCCCCCAATGCCTGGGTCGTGGGTGACATGCCATATATGACTTACCAACCATCGGTCGAAACCGCCATCCGAAATGCCGGTCGTTTCATGGCTGAAACCGGGTGTGATGCGATCAAATTGGAAGGTGGTACATCAATGGCCGACCGGGTCAAAGGCATCGTTGATGCCGGAATCCCTACCATTGGGCACCTGGGTCTTACACCGCAGAGCGTTAGTTCATTAGGCGGGTTCCGCTTGCAGGGTAAGAGCGCAGCAACCGCCAAGAAGATCGTTGATGATGCCAAGGTTCTCGAAAAGGCCGGGGCATTTATGATCCTGCTTGAAATGGTACCAGACCGTATATGTAAACTGATCACTGAACGTGCAGAGGACTGTCTGATCATGTCGCTTGGATCCGGCCCGCATGCCCATGGACAACTACTTATCTACCACGACGCTTTTGGTCTCTACCCCAAGTTCAAACCTCGCATGGCCAAAGTCTTTGCTGATGCCGGTGCAACCATCAGCGCCGGATTAAATAGCTATGTTAAAGAGGTGACTGAAAAGACTTTCCCCGCTCCCGAAAATTGGTTCGGAATGCCGGATGATGAGTATGAAGAATTGTTAAAGATGCTCTAGAGGTAATGCGAACCTTGCATGATCATTATCGATGCAAGGAATAAAACAAATTATTTCAATGTAATAAGGAGTTTTAATGACTGACCTTCGTACACTTCTCCAAATTCCTGCATCCCGCTTGGAAGCGGTTAACAGAGTCTTGCTTGATCCCAATAGCCGGGTGATGAACGACTTCCTGGCAGTGGTTGCAAAATATGGTACACCAGATGAGATCAACTGCAAACACGTTGAATCCCGTAAAATGGAAAACCTGTTCAAACAGGTGAACGCGAAATCTCCGGAATACATCAAGGATTTGAATTGGTTGATCGAACAGCGAGATCGATGCGCTTTCATCCCTGTCGCCGATTACCGCCAGAATATCCTGGGGGCAGCAGCGAAACAGATGAAATTCAAGGATGAGTATGCTGTCACCCTTGAGGTTTCTGCCCTCCAATATTTCCCCTGGATACGGGCCATGGCGGAGCAAGCCATCACCAACAAAACACTTGTCCCGGGGCGATTCATTGCTGTCCGCAAAATGAAAGAATCCGAAGCGGATGGGGACCTGCCGGCCATAGTGGCTGCATTGGACATCATTGGCGCGTCATTTGTCGAGACGCTTGATACCAAAGGTACAGATGGCTCCAACCCGCACCTGGGTGGACCTGCCACAATTACCGGCTATTTTGGCGGTATCGGCCAGCCCAACGAGCATGCATTGATGTGGTTGGACGAGTTCTTATATTACTATACCAATTATGGAGTTCAGCATGTACTCAACTTCAATGCTGGAACTATATTGCTAGGTTTTATGCTCTACAAACTGGGTGTGAATATCCAATTCAAGATCTCGGTCTTTTTTGGTTCGGATAATCCTTACCATGCTCTGTGGATCATGATGATGGCCAAGCTTTACAGCCGTGAAGATGGCTCCTCCCCTGTGATCGGGTTCAATTGGTCGAACTCCATAAATAACCAGACCATGGAACTGACCGCCGACTTCCGAAAAGAGCTTGGTTTCGAGAAAGTCATTCGCTTTGAACATCACATCACCGAGCCGCAAAAGAGTATAGTCATTCAACCTTATAATCGGCGCGACGAACTCATCCAGGTGGCTGACCATGTGGCAAATATTGCAGCCAAACACGAAGGCGGCGATCCGGAAGTGGACGTGACCCGGGCTCATCTTTCCGACATCCTAGACTACTTCCGCGAGAAAAACGAAGTGATCGCCAGCGGAGATTGGGAAAATTTAAGCATCAATTACCTCGATAAAGTAGATGCCTGCAACAGGACGGCGCGTGCGCTCACCGAGAATGGATTAAGTTTCATCGCTGCGAGGAATTTGCATAAGTAAAAATCTTCACTCATCAAGATTGAAATTTGAAGCAAGGTTTAAAAATTGTTATTGTTTGGGGAAATATTGAGAGTCTTATCATTTGAGGCTCTCAATTTATTTAAGGAAAGTAGCGGTCACATTGACCGCCACATCTAGGTGATCCACCAGGGATTCGAATACAATCCCCTTCCGGGGACCCTGAAGCTGAAATGAAACTTAATAGCTGGGAAGGTGATCCACCAGGGAGTCGAACCCTGAACCTGCTGATTAAGAGTCAGTTGCTCTGCCATTGAGCTAGTGGACCATGAGGCAATCAGGAATTATACCGTAATCCATTTTCATGTCAATGTGAACCTCTAGGGCTTCAGACCGGGGTTTAGCAGCCGATAATGATCATATGGTAAATGGCGTATCCACGAATGATGTATTGAATCTGGTCCAGAGTCAGGTCGATTCAGGGAATGCACGTACATCCATCGCGGTCTCGGTCGTAAAACAAATCCAGGATCAACAAGCACTGCAAGGTCAGGCTTTGGTAAAGATGATCCAGCAATCCAGCCTGGATGGCAGTGGCACCCTGGTTGACATTCGAGCCTGATCAACTAGCTTTTGTTATGAAGCATGGTCAATGAACTGCTTCATGAAGTTACGGGTTATATTGCCCAATTTCGTATCCAACTTTTTATAAACCAATTTTTCGATTTCTTCTGGAACACCACCATAGAATGCCTGTGCAATCCCACCGGTAATGCAGGCAATCGTATCACTATCGCCACCCAATGAGATAGCTAGACGAATTGCATTCTCATAGCTGTCTGATTCCAGAAAAGCGATGATCGCTTCCGGCACCGTTCCCTGGCACGTTTCATCAAATTTGTACCCTGGCCGGATATCATCCAATCGTCTTGAAAGATCATATCCAAAACGCATCTGGATGAATCCACTGATCTGGTCTTTGTCGTTACCAGTCCTGGCAAGATAAATCGCCGCAGCAGTTGCCTGGGCACCTTTGATCCCTTCCGGGTGATTATGGGTAACCGCGGTATATTCTTCCGCTTTCGCCATGACCGAATCTAGTGTTGAAAAAGCAAAGCCCACGGGACTGATCCGCATGGCAGCACCATTTCCATAACTATTATATGGTTCGCTCTTATCAGAACGCGCCCACCGGCTGAACATTCCCCCATATCCAGCTTTGGGATAAAAAGTATAGTATTCCTTGAGCAATGTAATGTAAGGCATGCCTGTCAAAATACTATCTGCCAGAGCTATGGTCAAAACAGAATCATCCGTAAAAAAACTTGCTTCATTTATAAAAGGAAAATCAGTGGTTTTGATATTATGCCACTCGTAAACTGAACCGATAATATCACCTGCAATCGCTCCGATCATACACACCGTCTTTCTGTTGATGGATTCAACTGAACATCTTTTGACCGCACCACTCTCTACATATTAATTTTCCTTCAACAACTTCTGCATAAGTGTAATCTGTATATCCAAAGAATTGGTCGCGGTATAGAGAGGCTGGTAAATTTTGAAATAGGAAGGGAATTGTTAATCGCAGGGTTCCACCATGGCTGATCAATAAATATGATTCATCTCCACCCAATTGTATCAGTCTGTTGATAAAAACGAAGAACCGGTTTTGGACCTCATGGCAGCTTTCCCCTCCCTGGATTTTATAATCCAGATCTCTCTTCTCCAGCCATGTTCGAACTGCTCTTCCAATTTCAAACCAGGCTTTATCATCCGAACGGCCTTCCAGAATCCCACAATCGAACTCACTGAGTGCATCGGCCTTGGCAACAGGTATCTTAAGAACTGCACCAATAATGACAGCAGTCTCCACTGCACGTTGAATCGGGCTGCAAAATATTCCTGTTATCCCTGCGTCGATCAAGTGCTCGGCAAGGTTGGCTGCTTGTTCCCTTCCCGTTCGAGTCAGCGGGTGAATCAAATCCCGATTGGAGATCACATTTTCGATGTTGGCTTCACTTTCACCATGTCGTGCAAAATAAATATTCATAACTGTTCCACTCTTTCCACAATGAATTGAGCATTATTTTTTTGAATATCTTTATATATTTTACCTGCTAATATGATTGTTGGTTTCTCGATAAGATCTGATACATGTAATGGTTGACCAGAGTTATCCCTACGGTTAAGATTGTGGATATTATAAATTATTAGCATTTTTCAAACGAACCGCCTATGGAGCACAAATGAACCAGTCTTTGGAAATTATCTTTGCACGTCGCAGCATGCGGAAATTTACAGATGAGATAGTGACGCCTGATCAACTGGATCTGTTATTACAGGCGGGTATGTCTGCCCCATCCGCAGTGAATAGCCAACCATGGGAGTTTGTGGTGATCACCGATCCGAAGATGTTGTCTAGCTTACAGGAAATTCTTCCCTATGGGAAGTTTCCTGCTCCGGCTGTAATATTGGTTTGTGGCAGCCAGCGTGTTGCGAAAAATCCGGCTGGATTAATGTTTTGGATTCAAGATTGCAGCGCTGCCGCAGAAAACATCCTGTTGGCTGCGACAGCTTTAGGACTCGGCTCATGTTGGGTTGGGATACATCCCATTCCATTGATTGGTAAACGTGTGTCAAAATTATTTCACCTTCCATTTAGCGTCATACCACTGTGCGCTATTTATCTTGGTCACCCGCAATTCATCAAGCAGCCCAAACCTAAATATGACCCAAACAGAATCCATTGGCAAAGTTATGCAAACAAGAATGAATAACATGGATTTTTCCTGGATTTAATAAGTAATCCCAAAAAGGCATAAGAATTGCATTTCATGTATATATATAATAAATAAAGTTAGTGTTATGTTTCTTATAAAATTAGTTATTGGTTCAATTCTACTGATTTTTGGTAGAAAACTTGTTTGGCTGATGGTCGGGATTGTCGGTTTTGTGGCTGGATTTAGTGCTGCTCAATCGATCATGCCGGATCAACCCATCTGGTACGCACTTGGTGGGGGATTTATCATTGGACTGGTTCTCGTCCTTCTGGCACGATTTATTAAGAATATCGTTTTTGGTCTTGGGGGATTCTTGCTTGGCGCGTATCTTGTGAATGGTATCCTGGGAATCCTTAAGCTTGACCTGGGTACACTGGCGTGGATCTTCATCTTGATGGGGGGAGCGCTGGGTGCGTTCTTTATGCTGTCTGCCTTCGAATGGGCATTAAAGATACTCTCTTCATTCAGCGGGGCCATGCTGATCACCCAGGTAATTCCACCAGAATTTCCATATAAACAGTTTGTATTTATTGGTTTAGTGATCCTGGGTGTTATACTGCAAACTAGGTCAAAGCCACTAAATGGTGATCAGCGCATTTAATGGACTGATCGTTAAAATGGACAGGTTAGACTCACCCGGGTGAAAGATTCCGGTTCGGTTTCAACCGAAAGCCTCCCGCTAATGAGCTCCATCAGGGTACTGTGAATTGCCAATCCCTGTCCCGATCCTGTGGATGGATTCTTTTCTTTCCTTACACCACACCCATTATCCTGGATTACGATCTTGATATCAGTAGCAGTAGTGATAGAAATTGTAAGTGTGACCTTATCTTCCCCGGTGATTGGAATTGCATGTAAAGCTGAGTTACGGATCGCTTCGCGAGCCGCATAATAAATCACTTCTTTTTTTAACTGGGAAATATCATTTAGTTTTGATTCCTC
The DNA here is from genome assembly GCA_964387025.1 of uncultured Leptolinea sp. GTDB lineage: Bacteria > Chloroflexota > Anaerolineae > Anaerolineales > Anaerolineaceae > PNON01. The sequence continues at coordinate 24,825 of CAYLUZ010000004.1, read as the reverse complement.
AATATCCTCCCACTGGTAATTGATTTTCTTAAAATACGGAGAGAATTCTTCAACTGTCAATTTTCGGATAGCCTGGGTCAGACCTATATGTTCGAATTGAGGAGAATAAGCCGAAGGTAGTTCTTTGAGCAAGTTGGATATCATTTTGTGTGTGTTGGATAATAACATTAATGTTGATTCCTTGGTCTCCTCTGATCTGCTGATCTGAAGCATGGCTGAATGTAAAGTCGGAAGGACCTCATCATGCAATACTCTGCGTGGTCGTTGGTCAATAATACTCTGCTCAGAGAATCTAAGCTGCTGTAGCTTGATCAACCGGTTGGATAGTTCCGCACTGGTTGCTATATCCAACATTCTTTCACAGGCAGCTCTTCCCAATTCTATTTCTTCTTGAGAAATAAAACTGCCATCTTCCTTGGCACCCAGGAAAAGCATTCCATTTAATCCTCGTTCGCTCCACAATGGGACAAGCCAGGTAAAACCACTGCTTTCTACTGCTTGAAGCGGAACGCCAATCCCACTGGAATCTTTGCTTATCTGGGCAAGAATATCGGCATTAATATCCGGGGTGGGAATAATCACAGGATAATATAAGGGTTTTATTTCCAAAGAAGGTAATACTTCTCGCGGGGCGAGTAAGGCTTGATTAACTTGCAAAATATCCCGAGCAAGTACCTGGAATGAGGATAATAGGTCAGAGTCAGCTTGAACGTCCCCACCCTGTTTCATGATCATGGATAACAGCTTGGGGCTGGTTAATATTGGTCTGACCTGATGTATGGCAATATCCCTTTCTAACAGATATCGCCAGGTAATCCAGGCGAAGAATGCACCCAAAAGAATTGCCGCCAGTAATAACGAATACACCATCCTTAATTTTATTTGTAGACTTCCGGCGAAGGTGATTGCCACAATTGCTGACATGATGATGGCGTAGATCCATTGGCGCTTGAAGACACTCCGGGGAAGGGGTTTACCGGTAAAAATACCATAAGAAACGATTGCCTGTCCCACCAGTAAAACCACAGCACCAATTAATAGTGAAAGGATAAGATCCATTACTCCAAGGGTTGGAGCAATATTCCCATATAATTCGGGCAATACTGTGCTTTGTTGTGCAATTTGCAGGACCCACAAAATAACAAACCCGACAAGAACTGCGACAATAAGGAGGATAAAGCTGGCACCCACCAGCCAGGGTCTGGCTTTCTCCCTTGCCTGCGCGCCCATGAACCTGCCAGTTGGTCCAGGTCGTATTAAAGTATCCATTGACAGAGCAATACACATGAAGATAAAAACCGGATATGCTATGAAAAGTAACGGAATCCCGGTAAATACAGGTCCCGATTCATAATCAATATTAGTTCGGGGAGATAATGAACTCAGCGGGTTCAGGAAGATAAACAGAATGAGTAATAACACAGCATAGATTATGGTTACACTTAACCAGGCTTTATGCCGAATATGCAAGTTGGATATTGTGTTTTCCCAATAGCCTGAGAACCAGAGCATGACGATATACCAGCCAAACGGAGCTGCGACAACTGGACCCCATCCCACATGCCACCAAAAGTTTGTCCCGGGGGTAAAGAATGAGATCTCCTGCCCAATAATGGCGGTGTGGCTTACAAAGAACAACGATCCGACAAGTAGACCACCTGCTGCCAGCCAGACTCCCCAGGTTCGTTTATCGGAACTGAGCAGGATCATCAATCCCATCCAGAGCATAATGATAGTATTGAATATAGATACAGACAGGGTTGTCCAATCCAGCCAGATGTTACCGCTCATCTTTCCTCCAGCGGAGCATTTTTCCCTGTTCATCCCGGTAATATGGTTGTCCACTATCATCCCAGGTTAATAGCCTGCCGGAAAGAATAATAAGAGTAACCCTGGTTCTGGCAACCTTTTCATCCGTTGTCGTTGCGTCCAACCCCCAGGCGGAATATATTTGACCATTCATCCGGCTGATCGTGCGTTTATCCTTGATTCCGAGGTTCCTGGCAATCTGTTCATTCGTACAGCCTTCAGCGATCAGCTCAGCCACCCGGATTTCATCTGGATCCAGAAGTGAAATCGGAGACTCGGAATCTTTTCCCCGCACCGCTTGAACCCTGGCTTCGATCTCAGGATCGATATATGAACGTCCAGCAATTGCATCTTTGATCAAAGGGAGGATCATTCCCGGCAACAGGTAATTGCTTTTACTTACATAAGCATAATGGCTGAGGATTCCGGATTTTTGAAAATCACGGTAATAATTTTCATCATCCTGGATCGAATAGAAAACCACTGGTAATCGCGGTAATTCTTTTCTGATCGCGACTGCAGTTTGTATCCCATTCAATTCACCAGCGAGTTGAACATCCATCAGGATAGCATGCGGTGGAGAATTATGGCATGCTGCCAGCGCTTCCTCACCGGATGGATATGCTGCCAGTACATGCAATTCTTCAAGGGCATTCATACCATCGATCAATGCCTTCCGTAGATTGTCATTATCTTCAACGATCATCAATTCAATCATGTTTCCTCAACTACTAAGGCCGGAGATTATCTCCTGGATTTTTTGCACTCAGGTGTAAATTAATTGACCTTAAGGCTTTGTAACAGTACTTTTCTCTTTTTATACTCATATTGTACCTCTTCATCTGGTGAGGAGATATCTGGTTGAGAAAATTATAAACATTGAAATTCAAAGGAGAATTATGAATTTACAACATAAATCACGGCTGATTTGGTCTGTCATATTGATCGCCTGGATCTTCGACCTACTCTTCTGGAAAAAGGCACCAGGTATCTCATTCCTGATCATGGTCATCCTTACCCTGGTTGGAGGGTTACTATTGTCGCTGGGTGAGGGAATCCGCCCTGCCAAAAATAGTTGGCTTCTTTTATTTCCCATCTTGTTCTTCTCTGTAATGACCGTCTTTCGTGAAGAATCTTTCACCATGTTTATTAACTATTTACTTACCGTTGCATCGATGGCGTTACTTGCGGTTACATTTACAGGCGGAAAATGGTGGAATTATAGTTTCAGTGATTATATTTCGAATTTCTTCAAGCTCTTTCTTTCAGCGATATCGAAGGCTTTAATGTTATTTGCAGCCAAAGAAAAGAAAGAAACAGACGGGACACAAGAGGAGACCCTGGAAACCACACCAAAGAAAAATGGGACAACCAGCTGGTCGATCATCAGAGGATTGCTTCTGGCCTTGCCAATAGTTCTTGTACTGGCTGCCCTCTTAGCTTCGGCAGATCCAATTTTTAATCAGAATTTTGAAGCCATCCTGAAGTTATTTAGAATCGAAAAGCTGGGCGAATATCTTTTCAGAGCATTTTATATATTGATCCTGGGTTACTTTCTGGCAGGTACATACCTACATGCATACACCAGCAGTAAGGACGATCAGTTGATCGGCCTGGAAAAGCCATGGCTCCCTCCTTTCCTTGGATGGATCGAATCCATTATCATCCTTCTGGGGATCGACCTGTTATTTGCATTCTTTGTGGGTATCCAATTTAAGTATTTCTTTGGTGGTCAGACCAATATTCATATCGATGGATTCACCTTTGCGGAATACGCTCGAAAGGGTTTTAGCGAACTGGTGATCGTTGCGGTGATATCCCTATTGATCATGCAGGTACTTAACTCCATCGGTAAAAGACAAACCGGGAAACAATCCACCATATTTACGTCATTATCCGTTGGATTGGTAGCCCTTGTATGTGTGATCTTGATCTCCGCCTTTCAGCGGCTGCAATTATATGAAGGTGCATACGGGTTTTCAAGACTACGAACATATACGCATGTTTTCATGGTCTGGATAGGTGTTCTCCTGGCTGCAATCGTAGTACTTGAACTCTTAAAGAAATCCAGAATGTTCGCTTTAGCTGTGGTCCTGGCAACATTCGGCTTTGGAATCACATTGAATATCTTGAATGTGGATGGCTTCATCGCCCGCCAAAACATTGCGCGTGCCGTCAGTGGTTCAGATCTGGATGTTGCTTATCTTGTCTCACTTTCCAATGATGCTATTCCAGAATTGTCCACTCAATATCAGAATCAAGCCTTACCTGAAAAAGTTCGAGATTTGACTGGAGCAGCGCTTGCCTGTAAAGCAAGGATCGTTACTGACTTTCGATCCAGCCAGTTTTACCTTGATAAACCCTGGCCGTCTTACTTATGGTCCCGGGCAAATGCTGAGATGATCATGAATTCATTACAACCAAAGCTCGGATCATACACCATCGAGGAAGAGGGTGGTTGGAGGCAACTGTTTATAAAGGTCGGTGGATCAAAAGTGTATTGTCAGGGCAGCAGTATGGATACTATCGATTGAGAAAAGAAATATACGTCCCTGACAATAAATCAGGGACGTAATTTATTTATAATTCTTATTGATATGGTTTGTATATTTTTTTATTGAGGTTGATACCTGCCTGCTGCGTGCAACACATATAAAGCATCAGCAGTCACATAGGGATTATATTTTTTACTACTGACAGGACCCCAATCCACCAGGCTTGCATTACTTTCCGTAACCCTTTTATGATAATACTTAGCATCAGCAGGAAAACCACCATCTGGTAATCTGCGCGATTCCAGCCAATCCAATGCCTCAGTACAGCGGGGGTCGCTGATCATACCGCAATCGGCCATAACCTTTAGGCCAAACAAAACGTCGTAATGCCAGTAGCAAGGATAATGAAGCTGTAAGAAATTCTTTTCCATTACGGAACCGTTTTTCTGCGACCGGAATAAATATCTTTTTAAGAATATCTCCGCGGCTCGCTCTGCGGCATGAGCTGGAACAGGATCACTGGCGACACGCGAATATAAGGATAACGCACGTAATGGCAGCAATGATTCCATAAAAGATGAGTTTTTGGCGTGGGGATTATCATCACAGTTCCAGCCGCCATCCGGCCATTGCCAGAACAATAACCGCTCAGCTAAATAATCGCACCTTTCGTCCAAAAATCCCAACCGGATCATTGCAAATAAAGTGGCGCCTTCCATTGATGCACATGCTCGTGTCGGAGTTCCCCCAGCATTTTTAGTTTTTCGAGTTACCCAATCCATCCTTCTGTCTGAAAATATCCATTCATAATCCTGTTCAGCGATGGGTTGTAAGTTTTCATCTCCAGGTGGGTAGAACAAATCGGACATCGTATTTATTACCCAATGAGCACCGTTCCATTTTTTATAAGGGTCCAGCGGGATCAAACCTTTTTCATCACGTTGGGATAATAACTGGCGTACCAGTTCACTCCCCCGTACTTCTTGCTGCAATCTCCGCATCTTATCAGAGAAAGGATCGTCTTCTAAAACCAATAACCTCACTTTATATTGGATTGCAGGGTTTTGCAAATGCAATAATTTGGTGATGATCTGATCCATATTTCCCTCATGCAACAACCAGATTGGCTAAATAATCAATTATTTTGCATCCCAACCAATGGCAAGGTCTTTATCCCGATTCATTTCCCATGGATAGATGATATAAGCATCAGTTGTCGCTGCATAATAATCCGGGCAGCCAGGTTTAAAAATGTTCCGGGCGGGATTGAAATGAAGAACACAGGTTAAAGGTACTCCACCCCCAACAGATACCCTGTTCTTCACAGCAGTTATGGTTCGGCCTGATCCCCAAACATCATCCACAACCAGAATGCGTCTCCCTCGAATTAAAGTATCTTCCGGAAACTGTAAGAATTGTGGCCAGGAGAGTAGTTTGGAAGATGGTGTATTCATCTCCGATGGAAAATTTACTGCTGCAGTAAGAATACTGGTGATGTTCATTGCTTCGGCAATCAGTCCCCCCGGAATAATTCCTCCCCTTGTGATCATTAACATTGAATCGAAATCACCTTCAAGTTGGGGCATCAGGTGATCTAAAAGTCCTTCAATATCATTCCATGTTAAAGCTTCTTTACGCATACATTTTTTCAGCTTTCAAGTGGATTTATTCAAATATTATAGCAGATTTGGTGGATTGACTTCTATTCTTACGCCAGTTAATTCTGAAAGATGTTCTTTGATGACAGCACCCGGGTTTGGTCCACGGAGGATTATTTGCCAGCGATAGATGTTGTTTACCTTTCCAAAATAACAGGGAACAGGCCCTACCATTTCGTTTGCCTGTCTTCCGGAAACCTCCATCCAATTGACAAGTAAATGGGAGATACGATTGGCAGTAGCTTCGGCAATAACAGGCGCTTGGTTGGAGATTTCCAACTTGATCAACTGGTAATATGGAGGATAGCCCAATCGCCGGCGATATTCCAATTCTCGGGTATAAAAGCCCTCATAATCATAACGAGAGGCAAGGTCGATGGTGTAATGGTCTGGTTGATACGTTTGGAAGACTACTTTACCTCCCAGATCCGATCTCCCTGCCCGGCCTGCAACCTGGGTCAATAACTGGAATGTCCGTTCAGTTGCTCGATAGTCCGGTAAGGATAATCCAGTTTCAGCAAGGATCACTCCAACCAGAGTCAACATTGGAAAATCCAAACCCTTCGAGATCATCTGTGTTCCAATAAGGATATCTGCCCTGTGATTCATGAAATGCGACAAAATGATCTCATGCGCATCTTTAAACCGGGAAGTTTCTGCATCCCAGCGTAAAATATTTGCGTCCGGAAGTAATTTTCTAACAGCTGCCTCTACTGTTTCCGTTCCAACACCTAATTGGCGGATGGTAGCTGAACTGCACTCTGGGCATATCTTTGGTTGCCCCCGTTTGTAACCACATTGATGGCAGATCAATTCATTTTTATCTCCGTGCAATGTTAAAGTCAGGTCGCAGCGCGGGCAAACCAGCACAAAACCACAATTACGGCAAAAGACATAAGTAGCTTTACCCCTCCGGTTCAGGTATAAGATCGCCTGATTTCCAGCCTTTACTGTGTTGACCAAACTTTTTTGCAGGTCCGAACTGAGAATGGACAAATTTCCATTTTTTAACTCTTCACGCATATCCACTATCTGGACGTCAGGTAATTCCCCCATGTTTGGAATTTTATTCACAGGAATTGTCGATCCTACGATTCCCGGGGAAGTCACTTTGATACGCTCAGGTAGTTTGAGTATTTTCCATCCAGATTCCCGGGCATTATATAATTGTGAAACATCCGGGGTGGCAGATCCAAAGATGGATAGCGCTTTTAGAGTATTTGAATATTGTTCAGCCAAAACTCTAGAATCATAATAAACTCCGTAATCTCCCTGGCAGTAAGAATCATCATGACACTCATCAATAATGATCAGGCCAATATCAGTAAAAGGTGTAAACAACGCTGAACGGGGTCCAACTATGACGTCGATTTTCCCGGCCCGTGCCCGGCGCCAGGTATCATATCTTTCACCCGGGGTTAACCTGGAATGATATAGACCTACTTTACCAGGAAACCGGTTAATAAACCTCCGCACTGTTTGAGGGGTTAAAGAGATCTCGGGTACCAGAATGATGACCTTTTTCCCCTGTGCAACCACTTTTTCAGCAGCCCGTAAGTATATTTCAGTCTTCCCTGAGCCTGTAACTCCAAAAAGCAGGATCGGTTTGGTCATATTCCCTATCGACATCTGGTCAATAGTGTAAGTGACTTCCGAACAGGCAAGGGCTTGATCGTTTGAGAGAGTTATCTCTTTTTCAGTTTTTACACTAATTTTTGCAACTGGATCCCTGATCCATTCTGTCTCGCCTAATGTCACCAAATCCTGAGAAGCTAAGTACTGTAGGTCGATCATGGTACATGCAGTTTGAGCATACACCCACTGGACAGGTATCGGTTCAGGTTCAATTTGCAGAAAGGAAATGACCCTGTTCCGTCTCTCCACAGCAGTAGTGATCTTCTTATCCTGGTTCTCAAGTTGGTATTCCCGGATTTCTTCCTCTCCAGCACATAATTGAACTGTTCTCACCGTTTGAGGACGGATGGTAGGTTTTGGCAAAAAGGAGTGGTACTCCACAATTCCAATTTGCTGAAGTCTTTTTAACGGTTTTTTCCAATCCACCCGGGGGAAAGCGCTGTCCATCTGGCGCCCTCGAACACTGCCCTTTTTTTGAATTTGTTCAACCATTTTCAATTCAAGCTGAGACAGCGATTGGCCATTAGTCTTTCCTGTTAAGGTGATGAGAATATCTGCCTGTTGACTTAATCCTGCCGGGACCATCAATTCGATCGCCTGTGAATACGTACAATAAAACGTTTCCTCTATTGTTTTTGCAAATTTGATTTGTGCCTGGGTTAATACAGGATCGGGATCAATTAATCCTAATACGTCCTTTGTACTTTCTACAACCGAGGTTTCAAGCAATTCAACAATAACCCCCTGCACAACCTGTTTACCAAAGGGAACTTCGACCAGGGAACCGATTTGAACCAGGTTTATTAATTCAACAGGAATTTTATAATCAAAACTCCCCGACACTTGCGGGACATTCACGGATACTCGAGCGTAGCATTTCATAAAAATTGATTATTTGGAATCGGGTTTGATTTCATTAGTATGATCGGCTTTTAAGCGGGTAACCAGGACCTGTGTGATCCGCATCCGATCCATGGATTCAACCTTCAAGCTAATGTGGTTTTCCGAATCTTCGATGATATCACCAACCACTGGCAGCCTGCCAAGTTTTCCCAAAATATAACCAGCCACAGTATTATAGTTAGGATCAGACAGAGTCATTCCAAAGTATTCATTAAATTCAGGGATGAGAATTAATCCATCGATCAGAGCTTTCCCTTCAGTTAATGGCTGTATCTGAGGAGTGTTTGAATCGAAGGAATCGCGGTAGTCACCTACTATTTCTTCAACCAGATCTTCCAGAGTGACTAACCCAGCAGTGCCTGCGTATTCATCCAAAACAATGGCAATATGCTGCCGCCGATTTTTAAATTGAACAAGTAAGTCATTTACAGAGATCGTCTCAGGAACAAATAATGCCTCACGAACGATATCTGCTGCAATTTTCAATTTACCATCTGAAGCATATAATGCAGTTAACAGATCCCTGATGTATAAAATCCCTGTTATCTGATCCAGGTTTTCTTTATAAACAGGAATTTTCGTTACATTCTCCTGAGTAAACAGTTGAATCACCCCTTTCAATGAGGTCGATTCTTCCACTGCCACAATATCAGTTCGAGGTACACAAACCTGCCGTACCACCATGGAGCCGAAATCAAATATTGCGGAAAGCATTTCCTGCTCAGGCTTTTCCAGTAAACCTCCCATTTCTGGACCCGAGACCATTAATTTGATTTCTTCAATGGAAATCTGCGAGCTTTGGGGTGAAGTAATTGAGATTCCAAATAACTTTAATGTTTGCTTTGTCGCCCAATCTAATAGATCTATGAATTTTCGGAATAATGAATTTAATACCCGCATGATTGGTGCTGCAAATAATGCAAATCGTTCCGGCGATCTCAAGACGGTGACTTTTGGAACTTGTTCCCCGAGAACTACCTGTATGCCAGTAACTAAAATCAGGGAGATCACCAAAGGCAATATGCTTATCACCGAATTAATAATCTCCCATTTTGCTGAAAGGTGAATGCTTAAAAACAAAGGTGATAACATTTCCTGAACAGCATTAGCACCTATAGCGCCCAGGGCAAGACTAATGATCGTGATATATATCTGATTAGCAGCTATGAGCCTATCTCTGGCTAACGGGTTCTGAAGCCAATCTTTTACGATGCGAGAAGCTGCGGATTCATGCTCAATTAACATCTCGAGCTTGGATCGTCTAGATGCAATGGCTGCGTATTCTACAGCCACAAAAAAAGCATTCAGGACAACCAGCAGTAGTAATAAGAATATTCTCAAAAAATTCATAATGTTTTTACCAGGGCAACAGCTCCATAACCAACTACTGAAGAATCATCTCCGGTAATTTCACCGGAGGTGCCGTATTTTAATAGTACACCCTTTTTAGCACCCATCAGGGTCGCATAATGTAACCCGGCAATTACAGCTCCGGCTCCACAGGCAAAACCAGTCCCATCCAGTTCAGCTCTCAAAACACCTGTTGGATTCAGGTTTTGGATCATAGCAAGCATTTTCGAATCCAATCTGGCAGCGTCGGATTTTTTATAAAAATGCGAGAGATCAGTGCTGATAACAACCATCGCATTTTTTCCACGCAGCACTTGATACAGCCCCACACCTAATGCTTCACAATTGGAAATGGAAAGATCCCTGACCATGACCGGGAGAAGTGTAAATGATTTAGGATAGATCCTTTGAAGAAATGGAAGTTCAATCTCAAGTGAATGTTCTTCGTCGTTTAATACCGGTTCCAATCCGATCTTATACTCATCAGCCAGGATTTTTGATAGATCAATAACCGCGGAATGGTCAACTTCTATGTTTCCGAGTGGAGTCCAGTAATATTTATGGGCAGATGTGAGGAATGTCTGCTCATAAGGCTGGTGCATTGGTGAAATCACTGCAACAATATCGGGATGGAGGTGCTGGATTGCTGCAAATGCATGCCCGGCCACATGTCCGGAATATCGATAACCAGCATGCGGAGATATCACAGCAACAATCTCTCCAGTGATTATTGGGGTTTTGGCATTTGTAATGTAGCCATCCAATTCTATGGCCAAAACGACTGGATTACTCGAATACCAGTGACCCGCAATTGGCGATGGTCGGATTTCGCTTCCCATATCCTTAACTCCCAGAAAATGCTACATGATTAATAATTGTAGCATGGAGGTGGAACAAGTAAAAATTATATTTAATGGAAAAGGAAGGATGTGTTTTATTGTCAAGGCAGATAGTTAAATGGATTAACCTTACCTGCATCATTCATCAATTCGAAATGTAAATGTGAACCGCTGGAACGACCAGTAGAGCCCATATAACCAATCACAGTGCCCTGATAGACGAATGCAGAACAACCAACTGCTATATCACTCAAATGGGCATATAAGGACTGCCATCCATTTCCATGATCAATAACCACCATAAATCCATAACCCCAGTCGTTCCAGCCTGAATAAACTACGACTCCATTGTCCGTCGCATAGATAGGATCACCGATCTCACCGTCAAGGTCAATCCCTAAGTGATTGGTCTCAGGAGAATAATCAAAACCGGAAAGGAAGTGACTATTTGTCGGCCATATAAATGCTTGTATACCCACAGGTCCATCTGTAATTGATCCACAGTAACCGGGTCCGAGTACTTTTGCTACACCCGGGTCATCACGGGTGATGCGGGGAGCGCTCCAAGTAACAAAATTTCGTTTTCCATTCGGAATAACCAGCATGGTACCTTGTTCAATGCTTGGATTACTGAAATCTCCGATCGTTTTAATATCCAGATGATTCAATGGGTAATTAATGATATCCTCTGGTTTCACTCCGAAGAATTCAGATACACCATTCAGCCCATCGCCAGCATTCCATTTATGATAAATTCCATTGACAGGCAATATATTTAGAATCTGTCCTGGTTGTAAAAAGCTGGGATTATCCAATAACGTGAAGTAATTACCCCAGAGAATGGTCTCCGGTTTTAAGGCAAATTTTTCAGCTATTCCAAACACTGTGTCACCTTGAACAACAGTGTACTTTTCAATTTCATCACGCGGTCTTTCTGGAATGATAGTATGCAGTTGTGCAAGACGGGGTACACCACCCGAATAGGATACATCCTGTATTTCAGATATTGATGGCTGGCTAATATTCACATTCAATGTCGGATTTGATTCCGGGTTTTGCGATTTTGCCTGTGCCTGAGGTGTCTTCGGCAGGAAGAAGTTCCGCATGATAAGAACTACTACCACTATCAGCGCCAGTGTAATTAAGGCTGTCGCAATTCGGATAATCGGGGATTTTAAATCCAATATATCGGATCTTTGATCCGATAATGATTTTTCAATTTTTGTGTCTTGAGAAGTTGTATTCTGCTCAGCAATTAAAGGATTTTCCGTTAATGGATCATATCCCGGCTGGTCTTTATTTATTTGCGGCATTCTTACTCCGGATGGCATAATAACATAGCCAAATTTATTGGTCAAGCCCGTTTCAGATAATTCTGACTTTATTCATCTAATTCTTAACTCAAAATTTCAATAATATTGCCATCAACTACTTCGCCAATGATCCATGCAGGCTGTCCCTCTGCTTTTGAAGCTTTCATAAAATCTTCGGCATCCTTTGCTGAAAGTCCCATTAATAATCCTCCGCTTGTTTGTGGGTCAAATGTTAGCAGTTTCTCATATTCTTCCAAACTATCAGAAAACTTGACGTGTTTGCCATAGAAATGCATGTTATCAGAAGCTCCACCAGGGAATGCCCATTCCCGGGCATATTTTTTCGCACCGGAAATTAATGGCAGCGATTGAAACTGAATGCGAAGGCCAACTTGAGATGCTTCTGCCATCTCCCAACCATGACCAAGCAGGCTGAACCCGGTCACATCGGTACAGCTATGCGCATTATATTTAATGGCCAGGGTACTTGCCTTGTGATTCAAAATCTTCATCCAACCGACAGCTTCTTGAACATCTGCTTCTTCGGCTATTCTACGTTTTAGAGCTGTCGTTGTCACCCCAAATCCCAATGGTTTGGTAACTATCAGCTGGTCACCGGGGATCAGTCCCTTCTTGGTGAGATATTTCTTTGCATCCACCCAACCTAGCACAACCAGCCCAAATTTTGGCTCTTTATCCTGGATGGTATGTCCCCCGGCAATAATAACCCCGGCTTGTTTGGCAATATCTGCACCACCGCGTATGATCTCTGCCAAGAAATCTGAAGGAAGTTCAGGGGGTAAAGCAGCAATACTCAATGCTAAAAATGGAACCCCACCCATGGCATATACATCTGACATTGAATTTGCTGCAGCTATTGCACCATAATCGTATGGGTCATCTACTACCGGGGTGAAAAAATCGGTTGTTAGAACCAATGCCCTGGTATCATCGACTTTCCAGATCACTGCATCATCCGGTTGATCCAAACCAACTAATAAATTGGCTGGTTGAACACCAGCATAAACGTCATGTAATGGGCGCAGAACCTGCGCCAACGTTTCCGCTTTTAATTTCGATGCTCAACCAGCGCAGTTGGAATAATCTGTCAGCCTGATCTGTTTGCCATTTAAAGGTATTGGCATTTTTTCAAATTTCTCTGTTTTGTTCTATTCTATACTTTTATACTTAAGGAACTGTTGTTATCTGTGGCGTTATCCCAGGCAGTGGGAAGAGAAATGGTGAGTTACTAGGCAGCAGCATGGTTTGTATGGTTGGTGAGAGTTTCGAAATGTACTGGTACATTAAGAGATCAGGGTTGTCTTTCAACGCTGCACTGATAAGGGCCAGGGACTGTGCTTCAGCTTGGGCTTGAAGGATTCTGGCTTCTGCATCACCTTTCGCCTTAATGATCGCGGAATCAGCTGCACCCTGCGCAGTTTGCCTTACCTGCTCTGCTTCCTGACGTTTTTGTTCCACAACAAATTTTGCCTGTTGGGCTTGTTGTTCAGCTACCTGTTTCTGCTCCACTGATGCAGCATATTCGGGTGAGAAAGTAATATTGCGGATCACAAAATCCACCAGCATTAATCCATTTTCAGATAACTTGGCGGTCATCGCATCCCGCATGTTCCCGACAAATGCAACACGCTTGGTACTGTTCAATTCATCCACTCGATACTGGGAAACTGCATCCCGAATAATACCTCTTGATTGTGCACGAACCAGATCGCTTGAATATCGTTTTTGCCACTGAATATGAACCTGGACAACTTTTTCCGGGTCGATAGCATAAATTACAGAAGCATCGACGTAGATCTCCTGCCCGTCCAGCGTACGGGCGGTGATCGAGTCATCACCCTGAATTGCTCCTTCACTGGGCGCAATTGACATTGTATATGTCTGTTTGGAGATGGGGTATAAAACAACATTTTCTGCAAACGGAATGATCCAGCGAAGACCCGGTTGGAGAGCAACTTCCCGGTATCCTTTAGGCGAAAATGCAGATATAACTACACCTCTTTCTTCAGGTTGAATAAATACCAACCCGGCACTAACAGAGGTAATTAATATTGCAACAACTGCAAGTACCACCGCAATAGAGCCTACATTCTTTAATGGTGCATTTCGGGATGCTCTGATTACTGCGATGACTATAAATATGATCAGAGCTGCCCAGGCAAGAGAAGCCACTCCCTGTAATAGATTGGCAATGTTCATTTTTTCCTCCAGAATTTACGGTAAACTAATTACATAATTATACAGTAGTTTACCTCTATGATTTGCCTTTCTGACATTTGTAGGAACATTCACAATAATCATAAAGAGGTAATCAATTACATTATAATTTGAGCTGAGGTGTGAATTGCAGAATAAATTAATAGAAGAGATTAAAGATTACCTGGAAATAAAACCGGGAATTTACACTGGAGGACAACCAACTCCTGACCAGATCAATATGCTGGGTGAGTCGGGGTTTACTATATTGATCAACCTCGCCACATCGGCCTCGCCGGATAGTCTGCCTGATGAACAGGAACTTGCCCAAGCAGCCGGGATGGCTTATGTTCACATACCTGTAGAATGGCAGGCACCCACAAAAGGCGACCTGTTAAAATTCTTCCAGATGTTCGAGCAGCACAAAGGATTTAAAACTTTTGTTCATTGTGCCAAGAATATGCGTGTATCGGTTTTTATATATCTCTATCGGGTGATAGCCGAAAATGAAGATCGCCAGGTTTGTTGGGAAGATGTCATGAATATTTGGGAACCAAATGAAGTATGGCAGCAATTCATTGAACAGATGCTCGAGGAGGTTCAACCACCTAAAAACGATAGAAATTGGCAATTTGACTGGCGGGGATATTCAGGATTATAAGTAAAGATCAAGATATCTTTGTTCAATAAGCATTTTCCGAAAACAGCCATTTTCCTCCCGGTATTTCCAAAATTGAGATTCATTGTTGCGTAAATTAATTGGTTATCAACACAATCTATCCACTTGTTTGTACAATACCTTATAATAGGGGTATGAAACCTGAACAATTCTACCCAAAAATATTTGCATTATCCAATATGCCAGCAAACATCCGGGTAAAAGGGATGAATCGTATTCATTCCGAGTATCTGGCTGCGTATCTTTCTGCCATATATGCCATTGACTCCGTCAAAGCATCTCAAATTTGCCCTGATGGACGTACCCTTGCTCAAATCGTCGCCCATATTGCTGAGTGGGAACGGTATATCATCCAATCGATGGGTGACATTATTTCAGGAGTTCGAAAACCATTTGTACTCACACTAAAAGGCTACCGTGATGTAGATGGAACACGGGTAGATTTTGAAACCATTGATGAGTTCAATGAATTCCAGGCGAAAAAGTACAAGAACGCCCCATGGTCAGAGATCAAACCTTTGGCAATCCACACTGCATCAGCATTACAAGGAATTTTCAGTCAACCGGTTGTCTTACCATTTGATCTTATGGAAAAAACAGAACCTTATGACTGGCATGTACCGGGAGGTTCTTTAGTTAGTATTCCAGTCGCATGGTATTTATGGATCGTTGTTCTTGAACATGAGGTTGTTGACCATGCCCAAGAACTTGGTTTAGATTAATCCCACTAAGAAAGGCACGGTTGAACTTGATTAAAAAATACAAGGCTTTGCGACTAATAGGGACCATATATAAAATTATTGGAGCAATTATTCTCGTTGTAACAATCATCGGCGCAGTTGGATCGTGCATTAGCGGTCTCCTTGGCGGAGCATTACTAAGGGGATTTGCCAATCAACTCAGCCTAAATGCATCTCCTACAGATTCAGGTGGTATGGCAATTGTGGGTATAATCTCTGGTTTTGTAATTCTGTTATGGGGACTCGTCGCAGGTGTGACAACTTTTGCTATGGGTGAAGGAGTATATCTGCTGATTGACATCGAAGAAAACACGCGCGCAAGCGCATCCCTATCACAAAAAGAATAGGAAGAGCTTTCAAAATCTGGATAAATACAACTATTAACACCATTCGCAGGAGGAAACTATATGAAGGTGTATTTCAATTATCCAAAGTCTCATGTCTATTTGCACACAAATTCCAATTGTAATGATATTAAAGTGGAAGCTCGCGCCAATGAACGGGTTGTCATTATTACGCTTGATAATCTGGCTGATGTGATGCAATTGTTAATCAAACAAAACTGGAAGTTTTCAGATGGCAAAGGTAAGGATGACCTCTGGTTGGACCTTACACTTAATAATGCGAAACTTGAAGAAAGCCTTGCTTTTGTGGTAAAAGCAATCCTGGGCTCTTATTATAAGAATTTCAAGGATGCCATAGTTACTTATCACTGCTAAATAACTTATATTAACTATTGCTATCATATATTATCGGATTACAACACTTTCCAGCATGGTAATAAACTCATCCACCACTCGCGGTTCAAATTGTGATCCGCGGCGAACCAGTAAAAACTGTTTTGCCTCATTTTTTCCCACGCTGGTCGATAAGGTCGATCTGAGGTTAGTGCATCCCAAACATCAACAACGCTAAGAATTCGTGCTGCAATTGGAATATTTTCGTTATTTAATCCATTCGGGTACCCATTACCATCCCATTGTTCATGGTGGTATTGAGGGATATCCAGAGACTTCTGTAAACTATCTTAAGCCCAGCCTGCTTAGACATCAATACAACATTAGTAATGAATTCCTTTCTTTTTATTAATAAAAGTGAGCTGGTTCACACAAGATGGATTTATTGTTTTTCATGTCTAATAGTTCTGGTATTGTCGATTGCATTTAACCATTCAACAAAGACAACCACTAGAAACATTCTGTCCAAAAAAAAGAGAACCAGTAAGATTACTGGTTCTCGTAAAAGGTGAGAAAAACTTTATCGATCGATTATACCCCTCAACAAAAAGGAGAGGCCAAGGGCGATCAGTATAAAAGGTCCGATCAAAGACCACGAGAATATTTGGCCAAGTCCCACACCAAATCCTACTGCCGCAAGAACCATATGCCCGGTAAAATGTCTCCGATGTCCTGGAATGATTATTTGTAGGATTGCAGATACCAGGAAAATTAGGCCTGCACCCAGAAAAACAATTGGCCAGGCTGAAACGAAATGATAATTTTCAGGTAGACCAGGGATAGGAAATTTCCAACGGCTCAAGTAACCTAAGTTTTCAGCCAGAAAAACAGCACCACCCCAAATCAACACTATTGCCCAAGCGAATGTACCAATTTCATCCCTCTGATGAAAATTATCTTTTGAATTGATTTTTACTTGCTCATTCATCTCATTATCTCCATACTGATTTATTTGTATTTTCGCATATATATACGTTATTTACATAAGAAAGATGCAAAATGCAAATAATTAATCAGCTTTATTTGCGGGTCGAGCGTGTTTGAAGCCGGATGACAGCTTCCTGGGCGGCAGCTTGAACCTCTTCCGAAGAATCGGAACTTCCTAGAATTACAAATTGATCTATTGCCTTCTGCCAAAAACTTGGTTCACCAATTCCATGCTCTCCTAGCTCTACTAGAGCACGCACTCCATTCTGCCTTACCGAAGAATTGTGATCATGAAGTGCATCCATAAGGAATTCAAGAGCCACAGGGTCTTTCAGCTTTCCAAGCGATCTGGCTGCACATAACCTGGTCCAAAAGTCTTCATCTTTCAATCTCAGAATTAACGCCGGTACAACCTCAGGATAAAAACAGCCGCCTAATCCCACCGCTGCTGCAGCCCGCATATTCGGAATTTGGTCTTTGAGCAGGACCAGCAATTGCTTTGCAATCTCAGGCTTTCCATAATTGGCTAAAGCAGCCGCTGCTGCTGCTCTGACATTTATTTCTTTGTCCTTTAATGCTTTCAATAAGCTATCTACAACCTGCTGATCTCCACGTTTATCTTCAAACAGACCAACTGATTTTTTTGTATCTGTTGGAAATTTTATAAGCCCCATTGACCGAATTGCACTTTCACGGACAATCGGTTCAGGATCATGGATTGCATTAACGAGTAGAGATGCTCCATCAGGATCTGCCATAATGCCTAGTGCCCAGGCCACTGCTTCGCGGACATCCGTCTCTTTACTTTTTTGCAGCTCTCGATATTGTGAAAAGTTATAATTAGCATCTATAACCAATTTCGGGATTGTCTTATTTCTAACCAGTGGTGGATATTCTTTTTTCTGTTGAAATTCTTCCTCTACAATAGGAGCAGAACCATACATCGAATAACTGGATGGCATTATTGGTATATTAATGGGTGCCGGTTCATTTTTAACGCTCACTGGCTCAGAAACAGTCTCAACATTTTTACCATAATTGATCAAACTTGTTGCTGCTGTAGCCCGCACCCTATATTCTCTATCTTTCAATGCCCTGGTAAGTTCATTTATCGCAGTTACATCATCTGGTGTATCTTCAAACATCCCCAATTTTCGATGAATATTTGGTAAATCCTTAATATTCCCCAGGGCTCTAGCCGCTGCTTCTCGTACTATCGCATCAGGGTCCTTAAGGGCATTTACTAATGGCGCCAGGCATTCATACTTGCCAATTTTCCCTAAAACCCATGCTGCCCCTTCCCGGACTTCATAATCAGGGTAGCGAATGATTGACTTCAGTTTGTTTATATCCTCCCCGGCATCAGTAACAAGCTGAGGAAGTGGACGATCACGGTTAATTGGGACCATTTTACGCTCCTGGAATAAAACTAAATGGTAAACTTTACTACTTGCCTTTATGAATATTCCATAATTTACATATTATTTATAGTGTTATGATTAATTCATAATTAAAGTAAGGTAACTAACTACTTCGTATTTAATCGTACATTATTCGTGCCAGAAATCACTTCATAAATCAAAAAGACTCATCATAATAATAAACCCATTAATCGAGACAGAGATGTTATTGCCTGATACATTTTATAAAGATCTTTTAGACAATCTTTCAGATGGAGTATATTTTGTTAATCTTCAAAGGCAAATCACCTATTGGAATGGTGGTGCTGAAAAGATCACAGGATATAGCAAAACGAATGTAATTGGAAAAAGTTGCATGGATAACATCCTGGTGCATGTAAATGGAGATGGGGTTTCACTTTGCAAAGATCTATGTCCGATTGTAAAAACAATGCAAGATAATTGTCAACAGGAAGCAGAGGTGTACCTTCACCACAAAGACGGATTTCGAGTGCCGGTATTAATTCGCACTTCACCAATATATGGACCTGACGGAATAGTTGTTGGGGCAGTGGAATCATTTAGCGATGTCTCAAAAATGGTATTGGAACGAAGGCGGAGTGATGCCCTGGAAACGAAAATATTCACAGATACTCTTACAGGAATTTCGAATCGACAATTTACGGATCTAAAATTAAAGAATTGTTTGTCTGAGTTTTTTGAGTTCAAAACTGTATTTGGCCTTTTATTTATTGACATAGACAACTTTAAGAAAATCAATGATTCCTATGGTCATAATGCAGGTGATGCTGTTTTGAAAATGATAGCAAATACCCTTAATCAAAACCTCAGGACCACTGACTTGATAGGTCGTTGGGGTGGAGAAGAATTCGTAGGAATTATCATAGATACAGATTTACATCGTCTAGCTCTCATAGCCGATAAATTACGAATATTGGTGGAAAATTCGCATCTTAACTATCAGGGAAATGAAATTGGGGTTACGATCTCAATCGGTGGGACATTGGTTCGCACATCTGATTCCGATGAAATAATCATTCACCGTGCTGATCAACTTATGTATCAATGCAAACTAAAAGGAAAAAATAAGGTGTTGGTTTCGGAATAATAACAATTTCCAAACCAGGTTTTGTATCCAGGAATTCAATTATTTTGTAAAAGTTCCCATTAATTCAGCAATTGCCAGAATGTGACCTTGCATGGCTTTTATCAATTCGGGTTTATTCGCCCCTTCTTTAATATCCAATCTTTTATCCAAGGCATAAAGCCTGAAAAAGTAGCGGTGTGTTCCAAATGGAGGGCAAGGACCGCTGTATCCATATTTACTAGAACTATTTATTCCATTTACTCCTATATTAATAATTTCCTTGTCATTTGGTACAGATTCGGGCAAACCCTGTAAACTTCCCGGAATATTATAGATGACCCAATGAACCCATGTACCTGCTGGGGCATCCGGGTCATCCACGATCAATCCATATGCAACGGTACCCTGTGGAGGATCATTCCAGGTGAGCTCAGGAGAAATATTTTTACCTTTACAAGTGTATTTTTCAGGAATCGCCTGCTTATGTTCAAATACCGGAGAAGTAAGTTGATATGCCATTTTGGTTGCCTCCATTACTGTCGTATTTGTCGGGTTCGGAGTTTTTACCAATATTTGTGTTTGAGTGGGTTTAACCACCAAAGTAGCAGTTTTCTCATCAAGGGCAACCGTTGGCTTTGAATCAATAGTCGGATTGGTAACAACCGGGCCGTTTGAACAAGAAATAAGTGTTAATAAAGCTATTACCCAAAAAAGATTTGATGATTTAATCATGTCAAATCAACTCACCTAAAATAATAACAATATGCGGGAAAAATGCAACTGGGAAACAGGTAACGAATAATTATTTTATAAATCCATAACCTGGTATTGTGAACCATGGTTGAATCCGCGTTTCCGGTAATATTCACGTGTACCAATTGCAGAGATTACTGCCAGGTGTTGATAACCTGCTGCTTTGGCTTTTTCAACTGCATCCAGGATCAAACACGTCCCCAAACCAATATGTTGAGCAGAACCGGATTTCTCGACACCAACAGCTAATGATTGGCCATACACATGTATTTCGCGAATTATAGCCGCGCCGATCAGGTCAGGAAGATCATTGTCGCGCGCCGGCGGAATATTATCAGGGAAAGAAAGCCGCAAATAACCTGCTATCTGATTCTGTTTGTTAACATATGAGATGAAATGTTCAATGGATCCTGGTTCACTTTTTAACCGGGTGGGTTCATAAACCAGGTCCGATATTGACAGTTCGTTCTCATTCACGATTTCATTTCGGATCTCCCTACATCGTATGCACTGGCAATATTGACCCCTCCGCTGCATCTCAAGTACCGCATCCTGTCGAAGGCTGGTTCTTTTATTTCCTTCTACTACATTGGTGCTGGGTATATCCCTGATTACCCTGTTGACTCGACAATATTCAGGAATCATACTCTTTACATCTGCCAGCAGGTTGACCAATGTCGATTCCTGATATGGATGATACTCACCTCGGAGATAATATTCGTAGAGTTCGCTATTTTGGAGCAACTGGGTGGGGTATATTTTTATCTCATCCGGGCATAATCCGCCACTTCCATGTGTGTCACCCCAAAGTTTTTGAAAATCGCGAACATCACTTTCAGGGGTAGCACCCAATAGATTTGGCATCCAATGTAAAACAATTTTGAATCCTGCTGCTCTGAGTCGCAGCATTGCCTGAACTGTTTGCTCCACGGTATGACCACGTTTATTGATTTCTAAAATATGGTCATCCAAAGATTGGGCACCCATTTGTAATTTTGTTGCTCCAAGGGATCGCAGCCAGGCGATTTCGTGATAGGAAATTTCATCCGGCCGGGTTTCAAATACCAACCCAACATTACGCCGTTTGGAAGTAATATTTATTTCGTGTTCCAGGGACAGATTTTTTATTGTCTCCTCAAGCGGGGGCACCACGCTAAACTTATCAGGCTGGTATTGCGGGTTTACATTTCCATCGGTTTCTTCAGGATCAGGCAATGATGAAATCTCTTCCTGATTTAGAGCTTGGAAACATCTGTAAACAAACCATGCCTGATAATCTTTTCGATAAGCAGTAAACGTACCCCCGAGGATCAATAGTTCGATCTTTTCAATTGGGTGCCCCACCGCCTTTAACGCCTGCAATCGGCTGGTGACTTGTGCGAAAGGATCAAAATTGTTCTGAAGAGCGCGTCGAGCTCCAGGTTCATCGGATAAGTAACTTTTTGGCTCACACTCTTCAGTCGGGCAAAAAATGCATTTTCCGGGACACGGGTACGGTTTGGTTAGTACAGTGACTGTTGTCACGCCGGATAATGTGCGTACAGGTTTCATCCTGATACGCATCAATAATTCCGGGTCTTCTTCCCATTCCCCCGAATCAACCAACTCCCGATATAAATGCACCAGTACATGTTTGGCAACATGGCCTCCGCCTCCGGGTAGTGGATGTCTGCGCACAGCTTCGTTTACTGGCCTGCCGGAACGAATCTCATCCATGATGGTTCGGGCTTGCTCCAGTTTTTCCGGTGTATATTTACGTGCTTCCAGCCAATTTGTTGGTTCAACCATTCAAATCCAATCCATCCAAAAGAATATCCTTACCAATAATCTTGTCATTTTCGTCTATAATCAATAAGCTCAAAGTGGATTTACTGGGGTGAACTTTTGGATAACCTGATTATAAAAAAGCTTATTGATCTCAATTACCAATTCTACCAAACCTTTTCTGCTTCATTTTCAAGAACTCGATTCTCTGTACAACAAGGTGTTAAGAAAATTGTAGCAGATTACATCTTGAAACAGAGCTCAAATAAAAAAGACTCGATACTGGATATAGGCTGCGGTAATGGGGAATTGGCCAGGTATTTGGGCACCACATCATATGAGGGGCAATTTTTGGGTATTGATAGCTCCCCGGCATTACTCGATTTTAGCAATAGATCTTCACCATCGGCAAGATTTTCTCCTACATTCCTGGTTAAGGATATCACATCTCAAAATTGGGCTGCATCATTATCAGGTGATGATTTTAACCACATAGTTTCTTTTGCAGTCATGCATCATATTCCAGGAATTGAATTACGTAATTTTATTTTCCAATCGATCAGGAGACTGATCACCGTCGATGGATTATTTATTCATTCGCAATGGCAATTCATGAACAGTCCTAGGCTCGCAAAGAGAGTGATACCCTGGGAAAAGATCGGTATTTCTGCATCGCAATTGGATCCGGGTGATCATTTATTGGATTGGCTCGCTGAAGACGGAAAGCCTGGTTACCGTTATATTCATCTCTTTACAGAAAATGAACTGAGTCAGTATGCAGCAACGAATGGATTCAGTGTTATAGATTCTTTTTATAGTGACGGTAAGGAAGGCAATCTGGCTCTGTATCAGATTTGGCAGCCCGTATAATTAAACATCTTTCAAAAGGCAGCCAAACTGCTGCACTCTGGTTATCTATTCTCTGGAAAAATTCAGCAACACCTTTAGGACCTCAAGGTTTATGTCAAAATCGGTATCCACATGGTTTGTTAATTCGAGATCAACAGATGGAATTCCTTGCACTGAAGTCCAATCTACAAGGGCACCTGTATAGATGCAGCCAGTATAAACTGGTGGATAGGGGTAGTCTGTTACTTCTGCGATCTGCTTTGCCAATCGAATGGAATTTGGATCCGGGGGAATCCCGCCGGCAAAAACACCAAGAGCAGCGCTATGATAACTGATCAAAGCATCTATAGGAGTAGTTAATAAGAAACTGATCAATGCCTGGGTTTCCGGTTCAGAATTGGGGTAGGGACCTCCTGTCGTTTTGCGATAATCCCAACAACCTCCGCGATCCCATTCAGCCTTCCAATCTGCATCCCAATTGCGGTTAAGGTCCACTCCATTATCATTCACTCTGCCATCCAACCCCAGAAACCTTGCCAGTCCATCCGGGTTTAATGTTCGCAAAATAAACAGGGAATCTTCTGGTGGTACAACATCTGGATTTTTTCGTAGGTATTCAATTAATTGATCAGCCAGAGTGGCAGTATTCCATTCATTTCCGCCATGGATATCTGCGACAATCATACGATTAGAAGGACCTGTTCCGAATCGATATACTTCCAATGGGCGACCCGCCACCGATGTCCCAATTATTGCTGGTGACCCGTTTTCGTCCTGAGGAGGGATGGTTGAAACAACCGGTAAAGTTGGATAAGGGGTAAAGCTTGGGAGTAACGTATTCGTCGGTACTGGGGTACTGGTTGGCTCACTTGGATAATTGGTGGGAGATGCTTCGGGCGTCCAGGTGGCGGGAAATGTAGGCAATGCGAGTGGGGTAAGCAAGGTGGGATTGAGAGTTGGAGATATAGGGTATGGATTGCCATTGATACTGCGTGCAACCGTAAAGCCCAACCCGCTCAACACAGCTATGGTCATGACAGTGAGGATAATCAAAGTATTCATTTGACGTCTTGTGAATCCGCCAAGTTCAATTTGATTTCCGGACGATGGTTTAGATTCTTTTGAATTAAACAATAAACTAACCTTTACTCAGGTGATTAGCCATATAATTGCAATAAATATACCATCCGTGAGGGTGGTATATTTATTCATAAAATTAATAATATTACTAATTCCCCTGGAATATTCCGTAAGCCATAAGACTTGCAAACAAAAAGATAACGATTATAACAGCCACTATCGTTCCTATATTTAGGACCATAGCTACAATTGCCATTTTCCGGCGTTCTGATTTTAATCCCATCCATGCAAGGAAAATTCCTATCGCATTAAGAGGCAAAGAGCAGCCAGCCAGCATAAAAGCAAAGGGAATTCCTACAATACCAAGTATAAGTGCTATGAGTGCAAGCATTGAGCGATCTGTTTTTAAGGAAGCTGGTGGGATAAAACTCCGTGGAGTAATTGGATCAGGAGGTGGTACTGGTGGAACAACCACCTCTGGTGCAACCACCTCAGGAGGTGTTGGCGGAATGACCTCATTGTAATATGGTGATGGAGGTGGTATGGCTGCATCCAAATTCTGATTAGCA
>CAYLUZ010000003.1:0-411443 GCA_964387025.1 uncultured Leptolinea sp. | reverse complement strand
CCCCCATGGCAAAAATGGATATGACCGAATTTGCCAGGCTCTTGCCCAGCATGATAAGTGCCAGGGAGGTGGGGGTGGCCATCAGCAGTGCCAGGGTCTGTGAACGGCGCTCCCAATTGATGATATCCCCCGAGGAAAATAAATTGTTATTCCAAATGCTGATCAAACCGGTTCCCATGATGGCATATAGCCCGAATTCTGGTTTCTTGCCGTACATATAGATCCCTACCGTCATGATGGTGAATAAGATGGGTTGAATAACACCAGTGGATAAGAACAGGTCTGTAATACGTTGGACCTTGAGCTGGAGGATGAATGAATTCCAGACGATCCGCAGATTGGCTCTCAGTTCCATCAACTCACCTTTCCCTTTCCTTCCTTACCCACCAGCTTGATGTAGGCGTCTTCCAAAGTAGGCTGACGGGTAATCACCTTGCGGACCTGGACTCCCTGCAAGATACCGAGGAATTCCTGAACCAGTTCCGCCCCGGCAGGAGCCTGGATCTGCAGCACCTGGGTCTGGTCGCGCATCTCGATCTCCACCGATTCCACCCGCGGGTGTTCGCGCAGTCTGGCGATCAACTCAGCCGGGACGCCGTAGCATTCCAGTTCCACCACTTCCAGGTCGGCCACCAGGTCCTTAAGCGAAGCCGGTGTTCCTTCGGTGAGGATCTTCCCCTGGTGGATTACCGCCACGCGGTCACAAAGGGCATCCACTTCGAACATGTAATGCGAGGTCAGGAAGATGGTCTTACCGGCCTGCTTCAATCCGAGGATGACAGCCCGCATTTCACGGGCCGCTACCGGATCCAACCCCATGGTGGGTTCATCCAGAAAAAGTACCTCGGGGTCGTGCAGCAATCCGCGGGCAATATGCAGGCGCTGCTTCATGCCACGCGAGTAGGTCTCCACCCGCTCGTTGGCCCGCTCGGTCATTCCAACCAGCTCAAGCATCTCCGGGATGCGTTTCTTGGAGATATCAGGTTCCATCTTGTAAAGGTTGGCAAAGTATTGCAGATTATCCCGCCCGGAAATGCGCCAGTATAACCCGCGCTCGCCCCCAAAAACCAATCCGATGCGCGGACGGATCTGCCCGGCTGATTTCACCACGTCCAAGCCAAAAACCCGGGCAGCGCCGGAAGTGGGCAGCAGGATGGTGGATAAGATGCGGGTGATGTTGGTTTTCCCGGCGCCATTCGGACCCAGCAAACCGAATAATTCCCCGGTTTGGATGGAAAGATTGACGCCATTCAGCGCGATAATTTCTTTTTTCTTCTGGCGGATGATCCCGGTGGTACTGATGTAACTACGTTTGAGATCGGTAGTTTCAATGGCGATTGTCATAAGACCCCTCAGTCACTAGCATAATCAAATGAAACTCATTAGAAAGATGGATTTTGGGATTCAAGTATTCAAGCCCATCATTTGATTTTGTGATGAATCATTTGTTAATTATAAATCAAGCTTTAACAGACTTTTGGTATAGAGTGATTAGATATGATCTGTGAACCATGAAGAAATTTCCTGCTTCCCTTTGACAATCTTCCTTCCGCAGACTAAAATGATATGGAATGATATTTGCATCCAATAGTTAGATAATCGGGAGATGGAGCAATCGTGAGCGTTTGGCCGGATAAATATGTCATTGGTCTGACCGGGAATATTGCCACCGGCAAAAGTGTGGTGCGTAAAATGCTCGAACGCCTTGGCGCTTTCGGCATAGATACCGATTCACTGAGTCACCGAGCCATGGCCAAAGATGCCCCCGGTTACCAGCCTATCATTAACTCTTTCGGCAACTGGCTATTAAATGAAGACCAGCAGATCAACCGCAGCAAGCTGGCCAGCATTGTTTTCATGAATCCGGATGCGCTCTATCAACTCGAAACCATCATCCATCCCCTGGTTTTCCAGGCAGTGGATATCATTATCCGGCGCGCCTCCCAGCCAGTGATCGTCCTGGAAGCCATTAAATTACTGGAAAGCGGGCTGTGGAATAATTGCGAATCCATCTGGACGGTTACTTCCGACCGCCACATTCAGATATCCAGGTTGGTTGACCTGCGCAAGCTCACCGTCGCTGAAGCAGAACTGCGCATCGATTCCCAGCCGCCACAGTCAGAGAAAATAAACAGAGCCCATGTCGTGATCCACAATAATGGCTCATATGAAGATACCTGGCGCCAGGTGCAGGCCGGCTGGAAGAAGATCGCCCTCCCTGCCAGCATATTGGAAACTCCGCCTTTGGAAATTACAAAAGGCGAACTCAAGATCCGCCGCGGTAGCCCGCACGATTTTCAGGCGATTGTTTCCCTGGTCAACCGGGTGGATCCTGACGGGCGTAAACGCAATAAGACCGAATTTGCTGCCACTCTCAACGATAATGCCTTCTTGCTGCTCGAACTGGACAAGAAACTGGTCGGCTTCATTGGCTGGCAAGTCGAAAATCTGGTTTGCCGCACAACAGATATTTTCCTTGACCCTGCAGTGCGACCTAACCAGTCCATTCCGCTGCTGATCAATGAAATGGAACATGCTGCCAAAGACTTGCAATGTGAAGCCTCACTGATCTTCTTATCGCCGCCCATCTCCAGGATGGAAGATATATGGCGCAGCCTCGGTTACGACCAGCGCACACCCCAATCTCTTGAGGTCCAGGCCTGGCAGGAAGCTGCCCTGGAATCGAAGCCTTTCGGCACGCAAATGATTTTTAAGCAATTAAGACAGGATCGGGTTCTACGTCCGATTTAGTTTTTTCAAAGTAGTAATCAAGTAAATGTGGTACTTGTATTGTGACCAACCTACTCAGCGACCTCTCACTTTTATTCGAAAGAATCAATTGGCTAAATATCCTGGATATTGTCTTGGTTACAGCCATTTTCTTCGCGATCCTGCAATTAATTAATGACACAAAAGCCGCGGTGATATTGCGGGGTGTCATCATCCTGGCAATTTTCTTATCCATTCTGACCTCCCTCATCAATCTTCCAGCTTTCAACTGGTTGATCAAAGCCACCCTGCCGGCGTTGTTGCTGGCTGTTCCAGTCATTTTTGCTCCTGAGATTCGCCGCGGATTGGAAGGAATTGGCCGGGCTGGTTATGTATTCAGGTTAAATAAGAGATCCTCCAGTTTTGAGATGCATAACACCATTCGTGCTATCGTGGCAGCCGCTTCACGTTTATCCACCAAAAACCATGGAGCACTCATCGTCTTGCAGCGCATCGATAATCTCAAAGAGTACATCCTTACCGGTGTTCTGTTGAATGCTGACGTCACGCCGGAACTGATTTTGCAAACCTTTTACCCGAATACACCATTGCATGATGGGGCAATTATCATTGTGGATAACGAATTGGTCGCCGCGGCATGCGTCATTCCACTTTCTGCCAGTGGTGTATTGAACAGCACACCCGATCACCAGATGGGATTGCGCCACCGGGCAGCTCTGGGAATTTCTGAAGCCACTGATGCGATCGCCGTAGTTGTCTCTGAAGAGACTGGAGCCATGTCGGTTGCCCATGCTGGAAGGATGATCCGACGGCTGGATCCTGAAAGATTGGAAAATATTTTGACAGCATTTTACCGGCCTGAGCGATTATCCTCTCAGGAAAACAACTGGTTCCGGAAGTTTTTTGCAACGGGGAAAAAACCTGGAGATATTAAATAATGTTACTGGTGATCCGTAAGATCCTTAAGAGCCTTCCTTCATTGATCACAGCCATTGTGCTGGCTCTGGCAGCCTGGATTGCTGCTGTTTCAGCTTCGGATCCGAATGAAATTCATACATACTCACAGCCTGTCCAAATCGAAATCCTCGGTCAGGATACAAGTCTGATCATTGCCGGGGACACCCTCCGGACTGTCAGGGTGACGATGAACGCACCCAGGTCGGTCTGGCAGCAATTGAATAACAGCTCCAACCAGATCCATACTTTTATTGATCTTTCCGGCTTGAAGAAAGGCAACTACCGGGTGCCGATCCAGGTCCAGGTCAATCTCAAACCGGTAAAGATAGTATCGCTTAGTCCTGAAGAAGTTACCCTTACCCTTGAGCCATTGATATCTACCATGTTACCGCTTCAAATTGTGACCCGGGGCGAGCCAGCAGTTGGATATCAGGCTGATAATTCAACCATTGAGCCAAAACAGGCAAAAGTATCCGGCCCTGAATCCATGGTCAACCAGGTAGTCAGTCTGCGTAGCACTCTGGATCTGACTCAGGCCCAGGAAAATATCAATTTATCACTTGATATCCTGGCAGTGGATATCAACGGGGATCCGGTTGATGGAGTTTCGGTCAGTCCAAAACAGGTCATTATCAATCAACCCATCACCCAAAAAGGTGGATATCGAAATGTTGTGGTGAAAGTAGTCAGTCAGGGTAAGCTGGCTGATGGTTATAGGTTGACCAATATCTCCGTTTATCCGCCCAACATCACCGTCTTTGCCGAAACTCCCGCCCTGGTTGAAAACCTCCCCGGGTATGTTGAAACTCAGCCAATTGTTTTGGATAATATGAAAAACGACATTAGTATTCCAGCAGAATTAAATCTGCCGGAAGGGGTAAGCCTGGTCGGCAACCAGGTGGTTATGGTCATCGCCAGTATCGAACCGATCGAATCCAGTTTGACGATATCGAGAATATCCATCATTACCACTGGTTTGGCAGAAGGTTATACCGTTCAAATTTCCCCGGAGTTTGTGGATGCCCTGCTTTCTGGCCCACTGCCAGTGCTGGATGTACTAAAATCACAGGAAATTCAGGTCATAATCGATCTGGCGGGAAAGGGACCCGGAACTTACCAGGTTACACCAATTGTGCAAATTAATACGGGACAGATAAATACCGGTGAAATTAGGGTAGAATCAATCATACCAGGCACGATTGAAGTAGTGATCAGCGTGATCACTCGATGACCTGGAATTTCGTTCAAGGAATAAAATGACAAAACCTGTAGTAGCACTTGTGGGCAGGCCAAATGTCGGCAAATCCACTTTATTTAATCGTCTGGCAGGGGAACCCCTGGCAATTGTTGATGACGTTCCGGGTACCACCCGCGATCGTATCTTTGCTGAAGCTGAGTGGCTAAACCATACTTTCGACATTATCGATACGGGAGGCATTGATCCGACATCGGTATCACAGTCGCTCGAACCGTTGTCCATTGGATCAGCAGAATACATCGAACAGATCCGTGAACAGGCTTTATTAGCCATCCAGGAATCAGATGTCGTTCTGTTCATCACCGATGCCCTTTCGGGGGTAACTCCCGCTGATCTCGAAGTGGCGAGTATATTAAGGAAGAACCAGAAGAAGAAGGGTGATAAATTTGTCCCTCCGATCATTCTGGTGGTCAATAAAGCAGATAGCCAGCGTCACCGCGAGCAGGCTGCCCAGTTTTACGAATTGGGGATGGGTGAACCGCAGATCATTTCTGCCTTACATGGCACGGGTACAGGCGACCTGTTGGAAGAAGTGGTAGCAAAATTTCCAGCCGAATCCGAAGTTGAAGATGATGATTCAGTAAAAATCGCCATTGTTGGAAAGCCAAATGTGGGGAAGTCCAGCCTATTAAATAAGTTGGTAGGGCAGGATCGGGCCATTGTCAGTGCGACAGCCGGTACGACCCGCGATGCCATTGACACGAAGCTGGTTTATGAAGGCATAACTGTAACCCTGATCGATACAGCAGGTATTCGCCGGCGTGGTAAGGTAATTCCCGGTGTTGAAAAATATAGTGTCCTCCGTTCCATGCGTGCCATAGAAAGGGCTGATGTTTCCCTTTTGATCCTGGATGCCACAGACCCCATCAGCATCCAGGACGCTCATATCGCCGGATATATCATCGAAGCCTGGAAAAGCGTTGTCGTCATAGTCAATAAATGGGACCTGGTGGAAAAAGATAACTACACAATGAACCAGTACATTGAACAGATCCGGGAAGATCTTAAGTTTGTGGATTATGTGCCGATTCTATTCATATCAGCTAAAACTGGACGAAAAGTGGATGAAGTCCTTCCGCTAGCACTCAGAGTACAGGAAGAACGATTGGCACGCCTGGGGACTGGCCAGATCAATCGGACTATTCAACATGCACAGGATATCCACCCCTCACCTGCCCATGCAGGCCGGGCACTGAGAATGTACTACGGTACGCAGGTGCGCAGTGACCCGCCTACATTTATGATCTATGTCAATGAACCAAAATTGGCGCATTTCAGTTATATTCGCTTCCTTGAAAACCAGCTAAGGAAAGATTATGGGTTTATTGGTACACCGATCCGCATCGTTATGAAGCCCAGACGTTAGATTTATTAACGATTAAAGTATTGAAAAGGCTTATAATCTTTTCTTAGGAATCGAAAATCGTGATCGAATCAATAGACCAAGCCCCTCTCCCTGAGGATACCAACACCCCCCAAAAAATCGGATGGAAACGTTTTTTTGTGGATACCATAGAGACCATTCTGTTGGCACTGGTACTAACCTTCGGGATCAACATTGTATCTGCCCGCGTCCGGGTTGAAAACGTCAGTATGCAGCCGACTTTGTACCAGGGAGAATTTCTACTGGTAAATAAAATGGCATATAAAAACAGTTTACCTCGAACCGGTGATATCATCATTTTCCATGCTCCCCAGGAACCGGGTCAAGACTATATCAAACGGGTGATCGGTGCACCAGGTGATCGGGTGTTGATCAAACAGGGACGTGTATCTGTCAATGATATCCAATTGGAAGAAGACTATATAGCAGATGTTCCGATCTATACTGGTCAATGGGACGTCCCCAAAGACGCAGTATTTGTTCTTGGTGATAATAGAAACTCATCAAACGATTCCCACGCCTGGGGTTTTGTGCTTATAAAAGATGTAATTGGTAAAGCTTTGCTTAGATATTGGCCTATTTCTAAAGTTGAGATTTTCCATTACTCAAATACAGTATATGCTTCTCCATAAAACTTGACATATATCTGATTTAGGAAATGATATACAATTATCAATATGAATAACCAGAATAAAGAAACTTACCCATGTCTTGAATGCCAGGCCGGTGTGTTATCACGCCGGTATGTGACATATTTCACCTGGTTGGGGGAAGAATTGATCACCGTTCAAAACTTTCCAGCCTGGGTATGTGATGTTTGTGGCAAACGCGAATACGATCACCAGGCAGTCATGTGGGTCAATATGCTTCTTAACCCGGATGCTGGGAAACCTACCACCAAGATAAGAAGAAAAAACCGGGCTGTTCAGAAAACCCAACCTCCATTACACGATTCGAAGCATTAATCTAATATCTCCCCCCGGGAGATATTATTTATTAGTTGTCTTACCTTTTTAGTTGACTAGTATTTCTAGGCATGCTATTATCCAATTAGTCATTTATTTTTTCATTATTCATTATTATTTTTTAGGAGCAATTATGAGCATAGATTTTATTATCCGCCTAATTGGCATGGTGGCTTTTTCAGTTGTCGGAGTTTTTTGGGGGATCAATATAGCCGAATCAGCAATTCCAGGTGCAGATGGTGTTCAATTCAATTCTGCACAGTATGGTTTTACCCTTGGATTGGTTGGTGCATTGATCGGTCTGGTTCTTACACCATATATTACCACCCGGCCATTTAGAGCGTTGTGGGTCCTGATAAAAAGATTATCCGCGCAAGCTCTGGTCTCTGCCGTGGTTGGATTGATGTTTGGATTACTTTTTGCAGCCCTTTTAGCTTTTCCCCTATCTCTATTACCCAAACCTTTTGGTGAAATCATTCCATTTGTTGGGGTTGTATTCTTTGGTTACCTGGGTGTTGCTCTCTTTTCCATGCGTCAGGCCGATTTCCTCAACTTATTCAATTCCATGCGTGGAGGAGATCACAAATCTACAGGACATTGGGGCGAAGGACGCAACATACTGTTGGATACCAGCGTGATTATTGATGGTCGGATCGCTGATATTGCAAAAACCGGTTTCTTGCCCGGAACAATGCTTATCCCTCGATTTGTTCTAAACGAGTTGCAATATATTGCTGACTCTCCGGATAACCTGCGTCGTCAGAGGGGCAGGCGCGGG
This sequence comes from uncultured Leptolinea sp., assembly GCA_964387025.1. Taxonomy (GTDB): domain Bacteria; phylum Chloroflexota; class Anaerolineae; order Anaerolineales; family Anaerolineaceae; genus PNON01. The sequence goes on along the minus strand of CAYLUZ010000003.1, from coordinate 403,371 downwards.
ATGGAGGTTTTGTCGCAACTCCAAAAAGATAATGCTACACCAGTAAAGATCAATGACATCGATGTGGATGGAGTTCGCGAGGTGGATGATAAGTTGGTTGTTCTGGCGAGGCAGATGCATTGCCCCATCCTGACAAACGACTACAATTTGAATAGAATAGCCGAATTGCAGGGTGTCACAATATTAAACGTCAATGAACTCGCAAATGCGGTAAAGTCTGTAATGCTGCCAGGTGAGAATCTGGTCATCCGCGTCATTCAGGAAGGTAAAGAACAAAACCAGGGAGTCGGATATCTCGATGATGGCACAATGGTGGTGGTCGAATATGGTCGTGATTACCTTGGTAAAGAGATTCAGGTAGTTGTCACCAAGATCCTGCAAACAGCAGCAGGAAAAATGATCTTTGCCAGACCCGAAGATGTGATTGAAAACGGGCATTAGTTTTCCTTTAGGAGAATGAGGATATATGAAAGAATGGATCACCGGACGAAACCCGGTATATGAAATGTTGCAAGCCAGAAAACGCCAAATTTTTCGTTTATTGATAGCAGAAGGTGTTAAGCCTGATGCACGAATAAGCGAAATTATCCAAATAGTAAAACCATACAAGATTCAGGTTGAATCAGTCAAACGTCCCCAGTTGGACAGTATGAGTGACAATCATCAGGGAATTGCGGCAGAAGTCTCAGCTTATCCTTACAGTGATCTTGATACTATTTTGAGGATTGCGAAACAGAAAGAACAAGATCCATTCATCCTGGTATTAGATTCCCTTCAAAACCCCCAAAATTTCGGCACATTACTTCGTTCAGCCGAAGCCTTTGGTGTTCATGGAGTACTCATCCCATTAAGGCATGCTGCCGGTGTGACCCCTGCTGTTGTAAATGCATCTTCCGGTGCGGCAGAACATATGCTGATCGCTGCCGCAAACCTTGCCCAATCATTGGATGAATTGAAAAAAGAAAACATTTGGGTGGTCGGCCTTGAAGGAAGCCCGGCTGCGCAGCCGCCTGAAAAACTGCGCCTTGGCGGACCGACAGCACTCGTGGTTGGCAGCGAAGGGGAAGGCATGCGCGACCTGGTGAGGAAAAGCTGCGATGTGCTTATGCGCTTGCCGATGGAAGGCAAGATTGAATCGCTCAATGCAGCTGTTGCGGGTTCCATCGGGTTATATTTAATTCATCAGGCAAGGAATCATTAAATAAAAATAGTTTCGCTTTATTAACTTTTCAGATCTTGCCTATATACAATTATTTTTCACCTATATAATATAAACATGCTACTGGCCACCTGCTAATAATCTTTGCATAAACGGAAATTAGTCGGAATTATATGTCTTTATCAATATTCCTTCTATTAATTACAGTTCTTGTACCCCTGATCCTCGTAGGAATAAACAAATTGCGCATGGATATAGCTGCGCTTTTAATCGCTTGTCTGCTGGGCATTTATCAACTGACCGGGTTGCAAATGGTCGCACACGCCAATACACCGATTGATGCCATTAAATCTGTGTCTGGTTTCAGTCAACCTGTAATTATCACATTAATATCACTATTTATCATTACTAAAACACTGGAAAATAGTGGGATTCCGCGATGGATCGCCCAGAAAATTGTAAACCTTGGGAAAGATTCGACGGGTAAATCTATTGGCTTATTCTCTTTCACCAGTGCGTTCTTATCATTATTTATGAATAATCTGGCTGCAAGCGCCCTCTTGCTACCCAGTGCAATGGAAGCTTCACGTCTTACAAAAATTAAACCAAGTAAGTTGCTTATCCCAATTGCTTATGGAAGTTTGCTCGGAGGTGCAGCAACATATTTTACTACTGCAAATATCATTCTAAATGATCTACTAAAGATTTCTTCTCCTCCCCAACGTGGTCTTAATTTCCTGGATTTCACACCAACCGGAGGATTAATCGCAGTTGCTGGCATATTGTTTTTATGGATTGCGGGAAACAAATTATTGCCTGACCGGGAATCTTCCTATCAGCAAGCTCAAGCTCGATTAACTGGCAGTGAACTTGAAGATTTTTTTCAATTAGGGGACCGCCTATGGCAGGCTCAATTGATTCCAGGTTCAATTTTAGATCATAAAACCATCCGGGAAGCAGGCTTTGGTCAAAAATGGGGTGTCGCCATTGCTGCCATCCAAAATGGAAATGATGAATATAATCTACCTTATCCTGACCTCAAACTCTCACAAAACAAGAAGTTTTTCATCGTTGGTCGTGAGGAAAAAATCAATGAAATAAGAAAATTAGGCGTGGATTTTCAACTCGTCCAAAGTGGATTACATCTAACCGAAAGAGGTATACGCGTTGTTGAAATAGTCCTTACTCCACATTCTACGATTCAGGATCAGACATTAAAGACACTGAATTTCCGCCAAAAATTCGGTGTATCCATTGTCGGAATTCGACATCTCAAGCAAAGCAAGAGAACAGATGTGGGAGATATCACTATTGCTTACGGAGATTCGTTGCTGGTTATTGGAGATGAAGAGCATATCAATCGATTAAAACAATTAAACGATTTTGTAATCATAGAACCAAATCCAGCCGACTTACCTATCCATCGCAACCTCGCAATAATTTCAATGTTCGCCATAATTACTTCCATTGTTGCATCCATTGCAGGTGTTCCAGTGTATATCTCCACTTTAATTGGAGCCCTTATCATTCTTTTATTAAAAGCCATAAATATCGAGGAGGCTTACAAGTCAATTCATTGGCAAGCAATCTTCCTAATAGCAGGTATGTATTCTGTCAGCTTGGCAATGGTGGAAACTGGTTTGGCTGGACAAACCGCAAACTTGCTCATATATACACTGGAACCATTGGGTGGTCTGGGTTTAGCTGCCGGAGCATTTTTACTTAGTGCCTTTCTGACTCAAATAATGGGTGGTCAAATCACAGCCCTGGTCTCTGGTCCAATCACCATTGGTGCCGCAATTTCGTTAGGAATAAACCCTCAAGCAATTGCTGTTGCAACTGCTATAGGATGTTCAGTATCTTTCCTGACGCCAATGGCACATCCCGTTAATGTAATGATGATCAGGCCCGGTAATTATAAGTTCGGAGATTTTGCGAGAGTCGGATGGATTTTGACAATTCTCAGTTTTGGAATGCTGCTCCTTGGAATGAAGCTTTTCTGGAATTTATAGTCACCGGATATTCATTTGAGGTGTTTCAGATTAGGCTGACAAATAATTTTAGGCGGTTTTATTTTTATACCTTGCTCTAAAGACACCTGCCACCCCTATCAAGATTAAAGCCATTCCACCAATAGTCGAACCTGTTATATGTTCCCCAAGGACCAACCAGCCCAGACATACAGCGATCACCGGGTTTACATAGGCATATGTCATGACCAGGTTCGTCGGCAGCATTCTTAATGCCCGAACGAAAGCTGTGAAAGCGATCACCGATCCAAAAATGACCAGATACCCCCATGCAATGGCTGCCTCACGTACCGGGTGCGGAATAGGTTCTCGGATGAGGACTGCTGTAATAAGTAGTGCAACAGCTCCGGAAAGGTGTTGGAATCCTGAACTTACTTCTGGTGAAAGTTGAACCGGTTTGCGGCTCTGAAGCAAACTCCCCCCACCCCATAACATTGACGCGATAAGGATGACAACAACAGAGATGGTATCTGCTTTTACACCTGTCAGGAAAGATGGTGCAGATAACAACCCTACCCCGGTAAAACCGATCAGCATGGAAACTATCAACAAAAAGGATGGCGACCGCCTATCGATGATGAATTCCATCAAGGCAACTCCCATAGGTGTTGATCCGATAATCAATGCAGCAATCCCGGAGTCTAGTCGCTGTTCAGCAAATGAAACCAAACCATTACCTCCCAACCATAGCATGACTCCTGATAATACAAGCAGGCTCAGTTCACGTCGGGTAGGTTTTATTCGTTTCTTTTGGAGGAAAGCAATAAAAAGCAATATACAGGCTGCGACTAAAACTCTTGTTCCAGCCAGATAGAAGGGTGGAAAACCGGACCCTTCTTTTACACCTATGCGAATAGCGAGATAAGTACTTCCCCAGACAATATATACAATGAGTAGATTAATTAATCCAAACCAACCGGGGCGTGTTTCAGTGTTTTTCAATGTTCCATTCGCCATAGGTGGGTATTATACCTTTGCATCATCCTTATTGCCACATTACCAATTGTTGGCAATAAGGAACGTATAAGGGTAATGTACCCTGGTTATGTTTCCTGATTATTCGTGTTGTTTTCTCCATATTTACCATAAGAATTCTCCATATATTGACCTTCATAACACGGGATGATTTCTCTACTTTTTGGAGGACATCTCAATAGTAGGTCAATACCTTTATTCATATTCACAATTATTAACATAGTTGATATTATTAATAGTACTAAAGGTAGCTTTCAATTATCCTTATTGGATGGAGTAAAAATAGCATGCCACACAAAATTGCACTGGTAACTGATAGTACTTGTGATATTCCCAAACATTGGATCGAACAATATGAAATCGATGTCGTTCCTCTTTCGATCGTCTTTGGTGACCAGCCATTCCTGGACGGGATTGAATTAACCGCCGAGGAATTTTATCAACGGTTAGATACTGATAAGCACCATCCGACCACTTCCCAACCCACCCCAGGCGCCTTCCTGGATGCTTATAAAAAAGCTGCAGAAAACGGGGCTGAGCAGGTGCTGGTTTTCACGATCAGCAGCGCTATGAGTGGGACAATAATCTCTGCCCGCCAGGCCGCGGAGGACTCTCCCATCCCGGTAACCGTTGTTGACGGAAAAAACAATGGTATGGGTTTGGGCTGGCAGGTGATTGCAGCCGCCCGTACACGTGAAACCGGAGGAGGATTAGTAGAAATGGAAGCAGCAGCGGAGTATGTTCGAACTCACATGGTCTATTTTGTCTCCCTGGATACGATCGATTATCTTAGTAAAGGTGGAAGGATTGCCGGTGCCATCAGCTTTGCGAACTCATTTCTGAAGATAAAACCGCTCATCTATGTTAAACCTGATACAGGATCCGTAGGAGCATCCATTCCATCACGGTCACGTAAAGGCGCATTGGAAGGACTATATAAAGAGTTCACAAAACACTTCAAGATAGGTCAGATTCTGCATATAACTTTAGTCCACAATAATGCATTGGAAGAAGCCATACAGATTGCAGATCACTTTGAAGCTGAATTCTCACCCAAAGAAATGTTCATCACTTTTGCTTCTCCGGTTTTAGGTGCGCACACTGGCCCCCGCGCAGTTGGAATGATCGGATACGCAGAATAGTTGCACGCTTCTTTATAAATTTTCTTTCTTAATTTAATATATGCGATTGCATTGATTTATGATTACAATCATATGTCATTTTTAGGTTAACAATTCAATAACAATTTGATGTATGATTTGATTTATCGGGTTCTGTTTCACTACTACGCTTCTTTTGTGGGAGGAGGAACATATGTCGGCTTTAGTGGAAACAAATACCCCAGGCATGGAGATCAGCATCAAAGGGTGGAAGCTTTTTGTACTTGGTATTATCCTTTCAATCGTAAGCGGTATTTTTCTTCTTTTATCCTTTCCACCATATGGTATTTGGCCTTTGGTGTGGATCGCACTCATACCCGCTCGAGTTGCTCAACACCGCCTTTTCCCGCTGAAATGGTCCAGCCTTGGAGAGGCCATCACGATCCTGGTCTGGCTTGGACCATTCCTGGGAAGGTTGTTCGGAACAGAGTTTGGTCCATTCTTCACCTACCTCGGTGTCTTGATCTCTATTTTGGTTTTCTTTATAGCAAGTGAACGGAAATTCCACGAACAAACAGGGTATCGCTGGTATGTGTTAAACGGAATGGCAGGCTGGGTGGGATTCGAGATGATCCGGGCTACTTTCATTCCATTGGTGGCGACCAGCGGGTTTATTGGCTACACCCTGGCGTCACAAGCCTGGTTGATCCAACCGGTATCCATCTTCAGCGTGTATGGTTTGAACCTGCTGATCATCATGGTGAATTATGTCCTGAGTGGAGCAGTCATTGGATGGCTTGATAACCGTTGGCATTTCAGTGGAACAGTCCCCATGGAAAAAAGGACAATCCGCAAATGGCTGGTCATTAGTGGATCAATTCTGACAGTGTGGATCGTTGTTAGCCTGGTAATTTTATCCAGTGGGAATGCATCGCCAAAGTTGAAAGTTGCAGCTCTTCAGCCGAATTATGGTAAACCGGCTTTTCAGGATACAACCACCACAGATATCTCCCGCGTTGAAGATTTGATTAAATGGGCATCTGATGCTGGTGCGAAGAATACACAAATCGTATTCACACCAGAAATGATTTTTAATTTTGATCCTCAAGAAAATTATAAAAGTGAATTACAAGCGCTTGCAAGAGAAAAAAGTATATATATGTTTCTCGATTACACTTTTGCAGTCGAAGGCCAGCCCTGGCGCAACGAGGCCGTTCTACTCGGCTCTGACGGGAATTTCTATTCCCCGGCTTATGCCAAGAATCATGCTCCTCCCGGAGAACCCCTTTCCCCTACAGCCGGCAATTACCCGGTGTATGACACTCCATTGGGTAGGCTCGCTGCCATGATCTGCCACGACGCAAATTATACTGATGTTGCCCGAAAACTCACCACCAATGGTGCACAATTGATCTCGGTGGGGTTAAACGAATTTGGCGGATTTGGCGAGCAGTTCTGGACAAATGCCACTTTCCGTGCAGTTGAAAATCAAGTTGCGGTGGTAGTAACCTCCCGACAAACCGGCTCTGCCATTATTGATGCACACGGGCGGCAAAAGGCCTTGAACCTCACGCCAAATAAGCAGGTTGAATTAACCGGCGATGTGAATATCGGATCAAGCCCGACCATATATACCCGCCTTGGAGATATTTTAGGCTGGGTTAGTTTGGCAGGAATGGTGTTCTTTATCGTCTTCCAGTCGATAATACAAAGAAAGGCAAAGAAGGAACCAAAACTTTAGGTGTAAGTGGTACAGTGAAGCCTTGACGTTGAAAACAATTATCTCGATTTGTTTTTTTGAGGAGCATCAATGGACCGAAAAAAATTGATCCTTGCTTTTACTTTTATATGTATCCTGTTGTTGGCTTGTAATATATCAGCTAAATCCATTCAAACTCCTGAACCGGCAGCAACTCAACCAATCCTTTTGACGCAAACTGATCAAGCCGGGATTTCATACTCAAAGGACAATATCAATCTGATCATTCCTGAGGATCTGGCTGCGGGTGCGAGTGCAATAACTACGGTCGATGTTGAGTACCCATACATCAATCCTTCCTACGGTGATATGCCTTCACATACTGTCATCCAATTGGATGGATACAGCCTGCCTCGTTCTGCACGCATCCTGGTTTTTAAGGCTGTTGATTTTGCCGGATATACATCAAATACTGGCGAGATTATTTCTACTCTGCAAAATTTACCCCTTGATGCCGGACAGCCTTTCCCGGAAGCTCTGACGACTATTTTCTATGCTCAATCCATTTCATTGAATTCCACTACAACTCATGGGATACGCTATCTGACCCAGGTGATAGATGCCTTTGTAACTATTAATAATGAGGATCTTTTTTATTATTACCAGGGACTATCAAATGACGGACAATATTACATTGAAGCGATCCTGCCGATTAATTCCGAGATCTTACCTCTAAATACCAGTATGGACGCAGCCCTGCCACCCGAAGGCATTCTGTTTCCATTCAATAACTTAGGTGATGTTGACGCAAGGAATGCTTATTATGATGCTGTTAGAAATAAATTGAATGCAACAGCTTTATCTGATTTCAAACCATCATTGGATGTTTTAGATGAATTGGTGAAGTCAATAACTATCCTTCCTTAAGGTGTTTCATTGGTTTATCTTTGGTAATTTTATTCCGATTTATCTACGCCAGGGGAATAAAGAAAAATCCATCTGCCATGTTGCCACAATAGTTTTTCTTTGCTCGGCTTTAATCGATCCGGTAATACGTTGGGAATATTTGGTTATAGATTGGATAAGTCGCCTGGCTTAAACTCCACTACTGGAATTTCACCTTCGATTCGCTGCAGGTAGCTTTTTAATACCCTATCCTGGTGTTCGCTTAGATGAGAGATATCCCAATACTTGTGATAGTATGCATAATTCAGTAATTCATAGTGTTTTAAGAATAACGGGATTTGATCCAGCCAGAATCCATTGAAGGGTTTTTCAAGTCTGTAACCTGATAGAAAATGATGTAGAAAATGTAGCGCGTACTCCCGCCGGTAAACGATGTTCGAGTGTGGTAGTGGAAGACAATTGATGAGAGCTACACACACTTCGCTGGCAAACCAACAATATTCTGCTGCATCGAAATCAAACAAGGTGACCTTAGGAATCGATCCTTCGATTCCTCCATCTACAAAAAAATTACCATGATGAAAATCCCCATGGACCAATCCATACGACTCTGGGTCCTGCGGTAAAGCCAGTAATTTTTTATTAATCTCCTCATGACGTTGAAAAACCAGGGTCTGTTCATTAGGAATCAAATCATGAAAATTTTCCAGGTCATTCATATGCCAGGGCAGGCGTTGACGCCCAGGTTCATTCTGGAAACTTGCTGAAAGTTTATTCAGGCAGCCGCTCATCCGACCCCATTCCACCAGTACGGAATCAGGAAAGTGTACTTCATCGGCATCAGGGAACATGATTCCGGGAACCATTTCGAAACAGTAAGCCAGAAAACAGGTTTGTTTATCCAATGGAATGACTTCCACCCATTCTCCCTGCTTTGACCGGATAGGCAGTGCAACTGGAAGATCATTTTTTGCCAGATACAGCACGAAATCAATTTCAGCTAAAAGTTGTTCACGGGTAGAGCCTGTGATTTGTTTTGTTGTGTTCCATACTCCTGGGGTAATTTTTAAAATAGACGGTTGGTTATCAATCCGCCCCTGGTAAACAAAAGCAGAGCCTTCTAGAGGTTGGAGTGAATCGGGTGAAAATCCAAACCTTTTTATAGCTTCAGAAAGGATGGAATCATCATAACGTCTTCGGATATTATTTAACATAATTTCGGCCAAATTCCTCTCCCCTTCGCATCCACTACAACTCCTACCGTGTCAAACGAACAGCATAACGATATCTGTCTCCACGGTAAAGGATCTTCACGAACTCAATCGCCTTTCGTTCATTCGTCCATAACACACGTTCGCTCAATAATAGTGGGCTGCCTTCCGGAACTTCCAGTAGTAGCGCTTCACGGGGATTGGCAATGGTCACTTCCAGAGTCTCATCTGCTGTCGCGAGGTTGATATTGAATTTCTCCTGCAAGATGGCATATAAAGAACCTCGCTGCTCGAGTTCTTCCCGGGAAATAGTCTGACCCGGTTGCAATGCCAGGTAGGAAGTCTGCAACCCGATCGGCTGCCCGTCACCGGTTCTCACTCTTTCCAGTCGGAAAACAGACAATACATCCGGGGATAGTTCCAGGTGTTTCCTGATGTTTTCTTGTGGATTCACCTCACCAATTTCCAATATTCGTTGACCAGGTTTCAACCCGCGATTCACCATATCCTCGCTAAAACTGGTCAGTTCGACCAATCCTTTTTGCAGCTTGCGAGGGGAAACAAATGTGCCCTTACCGTGTAATTGATATACCAGTCCATGCCGGATCAGGATCCCGAGTGCCTGACGGATCGTGGTTCTTGAAACTGCATACATCTCTTCCAGCTGTCGCTCGGATGGAATCGCATCCTGCGGCTGCCACTCCCCGGCTTCTATCTTCTGCCGCAGAATATTAACCAACTGGTAGTAACGAGGCAAGATATTATTTGGATCTACGACGCTTGACATGGCCTTTTCTTTGTGCTAAACTATCGGTAGTGGTAATGTGGTCATTACCAGTTACATTATCAGGTTTTCATTTGCGTTTGTCAAGTACTTCTCTATAATTAGATTATGGCACAAATATCTGACTCTGAGATTCATCGAATTGTCGAACAGGTTGTCAATCGCACTCTGGGAGGTTCTTCTGGTGTTCAGGTTTCGGCCAGCACTCAGCCGACAACAATTGCTCAGGTATCGACAAGTGCTCAGGCTTCTACTAGCTCTCAGCAGGCAGCAACAGTGACAACCTCTCCAGCAGCTTCTCCGCAAAAGACTGTAGCCATAGCTTCTGATCATGGCGGCTTCGCGATGAAGGAAATGCTAAAGGTTTATTTGGCAGAATTGGGTTGCCTAGTGACAGATTGTGGCACATCAGATGGTAAGACCGCCGTGGATTATCCCGATCTCGCGTTGGCAGTTGCCTTGTTGGTAAAAGAAGGTAAAGCCTGGTGTGGAATTGTGGTGGATGGAGCCGGGATCGGCAGCTGCATGGCAGCCAACAAAGTGCCGGGAGTTCGTGCTGCCCTTTGTTATGATTACGCCACAGCAGTGAACAGCCGCGAGCACAACGACGCTAATGTCCTCACTTTAGGCGCTGGGTTGATCGGCGATAACCTGGCTAAACAAATCGTAAAAACCTGGTTGGCTACCGATTTTGGGGGCGGACGGCACCAGAAACGGATTGATAAAATTATCGCGATCGAAAATCGCTTTATGAAGGGTTAATTCTTATGACAGCTGATCCAAAAATGATTGAACAACTGGTAGAAATCATCACCCGTGAAGTGCTGGTGGCGATGGAAGAACAGAAATATCGCCAGGTTACTCCCGTGGAGGGTTTATGCAAAATGGATTGCGCGGATGGTCTATGCGTACGCACCTGTTTTGATAAAGTTGGCAACGTGGTTACCGCAGGGGCGGAACGGTTAAGTACCCACCTTGGTGCAATTCCTGCAGATCTCTCCATCGCTTCGATGATCGATCACACCCTTCTCAAACCGGATGCCACACCCGACCAGATCGCTCAACTATGTTTCGAAGCACGCAAATATAATTTTGCGTCTGTGTGTGTGAATCCTGCCAATGTAAGGTTGTGTGCAGAACTGCTGCGCGGATCACCCGTCAAAGTATGCTCGGTGATCGGTTTTCCCCTGGGCGCCAACACGCCGGATGTAAAAGTGATGGAAGCACAATTGGCCATTCAACAAGGTGCCAGCGAGATCGATATGGTCATCAATATTGGAGCATTAAAAGGCGGCGATATGCAATTGGTCGCACGTGATATTCGTGGAGTGGTTCGAACAGCCCATGAAGGCGGAGCGATCCTCAAAGTGATCATCGAGACTGCTTTATTAACCGAGGATGAAAAAGTGACCGCCTGTCTTCTTGCCAAAGAAGCAGATGCGGATTTTGTAAAGACTTCCACCGGTTTTTCCGGTGGCGGCGCCACCGTGGAAGATATTACACTGATGCGGCGTGTGGTTGGTCCGGAGATGGGTGTTAAAGCATCTGGTGGAATACGTACGACCGAAGATGCAGAAAAGATGGTAAAAGCTGGCGCAACCCGTATCGGCGCGAGCGCTAGCGTGAAGATCGTCCAGGGTATAGGGCAGCCTCCTGTTTCATCAAATGTTGCCGCCCCAGTAGCAGTAAAAGGGTATTAACCCAGGAAAGACCATAAAGGGAAGAACTTATGTTAATCGCCAGAGTAGTCGGAACTACAGTATCCACCATTAAGGACGAAAAACTGGTCGGTCGCTCATTACTGGTTTGTCGTCCGACAGACGAGAAAGGTGTTGCCAGCGGAAAACCTTATGTTGCCATTGATACCTTGGGCGCCGGCGTAGGGGATCTGGTGCTGACCGCAGCCGGTTCGAGTGCACGGCAGACCGACATCACCAAGGACACACCCGTGGATGCTGTGATTATGGGCATCATCGATTCACTCGAAGTAGATGGCGAAGTAACCTTTCGCAAGTCATAAGGAATCGGATGGATTCTGATCTCATCTCAATTCAGGAAGCCCGAGACCTGGCAGCTAATGCCCAGGAAGCTCAACGTTTATGGGCCAAAGCCAGTCAGATAGATGTTGACCGGGTCTGTGCAGCGATGGCGCAGGCGGCATTTTCCGCTTCCGGCAGGTTGGGTCAGATGGCGCATGATGAGACTGGATTCGGCGTCCCTGAACATAAAAAGCTAAAGAATGAATTCGGTTCAATGGCAGTATGGGAAAGTATCAAGGATATCCGTACAGCCGGTGTGATCAACGTGGATTCTGTCCTTGGTGTCACCGAAATTGCCTGGCCGGTTGGCGTGGTGGCTGCGCTAACACCCAGTACAAATCCTACTTCCACTGTCATGTTCAAAATTCTCATTTCGGTGAAAGCACGTGATGGCATCGTTATCGCCCCGCACCCGAGTGCTGTAAATTGCTGTACTGAGACAACCAGAATCATGGCACGCGCTGCCGTGGATGCCGGTGCCCCGCGCGGTTTGATCAGTTGCCTGGAACATGTCTCCCTTGCCGGTACTCAGGAATTAATGAATCATCGGGCAGTGGCAATCATTCTAGCAACCGGTGGAACCCCCATGGTGCGGGCAGCACATTCTGTCGGTAAACCTGCTTACGGGGTCGGTCCCGGGAATGTTCCGGTTTATGTAGACCGAAGTGCGGATGTCGATCAGGCTGCGCGGCTGATCACTGCCAGCAAAGCCTTTGATTATTCAACGATTTGCGCCACCGAACAATCTATTGTCGCCGATAAACCCATCGCTGCCCAATTGCGTGAACGTATGAAGGCTGAAGGTGCATATTTTGTCTCGCCTGAGCAAGCTCAGGCATTACGCGCACTTCTTTTCCGGGAGAACCTGGTGATCAATGCCGCTGCTGTTGGGAAATCTCCCCAGGTGCTGGCTGCCATGGCTGGTTTTGATATCCCCTCCTTTGCGAGGATTCTCGTGGCACCGCTCACAAAAGTTGGAAAATCAGAGCCACTTTCCGCTGAGAAGCTCACCACCGTCCTGGGTTGGTATGAAGCAGATGGTTGGGAAACCGGTTGTGAACGCTGCATCGAACTGATCAATTTCGGTGGAAAAGGGCATAGTCTTTCGATCCATGCCCGTGATGAAAAGGTGATCCTGGCATTTGGTTTGGAAAAACCGGTTTTCCGAATTGTTGTCAACACAATGGCGACCTTGGGAGCCATTGGCTTAACCACCGGCGTCATGCCATCTCTCACCCTGGGAGCCGGCGGCATCGGCGGCTCGATCACCGGGGATAATATCTCTGTGTATCATATGTTCAACGTCAAACGCCTGGCTTATGGAATATCGGCACCACCTCCACAAGCACTTGTTCCTGGTGCCCCCTCTTCTGGACCTACTCCGCAGCAAATAGAAGCTGTGGTTCGTCAGGTAGTAAATGAAATACTCAACGCGAAATATTAATAAGGAGAAAGTAAAATGCCACTAGATACTGCACTGATCGCTTTAGGAATGGTTGAGACCAAGGGTTTGGTAGGCGCAATCGAAGCCGCCGACGCCATGGTCAAGGCTGCCAATGTTGTTCTGCTTGGTTCTGAATATGTTGGCGGTGGATTTGTAACCGTCATGGTTCGCGGCGATGTCGGCGCTGTTAAAGCCGCTACAGATGCCGGAGCTGCTGCTGCCAAAAGAGTAGGTGAACTTGTTTCTGTCCATGTCATTCCACGACCGCATTCGGATATCGAAATGATCCTGCCACGTCAGACAAAAGGCGCCATCGGCGGACACACCACTGAGAAGAAATAATATTTGCCGGTTGCTGATATTGTGACAGTCCTGTTACGCTGGGTGGTGGTTTCAGTTTGAAAACCTACCTTTGCTAATGACTGTCAGAACAGGACCATTTGAGTCATCAGGTTGAAAGCTAATTTATAGCCCGGCTTAGTTTTAAGCTTATTTTGTGCAGCTTTCACCAACAATAAGTTTTTTGGAGGTAATATGGCAGATTCATTCTCTCTTCGTTGTTATGCATACCTGGACAGGATGCAGGCTCAATATGCTGCATTTATAGGTACGATTACCCAGGGTGACCTACCAACTGAGGGTATGGCTGCCCTTTATGTGGAAGTGGCTCCAGGAAATGAAGTATTCAAGCTGGTGGACATTGCTGTAAAGGCAACTGAAGCCAGACCCGGTGCCCAGATCGTTGAGCGCGAATTTGGTATGTTCGAACTCCATTCCCATAACCAGGCAGCTGTCATCGAAGCTGGTGAAGTGGTACTCTCGAGGTTGGGGTTAAACCCTGCCAGTCGGATCAAACCCTCCATTGCATCTGTGCAGGTCATCACCAATATCGACCCGTACCAGGCACAGTTGCTGAACCGCTTCCGGCGTGGATCCATGCTGGTGCCGCATGAGACCATGTTGGTGTTGGAATGTGCTCCTGCAGCCTACATCAATTATGCTGTCAATGAAGCAGAAAAAAGTGCCAGCATCAAGATCGTGCATCTCTCATCAGTTGGGCGCTTCGGCCGTATGTGGTTGAGTGGTTCCGAATCCGAGATCATCACCGCCCGTGATGCTGCCATCCATGCACTTGAAACCCTCGAAGGCATCCCGGGTTAAGGGGAGGTATTATGGCAAAAACCTTTTATACCGAACACGATATTGAAGACATGTTTAAGTCCGGTATCACTAGGCTGGAATTGAGCGATAATGTCGTGCTCACCGGTCTGGCATATGAAAAAACGCAAAAATTGGGTATGCAGCTTATCCAACCCAACGATCACCCATCAGACGCCCCTGTCAGGCCATATATCTCCCGGGTGACATCTCCCGCACCAACTAGTTACCAGCCTCCACCGATGCAAGTTCCCTTTGTCGCAACCACGCCTCCAGCCCCGGTGGATCTTACTGCACGGATTAAGAATGCTGTCATCGCCAAGCTCGGTACCCAGGTCGACCAGGCATTATTGGACACCATCATCCGACGGGTGCTGGACCAGGTAAAGGTGTAATTCATGTTATTTGGCAGAGTGCGCGGGACTGCAGTTTCCACCCTAAAATACCAGGGGTTGGAAGGGGTGAAGCTGTTGATCATCCAACCGCTCGACAGCCACCTGCATCCTGTTGGTGGTTTGGTTGTGGCTGCTGATACTGTCATGGCAGGAGCCAGTGACTTGTGTGTGATGGCTCGCGCGCGCGAAGCCTCACTTGCGCTTCCGAATATAAAATTTGTACCCGTAGACCTGGCAATCACAGGGATTGTCGACGAACTTACAGTTCACCCGGATGGTGAGCAGGATTTCACCCTCAAGCATGGTCAGAATAGGTTTACATAATGATCCTTGCGAAAGTCATCGGATCAGTTGTAACCACCATCAGCACACCGGATTACAAGGATCGCCGCCTGCTGGTGGTTAAGACCTTGGTGATGGAAGGTGATAGTCCGAATGAAGAATTCATCGCATTGGATAACACCCAGGCTGGTATCGGTGATACTGTTCTGGTGAATCGTGAGGGTGGCGGGAATCGCCTGGTGCTGGGCAACCCGGATAGCTGTGTTAATTCAGTTATTGTAGGTATAGTAGATTCAGTGAATATCAACGAGGGGTAGCTCTTTTTCACCTGATCAGAGTAAGTTTTCAGGATAGCATAAGAATTATGATCATCATATAGATATCTCTATCTATATGATGTATCTTTTTAACTGATCTATTTTTTATTCGGAATGATACTCTTCACTGTTGCCACCACCTGCTTCAGATCAGCGCTATGTGTTTTAAGTGCATTCACATCACCCGTAACCAGACCAGATTCCACGCTTCCGGAAATCTTCTGTGCCGATTGGCAGGATGCAAGAAACTTATCCGCAAAAGTGTTCAGATCTGCCAGAAATTTTTGGGTTTGTTTTGGGATGAAAGGCAGGTTTTGCACAAATGGCATGATCGAATCCAGAATATTGTTGACCATGTTAGCATAATGCAATGCACTGGCTGATAAAGCATTGACCGCCTGTGAGAGTCCAATGCCAAGCTCCTGGATTGTATCGAGTGTTGCTTTGTTTTCTTCGATTGTTTTTGTAACGTCTTCCAGGCTTTTTGTTAACTTATCTGAGAAAGGAACATAATTCTTCTTCAGTTTCGCAGTACCTACTACATTGGATATTGATGCCATATGACCTCCGAATAAATGATTTGGTAAATAATTCTAACTCATATGCATTTTTATAAATGCAGAAATCGGAATAAATTAAACCTCCATCAATGACTACTCTACAATAAAAGATCACATATCCGCATTTACTTTGTTTCATCGTTCATTATTTACTCCTTCCTCAATGATGAGATACTTATAAATCACACACTTTATTCATAAATTCTTCATATTTTCGAGGTACCCTCATAATTGAAATTAAATTGACAGGAGATTGAATGAATAAGTTCTGGAAGTGGTTTTTAATAGTGTTAGGAATTGTGATCGTTTTCGGAGTGATAGCAGTTGCAGTCATTGGTTTCACCCATGGTTTCGGCCGAATGGGATTTGACGGTGGACGTTTCAACGGTTTCGATGGATTCCGTTACAGATATGGCGGTTTTTCAATGCCGGGTAGGCCGGGAGGTTTTGGTATGATGCCTGGAATGGGCATTATCGGTTTATTGCTCGCTTGTTTTGGTGTTGCTGTGGTGGTTGGTGTGATTGCGTTGGTAGTTCTGGGCATCACCAGGATGACGACCCATAGCACCGTAAAAACAGTGGGAATGACTTCATCACCTCCACAGGTAGAGAATCAGCCTGAGACTGTCCCCGGCAGGTTATGCAGCCACTGTGGAAAACCTGCTCAAGCAGATTGGGTAACCTGCCCGTACTGCGGCGAAAAACTCTAACTGGCAGTACAAAAGGAAAATAACAGTCATCCGATCATTTGGATGCCTGTTATTTGTACTTAATAATTAATTTTCTTCCAGATTAATTTGCACCATTATAAGCGATTGTAATCCAGGCTTTTAATTCGGCATCGACCTCAGCTAAAGATGTAACTTTCACTTTATACTGACACATTCCGCCCGGAGGATTTTGTTCCAACCGGTCTGTAGGAGTGATGCCTTTCATATTCAGTCCAACTTCGATGCGGGCATTGGTTACCGGTCCCACCATGGCAAATTGACGCTTTCTACGTAGGCTCAGGTATCCTTTCTTGGGTGCGATCTCAAACTGCCCCAGCGATTTGATGAAATTCATTATTTCATCATGGATTGGTCGCAAACCAGCTCTTGGCCCGGAATAGATCTCAATAACAGCAAGATCCGGATTGACAGATTCGACCTTACCAGTCGCAACACCTTTGGATTGGAGGAAATGGGATGCCAATGTACTCGCATCTCCATAGCCCAGGCCCAGTTCATTAATAAACAGGGACCGTACTTCACCATGCTTCTTTAAGCCGCTCGTTGTGAATAAGGTAAATAATTCATCCAATGATTTTCCGGACCGTGTTTGAATGTTCTTTATCTGATTCTCGATTGCTTTATTAATATCAACCATTCCTACTCCCATATGAAAACACCCAAAAAAACAAGGAAATCCAATACTACCCTAGCTATTATTATATTAATGCAAAAAAGGGAATTCTAGTTAAATGAAATTGATGGTTATACATCCAATAATTGATGAAAGATAAGATCTCTAATTGCCAACTATTTCCAGGAAAACTTTAACAACATCAGGATCAAGTAAAACTCCCGAGTTTTCTTTCATGTAATTTAAGATCTGTTTGACTTCCCAGCCTTTTCGATAAGGACGATCAGAATTTAGGGCATCCCACACATCGATTACTGCAAATATTCTGGCGGCAAGGGGGATTTCCTCATCTTTCAATCCTTGAGGATAACCGGACCCATTCCAGCGCTCATGGTGATAATATGGAATATCCATCGCATTTGTCAGATAAGGAATACCAGAGAGTAATTGCCTGGCAAACACCGGATGCTGACGCATTATCTTCCACTCTTCTTCTGTCAATGGACCTGGTTTCAGCAGGATACTGTCTGGAATGCCCATTTTGCCGATATCGTGTAATAAAGCTCCGCGTTGTATATGAAGGATTTCTTCTTCAGAAAAATTGAACCTGCGTGCAATTTCAATAGTCAATTGCACAACTCGCTGACTGTGTCCTGCTGTTTCATGTTCACGCAATTCAAGTGCATGCGACCAGCCTTGAAGAGTGGCAGTATAAGCAGCTTTCAGATCTTCGCTGGATTGCAATAATTCTTTTTCTACCTTTTTTCTCCCAGTAATATCCTGAAGAATTGCAACAGCACCGTTGATATCCCCGTTGTCGTCATAAAGTGGAATGCCGGAATTCGAAATGATCTTGTGCGTTCCATCAAAGGCTTCAATCTCGATCTCTTCATCCAGGGTGGTTTTACCTTCGAGAACTGCTTTGGCAGAACCCCATTCATGAGCTTTTACCAGAGTCCCATCAGAAACTCTCCAACCCTTATATATATCCAGTTCATCCACGCCAACAAACTGGGCACCTTGCCAAATCTTCTGTCCTGTGGGGTTTAAATAATTGATCTTACCTTC
This sequence comes from uncultured Leptolinea sp., assembly GCA_964387025.1. Classification (GTDB taxonomy): domain Bacteria; phylum Chloroflexota; class Anaerolineae; order Anaerolineales; family Anaerolineaceae; genus PNON01. Next base: position 384,900 of record CAYLUZ010000003.1, on the reverse strand, counting down.
TTTATCCACAACGAATATACCAACTGGTACTGTATCAATAACTGTACGAATGAATTTTTCGCGCTCATGTAATGAATCTTCAACCTCTTTACGTTTGGATATATCTTCGAACATACCCAGGGCATAAAGTGGTCTGCCAGTATCATCCCGCACCAACATCGAAGTCAGTTGTCCCCAAATATAATGTCCTTTTTTATGGCGATTTCTCTTCTCAATGGTGAAGAAAAGTCTTTTTCCTGTCAACAACTCCTCTGAAAGCCTGAGATCTGTTTCTACATCATCTGGATGGGAAATATCCTTGATCGTAAGGTGGCAATACTCTTCCAAAGTGTATCCAAACATTTTCAATAAGGCCGGATTGCCACTTGTGAAGCGGCCATTCAAATCATTTGTTGATATTCCAATTTCTGATGTTTCAAATATCTTTCGATATCTTTCTTCACTCATACGCAACGCTTTTTCTGATCTTTTTCGATCAGTTATATTCAAAGCAGTGAAAGTCACACCCTTGCTGAGGTCTTTCAAGTCGATGGGTGTTGATGCAAGAATGATATTGATCAAGGATCCATCTTTTTTCTGCCATACTGTTTCGACACTTCCACTATCGTGTTCAGCTATTTGCCTGTATTTTTCCCTGCCTACAAAATCAAATTCCTCCTGGCTAGGGTATAACATTCTGGCGGATTGCCCGATCAGCTCCTCCTGGGCATAACCAACCATTTCACTTATCTTAGGATTGACATAAAGCAATACCCTATCTTTTACAACTCCTATTCCTGTTGGCGCTACCCGAAAAATCGACTGCATCTTTTCTTCTGAATCTCGCAACCCTTCTTCTGTGCGCTGTCGTTCACTTATTTCTTCCTCGAGCCGAACTATGGAGTTAGAAAGCTTTTCCGTCTTCTCTGCAACTAAATTCTCCAATTCCAAAAAAGCCGACTGCTTGGATCTCTCGGAAGTCTTGGTATCCGTTACATCCCGAATTATTATTAAATGACCTGAATAATCGTCCTGTTGGTCAGTCAATTTTGTGATTCGAAAATCTAATATTTGTTCTTTCCCCTTATTGTTATTCTCGACTTCGATTTGTTTGGATTGTATGCTATTTTCTAGATTTATTACCTTCTTCCATTCCGGTACTAGAGAAAATATCGGCTGTCCAATAGACCATAAATTGGGTACACCAACCAATTTTTTCGCAGCATCGTTAATATCTAGTACTCTTCCCAGCTTATCCAGAACAATTACTCCGTCTTCCATTTCATCCAATACACGATCTCTGGCTATGGTTATTAAGCCAAATATCCTGAAGCGGAATAAGCCGATAGCGATAAAGATATTTGCGATGGCAAAAGAGTAGGGGGAAAGATCACGGTGGAATCCATTTCCAGTATTGATTGCACTGAGAAGTGTACCAATTACTGGAATTAATATACCTATCAGGATGATCAGGTGTTGTTTACGGGAAGCTCCACGTTCGTGTACAACAATCCTTGTTAAAAAGACCAATGCCCAAATGGTAATTGCATAAATATATATCAATCCAGTCCAGAGTATCACGCCGAAATGATATGAATACTCTGGAAATGGTTCAATTTTTACTAATTGTATTGAATTCATCGCCCATCCATGGACGGGATTTGTGTAAATTAGTACCAATGTTAGTAATGGAATAATGAAGAGACTAATCCACGTTTTTTGAGTATTCCGAAATGAATTATTAGAATATTTATATACGAAGGATAAAAGTAATAATGGTAACACCATTGTTGGAAGCCACTGAACATTATCCCAAAATATTTTCCCTTCCAATGTAGTACTAATGGTTTCAAACAGGTATCCTGTCGTCCAGATAGCTTCACAAAATAAAACTGCTGCAAATGAACGAGCACCAATGACCCTGCGTCTTCTGATCGTGTAAACACCGACAGTAATTGTGATCCATATTGAGAAAAGGACCGGGAGAAGATATATTAATTGGTCAATACTAGTCTGTTCCATTGGCCGCCTCCACCCTGTTTCGTCCAGCCCTTTTTGCAGTGTATAGCGCCGCATCAGCTTTACTTAGAACCTCATCAGGTGTGTTTCCATTGCTTGGATATTCAGCAACTCCCACAGAAACAGTTATCTGACCATGTTTGTCTTCGATAGAAAATCCAATTTCCTCTACCATTTTTCTAATATTATCTGCTCGCAATTGAGAATCACTTAAAGAAGCACCAGGCAGCACAACCAAGAATTCTTCTCCGCCATAACGAAAAGCTATATCTTCCTGTCGGATATGGGTTAGCAAGTGCTCACCAAATGATTTGAGAACTTCATCTCCTGCTTTATGTCCAAATGAATCGTTAACCAGTTTGAAATGATCAATATCAATCATCAACAAGCTGACAGGTTGATTATCTCGTTTTGCACGGGAAAACTCACGATCCAGCGTTTCTGCAAGAAAGCGACGATTGAAGAGTCCGGTAAGCGTATCATGTAATGCCATTTGATACATCTTCGCCTGGAGGTTATTAATTTCATCTAATTTATCTTCAAGCAATGAGTTAGTATTCCGTAGTTCGCTCGTGCGAGTCACGACTTCTGCTTCCATTTCATCACGGATAATGGAAAGCTTATTATTTGACTCAGTTAGTTCAACTGTCAGATTCCAGAACCTGTCGATCAAAATCGATGTGAAAGCGATTGCAAGGCAAAACGGGACCCAACTTACAAAATCATAACCACTACGGATAAAAAACCAATCTGCAATTGCGAAACCAACTAAAATACCAATAAAACTACCGGCAATCATTAATTGTCTTGCACCAGGAATCATGGCTTTCATCGCAGGGATTATTAAAGTTATCAAATATATTGCCTCAATAACAATAATGATTAATGAAAAGCTAAAAAGAACCTCGACCCAGGGTAAGGGTAATAGAAGAACACCAAGGATCATAACCATTGAAGCAGAGGTTATGATCCTCAGTACCTTTGGTGATTTCTTTTCGTATAAAAAATTCCAGATAGATAATCCTATCAATGCCGGCCAAATGATGTTGGTCGAATACATGTATTTAACGATGAGAGCTGTGTCATAAGTATAGCTATACGAGGTATTTGACGATGCAAATGAATAGATGACGCAGGTGATTAAAAACATACCAAAATAGTGATAATATGGTTCTCTCCGGCGGTAAAACAGACTGAACTGAAGGACACCAAAGAAGAGATAAACACCTATTTGAAACCAATTGATAGCTTCATTCACTGACCGTTGTTGGATTAGTTTTGTTGTATTACCAATCAGATAACCAGTGGACATGGAAAAACCAGGCATCATTCCAGAAAACCAGCGACTGACATCTGCATTGCCAATGATATGAAAAACAAGTGTGTTATCCCCAATCCTTACCAGATTATTCGGTATAGGAACCAGACTCCTTTGAGAAGTGCGATGCATGTTCATTTGTCCGTTAGAATTTAGATAAATTTCCCGGATTATCTCTCTTCCATTCAAATATACAGCCCAATTATCGCCCACCTCAGCCATATATAGGGACAGGTTCTGGCCTACACATTGTTGTGTACAAGTGAAGGTGGTCATTAACGCAAATTCATTCTGGGAATTGCCTACCGGAATATCAAATATCCGATTCAACCTGATCGGAAAACTATTGATTTTCTTCGCTCCCGGGTAGGCAGCACTGAATCCCCCAATATCTGTGCCGGTAAAACCTTCATGTGCATACCATAGCTGTTCTACCAGGTTAATAGGTTTGAAAGAACCTGATACTTCCAGATTGGTGATCTTTTGTGAAGGTATAAACAACAATATTAATGACCCGGCAAATATAATCAGAATGCCAATCATTCCAATAAGGGAAATTTTATTGGATACTTTTATAGGGCGGATGTCTCCTCCATTTTTGTTAATATTTTACAAGAACCAAACACCGGTTTTACGATTTGGATACGTGCAAAAAAATATTACCCGACCATCATTACAATTATCAATACTTTTATAAATTTATACATTTATTGTATAGTGATAATTGGTATTTTGAATAAAAAATAAGTAAATGTTAATAATTTATCCAATATTACTCGGATAATCGACATAATAATCAGGGTATTTATTCTTATTCATAAGTAGAATATTAACTAGCGAGAAAAATGATGAATCGCCTTTCTCCACTTGAGAAGTTGTACTATCTCTATCTGTATTTACCCTTGAATAACTTCTAATCCCCATGTACTATTAGATTCAAGAAAAGGAGGCAATAAATGGTAAAGAATAAATTTCAAATCATAATGCTCATATTGGTATTAACATTCGTTTCCTTGGCTTGTGGTTTTAGCGCAAGTACAGCCAACATCAAGGATGCTTATTTAACATCAGATGAAGCCGGAACTCAAAAAACGACTGTTTATTCGCAGGATGCAGTATTTTACTGCATTGTTCAATTAGCAAATGCTCCCGAAGATACAAACCTTAAAGCTGTTTGGACTGCAGTGGATGCACAGGATACCGAGCCGAATTTTATGATCGATGATGTCTCTGTTACAACAGGTGATGCCCCGGTAACATTCTCATTACCAAATGAATCTTTATGGCCGTTAGGTAAGTATAAAGTTGAACTATTCATTAATGACGAGCTAAAACAAACGCTGGATTTCGAAGTTCAATAAGTAAGCAAAAAATAATCAGCCTTGCGGAAAAAGACAGGATATTTTCTTAATTCCGCAAGGCATTTTGTTCTTGTGATTATTTCCTGATGATATTCAAAAGAGAATTACTAGAAAAATAACTAATTCTCAAAATTTGATTTTCATTCCCACAACCCATTATTTTGGGCAACTTCGCTATACCAACGGAAGCTCTCCTTGGGAATCCTTTTTAATGATTTGAAATCCACACGCACAAGACCAAACCGGGGTGTATATCCCTTAGCCCATTCAAAATTGTCCATTAGGCTCCAGGCATAATAACCTTTAACATTCGCCCCCGTTTCGATTGCATCGTGCATCGCCAGTAAATGATCCCGTAAATACATGATCCTACCCCGATCAATGACAAAGCCATGTTCGTCTGGTGTATCTTTGGCAGCCATACCATTTTCGGTGATATATACATCCGGGTTGCCATAATTCAACTGCACGTCTTTCAAAATTTCATACAACCCAGATGGATTTACCCCCCAACCCATATCAGTCCTTCCCCAATAAGGGTTCGAGACATGGTCCTGCATCATCTTTAATACTCCTCCATCCGGATCATACCTCGCACTTTGGGTCATATAATAATTTAATCCGAGAAAATCAATTGATCCCTTGATCAATGCCATATCTCCAGCTTCGATAACCGGGGCAATGGGTTCTAACCATTGCATCAATGCCTTTGGATATTCCCCAAAGTAGAGTGGCCTTAAGAATAGCCCGTTGATGAATTCATAAGCCCGTACCCGAGCAGATAAATCTTCCAGATGTAAACTATCAGTAGTTTGGTGAGATACATTGAGTACAATTCCAATTTTCCCGGGGCACGCAAGCATCCTGAATCTTTGGACTGCGTTTGCATGGGAAACGAGAAGATGGTGAACAGACCGGATAGCCTTGCTCAGTTCTGTCATGCCTGGCGCCATATTTCCATAATAATAACCCAGCATGGCAATCACCCAGGGTTCATTATGAGTAGACCAGAAGGGAACCCTGTCTCCCAACTGCTTGAATACCTGTTCAGAATAATCGCCAAACCATTCCACCGAGTCACGTACAGCCCAACCACCGCGATCCTGCAGTACTTGGGGAAGGTCCCAATGATTTAGGGTTACATTCGGTTGGATACCATATTCCAGTAATCGGTCTATGATGCGGCTGTAAAAATCCAACCCCTTTTGATTAACTCGTCCGGTTCCCTCAGGAATGATCCTCGGCCAGGAGAGAGAGAATCGATAAGTGTTACTTCCAGATTGCTTGACCAAACGTAAATCCTCTTCCCAAAGGTGATAATGGTCGCAGGCTAAGTCGCCATTATCGTCATTGAGGACCCGACCGGGAGTGTGGGAATATCGGTCCCAGATGCTTTCACCTTTGCCGTCTTCTTTTGCGGCACCTTCGATCTGAAACGAAGAAGTTGCTGTGCCCCACAGGAAACGGTTTGGAAATTTTTTAAAAGGCATAATGACTGATCTCCAATCTTATAATTGCCGATTTTATTATATTGGTATCAACTAATTATAATAATATTTTCCGGGAATCAGTAAAATTACTTTTCATTGCCTTTGTGATATCAAAATCTTGACATTCAATCATATTACGAAAATTCCCTGATATTAATAAAAAAGAGGCAGATGAAAAATCATCTGCCTCAAATAGTTTGCCCATTTAGTGTGGCTTTTTCGTTCTTTCCACTTTCGGTTCTTTTGTGGATCTTTCACGCCCTTCCAATTCCTGGCGGATATTACCCCAACCCATTCCTGATTCGCGCATTGCAAATATCTCGTCTACAGTTTTTCCGAACTCATTCGAGAGCTGGTAAGCCAGGTCGATCTCGCCAAAGCCATTATTCTTGCAGAACCACCCCATGATCACGTCATAGGTAGTTCCATATCTTTCAGCAAGGGTAATGGCATGCGGTTGTTCAGATTCACTGCCACATATACCAGTCGTCCTTCCTTCCGGTGTTGGTGTACCAACTGGAAGGGTTGGCTCGAGAGTCCCATCGCTGTTTGTCGCTGTGGAATCTTCCTCTGGAGAAGGAGTAAGTGTTTCGTCGCCAGTTTCTTCTTCAGTTTCCGCAATAACTATATCCTTTTCATTTTTTGCATTGACGATCTTTTCTGCGTTCCAAGTGCCATCTTCATTAATATGGAACCAAATTCTGACAACTGAATCGACTTCAGGTTTGCCGTTGACTTTGGTGTCTGGCAAAACAGTAACCTGTGATGATCCAACAGTCCATACTGATTCATTAATCGCAGTTACTGTTCCCGTAAAAACTTTGTTCGAATGCTTTGCGTTACCGGGGACGATCAGATCTGCGACTTGATTTCCTTCGGTGTCAAAGTGTCCGATCACATGGACAGTTGCATTCACTTCCGGTTGGTTTACGGCTTTTGTTTCATCAGTTACAACAATAGTTGTTCCATCGAGACTCAGACCACCGTCTTGTGTGGATACTATACTGCCAGTATAGTTGAAACTATAAAGGGGTTCTTGAGGTGAACCGGTGATGTTGGTAAGGGTCATTTGACCGGTGGTCAAGTCTACTAAGCCGGAAGGATTTTCTACTACTACATTGCCATGTAAGACAGACACAATGGATTGCTCATTATCCAACGCATACACCTGAAATTCGGTACCATGAACTGAAACCAATCCACCTGGAGTTCGTACGTGGTAATAACTGATTGAACCTTTAAGGGGTACAACCGTATTGGTAATTCCACCGCTCATTGTAGAGACTAAAAACTCAAGGGTGCCATTTCGTTTCCATGAGAGTTTGTCGATGGAAATTTGCGTATCCGGGTCCAGAGCAATTACAGATCCGTCTGGAAGTTTGAGCTCTGCGGTCGAATCTGCATAAGATCGGAGTGTACTTCCTTCTTTAACCCGGGTATGGTTATCGCCTATCACCCAATCACCATTGGCTGTCTTTACTGCAACCACACCTTGAATATTATCCAATGATGCAGCGTTGACAGGTTGAGCAGTCCAGAAGATGAAAGCTCCGGCAGTAATAGTAACAATGAAAAGCAATGCTACGACCATACTCAAGATAGCCCATTGCCATTTTTGATTTTTTGCAGTTTTTTGTGTATTCAAAGATATCCTCACTTTTTCAAATTGTTTTCGTGCAGCCTCATGGGAAAGGGTAGGTTGCGCGTTTTGCTGGACATTACTTGCCAGCATGATCAATTCTCCAATGTCTGTCATTTCAGCAGGCAATTCCTGGAGAATTTCAGCCACAGGTTTACCTGATTCCAATTCAGATAGTTTTTCGTGAAGCAGCTGATCTTTATTCATATCTATTCCTTCCATAACTTCATTTTTTCTCTCAATACTTCCAACGCCCGGTACTGCATCCCTTTCACAGAGTCAATTGATTTCCCGAGTGTTACTGCTGTTTCTTGGATCGAAAGCTGAGAGACAAACCTTAAAGCGATCAATTCGCGATATTCCTTTGGTAATTCCTTGATTTTCGATATGAGTTCGTCTTGTAATTGAGCCTTGTCATGCGTAGCTTCTGGACCTGGAGAGGAACTAATGAAATCTTCGGTGATTGGTTGTTCATGTCGAGATTTAGTTTTTCGATAATGATCGATCGATTGATGCCGGGCAATGGTATACAACCAGGAGGTAAAACTGCCTGAATCCTGGTTATATTTATGCAGCGAACGAAACATTTGAATAAATACCTCCGAGGTCATATCCTCAGCAATGTAGTGATCACCGGTGCGATAATACAGGAATCGGAATATGCCCTGGCAGTGAATATCATAGAGGCACGAAATGGCATATTCATCGCCGTTCTTTGCAAGCGAGATCAATCGGTATTGTTCAGTATTTTGCATCGTAGAGGTCTATAGCTTAAACGTAATATCTTTCAATAAGAGTCGCACATCTCGCCCATAAATACAATATGGTGATTTGAATAGAATAATCCAAGTTGAATTATTGCGGATTCATTCTCACAATTATTACAATAACGCGATAAATTCTGGAATGATTCTTCGCAATAATTAGGAAATCTGCTCTGTCAGCTGATCGAATATTTTCCCCCGATTACTTCTATTGGTCTAAAAGCACATAAGTAGCAGGAATTTACCACTCAAATTGTAATAATTATTAAAATACCGTTGCATTTCCTAGGAAATCGAAAAAACTACAAAGATTCATATTTTACTATGTCCCATATCGTGTTTGATGGATATTGACCTTATCTTTTGTACTAGCCTGCGAGCTGCTTTTCTTACCACCAATGGTCGCAGGCGACATCACCATTATCGTTATTGAAGACCCGGCCTGGAGTGTGGGGAAAACGCTCCCAGATGCTTTCACCTTTGCCATCATCTGTTGCTGCTCCTTCGATCCAAAAGGAAGAAGTTGCCGTGCCCCACAAGAAATGATTTGAAAAATTATTAAAAGGTATAGCGTATATCCTCTGGTAAATGAATAAAAATTTTGTTTCAGGGTTTCATTTAATTATAAATACCTTGCCATGAAATCGTAGGTCAACAGATTTGAGCTCCATTATTGGGGTAATCTTACCTCGATTGTAGTCCCCTTTCCCACCTGACTGTTGGCAGAAATCGTACCACCATGTGCTTCAACAATGCTTTTTACAATTGTTAATCCCAGTCCTGCACCACCTGTGCCCCTGTTTCTGGATTGTTCCACCCGGTAAAATTGTTCAAACACGTGAGGAAGATCCTCAGCAGCAATACCATCTCCGGTATCTGAAACGGAAATGATAACAGCGTTATCGTTTCTTTTCGCGCAAACATCTACACGTCCACCGTGAGGAGTGAACCGAATCGCATTGGATATGAGATTGTTTACCACGCGGTTGATCTGATGGATATCCATCCAAACAGAGTCAACATCATCCATCATACAGCCCTCCAGGATAATATCCTGGCCTGCAGCTGTTAGGTGGAAGCTTTCTATACTGTCTGATATAAGGTCGCTTAAGTTATTAGCCTGAATATTTAGTTTCATTCCACCTGCATCAATTTGAGAGAAAAGGAACAAGTCGTTGATCAGCTTGGATAGTTCTTCAATTTGGTGGCGTGAAGTATTGATATAACGATTTTTTGTTTCATCATCTTCGACCAATCCATCTGATAAAGCTTCCAACATCGCCCTGATGGATGTAAGAGGTGTCCGAAGGTCGTGACTTACCCAGGCTATCAAGTTTTTCCTCAGGGCTTCTATCTTTGCCTGCTCCAACTTTGAAGATTCCAACTCAGCAGCCATTTTATTGAATGATCTGGAAAGTTGAGCTAATTCATCTTTTCCGTTTACCGGAACTCGCATTTGTAGATCACCATCAGCAATAGAAAGAGCTGCATTATTTAGCTCTTGGATCCTGGTAATCAGTGATTCTGAAAGATATAATCCGACGGGTACAGAAATTCCTACCGCAAAGATCAATAATATGGTCGCCAATTGGAGATCATGCGGGCTGGCAAACATTAACCTGGCAATGATCCAAATATTAATAAATACCACAAGAGCTGAAATAATGCTGCCGAGGATAATCGTTATTCTCATGGAAGGAATTTGAAATATCCAACCGAGCCGGTAAGCTACAAAGGTTAATAACACTGAAAATACAGCTGTAATAGACATTAACCTGAGCATGACTGCAAACTCATTCATCGGGGGTCTCATCACAACATAAAATAGAACCAACCCTAGAATAAGTGCAGGTAGTACATTAATTAGAATTCGGATCAGACTGGAAAAATTCTTGCGAGGTGATGATTCATTCTGGTTCATAGTTAAATTTATATCCTACTCCCCAAACAGTGTGAAGAAATTTGACATTACCCGGATTTGTTTCCAGCTTTTCCCTGAGTCTCCGGATATGTACAGTCACAGTCTCCTGATCAATATAACTTGTTGTACCCCAAACCTGATCCAGTAATTGATCTCTAGTGAAAACCCGTTGTGGATTTCTTGCGAGGAATAACAATAGATCGAACTCCTTTGCTGTCAGGTTAATGGGGTTGGAATCTAATGTAATGATCCTTGAAACCGGGTTAATTGACAGTCCATTATAGATAATTACTTCTTCATTCTCTTTCGGTTGAGTGGATCGAACCCGTCGTAAAACTGCTCTCACACGGCTAACCAACTCTTGTGGACTAAATGGTTTCATCACATAATCATCAGCACCCATTTCGAGCCCAGCAATCCGATCCATCTCCTCAATTCGTGCTGTAAGTATGATAATCGGAACCTCGCTGCGTTCCCTTAGCCAGCGGGTGACGCTCCATCCATCTTTTCCCGGGAGCATAAGGTCGAGGATTACTAACATAGGTAATCCTTTTTCCAATTCTTCCAATGCTATCTTTCCGTCAGAATACAAAACTACATCATAACCTGCCCGGCGTAAATACAATCCGACGACTTCTGCCACATTTGGTTCATCTTCTATTACGACGATCTGTTTTTCTATCATAAGTTCGTTTTCTCAGGGTTTGTATTCGATTTCATATTAATACTACGCATATTCAAGCTTGATCGCAACTTAAATATTCCATTTTTTACAAATGGTAAGCGTATTGCCAGTAAGACTAAAATGATTATTCCATAAATTACAGGTTTAATAATATTCCCCTGAAGGCCAAAGATATCTCCCTTCTGGGCAATAGCATAATGCAAAACTATAAGGATTGAAACTGGATAAACCAGACTATGCAATCTCTTCCAATTCTTGCCCATCTTTCTCATCCACCATTTGAAAGAGGTTAAACCCATCAATATCAATACAAGGAATGTGGCCAGTCCTAACAACAGGTAGGGTTTTTGAGAAAATGTCGTAATGATCCTGGGCAAAACCAGACCATAATCAATAATAGTGAAAATGATGAAATGTATTCCAGCATAAAGCAACGCGTACAACCCTAACGGTTTGCGGAGGCGGGTTACTATCGTTGTTCTAAACAGGATATTGATAGGTGTGCAAGCAAGCATAATCACAAGTAAGGTGATGGCTGTCCGGCCAGTATGCTGAGTTGCAGCTTGAATAGGGTTGGCTGTTAGGTTAAATGTGAAATAATCATATACCAGTAGCGCTAATGGAATAAGTGACCCTATATGTGTTCCCCAGCGTAATATTTGCCATTCTATATCTTTTTGTGATTTTCTATGCGTGTTCACTATGTGACTCATAGGTATTACCTTAATTATTTTTCCTTCATCAAAATTCTCAAAAACATCTTTATTGTAGTCAGGATCTTTACAGCATTGTCCGTTTTTCCTGTTAATAATTTTCGATTAAATCCATACCTTCATATAATGGTGCTACTTGTTTGTCATATCCATTGAACATTAAAGTAGGAATCCGTCCTGAACCACCGATAATCCTTTCAGTATCCTGAGACCACCTTGGATGAGACACGTTTGGATTCACATTCGAATAGAATCCATATTCATTTGGTCCAATCGTATTCCATAGGGTAGCTGGTTGTTTATCCGTTAAAGTTATCCGGACGATGGATTTAATACTTTTAAAACCATATTTCCAGGGAACAACCAATCTCACAGGTGCACCATTTTGGGGTAATAATTGTTTTCCATATATTCCGGTTGCTATTGTAGTAAGACCATGAAATGCTTCGTCCATTCGTAATCCTTCTGTGTATGGCCAAGGATACCCGCCGCTTTTTTGTCCGGGCATCTCGTCTGGTCGAAAAACCGTCTCAAAGGCTACAAATTTTGCATCACTGGTTGGTTCCACTTGATGCAATATTTCAGAAAGGGAAAATCCACTCCAAGGGATAACCATTGACCAGCCTTCTACGCATCGCATCCGGTAGATTCTTTCTTCCTGGGAGAAATCATTAATAATATCTTCCAACCCGTAAGTCTTTGGTTTATTCACCAACCCGGTTACTTCAATGCTCCATGGGTCAGATTTGAATTTTGTGCTCAGTGATGCAACATATTCTTTATCCGTTGTAAACTCATAGTAATTGTTATAGTTGGTAATAAACTCATAATCTGTCGTTTTGTTCCCTAATTCATCCCTTAGTGATCCATTAAGGAGAGAAGCGCCATCCGCGGTGGGAACACCCTCCGAAGACGGCATCACTTTTGGGGCACAGGCAGCTAATGTAGCAGCCGCAACCATTGCCCCAGCTCTTCCTAAAAATCTTCTTCTAGACAAGTAATCTGCTTCAGATGTGATCTCTGAAGATAAAATCTTATCGAAATTTCCTTTTTTAATTGTCATTCTGTCTCCTAAACTTAATTTTCTGCCAATAAAGATTGGATTGCTGCTTCTGTTTCCTTTTGGTTGCCTTCGCCGATATGGGTATATCTGATGTGACCTTTTTTATCGATGAGGTATAACGAAGGCCAATATCTATTATTGTAAGCTCTCCAAATTTTTCCTTCATTGTCCTGTACAACCGGGTAGATGATTTCCCATTCTTTTACTGCTTCCATCAGGTTTACCAGGTCTCTTTCTCTGGCAAATTCCGGGTAATGATTACCTATAACGACCAATCCTCTGTCTCGATATACTTTATCCCATTCCCTCAACGAGGGGATAATGTGTTGGCAATTAATTCAACCATATGTCCACATATCCAGAAGGATGACTTTTCCTCTGAGATCAACAAGATTGATAGGACTGTCAACATTTATCCATGTGTCCGATTCCAACTCTGGGGCAGCACCAAGATCTGGAAGTCTTGTATTTAATGACGTATCTAATGTCCCCTTTATAGTTGAACAGGCACTAATAGCAATTAATAATAAGAAACACAACACTATTTTCATATTCGCATCCTTGTTTGAACTATTCTGTAACATATTTATACCCGGTGGATATTAAGATATGCCGAACCAATTCTTTCAGAAGTATTAACAGATGTGCGAAATTGTTTTGAATCTTGTAATCTTTCTTTCCCGACTGCTTAAGGTTTCATTTTCATAATAATTACATCTAAACAAAATATCTACAGGAGAAAAATAAATGAAAAATCGAAATGCGTTATTCACAATATTTGTTGCTGGAATGGTCTTTTTGGCGGCTTGCAGCCCACAGACCACAGCCACCCCAGAGGCCATGATGGATAAGCCCACCGAAGCTATGTTGGAAAAACCAACAGACATTATGATGGAAAAAACCGATGTACCGATGATGGACGAAACCAAGCCGGCTGGGATGCAAGAAAATGAAACAAAAACCAGCGATGATACAATGATGAAGGATGTCCCTGCCTGGTTTTCAGTTCCATTAACAAATGTGAATTCGGGATCCGAATACAACATAGCAGATTACCACGGCAAAGTTGTCCTGGTGGAGACACTTGCAATGTGGTGTTCCAACTGCAAGAAGCAGCAGGGAGAAGTATCAAAATTGAAACAGGAATTGGGAGACAAGGTCACATACGTTGGTTTTGACATCGACCCCAATGAAAATATGGAAAACCTTAAGGAATACACCGCATCCAACAATTTCGATTGGATCTATTCAGTAGTACCGGCAGAAGTGAGTAGTGAGCTGGCTGCCCTCTATGGTAATCAATTCTTGAATCCGCCATCAACCCCCATGCTGATCATAGACAGCGAAGGCGAAGTACATCCCCTTCCGTTTGGGATAAAGAGCGCAGAGCAGTTGAAAGAATTCCTGGCACCATTTTTAGGGATGTGATCAAACCTGCACTAAAATCCAGTCATCAGTACAGGATGGATACCTGTATGGGAAATAATCCTGTACTGATGATTATTCCAATCAACGAAATGAGAATGACATGAACGCAGCAGAAATTTGGACAAGTCTTACCCTCGGATTGCTTGCAACCACCAGCCCATGTGTGCTGCCGCTTTACCCGGGGTTTTTAGCGTACCTCAGCGCACAATCCAATGAAGACAAACCACATACCAGGTATTTACTCGGCTTTTTTGTTCTGGCAGGAGTACTCTCCATGATGCTGCTGCTTGGCGGGATCATTGCCCTGCTCTCTGTATCCATTGGGGAAGCATTATCAGTTGTGATCCCGATTTCAGACCTTCTGATCCTAGCCCTGGGTATTTTGCTCCTTCTGGATCGCAATCCTTTTAAGAAAATACCTCAGCTGCAGGTGCCTATCCTCAAGAACTCGTATGGCCGTGCATTCGTATACGGCCTTATGTATGGACCCATATCCCTACCCTGTTCCGGACCCTTGCTTGTGAGCATCTTTGCGGTCTCCCTAAACAGTACAGAAATGTTCAGCCGCCTGGCAACATTCCTGTGGTTCGGTTTGGGATTCGGCATTCCGCTCCTCGGGCTATCATTCCTGGCTGGAGCTACGGCCCGCCATATCACAAGTTGGCTGGCAAAGCACGCTAAGTTGATCAATGCCATCAGCGGGATTTTATTAATTGGTATAGCCATTTACGACATCCTCCAAAACCTGGAAATGTTCAAGAATTTTTTAGGTTTGTAATATTTCGGCCAATTGCTTGTGGTTTCAAAGGTTTAGGTTGTTTTCGACATTGATTGACTTTTCGTCCAATACCGTTATAATCTCAAATATAAACCTGACCTGAAAACTGGATTTTGGCTTCATTGGCAGAGAGTCTGCGGATGGTGCAAGCAGATATTAAGTCAAATTCCTTCCACTTCAGTGCCCAACTCGGGCAGGTTCCCCCGCAGGGATGCGTGTTCCACGTCATCGTAAAGGGGACGGATTCGACCGTTACTGCGATCAAAGGTCCCGCTTCCAGCGGGATGAAAGCAGGTGGCACCACGAGCAGCCCCCTCGTCCTGCACGATGAGAGGGCTTTATTTATTCATTTTTGGAGGTGCTATGTTAGACATCAATCTCATTCGCGAAAAACCTGAAATTGTAAGGGAAGCACTGGTCAAGCGCCAGATGGACCCTTCTCCAGTCGATGCCATACTGGGAATCGATTCGCGCAGGCGTGCTGTACAGGCAGAAGTGGAAACCCTCAAAGCTCAACGCAATACGGTTTCCAAAGAGATCAGCCAGATGAAAGACCAGTCCGCCCGCCAGGGAAAGATCGACTCCATGCGCTTATTGGGTGACCAGATCTCCCAACTGGATGAACAATTCAAACAGTTGGATGAAGAATTATTAACGATCATCCACACCATTCCGAATATCCCGGATGCAGCGGTTCCATTGGGAAAAGATGACCATGATAATCCGGTCATCAAGACCTGGGGAGAACCAAAGAAATTCGATTTTACTCCCAAAGCCCACTGGGATCTGGGACCTGAGTTGGGTATCATCAATTTTGAGCAGGGTATCAAGCTCACCGGATCACGGTTTTATGTCTTGAACGGTGCTGGTGCCCGGTTGCAGCGCGCCCTCATTGCCTGGATGCTGGATCTGCATATTCGCCAGGGTTACACTGAAAAATATACTCCCTTCATGGTGAAAAGTGATGTTCTATTTGCTTCAGGGCAGCTGCCTAAGTTCCGGGACAATCTGTATCATGACGCGGAAGAGGATTTCTGGATGGTTCCCACCGCGGAAGTACCTCTCACCGGCATCCATATGGGTGATTTCCTGGAGGAATCTGTTCTACCATTAAATTACACTGCTTATACACCCTGCTTCCGCCGTGAAAAAATGAGCGCAGGGAGGGATGTTCGTGGTATAAAACGCGGCCACCAGTTCGACAAAGTGGAGATGTATAAATACTGCAAACCGGAAGATTCCATGCAGGAGCTGCAAAAAATGATCGATGATGCTGGTCAAACCTGTGCCCAGCTGGGGTTAAGTTATCGCATGATCCAGCAGTGCACCGGAGACCTGGGTTTTAATGGATTGATCGCCTACGATCTCGAAGTGTGGGCTCCCGGATGCGGGGAGTGGCTGGAAGTTTCCTCCATATCAAATGTGGGTGATTTTCAGGCCAGGCGGGCAAATATCAAATACCGGCCGGCGGATGGCAGCAAACCCCGTTTTGTTCATACTCTGAATGGCTCCGGGCTTGGGCTTCCTCGAACCCTGATTGCGGTAATGGAAACTTATCAGCAGGCGGATGGCTCCATATTGGTGCCCGAAGTCCTCAAACCCTGGATGGGCGGCATAGATCGGATTAGTAGTTAGTGGAAACCTTAAATTTACCCCAGGTTTTACTGATCAGTTTGTTGTTTTCGACCATGATCGTTGGTCTGGTTGGATTGATCATACCGATCTATCCGGGGTTAACAATAATCTGGATCGCAGCCCTGGTTTACGCCATAGTTTATGGTTTTAACTGGCCGTCCTGGTTGTTCTTTTCGTTTATCACCATTTTTATGATCGTTGGAAACCTGGCGGATAACTATTTTATCGGAGCTAAAGCAAGGAAATCCGGCGCAAGCTGGCTGGCAATCGCCGTGGGATATGTAGCCGGTATTGCCGGGACCTTTATCATTCCGCTGGTTGGCGGATTGCTTTTCTCCATCCTTGGTGTTCTGGTCGTGGAAATGATCAAAAGAAAGGATTGGAAGATCGCCTGGGTGACCACAAAAGAGATGGCTTTGGGTTTTGGATGGTCAGTGATTGTCCGTATTGGCATCGGTATTATAATGATTGTAATATGGTGGATTTGGGCTTTTACTAACCGTTAGGAGGATAAAATGGAAGGTTTTTTCACAGGAGCTTCTCAGGTATTAAATTTATTGGGTGTATTGCTTAGGTTTATCGGAGTAGTGGTTTTCGGTGTTGCCCTGGGTTGGTTGACGTTGACGGCCTTTAAGCGGGAGACACCCTGGTATTATCAGGCAGTTGTCCTGGTGGTTTTCTTCGGCTTTTTCGCTGCGGTTTTCTGGAAATCAGACCCGGGCGTCCTGGGCGGATTGACCCTTGGAACCGGTCTGGCACTTTTACTCTGGGGAATGAGACAACCAAGGGTTAAAGCGGAAACTCCGGGCGAGGTTCCACCTCCTCTAGATGTAAAGAAAACCCGCAAGGTAGCATAAATAATTAACAGTCCTGGAATATCCAGGACTGTTTTTGTAGTTATTGACCTGTAATTATTCGTGGGCGAGATAAGCTTCCAGCATCATCAAGTTCTTCTCACCGGCTTGTTTGATCACACGTAAAAGGTTATCCATGTGGCTGACCTCTTCCAATTGCTCAGAGACGAACCAGCCCAGGAACTCGCGTCCGAGGTGATCATTTTGTTTGATTACCAGGTCCATTAAAGCGTTTATCCGGCGGGTCACTTCCCATTCCCAATCCAGGGCATACTGCACAGCTTCTTCAGCGGTGGCAAAAACAAATTTTCCGGCCGGGATGGCGGGAATTTTTAATTCTCCACCTGTTTCATTGATGTACTTAACAAATTTCTTTCCATGTTCACGTTCTTCATCGGATTGTTTTGCAAACATTTTTGAAACACCTTTTAACGCCCGTGATTCAAAAAAAGCTGCTATCTGTAAGTACTGGTGTGAGGCCTCAAATTCATGGCCGATCTGTTCATTTATAGCTGCATTTAACTCTTTGCTGATTAACATTTGTTTCTCCCTTTCACAATAAATAATTAAATTTATATCAATATTATAGCATTCAGCTCATCAATCTTTTATCATTAAGTCATACATTGCTTATACACATCTGAATTCCACCCATTTTTGATGATATATTTAAGCTGAAATCCACTATTCATCGGAGTTATACATGACCTGTCCTGAAATGAAGCTTGGGGAAATTCCTGCAAATGCAAGTGATTTTTCCAGCTTTACTCTCCTCGATAAGTTCCCTAAGAAGATTCTGAATGATCAATTTGAATTTGCCTGGAAAATGCGCGAATTTGCACCCGGTCAGCATTTTTCTGCGTTTCTTACATCCTGGGAGTTACTGGCGAGCACCGCCGAAATAACGACCGGGCTTCAAAACATTTCGGATTGGTATGGAGTAATTCGGGCAGATAAATCCTGGGCAGACAAATTTAACGTTGTTATGGAAAATCCAAAATCATTGATGAGGATGTATTCAAAACGCTTTGCTGAATCCTGGCCGATATTTGATGCAGCAGAACTGGAACAAAAGGAACTATTACAGGCCGATTATGCTTCACGTGAAATAGTCATCACGACCTATCGAACCAAAGTAGTTGAAAGTTACGCACCGGAATGCTGGATTAAACACCTGGAAGAAGGAACAGTACCTCTTCCGGATTGGGAGCACACACTATCAGCCTGGTATCAGATTCGCATAAATTTTTTCAAAGATCCACACTGGCAAAACTCCGAAAATAGCGATAGGATCGTTTCGAATGCATTTTTGTCATTGATATATTTTTTCAAGGAAAGTAAACTCTACTTTGAGAATCCAAGTCTAAAACCGGATATCTTCGACCGGACCCAGGTACTATCCAGCCTATGACAGATCAGCCCGAGATAAAACCAATCTATACGCGCATTTTGGATATGGTGCGCCAAATTCCGTATGGCAAGGTATGTAATTATGGTGAGATCGCACTTCTGACCGGTGGATGCACTGCCAGGATGGTGGGATATGCACTAGCGTCCATGCCAAAAGATTCAGATGTTCCCTGGCAGCGGGTCATTAATGTCAAAGGGAAGATCAGTCCCCACGGATACGGCTTCGGTTCACATATGCAAAGGGTAATGCTCGAAGAAGAAGGGGTAATATTCAGTCCGGATGGAGTGATCGACTTTGAACGCTTCGGATGGCCGGGATAATGCGATTTATTTGACCTTGAAGGGAAATTGATTCCATTCACAAAGTATTAATTGAGTGATTTACTGCACAAATTATACTATTGTCTATTAATTGCTTAATTCAGGGACATCATTTTTCCATCACAACAAATCAACGACATAAGCTTATGTCTGCATCACTTATTCCCGTTTGATCACAACCGCCGTGAAATCGTCCTGATGCAGATGCTCATCGCTGTGCGCTTCGACCGCTTCCCATAGTTTTTTACAGATATCCCCGGCTGAAGCTTTCCTGAATCGGGCAAACTCTGCCCGCACACGTTCAATCCCAAACTCCTGGCCGTTGGAATCGATGGCTTCCGCCAGACCATCACTAAACAGCAATACCAGACCACCATGTGGAAGCAGGATCTCCTGTTGATCGATCTTCACGTCTGGAAAGATTCCCAGGGGTTGCCCAGCTTTCATCGGGATATCCAGGCATTTCCCGGAGGCATCCATCACGACCGGTAGTGGGTGTCCGGCGCGTGCATAACGCATTTGCCCTGTACGGAAATTAAGTATGCAATAAATTAAAGTAACAAACATCCCTGAAGCATTCATGGTAAGCAGTGCGCGGTTAACATTCTGAAGGACTTGTTCTGGGTCTTCTTCGTGTCGTGTTTCCGAACGTATCAGGCTGAAAGTCAGCGCCATGAATAAAGCAGCCGGCAAACCTTTATCCGTCACATCACCGATCACAATGGACAAACTGTCCTGCCCGATGGGGATGAAATCATAAAAATCTCCGCTCACCGTACGTGCCGGAACGATGAGAGACCCGAAATCATAACCCTTTCTACTCGGTAAGTTATCCGGCAGAATGCTGTGCTGGGTCTGGCGGGCGATCTCCATCTCCCCTTCCAACAGTCCCAACAAACGTTGGCTCTCTTTCATAAGGCGGGCATTTTCAAGTGAAAGCGACATACTGCTTGTCAGTGTAGCGAGCAGGTTGATATCTGATTGCGTGAAGGCATTCTCCCGGTCAAGGTTCTGCAGGCTGACAATGCCCTTCACTTCATCGCCTACCAGCATGGGAACCCCCAGCCAGGTCATTGGCATCTGCGTTCCGGGGACCACGTGCATTTTCCCGGAGGTGATCAACTCCAGGATTTCAGCATAATTGATCATAAAAGGCTTACCGGTCTGAACGATCTTAGCCCGGGAGGTATCCACAGGGGACCACTCGGTCAGGTGCAAGTGGACGCCCTTCTCCACCGCGTAATGGTGGAAAATTCTACGGGTTTGCGGGTCATATTGTGAGATCATGACGATCTGTGCATTAAAGGTGTCACGTAGTTTGTCACCGACCAGGTTATAGATGTTTGGCATATCCATCCGGGAAGAGAGACCTTCCTGTACGCTGTTGAGCAGGTTGATCTCAGCATGGCGTTGTTGGAAGCAGCGGGAATAATATTGGGCAGCTTCTTCCCAATTGCCATTTTGCTCAGCCAGTAAAGCCCTGGTATGAAAATCTTCCGTACTTGATACTTCGGATTTCTTATTGAGTGATCGATCCGGGTTCATGTTCTTCCAACGTGTTTGTAAATATAGCCAAGTCCTTATAGTGCATCGATAACCGTTTATTATTATATATGGAATTTACTCCGAAGAATATATCCTCCCGATTTTGATCATGAAGGGAGGATGGGAGACGTCGGGTTTCACATCATCACAAGGAATGCACTGTTTATTGTGCTAGAATGTAACTATAACAAAGAGAGATAAGGAGACAAGTCTCATGGAAAACGAAGAGCTTCGTAAACTTCTCCAACAACTTCATGATGAGATCGAGAAAACACAAATAGTTGATGAAAAAGGCACTGCGATATTAAGTGACCTGGATGGGGATATCCGCGCACTACTGGAACGTTCAGAAGAGCAGCTTACACCAATTCAGGCTTCCATTTTTCAACGCCTCGACGCTGGCCTGCTGCATTTCGAAGTCACCCACCCCAGCCTGACCGTCATGATCTCCAAACTGCTGGATACCCTGAGCAACGCAGGAATTTGAATCAGTCCTGAGGTAGAAGTAACCCGTCAGGAATTCCCTTCTTTTCGAAATTGAGTTTTATATAACTGTGCATACAGACCTTTCCGAGCGACCAGTTCGGTATGTGTACCGCGTTCAACGATCTGCCCGCGGTCGATGACAAGGATCAGGTCGGCTGCCAGGATGGTGCTGAGTCGATGGGCGATAACGATGCTGGTGCGTTGAGCCATGACCCGCTTCAAGGCTTCCTGGATGAGCTGTTCCGATTCGCTGTCCAGGCTGCTGGTGGCTTCATCCAGCACGAGGATCTTCGGATCTTTGAGGATGACCCGCGCCAGCGCCAAACGTTGTTTCTCTCCCCCGCTTAAACGGTAGCCGCGCTCGCCCACGATGGTATTGTACCGCTCGGGCAGGTCATTTATAAAATGGTGGATGTTGGCTATCCGGCAGGCTGCTTCCATCTCGGATTGGGTGGCGTCCAGGTTGGCATAATGCAGGTTGGTGCGGATCGTATCATGGAACAGGTAGGTTTCCTGGGTGACCATGCCGATTTGGCGGGAAAGCGATGTGAGCGAAACATCCTTCAGGTTGTGTCCGTCGATGCAGATGACTCCGCTGGTTGGATCATACAAGCGCGGGATGAGATAGGTGAGGGTGGTCTTCCCAGCCCCACTGGGACCAACCAGCGCCACGAGCTGCCCCGGTTCCACGCGGAAGGTGACGTTTTCCAGGGCACTGCCGCGCGCCTGGCTGTGGACAGCCACCTCAACGGTTTCCTCTGCTTCCTGCGGACCGGATAGGACGGTGGCGACGCTGTCAACACTTCCGTAGCGATGCACATCGCTCAGCAGGAATTCATCGCCAATCTCATACTCGAAAGTGACATCCTCAAAACTGATCGCACCCTTAATGTCTTTCAATTCAATTGCATCTTCCTTTTCGGGGATATCCACCGGCAGGTCGATCACCTCAAACACCCGTTCGAAGCTGACCATCGAGGTGGCAAATTCCACCGGGGCATTGGCCAGGCCTTGCAAGGCACTGTAGAGGGTCCCCAGGTAAGCACCGAGCGCCACGATGGTACCGATGGTGAATTGCCCCTGGATGACATAATACCCGCCCAGCCCGTACACGATGGCCGTACCCACCGCAGTCAGCAGGCCAATAATGGTGATAAAAATGGAGCCCATGAATGCCCGCTGAACCCCCAGTCTGCGCACAGATTCAGCCCGCTGGCTGAAGCGGTCCACTTCAAAGGTGGTGCGGCCAAACAGCTTGACCAGCAAAGCCCCGCCGATATTCAGCGTCTCCCCCATCAGGGCGTTAATGTGCGCGTTGGCTTCCATCTGCTTGCGGGCAATATCCCTCAGGCGTGTTCCCATCAGCCGGGCAGCAAGGATGAAGAGCGGCAGGATGACAACGCTGATCAGCGTCAGGCGCCATTCCAGGCTCAGCATGACTGTCAGGATGACCACCCCCTGGATCAGGTTGGTGATGATGCCGACGATGGTGTTGCTGATCGCGTTTTGCGCGCCGATCACGTCGTTGTTCAGGCGGCTCATCAACTCACCGACTTTGGTATTCGTAAAGAAGCGCAGGGACATGCGCTGCAAGGCTGCATATAAGGCTACGCGCAGGTCAAAGATGACGCCCTCGCCCACCCGGGCAGTCAGCCGCCGCAGCAATATATTGAAACCGCCATTGAGCATGGGGATGAGCAGCATGGCTACAGCCAGCAGTACCAGGCGTTGGAAGTTCTTCTGCGGAATGGTCCTGTCGATCAGGTCGCGCATGATAAGCGGGTTGACCACCGTGACCGCTGTTTGCACCAGGATCAGCACCAGCATGGAGATGATCATGAACCGGTAGGGGAGAGCATACTTCAGCACCCGTTTCAGAAGCGGAATGGTTACCTTCGGCTTTTCATCCGTCGCCGCGATCATACTCTTCATCCCGCCTTTACCTCTACCCTGCATGCTCTGCCTCTTCCTGAATGTTTTCATTCATTATAGTCCATGCACTGATCGGAGAAAAAATCCTAAAGGTTTTGAAAACCTTTAGGATTTATGTTTTGTCGCGGAAAAGTGATGTGTGAGCACCAATATGAACAGACATATTGGTCAAAACCTCGCGCGGTGAGGAAACCAGCGCGAAAGAGGTTATAAACTAACGATACAATACAGAAATCGCATGTAGACAAGATTTCGAGATGAAATGAAATGCATCTATGTATTGCTCAGGAGATAAAGTAACATCCCAAGCCAAATTGTGCCCCAGAACATTTCTAAGTTTACCTGTCATAAGAATAGCTGTAGAAATTAGATCGTCTGATTTATTACTTTGCTCTAACACTTGAGGGAAAGTTACACCTCCTATATCCAATTTATTTGGCAATTCAAATTCTTTAGAAAACTTTAATAATGCAGTTTCAAGATTACTTATTTTGGATATCTTAATCTTTGGATTATTCTTTAATAGACTTTCAAATAATAAACAACCTTTAAATAAATGAATTAAAAATATTTCATTTGTACCAGGTTTATTTCGTATCATTAATTGAAAGGCTCGGTAATCGAATTCTAGAAAAAAAGTAATAAATGTTGAGGCGATTGAGCGGGAACTATTACTTGGAGAGTCAATCGCCGGATCAAGTAAATATTTTTGAATATCTTTGATGGATAAATGGTAATTCTCTTTATTGTTATGATCCATTAATAAATTGTAGCTAGCAATACTTTCATTAACCCTAGACTGCGCATGATTGACAAGGATTTTTGCGGCTTGGTTATCTGCCTCACCATCTAATCTTAGCAATAAACGAGACGGTGTATTTTTTTGTTCTGGGACATTTACTACATCTTCTGATACTGAAGCATCAATATAATAAATTGCAGTTTGAAAGTCATGGATAAGATATGCTGCCATGCCCATCCAATAAAATGGCGCGCCTAAACAAATTTTATTAAATTTATTCTCATTAATTCCTTTAATTTTTCGAAGAAGTTCTTCTCCTAGATTTATAGCTTCAAAAAATTGATGATTATAAATTAATTCATTCAATTTAAAACGTGCAAAAAAAATCCCCAGATGCAATAACATCGTCTGGTGGGATTTTATTAAGTAAATCTATCAATTCGTTTTCGGTAATCGACAAACTAATTCCGTAATTACGTGCCATTTTTCTCCTAGTAATCAGGATTTGACCAGAATTACATTTTGGTTTTAAGAGAATCCTTTAAATTGGATAAAAAATTTACTATAGCTATTATCTGGTCAATGAACATTTTAGGTCTTTCTCTTACAAGTGTCTGGCATGTATCAAAAATTCTTGTTTATTTGCGCCAGTCTCCTGACCGAGTGCATTTCCCCGCCAAAGATTAATAGTACTTATTGAATTATATAGCTGAATTTCAACATTAATAATTACTATTTTTCAAATGGTTTTGATATCTATGCTATCCATCCAAGGCAGCCTTAAACTCCCCAACCCATGCCCGGATGGCTTCCCAATCCCGGATATCACTGGCAGGCTCTTTGCCGGCCATCAAATTGAGTGGGAAGCGCAGCAGCGCCGGGTCGTACTTGCCGCCAAACAGCTTGATGGCAGCGGGCTTCAGCCAGGGGAACTTTGCCAGCTCTTTATCAAGCTGTTCCTGCGAATCCTTCCACTCGGCTGCATCGTGCGGTTTGTGCGTCGGTCCGAGTGCAAATACTGCCACCGGCCGTTCCGATAACGCGTTCCGGTGCCGGGAGAGAAAGTTGAGCGCGTCCCTGTGCCAGTGGAACATGATTAGCGGTGCTCCCAGTACGACCGCGCTGTAACCTTCAAGCGTCCGCACTTTGCTCAACGGCTGAAGGTCCACCTCCAACCCTCCTTCGCGCAGAGTCCCCGCGATCGCCTCGGCTACTTCCTTCGTTGACCCGTATTGGGTGGTATACCCCACCAGAACCAATTTTGTCATACTCGTTACCTCTCAGCCAAATACGTAGAAAAAAAATACGATAAAGAAATCAGTATTGACCCCTATTTTCTTATCCGAAGGATCCTAAGGTTTGAATAGCTGCCGCAGGAATTCACCCGGATCCTTTTTGGCCAGCTCCCGGATCTGTTTGATGCGATCCTGGTCATCCATTTTATTGGCCTTGATGATATGTTCTGCAAACACAGCCGCTATTTCTTCATGACCCAATCGGGTATCATATCCGCCATAATGGGTTTCCGGGCGGCTGCCCGGGTAAATGGTTTGACCGTTATGTTTTTGAAAAGCTTCTTTATGCCAGGCTTCCCAGCTTTTAAACCCATAGGGGAGAATTTCCTGCCCGTTATTATGTGGATCCCACCTTCTTTTGCATTTCGAACAGGTGATTTCACCGTTCGCTGATACTGACAGATCGTGTTTGCCTAAAAGCCCATGACATCGTACCATCATCCCTCCTGCTTTCCAACCGATCATGATTCATATTGAGGACTGCTGCGAATTTTCCCACCAAAGAATTTATGGTTATCTCCTCCATTATATAGTTGAATTGTTATATTGATGAACATTCAGGACGTTTGGTTAACTATATAAACAACCCGTAATAATATTACTCTTTCTTCAAATCTTTGATGTATGATTTATATATGTATTGTTCATAATCTGGAGGGATGGTTTATGAAAAATTCATCAGTGATCTTTACCATTTTTTCCATCGTCACCATCATCTTGCTCAGCGGATGTAATTTACCAACGGCACCAACTGTTCCGCCCGCTGCACCAGCAGCGGTCAGTCCGCCAACAGCCAGTGCCCCACCGGCAATCGTCCCCGCAGCCGTTTCCATGCCAGTTCTTCCGGGCGTGCCTGCCAGCGGTGATTTCATCCAAATTTTAGGCGTCAATCCCCCCGCTTCCAGCGGACTTTCTCCCAGCAATACGATCACGCTCACCCTGCGCTACCGAATGGCTCCAGCTACCGGGGTATTGCAGGTGTGGTTTGAACGCTTTAAGGATGCCACATGTACGACCCTCGATTCAGACCCACGCGGCAGCGGCGATAAAGGCGGGTCGACCATTCCCGGCGGAATCAAGCAGCCAGTCAGCGGTGGAAGCCAGGAAACTCTGGTCATTATCCCGCCCGTTCCTCCATTGGATGCAGCTTATGTAAGTATGGGAGCACGCCTGTGGTCGGATGGTGAACAGGCTGCCCTGGCGGAAGACATGCTGTACGCCAACTGTTATGCAGTTAGGGGTATATCATCCAGCGCCGCAGTCACACCCGGCACCGGCCCGGCCAGCGGAGGAACCGGCACCATTGCCGGTTATGTCTATCACGATCTGAACCGGAGCGGTACCCAGGACCTGGTGGAACCGGGCGAATCAACCTTTCCACTCAGCCTGGCAGACGATACCTGCCTGCATACCATTACTACCACGTCTCCGGATGCAAACGGGCACTTCAGCTTTTCAGGGCTGGCAGAAGGAACATACTGTCTGGTACTCAATTATTCAGGCGGAATGGTTGCCCCAGGTACCTGGCAAAGGGTGGATGTGATGGCAGGTACCAGTTCGCCGGCATTCTTTGGCATCCAGCCTGCCCGCCGGGTGACAGCCAGTGTGTGCGGAAATGCTGTCCTGGAGACAGGTGAAGAATGCGATCCGCCCAATGTCACCAACTGTACAGCTTCGTGCCAGAACTACATCGCCTCCTGCGGCAACGGCATTGTCGATAGAGGCGAACAGTGTGATCCACCCAATGTGGTTAACTGCACAGCTTCCTGCCAAAACTATACAGCGGTTTGCGGCAATGGAATTGTGGATTCAGGTGAACAGTGCGATCCACCCAATACCACCGACTGCACAGCTTCCTGCCGCAACTATACTGCAACCTGCGGCAACAGCATCATCGATGCGAGAGAAGAATGCGATCCGCCCAATACCACCAACTGTACCGCCTCCTGCCGGAATTACACTCCATTCTGCGGGAATGCAATTGTAGATCCCGGTGAAGAGTGTGATCCTCCCAATGTGACCAACTGCACTGCTTCATGCCGGAATTACTTCGGATTCTGCGGCAACGGTATCGTGGACTCAGGCGAACAATGCGACCCGCCCAACACGGTGGACTGCACCGCTTCCTGCCAGACCTATCTGCCCGTTTGCGGAAACGGTATCATCGATCTGTCAGTTGGAGAACAATGCGACCCGCCCAATGTAGTCAACTGCACAGCCTCCTGCCAAAGCTATTCACCGGTCTGCGGCAACGGCATTGTTGATTGGGGCGAAACCTGCGACCCGCCCAACACCACCAATTGCACAGCGTCCTGTCAGACCTGGCCGTAAGACATAATTGTGATAATGAACAGCCCCGGAGAACAAACCGGGGCTGGTTGATGTTGGAATAAAATCAATAAGATGGCAGGTAATCTTGTATTAAACTAATCATCACCGCAGCAGACGTCATCCACCCTGGCGGCTTTCTCGAAGGCTTCCCTGCCTTCATTGATCGAAAAATATATCAGTCCGAGAGCGCCCAGGCTGTCGATGAAGCCAAACCCTGTGAATTGATAGACGAGGCTGGAGACCAACAAAACAAGAGACATGTAAATGCAGACCATTGAGCAGTTGGCGTCCGCCAGGATGGGAGCCGAGTTAAGTTTTCTACCT
Organism: uncultured Leptolinea sp.; assembly: GCA_964387025.1. GTDB lineage: Bacteria > Chloroflexota > Anaerolineae > Anaerolineales > Anaerolineaceae > PNON01. Next base: position 356,867 of record CAYLUZ010000003.1, on the reverse strand, counting down.
ACCTTGCGTTTGCCGCTGACCAGCAGCCACATGAACGAGATGGAGATCAGCGAGATGATCAAGCCTGGTATTGTCGTTGTTGGTTTATGAGCTGTGAAAAGGTTATAGACGGCAGTAGCTCCCAGCCCTACAGCCAGGATATAGAAGGATGTGCCGGTGATGCGCAGGGCGGTCTGCTCGAACTGTGAGCGCGGCGCTTCCGGGTTTCTGCGAATCCGGATCACCATGGCCAGGATGCCCAGTCCGGACATCACCTCAATGAACGAGTCGATGCCAAAGCCAAAGAGCGTCAAGGCTTCATCCTGCGCCCCGAAGTAGATGGAGACAAGCCCTTCTGCCAGGTTATAGATGATGGTGAATAACGCCAGGTAGAAAGCGTACATCCAGTATTTGTTGACATCGATCTGGGTATCGTTCGTCATGGTCTAACTGATTCCTTCGCTACTTCTGATTTTATCTGCTTATGATTGGAGTGGTGTATGCCTGTATATCGATAAAGCCCTCCACAATAATAGAACTGAACCGGTTACGATAGAAAAAAGAGCCGGTCTTATGGAGGGTTGTTCCACTGAACTTGCATACTCATATATATGAAATAATCCCCTTCCCACGAAAAACAGGCATGCTGCCATTAATACAATTGTAAGAATGAGATTCCAAATTACAGTTTTTTTAACAAATCTGGATGGAATAAAGGCAAGCAAAACGATTGCCAATGTTAGTAATATAACAAGCCCACCCCCATAATCGTTGATAGAAAATTTTTGGAATCCGGTTGCCCAATATTTTAAATTAATCGGGCTAACCTGGAAGCCATAAATTGCATAATCGCTAAAACCACCTGCACTTTCCCAGGGGAATAAGCTCCCCACTATGTTTAATGTAGCACCAAGAAATAGTAGAAATTTTAATGATTTCATTCGTTTCCCATTTTACAGAGTAACCTAATCGGTGAATATTTTGTTTGTATGTTTATTTCATAGGTCATTATGAATTATTCGAAATTCTTGTTAGTAAGTTAATTATATATACCTAATAATAAATGAGCTGATCATGAAAACTAATAATTGAAAAAAGAGTTTTAGGTTATTTTGCCGGAGTCGAGGGAGCGTTTGAATGGAGAAAAATCTCATATGGCAAAACAAATTGAAAACTGCCAAAGGGGAATAGGGTAAAAAAAATATCCGGGGCGAGGTTTAGGGCGTGAGAGCGTAGTGGAGTTATTGTATCAAGGTACTTAACCGGTCAACTCTTTCGCTATATTCTGGCTGTTTTGTGAAGACCGGCGTGAACGTAAAACCATTGTTACCAGGCCGATCACAAATGTAAGGCTCGCCCAGATCCAATAACGTGTCTGATCTGCTCCCTGGACCATCACCAATGTAGGGAACAGGGGAACAAACGCGTTAGCCCAACCATGGGCAACCAAACCAGCCATGGTCCGTTTTCCGGAAGACTGTCGAACCCAGGATAAAAACCAGGAATAACCGATAATGAGGAGCAAAAATCCGGCAAACGGCGTAAAAGATTGGCTGACGCCTGGGATAAAAAATAGCGGTAAATGCCAGAAAGTCCAGATCACACCCAGTACCAGATTCCCCAACCACGGTCCCAGCCGCTCTTCCATCGGGTCCAGAATATAACCGCGCCAGCCCAGCTCTTCCTGACCTCCGCCCAATAAGATCATGAGTAAAATATATGGCGGAAAAACCCATACGGATGGCAGAAGCATTTTCAGGCGCGGTTCACCCCACAATTCCGGCAGCACCCACGCCAACCAGGTACTTCCACCGTATACCACGATCGGAATCAGCCATGCCTTCCAGCCAAAACGCAGATCCAATAGACCGCGCAGGTAGTCGCGAACGGCCCCTTGACCGTGTAATGTCTTGAGGCAGTACAAAGCTCCTGCTGCCGGTCCAAAGATACCCAGCATAATCACCGGTACGGTCAGAGTACTCAGAAGGTCTTTCCCCAGCGGCAGTATGCCAGCTCCTGCTAGAACCAGCGGCAGCCAGATCAACCAGGACCAGAGAAATGTAACTATAAAAAACTGGTAGGGGAATTTTGTTGGTTTTGTCATTATTTCCTTTTAATTTCAAGGTGCCTAACAAGGGGATTTACTATAAATATTCCATTCATCAAGATAATTTTATATCATATATATTTTCAATCCATACACTTAATAAGGAATAATTATCCGCTTTCTTATTAGATTCTGATTTACTACCGCTTTATATCTCCATATTGGAATCGTAGACTTAAAATTTTGGGGGTTTTATCCCACAATGATGACAACATTTCCCTTTTTATGTCCCTTCTCGACATACCTGTGCGCCTCGGTTACATCCTCCAAGGAATAACGCCTATCGATGACCGCTTTAATTTTCCCTGCCTCAATCAGCCCTTTGAGGAGGATCAGGTTTTCAACATTATTACCGCCGTCCGAAGCGGTATGGACATTCAGGATGATGCCCGTTTTCTTTAGAACCTTTTTACTTTGTGAAGATGAAAGTTTGCCAACCGCGTCAAAAATAACATCGTAGGTTTCACCATTTTGGGTAAAATCCTCCCGGGTGTAATCAATGACTAGATCTGCACCCAGAGATTTAACCAATTCCAAATTCGTGGTGCTGCATACACCGGTCACTTCTGCTCCAAAGTAGTATTTGGCAAGCTGCACCGCAAAAGTTCCCACTGATCCTGAAGCGCCAAAAATAAGAACTTTTTGCCCGCTCCGGATATTTCCTTTTCTGAGGCAATGCAATGCTGTCATCCCCGAGTTTGGGACAGCGGCAGCTTCCTCGTAAGAGATGTTTTTCGGTTTGATGGCGATCACCCCGTTTTCAGGAAGGCATTTGTACTCAGCATAGCCGCCAAAATTGACCGCGAAGGTGGAGGCGAACACTGGATCCCCCGGTTTGAAGTGTGTAACCTTCCGGCCAATGGATTCGACTTCTCCGGCCAGTTCCATACCCAGTATGGTTCTTTTAGGTTTTCTAATACCCAGGTAGATCCGAGATAGGAGTCTCTGCCAACGTGGTCCGGGGATTTTTAGGCTCCGCATGATCGTGTCTCCGATGTGGGCGGTAGTGGCGTGAATTTTTATCAGTACCTCATTGTCTTTGGGTGTAGGTTTTTCTATCTCCTTGAGTTGTAGAACCTCCGGTGACCCATATTTTTCATAAACAATCGCTTTCATTTTCATCGATAAACACCTTTCAGGTTGAACCTATTTTGTTTCAAGCGTTAATCTTAGATTTTAAATTGTAAGCGTTGGAGTGTCTGGTTTCTCTGTAAGCTCTGAGGGAGAATATGAGCGTCACAAGGGCAAAAGAAAACGTCAACAACAACGACCACCAATTGGTCTCCGGGTCATGCAAACCCGGGTCTACTAATTTACTTACAGAAAGGAAGGTGAAAACAAACTGTGCCCCTATAAAAAGGACATCCCAACCAATAAGACCTAAGAGACCAAATCTTCCATATCTTTTGCCTACAATGAACAGGGTTGCGAAGAGGCCAATCACACCATAAATGAAAAGAACTTGCAACGCGCTGTTTGCATCATTAAAGCGATATAGGTCATTTCCTATAAGATACCCCCCAAAGATCATCCGGAAAAGTGATGTCACGACAACTACTTTACCATTACTAGTTAGCTCCATTATATTTTCTCCAATTATTAATTTCTTTTGATTAATCTGCTTTGGCAAAAAGGGCAGCTATCGCTGATGGATTGAATCCCTTCACGATCAACCAAATCCCCATTACCATTTCCTGTGGCACCAATACCATTTTCAAATAAAAATCATAGCCGGTATTTGTGTAAACCATACAGGAAATCACGCCGATCAAACCCCAGACGGTCAGCCAGCGGGGGATCAGCCTGGTGCGGTAGAAGGAAATGTATAAACACGCACTCCCAATGAGAAAAAAGATGGGTCCGATCTCGCCGAGGCGGTACTGGATCTGATTCAAGACATTGCCCATGGACTGTAAAGTTGCCGAATTCGCCCCGGTGGCAATGTATTCGTTGCCAAGCGCGACCAGTACAAAAAAACCGAGGACTGTAACAAAATACCAGGTTCCCTCCAGTGCTCCGCGGAAAATGACCATCCCCATCGCCAGTTCTTCGCTATCTTTTCTAAAGATCGGGTAGAGGAAAATCGTCATCGCCACCAGTGAAGTCCCCATCATAATGGTAAATAGTGCACCCCCGGTAAGCTGGGACGAATTGGCGGCAGCCTGGCTTAGCATATCCACACCGGCAAAAGGTTTGCTGGAAATCAGCGAGATAAACACTTCACCTCCAATGACTGCGCCCAAAATTCCAAAGACCGTTCCCAGGATGATTAGGACACCAGTTAATACCGCATTCTTTCTATATGAATTCATTTTTTAATCTCCATTTTTGACGATATGAATGAGTATTACTATTTAGAATCTGGAACATCTGACAAGCTACTTTTGAAGGACGCACCACCTCTAGCAAGCCTACTTTCTCGAAAACCTTTGAAAAGGAAGATTATTAATACTGCAACGCCTAGGGAAATCGACAAACCAAATCCAACCTTGATTGCTCCGTTTATTGCAAATGAATTAATCAAATAATGTTGCAATAATCCTGAAACAATCCAGTTTCCACCAGTTTTCATATAAAGCCATGTCATGATAAAAGCTATTGAAAAACAAAATAATGTAAACCAAACGAATGACATTCCAGATTGCCTTGTTCCTGGCGACAAAAATGCTACCAGATGAAATAAGGTCCAGAAAGCTGCTAAAATACTGGTTGCAGCGATCGGCGAATGGAGTTGAAGCAATCTGGGTAGGGCATAACCTCTCCATCCTAGTTCTTCCCCAATTGGACCAGCATCGGTAAATATATTAAGACTAAAAATTAGTAGTGGGTAAGTACCGAAATACGCAATCCAGTTAAATGAGGTTGCTCCAATTCCGGTCAGATAAGTAAAAAGTCCATAAATCAGCAGAATTAAAGGGACTATGAATATGGCAATTATCAACCACTTAGGTTTAGTGAATAGCACGCCTCTTTTAAATAATGCAACGAGACCGCTCCATTTCTCAAAAATAATTGTCATCGTTAGTCCAGCGATAGTCGGTGCGTAAATAAGTATCATTACAAATAAATTGTTATTACTTATAGGACCGAATATTTTTTTCAACCTGGCTTCGAAATGCCATACCAAGTCCCCCAAGTCCGAACATGATCGCGAAAGTAATGATAAAAAATAAAACTAGTTCTTTTACAACATGCGGTCGGTGTGTGACATAATAAGAAATTTTCGTATCTATTTTTGCCGTCTTTATATTTGTGTTCATTTATTCTCCATTTGTGAACAATTTTAATGAGTTTCATTGAGTCAACTTGTTGCTCAAGTTTTGCAGGACTGGCAATCCGGCTATATTTTCAGGACTGCCAGTCCGTAGTGTGTAAAATTACGCCATTATTCTGTTTTGGCTGATAGGGCAATCAACGCAGGTTGATTGAATCCCTTCACGATCAACCAGACCGCCATAACCAATTCCTGTGGGAACATCCCCGCGATATCCAGATAAAACCCGATGCCGGTGTCCATATGAAAGAATTTCAACAAAGCTGCAGTCAGAGAAGCAGCCACGGCGATGAAGCCCCAGACGGATATCCAGCGTGGGATCAATCGGGTGCGGTAAAAAGTGACGTATATGATCGTGGCTCCAATGAGAAAAATGAAGGAACTGACCGGAGCAGTGAGGTTTGCAAACTGATATATAAGATTTCCAATGGTTTGAAAAACCGCCGAATCAGAACCGGTGGTAACGTAAGTGTTGCCAACTGCTAAAAGTGTCAAAAAAGTGAGGGTTGTAAACATATAAAATACGCCTTCCAACGCTCCACGGAAAAGGACCAGCCCCATCGCCAGTTCTCTGCTGGCTTTCCTTATGACCGGGTAGAGGAAAACCGTCATCCCCACCAAGGAAATTCCCATCATGAAGGTTAATAATGCACCCCAAGTAATTCGAGACGAATCGGCCGCTGCGAGGCTCAGTATATCCACACCGACGGGCGGTACACCGGAAATTACCGAGGCAATCACTTTACCGCCAATAAGTCCGCTTGAAACCCCAAAGGCTGTCCCCAGGAAGTAGAGTATACCTGTCATTACTGCATTCTTTCTGTAAGTATTCATTTCTTAATCTCCTTAATTAATTTGAATTGATTGGTAAACACGAAAAATAGAATTGGTAATAATTACGATTTGACCTCCTGTGCTTTTACCTGGCCGGGGTGAATGAAATTGACCGAGATTAATGGCATGCCCAGGTCACGAATTCTTTTTAGCAATCCATGCAGCGCGGCCTGATCTACCACCGGGCCAGTCAATACCGTGTCGCCGTTGTCTTCCAGTGTGATGGTCAAGCCCTCAAATCTGCCAGCCCATCTTTCATCAAGCTGTCCCTTGAGGCGAATCTCGTAAAATCCACACTCGTCATAAAACTCAGGCAATGTTTGCTTACAACTCAAGCGGCACCTCGTGAAAATTTTTCCAATTTGGGTGAATGTTTCCTATTTCGCATTCATCTCTTCAATCAAAAGATACAAGGTAATATGATGAGGCGTCATCATTACTTGTGATGAATGAGGTGATGATTTATTGGCCGGAGTGTATGGAGAGAATCAAAAAGTGCCGACAGGTGATAAAAAACCTGCTGGCACTTTGGAATTATGATCTAGTGATCGTTACAACAAATTTAGCTCTTCGGCGCGGCGGGCAGCAGCCCGGCGATCGTTCACCCCCAGCTTGGAGTAAATGTTTTGTGTATGGGTACGCATGGTGCTCAGTGATACCATGAGTTCCCGGGCAATTTCAGGTCCGTTCATATCGGTTCTGAGCAGTCTGAGCACTTCGAGTTCACGTTCGCTCAACGGCTCAGCCAAAAACTGCGGGTGGCCTTGATGATTTTTACCCACGGAAGCGATACCGGAGGGAGGATTATAAGCAGGAAGCAATTTGCGAATATACTGCTTTATGCGCAGCGTCCCATCATTTGCTTCAAGTCTTTTCAATAACTCCGCCATTGATTTACCCTCACCAACAAATATGCGGAAAAAGCCTTCCGGCTCAGCCAGGGTCAGGGCACGCTCCAACGGCACGAGAGAAAGTGTGATATTGCCCTGTGCCTGGAACGCAAGAGCATGTAGCACAAGTATCTCGATCACGCTTCCCATCCGGCTGCCTTCTTCCGCTGCCTGCAGTAGTCGCTCCAGGAGCTGTACGGCAGTTTGAATAGAGGCATCGGTTCGATGGTTCTGATATTGGGCGATGAGTACCCGGGCAAGGGTGATGTGCTCGAACTCGCGCAAAAAACAAAGATCGTCGTCTACGGAAAGTCCCTGCTCGCCCACCCACTCCAGGCTTTTGTCCAACCTGCCCTGCGCAACCCATATCCTGGCTTTCATGGCAGATATGGGACGAAAATCTGGTAATGGTGTCCGGATATACAGACGTTGCGCTTCATCCAAAAGAGAGAGAGCGCCTTCCAGGTCACCCTGTGTTTCTTTAAGCCGGGACTGATCTACACACCAACGGTACTGCCAGACAGGCAGATCAGCCTTCTCCCCTAATTCCTTGCTTTTCCGCAGGTGTTGAGCAGCAGCTTCCAGGTTTCCCTGTTCAATATACAGCTCACTTAATCCCCTGTGAAGGTCAGCTGTATCAGGAGAGATTGGTACATCCTGATCCATTACAAATTGCAACAATTGCTCGTTTGTACTGATTGCCTCCTTGAGATGCCCCAATACCAGCCCGATATCAGCCAGAACAACGGTTGTGCCGATCGCATCCGGGATGTTGCCAGCAGTCCGCAGTTTCATCGTGTAATCGGCGAAGACCCGGTTGGCAGCTTCCAGATCCCCGCTTGCCCAATAAGTCATTCCCAGCATCATGGATGCCTGACTGTGCCTGAAAGGATCTGTTACAGGAAGCTCTAGTACTCGGTTGGCGTATTTGATCGTTTCATGTATTTTGCCAAATGCCTGGGCGTTATAGGCTCGTCCGATGGCAATTGTTTCTGGCAGGGACGTATATTGTTTCATGTCGGCGACGATCATCCCGGCCGATTCCGGTTCGGGTATCAACCATCCTTCGGCATCCTTCAATCGCGTCTCGGCAGCTTCAATTTCACCTATACCTAATAACGCGAATGCATAGTCAACATTAAGCACCGGTCGGGAATGGAACATATCATCCGGCAGCGTCTTTACCCAGCCAAGCCATAGCGCGGATTGGCTACTTCCGTCTTCCATTGCCGGGTACGCCAGTTCGATCAGACCTGCGGCGAGCTCGAAGTCTTTGGCAGCCAACGCATGACGGATGGCATCGGGACGTAGACCGTTCTGTTCAAACCACGCGCTTGCCCGCAGATGCATGCTGGATACTTCCTGAGGCTGCCTCTCTAACAGATGGGTCATAAGCACCTCAGCGAAAAGGTGGTGATAGCGATACCACTGGCGCTTATCGTCAAGCGGAATAAGGAACAGGTTGCTGTGTTCCAGGACATCCAGCATTTCTTTGCCATCTTCCCGCTCAGTAACAGAATTGCATAATGAAGCACAAAACTTGTCGAGAATCGCGGTTTGCAGTAAGAAGCTGCGGATATTTTCAGACCGGTGCTGAAGGACTTCTTCGACCAGATAATCCAAAACAAAACGATGACTGCCGGTGAAGGCCTGGATAAAACCGGGAATATCTTCCCGTCCCTGCATGGAGAGGGCAGCCAATTGCAGACCGGCGATCCAGCCTTCGGTACGGGTTTCCAGGGCGGCAATGTTTTCCACCGAGAGGTTGAGGTTCATCATCTGGTTTAGAAATGCACCGGCTTCTTCAGCGCTAAAGCGCAGATCGGCTGCGCGTACTTCGGTTAATTGTGCCTTTGCCCGGTAACGAGGCAGCGGCAGGGATGGATCCTCGCGGGTGGTGATCACAACGTGCATCTGAGGTGGCAGATGATCGAGCAGATAGGTGAGGGCATTGTCGATCGGTTCAGAATCGATCACATGGTAATCATCCAGAACCAGGATGAAATTGTTCGGGATGGCAACAATTTCGTTCAGAAGGTTTGCTAACAGCGATTCATTGATCGTCATCAGCGGCTGTGATGTTTGGATTGCTCCCAAAACCCCTTTTCCAATATCATTTGTGATCGTTTGTAAAGCAGAGACAAGGTAAGACAGGAAGCAGGAGAGGTCGTTATCCCCTTCATCGAGAGATAGCCAGCCGGCAGGTAGCTGGCAGTTGGCGAGCCATTCGCTGACTAGCGTGGTTTTGCCAAAACCGGCGGGAGCAGAGATGAGGGTGAGTTTACGTCCAAAATTCTGGTTTTGGTGCAAGCCCTCATTCAGTTTCTCGATCAGGCGGGGGCGAAGGACGGTCCTGAGCCGGGGTAGAGGAATATATAGTTTTGTCGTCAGTATGGAGAAAGGCCTTACTTGCCCACCGGAACTATCTGACATTTTGTCACCTTTTAGCTATTCAACATAACCGATGATAAGAAACTATAGTAATAATTGTATCCACACGGAATCTAAATAGATTATGAATAGCCGTAAAGAATACAAAATGTAATACCATAGTAGGGTTTCGTTACTATTTTCCTTTTGCACTCAATTCTGCAGATATGATTTTCCTGGTTTCTTTAACAAAATAGATCGTATATATATCTCCTTGCATCATGATATTTGCCAGTTCTGAATCACACTCGAATTCCTCATTGCCAATATGCAATTCATGTTCTTCATGGTCTTGACGAGTCTTGTGGTCGGTATGCACAGTCCTTATGATATTGATAGGCCCTTCCACCTTTTGAAGTAAAAATGACTTTTGAGTTGCTAAAGCGCTGCGAAGTACACGGATCCCGAAATACCCCCATATCGGAGTCCAAATCAACACCATTGCGGTAAAAAAATATCGTGCAGATACTGGCCAACAGTTTTTTGAGATACATAAGATTATAGAAATTCCGATTATTATAGCTGGTAAAATAGCTACAAATAACAGGATGAGGCTGATGATTAGAAATAGTTTTTTCCCAAACTTATCATCATCAACCAGGCGCGACTGTTGCCCGGGAGTTAGGTTGCCGTTACGATTGGCGAACAGATCCGATTCATCAAAACCAAAATATTTTTGAAGTAACTCAACATTATCCATAACTGCCTCCTGAAAGACGTAGAATTCGATTGTTTATGTCATCAAATTCATTTTTAAGGGCGGCTGCGCTGGCTCAATGTGTTCCCCTGGATTAAAATCATTTGTTTTCTTTCCATTAACTTTCAATTAGATAAGGTTAATTATAGCTATTAAACAAAAAAGACCGCTCTACGATAAAGCATTCTCGCAAAAGGGACCTTATTTTGTCAAATTTGTCGGGGCGGAGGTGTGGTTGCGCCTGCAAAATTCCGCAAGGGGAAACCCTCGATCTCGTGTGATCAAGGGTTCATAATTTGTCGGGGCGGAGGGATTTGAACCCTCGGTCTCGCGGACTGATATATAAATCCTAAGAATCACACATTTATTTCGAGTAATCAGGACTGAGAATCAAGTGCAATAAGGTTTACTTCCTATTTGGTTACAATTTACATTGTAGTTCAATAGAATTCGATCCTGGAACCTAGTATGGATAAGTTCAACTTCTATTGAGATACAGATTAATACATGAACTAAGACTACAAAAAGCTAGATATGCGATTAGAATAGGCAATCAGATAAAAATTCAATATTTATTGTAGTCTAGTAGAGAGTTCATATCAGAACTGTCTTAAATATATATTGAAAATCTCTACGGAGCACTCACCGCACAACGAAACCCAATATCTTGTTCTCCCCTCGTTAATACGTTATTATTAGGTTTATCGTTTTCAACCCTTCCCTTATTACGAACATTATCACCTTTCTCGTTCTCTAATTCGTAAGTTTTTGTCTCATCTTCAGTATTAGCTTGCGAACCAGGAAATATATAAGTGTTTTCGTCTTTAGTGGCATTTATCAAACCACCACGGCTTTCATTGTCACTTTTAAGATGTGGTTTACCTTGTTTTAATAGTTAATACAAGGAAATACAACAAATTTACACCAGGAATAAAGAGCATAATTGCATACCAGCGGGGATCGTTTATGTCTTTCATCCTTCGAAAACAAACTACCAGAAAAAATGCAGAGCAAACTGCAATATACAATAACTTAATAATCAGGATACCAGGTTCAGATGATGAATTACTGAATAAAGTTAATATTAAACTGAGGGTCATGAAGTAAATAGTGGAAAAAAATATATATCCAATGACGTGAAGAATTACAAATTCCAGTCTTCCACACGGATTATTAATATCGAAACGCTTCATTATCCAGTTCATTTTGACCCTCCTATACGAAATTATCGCTATTTGCTGGAATTTTCACCATCATTGCGGAGTGAAAAAGACTAAACTGTATGGGTCCCCAGATAAATTGTCTTCATCGGTTTTTCCTCACACAAAACAGAAAACATAGTTAACCCTGCATATTAATTATAATTAAAATTCCAATAACGACTTCCATTGATTTATACTTAAATTAATAAATAATTTTCACCCTATTAAAAGATAATTAATATTTGAATGATAATTATGTTGTTGGGGTAGCCGTAAATTCTAGCGATTCGGGAGTGATCCTTAAAACTTCGATTTGACAATTAGCAATCACATTCTCCGCAAACAAATTAATAGGAACATTTAAAAGAAACCTTACAATTATTGAAACTAGTTGTTCTTTAATTTCTGATATCGGCCAATCCTTTTCACTATTTAAGATTGGAATTTGTTTTGTTGTTAAGTGAACTAACTGCCCTCCTATGATCTGGACTTGTTTTTTTAGAAATTCGCCTTTATCAAACAACAATGATGCAGGATAAAAGTCAAAATAATCAGTCGCAACCACATCATCTTTACGGTAATTATTATTGGGGAAAAAGAAGCTTATAAGAGTTCGGGCATGCATTAAATGAGCCTCAATGATTGCATTTCGATTTGTGACCCAATCAGGTGGCTTTTTTTGATTATTATTAAGCCATTGAAAAGTTTCCGAATACATTTTTAAGTGATATGCAAAGTATTTTGAAGCAAATCTAAGTTCATCTTGAGTATGTGACATATATCCCAAATGATTAAGTTATAGACAATTATCAAAAACAATCTTTATATACTGTTAAAACAATTTTTTCTTTTTAGACAATAAAAACTCTTCAAGATCCTTGCGTCTTTGTTTTTCATCAATTGCTAGGTCAATTTTATCGAGAAGCATTTCAATTGGATCAAACTCTGCAATAATCTTGACTAGATCAATTGCAACCTTTTGTAACTCTTCATCATTAACATCTCTGAAATATGTAATTAATTCATGCTCATATTGATCAAGACTTTCTTTTGGAATGTCAACCCGAAGACTAGGTGGAAAAAAATATGATAAGGGCTTTTTTAGTGCTGCTGCCAATAGTGGTAGTGTCCAAGCGCTGATTTCTACTTTTCCATTTTCCATTTCGGATACTGCTAATCTTTTGCGATAAATCTTCTCCCCTAGTTCATCCTGGCTCATTCCCACGGCTTCCCTAGCTTGACGAATCATTTTTCCCATATATTCTGTGTGTTTGTTCGGGGTTTTTCCAGTTTCGGGGTTCATTTTATTCTCCGATAGACTATTGACAAACTGCATGCTTTGCCATACAATAATGTATGTTACGGCATACAGTTAATTACTTCCCTACTTGTAATGATACATCATTGCCGAATACAAGACAAGTTCTAATCAACTTTCTTTCCATCGCTCCGCGATCAAACCGCAAGCGAAGCGCAGCAGTCAAGAGAGCGGAGCGACCTTGACGGCAAGCTGCTTGCGGTAACCTAAAAAATGCGATGGACAGAAATACAAAAAACCAAGAAATTGGCAGCCCCCCCATACTGATAGGGGGGCGGAGTTAATAAATATATGAATGACATAACATTTAGAATCCACTGGTTAGCCTTCACAATTCACGCTTCATCAGAAGAAGCAATATATCTCTATGACAACTTATTTAAAGAAATCTTCGGTCCACTAGTTCCATTAGGAAATGGTGGAAGGGGTTTTAAAGAGATACTGACGGGTTTATCTGGCTTTAAGGTATATATGCACCCGATTAATGAAAATGCAGGATATTTTCATATCGAGATACCAGGGGAAGCATGTGACGCATTGCAATGGGAGTATTACTTTGCATTAATTATTTATCTACAAGCCAATTTTCAAGATAAGTTTTTCTTTAAGCGAATCGATTTAGCCTTTGATCAAGCTCCATTCACACCTCATAATGTTGAAGAAGCAATCAAAAAAGAAAAAGTGCGTTCACTTGCTAAACGTGAAAGTCTCGAAGTATATGACTCTCCTTTCAAGTTAAATGATAAGGGTGAACTTGGATGCTATACAGTAAATTTTGGCTCTCGTTCGTCTGATCGAATGATACGGGTATATAACCAGAGGGGATTTACTAGATTAGAACTACAGACTAAGGATGATCGGGCTCATGCCATCGGAATGCAATTATTTAATAAACAGAATACGGATAATTGGTTTCCTGTAATGGTTTCCCATCTACGGGATTTCATTGATTTTGATACCCTTTGGTGGGAGGAATTCATCCAAGGGCAAGGAAGGGCATACTTAACCGTCTCACAACCAAGAGTAATCAACTATAGCAAAATGAAATCGTGGGTTGAAAAATCTGTTGCTCCATGTCTATCCGTAATAATCGACAATAATGAATCAAAAGAATTAGACCATATGATAAATCGAGGGCGGAAACGTAGAAATCCTAAATATGAAGGGTTACTTCAAATTCCATCCAAGGGAGGGGTACCCCCCCATGAGGGGGAAGTGTCCCTTGATGGAAAGTCGAAGTTATCTATATGAAATCGCAATTATCTAGACCACAAATAATTAAACTCAGTCGATTATTGCATATGAAATATAGACCGTCAGAGATAGCTGAATTGATCGGGGTGAATGCTGATACTGTTTATCGAAGTTATTTACAGAATGGATGCCCACTTGAGAGGGATGAAAAAGGTAGAATTTGGATAATTGGAACTGAATTTAAGAAATGGGCAGAAGAGGAAATAGCTGAACGAAAAAATAAAGTTCATGAACCAATGCCAAGTGATCAAGCTTGGTGTATGAAGTGTAATAAAAGAGTAGAAATGATAAATCCACAACTAGTATATTCTGGCGGTAATCGTCAGATGTATCAGAGTGTCTGTCCTATTTGTGGTACTAAGGTGAATAGAGCGAGGGGGAATAAGTAGAATGACTGAATTGATTGATCGGGGGAATTATTTAGATGTAATGGCTTACTTGGATCATCAGGAACGGGTCAGACAATGCGCTAAAGATACAATTAAAAGGAAATGGGCATATTTACGTCATTTATTGGAATGGGCAGGCTCATTAAGGTTTTACAACGCTGATACTAAGCGTCTGACATTTCCAAATTATTTATTGTCTGCAAGAAACGATGGTAAGGAAAAATCACTTTCTCCGATTACTAATAAACGAAATTGTTTAGAAGTGAAAGAGTTTTTTAGATGGGCAATGATATATCGTGATCCAAATTATAAGAGGGTTAGCGAAAAATGGATTGACACATTACGGTTATCAAAAGCAAGGACAAATTTAATCGGCTTGGAAGATAGAAAGTATTACACGCTTGAAGAAATATTATTACTATGTGATTTTGAGCCTGTAACCTTAATAGATAAAAGGGATCGGGCAGCATTAGCAATGATGTTTCTATCGGGAATGAGAATTACTGCATTTATGACACTTCCGATAAGTTTCGTAGATATTGCAGGAAAGACCGTTTTTCAATTACCCCAAGAAGGAATGAGAACCAAGAATAATAAGTCTGCTGAAACTATTTTACTCCCAGTTGAACCTTTAGTCGTAATCGTAAAAGATTGGGATCAATTAGTAAGGAAAGAATTTCGACCAACGGATCTTTGGTATCCGAATTTAAGTACTGATGGTTTAAGATGGTCTTCAAATCTCGGGTTATCCCAAAGTGAATCAAGAAGAAAAAGCTTTAGGAGGGGATTACAAAAACTTTGTGCAAGGGTAAATATAGAATATAGATCATCACATAAAATAAGGCGTGGCCATGGAGTATTTGCTGTAAAACACGCTAAGAATTATGAAGAATTTCAAGCGTACTGTCAAAACATGGGCCATGAAGATCCTGGAACAACATATAGGTTTTACTGTAAACTTGCAAAAAATGAGGTAAGGGATGTGATTTTGCGTAATAAATAATAAAAGCCCAAAGTCATCTGCCACAAATTAGGCTTCAAAAAAGGGCTTTTTTGTCGGGGCGGAGGGATTTGAACCCTCGATCTCGCGGTCCCGAACCGCGTGCTCTAGCCGGACTGAGCCACACCCCGAGTGAGAAAGATTATATCATGCCGGGGGCTTTCTGCAAGCCTAGCTTAAGAATACGCGTTGGGCGGCAGAGACCTGTTCAGTGTTCATCGGCAGGAAGAAGGTGAAATTGCTACCTTTGCCTTCCACGCTTTCCACGGTCAATTTGCCTTTGTGCATCTCGATCATGCCACGTGCGATCGGGAGACCCAACCCCATGCCGCCATGCCGGCGGGTGAGGTGCGATTCCACCTGGAAGAAGCGGTCAAAGATCCGGTCAATATCCTTGGTCGGAATGCCGATGCCGTTGTCGATCACGCATACTTTAACATAGCCGGGGATCTGCTCCCCTGTCACCAATACCCGGTCACCCGGATCGGTAAAGGTGAGTGCATTCTTCACCAGGTTTCCCAACGCAATGCGGATCTTGTGGGCGTCGCCATCCACAACCACATCAGCCTTGGTAGCGGAAACACGCAGGGAAACATTATGCTCGCGCGCCTGCTCCTGGTATGAACTGACGACATCCTTGATCATGCGATCCATGGCAAAACGGCGGTGCCTGATCTTGCCCAACCCCGATTGGAAGTTATCCACATCGGCCAGGTCTTCAATGATATCCTTCAAGTGCATGGCATTGCGCACTATGGTATCAAGCTGGATGCGAGTATCACCGGTTGCTTCCTCCTGCAGGAGTGAAGCATGCCCCAGTATCAACCCCAGGGGGATGCGCAGTTCATGGGACGAAATGGCAATAAAATCGGATTTCATGCGGTCCAGTTCGAGCAATTGCCGGTAAGATGCCTGGGCGTTATCCAGCAACTTCTGGTTCTGAATTGCTACTGCTGCCTGTGCGGCCAGTGTCTCCAGAATGAAGACGTCCTCTTCGGAGTAATTGGTATGACCGAGTTTGTTTACGGCTTCCATCACCCCGATCGGCTCGCCTTTGATCAACATGGGTACAACACAGATGGAATAAGTTGCCTCTTCCAGCACCCGGTCAACCTCGCGAAAGACGCGTGTATCGTGCAATGCATCCTGGATGATGAGCGGCTGTTTATGGTTGAATACCCAGCCATCCACACTTTTATCCAGAGGAATGCTCAAAGGTTTCAATTTATCCAACCGGTACCACGGAGAAGCTGTATAATGCAGGTGGTCACCTTCAGGTGCCAGTTCGAGGATGGAAGTTTCTGTGCTAAAAGTCAGTTCAGAAGCTATTTCTATTATGGATTTGAGATACGGCTCACAGTCCAGATTAGCATTAAGATTTCTGCTAACCTCAATGAGGCGCTCCAACCTGGACATCCGGTCTGAACGGCGATCAACCATGGATTCTCTCCATATCAGTCCAGCGGGTTGGTGTTAAAATAAATACATGCAATTTTGCTCTCACTTTAGTCAGTATTCAATTGACACTATATGAATAATCCAATAAATCGCCGAGAATTTATCAAACGCGTCAGTGGATCACTGGCTGCTTTAAGCATCGGCGCAGTAATTACTCCCGTAAAAGGATTATATCCATCTTCCAGTCTAGTGCAAGTAGTGAACCGCGCCAATCTCGCGGATGCAACTCCACTAGATGAATTGCAGCCGCATCTAACTTCCGGGGAGATTGACTTCCTCGCATCTCATGAACTAAAAACCGGCGATCTCGCCCGAAAAGTGGCAATGCTGACGTACGATGATGTATTCCGGAATGACAAATTATCACATCTGCTGGATGTTTACCGGGAGCATGGTATAAAATGTTCTTTCTTTATTATCGGTGTAAATCTGGAAGACTGTAAGGCAACTCTTCCGCGTTTGATAGATGAAGGCCACGATCTGGGTTGCCATGGTTGGGTCCATAATCCGTTCAGCTCATTGTCTGATGACAGTATCAATGGGCAGTTCAGGGCCTTCGTAACCAAGGTCAATGAGATTGTGCCGGGATACCAAGTGAAGTTTTTCCGTGCTCCTTACGGTGATCGTGATATGAGGGTGCGGACACTGGCTGCAACCTGGGGAATGCAGCATGTTCTCTGGTCACTTGAATCCGGGGGTATGGATAAGAATACCGTGCATAATGTGGTCGACCGGATGCAAAATGGTTCAATTGTTCTTTCCCACGCCTCCCGCCAATTCGATGTATCTGAAGCTGATGTGATCGTCAAAGAGTTGATCCGTAAGGGCTACAGCATGGAGACGATCTCCAGTGGAATGAATCCGGCAGACAAGTGGGTGGGTTAGATTTCGAAATCGATTAAGATAGTAGCAATGGAGAATGAATCAATAATGAAGAAAAACAAAAGTGTACTGATTATTATATCGCTGGGTATCTTATTTATATCCGGTTGCGGTGCTGTTGCTTCAAAAGCAACGGAGACACCATTACCAACAGCCACATTCACTCCGCAGCCGCCTACTGCAACCCCGACCAATACTGCCACACCCATCCCGCCTACTCCCACTGCCATCCGTACTCCTCCTGAACTACCGGGTATGTTCCAATCCTCCATCCTCAATCCGCTGGACACGCCCCATACTTACATTGCAGATACCTGCCAGTACCTGAAGATGAAATGGGACCCGAATAACAGCGCTCCCGGCACTGTGGTCATGGTGATCATGTACCACTCGATCACCGATGATGCGGGGACATTAAAAGACAACCAAATTGGCCAGGAATTCCACCAGCTCACCATGCAGCATGCTGCAGAGTTGGGTTTCATGACGATCAATGCTACCCAACTGGCTGATTTTCTGGAAAAAAACGCAAAGATCCCGCAAAAATCCATGCTGCTTCTATCAGACGACCGCCACCAGGCTGATTTTTTCAAAACACATTTTGTGCCTTTGTTTAAGAAATATGATTGGACCAGCGTAACAATGGCCTGGATCAGTACCCCTGATACCCCGGAAGCATATTACGAACCTTTAGTGAAGCTGATCAAACAGGGATATCTGGATGTCCAGGCTCACGGCGTGGTGCACAATATACCTATTAACGATTTTTCCTCGGAAGAGTACATCCATAACGAATTATTCGGATCCATCTCTTTCATCCAGGAACATTTCGGTGTGACTCCCATTGCCTATATTTGGCCAGGTGGAGGTTTCACCAAGCGGGGCGCGGAAGTTGCCCGCGATGCTGGTTACCGGCTTGGTTTTACCGTGAATCCACGCGGTCCTTTGATGTTCAACTGGATTCCCCTGAGTGATACCAAGGATCCCATGCGACCCAGCTATGCACTGGAGGGTCCAATTGGGGATCCGCTCCTGGTCCTGCCTAGATATTGGAGCACCGACGCAGATTACAGGTTTAAGGATGTAATGGCAATTGGAGACGCTGCTGCTGCAGATGCGGCAGCTAATCGTGATACAGAATTGCTGTATTATGATATTATGTGTAAAGATACACTGGGTCCCATTCCAACACCATAAACGAGGATCAAATGAAAGAAGATTGCATATTTTGCAAGATCATAGCCGGCAAAATACCCAGCCAGATCGTCTTTAAAGATGACAAAGTGACCGCATTTAAAGACATCCAACCAATGGCGCCGGTGCATATATTGATTGCACTCAATCAACACGTAGAATCGGTCAATGAAGCCACCACCGGAGATGAAACATCTTTGGGACATTTATTCACCACTGCCCGGATCATTGCTGAGAAGGAAAATATCAAGCAATCAGGTTACAGGCTGGTAGTAAATACAGGGGAAGGTGCCGGTCAAACAGTTCACCACCTGCATATGCATCTGTTGGGTGGAAAGCATATATCAAACAAGCTGGCCTAAGAGTACAATTTGCTGTCAAAGAAATTTATCTGGGGATTAATCGCGCTGGGAATATCCATTCTTGCCTGTTCCAGGCAGGCTCCAGCCGCCACGCCCTGGAATCCTTCCAATTTGGACATGATTAAAACTCCGTGTCCTGCCGGAGTGGATATCGCCGGCGTATGCCTGGTTACACCCACCCCGACCATTCCCTGGTTCCTGCCACCGACTCGCAGCCCTGACCAACCAATTCTTACACCTACACCAGATGATCCGCGAATTGTGCCCACTTTGAGGCTGGATCCCGAGGAATATATTGTTCAATCCAATGATACGTTGGCGATAATTGCCAACCGGTACTCTGTATCTTATGAAGAAATCGCCCGATTAAATGAGATCACCGATCCCAACAGCCTGAGTGTAGGTCAATTCCTCCTCATCCCGGCTCCCACTCCTGCCGGTGAGGCACCTGACTTTAAAGTGATACCCGACTCCGAACTGGTGTATGGACCGATGAGCACCACACTGGATCTACCTTCCTTCGTCGAGTCGCAGGGAGGATTCCTCGCGGGTTATGCAGAAGAGGTGGATGGTAAAACCCTCACCGGATCTGAGATCATTCAAAAAGTATCTGAAGATTTTTCAGTCAATCCCAGGCTTTTTCTCTCAGTTTTGGAATATACCGGGAGTTGGGTGACATCCAAATCGGTGGAAGATGGTTATCAAAAATATCCGTTGGGATATTTCGACGAAAACCGGAGTGGATTATATAAACAAATGGCATTTGCCGCCAATAACTTGAACCGTGGATTCTACTTATGGAAAGTAAATGCAGTTCCTGCCTGGTTGTTGGCTGATGGATCGATCATCCCGGTGAATAATACGATCAATGCCGGTACAGCCGGTGTTCAGCAGTTAATGGCAGCTCTTTACACCCAAAATGACTGGCTTGCAGCAGTATCTGACCAGGGTATATTCCAGACGTATTCGAAACTTTTTGGATATCCTTTTGATTTTGCAATAGAACCACTGCTTCCCGCCGATTTAAAGCAGCCTGCACTTCAACTTCCATTTGAGCCGGGGATTAGCTGGTCGTTCACTGGGGGTCCGCATCCGGGATATGGTGAAGGATCTGCCTGGGCAGCCCTTGACTTTGCACCACCAGGTGAAGTGCCCGGTTGCGTCGATAATGATGCATGGATCATCGCCTCAGCCAGCGGATTGGTCGTCAAATCTGAGGGTGGAATGGTAGTCACAGATCTCGATGGAGATGGTTTCGTCCAAAATGGCTGGTCGGTACTATACTTGCACGTTGCTACTAAAGACCGGATCAAATCTGGCAATTTCGTCACCGCCGGAGACAAAATTGGGCATCCATCCTGTGAAGGAGGCGTTTCCACCGGAACCCACCTTCACATCGCCAGAAGATATAACGGAATGTGGATTTCTGCGGATGGCGATATTCCTTTCGACCTAGATGGATGGTCCTCTACTGGGTCCGGCGCTGAATATGATGGTTTATTGGTGAAAGATGGTCTATCAATTGAGGCATGGAACGGAAAAAGGGAAGAAAACCAGATCCAGCGATAATGTCGCTTTCAGGATATTTTTTGGATTTATAGTATTTATAATTTCGATTTCTCTTACTGGCTGCAGAAATGATTACGTCTCACTTGATGAAATAGAAAAAGCCCCCAGTGCTACAATTGAATCAATTCCAACACAACTCCCGACGATAACAGAACTGCCTACGGAGGTACCTCCGACTGAAGTCGTTCCTGGTACCGGCTTTGGCGGCGGTTTCGAACCGGAAGAAATTCAACCCACTGATGTTCCGCAATTGACCGAGACTCCTTTTATCGAACCGGTCATCGATACGCAAACACCCACCCCAGAGATTGTGGAACCCACTCAGGATGTGAACCAGGTAATGGCCGAAACCATGCCGACCAGTACCAGTCTTCCGCCCATTCTATATTACACACAGGCAGGAGATACTTTACCGGCAATCGCAGTCCGCTTTAAAGTCAGCATTGATGACATCATTTCTGCAGAACCCCTCACAAAAACGGGATTCCTGGATCCAAATATCCTGTTAATGATCCCTCCTATGTTTTCCGATCTTGCTTCGAATTTGAAACTAATGCCTGACAGCGAGATAATCTTTTCGCCATCTGCGTTGGATTTCGATATAGATAGTTTTGTTTCAGATGCAGGGGGTTACCTTTCCACTTATCGCGAATACTTGAACAGTGAAGGGTGGATAGATGGGGCTGGGGTTATTCGAAAAGTCGCTATTGAGAATTCGATCAACCCCAGGTTACTACTTTCGCTACTGCAATATAAAAGTAACTGGGTTTACGGTCAACCGGTGGATGAAAATAGTATTCAATTTCCTCTCGGACATGTTGCCAAATATAAGAACGGACTTTATTTCCAACTGACCTGGGCAGTAAGCCAGCTATCTTATAGTTATTATGGCTGGCGTGAAGGGATCATGACAAATATTCTGTTTGCTGATAAAACAAAATTTCGGGCATCACCTGATATTAATGCCGGGACTTATTCTATTCAATATCTGTTCGCCCAGATGTACGATTTGAACGATTGGGAAGCTGTTTTATACGGGGCGAATAGTTTTCCGCATCAGCATGAAGTCATGTTTGGAAACCCCTGGCTGCGTGCAGTTGCAATTGAACCATTATTTCCGGCGACGCTACAGCAACCCGAACTGATTCTTCCGATCGAACAGAATGAAGAGTGGTCACTAACTGGTGGTCCACACTCTGCCTGGGGAACTCAGGGAGCGAGAGCCGCACTTGATTTTGCACCAGGTGGGGCAAAGGGATGCGCAATATCATCAGAGTGGGTATTGGCAGCAGCGTCTGGTGTAGTTGCCCGTTCAGGTGGTGGAGTAGTGGTTTTAGATCTGGATGGTGACGGCAATGAACAAACCGGTTGGAATTTATTCTATATGCACATTGCCACAGAAGACCGTCCTGAAGTTGGGCAATGGCTAGAACAGGGCGATCATCTTGGCCACCCATCCTGCGAAGGCGGAGTATCTACAGGTACACACTTCCACTTTGCCAGGAAATATAATGGTGAATGGATCCTGGCTGGTGGTCCACTGCCTTTCGACCTGGATGGATGGATCGCTCATGCTTTCGCCCAGGACTATAAAGGAACATTAACCCGCAATGGCAAAGTGGTCACAGCCTGCACCTGTGGGACAGCGGATACATACATTTTTAGAGATAAAAACAGCCCGAATTAATCTAATTCGAGTACAATTGGCGTAAATGCAAAGTATTCGAAGAAAAACAAAACCCAAAGTTAAAAATTCTTTCAGGTCTGCTTTCCACCGGTTCATAGTTATCAGTATGAGCGCGATGTTCCTGCTTAACGCCTGTGTACCACCAGCAACTGAAGGCAGCCTCCTGGAAACACCTACAATAGAGCAACCTGCCATAGCGGTGAGCGTCACTCCCCTTCCCACACGGGAAGCCTATGACCCGGGAGAGTTGGTGGATTACACCGTTCAGGATGGTGACACGGTTGTCGCCCTGGCAGCCAGGTTTAATACAACAGTTAAGGAAATTCAAGAAAACAACCCGGTTCTGCCCCTAACCACCACCACCCTTCCACCCGGTCTACCTTTAAAAATCCCTATCTATTACCTGCCATTCTGGGGATCATCTTATCAGATCCTGCCGGATTACCTGTTTGTAAATGGACCAGCTCAAATAGCGTTCGATACGATCGATTTCGTGACAAAATCGGATGGATGGTTGAAATCGTATCGAATTTATGCCTATGGCGATTGGCGAACCGGGGCTGATTTGGTCCAATATGTTGGAATGACTTACAGTATCAGTCCGCAACTATTATTAGCCATCCTTGAATATAGAATCCAGGCGCTGACAAGTCCAACCATCCCCAAAGACGTAGACCGGTATGCATTGGGATTTAGAAAGATCTACAATGCTAACTTATATTTACAACTCCTGATATTGGCGGACACATTAAACGCCGGGTATTATGGTTGGCGGTCAGGTGAAGTACATTCCACCGAGTTACAGGATGGCAAACTAATGCGGTTTGATCCCTGGCTTAATGCAGCCAGTGTTTCTTTGCAAAATTACTTTTCCATCGTTTCTTCCGTAACCGAGTTTGAAAGAGCAATTTCCGGCGATGGTTTTGCAAGCACCTACCATTCACTTTTTGGCAGCTTTCCGGTTCAGACATCAGAATTTATTCCAGGCAGCCTGAACCAACCCGAGATGAAGCTTCCATTTACACCCAACAGATCCTGGGCTTATACCGGAGCTCCGCATCCAGCCTGGGGAGAGAATCAACCCTGGGCTGCAATTGATTTCGCACCACCCGCTGATAAAAGTGGTTGTACCGAATCACCTGAATGGGTTACAGCAGTCGCGGATGGCGTCCTCTCCCGGGTTGAACTTGGATTGACCATCCTGGATCTTGATGGAGATGGTGACGAAAGGACTGGTTGGGCAGTGATGTACCTCCACCTTTCGAGGTATGATGCAGCCGTCCAGGGTAAGCAGGTGAAAGCCGGTGATGTGTTGGGGCATCCCTCCTGCGAAAGAGGTCAAGCAACAGGTACTCATGTCCATATGGCAAGGAAATATAATGGCGAATGGATCACCGCGGATAGCCCGATGCCATTCAACCTTGAAGGATGGATCGCTCATTCGAGTGGTACTCCTTACGTGGGATCCTTGACCCGTTTCACTCAAACCGTTGTTGCCTGTACTTGTGCTGACCAGGCATCTCAGCTTGAAACCGGTAAATAATTGAACATTTGAGATGGGCGAAAACGATACCATTAACCAAATGAAGTATCCAAATACCCTTGTAACTCTTTCGAGGGATATTGCTGATACTGGAATAACAACCGGGGATACACTTCTCGTCCATTCGTCCCTTAGTTCGCTTGGTTGGGTTTCAGGTGGAGCAGTTGCAGTGATTCAAGCCTTAATGGATGTGATTACACCTGAAGGAACACTGGTCATGCCTGAACATAGCGGTGACCTGTCTGATCCGGCAAAATGGCGCCATCCTCCAGTACCGGAAAACTGGTGGAGCATTATTCGTGAAATTATGCCTGCCTACCATCCGGCATATACTCCCAGTCGGGGGATGGGTACCATCTCAGAGGTATTCAGAACAATGCCGGGTGTCATCCGTAGTCATCATCCAGAGGTATCATTTGCAGCCTGGGGAAAACATGCCAGCTTTATTGCTTCCGACCACTCCCTGGCTTACTCTTTGGGCGAGAATTCTCCTCTTGCAAAAATTTATAACCTCGCCGGGAAAGTTCTATTAATGGGCGTCGGTTTCGAAAACAATACTTCCTTCCATCTTTCAGAAGTCCGCGCCCGGGGTTCAAGTATAGCAAAACAAGGAGCGCCGATTATTGAAAACGGCGAACGGAAATGGGTGGAATACACGGATATCGTTTATGATTCCGATTTATTCGATCAGGTGGGAAAGGATTTTTGTACTACAGGATTGGTAAAAATAGCTAAGATAGGGGTGGGTAATTGCTTCTTATTTGATCAAAGAGCAGCGGTGGATTTTGGAGTTTAATGGATCGAACGCCAGCGAGGTTTTCCCCCGATCACCCCTCAATAATCTCATATCGGGTGGTGATCGGAAATGCTTTGCCAAGCATGGCAGATGCAGGACAATATTTTGTACTCGATAGTTCAATTGCCCTTTCAACAGAATTTGAATCAATATTTTTCCCGGTGATATGAAAAAATATTTCAGCCTGAGTGAATACTTTGGGATGCTCTTCAGCACGCAACGCATGAACTGAAACTTCAAAAGCAGTGACTTGAAGGCGTTTTTTTTCAAGGATCGAGATCACATCCATCGCAGTGCATCCGGCTAATCCAATGGCAAGCAATTCGACTGGCCTGAAACCATCATTTTGACTGCCTTTTTCAATATAACCACCCAATGGTAGTGTGAAACCGCTATCTGCTGTTCCATCAAAACCCAAGCCTGATTTCCAGACCACTTTAGCATCCATGATATCTCCTTGAATTAGTATTTATCCAGGACTCTTTTAATCTCATTTACAAGTTCTTCTTCCGGACCTGATCCAACCATGGTACCTGATCCACTATTAATTGTCGTTTGTGGTACCCCGCTCACATGAAATTGGTTAGCAAGATCAGGAAATTCCATTGCCTCTATCATTTCAGCCTGAATAAATGGGTTCTCGAAAGCCATTGCATGAGCCAGGTTCACGGCTGGCGGGCAATAAGGTCAGGTTGGCGTTACAAATATTTGTAGAAGAATATCTGTATTGATGGTTTCTAGAAATGCACAGGTATCCTGGTTGAGATCCGTCGATCGTTGAGATACCATAAGGAGATCATTGATCAAGGATGTGAATTCATGACCGGATGGCATCCCTGAATACCTGATCCCATAATCAATTATTTCCTTTTTGTCTTTTGAGGTAATTACAATTCCCGGTGTTTTATCAACATGATACTTTTTTGCGATCTCCGGTTCAAGTTCTACATCATGGATTTCGAGTGATAATTTATCGGATAATGGAATGATCTCTTCCAACAGGGACCTAGTAGGAAGGCAGTACTCGCAACGTGACTCACTTCCAAAAAAAAGGACATGAACAGGATGTTGGAGTGTTGTTTCAAATACATCTTTTACTTGTTGTGCAATATCTTCCGAGAGTAATCTTTCCAACATTTCAAATTCCTTCAGTATTGACTAAACTATCAATTCTATAATTATATAATACGAGCAAATCCTACCATTAACAATAAGGAAAATCCCGATTAACTAGATTATTCAAAACCAGATCATTATATCTATTACTCTCTGATCGAGGATTTATTTTTTACAAATAATAATTACAGCCAAAACCCCATTCCCAAGTGATTCTTGTCTATCGAATGACACAAGTTGATGTCATCAATCAGGGAATTCTTTTTTTTCATCCGCATTCAAATAATCCAGTAAGTTAAGCTTTTTAAATAAATTCTCTTTTACTTCTCCGGGAATTCCATTTTCCTGGGCTATCTCATGGTAAAGCGTAATCGTTTTCTCGGTAGTATCCACAACTACTCTGCAATGATCACACCCTTGGATATGTTCTTCCAATTCAGCACAGGCTTCCGGGCTGATATCGCCGTCCAGATAATCACCAATTAAATTTATCAGGCTATTACATTTAGTGTGTTCCATCGCTCACCTGTTTTTCGAGCTTCCATTCAGTGAAATAGTGTGAGATATTCTCACGCAATTGCAACCTCGCTCTTAATAATCTTGTCTTCACAGCAGATTCAGATAATCCCAAAGTAAGAGCAGTATCCCTGATTGAAAGATCTTCCATATCTCGTAACACAAAAACTATGCGCAGTTTGTCTGGCAATAAACCAATTTCATTATTCAATACCTTGCGCATCTCATTCGATAACAATTCCTTTTCCGGTAGACTAGTCCAGTCTACAATTTCATTCGGAGGAGTTGCTCCCTCTTCATCTTCTTTATCCTCGTCGATCGAGATTTCAATGCCTTTTCGTTTCCTGATCAACATTAATGCTTCATTCACAGCAATCCTGTAAATCCAGGTAGTTAAACTGGATCGCCCTTCGAATGAAGGCAGACCATGAAATACATTGATAAAAGTTTCCTGAAGAATATCTTCAGCATCTTGAGCTGAATTGAGGATGTTCATGGCAATTCGGTACACCGGGTTGGAATAATAATCCACCAATCTGGCTTGTTCTTCCCGATCTCCAGTACGCAATAACTCTAGTGAAAACTCAGGTTTTGGGTTAGTATGATTCATTAGATGTTACCGGATATAGAAAGTTTCAAATTGATGCCAGAGGCCAGGACGGTAATGCATCCATATCCAGTGAGCCAATTTGTCCTGCTGAATAACGATAGTAACCGGCAGCACCGATCATTGCTGCATTGTCAGTACAAAGTGAAAATGGTGGTATCTGGACTGGGAATCTTGTTTGCCCTGTAAAAGCATTCCGAAGAGCCTGGTTTGCCGATACACCGCCAGCTACCAGGATTTCTTTTACGTTGAATTTTTGAGCAGCCGCCAGTGACTTAGATAGAAGAATATCCACCACCGCAGCTTGAAAACTGGCTGCCAGATCCGCAACTGGTAAGACTATCTTTTTTTCTTCAAATTGCTTCACTGTACGGAGTACTGCGGTCTTGAGACCGCTAAATGAAAAATTCCAGGTACCTTCCAGCTTGGCCCGCGGAAATGCGAAAGCTTTCGGATTTCCATCTTTTGCGGCATTTTGTATGGAAGGTCCACCAGGATAGGATAAGCCGAGTAAACGGGCCACTTTATCGAAGGCTTCGCCTGCAGCATCATCCAATGTTTTCCCTAAAGACTGATATTGCAAGTGACCTTTGATCAGGATTAACTCAGTATGGCCGCCGGAAACAAGCAATGCCAGAATGGGAAATTGTGGTTCTTCTGGTGCTTTTTCACTGTCAGGATATGCAGCTGCATCATAAACCCAGGCAGAATAAATATGTCCTTCAAGATGATTGATACCAATAATGGGGATACCCCTGGCTAATGCCAATGCTTTTGCCATATTCAATCCAACCACCAGGGAACCAGCGAGGCCGGGACCCTGAGTCACTGCTATGGCGTCAATATCATTCATCGTCATGTGGGCTTGCAACAAGGTTTGATCTACAACTCCAAAAATGGTTCGGATGTGCTGCCGTGATGCCACTTCCGGAAAAACACCCCCATATTGAGCGTGCAAATCGATCTGAGTGGCGATAACACTCGATAACAAGGCTCGTCCATTTTCCAGGATCGCAGCGGCTGTTTCATCGCAGGATGACTCAATTCCCAGAACCCTAAGTGGAGCATTCATTTGATCTCTTTCAACTTTTTCTCACAGGTAATACCAGGTCCATAGGACAATCTGTGAATAACTCGATCTTCCCTTGTTGAGTTACATAATAGGAATCTTCCAAACGTATTCCCATTCCTCTATCGGGGTAGTATAAGCCTGGTTCAATGGTGAAAACTGCACCGGGAATTAGCCTATCATTTGTTTCAGCAAATGTGCTGAACCAGGGTTGTTCGTGTATATCCAATCCCAATCCATGACCGAGGCTGTGAACAAAGCCCTCCTGTGTTCCAGGAACAGATCGGATGGTAGAATGTCCCATGCTTTCAAATAGATCGCAGGTGCGAATTTGATATTCCTTACACAACTGGCCAGATTTTAACTCATTGACCACGGTATCGTATACTTTTTTAACATCTGTATAAAGCTTGAGGGTTGGATCGTCTGCAAAACCCATGCACCAGGTACGGGTAAAATCGTAGAAATAACCTCCACCGGTTTCACATGGGTATATATCAAATACGATCGTTTTCCCTAATTCGATAATGTCATCTGGGTTTCCAACATTGTGTGGAATTGCAGCATCCCTGCCAATAGAAAAAATTGTTCCTTCGGGATTTTCTGCCCCTTCTTCTGCCAACCATAAATTGATAAGCTTTTTAACCTCTCCAACCTTAAGCGGATCACCATTAGTATTAAGTAAATAATTGGCATGAACAGGTCTTGAAGTGAGAAGATCAGCCACTCTTCCCACTACTTTTGTTGTCAATTTTCCCATCTTACGGATACGTTCTATCTCATAATCTTCTTTAGTTGTTCTTGCTTCCATCAGGAGTGGATTCTCCCCCTCGCTTAAAAATTCATATTCCGGCGCAATTTTTTTGAGCTCATTCATTAATGCCAAAAAACGACCAGATTCCACTCTGCCATAAAAGCAGATCTTTCCGCTTGCAAGACCGGCTTCGTTCAGCATCCAACGATATTCCTGTGCCAAATTCAAAATTCCGGCCTTTTGATTATTATGTAAGACGGTTCGCAAACCTGACCGGGCAGCCTCTTCCCTTTCCATCGGATAACAATATATTGTCGCATCAGCCCCTGCCAATTTGATCACGTTCGCATCAAAATGACCACCACCGGTAAAGTACACCATGGCAGGGTTATGATCACCTGCACCGGAAATAACCAGTGCATCGATTCTTTGGTTTTTCATAAGAAGGTCAATTTGATTTTTCATAACATTTTCCTGTTGTAATGGTAGGCTTCGGCTATTTTCGCGACCAGATCATTCTCTTCATCTTCAAATACTGTGCGAGGATCAAAGACGACCTCATCGTCAACTATCCGGCCAATAATTGCTGGATTTGAATTACGTAAAATTTTTTGCATTTTTTCGGGTGATTGAACTTTTATTGCCAAAAGCCAGGTTGGTAATGTATCTCCCGGCAGGCTGCCCCCGCCTACAGTAGATTCTCCCTGAATCACCCTTCCTTCGTGGAGTTGACCCATCCATTTCAATGCTCTCTGCCTGATAACCTCTGTCTCCGTGCTGATCATCTTCCAAACCGGTATTTCTTGAACAGCTTCATCCTTCAAATAATGGATCAATGTCGCGGAGAGACCTGCCAGGCAAAGTTTGTCTGCGCGGATCGCACGGGCTAAAGGATGCTTCTTGAGTTTATCCAACAATTCTTTTCGGCCGATAATGATACCAGCTTGTGGTCCACCCAATAGTTTATCACCAGAAAAACAGATTACATCCACCCCTGCTTTCACAGATTCCTGCACTGTTGGTTCATGGGTTAATCCATAATCTTCGGTTTTTAGGAATGAACCAGATCCAAGATCATCGATGACAAGGGCTCCAGAAACATGGGCTTCCTCAACGATATCTTGTAACTCCGGGCTGCTTGTAAAACCTATAATTTTGAAATTGGATGTGTGTACCCTTAGTACGCCAACAGCTCCTGATGCCAGTGCTTCCTGATAATCCGATAGATGGGTGTGGTTCGTGGTTCCAATTTCGATCATATGCGCACCCGATTGGCGCATTACATCCGGAACTCTGAAACCACCGCCGATTTCAACAAGCTGAGAACGGGAAATTGCTACTTTTTTCCGATTGAATAATGCGGAAAGGACCAGTAGCATCGCCGAGGCATTATTATTAACCACCATGGCTGCTTCGGTTCCACTCAACCTGGTCAATAGTTCTTCACAGTGATCATGCCTAGAGCCTCGAGTGCCTTTTTTCAGGTTATATTCGAGATTAGTATAGTTTCTTGCGGCAATTTCTATTTCCGCAATGGTTCCTTTACTTAATGGAGACCGTCCCAGATTCGTGTGTAATATAACCCCTGTGGCATTAATCACCTTCTTAATGCTGGGATTAGTCATCAGGGACAGTTTTTCGCCAGTGCCTTTGATTATTTGATCTTCTGAAAACAAAACTTGTTTCCCATCCATGCGAATATCATCCAACTGGGACCTTAACGTGTTTAAAACAAGTGGATGTCCATATATCTGAAGCAGTTGCTGACATGCAGGAGTTTGTAACAGGTGGTCGATCGATGGAAGCGATCGTAAATTATTCATCCCAAAATATCCGGTGGTTCATTTACAGATGGATTATCAAGATCAGAGCCATCCTGCGGTGCCCAGCGGCTTTTTTCCCGTAATCGGATCAACCATTCCACAACTACCAATCCAACAGCAATTGCTACACCGATGTTTGTAGAAAGGATCCGCCCCAATTGTAACCAGACGAGGATTCCGCCATAAACACCAACCCAACATGCCTGACGGATTACAACAGCCATCCCAATTGGAGGTTCACTGGGGAAACGGATATTCAAAAAAGTGATCACCGGAAGAAAGGTGCCGGTGAGTGCCAATACAACGAAGAAAAAAAATAGCCAGCGTGGACCAAGCGTGGGTAATGAGGTGATCACTACCAAAGCCAGACCTGCCCAGCCGATAAATCCAATAATAAAAGAAAATGGGAGGACAGATCGAAAGGGAGGCAATCGGAATGGGTAATTCATATGTTTATGCTGTTAATTATATCCCATGTTGTTTTATGAAGAAAATCCGAACAAGTATAATATTAATCAGGTGGTGTTGAATCAACACGAATTAATGGAGAGATTATTATGAACTTTAATCCAGTGAAGACCCCGAGATGTTTGATCATGATTATATTAATGATTATGCTGCTTTCTGGATGCCAAATCATAAAACAGGGTGAAACCCCATCACCAGCACAGAATAGCTCACTTCCGGAATCTATGATGGATCCAAGCTCTGAGCGTAATTCCACCCCTCTAATCGTTTCGGATGCATTGCTTGATGATATTCCATCACCAAATTTATTTAGTTCCTCATGGCAGGATAGGACCCCTTATGAGATCAGTCTTGTTAAACCTTCCAGAACCACCCTTAAAGAACGATTCGACCGGAGTGTTTATCATCTAGTGGTTGATATTGCTGATGATTATCGAACCATGACTTTGAAGGAAGAAGTATTGTATACAAATCATGAAGATCGGGACCTGGACAAGGTCATATTAAGAATGTATCCTGTGCTTTTTGGCGCGCAGGTCCAGTATTCAAAATTTCTAATGAATGGAGCAGACATCCATCCATTGATAAGATCATATGATAGTGTGATCGAATTTCCTTTAAAAAATGACTTGGGGATTGGGAAAAGTATTGTTCTCTCAATTGAACTTCAGATTAAGATGCCTGATGACCCGAGTAGCAATTATCAGGTATTAGGATATGTAGATAATCTGCTGACATTAGCCCACTTTTACCCGATCATAGCAGTTTACGACCAGGATGGGTGGCACGATGAGATCCCTCCAACTTATGGGGATGTTGTTTACTCTGATGCTAGTTTATATCTGGTGAAAGTGATCTTGCCACAAACAGCGATCCTCGTGGGCTCTGGTTCAATAATGGAGGAAACGACTAAAGGAAACCGCCAGGTGGTTACATTAGCTGGTGGTCCGATGCGTGATTTTTTCCTTGCTGCTGGGGCAGGTCTGGAGAAGACCAGCATGAAAGTTGGGGAAACTTTGGTCAACAGCTATTCGAGCAGTGATTTAATGGATGGCAATAAAAGTGCTTTGGATACAGCCTCTGCTGCAATTAGGATTTTTGACAAAATTATTGGTTATTATCCATATAAAGAATTTGATATCCTGGCTACTTCAACGTCAGCATTGGGAGTGGAATATCCCGGAGTCACAGTAATCAATAAGAATATTTATAGACCCGGTGGAAATTTGAATAATATCCCAAACAGTATCTACCTTGAATCTACTGTCGCCCATGAAGTCGGTCATCAGTGGTTTTACAATGTTGTAGGCAATGATCAGGTTAATCAACCCTGGTTGGATGAATCGATCACGCAATACATCACCAGCTTATATTATAAAGATCGATATGGTGATCAAGCTTCAGATAGTTTTATTAATTCATTTTACGATCGTTGGGACAGGGTGGACAAAAAGGAAATCCCAATTGGTTTGCCCGTAAAGAGTTATGACCAAAAAACCTACGGTGCGATCGTTTATGGACGTGGTCCGATATTCTTTATTACTTTGAGGGATCAAATAGGTGATACCGACTTTGCGTTATTTTTGAAAAAATATTATGAACAAAATATATGGGAAATTGCCACTGAAAAGACAATGAAGGAGACAGCAGAAAAAGCATGTTCCTGCGACTTGACCATGCTTTTTAATCGGTGGGTTGATCCGAAGTAGATTATTTTACCGGTTCTGCAATGATGAACAACCTGCCCCAGGAGCTTTCTTTACCCTGTGCGATGCAGGTTTGTAATGTCAGGTGAGCTTTTCCACCATAAACTGCCTTGAACAATGTTCCAGCGGATAATTTTTCATTCGTTTCCAGGTCCAGGAAATTTGAACTGGTGCTATTTGGTTGTAATGCCTGGTAACGAGCGATTTTTGTAACGATAAATTCCTTTATTGTCCCATCCCCATAAATTACGCTGACTGTGTTACCAACCAGGACCTTGGAGAACTCAGATCCAGCAGCGAAGTTGTGAGCGAGTAAACCGATCGTCCCATAATCTGAGGCCAATCCAAATTGAGTGACCAATCCTCTAATGGTTGAAACAAATCCACTCTGGTTCTTTGGCTGTTGGATAACGCGGAAAGCCATTACATCAGGAACATATACTCCACGGAGAACTGATTTGCCATCATTGATTGCTGCAGCAAAATCGGATAAAGCAATGACCGATGATTTTGATGTTGAAGTCCCGATTGTAGATGCTGCAGGAATGGGATCTGCTGTTACCGGAATGTTGGCTTGTGCTTGTGAAAATGGAAACAAACTCGCCAGTAAAACTACTGTGAGTGTGAATATTCTTACCATACGTTTGAAGTCAAAAACCATCTTGTCTCTTTCTGACAAGGGCTTGACTAAGATATGGGTCAACCGCCTGGAGTGAAAATTGGGAAGGTATTATATTTATTTCGGCGGCCTGGCGGTCATAACCTCATCGGTGTTAGACCCATAGCTTTGCGTCACCGGTTTTCACCGGTTTTGCCCTTATCGTTCATGCTTTGTTAGTGTACAAAAAAGACCCGGGTCTTATGCCGGGTCTTAGTCATACGTAAAAATCGTACTTTCGGTAACCTGGCAATCATTATCAGATTTCTCTGATCGAAGACCCATAGCTTTGCGTCACCGGTTTTCACCGGTTTTGCTATTCTCGTGAACAAATTGTTAAGGAACGTATATTGATTACTAAAGTAAATTATAGGTTATATATCATACGACAAGATATCTAATAACTTACAAACTACTTACAAACTTATTTCTAATTTTATTTAATCGCTAATTGGCTCAGCAATGATAAATAGCCTTCCCCATGAACTGATAGAACCATTTGAGATACAGGTTTGCAATGTGAGATGCGGTTTTCCACTGTAGACTTTCATGAACAAGTCTTCCGCTGTCTCCTTTAATTGAGTGGCAAGATCTAAGAAGCTTGTTTTGGTATTTACTGGATCGATCGCCTGGAATCTTAGAATGGAACTTACACGGTATTCTTTGATTCGACCATCTCCATAAACCAAATCGATCATCTCGCCTACTTCTACTTCATCAAAATCTGCCCCACCTGCATAATTATGTGCCAATAACCCGATCGTTCCATATGTGGAAGCTAATCCGAACTGAGTTGCCTTATCCGGTTCCGAGGAAACGAAAGATGGTTGCGACTTAGGTTGTTGAACTACTTCCAAAGCCAGGACAGATGGAATATATAAACCTTTTAATTTCAAATCTCCATCAACGACCGAATCAACAAATTTCCTAAAAGGAGTTATGTCTGAAGATACTGTATCTGCTTGAAAGGCCGGAAGTGTCTGTCCAGTGATGGGAATCAGGCTTGAATTGTTTAGAAATAATAGCCCCCCGATGAATATAATGTTTACAATGAGTATCAGTTTTTTCAACCAGTAATTATTGAACAAGAGATTTCCTTCCAGTAGTGCGGGTCTGGTAATGCTCCTCAAAATTATAGAAGAGAAACCTCGTAAATTTTAGAAATAACCTTACAGCCTCCTTACAAATTTCGTCAATGTTTACCGTTTTAGTTATATATTTCTTTGACAAAGCTATTAAAGCAATATTTATACTAGCTCGTATTACCTCTTGCGAAAGTGATAAAGCTATAGCACAATTAGATAGGATTCATTTTCATTGTAAATTTGAAAGGATTGGTAATAATGCCTCAAGCAAATCAAACCGAAACTAAAAAGTTCATTCCGACAACGTTAAAGTTATTAACACCAGTTCCGTCAGACATAGATATTGCCCAGGCCGCAACATTAAAACCGATTGTCCAGGTTGCTGCAGAGATGGGTGTTCTACCTGATGAGTTGGAACTATATGGGCCCTTTAAAGCTAAAGTGAAGTTGGATATTCTTACCCGATTAAAAAATGCACCTAATGGTAAATATATTGATGTGACCGCAATTACCCCCACACCGCTTGGGGAAGGGAAAACCACTACCACAGTTGGTCTCAGCCAGGCTCTGGGGGCTGAACTTGGTAAACGGGTGATCACCTGCATCCGGCAGCCCAGCCAGGGACCAACGTTTGGAATAAAAGGCGGGGCAGCCGGCGGTGGTTACAGCCAGGTGATACCCATGGAAGACTTCAACTTGCATCTTACCGGAGATATTCACGCCATCACCGCAGCCAATAATTTACTCGCTGCAGCAATTGATGTAAGAATGCTGCATGAAACAGAAGCAACTGACGAGCAGATGTTCAACCGACTTTGTCCACCTGATAAAAAAGGAAATCGAATATTTGGCAAGGGATTGCAGGGGCGAGTAAAGAAGCTTGGTATCACAAAAACCAACCCGAACGACCTGTCACCAGAGGAACGGAAGAAATTATGCAGGTTGGATATCGATCCCTCTACAGTCACCTGGAAACGGGTAATGGATACCAGTGATCGCTTTTTACGTGGGATCACTGTAGGACACGGACCTGAAGAAACTGGTCACGAACGGGATACCGGTTTTGATATTACTGTCGCCAGCGAGATCATGGCTGTCCTGGCTCTTACCACCAGTCTTAAGGATATGCGCGAGCGCCTGGGTAAGATGGTAGTGGCATTGAGCCGCAGCGGAGATCCAGTAACTGCCGAAGATATTGGAATCGCTGGTGCGCTTACCGTATTGATGCGAGATGCTATTAAACCGAATTTAATGCAGACGCTGGAAGGGACGCCCGTCTTTGTCCATGCTGGTCCGTTTGCAAACATCGCCCATGGCAACAGCTCGATCCTGGCTGACCAGATTGCGTTGAAACTGGCAGATTACGTGGTGACAGAATCCGGCTTCGGGGCTGATATCGGTATGGAAAAATTCTTCGATATCAAATGCCGCACATCCGGTCTGGTTCCCAATGTGGTCGTATTAGTAGCCACAGTGCGTGCCCTTAAGATGCATGGCGGTGGACCAAAAGTTGTTGCTGGAAAACCACTTGACTCTGCATACACGGATGAAAACCTCCCCCTGCTGGAAAAAGGGTTGCCTAATCTGCTGCACCACATAAAGACCGCCCGCAAATTCGGTATCCCGGTTGTGGTTGCCATCAACCGCTTTGCACCGGACACTGAAGCAGAGCTTGAGATGATCCGGAAAGCTGCAATAGCTGCCGGAGCGGAAGATTCAGTGGTCAGTTCGCATTGGGCAACCGGTGGTTCTGGTGCTAAAAACCTGGCTGAGGCAGTTGTCATGGCAGCAGAAAAGCCGTCTAAATTTAAATTCCTTTATCCACTTGATCTTGGCATCAAGGAAAAGATCGAAACCATCGCCAGGGAAGTATACGGGGCGGACGGAGTGGATTACTCACCTGAATCAGAGAAACAGATCGCCGATTATACAAGGTTGGGTTTTGATAAATTACCGATCTGTATGGCTAAAACACACTTATCCCTCACCGCTGACCCAACCATCAAAGGCGTTCCCACCGGATTCAGGATCGGTGTACGTGAAGTCCGTGCTTCCGTTGGGGCGGGTTTCCTGTACCCGCTTCTTGGCAAGATGAGCACCATGCCCGGATTGCCCACCCGCCCGGCTTTTTATGATATCGATCTGGATCTGGAGACAGGCAGAGTAATTGGTTTGTTTTAAGGCAAGTCAGTTAAGAACTGAGAATTGAGAAAAATAACGGTGAGCCAGAAATTTGGCTCACCGTTATAATTATTAATACGGAAATGGAGGAACGCTATATGAAGACACTGGAGTCCCCTAAAATCACCACTATCGCAGCCTGGATCATTGTCCTTAGCGCCTCGTTGCTGCCAAAAATCATCCCTCAGGAGATCTTCCACCTGACGGTTTCATTTACCGCCCAGACAATTATTTCTACCAGTTTGATCAGCATTGGATTACTTCTATCTTTCATCTGGGAACCGATGCACAACCTGCGGTCCTTCCTAATATTGTTCCTGGTACTGGTTTTTGTCCAATGGGTGGTATTCACCCAACTCGGCACACTTCCGTTCTATAAGTCCTTGCTGGATAACCCTTCCTTTAATATATACATGGTGGCAGAGTTATCTCTGAAGCTGATCGTAACGGGGGTAATAATCGCCATCTTATATCTGATCAAAAAGAATCGGGCAGGTTTCTTCCTGGTCAAAGGGGATATTTCAGCACCGGTCGAGCCAGTTCGCTGGCTTGGAGTAGGCAAAGGAGAGAATTGGAAAAAATTTGGTCTGATCCTTTCAATTTGCATTAGTTTGGGCACACTGGCGTTCCTGGTCATTGCCGGGCATCCTCCACTAAATATTGTTGTTAAAGCACTGCCTTTCCTGCCAGCCGTTTTATTGGCTGCTGCCTTGAATGCATTTAATGAAGAGATGACTTATAAAGCCAGCTTCTTATCGGTGCTGGAAGGACCGGTTGGAAAAAAACAGGCTCTGTTGTTAATGGCAGCCTTTTTTGGAATTTTTCATTTTTACGGAATTCCGTACGGCATCATTGGCGTGGTAATGGCCACTTTCTTAGGCTGGATACTTGGAAAATCCATGTTGGAAACACGCGGGTTCTTCTGGGCATGGTTCATCCACTTTTTACAGGATGTTATGATCTTTACCTTTCTGGCAATCGGTTCGATCACTGCTGGAGGCGGATGACAATTCTTCTCTCATAACAGGGACCCATTGAAGAAGATCCGTGCAAATTCCAAATGAAATCTAGCTTGGTTATCAAACTAATCGCTGGTTGGCTCGCGCTTTCAACTGCAGTAATTCTTCTGATTGCTTTGGTTGGCGCTCCTCCAAATACTCGGGCTGTATTATTGATGGGTTCAGGTCTGGTGGTCGTATGGGTATTGATCGGTGGAATAGCCACAATAATACTCCGTAGCCGGATTCGTAATTTAATCCTGGGAATAAAATTGGATTGGAAGCTTAAGTTTGTGTTATTCGCCACCCTTCTGGCACTCATTGAAGAAGCCATCACAACCACAATGACCAACCTGGCTCCTATTTTTGGAGTTTCTCTCGGTGAAGCTTATATAACCGCTTCAAGTAACTATTTGGATGTTGTTTTCCTGCATAGCGTGGTAGTTTTCATTCCCATGTTCATAGGCTGGGCAGTGTTGCTCCGGAGATATAATTTCAGCCCGAATGCTGTTCTATTATTGTTTGGATTAACAGGAATCACTGCTGAAGCATCATTTGGCGGAATCCAGGCTTTCGCTGAATTTGGCTTGTGGATATTTGTTTACGGGTTGATGGTCTACCTACCCGCATACACCCTTCCATCTGAACGTGGGGCAAAGCAACCGCTTTGGTACCACTATGTAATGGCAATTTTCTTCCCGGTATTATTCTCCATTCCTGTTGCGATAATCATAGGTTTGGTGCATCCAATCAAGATCCATTTTCCTCCCATCCTGCCTGGAAGTTGATAAAGGTGATACTAATCGTGGAATACCTCTTGTCATCCCGTTAAAATATTTATAATTGTTGTTAAGTATTTTATGGTGCAAGAAAGGGAGGAAGAAATGTATGAACTGAAAACCAAAATCAATGATGCCAGCGTTGAAAGCTTCTTGAAAACGATTCCGGAAGATAAGAAACGCCAGGATTCATTCGCCATCCTCGACATGATGAAAGAGGTCACTGGAGAAGAGCCTAAGATGTGGGGAACCAGTATTATCGGATTTGGCACTTACCATTATAAATACGCCAGCGGGCAGGAGGCGGATTGGATGCGGATCGGATTCTCTCCCCGTAAACAAAATCTATCCTTATATATCATGTCCGGATTTAAGCAGAATGAAGAATTGATGGCCAAACTTGGAAAACACTCCATGGGTAAAGGGTGTTTATATATCAAGAGATTGGAAGATGTCGACCAAAATGTCCTCAAAGAGCTGATAAAAGCATCTTTTACTACTATGAGATCATATGAATCTTAGATTTTATAACTACAAATGCAGATTATCGATTTAAGATCCGCCAATCCTGTGGTTATGGAGCAGGCTGCCAACATGTTGGTGGATGCATTCAGAGTCCACTGGCCTAATGCCTGGCCGGATATGCAATCAGCCTTGAAGGAAGTGGCAGAAGCTATTCAGCCAGGAAAAATTGCCCGTGCTGCTGTGGATGAGACAGGTACTATTCTCGGTTGGATAGGAGCGATCAGCGAGTTTGATGGTCTGTCCTGGGAACTTCATCCTCTTGTGGTGCGGCCTGATCTGCAAAGAGTTGGTTTAGGTAAAGCTCTGGTTGCTGATCTTGAACAGCAGGTCAAAATCCATGGAGGGGAAACCATATACCTGGGAACGGACGACGAGGATGGCATGACCACCCTCGCTGATAAGGATCTCTATGATGACATTCCGGGTAACCTCGTAAATATCCGCAATCTTAAAAATCATCCTTATGAGTTCTACCTCAAACAGGGATTTTCAATTGTTGGGGTAATACCCGATGCGAATGGACATGGTAAACCGGATATCATTATGGCCAAACGGGTTAAATAATTGTAAGGACCTGGATATAAAAGGGATGATTCCAAACTGTTGCTGGCATAGAAAAGCGGGTAAACCGTTAACCAATCGATTTACTCAAGGGTAAATTTGATTAACTAGATGAGGTACACATGCGGTCACTTCTTGCCAGTTTGAGCACCGGTTATGTTTTCTTTTATTTTTCCGAACTCGTTTTTTGGGCACGCCCAAGACCGGAAGATAATTTACTCAACTGGCTGGAAACTTGGCTGGCATATTCATTAATGGCATTCCTGTTCCTGGTTGTGATTACAAGGTTCAACGTTAAGAATATCCACGCACTCTTCCTGGCTGGAGCTTTCTTTGGCTGGATCGGTGAGGGGATCATTGTCCAGACGACTTATGAAAATCTTCCCCTCAGTATATCTTTCACCGGGTTAGCCTGGCATGCTTTGATCACTGTCCTAGCCGGTTGGTATGGATTACAGGTCGCATTAAGAAAAAGTACAAAACAGAGTTTTATTTATGCGGTTCTTATCGGCATCTTTTTTTGGTTATGGGGAATTACCTGGAAGTATGAAGAGCCGAATTCATTTGTAAATCCGATTATTTTTACAGGATATGTTCTCATTGCAACTTTGTTGCTCGCAATTAGTC
Organism: uncultured Leptolinea sp.; assembly: GCA_964387025.1. Taxonomy (GTDB): domain Bacteria; phylum Chloroflexota; class Anaerolineae; order Anaerolineales; family Anaerolineaceae; genus PNON01. Next base: position 316,529 of record CAYLUZ010000003.1, on the reverse strand, counting down.
TAATATCCTCTGGGAGGCTTTTCGAGAAACCTTTTTCTCCTTCTCCATGGGCGATCCGGATCGTTGCAGGAATATTTCTGATTTTATATATCCTGATCATTCTTTCAGGTCAGACCATTGCATTGGTACTTTTACCATTTATGATGAGCATATATTTCACCCTAATGAAAAACCAAAGAGATGAGATTAGTGGAAATGTGTTGGAAATCCTGGCAGAACCAGTACCTACCCGGCGATTCACTGCATTATTCCTAATACCAATTACCTCTTCTGTCCTATATACTTTATATTTTGCATCGGGTTTAGGTTTGCCGACTAATTGGCTGGTATATTTCATAACAACACCCACTGGTTTTATTCTCTTCGGTTGGTCAATCTGGAAGATCTGGCGGAAAAGACCGAAAATTGAATAATCATCATCAAAGATTGAAGAGATATATCAAACAATAAGATTATTAAATAGTTCATCTTAAGGATAGATTATATTTTCAGGTGAATGCTAGAATAAGTTATATACTCAAAATGAATGAGATGTGTTATTAGAAATTTTTCCGTGTCGAAACCCTTTGGCTTGAAAGTTAATTACATATATAATTCTTGAAATGGAGGTTTAGGGCTTGGATTATAAGTTGTACGTAAGTCATTACTCAGATAAGTTCAATTATTAAAGTGGAGACGAATAAGTGTTTCTTTACGATTTCCACAATTTTTTCCTAGGGGGGCAGGCAGTCCTAGCCGGTATATCTCCTTATACTGTACCGGATTTCCTTCCACCATTTCCAGTGGCTGTAATTTTCGCCCTTATTGCATGGTTACCCGAATGGTTTGTGTACCTGGCTTTTCTACTTGTCTGCATCTGGCTATTATGGAGACTTCTTGGATGGAAATGCATTTGGACATTACTCTGTTTTCCGGTTTGTTTTGGTTTATACGTTGGCCAACTGGATCTGTTAGTAACTCTCATTCTGGTTTCAATAGGACCATGGGCTCTTCCCCTATTGATCATGAAACCTCAGATTGGATTTGTAATTGCACCCTGGTATATCCGCCACCTGACTCGGAGACAATCGATAGGCATAATATTATTAACCGTATTATTTTTAGGAATATGTTTTTTAATAAGGCCAACGTGGCTATCTGAATGGTATAGTATCCTGCCCTCAATAACAACTTATGCACGCCATGATTCGAATCTGCATTGGCTTATCGCTCAAAATTACACATTGATCGCATACATCATTGGGATCATTATCTCTTTACCCCTGGGTTTTCTTCTGAAGGATAAAGAGCTTTCATACACAGTTTTACATTTATTTTCCCCATTCTCCAATATATATTCGGCATCGGTTTTATCTGAATGGATTGGACCAATAGAAGTCATCCTTTCATGGATTGCTGTTATCATCGCGGGAAACATTCATTCCGGTGCACCACTTTTTGTGATTGGTTTATCTCTACTCATCCGTTTCTATTTACGCCAGCGTAAAAGCGGCAATGGAATATTTCTCCCACTAAAAAGAACTGAAAAAGCTTAATCATTTTGAGGCTTTTCTTGTGATTGAACTCATATATCAATATTGTGAATTCTTAAGGCAGAAATGTATAATTAATAAAATAATAGAGGAGACCAAATGCCAATTGAACCAGGGTTAACCGGAGAAATGACATTGATCGTTCAAGAGAGTGATACTGCCCGTTATAGTGGCGGAGAATCCTTGCCGCCCGTTTTCAGCACTCCAAGGGTGATTGGTCTGCTCGAACGGACATCCCATAATACGATATTACCGTTTCTTGCTGAAGGACAGGGGAGCGTGGGGGCAGTGGTCAACATTCGGCACCTGGCTGCCACGCCGATCGGCTTTACTGTACGAACACGAGCGGAGGTGCTGGAAGTTGAAGGACGACGGGTGAAATTTAAAGTGGAAGCATGGGATGATCTGGAGAAGATTGCAGAAGGGGAACACGAACGCTTTATCATTGACATGGGCAGGTTCATCGACCGGGTGGAAAAGAAACGACTGGAGCACGGACCAAAAGAGTAACGCCCTGGAGCAAAGTCAGATTACTGGTTCAACCACTTTTCTGCAGTTTTAGGCAGATCAACCACCGATCCGATGACCATTTTACATTTTGGGATCGATTCAATGAAATATTTGCCATACTTTTTACTCAAGATCCTTTTATCCAATACCACGACCACTCCCCGATCTGATTGAGTGCGGATCAAACGGCCAAAGCCTTGGCGGAATTTTAAGATGGCTTCCGGGATCTGATATTCGTTGAACGGGTCTTCAAATGTCTCTGACCGCGCCGCAATGATCGGGTCCGAAGGTACGTCGAACGGTAATTTGACGATCACGACGACCGACAATGACTCCCCCGGAATATCCACACCTTCCCAGAATGCGCGTGTCCCCAATAGCACCGCTTTTTCGGCAGTACGGAAGTTTTCGAGTAGGGTGGTAGCCGAAGCTCCTTCTCCCTGTTCAAAGACCTCAATACCGCTGCCGGCTAGTGCCGGACCTATACTTTGGGACGTTTTCCTTAATTGTGCATAAGAAGTAAACAAAACCAAAGTCCGGCCATTGGTGGCTTTACATAAACGAATAACCGCACTATTGACCTCACCCTGGAACCGGTCTGCTTCTGAAGGTTCAGGGAAATCATTCACCAGGTAGAGCAGGGCAGAGTTTTCATAGTCAAAAGGTGAACCAACAGCCAGCTCATCGGCATCATTAGCATTCAATCGACCCCGCAGGTATCCAAAATCACCTGCAGTCGTAAGCGTGGCAGAAGTTACTATAATGCTGCTCTTCTGATTCCACATATGCTGTTCCATTAATGAGCCTATGTGGAGAGGAGCGGCCTGTAAGCTCAATCGGTAACCATTGGGAGCAAGTTCTGCCCAGTATATACGATCACTTTCCGGAACACTCACCAACCCATTCAAGTTAATCTGGATCTCGATCAGCCGGCGGATCATGTTTCCAATGGAACCCTGGATATCCATTAATTCATCAGAGGCATCGGCATAATTTTCACCGACCCAGGTGTAGATCTTATTGAGGGATGAAATCAATTGCTTGAATAAATTATTGAGGTCATCCCAAACGATCTCAACCTCTGTCCAATCTGGCTGCACACGGGTGCCTGCAGTTATTCGCACCTGCTGGGAATAAGTCCCCAATTTTTTCCCTTCACGCTGATTTTCAAGGAAAAGGTCAATGGTATTAAAAAACCGCCGGGTGAGATTTTCCACTTGAAAGGCATGATCGGTGGTTTGCCGGATAATCACTTCCTGACCGGCTGCATCAGCTGGCGGGGCAGTATGACGAATTGCTGTCAAGTAGCGGCCCAGGATGCCCGAAGACGAACCGCCAAGTTCGCGTAATAACCGCTCAAGATCCGGCTGGTTGCTCTTAAAGCTCAAAGCGCTGGTCGTGGCATCTTCCAAGTGATGGCCTTCATCCACGATCAGGTAATAGAATTCGGGTAAGACCCGGCTGCCGGTGGCTATATCTGCCAGGAGCAGGGCATGATTGATGACAATGATGTGTGCAGATTGGGTAGCCTCTCGAGCCCGGTAGAAGGGACAAGCGCCGCCTGTCCGCTTGACGCATGTTTCCAATTTACAGGCATCATCCTCTGCGGAGAGCTTTCCCCAGGCGTCACGTTCGGCTGGACCATTCAAATTGATCTCGCTGCGATCCCCATTTCCGCCTTCAGATAGCCAGGTCAATACCTTTGCCAACACACGTAATTCGTCCAGAGAACCCGGTACATGCAAACGGGCAGCCTCAAGTCGACGAGGGCAAAGGTAATTGTTCTTGCCTTTCATTACGGCAGCCCTTAGATCAATCCCAAGCGCTTTGGTAAGGTCGGGAATATCTTTCTTGATCAATTGGTCCTGGAGGTTGATGGTATTGGTGGAGATAACCACCCGGGCGTTATTCTTCATCGCCCATAACGCAGCAGGAATGAGATAAGCGTATGATTTGCCAGTACCGGTGCCGGCTTCGACCAGTAGATGGCCGTTGTCATTGAATGCTTTAGCGACGGTCTTTAACATCTCCACTTGCTCGGACCGGTGCTCAAATTCAGAGAAATACTTGGAGAATGGACCACCGTCCTCAAGAAGTGATGCCGCTTCTTCAATATTTATGGGAGTAAATTCAGAATTTACTTTTAATGGTGCAGCGTGTTCAACCAGTTTTTCGAATAAAGGTCCTGAGAAACCGCCTCCGCTACGTTTTGCTTGTATTGGCTGGCGGCTTTTCTTGCGGAGCACCTGCTGGAACGGATAAGCACCCTGCCAGTCAAATGGTTCGCTGAGACGGACGATCTCAGCCAGTAATTCAATGGGGAGTTCTTCCACTTTGGCAAGCAGTTTTTGATAGACATGCATAGTTACCCTGGCATCATTCAATGCCCGATGCATATCTTCCGCAGGGATGGTCAAAAAACCCGCCAGGTATGTCAAGTTATAACGGGTGGACGTGGGAAGCAGGACACTGGCCAGGTCGTATGTATCGATGGACTGATTTTCTTCCAGAATTCCATGTTTCCGGAGAAAGCTCAGATCAAAATTTACATTATGCCCGATGACAATAGAGTTATCCACAAAAACTGCGATCTCCGCCAGAGTCGGACGAAGTTCAGGGGCGTGGCTGACCATCTCATTTGAAATTCCAGTCAATTGGGATATGAAAGATGAGATTGGCCGCTTGGGATTTACCAGCGTAGAGTATTCATCTTCAATTCGATGTTCATTGAATCGGATTGCGCCGATCTCAATAATGGTATCGATTTCGGGATCTAATCCGGTGGTTTCAAGGTCGATGGCTACAATTGAGGGCATGGATTGATTATACCAGTGCGGTGCAGTTTACGAGGACCATCGGATGCTGACGATGTAAAACCAACCTACATTTCAACAGTCATCCTGAGCATAGCAAAGGATCTCTTCCATAATGGGAGAGATCCTTCGAAAGGACGGAGGTCGAAATAAATCTAGGGTAAAAGTATTGCAGGGAGAGATAAACCGGCTTCCACAACCTGATAAGATCTTCCATTGATCATAAGGATGACTTCCTCTCCCAATGCCAAAGCAGCCGAAACATCAAAGTTGTATCCAGCCAGCTTGAAATAATCCGCTGAAAGGAACGAAACTTTAATGGGGGTCATACTCTTGGGATCAAAGCGTGTATCTGTCCAAACACCATCCACCAACAGGTATGTCGAAGAACCAATTACTTTCACCGGGCTGTTTTGCTCATAATCCTGGGTGGGTGCTTCAGCGGCACTCATTGCGCCGGAATCAGCGGCTTTATTTACCGCACCAGCCCCGGTTGAAGGTGCCGGCATGGTGCTCATCGCCTGGAATTGTTCTTCCACGATGCGATCTTGAGCATCCACACCGAGGGAATCAGGTTCGGTCACGAGATAGGAAGTATACGGAGTCACAATTCCATATCGGATGGATAATTTTACGATCTGATCAATCGTTTCTTTATCCGGTCCATTGATGCGGATCTGATTCAACAGAGTGCCAATCTTTCGGGTTGCCCACAACCCGGGCAGGTAATTTAGGGAAGGATCCTGTTCCAGCGCAGTCCCGGTAAATACCTGTTCAGGGTACATGAGAGTTAGTGCTGATCCATTCACATTCCCTGTCAGGCTTATACTGGTCGACCCGGAGCTTCGATAACGTCCTGTGATCATCACCTGTGAACCATAAAAAAGATCCGGCAATGGATTAGGATTCATGTCATAGACCTGGATGGAACCAAAATCGAGGCTCAGATCTGTCATCACCGGCGCGGAAATTCGGGAATAGAACGCGCTTATGATCTCATCTAATGATTGCCCGGGCATAACGTAAGTACTGCTGCCGTGATTTTCCTGGGAAAGGGTATCCAGCAGGACTGTATCAACATCGTATCCCACACCAAAGCTGAAGAAACGCAGGTTTTTACGTGAAACTTGATTGAAATTCTGGATGATCTGTTGTGTATCTGTTATGCCTTCGGTTGGCAAGCCATCAGTAAGGAAGATCAAGTACGTCGGTCGTTCAGTATCACTCCCGTCAGCTGCTTTCTTCAGTGCCGAGTTGATGTCGGTAGATCCGGCTGCTGAAAATCGTTTTAACCAGGTGATAGCCTGAGGTGCACGGGATGCCGGCTGCATGGTGCTTGAGTAGGCTTCAGCAGCTGTGCTGAATGAAATTACATTGAACTGGTCACTCGGGTTCAGTTTTGTCAGGATAAAATCAGCCGCATCCTGTACCTGTTGAAATTTTTCCCCATCCATACTTCCGGAATGGTCGAGTACCAGGATCACATCCTTTGAAACGATCTGTGTGGGCAGTTCCGGTTTTGGGGATAATAACAGCATAAAATAACCATCCGGATCAGCCGGATCGGCGTTCCTATAAGTAAATAGATGAAAAGCCTCAGTGGTACCAGTAGAATAATAGATGCTGAAATCGGTATCCGGTGTTACGTTACTGTCTTCGTAACCAGCCACAGCATGGAAAGGGTCCTCCTGGGTGGTCGAAATTTTATGAGTTGGAGAATAGACAGCCCGGATCGGTTCTAAAGATGTAATGCTTACCTTTACGGTGACACTCTCCAATGGCTGCATAGAGAATTTTTCAGTATTTAATGGATAAGTGTATCGGACCAATCCGTTTTCGGATAACAGCGGCTGTGAGTATTCCAGCTGGATGCGCCTTTCTTCTCCACTGGCTATCGGGAAGATACGTACATGCACTGCACCCCGGTCTGTATATTCAAGTAACGCCGGGTCCCGCATTGTTCGCACAATATCTTCATATTGCTGTCTGGCTTGATTAGCATCCAGTAGCTTTCCGGCAACTTCTTTCTCGTCGATCCATAACTTAAAGGAAGAGATGCCTGCATCCTTCGGTATGGGAAAAGAATAAATACCTTCAACTGTCCAATCATTGGGGTTGAAAAAAGTCTGATCCACGGTTGTCACCGCCATCTGATTCGTGATCTTCACATCCACGTGATGGTAGCGGATCACTAATTGCTCCATGATGGGACGATCCGGGATAATAAATCCATCCGCAAAAACTGGTTTGGGAATTAATAAGGCAATTAATGTTAACAGAAATATCAACCGCTTCAAATAATTTTTCATTTGGCCCTCCAATTGGTTAAGTATCAGAACTCAACCGTATTAACGCGGAGTTTTGCCTTAAAGTTCCCTAAACGAAGAACTTTCTATGATCCAGCTTACCAATCTTATTTTCTTATGCCAATATTGGAGGACATTTTTTCATCATAATTACCAAATCGTAGATTGTGTTGAGAAATAATCAATATATAATGAAGTTGTATATTAATGAAAGATTGCACGGGAGGTAGAGTAATGTTGGAAGACCAATTTAAACTGATCTTTGATGCAATAAACTGCCCGATCCTTTTGATTGATAATAGGTTTAAAATCGTTGAATTTAATGCTGTGGTTTCCAGATCCGGAAACACTGCAGTTGTTGGTGACTCCATTCGAAAATTTTTTCCATGGGCAGCTGATGAAATTGAGCAATTTGCAAAATCCTCGTTACTTGAAACCAATATCATATTTAATGGCGATGATTCTGAAAAAAGTATCTGGTCTGAGATAGCCATAAAAAAAATCATAGAATCTGGAAATGAATTCAAATATATCCTGGTTCAGGGTAAGGCATCTGGTTCCCTTTTAATTGAATCCAAAGAGGAGATAAATCAATCAATATTATTACGAATTATCGATTTTCTTCCTGATCCAACGTTATTAATTGATATTCATGGCAAAGTGACCGCATGGAATCAAGCGATGGTTGACCTCACACATGTCAAAGCGGATGAAATCCTCGGGAAAGCCGATTACGAGTATTCACTCCCCTTCTATGGCAGCCGGCGCCCAATGTTGATTGATTATTGCCTGGAGAATAGTGATCAGCGAAAGTCGCATTATCCTTCCTGTGAAGAGGATGGCGAATCTCTCGCGGCAGAAATCACTTTGAACACATTAAAGCCAGAAGGAATCTACCTGTGGATAAAAGCTGCCCCGTTAAAAAATACAAATGGAGAGATCGTTGGCGCAGTTGAAACCATTCGTGATATCACAAAGGTGAAGAAATCAGAGGAAACTCTTCAATACCTTAGCACTCATGATCCAGTCACAGGTTTATTCAACCGGGTGTATTTTGAAGCAGAGGTCGAAAGATTGGAAAACAGCCGGCGTTATCCGATCAGTGTTTTATTCTGCGAACTGAGATCAGTGAAAGTATTCAATGAAGACAGAAAATACCCGGTGGATGATTTAAAGGTGAAAGAAGCGGCAGGAATATTAAGGGCATGTTTCAGAAGGGAAGATCTTTCTGCCCGTATCGGTTCACATGAATTCGGTGTTCTGATGCCATTATCTGAGCTATCAATCGGGAAACGGGCTGTTCAACGTGTGATCCAGGCCGTAGTAAGATATAACCAGGCAAAGCCGAAAAGCGATAGTCTTGTAATGGCTATAGGGTTATCTACTGCGAATGATTCTTCCACCTTACGAAAAGCTATAACAACCGCCCAGTCTCGCGTAACGGATGGTCAGGCATCATAAACCTGGAATTTTATTGATCGATGAACATGTTGAGTTGTAGATCTAATTTCGATTAATACCTGGTTTTATTCTTCATTATTGATAACTTTTTGGCCAAGTTATAATTTTTGTGGTTTGAGTAAAAGTAACTTATAGCTTTATAAGGTACGACATTTTTTTCAGGGGAAAGAAAATAATCAAATTCCATTAGTATAAGCTACTCCTGCTGGGGATCATGTAATAGGCAAGACTTCCATGATCAACCACTTTTACGCAGGTAAACTGACAGGATCACAGGTAAAAACCAGTATATTGGGTTTTAAGTTGAGGAAAGTCTCCTTCTCTGAAGGCACGGTGCAGCTTTCCAGTTAGAACTTTCAGTACTGGACGCGGATGCCATTAATCGATCCAGTTTTTACCGTGGAGCATATACATGTGCTTCTATGTATGATGTAACCTGGCCAGAAACCCCGGAAGACCTAAAAAATGGTATGAAGAGGACGTAACCGTCTCCCCTGAAATAACTTTTGTGGTTGTTGGAAATAATCCGACCCGCTCATCGAGGAGGATGACTCTACAGCTATGGAATATGCTTTATCGATTCAAGCGAATTTTTTCAAACGAGCGTCATAAACGGTGATGAAATCGATTTTCTGTTTGAGGCTTTAGCACGTAAATCGATGAGTATAACCGGATATCAGTAATCATTCCCTGGTACATAATTTCTCAAAACTTCCATTCCTACCCTAATTTTTCCTTATAACGTGAAGGTAGATATTTTTTCGGTTTTACGAATTTGACCGGGATAATGATCGGTTTTGGTTTTGATGTTTCCTTTCCCTTATTAAGTACTTACTCAGGGGGTGTAAAGAAAATATTACGTAATTTTTATGGAATATAAATCAAGTTAAAAGGGTTTTTGACGATACCAGTAGGAGACAAAAAATAACAAACTCCAAATCTAATTATAGGAGGCAGTTTATTTGAGACGTCACCACTTTTGAAATGGAAGTCTACCATCGAGCGCTGAAGACGGGACAAGCGGGCTGACCGTTTTTCAGGAAAATAATAAGCTCTTACCATGGCAAAAGAACTAAATGGGGAAGGATCCCCGGCCAAACAAACAAGGAGGTTTGACATGGCAGATAATGATGTCACCAGGATCGCTGGTAATATCGGCGCGATGAATGCGCTGAACGCATTAGCTAATATCAACAAACAACTTTCGGTCCATGCCACCCGGCTGTCCACCGGTAAACGTATCAACAGCGCCGCGGACGATCCGGCTGGTTTGACGATTGCTACAAAAATGCTCTCCCGTAGTGAAGGTTTGAAGACCGCCCTTGCCAATATCGGCGACGCCAAGAACCTGATGGCAGTTGCAGAATCCGGAATGGGCCGCTTAAGCGACATCCTCATCCAGATGCGTAACAAAGCGGAATCAGCTGCATCAGACACCATGGGTGCAACTGAGCGCGGCATTATCAAAGACCAGTTGCTAGCTTACGCAGCTCAGATCGATGATGTTGTTGCACAGACCAAATGGAATGGCAACAAACTGATCGATGGTAACGCCGGTACTTTGAAGTTCCAGACCGGTGCTGATCAGGGAGAAACAACCGACCTGGCAGCCATTGCCAATATGGATGCTGAATCCCTCGGTCTGGTAACCAATGCAACCATTTCTTCATATAGCGGTACTATGGACAATTCGGGGGACACAACCGCCACCTCCGGCATAAGGTACATGTATGCCGGGGAAGCTGTCTTCGCCAACTCCGGTGCTGGAATGACCGAGTTAGCTTCCGGGAATTATTCAGTTCGCCTTACTGTCGGATCGACAGATGGTACAACAGCAGACAGCACAGTCCAGTTATTTGACTCCAACGGAAATGTAATCAATGTGGATACTGATGGCATTGATGGCGGTGCTGTGGGTTCTGCTTTGACCTTCGCTTATGACAGTAATGGTGATTGTCAAACCTTGGATTTCGGTAACGGTCTGAGGGTTCATACCCATTCTGACACTCCCGGTACTCCCATTGCAACCGGTACACATGCCCTTCAATCTCTCTCCTATACCAAAGTGGGTACCGCCCAGATCGCTGCCACCACCAACGACCAGTATGCAGCCTACATGAATACTGTCGAGTCCGCCATCAATACCGTCAACACCAATCTTTCCAAGATCGGCGCACTCACCTCGCGGTTAAACTTCAAGGAAGACCAGATCTCCACTTCACAGATCAACGTTGAAGCTTCTTATAACCGGATCATGAACGCCAACATGGCAGAAGAACAGGTCAATGCTTCCAAGCTGATGATCCTTCAGCAAACAGCCACCGCCATGTTAGCCCAGGCTAACGCTGCACCACAGTTCCTTCTCTCCCTTTTCAAATAACGGGAGTAAATAATACAAATGTCAAATTTTACGTAATATTTATAAATCAAAATTAAAGATTATCAGCATACTGACGATACCAGTAACAGACAAAGAAGCATCATTCCGAGATCATTTCAGGAGGCAGCTTATTTGAGAAATCACTACAGTTGAAAATGGAAGTCCACCATCGAGCGCTGAAGACGGGACAAGCGGGCTGACCGTCTTCCAGGAAAATAATTAGCCCGCACAATATCAAAGAAGTACAAGGGGAAGGATCCCCGGCCAAACAAACAAGGAGGTTTGAAATGGCAGATAATGATGTCACCAGGATCGCTGGTAATATCGGCGCGATGAACGCGCTGAACGCATTAGCTAATATCAACAAACAGCTTTCGGTCCATGCCACCAGGTTGTCCACCGGTAAACGTATCAACAGCGCCGCGGACGATCCGGCCGGATTGACGATTGCTACAAAAATGCTTTCCCGTAGTGAAGGTTTGAAGACCGCTCTTTCCAATATCGGCGACGCCAAGAACCTGATGGCAGTTGCTGAATCTGGAATGGGCCGCTTAAGCGACATCCTCATCCAGATGCGTAATAAAGCGGAAGCCGCTGCATCAGATACCATGGGTGCAACTGAGCGCGGCATTATCAAGGACCAATTAATTGCTTACGCAGCCCAGATCGATGACGTTGTCGCCCAGACAAAATGGAATGGCAACAAACTGATCGATGGTAACGCCGGTACTTTGAAGTTCCAAACCGGTGCAGATGAAGGCGAAACGACTGACCTGGCAGCCATTGCGAATATGGATGCAGAGTCCCTAGGGTTGGTTACCAATTTGCTTGCCTCCGAAGTTGCCGGTTCATTTGACGCAACCGGATTAACAACTGGAACTTCCGGTGTTCGCAGCTCGACCGCTGGTAATGCAGTATTTGCGAATTCCGGTGCAGGTATGGCCGAATTGGCAACTGGCAGCTATTCTGTTCGCGTCACGATCGGCGCTAGCGGTGGAGCCGGAGCCAGCACAGCCCAACTGTTCGACTCTAGTGGAAACGCAGTCGATGTAGATACGAATGGCGTCGACGGTGGCGCTACAGGCTCTGCACTGGCATTCACTTATACCAATGGTGCAGCCAGTACAGTCGATTTTGGTAACGGTTTGAGAGTCGTCGTTGGTGCAGCTGATACCCTTGCTGCCGGAACCCATGCTGTTCAAGCAGTGTCCTACACTAAAGTAGGAACCGCCCAGATCGCAGCCACGACCAACGACCAGTACGCAGCCTATATGAATACTGTCGAGTCCGCCATCAATACCGTCAATACCAACCTCTCCAAGATCGGCGCACTCACATCACGGTTAAACTTCAAGGAAGACCAGATCTCCACTTCACAGATCAACGTTGAAGCTTCTTATAACCGGATCATGAACGCCAACATGGCAGAAGAACAGGTCAATGCTTCCAAGCTGATGATACTGCAGCAGACAGCCACCGCCATGTTAGCCCAGGCTAACGCCGCACCACAGTTCCTCCTCTCACTCTTCAGATAGAAGGAGCAAATAACACTGTAGTTCCGCCGATGGTTCGAATGCGGGGGGCGCCTTCGCTGGCGCTCCCCGCTCAGCCATAAAATTATAACGGTAATGAGGTTTGAAATGGCAAACACAATCAGCAATCTTGATCCGGTCTTCACCAATCTCATCAATAATTTGATGGTATTGGAAGAACAGCCATTAACCAGATTGACCAAACAAAAGGATGACCTGGCTATCAAGAGAGCTGTCTATATTGATCTCAAAAGCCGTTTGGACTCATTGAAATCTTCGGTATCAGCATTAAAAAGCACTGATCCGTTTTACAACTTCACCCCGGGAAGGAAAGTTTCCTTCACCAGTATTGAAACAGGTTTCACAGTTGCCAGTGCAGCAGTAAGCACTTCTGCAGTTCCAGGAGAATATAAAATAACTAATATCTCCCTGGCCAAAGAGCATCGGGTAAGATCAGATCAACAATTAAACACAGATCAGGCATTGGGATTAACTGCAGGAACAATCATAGTTGGTGGACAGGCATCTCGATCTGTTGCGTCAGAGTCAGCCAACACCACAATTAGCACTTTTGTTACAAGTAATCTTGACGTGGGTCAACAGGAACTAGGCTCAGGCAGTTATTATGTTGAGACCCAACTTAGCGGTGAGGTAAAACAGTTCAGAGTAGTAGATTCAAATGGAACTGCAGTATCCATCAAATCATCCGGTGGTTCAACGTATACCTCGGGCTGGCAAACATTGCCTGCAGCTGGAAGTTACGACACCGGCCGCGGAATGAGTTTCAACATCAGTGCTGATTTCGTGGCGGGAACAAAAGCAAGCGGGGCTGCCAGTATCAGCTATTCAGCACAAGGCGCATCACTTGAGATCGTTGCAACAGATTCGCTGAATGATATCACGGCGAAGATCAATAATGCTGCTTATGCCGTTGGTCAGGGTGTTCGCGCTTCGATCGTAGATAAACAACTGATACTTTCAGCTCATGAATCCGGGACCGCTCACTCCGTAATTGCCAGTGGCGAACCATTAGAATCATTGGGAGTATTGACCGCTCTGGGTGGTTTCAAGAACCAGATGCAGGCAGGGGTAAACTCTTCATTCTATGTGAACGATCTGTTGGTTACACGCAGCACCAATACCGGATTGACTGATGTGATCTCAGGGGTCACTTTGAACCTGGCGAGTGATGCCCAGGGAAAAAGCGCCACCATGCTGATCAGTGGAGATTCCTCTCCTCAGAAGAATACCCTCAATGATTTCCTGACCAAGTTCAACGCACTGACCAGTTTCATCGGTCAGAAAGCCGGAGTGACCAAAAATGCAGACGGTACATACACCCGGGGAACCCTATCTTCTGACCAGGCGATCTCCACCTTGCGGTATGACCTGTTTAGAATGACTGGCGGGAATATATCCAACAATGGCACATTCAAAAAATTAAGCGATATCGGTGTCACCATCGGTGATAGTATGACTGCCATGCTCTCGGATGCAGGGAAGCTTGAAAAAGCGCTGGCCTCAAACCCGAATGATGTCAAGTATTTGCTTGACGGATTAATGAATAACTTACAATCGAAATTGAATAATTATGTTGGAACGAAGAGTTATGTGGACCAATCCATTGTTTCCACTGATTCCCAGACCAAGTCAATGGATGACCTGATCAAGAGTATGAAAGTTCGGTTGGAAATGCGACAACAAAATTTGATCAACCAATTTACTGATGCACAAAATCAAATTCAATCAATGGCCTATGAAAGACAGATGTTAAATAGTATTTATGGCTCTATCAATACATCAGGATAGTAGAACCGCCCTAGCAACACAACTGCATCGAAGACGGGCTAAGGATAGCAAGTATAGTAGACGAAGGCAAGGATGCCGGAGGGCAAAATGTCAATTGAACAAGTACCTAAAATAAGTAGTGTAGATATAGGACAGGCTGGTAGTGCTGCAATTGTTATCCAACAGCAAACCGCTCCAATTAAACAACCGGAACAACAAGCAAAACCTGTCGAGAATAAAGTCGAAGAGAAAAAACCTGAACCCCCGAAACATACCGCCGTTCTCAGTGGAGATGTCAGCTTAAGATTCCTCGTCGATGATGACACCCATGCGATCACTATCCTGGTGGTCGATCGAGAGAGTAAGAAAGTGATTCGCTCCATCCCCCCAGAAGAGATGGGTAGTTTCCAGGGCGGCAATCTCTTCGATTATTTCGCCTGACCATCAGGCTGCTGAAAATTTAGATGTTTTTTACGTCATGATTGTTCAGCCATGCATATTCTGGCCGATAACAGAACCAGAGCGATAAACAAATATTAAACCAGGAGTAAAGCCGTGTATCAACAAGCATCTTACAGAAGCCAGGAATATCGAACACAAGACGTGATGGGCGCCAGCCCAATTCGATTAGTGGTGATGGCTTATACCCTGGCAATCACCGCTTGTGAGCAGCAAGATTTCGAACGTGCCACAAAGTCGATCTCCGTTTTACGTGATGCATTGAATTTTGATTATCCTGAAGTATCTGTCGGCTTGTTTAGGCTCTACCAATGGTGCCTGGATTGTATCCGCCAGGGTGATTATAAAAGTGTGATCTCATCCCTTACAGATTTACGAAACGCCTGGGCTCAGACAGAAAAGAATCTATCTCCCATTGCAGCTCCTACAGTACAACAAACCCGGAGATCTGCATAACAATCACCACAAACTCGACTCTTCGCAATACATGACATCCGCCAGGGGCATTCCATTGCCCCAGGATGTATTTAAAATCCCTCTTTACAAAAAATTTATTCCAAGTTCACAATAGCTTTACTGCCCTAAGTATTCCAGGGTGTTAGGATGATACTAGAAATTAGTTTCGTCTGGAGAATAGTATGAGCTTTTGGAATAGTTTACGCATTAGTGCTTCCGGATTATCTGCCCAGCGATTAAGGTTGGATATGATCTCCAATAACATCGCCAACGCTCAAACCACCAGAACTGCTGAAGGTGGCGCATATAAAAGGCAGGATGTTGTGTTTTCTCCCCAGGGTCCAGCTTCTCACTTGCCCGGTTTCATCGCAGCACGATTAAACAATTCTCCTGTAGCCAGTCAGGGTCAACAATCTGGTGGTGTCGTAGTTTCACAGGTGGTAACCGACCAGGAAGCTGGTCCACGTGTATATGACCCCAACCACCCTGATGCAGACAAAGAAGGCTATGTAACATACCCAAATGTCAATCTTGTCGTTGAAATGACGAATATGCTATCAGCAACACGATCGTATGAAGCCAATCTCAGTGTGATCGATGCCGCCAAACGTATGGCATTAAAAGCATTGGATATTGGTCGTTGATCTTCCGCTAAGAGGAAAATAATATGGATATTTCATCTATATCATCAGTAAACAATGTTACCTTAACCGAACGCACATTAACCAAAAAACACGTATCTGGGTTGGATCAGGTTACCCAATCCTTTGGTCAAGTTCTGGATTCATTGAATCAAAGCCAATTGGAAACAGATGGACTCATTTCCAAGTTAGCCAGCGGACAGGATGTTGACCTCCACCAGGTGATGATCGCAACAGAAGAGAATGATGTCAATTTCCGGGTCGCCCTCGCCATCCGTGACAAATTAGTGGATGCATACCGCGAAATGATGCGGATGAGTATCTAAGATATTTCTTATTAAAAGGGAATTATGACCACACCTTTGCAACAACAAGTAGGCTCATTCTGGAGTCACCAGAGCACATCGCAGAAGATCACCCTGATCGCCCTGGTCCTGGCCGCAGTAATAGTGATCCCCTTGATCGTTACCTGGGCTACAGCCCCTAGCTATTCTGTTGCATTTACCGGGATGTCTGAAGAAGATGCGGGCCAGGTTGTTCAAAAATTGGCTGAAGCAAATATTCCCTATAAATTAAGTGGTACTGGTACCATCCTGGTTCCAGAAAATCAGGTTTATGAGGTCAGACTCCAGATGGCGCGAGACGGACTACCTTCAAATGGTACGGTCGGCCTCGAACTATTTGGCAGCAACACACTCGGAATGACTGAGTTTACCCAAAAGATCAATTATCAACGTGCTCTGGAGGGTGAACTGGAAAGAACTATCGGTAGCTTGAGTGCGGTTCAAGCTGTCCAGGTGCACATCGTCACACCAGAAAAAACATTACTTACAGGTGACCAATCTGTAACCACCGCTTCGATCATGGTTAAACTGGCACCGGGAAAAACATTAGATTCAGCCCAAGTTTCTGCCATCGCGCACCTGGCAGCCAGTAGTATTGAAGGATTAAAACCGGAGAATGTAGTGATCGTAGATTCCGCCGGCAGGATGCTGGCTTCTGGTGCTGGATCTTCTGGTGAGGCATCGGCAGTTGCCCAAACAGACAGCCGTCGTGCAGCAGAAGGTGCAGCAGCAATAAACATACAAAATAAAGTTGAACTACTGCTTGCTCAAGTGTTGGGTCCCAACCGGGCAGTTGTACAAGCCGATGTATCTTTGGATTGGACTCAAAAAGAGACTACCTCTCAAAAGGTAGAACCTACACCAGCCATTCGTAGTTCGCAAAAAACTACCGAAAATTACACTACATCAGGTGGTGCAACCGGTGGAGTTCCCGGAGCCAGCAGCAACCTCCCCACACCGGTGGCAACTACCGCCGCAGGAGCAAGTTCTTCCAATTACACCAGGTCTGATGAAGTCACCAATTATGAGTTATCCACCTCCCAAACACACGAGATATTTTCGCCTGGAACAGTAAAACGGATTTCATTAAGTGTCCTCGTCGATAATGTGACCGATCAGGCTCAATTAACCACCTTAAAAAGTGCCGTCTCCGCTGCTGTAGGCATCGATGAAACCCGTGGCGATAAGCTTGTGGTTGAAAATACAACTTTTGATACAAGCTTTGCCACTCAACAGGAAGAAGTTTTATCAAAAAGTTCAAATACAGAACTGTATTACAAGATCGGTGAAATTGCCGGAGCGGTCATATTACTATTCCTGATCTTATGGTATGTACAGAGACTCCTAAAGAATCTTCGACTAGCATCTTCAGATGCGTGGGTTCCAGTAATGAAACCATTATCTGCCACCGCTTTATCCGGTCATAACTCACCGATGTTAACCAATAATTCAGCTAGTCCATTGCTACAACAGTCACAAGGCTCTCAGCCAAAAATCGAATCAACCTTCAAAATGGAACAACACAACCCTGAAGATGAGCAATTGCAAAAAGTACTAACACGAATGACAGAAGAAAACCCTGCCAGCGTTGCTGAGATCATTCAACTTTGGTTGGCGGAAGACGGGAACCGTTAATGACTGATGCCTTGTTATCCCCCAATGGCTTGGAAAAAGCTACAGCCTTGTTGCTGACACTCGGAGTAGATCTCTCCTCAAAAGTATTGCAATATCTTGGAGAAGGAGAAATTGAACAGGTATTAATGTCATTAAGCAAAGCTGGTAATGTTCCAGCAGATTCTCGCAGGCAGGTGATGCAAGAGGCGTACGAACTAACTGTAAGCGGAGCTGGAATGAAAGGAGGCGGTGCAGAATATAGCCGCCAACTATTATCCAGAGCAGTTGGCCCGCGTCGTGGTGCTGAGATCCTCGAACGAATTTCTGCTCATCAACAGTTATCCTCTTTTGAGATGCTGCGCAATGCGAACCCGGCCCAGGTAGCGACTCTGTTGCAGGATGAATTGCCCCAGACCATTGCCCTGGTGCTCTCTTACCTTGAAGCAAAGGTTGCCGCGGATATATTAACTAGCTTTCCAAAAGACCTGCAAATTGAAGTGGTATTACGCCTTGCCGCAATGGATAGGGTATCTCCCCAGGTAGTTCAGGTAGTCGAAAAAAACCTGAAGAATAAGCTTTCAGGGGTATTAAATGAAGCCGACTTTCGTGCAACCGGCGGCGTATCTTTTCTGGTGAAAATGATGAACCAGGTGGACCGCGGTGTCCAAAAAACGATCTTCGAGGCGTTGGATACTACCGATCCCAAACTTGTTGAGGAAATCCACTCCAATATGTTCACTTTTGATGACCTGGTGAAGCTGGACGATAAGACCATGCAGCGTGTTTTGCGCGATGTCCCCAAAGCAGATCTGGCCCTTTCGTTAAAAGCTGCCCAGGAAAAATTAAGAGAACTGGTTTTTAGAAATCTATCAGAACGAGCTGCTGAGAACCTGCGGGAGGAAATTGAAGTATTAGGGCCTCAGTTGGCAAAGAACGTTTATACTGCTCAACGGAGAATTGTTGATGCGGTAAGATCCCTGGAAGAAGCTGGTGAGATTGTAATTGCGGGTAGTGGAGGTGACGAATATGAAGTCATCGCCTAATCTCCGGCTGTCAGGGAATAAACCTCAAATTTGGACTCCTGTTGATTTTCTACAAAACAACCTCGAATCCAACCCAGATGCTGCCTTAGAGAACAAAGGAAAGCAACCTGTTGCACTATTTGCCAAACTGGTTCACATTAACGGAAAAAGTGATTCTGTAACCAGAGTGATCAAAGAAGCTCAAAATATTGTAACAAGCAATTGGCAACCCGCTAATATTACATCCACTATTCCAGCAGTCAGCGAAATTAAACCCGGTTGGCAGCCATCGCTTAAGTTCGCCACGACAACTGCCCCTCATGATATCGCACGAGAATTAATTAGCAATGCTAGAAGAGAAGCTGAAGAAATCATCATAATCGCCCAAAAGACTGCAAAAGGGATACAGGAACAGGCATATCAGGATGGTTGGAACAGCGCTGTAGGTGAGATAAAAAGCCATATGGATACTGCCAGCACACTTGTTCAGCAAATATCCGGTTGGCGTGATAACTTAATGTCTCAAAGCGAACAGATGATATTGAATCTTGTGTGCCATATAGCTCAAAAAATGTTTGGCGAGGGTTATATCCTGGATTCAGAAACCTTACAAGCTACCTTCAATAAGGTCCTTGAAAATGCCCGTTCGCTTGGAAATTTGCGAATATATGTACATCCTGAAGATGCCAGTAATCTAGGCCCATATTGGCGAGAACTACAGGAGTCGATCACAACACATACCATAGAGATCGTTCCGAGTGGATCCATTGCCCGCGGCGGATGTTACGTAAATGGACAATGGGGTTCCGCGGATGGCAGAATCGAAACACAACTTAAAGTAATCCTGGACACTATTGACAGTGAAGCCAGTGTTGTGGAAAGCTAACCTATGAATATGGCGGTAACATTGCCCGATCTAACTCGATTTTCACAAGCCCTATCCAGGCTTAATACAACTAAAACCTCTGGAAGGGTCAACCAGGTGCTTGGATTGACCATCCAGGCGATCGGTCTCGATTGCCAGATTGGTGAAGTTTGTGAAATTCGTACAGCACATGAATCGCTTCTTTCTGAGGTGGTCGGTTTTCAAGAGGATCGTGTCCTTCTTATGCCTTTAGGTGATATGCAAGGCATTCAACCTGGTAGTTCGGTCTATCCTATCTATAAGAACTTTCGCACTCCTGTTGGAATGCCCCTACTAGGGCGGGTTCTTGATGGATTGGGACAACCAATTGACGATGGTCCTTCCCTGGAAGGGATTGAACGTGTCTCAACGAATAATAACCCTCCCCCTCCCCTCTCACGGCCACCAATCACAGATCCTTTAGTGACAGGTGTACGGGTCATTGACGGGATGCTCACTTGTGGTAAAGGCCAGCGTATGGGTATCTTCGCTGGTTCAGGTGTAGGTAAAAGCACCTTAATGGGTACGATAGCTCGAAGTTCAAGATCAGATGTAAGCGTAATCGCATTGGTAGGTGAGCGTGGCCGTGAAGTCCGTGAATTTTTAGAGCGCGATCTTGGACCTGAAGGTCTCGCCCGATCGGTTGTCGTGGTTTCAACTTCTGATCAACCTGCACTGGTGCGCCTAAAGGCAGCCTTTGTAGCCATGACCATCGCTGAGAACTTTCGCGATAATGGAATGGATGTCACATTTCTGATGGACTCAGTAACCCGTTTTGCAATGGCACAACGTGAAATTGGATTGGCAATAGGCGAACCCCCCGCCAGTAAAGGATACACACCATCGGTCTTTGCATTATTGCCCAGGTTACTCGAAAGAGCCGGTGCAAGTGATAAGGGTACAATAACTGGATTCTTCACTGTCCTGGTTGAAGGAGATGATTTCAATGAACCGATCTGTGATGCCGCTCGTGGTATTCTCGATGGTCATATCATCCTCAGCCGAACTTTAGCTGCCAGAAACCACTACCCGGCTATCGATGTGTTGAACAGCGTCAGCCGAGTTATGCCAGCTGTCACCAGCCGGGAGCACATCCAACTGGCCGCAAATGCCAGAAAACACCTTGCAACTTTTGAAAAAGCCCGTGACCTGGTAAATATTGGTGCGTATGTCAGTGGGTCCGACCCTGAAATAGACCAGGCCTTACAGGTTTTGCCGGCTCTCACTGCATTTTTACAACAAGAGAACAAAGAAGTATCACCATTTGAAGATACATTAAACCAATTGCAGGTTTCTCAAAATTGAGGTAAAAAATGCCGCCAAAATTCTCTCTTCAAACTGTTCTTGATGTTCGCCATAGTAAAGTTGAATTACTGGAAATTGAGCTAGGTAGATTAAACCAGGAAAGGCACCAGAAGGTTGCCTTATGTGAAGCTCTTGCTACAGCAATGGATACACTTTACGAGAAGCTGCATGAACATATGCATGGAGATATGGATCTATTCCTTATTAGTCATCTTCGGAATAATTGCAACAATTTAGCACTCCAGATCCAACAGGTTCAACAGTCGATCCTGGTCGTTGAAAAGGCCATCGAACAAAAACGAATTGAAGTAGTGGAAGCAAAAAAATCGGAAGAGTCTTTGAATATATTGAAGAATAAAGAATCTGACCGATTTGCAGAAGAAGAGAAAGATAAAGAACGCCGGTTTCAAGATGACATTTATATTTCACAGGGATTTAGGCGCCAACATACAGAGGTGTAAATATGATCGGCAATAACATGAATTCTCAGATCCAAACAATTATGGTTGACCTGCTCTTAAAACTTCTTGAGAGACAGGTTTCTTCATCCCAAACCAGTGATGACCAAAGTGTTTTGCGTCGCTATGAAGGTGGTACAAACGGCTCATCCATCTCTGGCGGATCATTCTCCGATCTGATCAACAAAGCCGCTAAAAAGTATAGCGTCAATGCGGGTTTAGTAAATGCGGTTATTAAAGCTGAATCAAATTTTGATCCCGATGCTGTTTCAAGAGCTGGTGCACAGGGATTAATGCAGCTGATGCCAGGCACAGCCAAGGGATTAGGTGTTAAAAACTCACTGGATCCTGCACAGAATATTGATGGCGGAGTTCGGCTTCTCTCGCAATTGTTGGATCGCTATGATGGGAATACCCGGCTTGCTCTTGCTGCTTATAATGCTGGTCCGGGAGCTGTAGATAAATATGGTGGAATACCACCCTACCGGGAGACAAAAGTCTATGTAGAGCGTGTAATGGATATTTATTCAGCCGGAAACGATTGGAGCGTGTGATATGAGTGGTCTATTTTCTGATAATTCGATCAAGGCAGCAAAATTGGCGCTGGATGGCCTTTCCAAACGCCAGCAATTGATCAGCAATAATATCGCCAACATTGATACACCAGGTTATCGTGCCCAGGAAGTCAGTTTTGAGTCAGCTATTCAAAGAGCAATGAAAAACAATGGGCAGGTTCAACTTGCTGTGTCCAACCCCGGTCATATGGCCTTATCCGGGTCACATCCTTTTTACCAAACAAAAGACCGTCCTGGAGGTACGGCAAGAGCAGATGAAAATAATGTGGATATTGATGTAGAGCTTAGTGAAATGACAGAGACTGGAATTCAATACCAGGCTGTCAGCCAGGAGATCAGCAAAAAGCTGGCTCTTCTGAAAACTATCGCCATGTCGAGGTAAGGATGACAGTACCAATGAACATACCGATCATAACGACCTCACCGCCATCGGTCAAATCGGCAAAATCATTTATCAAGCCGGAAAAATCTGGGGATTTTGAGCAAATCCTTCAACAGAAAACCAGCGAAATTTCGCAAGCAGATGATGGAATATTGCAGAATGATCATGCGGTGAAAATTCAACCCCAAAATAATATTGAGTCGGAGGTGAAAACTACAAGAGAAGATAAAAATTCTGAAAAAATAGATGAGGAAAATAAACAGACAAACAGGGTTATTGAAAATGCCCAACCACAATTGAACTGTCAAATGGCTCCAACGAAGGTTCCAACCCAGGAAGTTCCAATTCTCATTTTAAACTCTACTCCAGTTGACCAAACTAAACTGGAGGCGACATCTGAAACTAAAGAGGATCAGATGGGAGAAAGTGAAAGCGGGTCAATAACTCCCGGTGGACCAACGTCACAACAGATCCAGTCTGCCATAAGTTCTTTACCAGGTGAACGGGTAATGAATGCTTTCGGAACAGAAAAAATACCTTCCAAACTTCACACAGATCCAGTAGAAAAAGTGGCAGGTAAGGACACAAAGGAGGTTAAAGGTCTCGATCAATCATTACAGCCTCAAGGAAACGAACTGTCCATATCTCCCTCAAAACAAGACTCCCGTTTTGAAAAACTGTCACAATCTCTTTCAACATCTCAAAATTCAACAATTGGAGATCAGGGTAAAGCTTCTGTTGCACCACTCGTAAATGAGACAGCTGAAGGATCAATAGGGAACCAGAACGAAATAACAGAATCTGTTGATCTTGTTTCGACAATGATCGATGGTGAAAATACTTCAAACCCGGTACCATCAAGCGTGGCAAAAGAAAAAGGCTTTATTACGTCAACCAATGTTGATCAGGATCCAGATAACAAAGGTAAGATGCCCTCCAAAACCGAAGTTCAGCCAGTTGGTGTGTCTACTGTAAATAAAAATCGGGTAGAAGATGTAAAAGCAGTGGCTGAGGTTAAAGGCACTAATAACACTGATAAAGCTGAAAGAAAACTAGTCCCTGAGACACCGCCCGACTCACCTGATAAAGCGCCTCCCGCATCAACACCTGGAGTGGTGACAGATCGGATGAAGGCAGATCCGTTCACCGGAAAAATCAATGAGCCGGCCCGCCTGGCGGAAGCTCAATCAACAGAAATCTTGAGACAGATCAGTCGTCAGATTGCAGGCTCACCTAATTCCGGTTCGCAAACCATTCGCATTCAACTTCACCCCGAAGACCTGGGCCAGATAGAGTTACGCATTACCTCCTCATCGCAGGGTACCCATGTGTCTCTCATAGCAGACCAGGCAGTAACAGGCAAATTGCTCGAAACCCATATTGCCCAACTGAAACAGACCTTATCTGATGCAGGTGTACAGATGGCAGACGTACATGTTGGGCAGCAGGCTCCGCAGCAATCTTTCCGCGATCCGCAATCCAATCAGAGCTCACCAAGACAAAGCACCAATTATGATAATAAAAACAGTATGGGTATAAACGATATTGTATCCACCCAATCACATCCAAATAATTCCCTAGTGGATTATAGAATTTAGGAATCGAGGAATTCAAATGTCAATAACCCCAATATCTCAAGTGATGGCGCAAACGGCTTCTGCCATACAGACTGCGACAGCTTCTTCAACCGGCAGCAACAGTTTGGACGAAAGTGATTTTATGGTAATGCTGGTAGCGCAATTAAAAAACCAAAATCCGATGGAACCGATGGATGACAAGGCTCTGATGGGACAGGTGACCCAACTTAATTCATTACATGAATTACAGGCGATCTCTGCCCAATTGAAGACCCTGGCTGCAGCATCCCAAACCAGTTATGCTGCTTCTCTGATCGGAAAACAGGTGAAGACCTATAAAACTGGCGAAGAGCCTGTTGAAGGTCAGGTAACCGCAATGGAAATCATCGACGGGGATTGTATCCTTACCATCGGTGACAAAACCGCTTTACTATCATCTGTTACAGAGGTAAAGGAAGCTTAATATGGTCGACCCAATCAGGTTTAATCCTGCTCAACCCATAAAACCGGTCCAAAGCCAGAACGGTAACCAACCGAAAACTACAAAGGCTGCGGGATCAGATTTTGCGGATACCCTCGCGCAAGTTCAGAATTTGCGATTTTCCAATCACGCTCAAAAACGTATGGAGATAAGGGATATCACTCTATCAGATGATGGAATTGCCCGTCTGGCAAGTGCCGTTGAAAAAGCGGACAAGCGCGGCGGGAAAGAATCGCTGGTGATGATGGATAACCTGGCTTTCATCGTAAATATTAAAGATAGATTGGTTATTACCGCCATGGATTCTGACAACCGCGGAGAAGGTGTATTCACAAAAATTGATAGCGTTGTATTTGCAGATCCTTCTACATCAGAAGAATCTGCCGATAACAATAATATATAGTACCTAAAACAATTATCCTTACAGGCCGGCCCTCTTGGAGGAAGCCTGTGAGATCAACCTCTAGGAGAGTTTATAATGATACGCTCAATGTTTACAGCAATCAGTTCCTTAAATCTTCATCAGACATATTTGGATGTTATTGCAGATAACCTGGCTAATACAAACACAACCGGTTATAAGTCCAGCCGGGTAGTCTTTCAAGATCAATTTGCGCAGATCATGAGCTCTGGCTCTGCACCATCCGCAACCACAGGTGGTATCAACCCTACCCAGGTTGGTTTGGGTGTGAAATTAGGTTATGTCTCCCCGGTTTTTACCCAGGGTATGCTGCAAAGCACCGGACGCAGTACTGACTTGGCAATCCAGGGCGATGGTTTCTTCATATATGCTGCGGGAGATGAGCAGCGTTTTTCAAGGGAAGGATCCCTGGAAATTGACGCCACAGGTTTCCTGGTCAACAACTCTACCGGTATGCGTATACAGGGATGGACAGTTCCACCGAATGGATTGATAGTCGATACGAACCAGCCTGTTGGTGATATGCAGGTAGCCCTAGAAGCAACCCTGGCACAGGCAACACAAAACGTTCAATTTGGCGGCAATCTGAGTTCCACCACGCCGGTCGCTCCTGCAGCAGGCAATACAGTAGACTCAACTTTTGGCGTCTATGATTCCCTGGGAAGTCTCCATACAGTTACGGTTCAGTTTGCAAGAACAGGTAATAATGCATGGACATGGGCTTTGCAGGATCCAGATCTATTAGGTATTACTGGTTCTGGAACATTAACTTTTGATAACCAGGGTCATTACCAAGGCTCAACAATTAACGCAGGTGACCTCATTCATATTCCAGGCAGCACAGGTGCAGCGGATATTGATATGGTAAATGCATCCAACCTCAATCTTGAAAAGATGACCATGTTTGATGCAGCCAATGGAGCTTCTGCCCGCAGTCAAGATGGTCTATCTGCTGGAACTGTAACAGATATTTATGGTGCCCCCAATACCGGTGAAATTTACCTGGTTTATTCCAATGGGTTAAAACAATTGGTTGGACAGCTTGCATTATCTCATTTCACAAACCCCACAGGTTTGCTGAGGGCAGGACAGAACCTTTTTAAAGCCGGATTAAACTCAGGTGATGCCCAGATTGGTTCAGCAGGTGGTGGCGGCCGTGGTTGGATCTCCAGTGGTTACCTCGAGGCCAGCAACGTGGATATGGCTCAGGAATTTACAAGTATGATCCTGGCACAACGTGGTTTCCAAGCCTCAACCAGAGTGATCACCACTTCTGATGAAATCCTTCAGGAACTTGTAAACCTTAAACGCTAAGAGTAGATGATCAGGCGGCTGGTAAAGGATTACCAGCCGCCTGATTTCCAACAACTCCATGCTTAACCTTACGAATTTACCGGCAGTAACCCAAAGTTCACTCCAAAATCAGAGTGAATCCACTTTGTTTTTAAAGGTAAACCAGCATATTGCCGGAGAAGTTATCAAAGTTGAAAATGAGCAGGTGATCCTATCAATCCAGGGAGTTCAACTGGTGGCACGGATGATCACCCCAGAACAGACTGCAAGCCTCATAGAAAAACGTTTTGCCCAGTTTATTGTGAAGGACATGAGTAATGATGTCCTCACATTACAATTGGCGGAAACGAAACCTTCAGTTAACCAGTTAACACTATCTACAAATAACACCAGGCTTCTATCAAAATTACTCGTCCAGGCCGGGATAGAAGATAATTTGTCAAATCAATTGATCGCACAGGCGGCCATCCGCAATGGATTAACGATCACAGCCAATCTGGTTGATGATTTGAAAAGTTCTTTGAGAAACATCCCCAATTGGGGTAAAGATCACGCCACTGCGGCAGCTACATTAAAGTCGCATGGAATAATCATCACTCCTGAATCGATTAATTTAATGCTCAATGCCCAAAAGGATGTTAGCGGACAGGTTCTGAAGATCATTCAACAGCTAACACAAGCCCTTTCCGATAGACGGTTGCCACCAACGCTAATCGATCTTGCTAAAACCTCCCTCCAGATCTTAAGTCAGGCAGTCATGGATGCAAGTTTACCAGCGGAAGTCTTAACTACAAAACTTCAAAATGCCATCATCCTGCTTGGAAAGTCAGTGGAAAATGAGCTGTTTGAGACAATTAGTAGTCCCTTTAAAAATATCTCGGCAAATAATCTGGAACGCGGGTTGATGGTTCTCTCCAGATTACGGAATGAGCTAGCCTCTCACGGAATGACCTCACTTTCAGGAGGTATTGATCAATTTAATGATTCCATCAGGTTGATGCATCTCTATCACTCCTCTGCCACCTCTGAGTCTGCTTCAAATCAGTGGATCAGGATGGAATTCCCGGTAACTTTTCCGATGACTCCACCGCAGCTTATTAAAAACCCTGAAGATCAACCGTCGGCAAGTATCCGCATTGCCCGTAATCCGGATGAAGATGCAATTAGCATTGACCCCCGCTATACCCGCCTGGTGATCCGCATGGATATTGATAAAGGGGATGTCATCGAAGTGGATTTCTCAGTTGTTGACCATGATGCAGGATTATCCATATCAACCTCCAATTCACAGCTTACAAATATAGCCAGAAGTGAATTGCCGAGCCTGCGGGAAGAACTCATGCATCTCGGTTATGAAACCAAAGTAAGTCAGGTGGAAACCGAGAAGAAATTGCTCAACACAGGTCATGAAAGTTCATTAAATTACAAATCAGACCTCGTTGGAATCAATCTGGAAGCATAATTATGAGCATAGGAACCAAGGCTGGAAAAAACAATCGAATTTCTGCTACCGCCCTTGGATATGATCCGGATCGTGATAACGCTCCTGTTGTTATTGCATCCGGGCGTGGTAAAATAGCGGAAGCAATACTCACCGCTGCCAGAGAAAATAATATTCCTATCCATCCCGACCCAATTCTGGCAGAAACGTTAAGTCGGGTAAATGTCAATCAGGCAATACCACCAGAACTTTATATTGTCGTCGCAGAGATTTTTGCATATATCTATCGGGTTCAGACCCAGCATACAATACAAAGGGAGATCATAACCAATGGAAAATAATCCCAAACAAGGAAGTGAACGCAGAGCTAATTTCAGAGTGCAATACCCCTTGGAACACCGTCCTGCAATCACCATCCGGGGCATTCAATTTTCCATTGTCGATATATGTGAAATTGGCGTCCGCTTTTACAACCCGGAAGCAATAAAATTGCCCGGGGACATTTTCCAGGCAACAGTAGTTTTACATGACGGTGATCCATTTAATATTGTTGGGAGGATCATCAGGGTCCATGACGTCGAAGCAGCTATGATGATGACAATTCGGGGAATACCTTACCGAAAGATCATTGCTGAGCAGGCTTTTCTACGTCAGCTTGATCGTTAGAAAGCGTGATATCTTCGAAACCGTCACTGGAATTCGATACTAATAATTCCCTTAAGCCTTTAAAAGTTTCCGGCTCCGGCTTCTCTGCAAGCCACTGTTCCAGCTTTGTTTGTTCCTGAACAGCTTGATATATCTCCTGGCGTAATATTGTAATTTCCCGCGGTGCATTGATCCCAATCTTTACCTTATCGCCATCGATGGATAAAACGGTAATGGTAATTGAATCCCCAATATTTAAGCTTTCATCAATGCGCCTGGTAAGAACTAACATGTATATTTCTACCCTTTATTGGAGGACATCGAATAAATTAAGGGCTGATATCGCTCGTTGTCCAACTTCGAGAACTGCCTGGTAAGTTGTCTCCTGACCCTGCATCATAGCAATTGCCTCTGCCATATTAACATCTTCTCTCTCAGAAAGCAAGCTTTTCAAAGTGAGGTTTGTCTTCCCCAAATGATCAATGGCACCATCGACCTGCCTCAGCCGCGCTCCATTTGTCGACCTGATCTCGCTAACAAAATCCTCAGCAGATTTCAAGTTAGCCAGGCTAGCATCAAGCTCAGAGCGATCATTCGCCAACAAAGCATTCCTTGCCTTGATCACAGCATTGAATAGTGCTGATAATGCAGTGTCGGCATTTACATTTGTTGATATTGTTTGTCCGGGACCCAGGTCATGCTGCATAATGCCAGCATCACCATGATATTCGACGATATTCGGATCCACGGATGATACCTCGTAAGGCTTCGTATTGATCTGATAACCGGAAAATATATACTTTCCCATGTGTGATGTATTCGCTACCGAGATGGCATTCTCCAGCAGCATATCCACCTCTGGAGCTAAGGCGGTTCTGCGTTCATCGGCCCCGATCGTATCGGACAATCCCTTGGTGACTGCAGTAGTTGCTTTGGTGATAAGATCGGAAAGTTGTGATATTGCCAGATCTGTGGTTTCCATCCAGGCGTTGATCTCACCTGCATTGTTCAAGTAGTTCTGACCTGTCTGCAGGCTGGATTTTAAGGTCAGCGAAGCTGCCGCCCGGGCAGGATTATCTGATGCAGATTGAAATTGTTTGCCAGATGCCACAAGATTTTGCAGCGCTGTCAACCGTTCCTTATTTGCGTTCATATACTGAATAGCATTATTTGTGGCCATCTGATCAGATATCCGCATCATATACCTCTACTTATCTACCTACAAGGCCTAAACCATTAATTATTCTGTCTAACATCTCATCGATCGCATTCATCAGTCGGGCAGCTGCTTCATAGGCTTTTTGAGCTTTCACTAAATTTGCAGCTTCTTCGTTCAATGAAACCCCTGTCACCGATAAACGCTGGTTATTCATAGCATCCGATACCAATTTTCTATTTTCTGCATTGGCTTTCGAACGGGCAACATCCAACCCAAGATCAGAAACTTTTCCGGTGAAATATTGATTGGCAGTGGCTGTCCCGCTGTTCAGTAATGGTTCCCCGCGGATATTGGCAATTAATCGCGCCAATTCGCCATCTCCGGCTGCATTTGGATTTAATCCGGTAGCGATCAATGAAGTGTCATCCAAACTTGAATTAACATGCATGGTCATTGCACTGGTACCGGTAAAGAAATCCTGTTGCGGTGTAAATGATAAACTGGCTGCTCCTGCACCTACAGTAGCCTGGCTATAAAGTGCCAGATCACTTCCAAATGTGATCGTTAATCCGCGTCCGGTATCATATTGCACTGCAGTTCCAGAAGAGGAGGGAATATCCTGCCACTGATCACTATAACCGGATCCATCAGACAATCGAATATTTACAGCAGTTGAGGTTGAATCCAATACCCGGAACTGCCAGACTCCTGCGCTTAGTCGACTCTCAACTGAATACGAACCAGCAGCAATTTCTGTTTGACCGGTAGCTACTGAACCACCCCCTAATTTAGTTACGGTTGCAGGAATAAGCGAAGTTGTGACAACTTTACCGGGAGAAAATCCGGAACGATGTAATTCATTCACTCTGGAGATCAATGCCTGGGATAGATTATTAAAGCCGGTCATCTGATCGTCCATTACATTGTCACGTGCGTCAAGGATACCGGCCAGTTCGCCTGTGCGAGTGATCAGCACCTGACCATCCTCCCATTTTATTTGAGCAAAATTATGGTTAGCTGGATCCATTTCAGTAGTAAGGCCAAAGCTGGTTTGCCCCTGGACAAGAACATGTCCATTAATTGCTACAACCGCCTCACCGTTGAGTTGCTTGGATGATGTAGCCCCTGCGATCTCAGCCAGTCGGTCCAATAACATATCCCGTTGATCCAATAAGTCGTTGGGCTGTTCACCAATCGAAATGACCCGGGTAATTTCACTATTTAACCTGGCAATTTGGTCGGCAGCACCATTTATCTCCTCCACTCGCTGATCGATCACAAGATCCTGTTCCATTTGCAGGTTTAATACCATCTGCGCACGTGAGTTCAGTGCCGATGCAAGGGCTTTGGCATTATCCAACACTTCGGACCGTAGGCTGGTGTTCGAAGGATCCACACTCAGTTTCTGCCAGCCACTCCAAAAAGCATCCAGTTTGGGTAGTACTCCATCAGTGGAAGTCTCGGCAAAGCCAGCTTCAAGGGTCTGCAAAATATTACTCTGGACCTCCCATTGCTTGGAACCTTCGATTTCTTGCCTGTAACGCGTATCAAAAAAGTCGAGTGTGAAGCGCTTAATACGGTCTACAGATACCCCAGTGCCCATTTGACCTACACCCAAATTGTATGTGGCACCCGGACTGGCAACAGCTAGTCCAGCTTTTAATACTGCTTCCTGCCGGCGATAACCGGGAGTGTTCACATTGGCTACATTATGCTCAATAATTTCTACAGCAGTTTGCTGGCTGAGCAGAGCTTGTAAAGATAAATTGATACCTGCAAATAAATTAGGCATGATATCCCTTTAAACCCTTTGGTCCACATCCCAGGATGCTGGCTGCTCAAGTGAAATGGAGGAACCTGGCGCAGTATATGCCAACTGGTTCTGATAATATCCATACAAAAATGCCTTGGTCGATTCAAGCCAATCCAAAGCAGAAGTAGCCATTGCCCGATTGCCATAATTTAGGTCACGGGCTTGTCCGACTAACATGGCAATACCTTCACTGAGGCGGTTTAACCTGCCGGCAGTGGTCGGATCCAACCAGGGAAGTATATCTCCTAGAGATGTAGACTCCAGCGAGAGACCAAGATCCCGCGCGAGATCAATCAGCAATGTACGCCGCCGCTCTTCCAATAAACTCATTTGATCCAGGACATTTTCTTTTTTCTCAACCAGGCTCATCAAATCTTCTGCATTGGATGTGGGTAAGAAATTTCGCTCATCACGAGTAATGTCAATCAGGGATTGGACCAATCTAAATTCCTGGACAAGAACATTTTCCAGGTTGGGGAGCAGCATGCGGGTTCGGGTATTTTCTGGCATTTTTTTCTACCGTTTTATGTCAATTTTTGATGCGATTCGTTTCGCCAATTCCTCATGGGGAACTTTATATTCTCCACTGTTGACCAACTCTTTCAGGTCATTCACCTTTTGTGAACGGGATTCTTCAACGCCGTTCAGCGCTGCACTGGCTTTCGCAAGCAAGCGTGCGTTCTCGGAAACTTCAAGAGTATCCTTTTTTGGGGCTTGTGAACCTTTCTCAACCTGTTTCTGCTGTTTTTCAGCCTGCTGAGCAGGTTCAGCTTTGTTAGCTTGCAGTTGATTGAGTATATTATTATCTATTTTCATTATTATTCACCTCCAAATTTTGTCGGTCATTTGCCAATAACACCCGTAATATGGTTATCGGTTATCTTTCTCTAAACTTAAGTTTTTCTCATGTGGATGGCTTGAGTGATCATCGTGTCAGTCGTCTGAAAAGTGCGGGAACTCATTTGAAAACCTCTCTGAAGTGCCATTAAATGTGTCACTTCATCGGCATAGTTTACATTCGAGTCCTCAACTGATTGCGAGAGGAGCGATCCAAAATTGGGTGATCCAGGTGCCCCATTTTGTGGTGTACCGGAAGCAGGGGTTTCTACTAGAATATTATTACCTGAATTTTGTAATCCGCTAGCATTCGCAAACCGTGTAAGTTGAATTGTACCTGCTTCAGTCCACACATCACCTGCCAAAGCACGAACAATACCATCTGGTTGGATCTGAATTTCAGTAGTTTCCGGAGGAATTGTTCCAGTCCAGACTAATGGGTTTCCATTTCCATTTACAATCTTTCCCGTGGAATCAAGTAAGAACTGTCCATCCCGGGTATATCCGGTTTTTCCTGCAGCGATGGTCACACCAAAAAAACCATTACCCTGTATGGCAATATCCAATTGATTTTTAGTCTGGTGGATCGCACCTTGTTTTACAATTAACTGACTGGATGCTAAATTGACACCTTCATAGTTAAGTTTTTGCAGCATCTCTTGAAAATTGCCACGGTTACTTCGATAACCCGCAGTGTTTATATTGGCTACGTTATTGCTGACAATATCAAGGTCATCTGTTTTTGCCAGCATATCAATGCGGGAAATGTTCAAAACATGAAAGAGTGATCCGGTCATTTTATTTTTCTCCTCTGTAATTATCCAATACGACCTAGCGAAGCAATCGTTTTACCCAATAATTCATCCTGGTTTTGAACCATTTGTTGGGCGGCTTCATAAGATCTCGAAACCTCTACCAACTGGGTCATCAATTGGGTTGGATTGGCATTTGACATTTCCAGATACCCCTGGGCCATAGAACCTTTCTCGGTCCCATTGGGTGCACCAGCAGATGCGAATGTATTCTCCCCATCCCGGGTTAATTGGGCTGCGGGGTCAAGAAAACTGGCTATACCGATTTGCCCGGCAGCTGTACCATTGATGGTTATTGTTCCATCCGGTGCTATGGATGCTTCACCATCTGTAAGCTTTATCGGCTGACCACTGGCGTTCAAAACCTGGTTTCCATCAACTGTGGTGAGGGTACCCTGTGCATCTTTAATGAATCTCCCATCCCGTGAATAACGTTCACCAGCCTGGGTCTTGATTCTAAAAAAACCATTTCCATCGATAGCCAGATCGAATTCATTGCCAGTTTGTTTCAAACCACCCTGCGAAAAATCTGTTGAATCTTTGGATGAATCCACTCCCAAACCCAGCCTGCCCAAAAAGGTCACAGGGTCCGATAATGAATTCGGGTTGGATCTCATGATCTGGGTGGTTTTAAAGTCATCCAAAGAGGTAAGCACTTGCTTAAAACCTGGTGTATCCAGGTTAGCTACATCATGGGCAATAGCCTGCTGACGGTTAATTCCCGCTAACATGGCTGAAGCTGCTGCGTAAAGTCCTTTAATCATCCCTATCTCCTTACCTTGAGCTTAAACTTGTGATCATCCGCACTTCTTCACGTGTCATTCCAAGCTGTCGGGCAATATCGACCTCCGGCATGTTACTTCCAGACATTGCCCTTACCATTTGATTACGTTCAGCAATATTTGTTGTGGTTGATACTCTCTGGTTACCGCTTACAGTTTTGGCTGCATCTAATAGTTTCTTGAAATCAGATTGCATCAGAACACCACCGGAAGCCGTGGGTGGTTTTGTTTGATCAGAGGTTTGAACCATGTTCTTTAGATCATCCATTACAGGAGTCAGCTTATTCGCCTGCTTCGCTTTTCCCTGTACCAGGGCAGATTCTCTCGCCAGTTGGACCAAATTCAGTGTGTCGTGCAGTAAACCGGGAATGATCGTGTTAGTCATTATTATCTCCCTTCGTCAGGAGTGCTTGTAGAGTCATAACCGCTCTCGCATGTAGTTGACAGGCACGGGATTCTGAGACCCCCAAAACAGTGCCTATCTCACTTAGAGTAAGTTCCTCATAGTAATAAAGAGAAAGAAGTGTCTGCTCCCGCTCCGGGAGTTGTTTGATCACTTCAGTAAGTTTCGATATAAGGTCTTTTTCTCCAATGATATCTGAAGGATCGTTTTGATTTTCATCTGCAATTGTTTCGTAAAGAGATGCGTCATTTTCCTCATCATAATCTACAACCGCATCAAGAGAAACAATTACCCTGCTCGAATCCATCAAAGCTTGTTGAACTTTTCCAATATCCATATTCATATGTTCGGCCAGTTCGCTATCAGTCGGTATCCGTTGATTTAGGTCAGTGAGCGAATTAATCGCCTGGCGAACATCCCGTGCTCGATGTCTGGCTGTTCGGGATAGCCAATCAAGGGAACGTAAGTAATCGAGGATCTTCCCTCGAATACGGAAGGTAGCATAAGTGCTGAACTGAGTATTGAATTTTGGATCATACCTGTCAACAGCTTCGATCAATCCGATTAAGCCCTGGTTTACCAGGTCTTCATAATCATTCCCGGATCCTTGAGAGATTCCCAGCCTGCCCAGCACAAAATGGACAAGTGACACATATCGCAGAACCATTTCTTCCCGTGCATTGACATCTTTCATGGAAACGTATTGTTTTTGCAGCTCGGTTTCATTCATCTGATTAATCATGATTCATTTACACCTTGTATTCCATGAATCCATTTTGGTTTTGTGTATTGAATTCTTCCTGTTTTCTGGCCAAGTCATTCATCATCCTGATCGATCCTTTGACCACCATCCAGTAGATCAACCAAAATAAAAATCCAACACCTAACATTGCTGCACCTGCCCGAATGGAAGAGATCAAGAACCCACTGCCGGAATAATATGAGACAATTGCAACGGCTAATCCTAATAGGGTCACTATGATTTTCGAAAAGGTATTTATAGTTTCCCATAATATTGGCAATCTCTGGCCTTTGGAGCCAGCTGAAGATTCTTTTACATTTGAAGAGTCTTTTTTCGGGCTCATTGCAATCATCCTTCCCCAAACAGATAAGCGATGAGACCTATCGGGGTACCTTGATGCAGATTTCCTAAAACCTGATGGCCATTAGTAAAATACAAAACCGGTAATTTTGATCTATTGGTCACATTAAAAATTGATCCATAAGTAAATGTTTCATCCATCTTGGTTACCACCAATCCGCGGATCTTAAATGGGCTAAATGTTGAAATGGCTTGGTAGATATCAGCTTCTTTCATCGTCGCTGGAGCTGTAAGGTATATGGATCTGCCCGGCAGAACAGACAGGTAAGAACCTAATTCTACGATCTTGTCCTCATCCACCATACTGATTCCAGAAGTATCAACGAGGATGAGGTCTGCATCATTCTGAGATTCCAAAACTTCCACTAATTCCTGTGGTGAATAAGTAAAGAATAAGGGGATTTCCATAACATCTGTATAAGTTTTAGTTTCACTGATCGCCCCCGCCCTAATTGTATCTGCGCAAACCCACGCAACTTTTTTACCCAGGGTCTTTGAATAATATGCAGCCAGTTTAGCGATCGTGCTTGTTTTTCCTGAACCGCTCGATCCTACCAGGCACATCACCCGACTTTGAATCACTGCCATCGAATTCTGCTGGGGGCGTAAACTAGCTTCCAATTGTTTCATCATGAATTTTTTTAGCCGATTCTCATCAGTTAGAATAGTCGGGCTAATAGCATTCAGATTGGTACTAATAATATGCTCTACAAGTGCCATATCTATCCCCTGGGCGAGCATTCTTTTTTTAATTGCTCGCAGGGCAGGAGGAATTTCCAAAACCTCTTCTCTAAGTGTTCCAAGATGGGGTCTTTGTCCTTCTTTTAATTCCCTAACTACGTTTTCCAGAGCTTGGATGGCAGGTTTTTCACTTCCAGATTGTGGCTGAGGTTCTATGGATTTACGTATAATCGGTGGTTCCCATGAAAGTGGTTTCTCTGTTTCTTCGATAATCTCACTTTTCTTGAATTTTGTAGAAGATGCCAGTCCTTTATCAAATGATACATTTTGATTTTTTTCGGCTATGGCATTCAGTATCGCTTCAATTTCTTTTCTCCCTGGTGTAACGGGTATTTTATGCTTTTGTTCGGATTGATCTTCAACTGCTCTTTCAAGTTGCTTATTGCCAGAGATGTAACGGGTTGCTACAACTTCAACCCCCGGTTTATTCCAGACTTGCCATAATGGTCCAGCTGGAATTTCGCGCATGGATAGAACTATTGCATCCGATCCAAGTTCTTTTTGGATCTCTTGCAATGCTTCCAGCATATTGGGTGCTCTAAAAGTTTTAGTCAACATATCACACCGCCTAATTCATTTCAACCATACCGTGAGCTTTTACTTTTGTACCAGTGCTTACTTCGGAATACGCCAGAACGATCAAATTTGGTAATGTTTGCTCCACTAAACGACGGAAAGCCAGCCGCAGTTCACGTGGACATAGCAGTAACGGCATAAATCCCAGATGTGCAATAACTTCCATTTGTTCACCTGTTTTATTCAATATTGCCTGCGCAAGCGAAGCATCGATCTGGAATCCAACACCTGTATCTGTAGCCCCTAATGAACTGCGTAGAGCTGATTCTAATTGGGGTGCCAGCGTAAATACGTGTAATGTGCCTGTATCATCCCTGTAGAGCGATGATAAAGTATGTGCCATAGTCTGACGGACTGCCTCAGCAAGAATATTAGGATCTCTGGTAACGGAAGAATTATTGGCAACCACTTCCAAAATTCCACTAAGATCGCGAATCGGAATCCGTTCACGGAGCAGGTTGCGTAAAATCGATTGGAAATCACTTAGCGTAATTGACTCAGGAATGACTCCTTCAACAGAAGCCGGGCTGCGCGCTTTTAGTTGATTCAACATTTCCTGGACCATCTGGCGGTTCAATAGATCCGGTGCATAGCCCCGAACCAGTTCTGTCAGATGGGTACTTAATACAGAGAGTGAATTTACAACTGTGTACCCCATCAATTCCGCACGACCCTGCTCGGCATCAGTGATCCATAAGGCTGGAAGACCAAAAGCAGGTTCGGTGGTCTTTATGCCCTTCATATTTTCATCTGCCTCAGAACCCGGTATGGCAAGTTGATGATCGAGCATTAACTCACCTTTGGCTACTTCCTGTCCGCGGATCTTGATCCGATACTGGGTGGGTTGTAATCGAAGGTTGTCACGGATGCGTACAACTGGCAAGATCAACCCTAGCTCAGCCATGATCTGTCTGCGTATTCCGGTGATTCGACGCAGCAAATTGTCTGAAGCATCATTATCAATTAAAGGAATAAGGTTATAGCCGATCTCTAATTCCATCGGATCAATGACCACCATATTCAACATATCTTCCGGTGTTTCAGGTTCTTCTGCAACCGCTGTTACCGCAGGGGTAGCAATTTGTAGTCTCTCTTTTTCTTTGGCTCGCTGAACAATATAGGCTGCTGTCCCTAATCCACCGCTGACCAGGATAATTGGTAACTTGGGTAATCCGGGCACGAAAACCATCAAACCGATTATTCCAGCACCAACGGTGAGGGAATTAAAATTGGAAAGTTGTCCAAACAGGTCTGTTCCCAGTGATTTTTCAGATGTAGAACGGGTAACGATCAAGCCTGCTGCGGAGGAAACCAGAAGGGCAGGGATCTGAATAGCCAAACCAGCACCTACTGTCAAAAGGGTATAGGTCTGTAATGCTTTCATAATATCCATATTGTGCTGTAGCATGCCAATAATGAATCCGCCGATGACATTAACGAGCATAATAATGATGGCAGCGATCGAATCTCCACGTACGAACTTACTTGCGCCATCCATTGCCCCGTAGAAATCTGCTTCAGTTTCTATCGCCCGGCGGCGGGCACGTGCATCTGTCTCATCGATCAGTCCTGCGTTAAGGTCGGCATCGATCGAGAGTTGTTTACCAGGCATGGCATCCAATGTAAACCTGGCCGACACTTCTGCCACCCGGCCGGCACCGCTGTTAATAACCACAAATTGAATGATCATCAGCATGAGGAAGATGACAACTCCAACCACATAATTGCCGCCAACGATCATTGTTCCAAATGTTTCTATGACTTTTCCGGCATTCGCTTCAAGCAGGATTAACCGGCTTGCAGAAATATTAATACCCAATCTAAGTAGAGTAACCAGCAGCAGGAAAGTCGGAAATACAGAGAATTCCATTGGCTGGGAAATATACATCGTCAGCAAAATGACACCGATGGAGAGGGCGAGATTTGCAACAACAAGTAGATCCACAGCCGATGCCGGCATGGGGATGATCAATAATCCAACAATGATGATCAATCCGAAAGCCAGCGCCAGGTCTTTCGACTTTAACAGATTTTGCAGCGAAGAAAATGGTTTTGACGGTGTTGTTGCTACCATGATCGAATTTCTCTCCTCTAATACTTTAGGCAGCAGAAGGCTGCATGCGAGTAACTGGTGTTTTTAACCGGTATACATAAGCGAGTACTTCGGCAACCGCCAGATAAAGTTCCGGTGATATTTCTTGATCTACTTCTACAGCTTTATATAATGCTCTTGCCAGTGGAATATTTTGTACTATTGGGACATTATTTTGCCTGGCAATATCGACAATCTTTTGTGCAACATGGAACGCACCTTTGGCCAATACCCTCGGTGCAGTCATACTATCCGGATTGTAGTCCAGGGCGATGGCAAAATGTGTCGGGTTGGTGATGACTACTTTCGCTTTTGGAACATTGGACATCATCCGGTTTCTGGCAATCCTTCTTTGTTGAGCACGGATCCTGCCACGTAAGAAAGGATCGCCTTCTGATCGTTTGTAATCTTCTTTGATCTCTTCTTTTGTCATCCGCATAGACTGCATAAAACGATAGCGTTGAAGAGCATAATCAGCTACTGCAAGCACCACATAGGCTGATCCGACCCTTATTGCCAATGTGGAAGCAAGATCGATCCATTTGGAAACTCCGGTGGCAAGATCCATTTGTCCCAGGTCGGTCAATGCGGAAATTTGATTCTTTAAGTATGAGTAAACCACCCATCCAACAAGGACTAGCTTAAGTAAAGCACGCCCAAGTTCGATCAGACCTGACCCGGAGAATATGCGCTGTAACCCGGTAATCGGATTAAGACGTTTAAAGTCAAAACCGATCTTTTTTCCTGACCATAAAAACCCGGTTTGTACTACAGTTACAGCCACACCTGTAACCAACAATCCAATCATGATCACACCCAATGCGGGTGCAAACGTTGTGACCAGAGAAAAGAGCTTTGTACGCAGGCTGGCCTCTGTGATTATTGCTGTCGGTAATGTATTAATGGTTGTAATAATCAATTCTTTGATTACATTGACCATGGCAGTCCCGGGACCTTTAAGTAAGAATGCGCCTACCAGCATGATCGCAGCAGTATTTAGCTCAGTACTGCGGGCAACCTTACCCTCTTCTCGGGCTTCATCTAATCTTCTCTGGGTTGGGGCTTCAGTTTTATCTGACATTTTTTACTTTGCTATCAGTTCCAGAACTCTGGGACCTGTCTTATAGAATAATTCCCGCATAATTGGAAATGCGACGCTGAATGTCAATCCGACCGCAAACATACCCAATCCAATTTTGGCAGGCAATCCTAAAAAGAAGATCTGGATTTGCGGCGCTACTCTTGATAACAGACCCATACTGATATCCGCCAACAGCAATGCACCAATCACCGGTAGAGCAAGTTGAATTCCTGTGGTGATTAGCTTAGCTGTCATAGTTATCAGGATTAACGGATCCGTTAAAGGTAGTGTCGAGTGGACTGGTAGAATTGTGAACGATTTTTGAACAGCCATTAGGAAATAATGATGTCCATTAAGAACAATGAACAGCATCATACCGACCATGATAAATAATTGATCGAGTGCTGATCCGCTTGAGCCAAGGGCTGGGTTAAGAATATTCCCTGCTCCAAATCCACTTACGAGTCCCATCATTTCGCCAGCTATTTGTATCGCACCAAATGTGAGTGTAGCTGCAAAACCAGCTAACGTGCCGATGATCAATTCCTGCAATATTGCAGCTGCAAAGGCTAGTAACCCAAGCTCCTGTACTTCAGGCCCAAGGGGTTGCCAGGGAATCAGGATTACACTGAGAATAATACCTAAACCTATCCTGACTTGAGCAGGGATTGATTGCCCACCCAGAATTGGTACAGGAATAACCATGGCCATGATCCGGGTGAAAACCAGTATAAATATTTGTGTTTGGGCAATTGATACAATCATAATAGCCGCTCTTTATCGGTCTGATATTAGAATAATTCTTATGGTTTTTATTGTCAGTAAAGGGGAGATGAAGCAGGTCTAAATTAAGCGTAAAAAAATCGTGGAATTAATTAAAGTTTTATTTACGATTACCGATAACTCACTTTTCTATCCATTTAGATATCCGTTGGATGATCATATCTACATCTACTGGTTTCACAAGAAAATCTACTGCCCCGGCAAGTTTGGCGTGGTTCACAATTTCAGGAAATCGCATTGCGGATATTATGATGATCCGACAATTGGACAGGTTTTTCCTCATTTTCCATTCAATAATAAGATCCAGGCCACTTCCACCAGGCAGAATTACATCAATGATTAATAGGTCGACCTTACGAACTTCAATGGCTTCATCGGCTGCAATAATATCTTTGCACGCCACCGCAGAACAGCCTAAACGCAACAAAGTTAATGCCACCAGGTCACGCTCAACTGGATCCGGCATTAATATTACAGCGTATGGAGATAAAGTTCCCATCATTAATTTAACCCCGACTCCCTTGATTCGCCCTAAAATCCTGTAATTGAATCCGCATTCGATCAAACATCACATCATCCATGTTCAATATCTGTAAAGATTCCGGGTGAACCCTTCCCCCATTAGGGTCTGATGAAATGTACTTACTGTCTTTACTGAAAACATTCGCCACGTTTATTATTGCCCCCAGCTTATGCATGGTTCTGGCTAATGAAGGAGCGTGATGATAACGAATTGCATCCACCAGGATCACTGGAAAATTCCATTTTTTCGCCATCAGTGAACCAATAGTAGGGTGATCAATACCAAGCAATTTTTCTTCAACCTGCCACATCGCAAGGTTATATTGCTGCATCATATCCAGTAACCTGGAATAATCAACCATCATATATTGATCGAGGATCAGTTTTCCCATGTCATGTAATAAACCAGCGACATACGCTTCTTCGGGATCTGGATAATGTAAATATCTGGATACCCATTGTGCTATCATGGCTGTGGAAACAGAATGATTCCACAACTCTCCTGCTCCAAGGCGGTAACCATTCAACCTGCGAGTCAGAGGTCCAGATGAAGCTGCGCCCAAAACCAGGATTTTCACCCTCTTAATCCCTAACCTCATGACAGCGTCTGTCAAAGACGAACACACTGCGTTATAGCCCATCCCGGCTGAATTAGCCATCTGCAACACCGAAGCTGCCAGAGCTTGATCCAAGCCGATTAAATCACTTATAACACTTGCAGTATTATTAGGGTCTTCCAGAGCATTTAAAATCCGCGTAACGCTCATTGGCATAGGGCGCATTTTTTCCACTTGTGCAAGGATTTGATCCAATTTTCCTGATATCATAAGTTTTATCCTTACTTCACAAAGTTGGGTAAGCTGGTAAAAATGTTTGAAGTAAAAACCAATAGGCGCTGCAACATCCAGGAACCAAGTAGCGCCATTACCAGACCAATCCCAATAAGTTTGGGCACAAAGGTCATGGTCACTTCGTTTATCTGGGTGGCTGCTTGAACCAGGGATATCAGACTTCCTATAATTAAACTTACCAGTAAAACAGGTCCGGCAAGAATGAGCATGACTGTGACAGCATTTTGAGCGAGAGAAAGAACATAAGATTCCGTCATGATTCCTCTAATTCATAAAACTTAACATCAGGGATTTTGCAATCAAATACCAGCCATCTACCAAAACAAAAAGAAGGACTTTAAAAGGTAAAGATATCAGGGAAGGAGGTAGCATCATCATACCCATGGATAACAATACACTTGAAATAACCAGGTCAATGATCAGGAAAGGTATATAGATAATAAAGCCCATGGTGAAAGCTGTTCTCAGCTCACTGATCACGAATGCAGGAAAAAGATCCACAGTATCAATATCTGCTACAGTATTTGGCCTCTCTTTACCGCTCATATCCATAAAAAGAGCAATATCTTTTTCCCTAGTCTGTTTGAACATGAATTCCCGAATCGGGTCAACCGCACGGGTAAACGCCTCTTCCTGGGTGATCTCGTTTTTTACATAGGGTTGAATTGCTTCTTCATTGATCTTCCCATAAACCGGTGACATGATGAAAAACGTCAATAATAGCGATAAACCAATAACAACCTGGTTTGGTGGAATGGAAGGAGTCCCGATCGCATTTCGCAACATCGAAAGAACAATTACAATTCGGGTGAATGAAGTTGCCAGGATGAGGATCGTAGGTGCCACGGAGAGGACTGTTAATAGAACAAGCAGTTGGACGCCTGTTGTTACCTGCTGTGGTTGGCCATCCGGAGTTACCGATAAAGTCACGCCTGGTGCAGCGAGTTCAGGGTTGGCTGCACAGGAACTTAAGAGCAACGTTGCAAAGGCAGCAAATATGATGATTATGATGCGATTTCTATTTCGATTCATTTGATTTTCCAGGAAGAACATCAAGGCGGTCTCCAGCTTGGTTTAGGACATCGGCAAAAATACTAGATGGTTCAATAACAGCTGCTTCCATTTGGTCAATTTCTGCGATCAGGTTTACACTTTGGTCAGTAGCTCCAAGCATGAATGTTTGTCCATCCACCTGAACTAAATATATAGCCCGTCTAGGCGTCAATGCTGATATTTCTAGAATTTTCATCCGGCGATTATTCTTTTTTATGCCACCCACTTGCCAGCGGCGTAAAATAATTGCTGCACCGTAGATCAATAGGAGAACTATTCCAAATTTAAGAATTGCGCTGAGGATCCAGGCAGTCGAATCTACCATGGATGCGGTTGAATCTCCTGTTTGATAGTCTGTCAACCAAAAACCAATGACAACAAGAACTGACAGCAAGAGAATGAAAACAACTTGCATCCAACGAGGCCTGGAAGTGAACCATTTGAGGAAGTTCTGATACCAATCCATTTTGTTCAATTCTTCCTAACCTGCATTCTGCTT
Organism: uncultured Leptolinea sp.; assembly: GCA_964387025.1. Classification (GTDB taxonomy): domain Bacteria; phylum Chloroflexota; class Anaerolineae; order Anaerolineales; family Anaerolineaceae; genus PNON01. The sequence goes on along the minus strand of CAYLUZ010000003.1, from coordinate 273,083 downwards.
CAATTTTGGATCAATTAATTCGGTGATGCGGACTGCAAATTTATCATCCACAACAACAACTTCCCCTCGCGCTAATAAACGTTCATTTACCAATATATCCACTGCATCTCCTGCCAACCGGTCCAATTCGATCACCGATCCCTGTACCAATTCCAATGTATGGCGTAAAGTCATGTGACTTCGACCTAGTTCAACAGAGATATTCAATGGAACATCCATCAACATCTCTAAAGATGTTTGTGGCTTCTGGTCATTGGTTTGCATTGCTCCTGTGGTAGTGGTGCTGATTTCCTGCGGATTTAATTCAGTCATACGGTTACCTCATTCATTAATCTATTACCTGTGTTTTCATCCTGCATCGAGGAGGCTACTTGAACCGCCACCTGAGTACCGATTTTGCCGATGAAAACTTTAAATAATTTCTGATTGGCTATTTGCATTACGATAGGCTGATCTACTTTTGTATCTAGTTGAATAATGTCTCCCAACTGCAGATTCATAATCTCCCCAAGTTGTAGTCTTACAGATCCCATCAGAACTTGAACGGGAAGCTGTACATTATAGAGACTTTTCATGGCTATATCACGGGAAGTGTTATCAACCACTTTTTCTTTTCTGCCAGAGATCCAAACATGCGGATTAAGAACACCCGAGATCGGTTTCAATGTACTAAATGGAAGGTATACATTCATCGTACCTGTGGTGCCCTGGATGGTTAACTCAAAAGTGAGGAGCATCACTTTTTCATTTCCCATCACCATCTGAACCCAATGCTGGTTTATAGTGCTGTCTTCCAGTGATGGTTCGAGCGGTACCAGTTTACTCCAGGCACTTTTAAGATCGTTTAACATGTGTTCGACCAATCCACGCAGCAAAGATTGGTCTATATCTGTCAATGGACGTTCTTTTGCCTCACCTTCAATTTTCCCGCCAAGTCTTTGTTCGAGAATCAGGTAGCTTACGTTGGGACTGATAGTAACCACCATGTACCCGGGTAATGGTGCCAGAGTGATCATATGAAACAATGCATTTGGGGGTAAGTCTTTTAAAAAATCGTGGAATCTACCCTGTTCTGTATGTACTAACCGGGGTTTCAAATTTGTTCGTAAAAAGGTGGGTATGGAGGTTGTCAGCTTTTCAGCAAGATCTTCATGGACCAATTCAACTGCACGCATTTGTTCTTTTGAAAACCGGTCAGGTGACCAAAAATTATATGCGGTAATTTTTTTACTACCTGGGTCAGGTTGTTCTTTAACTGAAGTTGGCGCTCCACCGCCCATGATGTCTGCCAAATTAACATCAGCACCACCATCTTTTCCTTCGATGGCAATTGCACCACTTAATAAAGCATCAATTTCTGCTTGTGTCAGCATAAAATTCTTTACTCCACTACAAATTCAGTAAAATATACGCCAAGAAGTTCATCATGCGGCATCAGTGATTGGATTTTTTCCTTAATTTCAATCCTTAATGCTTCTTTCCCTTCAGTTGTATATAATTGCTCAAAAGATTTAGAGGATAATAATGTGATCACAGTGTCATTGATCATCGGCAATCTTGCGTTCACTTCATTTGTGAATTCTTCGACTACGGGATCTATTGCTTCACCTTCACCCTCTGCTGCGGCTGGTTTTGCCTCAGGGTCTTCCTCTGGTGGGACAAATTCCAAAACGACACCAATACGGATGTATCTCCTTCCGCCTGGCTCAGCCAGGTTGATTATCTTTGTTCCAGTGTCGATCATGATCCCTTCGCCAGGCAATGTTTCTTTCTCCGGAATTTCAGTTGCAATCTCTTCCAATGGCAGGTTTAGCGGATCAGATGTGGGTTCTGGTGTGGGGTAAATATAGTTTAAGTAAAATGGTTTAGGCAAATCATCCGGTGCGAAAACAATATACGCCAACGCCAGACTAAGAAGACTGCTAACAACTACCAAGGTGATCAAAAATACCTGTCCGATGATCCCAAAAATCTTTAATACTTTTTTCATTTTTTCCTCCCTCTTATCAAGGGGTGCTTAATTTACTACCTGAGGTAATTAGGTTTGAATCAATCTGATATACAATAACAATATCTGCACGGCTGTTTAAAGCACGATGTTCTGGTGTGTCATTTGGAAAAATAGGATCAAACTCTCCCCTTCCTGAAATTATCATTCTTTTAGGCGAGATACCAGATTTAATCATATAATCACTTATCATCATTGCCCGAGCTATGGATAATTCCCAATTATTGGAATATTCAGAATTTAATGGTTGTGTATCATCCGTATGACCAACGATCTTGATCTGATGTTCTGTTGTTTTTAACATACCAATTATCGTATCCAGAACAGGGTAAGCAGATTCCTGAAGAGACGAAGATCCTGATGGAAATAATAATTTTTCGCTAAGTGAAATCAGCACTCCATCGACACTTGTTTGCACGCTTACTTCTGAACCTAAGTTAGCCGCAGAAAGCATTTGGGATAGATCACCGGCAACTTCTTCTGAAACAGGTGGTTTTTCTGGGATACCAGGAACTACAATCGGATTTGGCGCTCCATCCTTGGAATTTCCTCCAGCTGTACTGATTTGTGCGGCAACAACTTTTACTGGTCCGCCACCCGCAAAAGCAGAGCGTAAATTCTCGGCCAGCATTTTATACTTTTCTACATCCACCTGTCCCATGGAGTAAAGAACAACAAACAATACCATCAACAGGGTAATGAAGTCAGAGTAACTGACCAACCAGCGGTCTCCACCGCCTCCGTGACTCATGCTTTTGCCTTTTCTTTCTTTGCTGTACCTGCGGCAGCTTTAGCAACCGCAGAAGGTGGTAGGAATGCTTGTAATTTTTCACGGACAATTCGTGGATTCTCCCCGGCTTGAAGTGACAATATTCCCTCCAGAAGCATGGTTTTGAATGCTACTTCTTCTGTATCCTTGTGTTGTAGTTTTCCTCCAAGAGGAAGGAAAATCATATTTGAGGATAATAATCCCCATAGAGTTGCCAGAAATGCAGAAGCAATGGATCCGGCTAATTTTGCGGGATTATCCAATTCCTTCAACACAGAGATCAAGCCCATAACTGTACCGATAATTCCAAAAGTAGGAGCAAAACCACCAGCAGTATTAAATATATGAATTCCTACTTCATGCCTTTTTTGCATGTGTTCTATCTGTGTGTGTAAGATCGCACGCACCTGGGCTGGGTCGACACCGTCCACAACCAGCATGATCCCTTTTTGCAAAAATGGATCTTTAATCTTTTTGCTTTCTTCTTCTAGCGCTAGTAATCCCTCACGACGGGCTTTATCAGCCATTTTTGCAAGTGTTTCAATGGCTTCTTCTGTCTTGTAATGGGGTTCTTTAATGGCAATGATGAAATATTTTGGCAGCTTTAACATACTACTTAATGATGTCGTAGCCATGGTTGCCATCATGGATCCGACAAGGGTCAAGAGAATTGGTGCTGGTAAAGAAACAAGTTCTAGTGGATTACCGCCATCCAGGATCATAACCATAACAACAATTGCTAGACTTAAGGCAATTCCTAAAATAGTACCTAGATCCATGCTTATGCTCCTCGACGACTACTTTGTTGCTTGTTGATTGGAGTTTCTAGTATTAATCGTTTGTATTCAATGATCCGGCGAATGACTTCTTCTGAATTTTCTTTTACAACAACTTTGGTCTCTGAAGTTAAACTAATAACAGTATCAGGGGTTGATTCAACCACCTCAATCATCTCTGCATTTATATAAAACTGCGAACCATTCAATCGGGTAACGAGAATCACGCCACTACCTTTCATAGATACTGGAAAGTAAATTTAGAAGTCCGGTATAAAAATAGCACTTCGTAATAATGTAAGGTATAAATAGTTCGTGAAAGCAGAGTTAAATGAATCTAAAAACTGGTCTTGTTTCTTTACGCATAATTTATTTTCCTATTCCTAATCTGAAATTTGTCAATTAACAATAGTAAATTCACTGGAACAAAAATTGCACTAATACAAACACTTGTATTTTTTTCGTTTTTAATTTAATATCTACATATACATTAGTCACTGTATTAGAAATGGGGCACATGAAACAAACTAACATCCTTGTAATTGAAGATGATGAGATTGTGTCGCGGACAATAGATCGATGTCTGCGGGGAGATGAGTTTCATGTAACTATAGCAAATAGCGGAGTCGAAGGACTTCAATCTGCAAGGAGAAGACCACCCGAGATAATCATTCTTGATGTGATCATGCCTGGGATGGATGGTTATGCGGTCTGTCGCGAGGTTCGAGCAGATCCGTTGTTGAAAGATACTCCAATTCTTTTCTTGACGGCAAAATCCAAAGACGAAGATAAAATAACTGGTTTAACCGCTGGAGCAGATGATTACCTGAGCAAACCATTTAATCTTGATGAATTATTGTTAAGAATTAGGGCCATACTCCGGCGTACAAAAAACCAGGTAAAATTTAAAGCTGAAGAACCCGCAAAATCTTTTTCATTTGGAGATATTTTCCCCAAAGCCAAAGGCATGTTAAAAGGAAAACAAGTAGAGGAAAAACAGGCTCCACCATCCCATGCGATCAGTATCCGGGGTCATACACTGGATACACAGACATATGAACTTATAACACCTAAAAACAATAAGTTACGTATGACACCAGTACAATTTGACCTTCTATATCACCTGATGAGTCATCCCGGTGAAATTTTTTCTCCCACCCGGTTGCTTGATGAAGTATGGGATTATCCGACTGATGCGGGTAGTCCGGACCTGGTTCGTGTTCATATAAAAAACCTTCGGGAACGCATTGAGGATGATCCTCACGCACCAACTTTTATTGAAACAGTGCCAGGGTACGGATATACTATTCGAACAAATGAGAATTAACCGAACAAATCGAGATAACCCTTAATTAATCCACGTATTGACCTTATCCCCGAAGAACTTATTTTCGGGGAATTTTATTCCTCAAAAAATTATTGGATCTACTATTACACCTTTGGTGAGGTAAAATTACGATAATGGATAAATTATGAATATTGGTATTGAAAACATCAAAGATATGGATATGCAAGAAGAAATCGAAATCTTTCAATTACTTATCAACCTATTAAACCAAGACCTCGACAGCAAACATGTTCAAATAGGGTTTTGCGAATTGGTCTATAAGTTTTGCCAATCAGAAGCCACCGTAATATTGCTTCTTGATCCAGAAGATAAAAGACTAATTCAACGTAAGATATACCGGGGAGGTAACGATTGGTTTCTGGAAGATAGTTTTCAAGTCCAGGATCAATTCCTCTTTGATAAACTTTCAAACAAAACCTCATTTTATCTGGATCTAGTAAAACCAGGTAATGAATTTGATCATCTATATGAATTGAATGATCAACCCTATCGATCAGCTTTATTGCTCCCGTTAAAGAAAAATGCTGAGTTTGTTGGATTGATTCAAGCGTTCAATGCCAAAAAAGAAGTAACGTCAGAAAGAATGGGGATACTAAACACCATTGCAGAGTGTTATACGCTCAGTATGAAAAACTTCGACATGGTACGTCAACAAAAAATCGATAATGCGAATCTGGAAGCATGGCGTTGGGAATTAATGCAATCACGCAATACTCTGCGTGCAATGTTTGATAGCATACCTACTTCAATATATATAGTTGATGGAAAATATAAGATTGTAGCAATTAATACAAGCCGATCGATCAGGGCTGAACAAAAACCAAATAATCTTGTCGGACTAATTTGTTATGAAGTACTTTACAATCATAGTCAGCCTTGCCAGGGCTGCCGTGTAAATGAGACCTTTCTATCTAAAAAAAGTACCATTCGCTCTGATCGGCAATGGATAAAAAATGATCAAATCACCGATTGGGAGATATCGACCTATGCAATTCTGGATGAGTCGGATGAACCTTCACAGGTGATCATCTTTGAACAGGACGTAACCCAGGAGAAACGACTGGAAGCTAACCTGATACAATCCGAAAAACTGGCTGCTGTCGGCCAACTAGCTGCAGGTGTCGCACATGAAATTAATAACCCATTGTCGGCTGTGATCGCAAATGCACAATTGCTCCGCCGTGATCTGCCGGAAGACTCTTTGGATGCACGCGAATCAGTGGAACTCATTGAAATTGCGGGATTGCGCGCTTCTCAGGTTGTTCGAAATTTGATGGGATTTGCCAGGAAAGAACAATATGACTTTGTTGCGATTGACCTAAATGAAACCGTCCTCAACGCATTGTCACTGGTTAAGCATGAATTAGCAAGCCGTTCAATGGAAATTAAAACGAATTTGCAGGAAGACCTGCCGATGATCCATGCCAGTAAAGACCACCTGCAGAGTGTTTGGATAAATATTATCTTGAATGCATTGGATTCAATGGAATCGGGAAAAGGTGTTATTCAAATCAGTACAGCATTCTTGGATGAAGAGTTTAAGGTAAGGTTTTCTGATAATGGGGTGGGAATTCCTCCAGATAAAGTTACCAAGATTTTCGAACCCTTTTTTACAACAAAGGATCCAGGGCGGGGAACAGGTCTCGGTCTATCTATTTGTCATCGAATTGTCAAGCAGCATGGTGGGTTTATTCAGGTTGACAGTCTTACCGGCGCTGGGACGACCTTTATAATATCCCTTCCAAGAAACAACAGTTAACTTATAGCTTGTGTAGTAATAAGCACGATAATAATTGACCAGCGCAGATATTGATTGGTCTTCGGGATAATATATGAATGTGAACCGAATTTCAAGACTTGCTACCCTTCTCAAAAAAAGTCCCCTGGATTTGATCGTCTTAAACCCCGGGCCAACAATGGTCTATTTAACAGGCATGCAATTTCACCTCATGGAACGACCAACCCTGTTCATTTTAAGCTCTCAAGGTAAATCAGCCATGATTTTACCTGAATTGGAAGTATTAAAATTAAATTCAACTTTACCCGACATGGAATGTTTTACCTACAACGATAATCCGGGGCTCTGGGGTACAGTAATTAAAACAGCTTTTAATGGCTATCAGTTATCTTCTCCCCGGATAGGAATTGAACCTAACCGAATGAGATACCTGGAATTAAATTTCATCCAACAATCGGTACAGGCGCCACAGTTTTCTTCCATTGAACCTTTAATCTCTTCAATGAGGATCCAAAAAGATCAGACAGAAATTGAACGGATGCGTACTGCAGTTGAAATAGCACAACAAGCATTGAAGAATACTCTTCCCCTTATAAAAATTGGCATGAGCGAAAAGAGTATTGCCGCAGAGTTAACAATTAACATGCTCAGGGCAGGATCTGATCCTGAATTGCCATTTCCACCAATCGTCTCAAGTGGTCCCAACAGCGCCAATCCGCATGCTGAGCCATCAGATAGAATAATTCAAACTGGCGAAACAGTTGTGATCGATTGGGGTGCTTCACATCAAGGCTATTTATCTGACCTTACAAGGACAATTGCCATAGGCCCCCTGGATGAAGAATTATCGAAAATATATGAAACGGTCAAACACGCCAATCAAGCTGGACGGGATACGGCTAAACCTGGAATACCTGCCGGAGATGTCGACCGTTCTGGAAGAAAAGTTATCGTAGGTGCAGGTTATGGCAACCAGTTTACTCATCGAATAGGGCATGGATTGGGGCTGGAAGCTCATGAAGAACCATATATGTTTTCTGAGAATGAAATGATTCTCACACCGGGAATGACCTTTACAATCGAACCAGGTATATATCTTCCAGGCAGGGGTGGGGTGAGAATTGAAGATGATATTGTCGTTACAGAAGATGGCTGTGAATCACTCAGTACAATGGATAGGGAATTGATCACCTTATCTGGTAATTAGTTAATTGAATTCAAATTTTCATAGGAAATTTCAAGCATTAGGATCTTAGAGATTTATGGACCGTAACCTCAAGATAATAGCCATTTCATTGTTCACCTGGGGAATCGGTGAAGGGATGTTCATTTATTTCCAACCCATTTATCTGAAACAATTGGGTGCAAGTCCCCTTTTAATTGGAACTGTGTTTGGTGGGATGGGAATCGCTATGGCAGTCACTCAGATTCCAGCGGGTTATCTTGGTGATAAATTTGGGAGGCTTCCGCTTATGTGGGCCTCGTGGGGGTTGGGAACCCTTTCAGCAGGAATCATGGCACTCTCTACCAACCTGAACGGATTTATTATTGGTTTGTTATTATATGGTGCCACTTCATTTGTCATGGCTCCCATGAACAGTTATATCACCCATGCCAGAGGTCATTGGTCTATTGGCAGAGCCCTCACAACAGCATCTGCTGCATTCAGTCTTGGTGCTGTCATTGGACCAATGATCGGTGGGGCAATTGCCGACGATCTGGGATTAAAGATGGTGTACCTGATCGCCACCGGAATATTAGTGATTTCCACTATAATGGTATTTTTTGCCCAGAAGCAATCCATTGAAAAGGATCACAAACAAGAAAACCACCAACGCCTGACCCATAATGGAAGGTTCCTAACTTTGCTTGGCGTTCTTTTCTTCACGATGCTAAGTACTTACCTGCCTCAACCATTAACGTCAAACTTTATGCAAGATTACCGGCACCTGACCTTGAGTCAAATTGGCACACTTGGATCAATAGGAAGCCTGGGTAATGCTTTCCTTGCGATAGTTTTAGGAACAATTAACGCGAAGGTAGGATTTTTAGCAGGCCAATTGGCTGTTCTTCTGGCGTCAATGATCATTTGGAAAGGAACTGGTTTGCCATGGTATATGCTGGGATACTTCTTCCTGGGCGGGTTCAGGGTATGTAAATCGCTCTCAATGGCACTAGCCAGACCATTAATTCACGTTTCCCAAATGGGAATTGCCTACGGGTTTATTGAGACTGTTTCTTCAATTGCATTCATTATTGCCCCACCGATTGCAGGTTTCATATATCAAGATCAACCGGAAATGATCTACCTTGTGGCTATAGTAACGATAGGACTCATTTTCCTTGGGAGCTTAAAATTTATATCCAAAGAATTACGAACCACCGAAGAAATAATGATCACTCCGGAAAGAGAATAATTTTATAAAATGTATATGGTAACCACTAGTGTGAGTAGTCCCAGGACAGTGCCACCCAAGGTTTGCAATGGAGTATGTCTTTTTAAGCGCAGCCTTGCCCAAATAACAATTGGGATAAGAATAAATACAAAGCCTGCGAGAGAACCATAAAATAACCAGCATAATGCCGAAAAAGTACTGACTGCAGCGGCATGTCCACTTATCTTCCATTTCAATGTGATCATAAAAATTATTATTAATTGTCCAAAAGCAGCTAAGCTTAATATCATCACGAACCGTGGCGTATGAAGTCCTATTAATAGGAAAATTGAGATCACGGTCGTCACCAACATAAATACCATTGGACGGATACGCTGACTTCGAATAGGAATATGAAAATCTGATACCAATTTTTTCTTAACCAGCCAAAAAACATATAATGTAGGGAGTCCTATACCAAATAGAATGAACACACTTATACTGCCCCAAACAACGGAACTACCGGCAAAAATGGCAACCATAAGTAAAGAAGCAGCTGCCATTACCGGTGGGCTAAAGTAATCTGATACCCATCTGGCAATTTTCTCACTTCGATTTTGAGGTATACAAACTACTTCGGTGACGTCGTGTGTGAGAAAAGATGACTTACTGATGAATCCACTTCTTGACATATAAAGTATCCTTATATCCCTAATATCGGTCAACTATTGATAGAATACAATCATCAAGTTATGAATTGAATAAATTTATGTTAAGATTTAGTTAATTCCATCCAAATTTGTTAATTAATGAAAATATGCCCATAATTATTAAAGTATTTACACTCGGACCTCTGCAAAACAACTGCTATCTTTTGATAGATGATCAATCCAAATTAGCAGCATTGATTGACCCGCCTTATGGTGTTGAAACAATAATAAAACATATAGAAAACCAAAAGCTCGATCTTCAAAAGATACTGCTCACACACGCACATTTTGACCATATAGGGGGAGTAAATACATTGGTTCAATCGACGTCAAAATCATTGGATATTTACATACAACCTGATGACCAGGGATTGTGGGACACCGGAGGAGGAGCTAAAGAGTTTGGATTTTATCTTGAACTACCTGTTATTAACCCCAAACCTGCATTAGATCAAGGAACTATTTATTTAGGGAAAAACATTATTCGGGTTTACCATACTCCAGGGCATACTTCTGGTCATGTCGTCTACTATTTGCCTGAAGAAAAAACAATATTCTGTGGAGATCTCATTTTTTATCATGGTGTTGGTCGAACCGACTTGCCAGGTGGGTCAGCCAGGACATTGATCCAAAGTATAGAAAAGTACATATTATCTCTTCCGGATGATGTTCGTCTATACCCCGGTCACGGAGCAGCTACAACAGTTGGAGAAGAAAGAGTTCATAACCCCTTCCTTATCTAACCACCTCAGGATCTTCGGGATATAGTAAATCCTTAGAATCAATCCACCAAATTCCAGTGCATTCCGGCAAAACATGGCTTCCTTTTTTTCCTACTTCACCGGCCAGTTCGTCTCCGAAAAAAAACCTAACAAGGTCGACTGCCTCTGGTAGGCTGGCAAATTTGTAATCAGTCCTGAACCAATCTGATTTGAATCCGTATGTTGATAATAGTTGATAATATTCCCGTAAGTGCGGAGGTGGGGTTGGCCGCTCAAATCCCGTCCCCATTGTTTCCAGAAGGATCATTTTTCCTCCAGGCCGCAGGATCCTTTTCATTTCTGAGAGCGACTTATTTATATCCTTTACCCATTCCGCCCCACTCCAGGATGCAAAGTAACATATGCTCCATCCTGATATCACAATATCTGCACAATGATCAGGAACAGGAATGGACCGGTTATCGGCTTGCCCCAAATACCAGTTATTATTAGGGGAAATCTTTAACTTATTTTCCGCCACACCTAGCATCTCTGATGATGAATCAAAAGCCTGAATACTATTAACAATAGGGGCCAGAAGGGTGGTCAACCGGCCTGTCCCTGCCCCAAATTCAACGACATCCTTCTGAAATATGGTTGATACTTTTTCAATATTTTTGAGAATGTTACCAGCAAAATCCTCGCAGGCAACAAGTCTGTCATATCGATCAGCCTCGCTAGAGTACACTATTTTATGGTCTGTCATCTTATGTAATATCCTAATTCAAATGCCAACTACAGAAATAAAAAATCATCTCAAAGAACCTCTTTACCAATAAGTCATTGGTTTCGGTTTCCTTAAGATGATGTTCAGGCACGAACACATGATACATGAAATTCATGCTCGATTCGGCTTAATTTTTATTTGGCAAAATCTATCGCTCTCGTTTCGCGAATGACAGTCACTTTGATCTGTCCGGGGTATTGCATGGTATCTTCGATCTTTTTAGCTATATCCCTTGCCAGCCGGGCTGATTCAAGATCATCAATATCCTCCGGGCGAACAATAATACGTACTTCTCGACCGGCCTGAATGGCATAACTCTGGGCAACACCCTTGTAAGAATTGGCAATTTCTTCGAGCGCTCTGAGTCTTTTTATATATTGTTCCAGGTCTTCTCTGCGGGCACCGGGTCTCGCACCTGAGATCGCATCTGCAGATTCTACAATTACTGCTTCAATAGAGTCCTGGTCCACTTCATGATGGTGGGAAGCAATGGCATTCACGACCTTGGGATTAACCCCGTAACGTTTGGCATACTCCGCACCAATTTGGGCGTGGGTGCCTTCAATGTTGTGGTCAAGTGCTTTTCCAAGATCGTGTAATAATGCCCCGGCTTTGGCGATCTCAATATTTGCACCAAGCTCTGCAGCCAGAATTCCAGCGATCTTGGATACTTCCACTGCATGCGCCAATTGGTTTTGGCCATAAGATGTCCGATATTTTAATCGGCCTAAGACTTTCAAAACTTCGGGATGTATTCCAGCCACTCCGGCTTCAAAGGCGGCTTGTTCTCCGGCTTCAACAATGATTCGATCCACTTCCCGTTCTGTGTCACCAAGGATCTTTTCGATATATGCTGGATGAATCCTTCCATCCAGGATTAATTTTTCAAGGGATCGGCGCGCAATTTCGCGTCGCACCGGATCAAAACAGGAGATGGTAACAGCTTCAGGTGTATCGTCTACGATCACATCCACTCCAGCGGCCTGTTCAAATGCCCGAATATTTCGGCCATTACGACCAACAATGCGCCCTTTCATTTCTTCATTTGGCAGGGGGACAACCGATGTGACAAATTCTGCAACCTGATCGGTCGCCACCCTTTGAATGGCATCTGCGATCAGGCCACGGGCTTTACGCTCTCCGTCTTCCCTGGCTTCTGTCTCAATCTGCCGGATGATCCGTGCCATGTCTGAGCGCGCGTCTTTCTCCACTTCAGCAAGAAGAACCTGGCGGGCTTCTTCGATCGTCATTTGCCCAATTTTTTGTAATTCTTCAAGCTGTTCTGCATACATTTTTTCTACATCATTAACACGTTTATCAACAGCAGATTGCCGTTTGTTAAGAGCCTGTTCGCGCTGTTCCAGTTTTTCAATCCGAATATCAAGTTCAGCCCGTCTTTTTTGAAGACGATCCTCCTCACGGCTCATTTCTGTTCGGCGGCGGGTGATCTCTCCCTCGGAACTTTTGAGGATCTTTAAAGCATCATCCTTAGCCTGCATTTCGATTGACCGGGCGCTCTCCTTCGCTCGCTGAAGGATGATCTCAGCTTTTTGCCCCTGTTCCTTGAGCTTTTTTTCAATCTGGTACTTATTGTAAAAGAATCCAATTACCAGACCGACGACAAAAACCACAACCGATATTACCAAAGTCACTATCCAATTCGTTTCCATACGCACCTTTTATCATTTAAATGAAGCCCTTTTGATTTACTGCTCCATTTCACGTTGGAGTTCTTTCCACAAATTGCGCGCAGTAGAGAAACAGATTCCAGCTGCAAATCCTTTCCTGCCAAGAAAGGCTGCGCAATGTGTAATAAACTCCGACTCTGCCAGATCTGCCCATTTATGCATCGCTTTTCGTGCTGCTGCATCCGCCAGTTGAGTGTCGTCTCCAGCTTTAGCTAATGCTATCTGAACAACCTGTCCATCCAGACCTTTATTCATCATTTCATATGCCATCAAACGCCTACTCCGCGGATGAAGTGTAATTCTGTCATTCACCCAGGATTCAGCAAATTGAGTATCGTCTAACAGATGGTTTTCTTGCAGTCTATCAACAACTGCTTTCACCTGTTCCTTGTCATATCCTTTTATGATCAGCCTTTTTGTCATTTCAACCGCCGTGCGCTGTCGATAATTCAATAAACGCAGCGCTGATTGTTGGATGACTTCAGCAAGATCTTTTGTCTTTAGGTTTTCTATCTGCTCGTCAGTAAGTTCTTGTCCTATGGTGAGCCATGCAGCAGCCAGTCTATGGAGTCCAAACATAAATTCCCCATCCAAATAGATATTTACCCGGTTTGGATTTCTATGCTGAACAACAACACTTGTAATCCTGCCAGACATATTAACCTAAAAAGACCATCTCCTTCTCCGGGTCTGGTCAACAGTATATAAATGAAATGAAAGGTTTTAAGAGAAATAAATTATGACGTTATCAAATAACGTCCTTGCCTAAACTCAATTTATGGAATAATTCATAATTATTCATATCAGTAAACCTGAATTCTTTTTCCCAGGTAATAAATCCCAATGTCTTAGTCATCACTACCATGAGCGTATGATCCAAATTGAGCAAAGCTTTCTCCAAAACTATATAGATAGCGCAACAATCACGCTATAGAGCATTTCATCTTTCTACCGAACCAAATCCCTGAATAATTTCAAGGCAAATCATTTATTAAAACTACATATATTATACTTGATAATGCATCCAGTTTACAAATCAACTGGTGCAATTATTATACCGATACACTGTGCATGGATCTTAGTTGCCAGTGAAATAGCTTTACTGATATGTGGATTATCTTGATCAGTAATTAATATTTCCCAACGCAAGCTGATCTTATTGGAAAGGAATTTCGTGAGCGATAAACCGCAGTTGTTTTCTTGCTTCTTTATAGTCAGGAAAATATGTTGACACTAATTTCCAGAATGTAGTGGAATGAGACATTACTTGAGTATGACAAAGTTCATGGATAATGACATAGTCTACTAAATGCGGGGGAAGAAAAATTAATTTTTGATTTAAATTTACATTTTTTAAGGTTGAGCAGCTACCCCATCTGGTTTTTTGATCACGAATTGTCAAATTCTTGTAAGTTAGCCCGGTTTTTCGGCTAATTCGTTCAGTCCAATCAGGCAATAATCTGGTTGCTCTTTCTCTAACCCATTCCTTAATAGTTCTTTTCACAGTTGGTTTGCTGCTAATTTTTCCAGTGATGATCAATATTTTACCCCTTTGTTGTTCTAATACTTGAACTTTGTTTCCAGGTTCAGTTCTATAAACCACCATCCATGTTTCGCCTATCGCTAAAAGCTCCAACCTTTCCGGAAGGGTTTGAGGTTTGCGCAGTGGAAGTTTGCTCACATGTTCAAAAGTTTTTTGGATCCAGTCTGATTTGGATTGAATGATACCCGGTAATAACCTTTGGTTAAATCCGGCTGGAATGGTAATAATCAATCCCTTTTCCCGGGAGATCTGTAACCTGACACTTCTTGCCCTCTGACTGATCTTTAATGAATAAGGGGGAATGGGAGATGACATAGTTTTTTAAAAATCTTTCGATAAATAACACTAATTCAGGTTGGATATATAATATGTAAAGAACATTATAGATGGAAATTATTAATTAAGGATAAAATGGGAAAATATCTCATCATTAACGCAGACGACTTTGGACTCACTGGTGGGGTAACAAGAGGCATCATTGAAGCCTTCAAAACTGGAGTGGTAACAAGTACATCAGTTCTGATAAACGAAATGATCTATGAAAAAATTACTGTTAATAAAGATGATTGCGCAAAATTAGGTATTGGTCTGCATCTCAATCTCACCCAGGGTCGTTCCATATTACCTGCAGTAGATGTTTCCTCCCTTGTAGGATTCGACGGGTATTTTATGAAACCCGAACAACTTTTAGCCAACCCTGATAAGATTCATCCAGCTCAGGTTGAGAAAGAATGGCGAGCCCAAATTGCTGCCTTTCGAGCCATCTTTGGGGTACCGGACCATTTAGATAGTCATCACCATATCCACTTATACCCATCATTGTTCAATATTTTTTGTCAATTGGCAATTGAGCTGCAACTTCCTGTTCGTTTTCCAATACAAGTTGAAAACATACCTGCAATTAAGATATTTCCTTTTAGCTTTGCGGATGGAATAGAACTACCTGAAAGTCAGTCGCGCGAGGAACATAACTTATTGGATTTGATCAAACTAAACTATCCTGATCACTTTATGGATAATTTTTTCTACCTATATAAAGACCAGCCCGAAATAATCCAACAGATTATTACTGGATTCCCGGAAGGCACCAGTGAGCTAATGTGTCATCCCGGTTACTTATCTGACCGACTCTACCAGATCAGTACCTATACATCTCGCCGTGAAGAAGAGTTGGTCATGTTGAAAAGAAAATCAACTCGCGCAATATTGAAAAATGCCGGGATTGACCTTATCCGGTTTTCTGACCTTAGATAGTCAGCTTCATAATTATTGGGGTTCATGCTTAGGAATAAAACAGGTTTTACTTCAGTAAAGCTGAAACCTATTTTCTGCTGATTCTCATTCTTACAACGCTGCGATCGATGGCTCCAAATTTATATTTGTAATTTTCGTCTCCCCGAAGGAAGTCGAATTCATCAATTTTCTGGTTATTTGCCCACTGAAGGAGATAACCCAATAATACCCAACCTGGTGAAAACTCAGTAAATTCGCGGTTCATACCGGAATTGTAGACCCATAATCGATTTAAGTAATAGAAACTGAAATAGCCGGCTGCTTTTTTCCCGTCTATCTCCAGAAATGATAGATTAAGACATCCGGTATCAAAAGCACAGCGCATCGTTTCCCGCATTTGGATTCTCATAGCGGGGGTGAGGAATGCTTTTTTTTCTTCATCATTATCCATTAGTTCTAAAAATGCATCCATCTCGGCTTCTGCATGATCAGCATTTTCAACTATATACCACCGGTTGGGATGACCACTTTCTGCCAGTCTTCTCATCTTTCGCCGAATTTCATGCCGCTGCTTCTTATCTATTCCTTTTAAATATTGATCCCAATCTCCAGGTAAAGTTATATATGGCGCTTTCTGCAGGATTTCGGTTTCGCTCTTCCAACCCACAAGGCCGGATGCCTTTTCTACTGCTGCTAATGTGGGTGAGTAATCGAGTAAATTGTAAAGATCGATATCCTGCCACTTTTTTATTTCTGATGTGGTTAGAAAACCGAATAAATCCAATAGGAACTGATCCAGATATTCTGGCAGAACAATGAAATCCAGGTAATCTGATATCTCATAACTCCCGATCAACATCAAGCTTGGGTCGCCATGATCATTAATTTTATAAAATAATGGAGCGATTCCTACCAATTTCTTATCGTCCCAGGCAGTGATGATCAGCATATCGCTTTTACTCCACTCACCACCGCCGCAGGTAAGCCACCATTGTTCCAAAAATTCATATCGTAAAAATGGAACATGTGTAATGGATTTCTCGAGCAGGTCATTCCACTGATCCTTCATCTTTTCCCACTCACCAGGATCTTTGATTATTTCAAACGATAGCATTATTTTTCCTCTGAAGTTAAATATCATGATAATAAATATAATAGTTGTAATGTATGAGTACAAAAGAATTATAATCCCTCCACCGATTTTACATGGGCAACGAAAACAACGATTCAGGTTTAGGAATCCAGGTAAGTTAACGCTGGTAAAATTCTTGCAACATATGTTCAGATAAAGAAGTAATTAGCCTATCATAAATAATAACAGGTAGTATTAATAGTGTTCGATCTAAACCTTTTTCCCTTATACATAAAAAATAGTAATGAGCAGAATTATCTGCCGGGTTTACGGTTTCAACCAGCGCCAAAAAACGCTAATCGTAACCGGTCTGGTGATTTTCTCATGGTCCTGATCACCCCATTTGGAGAGAATAGTCTGGCAGAAGATCGTATACAGGTGATCCTGGAGAAGGCTTTACGGGAGTATTTTCAATCGTCAGGTACGGTCACAAGTGGAATTAAGAAAATCGCGGAAACAATAAATGAGGCCGTACTAGAATATAACTTAAAAGAGAGTCCTGGGGGTCAGCAGGTAACAGTTTTATTAAATTGCGCAGTCATCCATGGAGAGCGTGTATATATTGGCCATTCAGGCTATACGCATTCTTTTGTACTGAACAAAGAGCAAACAGAGCACCATTATGACCCCGAAGGATCAGGGCGCGGTTTGGGGGTAAGTCGGTCCATCACCATAAGGTTCTTCCTGGGTAATATCAAAACAGATGAATATATTCTATTCAGCCCTGAACCTCTTGCCACCTGGACTCCGGCAAATTTAAGTGGCAGTCCTTCAATCGCCTTAGATTATCTGAAACGCCGCCTACTCAATCAGGTCTCACCAAATATACGAGCCTTATTGATCCAGGTAAAACCTGGTTCGGGGCGTATGATATTACAATCGCCATTATCTACTTCAACAGTAATTGCTGGTCAACCTCTCAGGCAAATGAATCCTGCTCCACCCGTTCAGGTAAACCTTGATGGAAAAGCTATCCCGGTCATGGCAATTTCTGCAAGAGCAAAGGAAACAAATAAGGTAGTCGAACCAGTAATAGAAACAAACAATGAGCCACTGGATTCTTCAAGAGCTTTACCCGTCCAGACTTTAAAGTCTGCATCTCCCGGAGTGCCAGCGAAACCCATACCTCAGGTAAAACCTGATATTCAAATTGAAGAATCCGAGTTATCTTACCGGGAAGCATTTTTGGAATTAAAACGTGATTTCGGAAACTCAACCAAACGTTTTCAGAGTGGTTTATCATCATTCTTCTTGAAATTTAAAAAGGAGAAAAAGCCACCACATCCTGATGCTGAGATCCGGTTCAAGAAAGTAAACACAGAAAAATTTGACAGATTAATAGCTTCGACTGGAAAAGCAGCTTCAAAAACAGCAGGTTTTACCGGAAAATTATTAAAAACTGCTGCAGTAAAAACAGGAAAATCATTCAATCAAGCTTTGGAATACATTACACCGGAAGGCGGATTCAAACTGCCCGCCCTTCCAAATCCAGCTATGATCCTTATATCCATCGCAATTCCACTGATCGTTGTCGTGGCGGCTTCAAGCATGTATCTTACCAGGGGTAAAACCAGCCAGTTTGACTATTACCTCAATCAGGCAAAAACAACCATTGCCCAAATTGGTAAAAATCAAACACCAGCAGAACAACAAAAATCCTGGGAAAACGCCGTCGTTTTATTGGATAAAGCAGATAAATACGGGAAAAGCGATGAGGCTATCGCTCTCCGATCTCAAGCTCAGAATGTTCTGGATGATCTCGGAGGTATCGCGAGAATTGAATTCATCCCTGCAATCGTGGATGGATTACCACCATCTGTGAATATCACCCAGATTGTTTCAACATCAACTGATATTTATATGCTTGATAGCATCAGTGGCCAGGTACTCCGGGCAATTTTGACTGGAAAAGGGTTTGAAATGGACCCCACTTTTAGTTGTGCACCTGGTCCATTCGGATCTTATATTGTCGATCCATTTGTGGATATTACTCTTGTACCTAAAGGCAATTCGCTTGATGCCAGTTTAGTCGCATTGGATGGAAGAGGTAATATTGTATATTGCGGTCCTGGAGTAATGGCAACTTCAATGACACTGACCCCCCCCGATTCCGGTTGGGGAAAAGTGAAGGCGATCACTTTAGATGGTGGCCGACTTTACGTGATGGATGTAGAGTCCAACTCGGTATGGGTATATATGGGTGGTATCGGAGCGTTCATCAATAAACCATACAATTTCTTTGACTTAGGAAATCCACCCATGCAGGATGCTCTGGATTTTTCTGTGAACGGCAACGACTTATATATGCTCCATCAAGATGGACATATGACAAGCTGTATATATAGTGATATTCTCGGTTCGCCCACGAAATGTAAAGATCCGATCCCATATGTGATCGCTGTGAATGGTGGTGAAAAAAAACCGGTGGTTGTACCAAATACAACATTTACCCAACTGCAATATAGTCAGCCTCCCGATCCGTCCATCTACCTCCTGGACGCCGCCGGACAAAGCCTATATCATTTTTCATTGCGCATGACTCTTCAGAAAAAATTATCCATGCAGGTTGGAGATCCATTTAAATTGGAAGGGAAAATTGCCACTGCGTTTGCTGTCAATCCGGGAAAAGTGATGTTTATTGCTTTTGGCAATAAAATTTACCAGGGAATTGAGCCTTAAGAATCAATAAGTCCCCTCTATAAATCAAAGATTCCTTCTTTTCGGCTGCCTGTTTTTCGCGGTCTTCGGCTTGAGTCTTCAATCTGATTGTATGATGGCACGTTGAGTTCCAATTGCTTGCACAACCGGCGATCTAAAATCCGGGTGAGCAATCGTTCATCCAGTTTGTCCAATGGGACTGAAGTGGTCACAATCGTAGGCAATTCGGAATAATACCGGTAATTAAATAACTGGTATAGTTTTTCTTTTACCCATGCAGAAGGATTTTGTCCACCTAAGTCGTCCAAAATTAGTAAAGGCGTAGTGCGTATCTCTTCGAATCTCTGATCATAAGTTTCCCGGCTTTCTGGATGAAATGTTGCTCTCAAATGATCCATCAGATCCGGTACGCTGATAAACAAAGGTGGAAATCCTTTGGAAACCTGATAATTCCCTATCGCGGCTGCCAGGTGCGTTTTACCAGTCGCGTATTTTCCAGTAATGATCAACCAACCCTTGGGAGTCTCTGCGAATTTTCGTGCAGCCTTCAAGGCCTTTTCCAGGCTTGCCTGTTCTTCAGCCGACAACTTATCACCTTTTCGGGTGTCAAACGATTCAAAGGTCCGACTCAGGTGCAAGTTTAATGAAGATAGCTCTGAATGAGCACCCATTGCTTTCGGATTGCGATAGTCAGGCGCGTTGATGAATATTCTTTGAACCAGTTCAGGATCTTGCAGCCTGGATTGTATTCTTTTTTCAATTGATTCCAAATCATGATTGGTAGTAACCACAAGCGGTAATCGATTCAAATAACGGTAATTGAGGATCTGGAAAAGTTTTTCCTGTGCCCATGGAGTGGCATTCTCTGTTCCAAAATCATCTAAAATAAGGAGTTGGATGGTGCGAATCTCATCAAATCGCTGCTCGAATGTCGTATCTGGATCTGTAAACGCAAAGCGCAACCAATCCAGAAGGTCTGGAGATGTTAAAAAGAGTGTCGGAACTCCCAGGGAGACGGTCTGGTTGGCAATAGCTGCAGCCAGATGTGTTTTTCCGCAGCCATATTGCCCCGTGATCAAAAGCCAACCATCCAGATGCCCGGCAAAACTCCGGCAACTGTTAAATGCTCCTTCAAGGGATAGCGCTTCAGGCTCGTTTAATGTTCCATCTTTGCCATCCGGCCTGAATGAATCAAATGTGAATTGTCGTAATGATTCCAGGTTGGCAAATTTGTACAGTTTACTATGCGCGTTCCTGGTTACCTCTTCCTGACGGCATACGCATATTTCCACTTTTCCGAAATTTGGATCTGTTAGCGGCAATTCCCTTCGGTAAAAACCTATCCCATGGCAAATGGGACAGTTCGGATCACCATAGGCTTGGAGATTATTCTCATGTAATGGATCTTTGTCTTTTTCCCCTGGATTATTTACCGGTTTGATTCCCGCGGCCACTTTTCGGATGGTCTCATCAATTTTTACCATTACGCCCTCTTTCGTTCCATGATGCAAGAATTCTCGATATATAAGACCAGCGTCTGACGTTATTTTCAACTGCGATCCGAATGGCATCTTCTATCCACTCCAGGGGATACTCGTCACCGGCCGCCTTAAGTTGTTCTGCGATCATTGGTGTTATTAATCCAATATTGTTTTCATAGAGCTTATAAACATCAGGTTTGTTCAGATCAAGACCCACAATCTGCTGTTGGCTGGATGAATCCAAGTCCCACTGGCCTTTTTCATATCCATCAATTATTGCTGTACTGCGCGGCGTGTTTATGAAATAATACCTGTCTTTTTTGTTTTTCCCATCAACCATCAATAAAGATCCCCTATCAACAGCTTTCGCCAGGGAAATATCCAAGATAATATAATAATTTTCGATTCCCTCAGTTTGACTAAGCGCTTTTTTCAGGACTGTGTCTTTCCGCATTTCCGATAAATTCATACATCGAATATCACCCACCAACTGCTGGATGTACCAGAAAGCATACAGCGTGATTTTCATTTCATCAAGATTGTCAATTTCGGGTAACAGGTCAACGAAGAATGCTTCAGGAAATTCCGTTAGCTGAGTGACTCCCGCTGGAAATCCCTGGAATTTTTTAACTAAAGGGTTCTTGTCATTCATAAGTGATAATCTTATCTTGGTTGAACATAAGTGGCGGCATTCTCAAACTTAGCCAGGTGTGACATGAATATCACCTGAATTCCTGAATGAGTGGGTCCATTACGGTGTTTCGCAACGATCAATTCAGCAATATTCTGTTTTAAGCTGTTTTTATCGAGGGCATCCGGCCGGTGGATGAACATAACGATATCCGCATCCTGCTCCAGACTGCCTGATTCACGCAGGTCTGATAGTATTGGCCTTTTATCTGAGCGTTGCTCAACAGCCCTGGAAAGTTGTGCTGCAGCGAGTACCGGTACGTTTAATTCTCTGGCTAATACTTTCAGGTATCGTGAAATGTAGGAAACTTCCTGTACTCGATTATCTGTACGGGTGTCACCACTCATCAATTGAAGGTAATCTACAACAATCAAATCCAGGTTATGTTCCATATGCAACCGGCGGCATTTTGTGCGCATCTGAAGTGGGGTGATCGCCGGAGTGTCATCCAGGAAAATTGTTGTATTGCTCAGGGCACCAACCGCCTGGGCAAATTGCTGCCATTCATCCTCATTTAGTTTTCCAGCCCGTAATTTCTGTGATTCAATACCTGTCTGCTGTGAGATAAGTCTTTGTACCAACTGTTCATTAGACATTTCCAGTGAAAAGATGGCAACATGTTTTTTGTAAGTTAACGCTGCTGTTCTCGCAGCACCCAGCAGAAAACCAGTTTTACCCATTCCTGGTCTCCCGGCGAGGATCAACAGATCTGATTTTTGCAACCCGCCCAGCAGCCGGTCAAGATCGGTTAATCCAGTTGGGACACCGAAGAATTCGTCGCTTCGCTTCGCCAGTTCTTCAATATGGTCAAAATATTTACTCAGGACTGAGCGGATGGGCTGTAAATCATTTCTCACCCGCCTTTCACTGATCGCAAATATGGATTTTTCGGCATCATCAATAACAGTATTCAGTTGTTTTTCCTGGTTATAAGCCAGCCGGGCAACATCATTTGCAGCAGACAACAGTTTACGCCGGATCGAATGGTCTTCTATAATATGGCCATAAGATTCAACGTTGAGCGCACTGGGAACTTTGGAGATAAGTGCTGTCAGATAAGCTGGCCCGCCTAATTCCATTAGGTGATCCTGAGCAGCCAGATCCTCTGTAACAGTTAATAGGTCGATGGGTATCCGATTTTCAATCAGTCGGGTAAAAGTTGTCCATATCCAACGATGTCGATGGATGTAAAAATCATCTGCCTCGATAAATTGGACTATATCGTAGATCGCCTCAGGATTGATTAGAATGGAACCCAGGAGAGATTCTTCTGCATCCCGATTATGAGGCATTGTTTGAGTTTCAGCAGAAGATTCA
Source organism: uncultured Leptolinea sp. (assembly GCA_964387025.1). GTDB lineage: Bacteria > Chloroflexota > Anaerolineae > Anaerolineales > Anaerolineaceae > PNON01. The sequence goes on along the minus strand of CAYLUZ010000003.1, from coordinate 250,128 downwards.
GTCTCTTGGTCAGGATAATCTTGCATGAATATCTCCAATGGAATGGGACTGATAAATTGTAATTTATAGCAGTTAATGAAATCTAGTTATCTTTTTCCGGGTTATCATCCGGGTCATCTTCCGGTTCATCAATATCAGGATCTGGTCCCTCATCCAAATCAAGTTTACTGATGAAGTCTTCAAAGATGGTGAGCCGTTTTTCTGCAGGCTTGTCCAATGGAGGTTGATCTGGTTCCCCCGTACTATCAGTATCTTCGTCAAGTACAGCTGGCTCAGGTTTAATTCCAGCCTGCTCAAGAATGTCATAATCCACCATAATAGGTATATGCGCCCTGATTGCCAAGGCTATGGCGTCTGAAGGTCTGGAATCTATCTCAATGATCTCATCACCGATTTCTGCGACTATTTTGCCAAAAAAAACGTTATCCAGCAGGGAGAATACCTGGATCTGGATCAATTTTGCATGTAACGATGAAAAAACATTTTTTAGGAGATCATGCGTTAATGGTCGGGAAACCTCAACTTCCTGCAAAATGATAGTAATGGCTTCTGCTTCGTATGGTCCTATCCATATCGGTAGATACCGGTCCTCGTTTTTTGCGTGCAAAATCAGAACCCGTTGGGCATTGGTTAAGCTCACCCTCAAGCTATCAATTACTACTTCGACCATTTTGCCCATCCAAACCTCCAAATCAATTTTAACACGCTGTCAGAGTAGGTGCAACAGAATATTATAATGAACGGTAAATTTTAATCATACCATTCATTGACCACAATCATCAATTACTTCAAATGCATACAAATCGCTCAATATCCAATTATTAAAAATCCGAACTTCTATGAACAGAGAGACAAATTAAAAGCTATTTATTTAACAATACTGCCAGATGTTAAAGAAATGTAAAAATTCAACTTACGATTCTTCATTGTTTTAAGGTATAATCATGAAACCCTTATAATCTTCATCCTATTATTATTGCATATTTACAATGAGACTAAATAGGACAACTAAGAAGAACGGTTACCGGGGGATTCACAAAATTTGTAACTTATAATTTGACAAAATCAGGATATTAAATTGCTCGCTAGACTGTTATTGATTGAAGGAAATCGACACCGGTCTTTTGGCCCAGGGCTAAAGAAACGTGATTTTAATGTGTTTAGCGTTCCGAACGGGACAGCTGCCCTCAAACAATTTATTGAAATAGACCCGGATATTATCATTATTGACTCAGATTCATTACGAACTTCCGGAAAACGTATTTGCCAATCACTACACGATAAAATGGATGATATCCCTATTATTATTATCACTCCACCAGGTGAGAATAAGAAAAATGATAAGGAAAATAATGGGACATCCGGAAAAGTAGTCACATTAGCCCTTCCTTTCACAATCCAAAAATTAGTCAATCGGATCAATCCACTCCTTCCAGGTCAAGGAAAAGATGTAATCCATAAGGGTCCAATTTGGCTTGATTTGGAACATAAACGCATTAGATGTATGAATAATAGTGGAAAATTGACACCTTATCTCCTTAAACTCATGAAATTTCTTATGGACCATTCGGGGGAAGTGATCGAGAGGAACACCCTTTTTACAGATATCTGGGAGACTGATTACACAATGGACACTCGTACTTTAGATGTCCATATTAGCTGGTTAAGAAAAATCATTGAAATCGATCCCCGTCATCCTCGATTTATTATTACTGTAAGGGGTGTTGGTTATCGACTGGATGTTTAGTTCACCTTTATGATATTTACTCTCAGTTTATTACCAATTTACTAAAGTCAAGTACAATCAAATTATAACATTTTGTCTAGTGGATAGTATTTTAGCTAGTCTAAATTTTGTTATCCCACTCCGATTGAATTATATTCCATTGAAGATGGGCGACAAGAATTCCTTGAAATATCCTATCAAGGAAATTTGTAAAACTTATATTGAAGGTAGTATATTTTAATAATAGAAATACAAAACTACTACAAAGAATGGCTAAAGAACCATAATGAATAATTTTTCAACAGCTTCTTTTCCGGAAATACTTGTCCTCATCCTTATACCTGTATTTTTTATATTTGTCGGATTTTTGATCTATAATTCGACGATTCGTAAACCCATCGTTTCCATCCTGGAAAAAGCCATCCAGATTGCAGAAAAAGAAATACCACCAGAGGAACATATTCCTGAACCATCAAACCCCGAACTGGCAGGAATCGTAAAGTCCTTTAATCAAATGGTTACCAGGGTAAACCTGATGAGGACTGAAATGGAATTACGGGTGAATGAGCGGACCCGGTTACTTGAAGAGGGATCAAGGTTGGTCCAGGAAGTATTGGATACAACCCCTAATTTGCTTTGCCTAATTAATGTAGAGACCGATGAATATAATTATGTTAACCAGGAATTTTCAGATTTCTTTGGAGTTTCCAGTGAAGAAATGCTCCACCTTGGACCGGCTTTCACTCGTGGCAGAGTTTTTCCTCCTGATCAGGAAATATTTACAAAGCATAATTTGCAGTTATCTGAAAATCTTGGCAATGACGTAATTCAATCAGAATTTAGGTTAATTAATTGGCATGGTGATCCAAGATGGATCAGTTTTCGGTCGCTGGTATTTCAGCGAAATAATCTTGGGAAAACCAAGCTTGTACTATTTGTGGGGCAGGACATTACGCAATTTAAAGAAAACGAAGAGAGACTTCGTTTCTTAAGTATCCACGATCAGTTAACCAGTCTTTATAACAGGCATTATTTCGAAGAAGAAATCATAAGGCTGGAGCGAGGCAGGCATTATCCTATTGGTACCATCATGGCTGACTTGGATGGTCTGAAGATAATCAATGATACGTACGGTCATGCAGCTGGAGATCAATTACTTATTCAGGCTGCTGCAATTTTTCGGTCATGCTTCAGGGCTGAGGATGTCGTTGCCAGAATCGGTGGAGATGAATTTTCTGCCCTCCTTGCAGGTGCGAATGAGGACACTTTGGCACGAGTGACCGAGCGGATCAATTCCAGGTTTGCAAATTCGGTATTCACCGTAAATGGTTCACCTATCCAAATATCCCTCGGGATGGCAATAACCGAAAAAGGTGGATCATTGTATGAATCTTTAAAAGCTGCCGATCAATCCATGTATAGTGTCAAGCAAAGTAAGAAAAAAATATCCGGGATCAACGATTCCACTTTGTTATTTCGGAACATGGAGAAACGATGAGGATTGAGGGAAAAACTAGCTGGCTGGATGGCATTAATGTGGCAATGACTTATTGTGATGCTGATGGAATTATTCGTGCCATGAATACAGCTTCCATTGAGGTATTCTCAAAAGATGGTGGAGAAAAATTAATCGGAGAAAATATTCTGGATTGTCATCCGGAACCAGGTCGGACCAAGCTTAAAGAATTAATGGACCATCCACGGGTAAACGTTTATTCGATTGAGAAAAATGGCCGCAAGAAATTAATCTACCAGGCACCGGTTATGGATGGAGAAAAATACATTGGAATAGTAGAAATTTCTCTGCCTATTCCAAATGACATCCCGCATTTTATTCGAAGCTGATAAATCAACTGCATAGTTATTTTTCAACCAATACTTTTGTTTTAATTGGATCATTGCTGCGGTTGATCAAATATATTCCTGAGAGAACTGCTGCTGTTCCTATCCACTGGATTGGTAGTAGTTGTTCATTAAACATGGTAATAGCCAGTAGTGCGGAAAAAACAGGCTGAAGGATCAATGTTGGAGCAACTATCGAAGCTGGCAGATGTCCAAGTGCATATGCAATAGATACATACCCGATGCACTGAACGACAATCCCTGCACCAATAAACGCCAGGTATGATTGTGTGGAATATCCGATGATTGAATAACCCATCACCAGGCTAACGATCAATAAACATATTGATGCAGTGATCGATACCACCCACAAATAAGGGATAACATTCAGGTTTTTGCGTCCGTATTGGGTCGCGAGATAATATCCACCATAAAACATGCCTGATAGCAATGCCAGGCTGTCACCCACTCCAAAATGAGGCCTCCGAATAAAGTCATAGCCTAACACTATGGCTGCTCCAACCAAAGCCAGGAACAACCCTATCCAGAATTTATTTGTGAATTTCTGCTTGAAAATTATCCAGAGCGATAATACAACCCATATTGGTGCAGTGTTTCCGAGCAGGGTAGCATTGGCGATGGTGGTGGACTGCACCCCGGTGTTCCACAGCGTCAGGTCAACTGTTGTGAATAAACCACCTAAAATCGGTAATAATAGGAGTTTTTTCGATGGAATCTGTTTTAGCGGTCCTGCTTTAATGAATAGTGGGGTAATCAGTAATCCGCCAATCCCCATCCTATAAAATGCAAAAACAGGAGCAGGCGCATCTGCCCAGCGGACGAAGAATGCAGATAATGTGAGTGACAATATTCCGGCTGCCAGAGCAATGTAGGAAAAGATGCGTTTGTTCATTAAGTCCGATCAATATTGTTTTTTGGAGTAAGAAATTTTACCATAGAGACGTTATTAATTTTTCCTTGATAGTTACCAATAATTAGTGGTTTGCATCCAAATATATATTTGCAGTTTAATCCCCTTGACTAACCATATGATTTTTCGAATTGTCGTTTTTTATTACCTAATTATCCTATTCATGATGTTGTGATCAAAACCAAAAAGAGGTGCTCCTTCTAATCTGAGCACCTCTTTTATTGATTTTTTGAGTCAATTTCATTTCGTTATGGCAACACCATTGGAAGATATACCCGGATTCCCTGATCGATCCATATTTGGTAACTAACTCCGTCACCGGCAATCAAAGGATTGAAATTACGCATCTTTAAGTAATATGTTTGACTATCCGGAGCTATCCAACGTAAAGTACTCGGTTGCCCTAATTGGGTTGGGAACTGTTCCGCCATCGGGTTACCCGCAGCATCATAAATGGTTAAAACCACTGCATCTGCTGCAGATAAAGGTAAAGCATTGAAAAAGAATATTTCGCCGGGTTGAATGGAGAACTTACCCCAATCTTCATCATTCTGTCCGCAGAAGGTCCGAGTCTGCCGGTCTGTATTCGTCGGAATGTTATTGGCTGTTGTGGCAATATTATCCACCTCAAAACTATCAGCTCCAACTGTGCATTCTTTTAGCTTTATCACTGTTTCTGCAACTGAAGGATACTCCTCTTTTGCGCCAGTTCCATCCACTATTCGCATCCTAAAGGCATAATTCTTTCCAGGGACTCCTATGAACCAGATAGAGCGATCCGTTGGTTTTACACCATTTACTGGTAGCCAATCGATCCAGGCTCCACCATTTTCTTGTACCTGGAATTCGAATCCACCGATCCCGGTACCTGTTTCAGTCGCATTCCATTGTAATAGAACAGTATTAATGTCAGATTCTGCGGGAAGCGGTAATAAATTTGATGTAGGTGTTGGCGGTGGAACCTGGCTGGGATCTGTAGTCAGATCGAAGCTGGCTGTGCCTGTCCAATTTCCAGAACCATCAAACACTTGAGCATAGATTGCTCCGCCAGTACCATAAGTTTCACGGGAGGTATCAAAAACTACATTCCATCCGTCAGTACCATTCCAGTCTTCTCCTACCTTCGTCCACTTTCCTGAATTCCAATCCTGGTTATGCCAGAAGATGACCACATGGCTAATACCGCTACCACCCGGGTTATCAGTCGCATTCACCCGGATACCGACTGGCCCATTAGGCAGTTTTACTGAATTTGCCGGGTAACTGATATTTGCCGTTGGTACCGTGGGATCACTATAAATCCGTAAGGTATAAAAGTAATTACTTCCACCCACCATTGGATGGTCCCAGGCTTTTACTTTCAGATAATATGTTCCATCTGAAGGTATTAGATAGAAGATGCGGGAATCCTTAATTTCCGATGCTACTTCATCATCATTCTCTGCCAGTACAGTTTTCCCATTTCGATCTATCAAATAAAGGATTGGATCAAGCGCTGAGCCAATGGATTTGGCATCAATATCCATGGTTAAAGATTGTCCGGCAGTAGCAGTAAATTTGTAATAATCCACATCTCCGGATGAGCAAATATCTCCGGTTACTGCTGCACCTCCGGCAATACTTTGTGCTTCCGCGATAGAATTATTTGGGGCGGGTTCGTTGCATCCTCCAGCCGGGCCACTTCTATCCACCTGGATATTATCCACATACCAGCCATCACCGGTATTCAACGTATTATCTACCGTATTGAAATAGAAACGGATACGAATATTGCTGCCCGCATACGCACTGAGATCGATCGCCGGACTTAAGAGCCAGGTATCAAAAGGATCATCTGAGAGTTGATAGACATCCGTAAAAGGTCCGCCATCTCTGGAAATTTGGATCATCCGGTTGTCCCAATATTTCCCTCCACTTTCAGTTTTATATCGATAAGTATAGTGAAGGTAATAACCGTTTTCCGGGATTCTGAGAGTCGGAGATGTCAATGATCCCATAATGCCGGTATTATATTGAAGAACAGAACTGATGGTTTCACCATAAAGCCACGAATGTGTGGCGCTGCTGGATTTAGTTGTGGTCTGTTTCCAAAGACCGGTTGCTTTCCAATTATTGGTACCGGATTCAACGGTATCCATAAATGGAATTGATAAAGGAGTCTCGGTAACCGCTGGTGCCGCTGTTACAGTAAATGTTGCAGTCGCGAGGGCTGATGTGGAATTATTGGCAGTATTTCTCCCTTTAACATTCCAACTGTAACTCCCCACAGGTAAACTTCCCAAACTCCAGGATGTAGCCTGCATCCAGGCAGATGTTCGGGTGGCAAAACCATTATTTCCACTTAACGCAACCTGGAATTCGTCTGCCCAGCCTGTATTCAACCAATATAAAGTAAGACTGTCATTACTGGTTACATTTACTCCGCTGGTTGGGTAAGAGATCGATGGAGTGGCTGCGAGTGTTGTAAGTGTCTTTACTTTGAAGGAGTTGAAAGCTCCACGATTGATGAGGTTGTCTTTCAGGTCAGGATCTGAGATGACAAGAGTCTCACTGCGATTGGTATAGCTGGCTTTTGCCCAGATCGTTACTTGAGCATTATTACCGATGAGGACAGAAGCGGCATCATTGCCGGAAAAGCTTCCCATCGAGGAACGATTTCCATAGTCGCCGGCATTGAAGACCTTACAGGTTCCGGTGTAATTAGGTTGATTGAATATTGCGACTTGATTTGCTGTGGGAACGCACGGTGGTTGTACCGGTATAGATTTACATGGAAAATTCTTGGTGATACCACGGAAACCTACATTTCCATAAGATTGGTTTCCTTCCACATCAAACAGGTTTACTGCGAGGATGATAGGCCCATCCGGCATTTCCTTTCCTGCAGCACACATATCGACGGGGATGGAGAATTTCGCCGAAGTAGCTGGTGTTCCAACTTCATGCCAGGCATTATCATAATTGGCAATCACCTGGACTTTTACTATTCCTTTATCGTCCTTGCCCAAACCGCTTACCACCAAGTTATTGGCAGTGAAAACCTGGCCTGGTGCTGGAGCAGTTAGGCTGCCTGTTGGGGCATTTGCCGGCCGGTTGCCGGAAACATAATTATTCCGACCCTGCCCACCATACTGGCTGGCTTCGTATGTCATACGCGGCCTTCCACCTTTGGTGACAGGGTCGTAATTAATATCCACATCTTTAAAAGTGATATCGACTGACGCGCCCCAGTAGCCATAACTGTTTGTGTGCACCATAAAATGCAAATGGTTGGCGGTGCTGTAACCTGTATCGTCCACGTTTCCAATGTATTGCCCCTGGTTTACTCGGGTGCCCTTCACTCTTAATGCTGCAGGAATAGATCCGTTGGCAAGATGATAATACAATTGATAAGAAACGGGAGTGGTGCTGTTATCCTGCAAGATCAGGTAGTTGGTGCATTTGGTCGATCCATTATTACATGTCCATTGCGCAGCGAAAACACTTCCACCTTTTGCGGCCTGGATCGGGAACATGCTGCCATCCGCAAAATCGAATGCATATTTACAATCGGAACCGGCACATGATTTATGTCCGAGGCTCCAGGTGAGCTTCTTTGATACTCCGCCCGCCCAAGGAAGATAATACCCTCCAAACTTGGCAGTTACTTTAGGTTGTGCATACTTTTCCTGGTAGCGTTGAACAAGGTCCTTACCCATCAAACTGGTAGGCATCTTACCTATCACAGAGTCATAGGCAGGGTCATATGGTAGAGTGATTCCCCATTCATCGCCAGTTCCCTTCTGGCCTTCGGGGTTGCTTTTTGCAACTGCCAGTTCAGGTTCTCGTGCTAGAAGATCTCCTGTTTCGGGGTCATAGGATTCAAGCCAGATCAATGCGATGGAACCATCTTCTGCTAATTCGACATTATTCACCTTTGGGTTGTAAACAGAAAAGCCGGGATCGGCCTGCTTTAGCTTTTCTACTGCCGCATCAACCGATTTCTGGAATGCCGCCAATTCTTCTGGTGGTAATGGCGTTGAAGTAATTTCGGTTTCAACAACAGATGCTTCAGGTGTAGTTACCCCTGCCATTCGCGCGAGTTGGGTTCGCAATACCCCCGCTAAAACGATGACAAGCCCAACCGGGATGATGAGCAGAAGATATCGAAATGGGGATGGTCTTTTCATGAGCACTCCTTAACACAGGGTTGGGTGCAAGAAAAAGACCAGCCATATTTTATACCGAAATTATAACCAATTATAGAGGGGGAATTTATCTAGCCAAAGTATATCTTAGGCAATTTTCTCTCCACGATTTGTTCAGCATTGTACGCTGTCCTTAAGAGCAGTGATTCATCCCAGTGGCGTCCTATCGCCTGCATTCCAATTGGCATACCCCTGGAATCAAATCCACTGGGGAAGCTGATCGCCGGTAAGCCAAGTAAATTTCCTGGAATGATGAACCGCATCATTTCAGTGTCCAAAGACAGGTCCGACCAACCACCCTTCAAGCCTCCGGGTAAGATCGGCTGGGATGCTTTGGCCGTGGCAGGAGTCAAAATTACATCCACATCAGAAAAAATGGAATTAAAATGATTCATCGCCCTGGTACGCATTCTTTGAGCCTGCAGATAGTCCATCGCGGTAAGCACTTCGCCGATGACCAGTGATAATCGCACTGCTGCTCCTTGTTGTTGACGTTGGGCTGCGAACTTTTTCAGGCAGATCGCCATCTCTGAAAGTATGGTAATTGCGTGGGCGACCCGGGTGGCGTTCAATTCGGGAATTTCGATTTCCTTTACTTTTAATCCACGTGTTTTCAATTTTTCGATTAATTCATAATTTACTTTTACAACTTCGGGATCTGCATGTTCAAACCATTCAGGATAAATTCCTGCTGTAACTCCGTCCAGGTCCCCTTTATTCCAATCTTTTAGAGTGACTGCTGGTTGACGGACGGTATTTTTGTCTTTCTCATCCGCACCGGCAATCACAGAATAGACCAGTGCAGTATCTTCGACACTGACTGTCAGTGGACCCAAATGCCCCACACTCCAGCATAAAGGTGCTGCACCAAATTCACTAATACGTCCAAAGGTGGATTTTAGGCCGACCAATCCACATAAGGATGCTGGAATACGAATCGATCCTCCACCATCGGCACCGATGGCAGCCGGTACAATTCCCGCAGCCACCGTTGCAGCGCTTCCACTGGAGCTGCCACCTGGATCACATGTCGGGTCATACGGATTTCGAACAGCACCATAAGTATCGTTGTATCCATTCGGGTTGATGCCAATCTCATGCATGTTGGTTTTACCGACCAGTAATGCTCCAACTTCCCTGAGACGGGCAACGACCGTCGAATCTTGTTTGGCAGGTTCCTGCCCCATGAAACGAGTACCCACTGTGGTCGGGTAAGGAAGCATATCCACTTCATCTTTTACCGCTATCGGGACTCCATCCAGTAGGCTGAGGGGTTTATGTCGGGCATATCTTTCAGTGGATGCCTTAGCCTGCATTAAGACATCCTCGCGGTAGACCGCAATAAACAATTTCAGGTCTGGAGTTGAATTTTTACTTTGTTCAATAGCTACCAGTACTTTTTCCGCGACCTCCAGAGGTGTAGTCTCTCCTTTACGGTAAGCGTTGGCATAATCTGTTATTTTTTGGAAGGGAAAGTTGATGGGCTTGCCTTCCTTATCAGCCTTGAATTCCTGTGGATGGATGCGGTCTTGAGGTTGAACGAAAGGGTAAAAAGTTGGCACTTCCTTCAGGGTTAACTGGCGCAAGTCAGGAATTCCACCATTCACAAGTAATCCGGGCATCAATGCACCCCGGAGGGCAGGATTTTCTACCGCGGCTGCGAATAGCTTTAATGGTGTTCCTGTTAATTTTGGTAAGTTTAACGATTTAAGGTCATATTTTGACATAGCGCCTCATCTGATTGGTTTCTAATATTTATCTAATTAAAGCACTATTTACACAATTAGGAGAAAATTATCCCCCTCAATTTTCCCGGTAAAAGAAAATTCGCCAATAATGGCGAATTTGGACTTAGAATGGTAACTCGTGAATTCCACCCTCAAGAAATATCATCCCCTCGAGGAGATGATTAGCTATTACGAACGCCAGAAACCGCGCCGCAAAGGACGAATATCTTCTGTAGTGATAAACGCATCAGGATCAGTTTCCAGCACGATCGTATCAACTCGATCTATATCCTTACGCTGAACTGACAGGTTTAGAACGGTCACCATGCCATCTTTGCCTCGCGCGGGAATTTCTGTCACTCCGAAGCCCGCCTCGCGTAATTTCTCAACCACCAGTGTTCCGCGGTGGGAACTGACTACCCTGATTGAAGTATGCCCGATAGCCAGTCGTTCTTCAATATACATTCCAATCACATTCCCTGTAGCAAAGCCGGCAGCATAACCAATGACCGTCAATGGATTATCCAAATTTGTTAATACTTTACTGATCGCAACGATAAAAATTGCAGACTGTGCAAAACCCAATACCCAGGAGAGTTTTTTCTTCCCTCGAACGACAAAAAGTACACGCAGGGTATCGCACGCCATATCCAGTACCCGCATGAAGAAGACAAAAAATGCACCTAACCAGGCTGAACTTGAAAAGAGCCATTCCATATGATTAGACCTTGACCTTCTTAGGTGTTCCCTTGATCGGTTTTTCTTTCAGTTGTGATGATTGGATCGCTGGAAAATACATCTCGTTCATGTATTCTTTGACCATACGGCGGGTACAGAATTGCGGTACCATGGTGCGAATCGATTCTTTCATCCTCGCGATCCACTCCACGGGCAGGTTATCTCCACTACGCTCATCATAATACATCGGGATGATTTCATTTTCAAGCGTGTCATAAAGAGAATTGGCGTCTGCATCATCCTGTAGGTTTGAATCGGTGTATTCAGCATCGTCGCCGATAGCCCAGCCGTTCTTCCCGTTAAAACCTTCACGCCACCAGCCATCCAACACCGAAAAGTTAAGTACACCATTTAGGACTGCTTTTTCTCCGGAAGTTCCAGACGCCTCATTAGGTCGTCGGGGGGTATTCAACCAAATGTCCACTCCTTGGACCAGGTAGCGTGCAATATTCATATCATAATCTTCCAGGAAAACCAATCGTCCGCCATTTCTGGCATTCTTCACCGTCCGGTAAACTTCCTGGAGGATCAGTTTTCCTGCTTCATCGGCTGGATGTGCCTTCCCTGCAAAAATAATCTGTACGGGGTGGTTGGGTTTGTTAATAAGATTCAGGATTCGTTCAGTATCGCGTAAAATCAGGTTAGCTCGCTTATATGTTGCAAAGCGGCGGGCAAAACCAATTGTCAGCGCGTATGGATCGAGTAGAACTCCCCCTGCAATTATCTGTACCGGGTGAATTGTAGTCGTTATCCAATTTTGACGAGACCTTTCCATTATATAAGCCACAAGTTTGCGCTTCAAATGACGGCGAACGACCCACAACTCATTATCCGGAATATTTTCAATATTTTCCCAAAGTGTATGGTCGTCTATCTTTTCAAGCCAATCTGAGCCCATATACCTGTCGAATAATACTCTCATCCTCCTGGCCAACCACGTTCCGGTATGTACTCCATTGGTGATGTGAGAGATAGGAACATCTTCTTCCCGTTTATCCGGCCATAAGAAATGCCACATTTTCCTTGAGACTTCACCATGCAATTCTGAAACAGCATTACGTTGGTTGGCAAGATGCATGGCAAGTATTGGCATCGAGAAAGTTTCGCCGCCCCAGGTTTTACTGTTTCGGGCAATGTCAATGAATTGATCCCGAGATAATCCCATCTCCTGCCAGATATATGGGAAATATTTATCGATCAACCATAGTGGAAATTCATCATTTCCGGCTGGTACAGGTGTATGCGTTGTAAAGATATTGGATTTACGGACAATTTCTGAGGCTTCACCAAAAGAAAAACCTTCTCTCATTAACTCCCGAACTCTTTCGATAGTTAAGAATGCAGAGTGTCCTTCATTCATATGCCATGCAGTAGGCTTCAGGTCCAGGGCTCGAAGCGCCCGAACACCGCCAATCCCCAGGATCAACTCTTGCGAAATCCGTAGATCCACATCATTACTGTACAGGCGTGCAGTTAGCTGCCTGTCATTTAACGAATTTTCTTCCACATTTGTATCTAAAAGGATCAACGGATTACGCCCCACCTGGATTTTCCATAAACGGGCATAAACAGTTCGACCGGTTAGATTAATAGAAACAGTAACATTTTTCCCGTCCTGGTCGGTGATCGGCATCACTGGTAGATTTTCCAATTTCAGCGGATTATTCCGGGCTTCCTGCCATCCATCTTCAGTGATCTGCTGGGAAAAATAACCCTGAGTATATAGAAATCCAACACCAACCAAGGGTAAACCAAGATCGCTGGCTTCTTTTAAGTGATCCCCCGAGAGTACTCCCAACCCGCCTGCATATACCGGTATAGATTCATGTAAACCAAATTCAAATGAAAAATAGGCAATTAGATCATCAGTCATGTTTGGATATGTATCTTTAAACCAGGTTTTTGAGCCTTTCATATAAAGGTCAAAATTATGCATAACCCGGTCATATACATCCAAAAAATAACGATCATTGGTTACTGCATTTAGCCGGGCACGTTCAACTAATCTAAGAAAAGTAAGGGGATTATGGTAGACATGCTCCCATAATGCTTTATCTATTAACGCGAAGATTCGGAACGCTTCAGGGTTCCAAATCCACCATAGATTATATGTAATTTCCCCCAATCGATTTATCCGACGGGGTAGACTAAAGTTGGTAAGTGGTTCTGATTTGAACTTATTATTCATAGGTAATCGCATCCTGTCTAAGAAATAATACTAACATAACAATAAAATGATTGACATAAAATATAAGTGAAAAATAGTTACCAGACTCTTTCCAAAGCTGGATTTTCACAAGGTTTTCTTCCAACTTTTGCCAAATCGAGCCATTTTCCTTGTACTTTAACCCTGACAACATCCGCAGTGTAGTCAGTAACTGTTGATCCATGATTTTCAAACAATGATGATCCAACTGCATAATTATCAACGGGAACCCCTTGTTTTTCAAATCGTTCAATTTTATCTGGTTTGAATCCACCTGAAACGACGATCTTTATCTTTTTACAGTATTCCATAGCACGTTGGTGCCAATTCTCAGGCAGATCCCAGGATTCCCAGGCATGGTCAAGTGCATCTCTGACGTTAAATACCAAACGCGGATTAACTCCATTATCAAGTGATGCATCCCCGGTTGCAGGAACAGACACATCCCGGAGCGTACCTCCTGTATCCAGTCGCACACCAAAAAGCCGGTATCGTTCCGCTTCAACCAGATTGCCGTCTTCAACCAATTCACGGAATTTTGCAAATAGGACCCGGGCTACCGCCTGTGAATCTCCCACACAGTCATTATTAAAATCCACCAGCGCAATTCTGGGAATGGACATCGGAAGTACTGTGGAAAACGCCAGCATCGCTTCAGCGGTATCTCCAAAGAAGCAGGCGATCGCCGAATGAGCTACTGTCCCGCCGCCTTCACCTCCCCACCAGTCACCCTGGGCATCAGTTGAGATAAAAGTTCGCAGTTTACCAGCAAAATCCTTATTAAAACGCTGGACGGCAATATTGTATGCATATCCATCCGCAGCCTGGACTTCGTGCAGGTCAAACCGGGCAGGAAAGAATAAAACCGGTTTTCCTCGTGCAGCAATTAATGTGTTATATACATTTGTGGCTACACGTGATGAACGTGTAAGTACACCAAGTATCGGAGTTTCTAAAATTGCAAAATCACGATACCTCCCCCGGATCCTCATTACTGGCTCGACCAACAAAGGGTCACCCGTTCCGTGGATTATTGCACCATCCTGAACTGACCAAACTTCTAAATTTGCTGAGGTGTCAATAAACTTATCGTCCTCCCAATAACCGGTGCACATCTTCAGCATGGCCAACGATTTATCCAGTCCCACTGAAATTGTTGTGCCCTTTCGCCGAGTGAATACCTGCATTTCCACTTCCAGGTCGCCTGAACTGATACCTTCAGCTAGATTAATATTCCTCAATCGGGGTGAGTTTCCTTGATAACAATAGCCTGATTTTGAAAGGATTGTCAACATTTCGGCTATATTGCTAAAATATTTATCTGTGTACCATCCCTTACGCATACGATCCGCATCCAGTTTAAACGTGTTGTTATCCAGACGTTTACCATCAAAGATACTCATTTTGGAATCCTTTATACGGTGTATTAATTCTAGGTTTTTTACTTAATGTATTGTTTTGACGATCAAAACACCATTAAGAGCCATATGATATAAAAATATCGCATGAAGTAATTCAGCATCGTGCGGCATCGCTCCTATTTTTGCTGCAGTTGAAACAGACATGTCATAGGTATCGACACACTCTGCCGGAATGATCACCCTCCTATTTTGTTGCCTGGCGTTTGCATCCAATCTCAGTTGCATGGCAAGCTGATAAACACATAGGTCCGTACAATCCCCGACAATTATAAAATCCACCACATCTGAATGTGCAGCCATCCATTCTGCCAGTCCTGTATTTATTCCGGAGTGGATGGAGTTTTTCTCGAAGATTATTATTTGCGAAAAGAATGGCAATTCCTGGAACTCCGGAACAGTCTCAGCTTCTGATGTTCCTCTTATGCAATGCGGCGAAAAGGATCCAAACTCCTCTGCGTCCGGTTCATGAGTGTCCTGTATCAAGACTATATTTCTAATTCCATATTCCCAGCCGGAATTGAATAACCTGGTAATCGGATGAATTATTTTTTGTACCCTGGGACTTGAAAGTGGACCTTCCGAACAAAACCCGTTGATGACATCAACTGATATTATCGCTGTATTTTGTGGTGAAGGACAAATTTCGGATAATAATACCGGGGGAAGAGCTTCCATCCATTGTTTTAAATATGATAAAAATTGACGGTGGTAAATGGTCATTTAATATATTCCAAGTAAATTATAGCATGGAGAAATTGGTAAATTCTCTTTTTGTTCAATTCTTGATCGTATTCACAAACATACCCAAATATTCTTTCATTGCGCTCGTTGTGGATTTTAGACTGGAAGAGGTGGGTAAAATATTGATCAAAACATTTTCCCATTGCCAGGAGAACAGATCCTTCCACGCTTGATCTGTGATGACGAAATCAGTAGGCGCTGGGATCACATCAATACCCAATTTCTTGAATAAAGCAACTGAACGCGGCATATGCAATGCGCTGGTGACCAAAACAACTTTTTGCCAGTTATTTTCCTTTATGATCGACGTGGAAAATTGAGCATCTTCTGCTGTATTTGCTGAACCGCCCTGTAATATCAAGGCATCTGATGGAATACCCATAAATTCCATCAGGTCTGCCATGTCTTTTGCGGGCGTAGTTTCAGCTTCTCCCTGCCAGTCGATCGTTCCACCACTTAAAATAATTTTGTCTGAGATACCATCTTTGAACAGCCGGGCTGCATAGATCATTCTATCTCCCGCGCCATTCACTTCCACCATCGGTCGCGGGTATTGTTTGATATCTGTTCCACCACCCAACACTACGATCACATTTGCTTTTTCATTTCCAGTAAATGGTAGATAACGAGTTTCCAACGACCTAACGATCGACATACTCACCCAACGGTTACCACCTAAGAAAATTATTAGTAATGATGCAAGGATTAATGCTTTAGACAGACGGTTTTTCTTCCAAAACAACAGCGCCACCACCAGCAGAAGACTAGCCAAACCGGCAGGATAAAAAAATAGTGGTAATAATTTTGAAAGAAATATGGTCATAAATTTATTTTCCTTAATCTACTCGTGCTGGTCGCCAGCCATTTGCGATGGCTTCTTCCAACGTACAAAACCATCTTTCCCCTTTACTGGTGGTAATTTGTACATCGCCATAGTCTGCTGAGCCTTTTATATGGTAGATTTTATCACCTTCAAAGGAAATGTTTCCCTTGATATCACAACCTGTCACATGCTGCGGACATCCATCCGGGCAGCTATTACTACTGGAGTTTACGTTATCCCGGACAAATTTCCATATTCCTACCCTTTTCTGGAATGCATCCAGCATTGCTTGAGTATATTCAGTTGAACAAAGCAAATCTGGTGGACGGATGAAAGTTGTGGCAAATCCTTGTTCAACAAGCTCATAATTAACTGGAACTCCATCCACGATTACGAATCGAAGCAATCGACCAAAGTCGTCCCGGTTGGTTGTATCTCCGGCAAAGAAAACTGCTTTTCCCTCCACCATTTTGGTATTAAATTCTTTTGCTAATCGTCCGGGTTTGGGATCCTTAGCCTGCATTTCAGGCGTATCCACCATGAGGTATCGAATTATTTCGAGTTTTCCATCCAAATCCACTTCGATGGTATCACCATCAATTACACTGATAACTTTCGCTGGTTCCAACTTCTGGTCACCCATGCATTCAATCGCAGCAGTAGCATGTTTCAATGGAGCTTGAGTGCTGTTGATTGATTCTTCATTGAAAACATTAGGTGTTAATAAAAGGGTTGGATCTTGAATTGTTGCTTTTTCTTCATTACAGCCAGAAAATATGGTCGCAAGCACCAAAATAATAATCCAGGTTTTGTTTTTCCAATAAGGCATAATTATTACTCAGAAATCAGATAGATTTCCAATATCAATTTAATCAAATTACTGCTTCCTAGGAAAAATCTTCAAATGGAACCGTTATACAGGAATATCAGGGAAAGTATTTACTTAATAATTTATCAAGATTAGCAAGAATTCGGGCTCGTTCCACCTGCCACATATCAATTCTTGTTGACCATGAGGCACGAACAGCCTCAAGATCAGCCTTTGAAATGCGGTGGAAAAATTGATCTATGGGTTCAGCTTCGATCATCCTTCCAGCAGGATTGCATTCCCGGCATATTGGCAGGTCATCATCCAAAACACCATCTTCGAATTCAACAAAACAAAATGGACAGATCAGCATTGGATAAAATTTATCCTTGGATCAGCCTTGTACTACTTTAACATCACAAACGAAATAGCTCACATCCAGGATTACTTTCTTTGCGGCTAAGTCATAATTCTTTGTTTGACCATCTGCAGGAGCCATAACTCCGCTGCTCTCCTCGCCAAAAATATTGATGTCAGACACGAAACAACGAGAACGAACTTTTACTCCCACCAAGTCGTTAGTCTTTACTTTGATGTCCCCTACAAACCCATTCATTTTATAATGCGTTTCACCATCCGGTAAACTGGTTTGAGTGAAATCCAGATTTGTTTCACCGATAAAACCATTGATCGTTTCATCCCTGGCATACCACTCTCCGCTGCGATTCGTTTCATTGACGAAACGGGAATCCCATTTCAACCAGTGGGGAATAGGCGGCCGGACGAGGATCCAGATACCAACTAAGATCAATACTAATGGCCAAAAGAATTTCCCAAGGTCGATTTTCCATATGGCTTCTACCAGGGAAACTAACCCGATGAATACTAAAAAGCCACCAACAAAGAATGCCCAACGCCGCATGATACCCTCCCGTTTGACCAAAGTATTGATTAATTCTACCGCAGAACGCGGAAGAAATAAAATATTCAAGCTATGAAAGATCGTAATTCCCCAAGTTACCAGAATTGATCCTTTCTCTATTCTCCATTTTCAGTTTTCTTTCTTCGTCTTCCATTTCAAAATCAATATTCCACTCTAATGTATTTCTGATATTAGTAATTTACAATGATTATGCCTCACGAGAAACTCTTAAGCAGGGTTTTGCGTATTGATATTGAAAGGAATTGAATATGTTTTTCCCAATTGGATTTGGTGGTTATGGTTTGTATTTTCTATTCGCTTTGCCTGCGTTATTACTTGGATTCTGGGCACAAATGAAAGTACAAAGTGCGTTTAAAAAGTATTCGCAGATACGAACCTATGCGAATTTCAGTGGTGCGCAGGTGGCACGTTATATTCTTGATAATCACGGTCTGCAGTCTGTTAAAGTGGCGGAAACCGGCGGAATACTCAGCGACAATTATGATCCCCGCACACGGACCTTAAACCTAAGCCGCGATGTTTTCATGGGAAACAGTGTGGCGGCAGCCGGAATAGCTGCCCATGAAGCCGGACATGCCATTCAGCATGGAGAGAACTATGGCCCGTTGACGCTGCGATCCACCCTTGTTCCTACGGTTCAGATCGGCAGCTGGCTGGGTCCGATTATCTTTATTGTAGGAATGTTATTCGCCGGTCAGACAGGAACAACCATAGGCTGGATAGGTGTATTCCTGTTTGGATTAACTGCATTATTTGCTGTTATAACCTTACCCGTCGAGTTGGATGCATCCCGACGAGCAAAAGAATGGCTAGCAACTTCAGGTGTATTGTACAGTGGTGAAATGACCGGTGTAAACAAGGTTTTGGATGCAGCTGCCTGGACATATGTCGCTGCTGCCATTCAGGCTGTCTCTACTGTCATGTATTACGCTTTCCTGTTGCTCGGCCGCAGAAGAGAGTAATTTGAATAAACTCCGCCAGGGAGAAATTTATTATAATTAAACCCGGAACTGATATTTCCGGGTTTTTTCTTTATTTTCTTGCGAATTTCTATTGCCGATGTTTTCCTTTATCCAGATTGCATTATCGATGTGATCAAATAGATTAAAAATAAATAGGAGCTTGGTCATGAAGTCTTATCGTAAAGAACTGGTGGTGAATATCCCATCCCGTCGTGGTTTTTTGAACATCACTTCCCAGGTTGAAGAATGCCTGCATGATAGTGGAATCACCGAAGGGATTGTATTGGTTAATCCAATGCATATAACCGCCTCGGTTTTCATAAACGATGATGAATCCGGTCTCCATCATGATTATGATCAATGGTTGGAGAAACTGGCACCCCATGAACCGGTCAGCAGCTACCAGCATAATCGCACCGGTGAAGATAATGCGGATGCGCATATGAAACGACAGGTAATGGGGCGTGAGGTTGTGGTTGCGGTTACCAAAGGTATATTGGATTTCGGCACCTGGGAGCAGATCTTCTATGGTGAATTTGATGGGATGCGTAGAAAACGTATCCTCGTGAAAATTATTGGGGAATAGGAAATGAAGTTGGTATTAACATTCTCACAAACATAAAGATAGCCAGAATGCGGTGTATCGGTGTCCAACTCTATTGTTCGAACAAGAATGGACATGCTTAAATCTTTCGGTAAAACTTAAATATAAGTTCTCGGTCATTTTGTTTTGTCCATGACACATATACTATATCCTCGGTAGATCTGAACATCTTCGGAATCGTCCACACCAATATGATTGAATTCAAAACGGGTGTGGTATTTAAATAATTTAAAGAAGCACCTCCTAATTGTCCCGGAAAGTGCTTCTTGCAATTATCAATCAATTTATTTCATCAATTTACGTGAGGCATCATCCAATACTGCCAATTCATCTTGAGAAAGCACAAAGTTCATGGCACCAGCATTTTCCTGGGCTTGCTTGACTTTTGTCGCGCCTGGAATGGTGACCACTATTTCCCCATTAAAATGGATCACCCAATTCAGTGCCACTTGCGCTATAGTGACACCGTGCTTGACAGCAATCTCAACCATGGCAGCGATCAACGGCCGGGTACGTTCGATATTGCGCTTAAACATGATCTTCAGTAGACCGGACTTTTGGTCGAGTAATGCGGGGTTCTTGTGATACTTACCTGTCAGGATTCCGCTGCCAAGAGGTGTATATGCGACAACAGTAACGCCTAATTCTCTGGCAGTCTCAAGAGTACCATCCATCTCGATATCGCGGTGGATCAGGCTGTAATGTACCTGGTTCAAAGCCAAGGGTAATCCCCTTTTTGCCAGGGCTGCGTGAGCACGACGCATACGTTCAGGGCTGAAATTACTTACTCCGACCGATTTGATTTTACCGGCTTCCACCAAGTCAGCCATGGCATTCATCTCTGCTTCCAGTGAAGAAAAACTCATGGGTTGATGTATCATGAAGTTTGATATGCTATATCCACCCAAAAAACGCAACCGGTCGTTGATCGATTTTCCAATGTTATTGGCAGTCCTCAAAAACGGTTGCCACTTGGTTTCAATAATCACATCTTTATCAGTAACGCCAGCCGCCTTCAAACCGTGAGCCAGCGATTCTTCCGAAACTCCTGCTCCGTACATTTCTGCGGTATCAAAATAATTTATCCCGCCATCCAGGGCAGCCTTAATAATGGCATCCTTTTCCGTTTGGGGAATCACCGGGAACATCATTCCGATAAGTCCACCACCACCTGCCATTTCCATCACACCCAAGCCGATAGGAGAAACCAGTATATCGGTTTCGCCTAGTCTGCGTAATTGTTTACTATCCACCATAAAACACTTCCTTCTCTATATGTGACAACATTTATTGTATGCTTGGTCTTGGTTTATATAATGTTATTTTCCCAAAAAGGACGTGGTCTTTGATTATAAGCAACACCACAATAATAATCTTTTCGTCTACAAAACGAATTCCTAAAGTTATTGGTATATATAATTTCCTAATTAGTCTACCCGGTTTTAGCCTTTCAGTATATGATAATCCTATCCTCTCTCTGGAAAGTAACCATGGCAGATACTCATTATAAACCTTTCGTCATTCGCACATTTCTGGGTATTAATGATTTTCAATCCTTTCTCAATTTATTCTTTCGGTGTCAAAATATCGATCTGCTTGATAAAGTGTACACTATATCAAGTTTAGAGCAGGAACTTCAACAATTACCAAATTTTGACATAAAAAAGCAGCTATTCTTAATACAATCAAAGAACAATCCGGACGTAATAGGTTCGATAAGTGTCAACTGGCGAATGGATACCGACAATAATTTGATTTATGAGTTCCATCACTGGATGGTAGACCCGGACAAACGAAGTGAAGGTATTGAGAAAGCACTCCTCGAGGAAGCTGAAAACTGGTTCATCAATTATGAACAAAATCACAAGTATACTGGCGAGAAATGGTTCCAAACACGAATTCAAGCTACCCAAGCTAGCTTGATCGAAATATTACAGGAATCCGGTTATATTATCAACCGCCAAACCATTAAAATGTCACGTCCAACAAATCTGAATTTACCGATCGTATCTGTTCCCGAAGGACTTGTTATACGAAAACCGGAACCGGTTGAATATAGAAAAGTCCTCATGGCAAACGATGAAGCGTTTCATGATCTTTGGGGATACTCACCCAAAACTGAAGAACAATTTAAGAGTTGGGAGAATTCCCGGTTTTTCCAACCGGAATACTGGAAAGTCGCCTGGAATCAGGATCAAATAGCAGGCATGGTCCTCGGATACATTGATAACGAGGAAAATGCTGCACTGAATACCAGGTATGGGTACACCGAAGAAATAGCAGTCCTCCGGCCATGGCGAAGGAAGGGAATAGCCCGATGGCTGTTAATTGAATCAATCCGCTTGTTTCGGGATTTGGGTATGGAAAAGACTGTCCTTTCGGTAGATTCTCAAAATCAAACCGGAGCTTACTCTTTCTATAATCAAATAGGATACCAACCTACCAACGAGTTCCTGTATTATCGCAAACCGTTTCCTTCAAATCCATGATTAATAAATCAGATAATTGATTTGAGAACAATTTTTATTTTTCTGGTGGAAATACTTTCTCTGGTATATGTCTCCCTTTTGGCCGTTCGATCAATTCGAGCATTACACCAAAATCCTCTTCACTATCCAGGTATGCGTAATGACCATCTCCCTCCAGCCCAAAGCCCGAGCCATCCTGCAACATTTCAAACCCGGCTTCTTTGGCTTGCTTCAAGGCTTCTTCCATATTCTCTACCAAAAAGCCAAGGTGTTGAACACCGTAACCATGTTTTTTGATATGGTCGCTGAAAACAGAATCCCCTTCTTTGACTTCAATTAACTCGATCCGGGATGGACCAAAATATGACAACGCAATCCTATTACTATGAACTGCCGGTTTTCCGTGGTACGACATTTTCTTAACCAATGGTTTTTCGTATGTATAAAACTGCCATGGACCAATACCAAAAACCTCATTGTAATATCTAACAGTTTTATCAAGATCTTTGACAACAAACGCAATTTGAGCAACGCCATTTTGTAAAAATGGTAATTGCTTTTTATATTCTCCAATCATCTGTTCCTCCAATTATTCATTAAATTCTGCATCAAAATAATGTTTCTGGAATACCCGGCAGCTAATACAAAATAAATCGGTATTACTTTATTAAGATTTTCAAAAGTGGTTTCCAAAAAAGATTATGTTTTTGATGATTTTGGGGTGACTATCGTCCAGATACCTCTTGTTGATGGAGCAAAACTGGACCAGGGTACCTTGTAATCAATTTCTTTGGCATGATTTACCAATTGTGGCAGATTTTTCCATAATTTCCGAAAGCTTTGGAGATAAAGGTCTATCGTTTGATGGTTAAGGAAATAATTAGGCCCAGATGTTCCGCTTCTGCCAATGCAACGTGTATTTTCCAGGACATCCAAAGTGGTTGGATAATCTTCAATTGAATAATTTATTTCCCGGGTACCTGGAAGAGTCCATGGAACACCGTTTCCAAAACCTTCTTTGATCTTAAATAAAATCTGCCCGGGGACAGGGATGTTTTGATAAAAACGAAGGGGGAGTCCTTCTGCTTCCATCGCCAGTTCAATAGCTTTGGCAAACCTTCCGGAATCGACATCCAAGCCTACTTGTTTAGGATCAAATCTTATCCGGTACATATGATAGGCATGTGTAGATCCCTCTGGAGTATAAGGTGGAATGACACCAGGAAGTTCTTTTAATCCATTTGTAAGAATTTCTGCATTTCTTTGGAAATGTAGGATGTTATCATTTAATCGGGTCAATTGACTGCGCGCATAAGCTGCCTGGACAGGATTTAACCTGTAGTTGTAACCGAGTGTAAAAGCATTATAAGAGCGTGGCTTATCCTTCTCTATTACCTCGCCAAACATTCGGACCATCCCTGCCAAGTTGAAAATCTCAACCTGATCAGTTGACAGGAATCCACCTTCTCCGCATGTTGGCCATTGTTTCGCGGGCATAATACTCGTTCCAGTTACATCTGCCAGGCTTCCGCAAAGTTTGCCATTTTGCATTGCTCCCATTGAGTGAGCGGCATCACTGATCAACACAAGATTATGTTTTTCGGCAATTTTCCTAAGAGCCGGATAATCAGCCGGTAGTCCATGCATATCCACAGCCATAATTGCCCGTGTCCGTTCAGTGATATTTGCCTCAACCGAAGCAGGATCGATGTTATATGTTACCGGGTCAATATCTGCAAATACTGGTAATCCAAGTTGTTGCAGAACAGCTGTTGCCGAAGCCAAAAAAGTAAGTGCTGGAACAATCACTTCCTCGCCCGGTTTAATTCCAGAAGCAGCAACAGCCGCATGCAAGGATGAAGTACCTGTTCCAAAACCCATAGCATACTCAGTCCCTACATATTCTGCATACTCTTTTTCAAGGGCTTCGACTTCGGGATCATGGAGCCCAACAAAATGGCCACTTTCAAAGACCCGATCGACTGCTTTACGATCTTCATCTGTTGTGATCGGCCAACGGTCTTCGCTAATCCCGTTCCCAGTGACTATTGGTGAACCTCCAAATAAGGCAAGGGTTTCCATAATGCTATTATTTCTCCTATGATATAACACGAATTATTTCGGGGAATTACCTTCCTAGATCAATCTGCTACTTCACACCAATCCAAAATAACTTTTCCAATAACCTTGGTTACATTTAGCACGGAATCTAAATCCACATATTCATTTGTGCTATGGATTGCTCCACCTTTAGGACCATAATTTATGCAAGGACTGTTGGCATAAAGAACCGGTAGACGTAAATCACTGCCACCCCCGCCTAAAGGGATTACGTCTTTATTCAAAACAAAACGACTGGAATTGCGTACACATTCCACAATGGGTGAGTCGATTGGGATCTCAGCAGATTCCAATCGCAGACCAAACCATTCAATTTCAGGCGAATGTTCAATTAACCAAGGGTCTTGCTTGGCTGCCAACAATAAGTATTTTTTAAACCGTTCTTTTGCCACATCAATATCTTCCCCAGGGAGGCATTCCAGGCTGCCTTCCATTACACAAAAGGCAGGTGTTGTTGAAGGCCAATTACCCGCATGAATTGTACAAACAGCACAGGGGACTTTTGTTTCAGTATATTGATACAGTGGATGGTCAGCTGTGCTATTAAGATAATCCGAATAGCGTTCAACAGCTTGGAATATGATCATTGCTTTGTTAATTGCATTGGGACAAGAGTATTGATATTCTATACCACCACTTTGACCTGGAATTGTTATACGGAAAAATTGGGCTCCTCGTCCGCTGATGCCCATATAATCTTCTTCGGACGGTTCTAAAAATATTGAAGAATCGGCTGTATATCCGCGAACGATAGCCGCAAGAGTACCATTTCCGCCATTCTCTTCATCGATCAGCGATTGAATGATCAGGTCTCCTTTTAGCTGTAAGCCTGTTTCTTTTAATATGGCAGCCAAAAACAAACTAATTGCTACACCGGCTTTCATATCCATTGAACCGCGACCATATAGCTTGTTATCAATTCGTTTCCCGCTCCAAGGATTTGCTTCCACCCATTTATCTGGTTCTTCAACCGGGACAACATCGATATGCCCGAGTAGGCTTAATGATTTCCCTGTCCCGTTTCCTTTTATCGTTGCTGCCAGGTTGGGGCGATCTAAATAGCTTAGACCTGTTTCCACCCATGCCGGATGTAATTTCAATGTATCCACGTCCAAATCCCAAAGATCGGATTCGATGCCGCGTTGATCCAACCAATTCTTAATGAACACCTGGCATTCTTTTTCGCTAGTATGGGAAGGACGGTGTATTAATTCTTGTAATAAAATGACCAAATCCTCAAAATTTTCCTCTATCTTAGTTGAGTACAAAAGCCAAGGATCGGTCACATCATTTTCTCCGTGTATATATACTTTATCTTTCACTTATAAGGTCAGGGTAACTTTTTTTAATCCACGTGGATGATCTACATCCAATCCCTTTGCCGTAGCTAATTCTAGCGCTAGTAATTGACCGGGAATTGTTGTAATGATTGGAGAAAGCCAACCTGGCAGATCTTTAGGTAGTGTGATTGCAAAATTGCTTTGATCCAATAAATCCTTTTCATTTGATATTACAGCAAGACGCACTTCCAGTTCTTTAACTTCTCTGATCATTGCCTTCATATCTTCCAGCGTCTTATCTTTCGGTGCCACAGCAACAACTGGAAAATCCTTCATTAACATCGCAATCGGGCCATGTCGAAAATCGGCTGCCGAATAGGCTTCGGCGACCATATAAGATAATTCCTTGGTCTTTAAAGCAATTTCTTGTGCAGTACACTGGTTAAATCCACGTCCCAAAACTACCATTTGATTAAATTCAGCAAACCAATTCGCTGTTTTTTTCGCCATCTCGTGTTGTTTAAGTACTTCTTCTGCCCAGTATGGTAAGTGCTTAATCTCTTCTATTTGATGTTGGTTATCGGTCCAAACGGCAGTCAATAATGCAATTGCGGCTAAAGTAGAGGTGTAGGATTTACTCGCAGCGACCGCCTTTTCAAAGCCGGCGTTCACGCAAATCGAATAATCAGCTAAGCGAGCCATAGGTGAATCTTGGTCATTAGTGATCGAAATTGTAATCACACCCTTTTTATGGGCATCTTCCAGAACAGCAAGCACATCCGTAGAGCGACCCGATTGGGAAATTCCGATCACCACACCATCACTCATATCAGGTGGTTGCTGGTAAACAGTATAAAGTGATGGAATTGCCAATCCAACCGGAATACCTGCAAATGTTGAAAGCAGATATTTAGCGTAAATTGCTGCATTATCGGATGTTCCCCTTGCAGCAATTAATATTCGATTTATTGGCTGCTTATGTACGCGTTCGGCGAATTTATAAAATGGTTCCCAATTAGATTTCACAAAACGATCTAATGCCGTTGGCTGTTCATATATTTCTGTTTGGTAAATGGTCATTAGTACTATCCTTTGATTTACTAATTCCTATGAATGCCTGAATTACTTAAATAATAGGTTTAGTTTTCAGCCTTTTTTAATCCTCAATATTATGTGTTTCTTATTTATTTTTAAGGGAGCTCCATGTCGATCAACCAATATAACATTATCATCATCAATACTAAGCAAGATGGAGCTCCCTTCCGGTTAATTATTTTTTTAGCTTAACGGCATCTTCGCAAATCGATTCAAAGATTTCCAACACCTTCGCAACCTGATTCTCATTGATTACCAATGGCGGTTTTATCTTTACTATATTTCCTAATCCCAAGTATTTTGATTCGCCAAAAATAGCGCCACGTTTAAGCCCTTCATGAATGAAGAAATCAGGGATTTCTCGATCGGGTTCTTTTGCTTTTCGATCCTTTATCATTTCGATTCCAATCATCAAACCAGGACCGCGTACATCACCAATAAATTCATACTTTTCCTGTAATTTGCGTAATCCAGCACGGAAAAGACTGCCCATCTTTCGGCAATTTTCCAGTAAGTTTTCTTCCTCTGTGATTTCAATGGCAGTCAGTGCAGCCACCATCGATACCGGGAAATGAGCAAATGTAAAAGAGTGATCCCCGGGGCTGAAAGTAGCCAGGTCATCGCGTACCAGGTTCCCAAAAATGGGGAACCCACCACCAAGTGCTTTGCCTATGGTCATAATATCAGGGGTTGTATGGTAGAGATCTGCTGCAAACCATTCTCCCATTCGGCCAAAACCGGTTTGTATCTCATCAAAGATCAATAACATACCGAGGTCATCGCAAAGTTTTCGCATGGCAGGTAAATAACCATCCGGAAATTCCACCATCCCTCCATTGCCTTGAAAAGGTTCCATTATTAAGGCATAAGGCGGTTGGCCAGCACCACGCTGAATGAGATCTCTCGCTAGGTCTACACACGCAAAATTACACTGAGGATAATTCAATTTTAATGGGCAGCGGTAACAATATGCCTGTGGAATACGGAGAACCGGTGCGCTCCAGGCAGTAAAGCGGTTATTGGGGTGCGGCCAGGAAGTATTAATCATTGCCAGTGTCCGCCCGTGATAACCATCCATCAGGCTTACGAGCGTATCACTATTCGGGCGATTACGCATGGCGAGTTTGACTGAGCCTTCGTTGGCATCCGAACCTGAAAGAGCATAGGAAACTTTTTTTAAGTTACCAGGGGCAAGTTCCGCTAGTTTTTTACTCAATAACAGTTTTGGAATTGTTTGGAAACTAGTGCGTACATGGGTATAGCTTTTTATGAATTCAGTCACCCGTGAAATCACTTTAGGATGGGAGTAACCGACATTTAAACTCCATGCTTGAGAAGTACAATCAATATAAGAGTGACCGGCTTTATCGAACAACTGAGCACCTTCGCCATGGTCTACTACTAAATTAATCGGATTACCAACACCCCCACCACCTAAGGCTTTTCTTCCAGCTTCAAGATCTGCTTCTGTATAGTTGAACATTATTAATTCTCCTTATCTAGGTTTTCACCCGTTTGATGATGCAAACGGAATATTGGTAACAATGTGCTATTTAGTTCACGGAAAACATTAAAATATTGGTCATAAATATGCTTTGCTGCAGGATTAGGTTGGGTTGTATCTTCAATTACTACCCAATCACGTCGCAGGGGTTCAAAATCTTTATACCATCCTATAGCTATTCCAGCGACATATGCAGCACCGATAGCACCTTCAGCGTTAGGAACATATTCCTGGTACAACCCCGTAATGTCACTAACAATTTGCCTCCATAATGGACTTTTCGCCCCACCACCAGTTGCCACAAGTCGTCTAAGTGAGTGGCCTTTTGGGTAAAATTCTTCCAAGCCGTGCCTTAAAATATACCCAAACGATTCAAGAATCGCACGGTAGAGATGATTTCGAGTGTGAGATTGGGTCATACCAAAATAAACACCGCTTGCGTATGGATCAAACCAGGGACTGCGTTGACCTTGAAAGTATGGCAGCAACATCAGACCATTGGATCCTGGAGAAACCGATTTGGCTAGCTGGTCAAGTTGCCAATAGGCAGATTTTCCTCCCTTTTCAAGCTCTATAACCAATTCAAGTTGTCCGAACTGATCACGAAACCAGCGAACTGCATCTCCAACTGAAAGGCAGTAAGCAGGGTAATCATAAATATAACCATCCTGAGCAGTTAATCCCTTCTCAGCGATAGGGTAAGGTTTTAGGATTCCATCTAAAAGATTATCTTTCAGCACAGGAACCAAACCAGCACTGCCATAATAAGCGCAAGTTTCATCCTGGAAAACCGTTCCAACTGATATCAATGAAGCTGTAAGATCCGGTAACCCGGCAATTACTGGTGTACCAATCATTAAACCGGTTTCTCCTGCCGCTAACGCATGTACATTACCGACAATGGTTGCAGGTGGAAACACTTTTGGGAGTATATGTATAGGGATATCAAACTTTGCGCAGACATCTTCGCGCCAGCTTGCCGTGGGGGATTCATAAATTGCACCCCATAGACCGGTTGTTTGAGTATCTTGGACGTATGCGCCAGTCAACTTATAAATCAGGTAATGCATTGAGTCGAAAAACATTGCCATCCGCTTTGCCAACTCAGGTTCGTGGCGTAAGAACCAGATCAACTTCGGGGTAAGTTCTTCGCTTGTAAGCTTTAAGTTTTGTTTCTCATTTACTTCAAACACCTCCTGATACGATCTATTATCAGAATAAAGGATTGCATTTGCTAGTGGCTTTCCCACTTTATCAGTTGGCCCAAAGGCAGGATAAAGGCCGCTAATTCCTATTCCTTTGATGGCTTCCGGCCTTATTCCTTCTGAATGGAGAAGCTTCTGGATTGCTATAACGGGATTGAGCCACCAATTCTGCCACATATCTGCTTCCACCCGGTCCAGGCAGGGATAGATACATTTATGCTCAATATATTGGGATGCCTTGACCGTGCCTTTGCTATCGATCGCAATGCATTTTACACCCTGAGTTCCAATGTCAATCCCTAGAAGCAGGTCAGAATTTAAAAACTCCTTCACCATTAAAGAGCCCCCCATTTGAAGGCAATGACACCAAAAACGGAAACTACCAAAAAAATACCAGCGATTACAACAATCACCCAATCCAGTGTTTTCATTTCTAAGTCACGGATGGCTGTTGGTTGGCTGCTCCCAAAACCACGAATTTGTGTGGCTGTGGTAACCTGTTCCACAATCATTGCCGTCCGACGGATCATCGGGTTTGCAATGGGAAGAGCTCTCTCAACCAGCTTTTTGGGATTAATGGTTTTCATGCTCCATCCCCGTAATCTTTGAGCTTCTGAGATCTGGTTGATGATCGAGGACATTTGCGGGATGAATTTGTATGTCATCTGAAGCACAAAAACTATCTGGTATGGGATTTTAAGGGCATACATGGTGTTGGCAATTTGGTTCATTGGTGTGGTACTGACTAAGAAAATCGCCCAGGTTAGCACTGTTGCAAACCGCATGATACGTCCTGCCAGCCAAAATAAAGTACCATAGGTTAAGCCCATGGTCCCCAAGTTCAAGAATTTTACCTCTATTGTGGCAACTGAAGTCGATGCCCAAGTGGGATCCAAAACTTTAAAATATTCCGGATTAGCCTGGGCTACTGTTGTGCGCAGAGTTGGATACCAGGTTAAGAGCAAGGCGGTAATCATTACAATAAACCAGGCTTTTGGCGCTTTTCCTACAATATCAAGTACAAGACCAATTAGAAAGAGGGGTGCAAGAAAGCGGAAATCCAACCATAAACCCGACACAATTAATACTGCAAATACAACACAAAATTTGGTCAGGGGTTGGAGTCCAGTGTGAAGGTAAGTTTTCTCCACATCATCGCGTGCTGATAACATATCAATAGTCATAGGATTTCGCCTTTATCTATCTTAAATTGAACTTGAGTAATTCGATCATTTCATTTACCGTTAAAACATCCCGGGGAAAATTAAACTCCCCGGCTAATGCCTGCCCCAAACGGGTTACTTGGGGTGGATATATATCAGCCTGAAGTAGTTTTTCATTCTGAGTGAATATATCTTTTGGTAAACCATCAAGGATAATATTCCCCTTTGATAAGACGATAGCACGGTCACAGTGATTTGCCACTGTTTTCATATTATGAGTAATGATCACAATTGTCTTTCCGAATTCATCGTTGAGACGATGAAGGCTATCCATCATTACTTGTTCCCCTTTTGTATCTAATCCGGTTGTAGGTTCATCAATCAGAAGAATTTCCGGATGCATCGGCAGGACACAGGCGATGGCAAGGTAGGTTTTTAAATCTTCATCCAAACCGTACACATAACGCTTTCTATGCGGCCAAAGCCCAAAAACGTCCATAGCCTCACGTACTTCTTTTTTCATTATATCTGCCGGCATTTCCAACATGGTCGGTGCAAACTGAACCTCCTGAATCGCGGTTTCAGCGAAAAGTTGGTCATCCGGGTTTTGGAAAATATAGTTAGAAACTTTTATGATATCTTCCAACTTAGTTTTCTTGCTCATACAATCAAGATCTTTAATTCGTAACACTGCATCTTTGTTTGTAGCTTTGAGTAATCCGACCAAATGCTTTACCAGTGTAGTTTTTCCGGATCCATTTTGTCCAATGATTCCCACCATCTGCCCTTTGGGTATGTCGAAAGATACACCATTCAGAGCATGAACTCCATTTTTATAAACATGATGAAGGTTTTTAACCTCTATGACTGTTTCACCAAATTCCCGTTTAATTTTTTCATCAATTGGCGGCTGTTTAATATCGGTGATTTTCATTTTCGCCAATGTCTTGCGTAAATTATTGCTGGCTTGATCCAAGGTGATCGGAACGGCTCCAATATCGATCCCTGCTTTTTTCATTTCCATAAATACTTCAGTGACCTGAGGTCTGCCTACGCCGATATTATTCATTAAATCGTCCTGGAGAACATCGTTCGGTAACCCCTTGGCAACTACTTTTCCTTCATCTAATACAACAATATAATCAATAAATTCTGCGACTGCTTCAATATCTGCCCCTGATTCGGTAATCAGACTGACGCCTTCGCTTTTTTCAGTAATACTAAACATTGCTTTTAAGACCTGCTCTTTTCCTATTGGGTCCAACATGGAAACAGGTTCATCAAAAGCGAGAACTTTTGGTTCCATTGCTAGGACACCGGCTATCGCCAGCAACTGCTGTTCTCCACCCGAAAGATTATTCGGACTCCGGTCTGACATGCTTGTTAATTCCAGGGCTTTCAGCGACCTATCAACTCTTCTGATAATTTCTTCGCGAGGCATTCCTAAATTTGATGGCCCAAAAGCAACATCATCCCATACTGTCAAAGAAAATATTTGAACTTCAGGATTTTGAAGAACTATACCAACTTTTCTTGCCAATTCATTTACTTCTTTATCACGGGTATTTATACCTTCTATGAATAAATCACCTTTCTGGGTGCCAATTTCTACTTGGGGGCAAAGACCATTCAATGATTTAACAAATGTGCTTTTTCCAGATCCTGCCCTTCCTAATAATCCGACAACCGTACCATTACCAATTTCCAGGGTAATGTTATCTAAAGCGTTTTCACCTTCTTCTTGATATAGATATTGAAAGGAGAAATTTTTAAAATCAATTGTTTTCATTCATAACCTCTTGGCTACTCAATCAATGATTGTATTCACACAACCTGGAAATGCGTTTACAGTGAAACTCCAAAACTGGAGATAATGGTTACTATTGGAATGGAATTTTTGAATCGAATTCCCGTTATGAGGTTCTTCGCAAATTTTGTGGATAAAACCGCCTAATTTTGAAAGAATTACATAAAATCAAACTCAAACGATTTTATCCACATAAATAACCATTTTGATATCGCTAAAGATCAGCCTTATTCATCATCATCTTTTGTTGTTGCTGCTTTGCTTCGGCCTCCGCCAATTACACGGCGGGCTGCGTTACCGGCCAAATATCCGACACCAACAAACAGGAAACTGAGCCACCAATACGGGAAGAACAGGTTACCACCACCTAAAACTACCCAATCTGCTGCCACGTTTGTAATAGCAGCTTCTCGTGTGTTCATGATCCAGTATGTTGTAAACCACCAACCCTGGTGGACTACCTCGGTGAGTAAAACTGCAATAATGAATTGACCAAGGAATTTTTTCGTCCCGCGGTTTACTACAAACTTATAGAAAATATAACCGGCATATGCCCATACCGAAGCGTCAATCAGAGTATAAGCAATTAGTGTGGATACAGCTGTCGAGGATCCACCTGACCATACCGGGTTAATAAATACACGGGCGATGATCTGACCTACAAAAAGCCCGAAGAAGGATACAATGCTTCCGAATAGGGCACCTGAGGCTGAAATGACCATTGCCTGTACATCAAGACCACCTAGATCACCAAAACCAGCAGCGGCGAATAATGCTCCGATGATCGCCATTCCTACCAAGGCATATGGGGAAAAGACTTTTACTTTCATTCCCTTGAGGAATCGCCCTGGCATGGTCAGCCAATCAACATGCTGCGCGAATTTATACATCCAGAATGCACCCCATGGCAGACAAAAAGCAAATGCCATAATATTCAGTAGCGCAACACGGCTTGCTGATTCTGACGGCCCCATTCCTGTGCCAAGAGGATTCATAATCAGAAATGCTCCAACGAATATGACTGCACCAACAATCACCAGGATCAAACCTGTTTTTTCGTTATATAAACCTTTTTTTTCCATTTGCTTCCTCCAAGAAATAGTTTAAGTGAACATTACATTGCAGAATTACTTTTGATACTATGATTTTTCCTTTGACTATACTTCCTCCTTTTTGTGTAATTTTTTGTATAACTAAAAATGACCAAAATTGCTGAATTTCTTGGGTTAATTGAACCTTTATAGTAAGTTAATGTTCAATTTCCAATTAATTCCATAAAATGGGTGTTTAGAATTCAAGTTCTTCAACCATCCGTTCAATAAATGTCTCGCTAATCTTTTCTACATTTAAAACTGTGAATCTTCGGCCAAAATTCTTTTGATACCAATTCAAAGTTCTCAAGATATTGCTGAATTCTTCTTTTGTAACACCTACATCCTTGGGCTGCCATAATATTCCGGTTTGATTGTATACATTTCGAAGGCGATCCGGTTCATTATTTTGTAAATTAGCCATAACAAATGCCCCAAGGGCAACCAACTCTCCATGTAAAAAGCTTCTGCCAGTTTGATATTCGGTGTTATATGCAAATGTATGATCCGAACCTTCCTGTGGACGGCTGGATCCAAATTTTCTGCAAATAATACTGATATCTGCAAAAGCTTCCATGATAAGACGTATTCCTTTTTCGTTTACCATCGCAATGTCTTGAGCTTCCAATTCAATTCGCTTGAGCCACTGCCGCATGTCATCTACAGCTTTTAATTCGTACTTTTCACCGTTTTGCTCGTAGCCTAGTTTCCAATCATAAAGCGCAGTATGAGCACAAAGAATATCTCCCACACCAGATCGATTTAATCTGGGAGGAGCACTCTTGATGATCTGATAATCAACATAGACATTTCTAGGAACAATATAACCAATATAAGTAACATGACCACCTATTCTTGCTGCAACGCTTTTTGTAACACAAGCGTCCACCGATGTAATGGTAGGTATTGCATCCATCGGGATATGACGACGCCAAGCTATATATTTTGCCGCATCGACTGCCATTCCGCCACCAAGCCCAATGACTGCATCAATGTCCGGAAGGCTGCGTTCCATTGACTCTAATCGATACCAATCCAATTCATCCACATAGATAGCTGTTTGAGGTAGATGCAACAACCGGGATTCGGCCTGTTTCCATGGAATTTCCATGGAAATTACAGCTATCTTATTTTCTTCTAAATGTATCTGTTCAATTATCTTTTCACCAAAATGAAGAGTTGGTACCTGAAAATCAATAATTTCTTTTTTACTATTGCCTTTTACCTGAGGATAATCCTTTTGGACGAATGAGTTTTTCTGCTCATTTGGCCATACTTGTTCAAGGATTCCGCGGACCTGGTTGAAATTTGACACTAATAAATTCGATTGTAAAGATCGAATTGCTTTGTTACGGTCATGTTCAACTATAGCTTCAGCCGCTAAAGATTCATATGCACTATTCCTGGTTACCATACTTTGGATATCCAAAGGAATATTATTAGGAACTCTTCCCCCGATGAGCAATCCTTTATCAAAATTTACTGGTAATTCAACAATTGCTTCTTCAGGCAACCAGGATACCAACCTCTTATTTTGAATGCTCAGAATCAATTCTGTAGATTTCTTTTCCGAAAGCGTGAGTAAAGTCGGTACAACGATCTTGTCATACCAGGCAGCTCCCCGTTTTTTTAGCACCGAAAAAGGTTGACCAGGCTTCCAGGCTTCCATTTCGATCTGCATCTGATCAAAAAGCGCTATCAGCTCTGCCGCTCGAAGAGTCCTTCCTTCAGTGGCAGCCAATATCCGATCCGGATGAAAATAATATTTAAGGTAAGAAGCTGGAATTGCTCCTATTGCTTTTACAATTTCCGTATCAACGCTCAATGCTGGCATTTTATCCAGACTATTAAGGACTTGTCTAAAAAGATCTTCATTTTCGTTTCGAACACCAGTCACCCAACCAAAATGGTGCATGCCAAACCAATCGAAACTCAGTTGATCAATAGGAATAGAAAGAGAATCTGCAATCATCCTGATCGTCGAAATAGGAGTATTACAAGTACCCAAAACTTTAACTTTGGTATATTTTTGAATTGCATATTGAATTATGCTGCTCGGATTGGAAAGATTAAGCATAATTGCATCTGGCGCATTTTTTTCCACCTTCCGGCAGTAATCCAGAATTACCGGGATCCCCCTAACTGAATTTGAAAAACCACCTGGACCTACTGTTTCTTCCCCAGGAATTCCAAATAGCCTGGGAAAAGATTCATCAAAAAGTCTGCCATTAAGTCCTCCAACCCGAATCTGGTTGAGAATAAAATTTGAACCTTCGATCGCTTTTTCTGCTTCAGTGGTAGTTTGGATTTGTATATCCAATTCAGAATGCTCTGCTAATACAGCCTCCGAAAACCGTTTTACTAATTCGAGCTTTCGGTGATCCTGCCCAAAAAGTGCTACTGAATATGCGTTTTGTGCACCTAATTGCCCCATAGCCTCAAATAATAATGGGGTTGCCAACGCACTTCCGCCGAGAACTGTAAGTTTAATCCTGTCGGTCATAATTTATTTTCATTGAAGAATTGGTGGATCACATTGGAAATAATTTGTACTTCATCTTCCCGAAGCTCCGGGAAAACAGGTAAACACAATAATTCGTTTGCGCATTTGACTGAAACCGGAATATCATCTTCTTTGTATCCTAATTCTTTGTAACAAGGCTGCATGGGTACTGGTGTTGCATATATTTTTTGAGATCCTATTCCATAATCCGTTAGGTAATCCATCAACGCATCCCGCCTTGGGGTGCGGATGGTGTACATGTAATACACATGATTTGCGTAATCTGCAACTTTGGGAAGAGTAAGGGGAAGATCTGCCAGTAATGAATCATACTGAGCAGCTATTTTTCGCCGGTTTTCATTCCAAATATCCAGATAACGAAGTTTTACACTTAGAATTGCGGCTTGAATTGGGTCTAGACGCTGTTGAAAACCGACCACCTGGTGAGTATGTTTTTCTTCTTGACCCATATAACGAAGGATACGTACCTGGTGGTTAAAATCGTCATCGTTTGTGACAATACCGCCTGCATCGCCATATGCTCCGAGGTTTTTTGACGGGTAAAAACTAATGGCGGCAGCGTGTCCAAGCGATCCGGTTCTCCGGTTTTTATATAAAGCTCCTTGAGAATGGGAACCGTCCTCAAGGACCTTTAATCCATACTTAGCAGCCAGGTTCATCAATGGATCCATATCTACCGGCTGTCCGTAGAGATGTACGGGGATAATTGCCCGGGTGTGCTCGTTTATTAATGCTTCTACCTTACTTACATCCATGTTGAAATAATCTGGCTCGATATCCACAAATACAGGTTTCGCCCCGCAATATGAAATTGCAAATGCTGTTGCGACATATGTATTCGCCTGGGTGATCACCTCGTCTCCTGGACCGATTTTCCATGCCTTCAATGCCAGATGCAACGCTTCTGTCCCGTTACTGATACCGGTACAATGTTTCACTTCACAATAATGAGCAAATTCATTTTCAAAATTTTCCAATATTGGACCAAGGGTATACTTGCCGGATGGGAGCACTTTATCCACAGCTGCAGCAATTTCCCAACGGATCTGTTGATATTGACGGGTTAGATCTTCGGCAGGTATATTGAAAACTGGTGATTGAATAGGCACTTTTTCCTCTTATGTTTATTAATTTGAACTACGATAACGCCTGACATAAAACTGAACTTTATCACTGCGGTGATAATCCTTTGAATATATTATCGGGATTCCAACCTGATCATAGTTAATCTGTTCAAGTAACAACCAGGATGATATATCTTTTAATGATTGATCTTTATCAACAAAATTTTCTTTTTCCGCAACACGCACAGTCGCAAAGGAGCTTTCAAGTACTAAGCCAAATTCATCTTCCAACGTTTTTAATAATGAACCCTGTGCCATGGTGGGTGTTAACCTACCTTTTAGATACTTATTTGGAATGGAATCGATGGAATATATGAATGGCTCATTGTTTGAAAGCCGGATTCGCTCGATAACAACAAGGGAATCTCCCTTATTTAATTGCATAGCTTCCCAATCATTTTCTAGAGTCTGAAATTCAAAAGAAAGCAATTTGGTTTTTAAATTTAGACCAATTGAAGAGAACATTTCAGTAACGCTTTGAACTCTAGAGATATCGGCTTCGAGATTTGTCGGTAAGGCAATAAAATACCATCCTTTTCCATGGATGGCACGTACGATTCTCTCTTCCTCCAACAAATGCAGCGCTTCGCGTAAGGAAAGGCGGCTAACGTTGAATTGTTGCAGCATCTCATTTTCTGTGGGTAATTTTGTTTCAGGTTGGATATTGGAATTCTTAAAATATTCAACAAGATCTTTACGTATAAGATAGCGACGAGGTGGGTTATCACTTATCTTCATTAATCTTGGTCTCCGTCAAATGGTCTTGATTTATTGATAATTCTTGAAGCAAATGCGGAAGAAGGTTATTTTGGAAGACAAAATGATTCTAAGTCATCTGATGTCATAGGTGGTCATCTGATGTCTATACTATAGTGATTTTGAATTAATTAGTCAAGATTCTTTAAGATTGGAAAAATGATTCTTGCCATAATAGGTTTTTAGGTGAATAAAGCGTCCGCCTCTTCTTCACCAGGTTCGCTTTGAGCTCGACAATAGGTCCCTCACCTTAAAATAACCTCTAAATCGTAGGTATATTGTTAGTGGAAAGTGACCTGAACCCAACGTGAATGATATCTTTTCGATAATTGCCAATTTTCTGTCTGGGAAAACTGTGCATTTCCAGAAGTATCGCATGTTGTTTTCAGGGATTATTCAAAAAATAAAGGAGAACATGGATTCAGTTGATCCATCAGGCACGACATTTTTAAAGCATACAATGCTGAATCACCCGTTTCTTGTTGTCCTTTCAATTACTCTAAAAAATATTCTTTTATCTGAAGTGATGGATAGAAATCCGATTCAATAATACCGATAACAATTTCCTTTTAACCAGCATATCCCATCACTTCTATATTTTTATGTTGTCACTCATTTTCCTGGTTTGGCATTATTCAGTATTCAGGGAAAACATCCTGAATGCTTACTGGTATTTTGTACCCATGTTTAAAGGGAAATCAAGGAAGATTACCAGAATATAAAATATTATCCAAGAAGGAGTAATGGATTCTCAATGTATTGCTTTATTTTTTGTAAGAATCGGGCTGCAGGTGCGCCATCATTCAAACGATGATCAAAGACCAGGCTCAAAGTAATCATCTTTCGAATTTTAATCTCTCCATGATAAGCTACCACTTTATCCTGGATTCGTCCGACTCCTAAAATCGCTGCTTCAGGCAGATTGATTACCGGCGTGAACGCATCGATATCAAATTGCCCCAGGTTGGTAATGGTAAAAGTTCCATCCAGCAAATCTTGTTGTATAGACCTGCCTGCCTTCGCTCGTTCCACCAGTTGCCTAAAACTGAGACCAAATTCGCGAAGATTCTTGTGGTCTGCTTCAGGAATGACCGGGACAATAAGTCCGCGTTCAGTATCGACTGCCATTCCCAGGTTGATATGCCCCAACCACTCTATAGAGTTGCCATCTTTACTGACCCTGGCATTCATCGACGGAAATTCTCGTAATGTCCGCGCTACAATAAAACCGAGCAGATCGTTGTATCCGGGAGTATATCCCCAAATTTCGGATGTACCTACTCTCAATCGTTCACGGGCTGCTACAAATTCTGTGGCATCAACCTCACTTACTAAAGTGACTCTAGCGGTTGTATGGACACTAGTTCCCATCCGTTCGAATATAACTTTTCGCACACCGCTCAATGGGACTCTTTTAACCACCTCTTGCTCTACGGAAGGAACTAGTCTGGGTTTCGATATATCCACATTCTGTGACCCAGATGTTTTTTCTAAAAGGATTTTCTCAACATCATTCTTGGTGACGACCCCTTTAGGTCCTGTACCCTCTACGCCGACCAGATTTACACCCATCTCGGCGGCCATGGCTGCTGCAACAGGCGTGGTTTTTGGAACCTGGCTTAGATAAGAAATCACGTCTTTCTCGATCACCCTGATTCCATCGCCTCCGTGGGGAGACACATGGGATAGATCCACATGATTGGCGTCGGCCAGTTTTCGTGCTCGTGGGGAAACGAACTGGCGTTCTTCCATTTGTGATGGTTGTTCGGGTGTGGAATTCTGAGTATCGGTTATTAGGCGAACTGATTCGATCTGAACTGAAGAAGAAACCACCATGTCTATTGGATGTTCCTGCCCAACACTGAATACCTCTTCCTGTTTGCCGATCGTTGCGACAACAGTCAATACCGGTACGGTTTCTCCCATCTGGTGGGGTCCTTTGTGAAGA
Organism: uncultured Leptolinea sp.; assembly: GCA_964387025.1. Classification (GTDB taxonomy): domain Bacteria; phylum Chloroflexota; class Anaerolineae; order Anaerolineales; family Anaerolineaceae; genus PNON01. The sequence goes on along the minus strand of CAYLUZ010000003.1, from coordinate 210,383 downwards.
TACCCTTTGGCGTTGGCTTCCAGGGTAAATACTGCCTTGTCTGTCTCAACTTCCAGGACAGGTGCCCCAATATCAACTTTAACGCCATCCTCTACCAGCCAGTTGATCAAAACAACTTCTTCTACGGTTTGCCCTAATTGCGGAATAAAAAGCTCTTCTGCCATCAGCTCATCACCTTTCTACAGGCGGCTGCGATGCGCTTCACATTCGGAATAGCCATATCTTCTAATATTTCAGCCCGCGGAACAGGAACATTAGCCGCTGCCACCCGCACCATGGGTGCGTCCAGCCAATCGAAAGCCAGTTCATTGATTCTGGCCATGACTTCATTGATGAAACTGGTATTTTCATAGGATTCAGTCACACCCACGAATCTACCTGTTTTCTTGATGGAAGTAATAACGGTATCAATATCCAGCGGATTAAGGGTCCGCAGGTCAATTACCTCGACATCGATACCTTCTTTTGCCAGTAATTCCGCTACTTCGAGAGAACGGGTCACCATTCTCGAATAAGTTACTATGGTCAGGTCTTTGCCCGGTCTCTTGATATCTGCAACTCCCAGCGGAATGATATAGTCCTCTTCTGGCACCGGTCCCTTGTCTTTGTAAAGCATCTTATGTTCGATGAACATCACCGGGTTATCATCGCGGATGGCAGCTTTGAGTAATCCTTTGGCATCATATGGAGTGGATGGCATTACCACATAAATACCCGGGAAATGCGTCCAAAGGCTTTCCAGGCTTTGTGAATGGTGGGCTGCAATTGCCCGTCCGGCACCGCCTTCAGTCCGGATCACCATCGGTACACTGGTTTTCCCTCCGAACATGTAGCGGTTCTTTGCACCTTGATTGGCGACCTGGTCCATGGCCAGTGGTGTGAAATCAACATACATGATCTCTGCAACAGGCCGCATTCCAGACATTGCCGCACCAACAGCGGCTCCACCGATCGTTGCTTCGGAAATAGGTGTGTCGATCACTCTTTGTTCCCCAAATTCTTCCAGTAATCCACGTGTGGCACCATACGCTCCACCATACAGACCTACATCTTCCCCAAAAACGAACACATTTTTATCGCGCCGCATTTCCTCGCTCATCGCCTCTACCAGAGCCTGGGCGTAGCTGATCTGCCGCATTTTGGGATCACTGCGTACTCGTTCGCGCAATTTCTTTTCATCTTCAACGTCCTGTGGAGTCGTCTTCAAAGGTGCGAACACATCCGTATACAGCTGATCCGGATTCGGTTCACTTGATGATTCACTGTATTGCATTGCCTCATCAAGTTTCTTTTGGACGGTAGTCTCGGTGATTTCGAACTCTTCTTCTGTCAACATACCAACGGCTGCCATATCGCTATGCAAACGCTTAACCGGGTCGCGGTCTTTATATTCAGCTTCTTCTTCGCGTGTTCGGTATGCCCGGGGATCTGAATGTGAGTGACCATAATACCGGTACGTCTGGCACTCAACAATTGTCGGTCCTTTGCCAGAGCGTGCCCGATCAACAGCTACTGACACCGCTTTACGGACTTCCAATACATTCATCCCGTCCACTGTTACTCCTGGAATGCCATAGGCACATGCCCTGTCGGCAACGTTGGGCAGCTTGCTGGCTTTCGCCCAGGGAACGGACATGGCATACTTATTATTTTCTACAACGAATACAACTGGCAGGTCCCATAAAGAGGCCATATTCAAAGACTCGTGGAAGTTACCGGTATTGGATGCACCATCACCAAAAAAGCACAATACCACGGCATCAGTTCCCTTAATTTTTTGCGCCAGGGCAGCACCAACCGCGACAGGGATATTGCCCCCAACAATACCGGTCGCTCCCAGGTTGCCATGGACAACATCGGCAATATGCATGGAACCGCCTTTCCCCTTACAATATCCACCCGATTTTCCGAGTACTTCCGCCATCATCTGGTTGTAATGGTCTTGCTTCGCTTCTGTTGTTTGGGCGTAGGTATCACCATGCGCATGAGCATGACCATGACCTCGATGGGTGCTTGTAATCAGATCTCTATCTTTTATGGCAGCAACGGCACCAACAGCCACCGCTTCCTGGCCCGCATACAAATGTGAAGCGCCTTTCAGGACTGCTTTTCCCAATAAATTAGCAATATTGTTCTCTAGAGCACGGATTTCCATCATCTGTCTCAGGTAAGTCATTAATTGTTCTTTGGTCAAGGATTGTTCCTCGATGAGAGCAGACACGTGCTCAATATTTCTGACATCTAAAGTGCTCATTAATATTTCTCCTCAAAATATATTTGATTATCGCATTTCCTGGCCGCCGGTAACATTGATCGCCTGGCCTGTCATATAATTTGCTTGCTCAGATGCCAGGAAAACGATCACATTTCCAACATCTTCATAGGTACAGCCACGGCCTAAGGGGACCTGACCGATATACTTTTCACGCACCTGTTCTTTTGATATACCCTGGTTGTGGGCATATTGCTCATACAAGGAATCGACCCATAAAGGTGAATCGAGAAGATTACCAGGGCAAACAGCGTTAACCCTAACACCATACCCGGCTAATTCTAATGCCAGGCTCTGGGTTAATCCAATACCACCAAATTTACTGGCCGCATATGCAGAATTTTTGAAACTACCTTTTTTGCCCGATTTCGAATTAACCTGGATGATCACCCCGCTTCTCTGTTTCATCATCAATATAGATGCATGTTTTGCACAGTGAAAATAGCCTACCAGGTTGACATTGATTACAGCTTGCCATTTCTGTGATGGAAAATCCTCTACCCCTCCTGAGATAAGAATACCGGCATTCGAAATCAGAATATCCAGGCGGCCAAATATTTTGACAATTTTGGTAAACATCTCTTCGACCTGGTCTTCCCTGGTCACGTCCACTGCAACTGCCAGTGTTTTTCGACCTGTTTTCTGCAGAATTTCACCGGCAACCCGTTCAGCCCCGGCCAGGTTTAGATCTGCAACAATAACATCCGCACCTTCAATTGCCATTCGGTGGCATAAGACTTCGCCTAAACCTTGGGCGCCTCCGGTGATTAGAACGACTTTATCTTGTAATACTTTTTCCATATATAATCCTCTTTGGATAGATTAATCCGGCAGCATCAATCTTAATAATTCCTTTTCAGCTTCAACTGACCATTCACTTCCATTCTTGAGCTTGTTCCAAACACTGGGCAACTTCATTTTAAGATCTTGCAGGGAAGTAAGTGGAAATTCTTTGATCTGAGGGAAGATGACTACCTTACCTGGATAAACAGCATCCCGTAAGGCCATCAATCCATCTCTGGCAGCTGAGAGGGATCCCACCGCAGCCACAGAGCGGTTTGGAGTCAATGTTCCCGTTTCAGCCATATGCAGCATTAATCGTAAATCTTCGATTGTAGATGCTGAATGACCGATCGCTCTGGTTCCCCGGAGCACAGTATCATTAAGATTAAGACTAGCAACGACCCCACGGTTGACACCTGCAAAGATATTCAATACTCCTCGTTTTGAAAGAAATTGCGCTGCTTCAGCTATTACTTTTGGAATTGGAGCAAGGACAACAATATCATCGAAACCATCCCCGAAGGACTCGAGCCCTTTCGTATACTCCACTTGATTCATCGGATTTAAACACAACCATTCAATTCCCTTATCTTTGGCTTCTTCCGAGAATCCATTACATAGATCATTCAAACGCATATCGCTTACATCTGTACATAAAATTGATCCGGGATGCTCTGCCACCTGGAGTGCATGCTGTAAGTGCATATGACCCATCGGGCCACCCGCCCCTACAAACCATGCATTGCCACCGGGTTTGAGAGTCGACCGGACTGGTACCCTTGAATATAAGTCAGCAATATCCGTGCTGGTTCCACCAACGATGACCCAACCATTGTAGTGAACCCGGCCTACATCAACATTTACGGGTCGTGAGAAGGAATGCTCGGTGGAAATTGCTAGGATACCATGATCAGCTAAATATGGGCAAACTGATTCGACCAGTACAGGATCCGCACCTAAAACTACGATGTCATCCACAAGCTCCACAGGTGGAAGGTGAATATCGGTTACTTCTGTAACTTCAATCCCTAAGTTTTTAGCAACATCACTTAACCAGCTAGCAAAGGTCGATGGTATCTGTGAAAAAAGGATTCTGGAAGGGTGTGATATTTCATCAAATCCTGCACTTATGGTGTAATTCCGGTTCTGGCTCTCTTCGGTTCCAATGATCCAGGTAACTCCGCCTGCTTTCAGGCTTGAACGGTATTTCAAATCGTATGTGGCAGTGACACATGCCCATGGTTCAGTCAATGCGCTCTCAGCAAAGCCAGTTGATGATTTTACCGGGATCAAGTAGTTTCCATCATCGCCATTTAGTATTCGTTGGTCGATCCGATTATATTGGGAGAGTCCGCCCTGTAATTCGTACCCGTAAGCATATCCAACTCCGTCGACAAAAATATCAGCCTGAATAATGAAACGGTCTCCCGGTTGATACTGGGTGTGCAGATTTTCCCCCACCTTGACGACAGTCAAACTGACTTCGTGCCCTAGGACTACCGGGTCTTCCTCCATTTTTCTATATATTCGAGGATGATTCTGACCAAGATTAATTACTTTAATATCCGAAAAACATAACCCGACAGCATCATGCCGAACAAGAAGTTCATCTGGTCCAACATCAGAAATTGGTGCTTCAATTGGGGCAGCATTTTTCCCAAGGTTTTCAAAACCCGCACCGTATAAAGGCCACATATATTGGCGTTGCGGCAAAGGTGAGTCTGCATTAAGGTACTTTTTTAATTTGTCTGTCATTAGAGTTGCTTTCATCTGAAAAAATATACGGATATGGATTATTCATCAATAATTGTAGTTTTTACTCAGGACAATGATAAAAATTCATCCGGAGTTGCATTTAATGGCAAACTTCGAAGTTTATCCAATCCCCGGTTTCCAGGTTGTATCTTGTATCCCATTTGGGTAAAGAATTGGTTCCGATCTTTTCGTGTTGGAAAATGCTTTTTTGCCCATTCACTTTGGTAGCCATGGCCCCTGGTTCTTTGCATGATCGTATGGCCATACATGAAATGAGCACCATCCAAAAATGCAGGACGGACCCGAAGTAATTCGGGTGCGTCAAAATCATCCAACATTCGTTGACCAAAGCTGTTCATTTCAGTACCAATATTCAAAGGCAGGTCTAAATCATTAGCCAATTCAACAATTTCGTACAGCTTTTTCACTTTTCGGTCGTGGATTCGCCTATCGGGAATATTCCAATTTCGATCAGGGACGATATTTAGAGCAGCGGTCCCTCTTGATATCAACAGATCGAGAAGTTCTTCAATATCCTGTTCACCTTGCGAGATTCCATCCAGCCAGGCAATGCACGGAATGGCTCCACATGCCAGTGTGAGTTGGTTCACCTCACCAACTGTAGGGAAAGTGTCAGGCGATGGATCAATATATCCTACTCCACCCTGTTTCATTAACCTGGAGCGAACCAGATTTTGAAAACCTGCCTTATCATTGATTTGATCTGCTACATGGCTGTTAGGCAGGATCAGTGTTTCAGACCAAAATGAAACGGGGTCAGGTTTGGCTCGTTCTACCGCGGTCAGATAAGCCTGCACAAGATGTCGTTCAGTTGGATTACCTCCTGGCGTTAATGGAAGTAATTCCTCATCATAATCAATGCAAACCGGTGAGAAGAAGTCATTTAAACGGCTGACCATTAAACGAAGACGATTCTCAGCACGCTTACGCAGGTCATCAAGGATCGGTAATGCCTCTGCCGGAACATGGTTGGTTGTGAACCCCACCCCCATGTAATAACTGACACCAGGTTCACCAGGAGAATTGATCTCGCGCGTGGAGAATTCAGGAAGATAGACCCGTGTTTCCATCCCGGCGCTTCCTCGGACTTCCAGAAATTGGCAGGCGTCAAGGAACTCATCCACTCCATCCAGTACGTCGAAATCAACAATCCCCATCAAACGATAACCGTTTTTTTTCGCTAACCAGGCTAAAGCAGATGGTGAATTGCCATAAGCATTGAAAGAATAAAAGGTGTGGCAATGCATATTTGCAACTTCTCTCAGAGGAACCATGGCAATTGAGCCATTAATGAAAAGGTCAACCAGTTGAGTCAACGCAAGCTTGCGCACGTTTGGATCAAAGTGATTGAGTCTTTCTTCCAGTGAAGATTGTTGCACAGGAGAACTCATCTGGTACCCCAAATCTTTTTTCGATAATCTTCATCCGGACGGGTACGGATGCGTTCAGCGAATTCACTCGTAATAAAATTCGGTCCACCCATCGAGTATGTACCAGCAATCACGCGGGCAGTTTTCACCCCCATGGCAGTAATATTTTCGACATCCGCTGCAGTCTTTCCCAGAGCGATAAAGCCATGGTTTTGCATTAAGATTACCTTTGGCACCAATCCCCACTTGTCTATATAAACATTTATAGAATCGCGAACTGCCTTAGCCAGGGGTAAGCCCGGATCGGTATAAGGAACATACACCGGCGCTGGGCCACAGTAAACGATCTGATCCGGGAAGAGCGAACCTGAGTAGGCTTCTGCTGCTTTCTGTGAGCAAAGGATGGCATTGACCGCTGTTGGATGAGTATGCCCGATGAAATTGACTCCATCCAATTGCAGCATCATGGCATGGAGGAATGTCTCTACAGATGGTATAGCTTTCACACTAGGATCAACCCGTGCTGACTGAAGACCAGCTAAAACTTCAGCATCACTTAAATGACTTTTTTGTAATAATTCGGAAATTCGGCTAAATGATACTCGAACCAAGCCGGAAGGGTCCATTGTGCGTAAAGATGCACCACTGGCTTTGACCCAAAATGTTTCTGTATCCGCTCGTGCAGATGTATTTCCTTCTCCAAGTATTGCATAATCCAATTTCGGGTCACCCAGGGTTCTGGACATTGCCACCAGGTCGGTAAGTATCGTATCAGTCATAAGAATTTCTCTTCCTTTGCATTGGTTTTTCTGAGTTCAATTACCTGTTCAATAATATTTTTTTTTCGTATTCTTTAATATTTTCGAGGTAGCTCATACCTACGGGAACATTTTTTTTCGTGCAATAATAATCCCAAATCGTACCGAATGGCATTGATTTAAGTTCTTCCTGTAAAACGAGTCGGCCGGTAAAATCGCCTCCAGCTTCCAAGTTCTTCATCATTTCGTATGGTTCCAATAGTGCCATGAGTAAAGCCTGCAGTGTATTGCGCGATCCGATCACCCAGGCAGCCACACGATTGATACTGGCATCAAAATAATCCAAGCCGATATGGATTCGATCAAGAGCATTATTACGGACAATTTCCTGGGTTACCGCCTGTAATTCATCAGTAAATGTAACCACATGATCGCTATCCCAGCGTACACCGCGGCTGACATGCAGTAATATCTGATCGAGGTAAATTAAAAGAGCAGAGATTTTATCTGAGATCGATTCGGTTGGGTGAAAGTGGCCGGTATCCAGGGTTAATAGGATGTTTCGGCTGACTGCATATGCAGTATAAAATTCCATGGACCCTACCACATAACTTTCGGAACCTATTCCAAATAGCTTTGGTTCAACGGCATCCAGGTTATATCGAGGATCTATTTTCTCTGCAAAGACCTGATCAAGTGATTCGAGCAGCAATCTGCGGGGTGACTGGCGATCAGCCGGAGTATCTTTATAACCATCCGGAATCCAGATATTCGTCACTACAGGTGTTCCTAATTCCCTGCCAAAGTACTCACCTATTTTTCGGCAAGCAATGCAGTGTTCAACCCAAAAGCTGCGTATTCCAGCATCACGGTTCGAAAGTGTAAATCCGTCAGATGATTTTGGATGTGAAAAACAGGTTGGGTTGAAGTCAACTCCATGACCATTTGTTTTTGCCCAATCCTTCCAGGCAGAAAAATGACGAGGCTCAATGGCATTACGTTCCACTTTTTTATCTGCTTCCAGGTATATGGCATGGAGGTTTAGCCGGTGTGACCCTGGTATTAAAGAATAAGCCAAATCCAGGTCTTTTCTGAGTTCGACCGGGTTTCGAGCTTTACCGGGGTAATTTCCTGTTGCGGCAATCCCGCCACTTAGGTCGTTCCCGGAATTCTCAAAGCCGTTCACATCATCGCCCTGCCAACAATGCAGACTAATGGAAACATTCTCCAACTTTGAAATTGCCTGCTCTGTATCCACACCAAGAACAGCGTAACGTTCTTTGGCTAACCTGTATGCATTCTCAATATTGGGTTCGATAGGAGTCATAACTGCCTCTAAAAAATATTCTGTTTAACATTAAATGTTTGGCAAATATTACGTATTTCATCTACGCTTAACCCCTCACCCATTTCTCCAGTGGAAAGGTTGAGGTATTCATATTTTGCGGCGGTTTCTGCATATTCCACCCGGTCTGCAGCCCGTTTAACAGAAACATCTGACCTGGCCATCACACCATGTTTTGCCCAGATGACAATTCGATGTTTTCTCAGTGAGTCAACCGTTCCTGCCATTAATTCCGGTGAACTAGGAATTTGGAATGGAACAAAACCAATCCCCTCCGGAAGATTGATGATCAACTCAGGCTGCCAGCGTAATAAGTGGGAATTTAAAAATTGTTCATTTTGATATCGTGGAATATGGCTCAGATAGGTGAGGTGCGGCGGCTGGGCGTGGATGACTGCCTGGAAATTGGTATTATTCGAGACAATTTGATCATAATGCACGGCCAAGTGTGAATTAAATTCGCTGGTCACATGTTCGAAACGGCGATGATATGAAATATACAACTTGCCAGTCCGGCCATCAGGATTAACCACGATGCAGCCAAGGTTGGCACTTGGTTCATCTTTAATTTCCCGTAATCGACGTCCGGATCCACTGACCAGAAAACTAGCACCGGCCAGTTCAGGAACATGCTGGGGCAGGACGATATCTTCAACCAGTGGGAAGCGGGATCTAGGTTCAATTGGCCAACGAACACACACAGAAATATTTCCTGCGGCACCTTCGCTTGCCTCAATTTCTGATAAACGTTTTCCTGCTTCTCCTATCATTTCAAGGAGGTCATCTAATTCGGGGAAAGGTGCTTGTAACATTTTTACTCCTTCATTACTTTAAGAAAACGCAAATAAGCTTCATCCCATAATGCGCCATCGGTTGGTTCATACTCTGTTGGTTTAAACGAATTTTGAACCACTCTCCGTGCTTCGGATAGAGAACTTAGGTGTTTCAAGCTTATAGCTTGCATCAGGATATTGCCAATAGCTGTCGCTTCCACAGGTCCTGCCACCACCAATCGTCCTGTGGAATTGGCAGTAAACTGATTCAATAAACCGTTCTTCATACCTCCGCCAATAATGTGGATCGGGTCAAGATGATAACCGATAATTTCTTCCAATCTTTCTAATACCCAGCGGTATTTCAAAGCAATACTTTCCAATGCCACGCGTATGATCTGCCCTTTTGTTTGTGGTATACGCTGGCCAGTTTCAGCACAGAACTTCTGTATTCTAGCAGGCATATCGCCAGGATGTAGGAATTCTGAATAATCAGGGTCAACCATGGCCACGAATGCTTCCGACTCCTCAGCTAACCTGGTCATCACTTCATATGATAATTCTTCTCCTGCTCTTTTCCATTCACGCCGGCTTTCCTGTAAAAGCCACAACCCCATAATATTCTTGGATAACCGCCAGGTTCCAAAGACTCCGCCTTCATTCGTAAAATTATATTTTAATGTTTTTTCACTCAGAGATGGTTGTAGGACTTCAGCACCCAATATGGACCACGTTCCAGAACTTATCCATACAAAATTCTGGTTCTGTGCCGGTATGGCTACAACTGCAGAGCCAGTGTCATGACAAGCGGGAGCAACAATAGGTATCTGAGTCACCCCGATTTCGTCAGAAATGGTGGGGAGCAGGCTTCCGATCACAGAACCCGGTTCAATTACCTGTCTGAAAAGATGATCGGGTATATCCATAGCTTCAAGGATGGGTTTTGACCAGGTTTTACCATGAGGGTCCAGGCACTGTGTCGTGGTTGCATTGGTGAATTCATTTGTGATTTGTCCGCTTAGCCAAAAGTTGAATAGATCAGGGACTGTCACAAAGGATTGCGCCAAATCAAGGAGTGGTGATTTTTGCAAGGACATCGCCAGTAATTGATACAGGGTGTTTATCTGTAAAAATTGGATTCCGGTGTGGGCGAAGATTTCTTCCCGGGTGATTCTTTTAAAGGCTTCATCCACCATTCCATCTGTACGAACATCACGGTAATGGAAGGGGTTGGAAAGAAGCGCGTTATGTTTATCGAGCAAGGCAAAGTCGACTCCCCACGTATCCAGTCCGATGCTGGTAAGCTGGTTATTTACTTTTGTAGAAGATATGGCAATCCCGGTTTTGATATCTGACCATAACCGTAAAACGTCCCAGTGTAATCCATCTGGCAGTCGTACAGCATTATTAATAAATCGATGGGTCTCTTCAAGGGAAAGCCGGTTACCATCGAGCGATCCAACTATGGTTCGTCCAGTTTCCGCTCCAAGATCAACCGCCAGATAATTATTACTCATCAACATACCTGCTGAAATTCGATCCCAAGGATTGCGGCTATTTTTTTGATTTTGTCAGCTCCGTGACCAATTCCTATTGCACAATGATGAGAAGGTCCTGCTTTAGCCCATGCATTTATATACTCTTTTGCTCCAATTGAGAACCGGTAACGGCTATTCGTGTTGCCAATATCAAGGATTGGTCCAGGCACAGTTTCTCCTTCTGCAACAAGTAACTTTACTCCACCTTCACGATTTTGGCATACAGAAAGTACGGTGACAGGACCGATTTTGACACTCATTTGAATGGATAACCCTTTACCCGGTTTGCCGTGATACACCTCCAGAGGAACCAGTTGAACTTTTCCTTCAGCAATGGCAGCATGACCTGGTCCATCATGCCCAAGCATGACAATATCGTCGTCGAAATCCAACGCATATAATTCAGAGAAAGAACCGCCCATTTTAAGTGCATCCATGATCTTCATGGCGATGACATTCTTTACTTCGAACTCACCTGCCACCGGTACATGATTTGCAGTCAACAGGGTATTCCCAGCTATAACGGATGTGACGATATCCTCAAATTCATTACCTGGCTGCCCCTCATAATAGTAAGCCAAACTACCCAGGTCGTGCTTATTAACCATTTTATGTAAAGCTGCACTCGTCCTGGCAGCTCTATGCAATTCGGTCTGGTTGCACTTGTGGTTGATTTCGAATATTCGCCGAAATTCATTCAACATATCATCAATGTCTTTGTCTGTAATCGTGTCGCGTATGGATCTAAGCTCGTCCATTTCAATGATTTCAAAATGACTGCCAAAAACACTGCTGAGTTGGGTGTAATCAGAATATACATCCAGCATTCCCCCGTAATAATGCCCCAACAAGCCGATATTACTCTGCTGCAATACTTTTACCACAGATGCCGCGTCAACCCAGTTCCTAATTTCATACCAGGATTCTGGATCGTCCAATGTACCAGTAACCAGGTGATACTCTATCCCCGCCCGGTTGAAAACGCTGGCAACTTCTGGAACTGAACAAGCCTGGCAATGTGCCAACCATTCACCTGTTTTTTCCTCACGGCTTGGAAGTTTATTGAAAATCTCGTAATCGATATGGCTGGTTGGTTGGAGGTTTAATACCACTACAGGTACTTTTGCTTTTTGGACAACTGGTAAAACCGTTGAACTGAGTGCATAAGTGGATATATAAAGGAATATGATATCCACACCTTCTTTGACAAACAAATCACCTGCTGCGATGGATTTAGCAGGGTTGTCAACCAGACCGGCATCTACAACAGAAACACCATCCTGTTCCAACTTAACCCGAATTCTCTGCTGGTAACCAGTAAGTTTTTCTTTCAATCCATTGAATTGTGGCCAATAAGTCTCGAGACCTATCCCGAATAAACCTATTTTTACATTTGCTTTTGTCAATGCCATTCTCTTCATGTTCCTTTGCCAGCAAGATAACGACGGTTTCTTTCCTTTATGCTAGCCATTACTTGTAAAAACCGAATTCATAAGCAGCCTCGTACATGGCTACAATATTTTCTGCGGGAACACCCGGTTGGATATTATGGACATTATTGAACACATAACCTCCGCCCGGTTTGAAAATTCCAATATTCTTCTTTACTTCGGCTCTAATTACCTCTGGAGAAGCAAAAGGTAAAATGCGTTGTGAGTCGATTCCCCCGCCCCAAAAGACAATGTCCTTTCCGAATTTTTCTTTTAACTTTGTCGGATCCATACCTTTTGCACTAATCTGGACTGGATTCAGAATATCAACACCCATGTCAATCAAGTCAGGTATGTATTCGCTGCAATCACCGCAGGTGTGGTACCAGATCTTGGCCTGAGTGTACTTTTTTATTGTATCAATCACCCGCTGCTGACGCGGGCGGACAATTTTACGGTAAAATTTTGGAGAAAAAAGCGGTCCATTTTGACCGGCGAGATCATCACCGATCATAATAATATCCAATAGATCGCCAGTCTGTTCCAGGAAACCCTTCATCCAATCTACCCAATACTGAGCAGTACGGTCGATCAAGGCTTCGCAAAACACGGGGTTGTCCAGCATATCCATGAACCATCGTTCCAATCCTCGCATATACCAGCAGACCTCATAAGTAACTCCGCAAATTCCGGAGGAAATCGCATAATGTGTGTTCTGACGCATATCTAATGCTTTTTCACGAACCCCGGTAAAACGGGTTGGATCCCCACCATCCGGGAATGGATAATTTTCGATATCTTTTATTGTGGCATTTGCCAATGGATGATGTGAAATATCCATATAAAGCATCTGATCTTCCGGCATTGACCAAACAATTCCAAATTCATCACGAAGATCGTGCCAGCCCTTACCATCGCGCTGGTTGATCTCCATCCCACCATGAAAACTATCGGGTCCATGTGCAGAAATATAACGAACGTCCGCATGGAATTTTTTCAACACTTCTTCTGAAGGAATAACCAATCCCTGAACCGGATCGAGGTCCCGAAGGGTCTCTTCCAGTCCGAGGTACTTAATCAGAGATTTATACGCTTTCTTATGAATTCCAGTCTGAAAACCACCCAGATCTATGGGGATTCTGTCAGGTTCTTCATGATTCAAAGCTAAATTTACTCGTTCTCGAGAAGTGAATATTTCTGAGTGGACCATATTTGCGGACATGGAGTGATCCTTTGAGCAATGAACAGATTCAAATAATCTTGATGAGAATAATTACATGTTCCATCTTCCCGGCTTTCACCGGGAAGATGAATTTAATACAACTGCTTTTAGGGTAGATTATCTATTGTGATCAGGTTGACCGGCACGAAGATCTCACGGGCATCGGCATTATCGTATGTCAAAGTCTCACCGTTCATCAGTTTGGTGGCGAGATCAACAGTCATTTTGCCCATTTCGTATGGTACCTGTTGGACTGTTGCAGCCATGTCACCAGCCTTGATGGACTCGAGGGCGATCTGGTCAGCATTGAAGCCAATTACATAGATATCAGTCGCGCCGCTCTTGCCGGAATCTTTCACGGCCTGGGCAGCACCAACGGCCATCGGGTCGTTGCAGGAGAACACACCTGAAACATCCGGGTTGGCTGTCAATATGTCTTGCATGACCTTGTAACCCTGTTCCTGTTGGCTGTTGCCTGAAAGGGTGGCAACCACTTCGTAACCAAGTTCTTTGATCTTGGTCTCAAAACCTACATTTCGACGGGCAGCATATACGGCGCTGGCTTCGCAGGTGATGGAAGCAACTTTCTTGGGTTTGCCAGCAGCACTGATGAGTTTGTCCATCTGCACGGCTGCCATGACACCACCTTCTTCATTGTTCGAAATGACGATTGCGGCATAGTCAGATCCACCACCACCAATGTCATCCACAACTACCGGAATGCCTTTGGCTTTGGCTGCATCCACGATCGGACCAAGAGCATCTGGTTTGAATGGGGAAATGATGAGTGCATCAATGCCCTGGTTGATCAGGTCGATCGTTGCAGAAACCATGGTGGATTCACTGGATTTTTCATCCACAAGGATGTAGTCATAACCGGCAGCTAAAGCAGCTTCCTTGGTGCCTTTTTCCATATCCTGGAAGAAACCGTACTGCATGTCATATACTGAAAATCCGATGACTTTCTTGGCAGCTGGTTCAGGAGGTTTCACACCCAAAGTCTCGGCTGTGATCAGGTTGACGGGCACAAAGATTTCACGTGCTTCGGCATTATCGTATGTCAGAGTCTCACCGTTCATCAGTTTGGTGGCGAGAGCAACAGTTGTTTTACCCATTTCGTATGGTACCTGTTGGACTGTTGCAGCCATGTCACCAGCCTTGATGGACTCGAGGGCGATCTGGTCAGCATTGAAGCCAATTACATAGATATCAGTCGCGCCGCTCTTGCCGGAATCTTTCACGGCCTGGGCAGCACCAACGGCCATCGGGTCGTTGCAGGAGAACACACCTGAAACATCCGGGTTGGCTGTCAATATGTCTTGCATGACCTTGTAACCCTGTTCCTGTTGGCTGTTGCCTGAAAGGGTGGCAACCACTTCGTAACCAAGTTCTTTGATCTTGGTCTCAAAACCTACATTTCGACGGGCAGCATATACGGCGCTGGCTTCGCAGGTGATGGAAGCAACTTTCTTGGGTTTGCCAGCAGCACTGATGAGTTTGTCCATCTGCACGGCTGCCATGACACCACCTTCTTCATTGTTCGAAATGACGATTGCGGCATAGTCAGATCCACCACCACCAATGTCATCCACAACTACCGGAATGCCTTTGGCTTTGGCTGCATCCACGATCGGACCAAGAGCATCTGGTTTGAATGGGGAAATGATGAGTGCATCAATGCCCTGGTTGATCAGGTCGATCGTTGCAGAAACCATGGTGGATTCACTGGATTTTTCATCCACAAGGATGTAGTCATAACCGGCAGCTAAAGCAGCTTCCTTGGTGCCTTTTTCCATATCCTGGAAGAAACCGTACTGCATGTCATATACTGAAAATCCGATAACTTTCTTGGCAGCAACGGGCTCTGCAGTAGCAACTGGAGCAGCTGGAGCACAGGCTGTGAGAACAAATGCCATAATAAGCAAGGCGGCAAGTATTTTTGAAATCTTGGAATTCATGTTTCTCTCCTTATAGTTATTTGGTTAATTTGAAAACACCGAACAAAAACATCAATCTAATAAAGTCTCACCTCCTATTTTTATAATGCGCTGGGTTCAGATTTTACAGTTGAAATCCTGCGGCTTGCACGTTCGAACAACCGCTGGCGAATTCCTTCAATAGATAAAGCTAGTAAAAGAACTAATCCAACAGCAACACGTTGGACAAATGCGTCCGCATGGATGAGGTTTAATACATTCGCCATGGTTGCATAGAGCAAACACGCAGCGACCGTTCCAAGCATCGAACCGCGACCGCCTGCCAGTCTGGTTCCACCAAGAACAACAGCTGAGATCACGTTCAACTCATAGCCAGGTTCAAGACCTGGTCCGGCAGAATATAAACGGGAACCAATTAGAAATGCTGAAATACCTGTGAACAAACCAACAACAACAAAAATCCATGTGGTGGTATTTGCTACAGGTACTCCTGCTACTTTTGCAGCATTGCTGTTGGTACCGATACTGAAAACGTAACGGCCAAATGGTGTGTGAGTCAGGATAAACCAGCCTACACCGGCACAAAGTAGGAAAATAATAATTGGTGTTGGAATCCCCAATACACTTCCATTACCCCACCAGGTAAATGCTTTTCCATTGTAGCGAATCGGCTCACCACCATTTGAGATAATGAAGCTCAACCCGCGGATGATAAATAACATGCCCAGGGTGGTGATAAAAGCAGGGATCTTGATTCGGGTCACCAAAAAACCATTGACAGCTCCTACAGCCATTCCTGTAGCGACTGTTGTTAGCATGGCAAGCGGAATTGATTGCGTTTTTGCAACCACCATTAATCCCAGGTATGCCGAAAGCGCAAGAGTTGAACCTATGGAAAGATCAAAGGTGCCGGAAATAATAGCCACGGTCATTCCCACTGCAGCACAGCCCACGAATGCTGACTGGCGGATGACGTTGAGCATATTATCGGGATTGCTAAATTTAGGAACGAAGAGATAAGCACAAATCCAACCAATGAGGAAAACAGCAGCAATCCCATAACGTTCCCACAGTACATCCCAATCGAGACTTGCAGACAAAGTTGATTTTGTCGATTTTGCTATGCTCATGCCTGCCTCCGGAGTAAACGACGAACATCAAAACCCTGACTTATATTGACTGCAAGTGCACCAAGCATCAGTACACCAACGGTGAGTTCCTGGTAAAAGATGGGCACATTTAATAAATTCAATCCGTTATTGACCATCGAAATTAATAAAGCTCCGAGCATGGTACCAATCATTGTTGCCTGGCCGCCTGAAAGTGCTGTACCTCCTAAAACTACTACCGCGATAGCTGATAGCTCCAATCCTGTAGCAAGCCGTCCATTTGCAGTGAGGACCTGGGAACTGATGATCATGCCAGACAATGCTGCGGTCGCACCAACAATTGAAAATATTGCCCACAAAACTCGATTGGTTGGAATACCTGAGCGTTGTGCGGCGGAAGGATTACTGCCTATGGCAAGAATATGCCGTCCAAACCGTGTTTGGCTGACAACGAATCCAAGCAATAGTGCTATTCCGACTGAGAGAAGAATGGGAGTGGGAATACCGAAAAAGTATTCCCCGGAAAGAACTTTATAACCCGTCTGCCCAAAGAGATAAAGGTCCTTGCCATCGGTATAGATCAGTGCTGCACCTCGTACGATTGTCAACATACCCAGTGTGGCGATAAAAGCTGGCACCCGTAATTCCGTAATGATCAACCCATTGATCAGTCCTACCAATGCCCCCGCAGCTAATCCGGCTGCGATACTGGCTGGTACACCAATGACCGGGACGAGACTGAAAGAGATGCATCCTGCAAAAGCTGCAGTTGAGCCAACAGATAGGTCAAAATTTCCACTCGCAATGGCTAGGGTCATGCCCAATCCAAGGATCGCCACAAGACTGGCATTGGTCATCACATTGAGTAAATTGCCGATGGATAGGAAACGCGGTGAAAGTAAACTTAGAATGATGCCCACAACAACAACGACCACCCCGATGCTATATGATTTCCAGATCTTTTTTAGAATATTTTCCATTAATCGCTCCTAGACCCGGGTTGCCAAAGCCATAACTGATTCCTGTGTCAGTTCCTCGCCAGCTAATTCCCCGCGTGACTGGCCGGATGAGAAAACCATGACCCTACTCGACAAACGTATTATTTCCGGTAATTCAGAAGACTGTAATAAAACGGCCATTCCTGATTCAACCAGAGTATCGATCAATGAATAGATTTCTGCTTTTGCGCCTACATCTACACCCCGTGTTGGTTCTGCCAGGAGCATTACTTTACAATCTTCAGCCAGGGACCTAGCCAACATTACTTTTTGTTGATTTCCCCCGCTCAAGTTACTGATCCTCTGATTTAGGCTCGAACATCTAACATTGAGTTTTCCGCGATAAGTTTCAGCCGAAACTTCTTCTCTATTGCCATCGATCCAAAACAGTTTTCGTAACCGTTCCAAAATTCCAACGCTGATATTTTGCTTCACTGAAAGATCGGGGAGTAATCCTGCTTTTTTTCGATCATTGGGAACGTATCCCAATCGGGAGTGAATGGCATTCCGCGGGTTATCAATCGCTAAAGCCTTACCCTGCAGAACTATTTCATCGGCCTGGGCTTTTCGTAGTCCAAATAATGCTTCGACCACCTCGTTGGCTCCACTCCCCATTAAACCTGCCAGTCCCAAAACTTCCCCAGTACGTAGTTCAAAAGATACGTTGCGAACTGAATCTTCGACATCTAGATTTTTTACTGAGAGAACAACCTCGCCAATGGGCCGATCCGGACATTTTCCATGAACCAAAGCTCGTCCCACCATGGCGTAGATCACTTTTTCTTCATTCAAATTGGATGCTTTATCGGTTAAGATATGTGCACCATCCCGCAGGATCGTGATCCGATCAGCTACACGAAACACTTCTTCCAATTTGTGCGAAACGTAGATAACGCCGACGTTTTCTTTCGCCATAGATCTGACGATATCCAGGAGTCGATCCACTTCCCGTTCCGAAAGTGCTGCAGTAGGTTCATCCATAACAATAACGCGCGCATCAAAAGCGAGCGCGCGTGCAATTTCCACCAGTTGTTGTTGGGCTACCGAGAGAGAAGATACCGGCATCCGCGGATCAATATCTATTTCCAGCCGCTTAAGTGCCTTGGCAGATTGCTGGTTCATCTTTGCCCAGTCGATCATCCCGTTGCGGGTGGGCTCACGATTAATAAAAATGTTTTCTGCGACACTCAAATGTGGAACAAGGTTGAATTCTTGAAATATTACGCTAATACCGGCTTTTTGAGTATCGGCAGGGTTATGGAATACCACCGGATTTCCATCCAGAAGCATTTTCCCGCCGCTTGGTTGTAAAACACCTGCGAGAATGTTGATCATGGTGGATTTACCGGCTCCATTTTCCCCCACCAACGCGTGAACTTCTCCTGCACGCACATCAAAATCCACATTATTTAGAGCAAGGACACCAGGAAAACGGCGTGTCATTTCCTGTACTTCCAGTAAAATACGATGGTTTTCTTCAGCCATTGTTTTCCAACTCCGCGGATCTGTTATTCAATACAAACTGTAAAGGGAATGTTAGCTTCAAGTAATCGGGATTTCCAGTCATCATTGATTCCCGCATCAGTGAACAAATGGGTTATCTTCCCAATTTTGGCAAAAGGTGTTAAATCTTCTTTTCCGAATTTGGAAGAATCCACTAAAGCAAATAACTGCTGGGTTGAATCAATTACTTTTCTCTTCAATTGGGCTTCTTCCAAATGGACCTCGGTCATCCCGCGTTCCAGGCTGAAACCGCTGCACGAAAGGAAAGCTTTTTGGATACATAAATCTTCGATAATTCGCTCGCTCAATAGGCCGGTCACTGACGACGAGTTATAGTTAACCACTCCCCCGATCAGGATTACGTTGTTGGATGAATTTTGCGCAAGTTCCCTGGCTACATCAAATCCGTTTGTCACAACTCTTAACCCTTGTCTTTCTGATAGTCCCTGGGCAAAGTAATGACAGGTGCTGCTTGCATCCAGCAGAATTGAGTCACCATCCATCACCAATAAGGCAGCCTCTTTGGCAATTGCCAGTTTGGCAGCTGAATTTATTTCATATCGTCGCATGAATGAGTTGGTTTGGAATTGGTCCTGGTTTTTTAATACTGCTCCCCCATGGACCCGGTTTAATCTTCCTTCGTTTTCAAGAGCGTTGAGATCGTTACGTACAGTTCCTTCTGAAACATCCAAAACTTTTGCCAATTCAGGAACGCGCAGACCAGGTTGCCTGCGGAGTACATCCAATAACGATTGCCGACGTCTGAAGGTGGTCAATGTAAATCCTTTTGTTGAATTTTGTTGTTTATTGTTGTTTTATTATAGAATTTTACAAAATTATATTAACAATATTGTTGATACTTGTCAATAGGCAATTATTGGGGATTAATCGAATTAAAAGAATGATTATCTGGCAATCCAATGAAGCATATGGGATGGTCTACTATTTCAATTAACCCGGCTATCCAGCCATACTACCTGATGAACACCACCCGTGAAGAATTAAGTTCGTTTCTGGTTTATTCCAACAGATTGTATGAAAAAGGAGATTACGTAAAAATTGACCGTATAATAATATATTAGCAGATGTTTACCGATTGCTATATAAACTTAGGATAATACTTGCGCAAGTCCATTCTATTTATTTTCGCTCTTATTTTTTTTATTTCCACTGCCTGCAATTTCCCGTTCAAACCATCATCGGGAGTCCCCGATCGAGCAGGAACGAGTTCTCCGGGAATTTATGAAACACCACCAGCAGCTTCCCAATTTCTTCAGACTCCCGTTTCGCAGCAGATTCCCCCTGCAAACAATCCCCTCGATTATGATCCTGCCAGGTTTATCTCATATACTGTACAGTCTGGGGATACGTTAACTGTTGTTTCTGCACATTTTGGCGTATTTCCCGATGAAATTCTTTCTGCTCAACCACTCCCTGCCCGGGGTTTGTTGACCAACAATCAACTTCTCGTAATTCCAAGATTGCCTGAAGAACCTCCTTATCCCCAATTTCTTTTGCCAAATAGCGAGATCGTAAATTCACCTTGTGGAAAAACCTTCAATATCGAGGAATTTATAATTCAAGCAAATGGCATGCTAAGCTCTTATACCCAGAATGTGGATACCGACCAAATTTCCGGATCAGAGATAGTGAAACAGGTGTCAGAAAATACATCTGTCAACCCTCATTTTCTGCTGGCTTTCATAGAATTTCGCTCTCATTGGGTTTACGATAATCCATCAGCACCCGATCTTACTTATCCTCTGGGGCTGGATACACCCAATAATGACGGCCTTTTCAAAGAACTCTCACTCGCAGCTAAACTCTTGAACATGGGTTATTATGGCTGGCGCAAGGGTACGATGACCGAATTGACTTTCACGGATGGAAGCTACGCCCGTATCTCACCCGATCTCAACGCTGGCACGGTGGCATTACAATATTTATTTGCCCGGCTTTATCGTCAATCCAACTGGGAAATTGCGCTTTATGGCCCAAATGGTTTCCTTGCCACTTATCTAAAAATGTTCGGGGACCCAAAAATATGTGCTCAAACAGTCGAACCGCTTTTTCCGGATGGATTACAGGTCCCAACTCTCGAACTGCCGTTTGCTCCAGGTGAGGAATGGGTTCTAACTGGCGGATTACATAATGATTGGAACACAGGAACTCCACTTGGCGCTCTGGATTTTGCGCCTAATACTGATGAACCGGATTGTGCGGTCTCAATAGCCTGGGTCCGGGCATCTGCAGCTGGAATTGTCACCCGATCAGAGGATGGAATTCTCACTTTAGATTTGGTGGATGACGCGGGAAATACCACCGGATGGGTGCTGCTTTATATGCACATTGCTGAAAAGGATCGAATCCCGGTGGGTACTTTGGTAAGCACAGATGATTCTATTGGTCACCCTTCTTGTGAAGGAGGGGCTGCCACAGGTACGCATGTCCACCTGGCACGCATCTATCGTGGTGAGTGGATAGGTGCGGGCGATCCATTTCCATTAATTCTCAGCGGGTGGCTGGCTGTGCCGGGTGAAAAGCCATTTCAAAGCTCACTAATCAAAGGAGATCAGGTGGTAACGGCGAGCCCATACGGCAGCGGAAATTCGAATATTATCCGGTAATATTGATAACACCTATTTCCAACTGCTCCTCCTAATGATGCTACGAATACAACAAATGGTTGGTATTGTGCCTATTCAGTTTTACTTCTATTAAAAAAAGGAAATCCCATCTCCAAAATACTCAATAATCTTACCATCAGGCTTTGATCATGATCAACAACATTTTAAATGCCTCATCGGCTTTAACTGCATGGGGTATATTAGCTGGCAGCAGGATCGTCTCCCCCGTGGATACTGTGTACCACTTTCCAGAAATACTCACTTCCGCTTTTCCCTCCAATACCAATAATTGGGCATCAAAAGGTGCTGCATGTTCACTCAAACCTTGCTCTTTTGCAAAGGCAAAAAGAGTCACGGTCCCTGTGGGTTTATTCACCAGTGTTTTACTCACCACTGAACCATCCTGCACCTGGATGCTCTGAGCAAGATGATACGAACCTACAATATCAACATTATTAGAATCCATACTGTCCTTCATTTATAATAATCTGGAAATAAAAAAAATACTATTGATAAAACAAGGGGCTTTCGCCCCTTGTTTTGTTGTTTCTATAATAATATTAGTATGTTACCACCCTGGGTAGTTTTTTTGCCTGTGCAACCCATTCCGTTACTTGTGAAAGGGCCGGTAATTTTCGGACAAGATCTTTTTTCTGGTTCATATCGAGCATGGCTTTGTGAAGGTTTTCCGGTTTACGTGTCGCCAGTTCAACCACTGTATCGACTCCGGCTTCTTCAAGAAGGTCAGCATATTCACTGCCTACACCATTGATGCGGTAAAGGTCAACATGATTGACCCATTCAAGAATCAATTTCTCGGTAATTCCAGTTTTCTCAGCCAGAAGTTTACGCCCCTTGGGTGAAGCTCCCATTTCCAATAAAGCATCTGTAGTATTGACCCCGGCAGCCTGTAATTTGACCGCGTATGTCTTACCGATTCCTTCAACGTCTACTATTGAAGCCATATAATCCTCCTGATGTTCATTTTTGAATGCATTATAAATGTCTGAGTTTATTATATAGAGGATGATTGATAATTACAACGAAAACATCAAGGATTATGCATTCTTTGTACAGTGTGTTTCAATCGGAAAATCATTTCTTACTTTTTTTGGGGGGTAAATCTAATGCGATAAAGAGTCCGGTTTTTATCAGTGCAAGCAATTTTTCCTGATCATTAATAATTTCCTCTGGAATGACAATATATGCTTTCATGACCTTTCCCATGGGTGAAAAGGACTTGATCGGTATGATTTGATTTAATTGCTCTCTTTGGTCAGCACCCATTCGTAAGAAAAGCTGATCCTGATAAACACCAAAGAACATATTTCCGTTGACAAATGCACACGGACATCCAAACATTATTCTTTTCTCTACACCATCCAACCGGGAAACAATGTTTTGATAGATGGCAATCGTATGTTCGCTGGGTTTCTGCCATTTTTCCATCAAGACCTCCTAAGTTACCCTTCGAGTTAAAACATTATGCCAATATCATTCTGCCTGACTGGACGACCTGATCGAATCTTTCTTCCAATTTTGGATTAACCCCCCGCAGCCCGGCAACCACTTCTTCTGCCCAATCAAAATATTCCCTTTTCCTTGCACGTGACCAACATACGGGTGGATTGTCAAGGATGTCCTGAAGGTTGGCTGTTTTATCAGCCAATTTAATGATCTTTGCACCAAATGAGAGGGTCGGGGCATGATCAATTTGTGATTGTTTTCGCACTTTATGTAAATCCCTCTTATCATCGGTTACTTCCAGCACCATGGCCAGGACTTCCTTCCCGAATAGATCTGAAATTTCCTGTTTCAGGTTGGCTTCTTCCAGACTTGTCGGTCTCACGGTGTCTTCGATCGTATCGTGAAGGAGGGCAGCAATAAGGATATCCCTGTCCCTGATCTCGCCAACGCTCCAAATCAACTCCATCACCTGGATGGGATGATGAATGTAAGCGCTGCCTAACGCATCTTTCCTGCGTTGGGTTCTATGCCTGAATGATGAAAACCTTATGGCCTCTATCAACAAGCCCGAAGATTCATCTACTACTGCCACAATCTAAACCTCATAGGTAAAGTATTTATTAAAATCAACCTTCCAACCTTCGGGGTTGAACGCACCGGATGGGATATCCTGGTGATACTTGCCTTTGTACTTTCCTGCCAGGATCACCTCAAGAGCTTGAATTAATGTATCGATCTCTCGTTCAGTATTATATAAACCGAAAGAAACCCGAACCAAACCGGGTATTTGCCGTTTATCGTGAGATTGGATTTGGGAACGCACGACTATTGAATTGCTCTCATCCACTCCCATCAGTTTTAACAAGTACGGGTGTGCACAAAAACAGCCATTCCTGACACCAATTCCGAATTCATAACCCAGGATGGCTGCCACCAGGTAATGGGACATTCCATCCAGGTTTAAGGGTACAACACCCAGCCTGTCTTCAGCTTGCTCAGGTGAACTATTACCGTAAACAGTCAGACCTTTCATCTGCTTGAATTTTGATAAAATATTGCGGGTTAACTGCGCCTCATGAGCAGCAACTTTATCCATTCCAATGGATGTCAATTGAGAAATGGCAGCAGCCAATGCAACTGCTCCGACTACATTCGGGCTCCCGGCTTCATCCCTGTCGGGTGGTTCTGACCAGGTGACACTATCCAATGTCACGATCTCCACTTCACCGCCACCGCGCATGAAAGGCTCCCCAATTTCAAAAGTATCGCGCCGGGTGATTAATGCTCCAGTACCGAATGGGGCATACATTTTATGAGCTGAAATTGCTACATAATCAATATGGGCCGGATCATCCAGGCTGCCCATATTGATAGATCTGTGCGGTGCAAGTTGTGCACAATCCACGCAAATCTGGGCTCCAGCTTTGTGTGTTTTTTCAGCCAATCTATGAATAGGATTAATAAAGCCGGTAACATTACTCGCCCCAGTGATTGAAACTAATGCCACTCTTTCCCCATGTTCCTTCAGTTTCAGGTCAAAGTCTTGTTCATCCAGTGACCCATCCGGTTTTAATGCAATATGCTCAACGTGAGCAGCCTCCCGCCAGGGTAGATCATTTGAGTGGTGTTCCTGTGTACTTACCAGGACTACATTTTTCTTTTCAGTAAATGGAAAGCGGTGAGACAGGGTATTTATTGCTTCAGTTGTGTTCTTACCAAAGATGCATACATGTTCGGTTGTGTTTCCACCCACAAATTCGATCACAATCTTTCGTGCTTCTTCAAATGCATGCGTTGAAAGTTGACTTTTGAATCCAGTCCCGCGATGAACGCTGGAATAATAATCCAGATATTGGTTCACCTTATCCTTAACAATCTTTAGTGAAGGTGTGGAGGCAGCATTATCAAAATTGATATATGTTCGCATTGATCCATCAAGCAACGGAACCTGGACATCCAGACAAGAATACAAACATGAAAAATCAATTTGATCATTGTTTTGGGTCATTGATTAATTCTCCCGGTTCTATTTTATCGGATAAATTTATCCAGGGAATTCTTTAGGTCCTGGAAAGAATTTTCGAAGTTACCTTCACGTACTGTATCAATCATACATGATTTTACGTGATCTTCAAGAATGATCCGGCCTGCTCCATTTAATGCAGAACGAACAGCAGCAATTTGAACTAATACCTCTGGGCAGGATACATCCTCTTCCACCATCCGCCGAACCGCACGTACATGCCCTTCTATCCTGGCAAGGCGATCCAAAACTGCTTTCCTGTGTTCGTGGTAATGATGGCCACTTTCAACTTGCATCTGATCTGTCATGTTCAAAGCTCCTTTCATATTATACTTAGCGACCCACGCTATCAGTGCTCTGACTCTTATCGTAAAGATCGGAAATAAAGTGATAGTTTACGAGCTGAATATTCCTTTTTTGTAATTCCAATTTTAACCTGGGATCAACCAGCACTGCTAATTCATACTCCCGATTTCTATTATTTTTATCAGCCAGTCCGCTTGGTGTGAAGTATCCGGGATGGCAGCAAATTTCCATTATCCCTTCCCATGGTTTATCAATTAGATTTACAAAATCCTCAATAGTAGATTGTGGATTACCTTCAAAAGTATCGGCAAATATCTTTGGTGCCAGTGCATAAGGATTTTTTCCAGCATATTGTTTACCCCAACGAACAGGTAAGTGATATTCCTCGGCTACTGTAATATAGATTGCCATAATCTCATTTATGTAATGTAGTCCGAAGTGATAGTCCAGATGGGATGGTTTTTGACCGCTGAGTTGGATAAAATAATTAACTTGTCGTCGAATTTCCCCTCTCAGGGAAATTAACTCATCACAGGTGAAACTATGTTTTATGTGATTATGAAATTCTCTTTCGTATAATTCATGCCTCAATTTACCATCCGGGCCAATCAAATTCGAATCTGAAAGATGATCATTGTGTGGAAACTGAGTTACAAAATCAATATGAATACCAACCGGTAGTCCCACCTCTTTTGCGCTTGCCAATGCTTGTTCAGCATAAGGGCTGTTAATAAGGATTGAGGTATCCGTTACAATACCGTTAGTAAATGCCTCAATTACACCTTTTGTTACTTCCAGTGAAAAGCCAAAGTCATCTGCATTGACGATCAAGTATTTCATAAGTTTAAGTTAGTATCATCCACTTTATAGTAAGACTCCGCAAAAGTCATATTCAGTTTTTCTCCGGCTTTGCGGGCATTTGAACGTATCATCTCAATAAATTGAAGGCGGTCATCTTCAGTATGGATAAAATCATTCTGGCTGTGATGTGCCAAACGAGCTTCAGTTTTCAGATCGATCGTTTCAGAAATATCGACCCAGTAGTTTGGTTCCTGGGGGGAAAAACAGTACATTTCTTGCGGATGCCAGGCAGCGGTCCCCTCAAGTGTCAGTTCGGGACAGATCCAGGGTAGATCTGCCAGCATGCGCGCTTCTGTGGCTGCGAATCCCACCGCACGGTGATCGGGATGAAATTCGTAATGCTTCCAGGGGTCAAAAGTGATGATCACTTGCGGCCGTAATTGGCGATAAATTCGAATCAGCCGGTCACGCAATTCAGGCTGGCAAGCCAGTTTCCCGTCTTCATATCCAAGCCAGATGATCGCCTGCACCCCCAGAACATGCTGGGAGGCATATTGCTCTTCTTTGCGAAGATTAATGAGATTAGTGGGACTAATGGAGCAATCATGGCTCCCCCGATCTCCACTTGTACATACTACCAGCGTTACCTGGTTACCAGTTTTTGTCAGGAGCGCAATCGTTCCTCCGCAATAAGATTCAGCATCATCCGGATGGGCAACGACTATAACGACGTGTGAATCTTTCAGCATTTTATCCCTTTATCCCTGAAAAGCTGATGCCTTCGATGAATGTTTTTTGAGCCAGGAAGAAGATGATCACCATTGGCAGCAAAGCAACCACGGAAGCTGCCATCAAATATCCCCATTGAACTGAGTATGTACTTCTGAAAAAACTCAATCCCAGTGCAATGGTATAGTTGTTTTGGTTGTGTAAGAAAACCAGGGGGTACAGGAAATCGTTCCAAACACCCTGAAAATTAAATATCGCGACTGCTGCCAGGGCTGGTTTGGCATTTGGAATGATGATCCTCCACAATATTTGCAGCCTGTTTGCTCCATCGATCAATGCTGCATCTTCAAGCTCCCTGGGAATGCCCATAAAAAATTGCCTTAATAAGAAGATATAAAATGGGGAGCCAAAAAAAGCAGGAATTATCATGGGCAGGAATGAATCAACCCACCCCAATTTGCTGAAGATGATATAGATTGGAATAATCCGGACAGGTTCCACCAGCATCATGGTTGAAAGCATTAAGATAAAAAAGAAATTTTTTCCGGGTGCTTTCAGCCTGGCAAATCCGTACGCAATAATGGTACATGAGAGGAGATTCCCGGTGATCGCTCCGACTGCGATGAAGAGTGTATTCAAAGTATATTTTGCAAAGGGGATATATGTCAGCGCTTCGGGATAATTCTGCCAGTGGAAAGGATCCGGAATCCACCGTGGAGGGATCTCCATGATCTGCCCATTGGTTTTAAAAGATGAGGTGAGAGCGAATACCAATGGAAGCAAAAACATTAATGAACCTGCAATGAGCATGGCATACACAACTGCATTCCAAAAACCTTTACGCCAGTTACCCCGTTGAAATTGTGAGGATGAGTGTGCCATGTCAGTCTGTCTCCGATCGGTAAAATACCCATTTTCCACTGGTTTTGAAGATGATGATCGTTAGGATTAAAACCATGAGAAAAAGGATCCATGCCATGGCAGATGCATATCCCATTTCAAGCAGACTGAACGCTTTTTGATACAGGTATAAAACGTAGAATAATGTCGAATCCAATGGTCCGCCATTGGTAGCTATATAAACATTCGTAAATGACTGGAAGGTCATGATCATCCCGAAGATCAAGTTGAACAATATGGATGGGGTAAGCAGTGGAAGGGTGATCTTCCAAAATCTGCTCCAGGTATTCGCACCGTCAATGGAAGCAGCTTCATGCAATTCCTTGGGGACATCCTGCAGCCCAGCCAGGTAGATGACCATGCTGCGTCCTACCTGGAAGATGGACATTAAGACCAGCGCCCATAAAGCCCACTTGGGATCAAGCAGCCACCTGGGGCCTTGCACGCCAATTGATTTTAACAGGGTATTGATCAAGCCAACCTGTGGATTAAAAATCCACATCCACATGACAACATATGCAACACCTGTTAATACTGATGGCAAGTAGAAAATTGTGCGAAAAATCCCAATTCCGCGAATTGGACGATTTAAAAGCAAGGCGATCATTAACCCTAGGATGAGATCTAGCGGGACATAAGTAAAAGTATAAATTAAAGTTACTTTCAATGATTGCAAATAAAGTGGATCTCTTGTAAATATTTTCACATAATTTTGCAGCCCAATAAACTTGGGGGCGGTAAGCAGGTCCCAATTGGTTAAGCTAAAGTAAAAAGAGGCGATGACCGGTCCTAAATAAAACAGAATAAATCCGATGATCCATGGAGAAATACATAAATAAAAAGCAAGGGCTTCTTTTCGTCTCATGTTCCAGCGAGGGAGTTTTCGGGCAGCTTGATTCTGCATGAAGTTTTCCGGTTCTAAATTGGGATTTTGAGAACTACCATTTACGGAGCGCCTTTAATCAGGCGCTCCGTAAAAGAAATATGTACTATTGAGCTGCTAACTTCTCGTCTAAAGCAGCTTGAGCATCTTTTGCAGCCTGTGCCATAACAGCAGCAACATCTGCAGTCGGATCTGTGAGGACAGTCTGAAGGGCTTTGTTCAAAGCCGGATCAGCAGTTGCACCCCAGAAATCGGTGAAAACATAAGCGCGTGGTTTCAAGAAATCAAGACCTTTGATCCATACGCCTTCAATCGGGTCGGTGTACATGCCAACTTCTTCAGCAGCTTTTGCTACTGGAGGAATCCCATGGAGTGCCCAGGTCTTTGAGCCTTCAGCACCGGCATAATAGCGCAGGAAACGCCATACTGCTTCCGGATTCTTGGCTGTGGAGGAGATACCGAAACCTCCCCAGAACAGGACATTTGCTTGTTCTTTACCTTTAGGCGCTGTTACCAGGCCAAGGTCGATCTTTTCATTATTTTTTAGACCACCTTGTGGCCAACGTCCAAATACACGCATGGCTGCGGTACCATTTTCGAACTCAGGATTGCCACCAGCCCACTGGTTGAAATCGGCAGGCGGGGGAGCTACTTTGTATTTGTTATAGAGGTCGGCAAAGAATTGAACAGCAGCGATGGTTTCTGGTGAGTCCATATATCCGACATAACTCTTGCCATCATCGCTGATCAATTGACCACCGGCTGCAGCCACCCAGTATTCAAAACCGGTTGTCCAGTTAGCGGTTAATTGAACTCCCCAAACTTCTGGAACGCCATCACTGTTTTCATCAATGGTCAGATCCTGGGCAGTCTTCAGGAAATCTTCCCAGGTCCAGTTTTCGTTCGGGTATGCAACTTTGTATTTGTCAAAGACCTTTTTATTGTAATAAACTGATATAGTTGAAAAATCTTTGGGCAGGAAGTATTGAACACCTTTATACTGACCGGGTTCGATCATCCCGGGCAGGTATATGCTTGTATCCAATGGATATTGACCTTTAATGAAGTCATCCAATGGGATAACAGCGCCTTTGGACACAAAATTCGGAACAGCATCATCACCAATCTGCATGATATCGGGGGCATCACCGGAAGCAATTTGAGTAAACAGACGGGCATAATAATCGCTGCCTGCAACTGCTTCCAATTGAACAATGATATCCGGGTTTTCTTTTTCGAACGCAGCAATGATTTGTTGGTGAGGATTTAATCCTTCACCGCTATCCCCAGATCCAAGACGTATGACAGTTACTGCGCCTTCAGCCTTGGGTTCAGGTGTGGCTGTGACAACTACTTCCTTCACAACTTCTTTATTGACAATCTGAGTGATTACCTGAGGTTCCACTGGTTCGGCTGCAGGTGCAGGTGCAGCACATCCTGCGGCCATTGTTGCCAGGATGATCAGAACAATAGGTAAAGTCCATAACCGTCGAAAGGTACTCATAGATGCTTCTCCTTATTTGAATAGTTGCTTTTATCTTGAAAACCACAAAACTACTGTTCTATTCTGGATCTCACCTCCTTCTATTGTCTCTTTGCCATTCTATTATATATCTACTAAAAACCCGGCTTGATCAATCATCAAACCGGGAAAATAGTTGCTTAACTTTTATCTAATTTGTAGTTCACCAATCGTGCAGAATTGGCCAGGACTGGCACGGACGATCCTTCATGGATCAATGCTCCAATAACAGGGCCTATCACTCCAAAAGAACCAAGGAAAACCGAGATCAAATTAACACTCATCGAGAAGATCACATTAGCCCTTATCACTTTTAATGCTTTTCGGGATAAACCGATGATCTGGGGCAATCGTTCAATTTCGTCAGCCATTAAACCTATCTCGGCAGTCTCCAGCGCAACGTCTGTTCCACCCATTCCCATGGCTACACCAATGTCTGCCGCAGCCAGGGCCGGAGCATCATTCACTCCATCACCCGCAAACATGACCTTGTGACCTTCAGCCTGTAGATCGCGAATGATCTTTAATTTATCTTGAGGTAATACCTGGGAATAGAAACGGTCAATTCCCATTTCCTTGGCAGTTCTAGCAGCTGAAAAAGGATTATCTCCAGTGATCATTATCACTTGTTTTATTCCCATCTTTTTCAGCTCATCCACGGCTCGTTTTGCTTCAGGTCTGGGTTGATCAACCAGGGAAATAAATCCTTCCACCACTTCATTGAGACCGATAGTGATCACGATCTGTCCGGATTTTTCCAACTGCTGCATTTGGCTTTCCATGGATTCAGTCCAGGCAAACCCGTTTTCCATCAACAAAGAGCGGGTTCCAACAACCATTTTTCCTTTGGATGTATTTGCCTGCACCCCAAAACCCGGTTGAACTTTAAAATCAGAGGGTTCTTCCAATGAAATTGATTTTTGGTTACAAGCTTCAACGATCGCTTTTCCGATGGGGTGTTCACTGAATCTTTCCACGGAACCGGCAAGTTTCAGCAATGCATTGCTGTCGATCCCGTTCAATGAAATTACTTCCTGGACAATTGGTTTACCGATGGTGAGGGTGCCGGTTTTATCCAGCGCAACAACATCCACTTTTCCAGCCATTTCTATTGATGAGCCAGCCTTCACAAGAATACCTTTTTTGGCAGCATTGCCTATGGCTGCTACGACTGCTGTTGGTGTAGCCAGAACCAGGGCACAGGGACAAACAACCACCAGAACGGTGATGGATCGAATGACATCCCTGGTGAATACATACACGAGTATGGCGATTACAAAAGTGACAGGAACCAGGATGCGGGCGTACTGATTGGCTATACGTTGAACAGGTGCCTGGGAAGCCTGGGCATCTTTCACTAATTTGACTATTTGCCCCAGTGTTGTGTTTTCTCCAAGCCGCGAAACCTTTACTTCGACGACTCCCATGTCATTCATGGTTCCCGCGAAAACTTCGTCACCAGGATTTTTATCCACAGGGATTGATTCTCCGGTGATCGCTGATTGGTTAACACAACTGGTACCCCGGGAAACGATACCATCTACACCAAAGCGCTCCCCCGCATGCACCAGGACGGTTTCATCCAATTTCAACTGGTCAATTGGAATGACGATCTCATTTCCATCACGCCGGACAGTAATGGTGGATGGAATCAGGCTGGCCAGATCTTTTAAGGCATTATCAGCACGGGCAATGGTAAAGTTTTCAAGCCACTCTCCTACTGACATCATAAAAACAACCAGGGCTGCAGCACTATATTCTTTTACGATGATTGCCGCAATTACTGCTACGGAAGCCATCACTCCGGCGGTAATATCACGTTTAATGAAGACCTGGCGTGCAGTAAAAATAAACAACGGAATGCCGCCTAATAAGGCTGAAGCCAGATATAACAATTTTCCGGTTGCCAATTGCCCGAATATATTTGTCACCACAAAACCGGCAATTAATAAGAGGGCATTACCAAAGGTCAATAAGGTGTCACGGGATAATAAAAAGTCCCGGTATCTCACAAAAAATGTTTGTTTTTGAACCCTGCAATCCGGGCAATTTTGTAATACGGTAGAATCTAATGCCATTAAGAACTCCTTTGTATTTATATCCCCTATGGGGGGTTAGGGGATAATTCAATTATAACAAATTATTCACAAAATACAATATGCCATTTTCGTGAATTATTAATTCGATGGTGGTATGATTTCCCCCATTGTACTAATTTACCCGGAAGCATTTCCAACGAGGAATTATGACCGATCAGACCGAAAAACCATCCAAGAACAATGTTTTTACCAAAGCCATTCAATTCTTTGGTTTAAAGAAAAGCCTGGCTGCCATGTTGACCATGGTGATACTGGTCGGCCTGGGAGAAAAAATGGCTGAGCGATTCCTGCCCATTTATATCCTGGCTCTGGGTGGTTCGACAATAATTGTTGGTGTCCTCAACGGAATCGACAACTTGCTTTCTGCGCTTTATTCTTTCCCGGGGGGTTATATTGCAGATCGATTTGGCTATAAAAAAGCATTAGCCATTTTCAATATTGTAGCAATCTTCGGCTATTTGATCGTTATCATCATACCGTCATGGCCTGCCGTACTGGTGGCGGCCATCTTTTTCTTATCTTGGACCTCCTTATCTCTCCCGGCAACGATGAGCCTTGTTAGCCATGTGATGCCGAATAATAAACGCACCATGGGGGTGACCTTAAACTCCATCGTGAAACGACTTCCCATGGCACTTGGCCCGCTTTTGGGCGGCTACATGATCTATTTATATGGAGAGAAAGACGGCGTTCGTATCGCCTTCGGGATTGCTCTAATATTGGCGGTAATTGCATTAGTTTTACAACAGTGGATGATCCAGGATTTTGTACCAGCCCATAAAGCAGAAAGTAATCCGCTCAAATTGATGAAATTCATGTCACCTGACCTTCGTAATTTACTTGTGTCGGATATACTGGTGCGCTTTGCCGAGCAGATCCCTTACGCATTTGTTGTCATCTGGGCTATGAAAAATGTGGGTGTATCATCCGTCCAATTTGGAGTACTCACCACCATCGAAATGATCACAGCAGTATTGATCTATATACCCGTCGCATACCTTGCAGATAGATCCTCCAAGAAGCCTTTTGTTTTAAT
This sequence comes from uncultured Leptolinea sp., assembly GCA_964387025.1. Taxonomy (GTDB): domain Bacteria; phylum Chloroflexota; class Anaerolineae; order Anaerolineales; family Anaerolineaceae; genus PNON01. The sequence goes on along the minus strand of CAYLUZ010000003.1, from coordinate 177,176 downwards.
TACATTCTGCTTCTTTGCAGCCTTCCCAATTGCGGTATATTTTTCTCAAAGTTTTACACTGCTCATTTTTGCTTTTATCTTAAGAGGGTTTAAAGAGTTTGGCGAACCCACCCGTAAAGCCCTGATTATGGATCTTGCCCCTGAGGATAAAAAAGCCGGCATGTTCGGGTTGTATTATTTGCTGCGGGATGTGATCGTTGCTGTAGCTGCAGTTGGTGGAGCATTCCTCTGGAATATCTCGCCATTTACCAATTTCGCTGTAGCAACAGGTTTCGGAATACTCGGCGTTGTTTATTTTGCGGTCTTTGGCAAAGATATGGGGAAATCCGTAAAAAAAGAGGTTACCGTTTAGTCTGTAAATAAATTGTTGTAGATTGGTACTTATAAATTAAAAATACTCACTTACGAAGGTAACATCACTTCGCAAGGGAATATTTTTATCTGGCTGATATTAAGACTAATTGAAATTGATCACTTATCTTCAAGCATTTTCTTTGCGGCAAGAAGTTTCTTCCACCGTAAATAAAGGCTAACCACATATCCAATTATTCCAATAAAAATAACTGCATATCCTGCAACAAAGTATTGAACAGTCTGAGCGGGTTCGTCCATTTGATCCTTCTTCCTATTCCATTGTAGTTATCTTAAGATGTTCCACTTCTTCTTCCAGTTTGCCCAACTTTACCCTGTGCCAGAGCAGATCGATAAAAAGGATGCTAAAGACCAACAGGCTAAAGAGGAAAGTTTGCAGCATTTTTGGAGCCATATCAAAAGCGGCTGAAGCAGCACTAGCTTTACCTATCACCACCGGATGGATGGTGCGGAAAATGCGAATAGACAGAAATGTAAGTGGAACAGATAAAACTCCCACAATGACATAAACTGCCCCAAATCTGGCTCGCCGGTCAGGATCATCAATTCCCTGCCGCAGCATGAGGTACGCGATATAGATCAGGGTCATGATCGATGTGGTTGTCAGACGTGGATCCCACGTCCACCAGGTATTCCAGATCGGTCGCGCCCAAATGGAACCCATGGCAATCGCAATGATCGCAAAAACGATCCCGATCTCCACGGAAGCATAGCTGATCACATCCCATTTCTTATCGCTGGTGCGTAAATAGATACCACCCGCCACCGCAGCCACAACAAAACTGATCATCCCCACCCATGCGCTGGCCACATGGAAATAGAATACTTTCTGGACATAACCCATGACCCTTTCTATCGGAGCATAGAAAAATACCATACCGATAGCAGCGACCACGAGGATGATTGTGATAATATCCAATATCTTAAGCTTATCTTTCAAATTAGGCATACGACCTCCCTGAGGTGAGATTGCTAAAGAGAATTGAGAATCGAAATTTGAAAAGTAAGGCTAAATTTCAAATCATTTCTCCATTCTCAAATCTGCTTTCATTTCCTTTACTCTTCCACAACATAATCAAAAACCATCCAAGCGACAGCGAGAAACACCACATCGTAGACGATCAATAAATTCAACCATGGAGTGATCTCGTTCAATGGCAGAGACTGGATAAATCCTGCTGAGGCTTTCACCGCTGCCACGATCAGAGGTATGACTACCGGGAATAATAAGATCGGCAGCAGCATATCGCGTGTGCGGGTCTGGACTGCCATACTCGCCAGTAATGTACCTACAGCAATATATCCAACAGATCCCAGTAATACTACCAATATTAACCCGAAGTTGATCAAATTCACATTATAGAGCACGCTGAAAACCGGGATGACTACAATCTCCACAGCAAACATGAAAACCAGGTTGCCTATTACTTTGCCCATATAGATCGCACTTCTGTCAACAGGTGCCATGAGCAGACCGTCCATACAACCGCGGTCTTTTTCCTGGGCCATGGAGCGGTTTAAACCCAGTGTTCCTGCAAACGTGAAAGTAACCCATAGTACCCCGGACGTGATGGAAGCCCTCGTTCCTGCTTCCAGGTCCAGGGCAAAATTAAAGATCAAGACAACCAGGAGAGCAAAAACAAGCATGGCTGAAAATACTTCCCGGCTGCGAATTTCAGCAGTCAGGTCCTTCCACACCACTGCCATCATTGCCTTATAGAAGGAAGGTGATGATGATGCATTCATTTCTGCTCCAGTGCCTGGCGGTAGAAAGATTGCAAGCCGTCCTGGGATAGTTGGTCACTTTTTATCGTAGAAACGATTTTCCCGCGCGACAATACATCGAATCGATTTGCAAGGTTTTGTACGCGGACAAAATCATGCGAAGTCATTAGGACAGTTCTTCCCTGTATAGCAACTTCTTTAAGCACATCATCCAGCATATCGCAGGCATCCTGGTCCAACCCGGTATGCGGTTCGTCCAGTAATAGTACCTCAGGGTCGTGGAGCACCGCCCTGCCTATGGCCAACCTCTGCTGCATTCCCCTGGAGAAGGTTCTCACCAGATCACCGGAGCGATGAGATAATCCCACCAGTTTTAATACCACATTGACCCTTGCAGTTAATGAAGGAACCGCAAACATCCGACCGTAAAAAACCAGATTTTCTGCAGCTGTTAGGTCGCCATATAACAAAGGGAGGTGTGAAACCACTCCCAGGCGCTTCCTGACATTGGCAGATTGGGATGGAAGATTAAACCCTGCTATGGAAATCTCACCGTAGGTGGGTTTGGATAACGAACTAAGGATACGTAATAGAGTGGTTTTTCCTGCGCCATTTGGACCCAGGATCGCGACAAACTCACCATCTGCAACTTCCAATGAAAGTTGATTCAGGACAGTTTTTGGTCCAAAGCGTTTGATCAGTTTGCGAACCCGGATCACATGAGACTCTTCAGTTTATTCTTTAATTCTTCCCGCCGAATACTATATATGTCTTCCTTAAGTTTACCTTCTTTATACAGGTTATCCAAAACAATAATGGCATCCATAATGGATTCCTTGTCTTCAGTAGTGGAATTCCCTGACGCATTCTGCTGAACCAAAGGGGCTTTCTGCTTCTGATAGAAATATAATCCGACACCTGAAAGAGCAAACAGGAAAATGCCCGCCCCAAATAGGATCGGATTAATTTTGATCTTCGAATCTGCTGAAGATTGATCGGTGGGAGTATTTCCGGATAATGTCATATTTAATGTGGACCCGGAAGATAAATTTGAACTGGAGAATAATCTAAATTTCACCCCCTGGTTATCCTGGATGCCGCTATCAGTCAATTGTTCGCTCTTAAGTTTTATACCATCCACTGGTACCATCACATTGATCAAATCCACCTTCATTGGGAGGGGTAATTCGAGATCAAGTTTCTTTGTATATGGAAGATCGAAAGCAAATAGTACCTGGTGAGTTGCCTTCCCGGGGTTAACCGGGACAGTATCAGTAAATCCAGTATCTGTCTGTAAGTATCTCTCACCAATGATGCTATCCTGGAATTGTAAATTTGCTGCACCTGCAGGCAGTGAAAAATCTAAAACTCCCTGACCTGGTGTCGCAGATACCAATACCTGAGGTGAGTTATTTGAGATTAGGAATAATTCAACTACTTGAACAATTCCGGGACTGCTGAAATCGAAGAAAACATGCATTCGGTCAGCGCTAGTCACGGTTTTGTCCGTCGTAGAATCATAGATGGGAATCGGCAGGTCGAAGACAGTTTGAGTTTCGTCAACAGTTGCACCTGGATGCATGGATGGCTGCGATGAGAATTGCTGGCCGCCATAATCAACCGTGGCAATAAATATCCGTCCACTTGGCATTTCAACATTCTCAAAAGAATATGTCCCGTTGGCATCCGCTGTTGTTTCCAGGGTGGATGTTTCTACCATTTGGTCAAAAATTCTTAATGAAACTGTGAGGTTTTGTGGAATAGATAACCCGTAGTCATTGGTCAGCTTACCGGTAATCTTAACTATTCTTTTCCCGGGGTTGATTGTTGGAGCTTCAACAGCTTCCGATGGATCGGCTGTCGATTGGGGAGTTGTCGTAAGTGAACTTGAAGGACTACTGGATGATCCTGAGGCAATCACAGGTTCTTTGGCTGGCTGAAATGAAAGGGACCGAATGGCGGTAATTACTGCCCATTTTTCATTATCCGGGAGCATATTCCCAAATGCCGGCATGGCGTCGCCTAATCCGTTGGTGAGAACATTCACCATTTCCTGATTGGAAATTGCAGACATGATCCTTTGGTCAGTAAAATCAGTCGGATTCACCAGGAGGGTGGCTGCTTTTTCTCCATCTCCCTTTCCAGTTTCTCCATGGCACTGGCTGCAAACAGTAGCATATATTTCAATCCCTATTGCCATTTGATCAGGTGTGTTTTCGATCGATAGTAGATATGAAATGACATCCCACCTTGACCGGTCATCCAATTTACTTGAGAATGCGGGCATGGATCCATTCGCATTTCCATCGGTGATTATATTGAACCAGGTTTGAGGAATTGCATTATGAAGCACATCGATCTGAGCCAATGCTGCAGGAGGGGTTGTGGAATTACCGGCATTTTGTCCGGCACCATTTCCCAGATTGCCATGGCAGGATGCGCAATAATCCGAGTATAAGGTCTCACCACGAGCAGGATCAGGCGGTATCAATGGATAAGCCTCTGCAGTTGCAGCTGGTGGTAGATACACCGGGGGAGTATATCCTGGGGGAGGTTTAATATCTCCAGCAAGAGAAAAATTACATCCAGTAATGAAAACTGAAAAGAAAATTATGGAAACAGGTAATAATAACTTTTTCATGAATTTGTACTCATATCACTTGATCGGTGCAATAGTGAAGCCGCATTTTGGGCAAAAACGATCGCTTTCCTGAATTACTCTCCCGCAGCGGGGACAAAACCCAGAGCTTTTTTCTGTTAGTTCCGTTCGGCGTTTGGCGATCAACTCTTCCAGTTCATCGTAATCAGTCGCAACTTTGATTGAACTTTTAGAACTTGATGTCGATTTGGTTTCGGGTGTGATTCCCATTTCTTCAAGTTCTTTCAATAATCCAGCGGCCTGCTGTAATAACTCCGCCCTCTGAACCGGATATAGGTCTTCGGGAACTTTATGAAGGGAAAAATCAAATTCCAACTCCTGGATGGAAGCTAAAATGCGTTCTTTTTCAGCTAACAAGGAAGAATGGATATGATCCAACTTATCTTTTACGGCACCGTCCGCTGGATTTAGCTTACGAGTATAGCGAGCATCCTTAATGTAAAAAGGTCTACCAATAAAGGCAGCTGTCAATAATAATACTGTGAGGATCAAGAGGATAGCTGTTGTTTCCATCGTGCCTATTCCTTTTTGGCTTTTTTTGCAAATTCTTATATTCTGTTTAATCAGATCCTAATAGAGGATCGATTAAGTTCTTAATCTCAGAGCTTGAATTAAAGGGACCAATCTGTATATAAGCCAATTTCCCGTCCCGATCAACAATGTACGTTTCCGGAACTCCCCTGATACGAAACATCTGTGAGATCTTTGTCCCCAGGTCAGGTCCATTCGGATAGGTGGTTCCAAATTTCGCCAGGGTTGCCTTTGCCTCAGGCTCTGTATCGACATAATCCACACCCACAAAAAGTACTTCATTCCCAGGCTGGTAATACTCCCAAGAACTTTGCAAGGCATCCGCTTCGCTTTCACAGGGTTTGCACCATGACGACCAGAAATTAATAAGAATGACCTTTCCTTTTTCTGATGTGGTATCGATTATTTTACCGTCAAATGTAGTCAGAGTTATGCCAGGCAGCTCCTGACCAACCTTTATCGGACCTTGTTGGGAGCGCTGCATTCCCATAAAAAGAAAACCGAGAAATCCTACCAATAATATTCCTGCAACAATATAAATTGGTACAGGTAAATTCTTCCTGGTCTCTGGATCATTTGTGTCATTCGGGGGAATTACCGCCATATCTTATCCTTTTCTATTTTTCAACTCTTCTTCGATACGAGCCATGTATTCATCCCCCGAGGATGTAGAATCCAATTTTTCCGTGGTTAGGTTGGAGACTCTTTTGGGTGCCTGCAATCTATTGACGATCCACCACAATGATAAGATACCGCCTATGATCATTACCGGTGGAAGTATGTAAACCAGCCAGTTTAGTCCTTTTTTGGGAGGTTCTGGAAGGACCCGGTCACCATATTGAGTGGCGAAATAATCCTTGATCTCTGCTGTAGTCCAGCCTGCTTCTAATTTTTCTCTGATAAGATCCCGCCATTGTGCACAGGCCTGGGTCGGACAAACATCCAATGATATGTTTTCACATACCGGGCAATATAGCTGCCGGGCAACCTCGTTGATCTGGTCATCCGTAACCGGTTGAGTATCCTGGGCTAGACCATGGTTGATTCGTAATCCCGCCAGTACTAACGTGAGCAGTAATGCGGTAAAAACGATTTTCCTATCCATTATTCGCTCCAAAACATTTTTACTACCCTTTTTCTGGTGTTGGCCAGACAGCAATGATGGATCCAAAAATGAGGACAAGGCTTCCAAGCCACAACCAGTTCACCAGCGGGTTATGATAAATTTTAAATGTAGCCAGTCTGCTGGATATTGGCTGCCAATCCACAAGGATGACATATACATCATCTTCCATGGTGCTACGTACTCCCGGAATGGTCATAGGTTGCTGGGAATCATAATAATAATCTCTACGGGGGTATAGCTCCTGCAATACTTTACCACCTTTACTTACTTCCATTACCGCCCGGGCAACATTCTTTCCATCAGCAGTATCGAATTCAGCCAGAGACTTATATGCAACCGAATAACCCGCAAGATCCAGGCTTTGACCCGGAGTGAGTGCTCCTTGGGTCTGGGTCTGGAATGCATTAATTCCAATCACACCTATCCCCATCAGAACAACTCCCAGATGAATAATATAACCACCGTATCGTCTGCGGTTTCGTGCTGTTAATCTCCAGATCGACTCGAAGAAATTATCACCAGTGCTGCGGGAGCGAGCCCTAATGCCACGCCAGTATTCATATAAAGTTACAGATATGACAAGCGCCACCAGCCAGAATGCAAATAAAGCTCCGGGCTGCTTTACCCCTAGAGAAAATGCGGCTACAACCGCCAGGACTGATGGAATGAAGGGTTTCCAAATGGCTCTTCCCAGTGTCTTTCCTGTCGAAATCTGCCAGGCAGAAAGAGGTGCAATGCCCATGAGAAGAAGTAATCCGCCCCATAGTGGTCCAGTTGCTCGAATATACCAGGGTGGTCCGAATGTAACTTTCTGCCCGGTCACAAGTTCTGAGAGTAAAGGAAAGAAGACCCCAAAATTACATTCGATAAAAATACCCAGGAATAACAGGTTATTTACCAGAAATAATGTTTCGCGGGAAAGGAGTGAATGTAATTGCCCTTCAGATCGTAAATCTTTCCAGCGATATACAAGCAGCCAAATGGAAACAATTAATGTGAGGGAAATAAATGCAAAGAATAATGGACCGATTGCACTCTGGGCGAATGCATGCACTGAAGATAGTACCCCAGAACGAGTTAGGAAGGTACCGACAATTACCCAATCATAAGTAAGTATGATAAGGAACATGTTCCATTGCTTGAACATCCCCCGCTTTTCCTGGATCATCACAGAATGCAGCAGGGCTGTACCGGTCAACCACGGCATCAGTGCCGCAATTTCCACCGGATCCCAACCCCAATAACCTCCCCAACCCAGGACATCGTACGCCCACCGCATTCCCAGTACCAGGCCGATCGTCAGAAACAACCAGGCTACCAACGTCCACCGTCTGGTTAACCGGATCCAGCGATCATCGGTTCTGCCAGTGATCAATGCAGCAATGGCAAACGCAAATGGAATAACAAAGGCAACAAAACCTAAATAAAGCATGGGCGGATGGATGATCATCCCCGGATGTCGTAAGAGCGGATTAAGCCCTCTACCATCCTGCGGCATGAGCAAGTCTGATCCGGCAGGAGGGAACATCGCTTCGATTCGTTCCCCAGAAGGTGTTGCCCAGAAACGCGTAAAAGGATTTTCGAAGAAAATGGACATGCTCAAGAAAAAAGTGAGGGTTACCATGGTAACTACGATTACCCAGGGTAAAAACTCACGGTCACGTGTCCAATTCCTAAGCATCACAGCTGAAGTAAAGGCGGACATCAACCAGCTCCAAAAAATCAATGAGCCTGATTGCCCCCCCCATAACGCTGTTAGTTTTAAGTAGACCGGCATGCTGCTGCTTGACACGGCATAAACATAGGCAACTTCATAGTGCCCGGTGACGATCAAATAAATAATACATCCCGCTGCCAGAGTAATTAATCCAAAAGTGATCGTAGATGCATATCTGGCGGAATCTATCCAACGCTGATTCTTGGTGCTTACCCCGACTATTGCTGCCACCGATGCAAATATTGTGACCGCAAGTGTGATGACTAATATTCCGAAACCCAAATCTACAATCATAATAACTCCGGAACGCTGGCAATTAATTCAAAAATAATTAAGTCAAAAAGGGCAGCGGTCAAAGATTGACTGCTATTCTTATTCTAATCTAAATGAGATGTCTAAAAGACATTTATTAATTTACCGCCTGTTCAGGAACAGCTTCATCATAGCGGGTCGGACATTTTAGTAAGAGTTCGTTGGCATGGAATACACCTTTGTCATCCAGCGTCCCTGTCATGATTGCTTGAGCTTCATTTTTTAAGAGGTCAGGCTTAGGACCATTATAGATAACCGGTAAATGTATTAAAGATGTATCGGACACTGCCTGGTGGAGTACTTCTGCCAATCCCCCCTTTTTATCGATCTCAGCATTATCACCCGGAATATGCACGACATCGAATGTTAAATCCAGGGTGTTTGGATCAAACTTGATCGAATCTCCTACTACAGCCCCGGAAATCCTAATTTCACGGCCAGACATTTCCTTCGCTTTGGTGTTCAATTCATTCACAGTCAGAAAATACTGTGCATTTGCTTGAGATGATGAAATGATCAGGTAAACAATTGCTGCAAGAATGAGAATTCCACCAAAAATAAATTTTCTTTTCATGGGTCTCTCCCTTTATTGATTTCGGCGTACCTATTTACACTACGAATAAAAACTCGATTTTGGTAGAAATCATTTATTCGAATTTGATTCTGCCATAACAAGATTAAAGAAACGTGAGAAGTACGCTCTTAATTACCCATATTTTATCTTCTTTATCAATAATTATCAAATATACATGGAAGATGCCCCAATAATCAATAATCTCAAAAATGATTAACTCCAGCAAATAACAGCATTTAGCCATAAAAATATATCAAAATCCACAGAATTATTAGATATATTTGGCTATTTTTTGTATTCCGTAAAAATTAGATAAAATTTCTCAAAAAAGGGGTTTTAATGTTGTATTAATGTAAGTAGAAGGCTATAATTCATAAATACAATGGGTGTACTGTAATTACCCAGAGTGAGGAGGTGTGACTATAACATATTGCTAATCTTTAAATATCAATTATTTTCAACAATAGGAGAATGATTATATGAAGAAAAAATTATTGATAATCGGTTTGATACTGGGATTGGTTTTCGTTATTGCGGCATGCCAGCCGGCAGCCGCTCCTTCAACCGCCCCGGTAACCGAACCACCCACCTGCCCAGCACCTGAACCGTGCCCGGAAGCAGTAAAAGGTGTTGATGCACCTTTTGCAGCATTATGGACTGCATCTGGCCATGCAGCCTCAGATACTGAAGCTTTCCGTCACTGGGATGGCGAGGATCCGGCAGAAGTTCCTGTCGCCTGTACAAAGTGTCATGCCGGTGCCGGACTCGTTGAATTCATGACCTCCGGTAAAAATGAAAAGGCACTCCCTGCCGCTGATGTAACCGGAATCGGATGCACCTCCTGCCACAATGATGCATCCTTCAACTACACTGCAGTGACCTTCCCATCAGGTGTTGTGATCAGTGGTCTAGGCCGTGAGGCTTTGTGCATGACCTGCCACCAGGGACGTGAGTCTAAAGTCAGTGTAGACGCTCAGATCGAGAAGTTCGCAGTTACAGATCTCGATGCAGTGGTCGCCCCGATCAAAGATGATGCTGGTAAAGACGTCAGGTTTGGTTTCCGCAATGTACATTACTTTGCTGCTGCAGCAACTTTGTACGGAAGCCAGGTTCATGGCGGGTATGAATATGATGGTGAAACCTACGATTACAAGTTTGACCATATCGCAGGGTATGACACCTGTATCGATTGCCATGACAGCCACTCACTCGAAGTCAAGGTTGAGCAGTGCACTTTGTGCCATGAAGGTGCTGCCACCAAGGAAGACCTGAAGAAAATCCGAATGATCAGCTCCAAAGCTGATTATGATGGTGACGGCGATGTAACTGAAGGTATGGCATTCGAGATCGAAGGTCTCCAGGTCAACCTGTTTGCCCAGCTGCAAGCGTATGCCAAGGATAAGACCGGTATCAGTGTTGTATATGATGCTGCAGCCTATCCTTATTGGTTTGCCGATGCTGAAGGTGATGGCGTAATTGATCAGAAAGATGGTGCTAATGTTGCATTTTCGACATGGACTGCCCGTCTGCTCAAAGGTGCCTACAATTACCAGGTTTCGATTAAAGATCCTGGCGCTTATGCCCATGGCAACAAGTACATCGTTCAACTCCTCATCGATTCCATCAAGGATCTTGGTGGTGATGTAGCTAAGCTTGAGCGCTTTGATGCAGGTCATTTTGATGGCTCCAGCATGGCTTTCCGCGATTGGGATGCCGATGGCGAAGTACCGTATAACTGTGCCAAGTGCCATAGTGCGACCGGTCTGCCTGAATTTATAAATGCTGGCGGTACCGTATCCATCTCACCCACTGGTTCGGTGCTGCAGTCTGGTATTGGTGCTCAACCAATTTCCAACAGCTTTACTTGCTACACCTGCCATGATGATGCCAACTGGCCCAAGCTCTACGAAGTAGCAACAGTACCCTTCCCGAGTGGAAAGAGCCTCAGCTTTGCCAAGGATGCAGATGGCAAGAATATCGCAGATCCCAACAACCTCTGCCTCACATGCCACCAGGGCCGCCAGTCCGGTCGGACAGTTGCTCTGTCAGTAGCTGGTAAAGAAGCAGATACTGCTGATAAGACTGTCACCTTCCAGAATGTACACTACTTCAGTGCAGGAGCAACCCTGTTCGGTGCTGATGCCGGTGGAATGTTCCAGTATCCAGACAAGGAATACGCTGGTCAATTCGCACACGTGGAAGGTTTCGCGACCTGCTCCTCCTGCCATGATGTTCACACCCTGGATGTCAAGGTCGAAGCCTGTAAAGGCTGCCACGGTTCTGATGATCCAGCCGCGTTGCGCGCTCCTGGCGACACCACAGATTATGACGGTGATGGTGATGTTGCTGAAGGATTGATGGGCGAAGTATCTACCATGCAGGAAAAACTATATACTGCCATTCAAGCGTATGCCAAGGATAAATTAGGTGCTGGAATTGTCTACAACGGCGCTTCCCGCCCTTATTTCTTCCTGGATGCCGACGGTGATGGTGCAGCAGACAAGAATGATACAGGTGCTAATCTTGCATACCCATTCTCTCCGCGTCTGATGGAAGCTGCTTTCAACTTGCACTTCTCATACAAGGACCCGGGTTCTGCAATGCACAATGGCGTTTATGTACTTCAAGTTTTGTACGATGCCATTGACGACCTTGGTGGTTCTGTCTCCGGTTTGACCCGGCCATAATTACCAAATCACAATATAAATTAATAAAGGGGCGATGTGAAATTAACATCGCCTCTTTATTATTACTGATGATAATCACAATATTGTCATAATTTTAGAATATTGATAGTTTTTGTAAACTATTCCATTATAATTTCGGTATAATTAATCTTGTATTAATCTTGGTTTATATTATTCGAAAATCTTGCACCGCGGAGAAGTTTAATATGAAGGGAAATAACCTACACATTATTCGAAAAAGTTGGATCATTGCGTGTGCTGGTCTGGCTGTTCTAGCCATGGTTTTCGCATTCCTGCCACGAACTGACGTTCAGGCAGCACCGGTAACTAATGTCAACACTGCTCCCCAAACACAATTACCGGATGCCACATGTCTGGGTTGTCATGGAAAACAAGGTGTAACAACCACACTACCTGGTGGTGAAGAACTTAACATAAGCATAGACCCAAATCTATTTATTGTCTCAGTTCATGGAAGTCAGGAAAATGGATGTTCCAGCTGCCATCCAGGTATTACTGAGTTTCCTCATCCTGAATTGACTACAGAAACCCATCAAGAATTTAGCTTCGAGGCTACTCAGTCCTGTCAAAACTGTCATGCCGACCAGTATAACGCTGTGAAAGATAGTATTCACATGCAGGCATATGAAGCAGGTAACAAACTCGCACCTGCCTGTACTGATTGTCATAACCCCCATACACAGACCCGGCTGGTGGATGAAAAAGGTAACACGCTTGTTGAAGCCCGGGTGAGAATACCGGAGACTTGTTCAAAATGTCATAATGAGATCACGGAAGAGTATAAAAAATCTGTACACGGTGCCAGTTTACTGCTGGAAGGAAACACCGACACCCCCACCTGTATAGATTGCCATAGTGTTCACGATATTGGGTCTGTTGATAATGCTTTCCGCCTCCGGTCCCCACAGATTTGCTCCAAATGCCACGCGGATAAGGAGTTGATGGACAAATACGGCTTATCTTCCGAAGTCAATAACACCTATATTGCAGATTTTCACGGCACAACAGTGACTATCTTTGAAAAGACAGCTCCCGATCAACAAACCAACACGCCTGTTTGTATCGATTGCCACGGCGTCCATAATATGACCCGCGCGGATGATCCCAATAACGGATTACATGTCAAAGAAAACCTGCTGCGCACCTGTCAGAAATGTCATCCGGATGCCAGCGAAAACTTTCCAGCTTCATGGATGAGTCACTACTCTGCCTCTCCAGAAAAGGCTCCGCTTGTTTATTACGTAAACTTGTTCTACAAGATCCTCATTCCAGGATTAATTGGAGCCATGATCGTCTACGTTATTCTAGATTTCATCCGCCGCTTAATAGAAAAGCGTAAAGGAGTGAGCAATGACTGAAAAATCCGCTTCTTATCTGCGCTTTCCTGTTGCCCAAAGAATTGAGCACATTCTACTACTATTATCTTTCACGATCCTGGGAATCACCGGCCTTGTCCAGAAGTTTATCGGAGCTGGGATTTCTCTTTGGCTCATTGATGTACTGGGAGGGATTGGAACAGTACGTATTATCCACCGGGTCGCAGCTACAATTTTCCTGGTTGAGCTCATCTATCATTTCGTTCTGATGGGTTATAAACTGTATGTCCTGCGTGTGGAAATGACCATGCTCCCAGGAGTAAAAGATATAAAAGATGGATTCCAGTCCATTGGTTATAATGTGGGGCTCGCAAAATCACGGCCAAAATTAGGGCGGTTTACTTTCGATGAAAAAGTGGAATATTGGGCAATGATGTGGGGAAACCTGGTAATGATCATTACCGGTTTCATGCTATGGAATCCCATTAAAACTACCGATATACTCCCCGGGGTATTTATTCCGGCTGCTAAAGCAGCCCATGGTGGAGAAGCCGTATTGGCTATCCTGGCTATCCTGGTCTGGCATTTATATCATGTCCACATCAAATACTTCAACAAGAGTATTTTCACAGGAAAATTAACTCGTCATGAGATGGAAGAAGAACATCCCCTTGAGCTTGAAAAAATTGAAGCGGGTGCAGGAACTGTCCTCGCTTCTTCTGCGGTGGTGAAGCGAAGAAAATCACTCTACTTCCCTATAGCCGCTGTCATATCTTTTATTGCTCTGGCGGGATTATATTATTTTGTGACAGCAGAAACAACCTCCATCACAACCATGCCACCAGCTGAACAAGTCCAAATACTCTCTACAGCCCAACCGACGAAAATACCTGAGCCAGCGACCCCGGCTCCAACAACCCGACCAATGTTCCCGGGCGCAGTATCCAATGACCTTTCCACCTGGGATGGTGGTTTGGGAGAATTACTTCAAACCAAATGTGGAATGTGTCATGGCACATCGGGGGGTTTATCTGTAGCTTCATATGCTGATGCATTGAAAGGTGGAACGAACGGAGCTGGGTTAACACCCGGGGATGCAGACACAAGCGTGATCGTCAAGATCCTGGAAGCTGGTGGTCATCCCGGTCAATTGACAGCGGACGAATTGGCAGCATTAAAAGCCTGGATTCTGGCAGGAGCTCCAGAGAAATAACACCAAAAAACCTTCCGGTAACTCCCGGAAGGTTTTTTCTAACATTTTGTGGGAATTGTATCAAATCCCAATCATCGGTGTTAAGCATATATAATACTAACCACCAACCGATAAACACTTTTTATTAATTATCGTTACCTGGAGGGTAAGATGAGTATTGAATTTTCAGGAAAGCATGTCTTCATCACAGGTGGGTCGAGTGGAATCGGATTAGCTCTTGCAAAACTTTTGGCCGAACAAGGTGCAAATATCACCATTCTTGCCCGGCGTGAGGATCAGTTAAAGAAAGCAGTTGCTGAGGTACGTTCACATTGTATCCATCCTGATCAAATTATTTTTACTCTTTCCGGTGATGTTGGTAACCTCGAAATTATCTGGCCACTTCTGGTTGATTATGAGAAAAAATATGGAACACCGGATTTCCTGATCAACTCGGCCGGTATAACATATCCAGGCAAATTTTCAGTTCTCCCTCCGGAAATCTTTAGAGACCTGGCTAATATTAACTACCTCGGAACAGTATATGTCAGTCGAGCTTTTGTGAATGGAATGATACGACGGGGAAATGGATGGATCGTCAACATCTCATCCATGGCCGGCTTCATCGGTACATACGGTTACAGCGGGTATGGCGCATCCAAATATGCCGTACGTGGATTCTCAGATGTATTGAGGGCGGAACTAAAACCGCGCGGGGTTAAGGTTTCAGTGGTTTACCCACCGGATACTCTGACTCCACAATTGGAGTTTGAAAAAGACTTGAAACCCGCCATTACCAAAGAACTGGCTGATAATGCCGGAACAATGACAGCCGAAAATGTAGCGAAGATCATCTTAAGTGATATGTCACGAGGTCGCTATACCATCCTACCGGGGTTTCAAAGCTGGTTCTATTACAATCTTTCATTCCTGTTGGGCGACTTGACATACCCTGTCATGGATATGGAGATAAAAAATGCAATTCGGCGGATCGTTAAAAGAAGACAGTAATCATTATTTTATCATCGGAGGAAGTGTATGGATATTCTACAAAAATGCTATGACTATATGGTTGTAAAAAATGCAAAAGCAACAGGCATTTATCCTTTTTTCATTCCATTAACAGAAAATGAAGGCACCGAAGCAGAATTCAAAGGTCACCGCCTGATCATGTGCGGTTCAAATAATTACCTGGGATTAACCACGCACCCAAAGGTAAAAGAGGCAGCCATTGAAGCAGTGAAACGATATGGAACTTCCTGCACAGGCTCGCGTTTTTTAAATGGAACCCTCGAATTACATGAGCAGCTTGAACACGAATTAGCCGAATGGGTTGGAAAAGAAGCTGCATTGTGCTTTTCAACCGGGATGCAGGTTAACCTTGGTACGGTTAGCGCTTTAGTAAATCGCGGTGATGTGGTTATCCTGGATAAAGATGATCATGCCAGTATCGTCGATGGTGCCAGGCTAAGTTTTGGTAAGATCGAGCGTTTTATCCATAACGACATGGAGCATCTCGAACGCACATTACAATCGATTCCGGACAGTGCGGGTAAATTAGTTGTGGTGGATGGCTTATTCAGCATGGAGGGGGATCTTGCACCATTGCCTGATATGCTCCCCTTGGTCAAGAAATACGGTGCCCGCCTTATGGTGGATGACGCGCATGGCATGGGAGTGATGGGTGGTGGTCATGGTACTGTGGCGCACTTTGGGGTAACAAAAGATGTTGACCTGATCATGTCCACTTTCAGCAAGTCCTTCGCCTCGCTGGGCGGCTTCATTGCCGGGGACGAAGATGTTGTTTCCTATATCAAACACCATGCGCGCTCATTGATCTATAGTGCCAGCATCCCCCCATCAAACGCAGCGGCTGCTCTGGCTGCTCTCGAAGTTATGCGATCCGAACCGGACCGCCCGGCCCGAGTCCTTGCCAATGCAGAAAAGATGCGCAATGGATATCGCCAGTTGGGCTTTAATATCGGAAATTCTGTTACTCCGGTTGTCCCAATCATCATCGGCGACGATCAATTGACCTTCTTAATGTGGAAGACCTTGTTTGATGAAGGTGTTTTCGTCAACCCTGTCATTTCCCCAGCTGTGGCTTTGGGACATCAGTTGCTGCGTACAAGTTATATGGCTACCCATACAAATGACCAGCTGGATAAAGTTCTGGATATATTTGAAAAAGTTGGCAAGCGGCTTGGTGTGATTTAGGAAGAAATGAATTATGAATAGATAATCTAATAATTAGATTGTCTATTCAATTATTACAAAGTAAGAATTAAAAAGATGAGTACCGTAAATAATTCTTGGTGCTCATCTTTTTATTTTGTCTAAATTTCAATTTTCAATTCTCGATTTTCATTTTCATTTCTTACAAAACCTTGCTCAAGAAAGCCTTGGTTCGCTCCTCTTTCGGATTGCTGAATAGGATGTCCGGGGGAGCCTCCTCCACGATCAGACCATCGTCCATCAAAATGGCTCTATTTGCAGCAGCCCGGGCAAATCCCATCTCATGGGAAACAACCACCATGGTCATTCCTTCATGTGCCAGGGTGAGCATGACATCCAATACTTCCTGGATCATTTCTGGGTCAAGCGCGGAGGTTGGCTCGTCGAAAAGCATGATCTTTGGATTCATAGCCAGGGCGCGGGCAATAGCCACACGCTGCTGCTGTCCACCGGATAACTGCCCGGGATATACGTCTGCTTTTTCTGGAATACCAACTTTCACCAACAATTCCAATGCTACTTTTTTAGCTTCAGCCTTGTCCCGTTTGCGAACAACTTTTTGGGCCAGGGTAATATTATCTATTACAGTAAGATGTGGAAAAAGGTTAAATTGCTGAAATACCATTCCAACTTCTGTCCGCACCTGGTTAATATGTTTGGTGGTATCCAGTGGTATTCCATCCACCACGATGGATCCCTTATCGTATTCCTCCAACCGATTAATACAGCGCAAGAAAGTGGATTTTCCGGATCCGGATGGGCCGATGATCATGATCACCTCACCCTTTTGCACATCCAGAGATACCCCTTTCAGCGCTTCAACATTTCCAAAGCATTTTGTTACATTCTCAATATGAATAATGGATTCCATGGGTTTACCTCTCTATCCGGGTTCGTTTTTCAATCCAGGTGACAATCCGGGCTGAGAACAATGTCAAAACTAAGTAAAGCAGAGCTATCATCACCCATGTTTGAATGGGAATAAAATTCGCGGCCATAAATTCTCTTCCCCGGCGGGTCATGTCAGCCACTGCCACAACACTTACAAGGGATGAATCTTTAAGCATTGATATAAATTCATTTCCCACCGGTGGTAAGATGACTCTGATGGCTTGAGGAATGATCACATATCGCATAGCCTGGATGTGGGTCATACCCAGACTTCGCGCAGCTTCCATCTGACCTTTAGATATACTTTGGATGCCGGCGCGATATATCTCGCTCATATAGGCACCATAACAAAATGTGATACCGAATATGGCCATCCAAATCGGGTCGGCCAAATACTCCTTCATAGATTGGATGTTATATGTTGTCCCAATTTGCTGAATAATGGAAGGCAAAGCAAAATACCAGAATAATAACTGGACTAACAAGGGAATACCACGAACGATTTCCACATAGACTGAAGCAATACCAGAGATCATCGGATTCTTTGAAAGCCTGCCCAATCCACTGATCAGCCCTAACACCAGGACAAGAAAGAAGGAAGTTATAGTAACTAAAAGGGTGACACGTAGACCATCCTGCACAAAAATGAGCACTCGGCGGTAAGGGTCGGGTTGAGATATCACCAAGAAAAGGATTACTGCAATCACACCGGCGACTAAAAACCACCACCGGTCAAATTTACTTTTCGATGTAGCAGTTCCATGCCCGGCTTGGGTTGCATCTACAGCAGGTAATAGAGGATTACGTTCGTCTGTCATCTTATGATTTCCTAATAAAATACGAGGTTAATCAACCTCGTTTGGATAAATAAAATCATTTATAAAAAATGTGTGTTAGTTGCTTAATCGATCAATTTATTTACTCTATTGTTAACCCAAAATTCAATGAATCGATGCTTAACATAGAATGTGTGATTGTATCACTTTGTGCAATTTTTTACAGGTTTTATTATCAATTTACCTCATCAGGTTTTGCGATGTATATCAAATTCATTTTCCATTATTCATGATCTTTTGGATGGTTCTGCATTTTCCGTACTTTGATGTATTATCTATGGGATAATAATAAGAACTCACTTAACCAACTTGGATGAATCGTCTGATTCATGGTAATAATTGGACTTAACACTAACCTCAAAAAATGGTGAAACTGACTTATGGATACCAAAACCCCGTTGATTAATCGATTTTTCCAACAAAAACTAATCTTCCTGATTTTATTCAATATATTAATGTTTGCATTAGGCGGAGGGATTGCACATTACCTCGGCCTCACCATTAATTGGACACCTTATATGGCTGGGCAAGGGATAATGTTGATGTTGATGCTGGGAGTATTCTTCCTGAATGATTATTTTGAAATGCAGTCTCCCTTTGGACCCATCGCACCACCCCGGACAACCACAGAACTTGAATCTTTTCGTAAGCTTCAAACTTCCATACTGATCTCTGCGCTGTCTTTTCTTACTATTTCGTGCATATTACTCATCATTCTCTACCGGGATGGATTAATGAATGGTACCTCCCTGGTTTTGGTAAGCGCTGGCTTTCTCGTCGCGATCGGTTATGCTGTTCCTCCTTTTCGATTGATCTACTCCGGGATAGGTGAGTTACTGGTATCGATCCTAATTTCGATCCTGATACCGGCTTTTAGTTTCAGTTTACAATCGGCAGAATTGCATCGTTATATTTCCATGTCATCCATACCTGTGGCTGCTTTTTTCTTATCCACAACTCTGATCTTCCAATTTACAACATACTCGAGCGATTGCAAAAATTGCCAGAACACCCTCCTGGTAAGATTAGGCTGGCAGAAGGGTTGGCATCTTCATAATATCCTTTTGATCCTCGGTTTCTTATTACTTGTCCTTTCCCGAATTCAAGGGCTGCCCTGGACACTAGTATGGCCTTCCCTCCTAACCATGCCCATTGCTGTCTATCAGGTATTCCTTATGGGTCAAGTAGCCTCCGGGAAAAAGCCTCACTGGGGATTATTAAAAGTGACCAGTCTGGCAATTGTCATTCTGACTGCATACCTTCTAACATTCACTTACTGGACGAGGTAGTTATGCCTGAATTCTTGAAATTACAACCCCCCTTCATCGCCCTTCAGAGTTTTCTATCTGCCATCCCTGGAGCACAGCCGGAAACCGAAGAAATCAACTCGATCGAAGGACTAACTCGTGTGCTGGCGCAAAATTTTTACGCCCCAAATCCCTTGCCGGAGTTCCCGCGCAGCACTGTGGATGGATATGCGGTCATTGCAGCCCACACTCATGGAAGTTCAGAGAGTCTTCCCGCCATCTTAAAATTGATTGGCGAAGCACCGATGGGAAAACCACCAGATATGACGGTTGGAGAAGGTCAGGCAATTTTGATTCATACTGGCGGTATGATCCCGACTGGGGCAGACGCAGTAGTTATGCTGGAAAATAGCCAGTTGAATAATGGATCAGACCTCGAGGTTTTCAAGCCTGTCAGTGTAAATGAAAATGTGATCCTGGTTGGAGAAGATGTCAGAAATGGCGACCTGGTCATTCCTGCAGGCCGCATCCTTCGACCAGTGGAAATCGGCGGATTAATGTCATTCGGCATCACCCGGATCCAGGTCAATAAAAAACCGAAAGTGGGTATCCTATCTTCCGGTGACGAGGTAATTCCACCTGAACAAAAACCATCAATAGGTCAGGTTCGCGATATAAACACTTCCACAATGAGTGCGATCGTAATAGAAGTTGGTGGTCAACCGGTGCCATATCCGCTTATAGCTGATAAAGAAGAGGCACTCACCCGGTCTGTGATCCAGGCATTTAATGAGTGCGATATGGTTTTAATTACTGCTGGGTCTTCTGCATCCACCCGCGATCTGACATCATTAGTGATAGAGAAATTGGGGAAACCGGGCATTCTCGCTCACGGAGTAAATGTAAAACCGGGAAAACCAACTATATTAGCGGTTTGTAATGGGAAACCGGTAATTGGATTGCCTGGCAACCCCGTCAGTGCTCTTGTCATTGCCGATATATTTGTCAGACCTGCGATCCATAAATTATTGCAGGTGTCAGATCCACAGTTCAAGCCCTCAGTCCAGGCACAGTTAATTTCAAATGTCGCTTCTGCTGCCGGCCGGGAAGATTGGGTACCAGTGGTGCTGCGTGAAAACAACCAGCAAAATGAAGCGGAACCTATCTTTTTCAAAAGTAATCTGATCTTCAATTTAGTTCGGGCAAATGCTTTAGTTCATATTCCTGCAGATGTTACCGGTGTCCAGGCAGGGGAAATCGTCCAGGTGGAGTTGTTATGAGGCGCGTATTACCATTGTTTGTCTTTTTTACATTCATTATCTCAGCCTGCGCATCCCAAAATGCCACCCGTATGAATGAAACAGCAATAGCCAATTCCATTATTCAGCAAATTGAGGCAAAACAAACAGTAATCGCGTTTGCCTTGACCCCAACCATCACACCGACTGCATCGCAAACACCTACAATAACTTTTACGCCAAGTCCTGTTCCATCAGCAACACCCACCATTACTCCGACTTGGATCAAGCATGCCAAAGGGACTCCATTATTAGCACCTATACTCCTTTATCACCATATCCGTGATATCGAAAAACCCGGCCGCTACGATATATCCCCTGCGGTTTTTGAAACCCAAATGCAGTATTTAAAGGAATGGGGATACACATCCATAACGATCGAAATGTTGGTCAATGCATTGAAATATAGTGACCCATTACCTGAAAAACCTGTGATCATCACATTTGATGACGGTGCATTGGATGTTTATCAGAATGCCTTCCCGATCATGCAAAAATTCGGTTTTGTCGGGACGTTTTATGTAGTTTCCAATCGATTAAAGTCAGTTGATTTTGTCCACGTCCCTGAAATACGGGAACTGATCGCTGCTGGCTGGGAAATTGGTAGCCACTCTCATTCGCATATTGACCTGACATTAAACCACAACGACATCAATGCTGAAGCCCAAGGATCCATGACAGAGTTGAGCGATGCTATTGGTGTGGGGATCTACTCTTTCGCTTATCCGTTTGGGATGATCGACCCGGTGGTAGGTGATCATATTTCCGCTTATGGATATTCCAACGCGGTCGGTTTGGGTACTTCATTTACCCATACATTAGGTCAAATTTTTTACCTTAGCCGGTTGGAAGTGCGCAATGATTATGATGCGACCGCATTCGCCCGCTTACTACCCTGGTCGCCAGTATCAACTCCACCTGCTCCGTAGGGTATTTTAAGGAATCCATGTCTGTATATTTGAAAGATATTCCACTTGAAGTTGCGAAGAAAAGATTGTTTACAGCCCTTGAAGTGCATGGCCGGTCTGGAGTAAAAGGACATGAAACTATCCCTCTGAACGAATTCGCTTCAGGGCGAATATTAGCTGAAGGTGTCTGGGCGAAGATCAGTTCGCCGCACTATCACTCCTCTGCAATGGATGGCTTCGCTGTATTGGCAACCGATACCCGGGACGCTTTACCTTCCAGGCCACTCAAACTTGTGGTCGGGAAAAAAGCTTATTATGTAGATACAGGCGATCCTCTTCCTAAAAACACCAATGCTGTCATTCCTATTGAGAACGTTGAACCGATCAATAAAGAAGGAACATCAGAGCAAGATCTACGTCATCCACGGGAAATCCTGATCCGCTCATCCGTTACACCCTGGAGCCATATTCGGCTCCTTGGGGAAGATATTGTGGCAACACAACTCGTAATACCTGCAGGACAACAACTAAGGCCATTCGACCTCGGGGCAATTGCAGCCTGTGGACACTCCACCATAAATGTGATCCGTAAACCTGTGGTGGCCATCATCCCGACCGGAGATGAGCTGGTTGATATTGGAGAAGGTGTAAAAGCCGGGGATATCATCGAATATAACTCCATGATGATCGCTGCACAGGTTAATTCCTGGGGTGGTGCAGCAAAACGCTACCCGATCGTAAAAGATAACCAGGATTGCCTGCGGGAAGCTGTCATCCATGCTGCATCCCACTCTGATCTGATCCTGCTTAATGCAGGATCTTCAGCCGGCGCAGATGATTATTCTTCCCAGGTGGTTGAGAGTCTGGGGGAATTATTAGTGCACGGTGTGGCTGTTCGTCCCGGGCATCCAGTGATCATTGGAATGATCAATGTGAATATTAAGAACCAGGAACGGCATGTACCGATTATCGGTGTGCCCGGTTACCCCGTGTCTGCCGCCCTGACATGCGAGTTGTTCGTAGAACCGCTGATCACTATGTGGGCAGGAATAACGAATAAAAGTATTCAAGAAATTGACGCTGAATTAACCCATAAGGTCACCTCTCCATCAGGAGATGATGACATGATGCGGGTGGCACTCGGAAAAGTAGCCAACCGGCTTATGGCTGCTCCATTGAACCGAGGCGCTGGGGTAATCACATCGCTCGTCCGGGCAGATGGCATTTCCATGATCCCGCGCGGAATTCAAGGGATGGAAGCCGGCGAGAAAATCCGCGTTCGGCTTTATCGATCTCTTGCTGAACTGGATAAAACTCTATTCATCACCGGCTCACATGATCTCACCCTTGATGTTTTGGCAGAATATCTTGCAGAAAAAGGTCACCGCCTGGTTACAGCTAATGTTGGCAGCCTGGGTGGATTACTGGCTCTGAGTAAGGGAGAAGCTCATTCATGTGGTTCGCATCTACTTGACCCGGAAACAGGCATATATAACGATAACTACATCCGACAATATCTGTCAGGTCGACCTATAAATGTCATGGCCTGGGTCGGCCGGATCCAGGGTTTGTTAGTTCAAAAGGGTAACCCCAAGAAAATAATGTCGTTGGCTGATCTGACCCGCCCGGATGTTGAATTTGCGAACAGGCAGCGCGGGGCAGGTACGCGTGTATTATTGGATTATCAATTGAAATTGTCCGGGATTCTGAATTCGAATATTCGGGGGTATCAAAATGAGGAATACACCCACCTGGGCATTGCAGCAGCGGTTATTTCTGGTAGAGCAGATTGCGGCTTGGGAATCACTGCTGCTGCCACAGCGCTGGATTTAGACTTTATTCCTTTGTTTACCGAAACCTACGAACTGATCATTCCCGCCGAAGTTTATCAATCAAAACTTTTCGAGCCTGTCGTCCAGGCAGCCAACGATCCTGAATTTCATTCGCGGGTTCAGAAATTACCGGGCTATGATACTACACAAATGGGGATTATTCGATCAATAACATGATGCCAACATTAGATACGCTCTTGTAATCAAACCAGGTTTGTATAATGATTAGAGTAACTAATAAATAACCTGGAGGCAATATGTTACCCCAAATAAATGAACTGGCACCAATATTTGAGCTGCCGGATGAAACTGGAATGATCCATAAGCTCGAAGATTATCGCGGAAAAACTGTAGTTTTATATTTTTATCCAAAAGATGACACTCCCGGATGCACGACTGAAGCTTGTAATTTTAGAGATGATTACTCGGAATATATAAAAGCTGGAGTAGTCATTCTCGGTGTATCACCAGATAATGTAAAATCCCACCAGAAATTTTCAGCCAAATACGGACTCAACTTCCCTATTCTTGCGGACGAAGGGCATATTGTATGTGAAAAGTATGGTGTTTGGGGGCTGAAAAAGAACCTTGGTAAGGAGTATTATGGTGTTTTTCGCACAACATTCCTCCTGGTACCAGACGGAAAGATAAAAAAAATCTATGAGAATGTAAAACCGGCGGATCATAGCAAGGAGATCCTGGGAGATATTGCCGTGAAGTAATTGAAATTATTCAAGATTCAAAACAAAGATTCGCAAAATACAAAATTACCTCTCCTAAATCGGAGAGGTAATTAATTTTCATAAAATTTTGAGGTTTGGGTTTTAATATTATTGCAATCGAACCAGCGTCTTTCCCTTTTCCCAGAGGGCTTCGAGCCGGTAATACTCACGCTGCGTGGGGGAAAATAAATGTATGACAATATCACCACAATCCACTACCACCCAGCCATAATCTGAGACTCCTTCAACACGGGCTCGTAAACCGCCTTCTTTTTTTGCACATTGAGCTACTGCATCAGACAAAGCATTCAACATTCGATCTGATGTTCCTGAACAAATGATGAAGTAATCTGTAAATGAAGCAACTTCCTGTATATCAAGCAGAACTATTTTCTCGCCCTTTTTCTCTGCCAATGACTCTACCAATTTATGGGCTGTTTCCAATGTATTCAGAATATATCTCCTTATTCGTAATGAAACTTCATTTTAACACGGATTCCTGAGTGTTTATATCGATTGTTAAATTGACTCAAGTTTTGAACGATGTAAGACAGAATAAACCGGACCGGTCGGCAACAATTCACTTTTAACCAAGCTAATATGGTCTACAAGAACTTTACCGATTTCACCAGGTTGATTGCGTAATATGATCTCACCTAATTTTAGCAGATGTTCGTCAGCCAAGTCCTGATACACTCTGCCAATCGTCAAGTGCGGGGAAAATGGCTTTTCTTCCCTGGTAATTTTCAGTGGTACAAGAACATCATCCAAGCTCTTGCTTAACCCGGTCAGGGTTATTTTATTATCCAATCCTATCCAGATAACGCGTGGTTTCCTGGCAGTAGGAAACATGCCAGCTGCGGCAGCAGTAAATTGGAATCGGGGTGTGGTTGCAGAAAGTTTATCCATCTGTTCCTGGATCGAGGGAATGAGTGTGATCGGTGTATCCCCCAGGAATTTCAAGGTGAGGTGCAGGTTTTTTGTCGGTACCCATTTCACCCAACCGGATGGAATCAACCCCTGGTAATGCAGTAACACCGAGCTAATTACCTGTCTGACTTCCTCGGATAATTCAATAGCAATAAAGGTTCGTATTGTTTTCATGACATAAAAATAGCATATTCTTGGAAATCAGACAATTTTATCTACACTTAATACTCTGGTGAGTAATTGTGTTGAAATTTACCACCACGTCCCGGTAAATTCAAGGTAATTCCTTCTTTACACTAAACAAATATATAAATAAAATCAATAATTCTTTATTGAGGAGTTCATATGTTGCAAGACCATTTAAAGCCTAATTCTATAGAATCCATTCAGACTGCTATTGCTAATGGGAAGCTTAAGCCACGCACCCCATTTCTCATGCTTGGTTTGCGCTTGTTATTATTTATCTTTTTCCAGGCAATTTTCGCCCTCGTTTTCCTGGTAATAGGGAAAAGCCAACCCTGGGAAGACTCAATTGGATTGTGGTTATTCGGTGTAACACTGACCAACATATTAACTCTCGTGATTATCAGTAAATTATTCCAGAAAGAAGCTGTAAGGTATTGGCAATTGGTTGGTTTTACTCGTGGAAAAGTATTAATTGATGTTTTAACCACATTGGGCCTATTCTTGCTTGCGGGTCCAATTGGATATTTTCCAAATATTATTTTTGGTAATTTATTATTTGGTGATGCAATGATCCCGGCGAAAATGATGTTTCGTGAGCTGCCAATGGCATTTGCGATTGCAGGGGCGATTCTTTTTCCCGTTACCCAGGGTTTGATCGAATTACCTGCCTATTTTATCTATATCATGCCACGTATTGAGGCAATTAGTAATAACAAATGGTTGGCGATTGCTTTGTCATCCTTATTCCTGGCTATCCAGCACATTGCTGTGCCGTTGATATTTGATTTGCGATTCATATCATGGCGCTTGTTTATGTTCCTGCCTTTTGCCTTCTTTATGGGAATTATCATTCACTGGCGTCCGCGATTAATACCATACCTCATGATCGGACATGTTCTTATTGACCTGTCCACAGCCATTTTCATAATCCCGGGGATGATGCCTTAAAGATAATTTCAGATAGCTTTACAAATTTGCAAAGTATCCTAATCCTTTTAATGATTATCTGTACAGAGGTATCTATTTGTGGTATAAGGAACTTGCCCTACTGTGTTCGTGATGTTGCCTATGCGTTCTGAGCCAACACCTTAAAAAATGGGTCTTATTCTTACGGCAGTGATGCGGTAGACTTCGGTCAAGGCTGATCTTCCGGGACGAGATCCGTCCTGTTTAATCACAGGTTCAAAACCCAGCAGCACACGGCATGGCGGGGTTCTCTTATACAGAACCCAATTCCAGCAATTACACTGGACTTATGTCCAGTTGTTTTTATATTATTTCTTTGAAGAGAGGTAAAACATGGAAAGAAAGGATTTGTTAAAGAAGATCAAAGAAGACGGTGTGAAATTCATCTCCTTCCAATTCACCGATGTGAATGGAGTCGTCAAATCGCTGGATGCTCCAGTTGAACGATTGGAAGTTGCGCTTGACGAAGGCATCTGGTTTGATGGTTCATCCGTTGAAGGATTTTGTCGTATCCAGGAGAGCGATATGCTCTTACAGGTCGACCAGGATTCATACGCTGTTCTACCCTGGTCACCGTTGGAACTGCGCCGTGGACGTTTCTTCTGCGACATCTTCATGCCTGACGGCACTCCTTTCGATGGCGATCCGCGTGGTGTGCTCAAAAGATCGCTGGCTAAGCTCAAAGAAAAAGGGATGGTATTCAATGTCGGACCAGAACCGGAATTCTTCCTCCTCAAGAAAAATGATGGGGAGATGATCCACCCTGTACCACATGATGTCGGAGGTTACTTTGACTTCTCTCCCAACGATGAAGCTGTCCGAGTCCGAACAGAATTGATTCAGGCACTTGGTCAGATGGGATTGCAAATTGAAGTCGGACACCATGAAGTTGCCCTTGGCCAGCATGAGATCGACTTCCGTTTTGCCGATGCATTGCGTACAGCCGATAATGTACTTACTTTGAAATATACCGTTAAAGCCATTGCTGCACAAAATGGTTTGGTCGCATCCTTCATGCCGAAACCCATTTTTGGTATCAATGGCAGCGGCATGCATTGCCATCAATCCATATCGGACCTGAATGGCAAGAATCTTTTCTTTGAGGGAAAAGACCCATTCAGCCTGTCCAAACTGGCTTATGGATTCATCGCTGGACAGTTAAGACATGCCCGCAGTTTCTCTGCTGTAGTCGCCCCTACTGTAAATTCCTACAAACGGTTGGTTCCGGGATATGAGGCTCCCGTATATATCGGCTGGGCACAAACCAATCGTTCTGCCTTGATCCGGATTCCTCGCTATACACCCGGGCGGGATAGTGCGGTTCGCGCTGAATTACGTTGCCCTGATCCTTCGTCCAACCCCTATCTGGTATTCCTGGCAATTCTTGCTGCAGGAATGGATGGCATCGAAAAAGGAATGACAGCCCCTACACCATTAAATAATGTCAATGTCTATGAATTGACACAGGCGGATCGTAAACGCCTTAAGGTCGATAACCTTCCCGGTTCCCTGGCTGAAGCGTTGGTGGAATTGGATAAAGATCCGGTCATCAAGGATGCTCTCGGTTCTACAATTTATGAAGCATTCGTTCGTTCCCGTAAAGCAGAATGGGAAGAATATCGGATCAATGTTTCAGATTGGGAAGTGGAGCATTACCTGGAAACTGCTTAATGCAGAGGTTTGACCAATCTGCAAAACGCACATAAGTCCGCAGAACTGGTTGGCTGACCGCATTGTTTACAGAATTTTTCCTCATATAACTGGCTTTCTGATATTTTCAGAAGGCCGGTTTTTTTTCGCTCAATAAAGGTTTGAAAGTACTGGTATTTCAAACCTGGCTGATCATTTTCCAACTCATTGAGGATCGTCTTATAGTGGTTCGTTCTGGAACCGGTGGAGAAAGGACATTCCTCTTCGATGTATTCGATTCCATTCAGCAAAGCGTAGGCGGTTGTTTCACGCTCGTAGAATTGAGCGAATGGCTTCACACGCCGCGCAAATTTTTCACGTTCTTCCATCACCGGATATTGCCTGCCAAGTTGATCAGTATTCCAGGTCAGATTATTCGAGAAAAGAACCGCAGCTTCATCATCCAGGTTATGACCCGTAGCCAGCACGTTGAAACCATTCTCTTGGGCAAAACGATTCAACTCATGGCGCTTCACCAACCCACAGGTGGAACAGGGTTTATTATCTCCCGGATGTGATTTCATGAACATCTCCGGCACTGTTTCAGTATATTCCTGCTGAATATGTAACTCGTGAAGTATTAATCCCTTATTTAGGGCGAATTGACGGGTGAATTCCATGGAACGGGTGGAATATTGACTGTCCGCGTCGATTCCCAGTTGGATGGACAATCCTTCCACAACATAGCCTAACCTGGTTAATACATCCCATAATCCCAATGAGTCTTTTCCCCCCGAAACAGCAGCAAGTATCCGGTCTCCTTCACTGATCATGCGGAATTTCTTGATCGTAGTAGCAGTATGCTGCAGAAACCATTCGTTAAAATGATCCTTGCATAAAGCCATTCTGTGCTGTCTCAAGTTAATGACCGCACTTTGCGGGCATTTCCTGCATCTCATAGATTGCCACCCGAGATAACCGGAACGAGTTTTACTATATCCTTATCTTTGAGTAAACGGTCTTCGGTAATGATCTCCCCTTCTCTTACTGCCAGGTAGCTTTCGGGAGTAAACCTTAACCGCTTATACACCTGTGAGAGGGTAAGGTCACCGGTTATGTTGTATTCTTTCTCGCGCAGCTTTATGGTTGGCACAAACAACAGCCTTTCATTTCCGCATCTGGAAACTCATTGTATAATTTATACGGCATGAATTATATCTTAGAGGAGAACAGTATATGGTAGAACGGATGGAATTTGTTCGAAATTATAATGACCTCAGCACCGAGAAAGGTTTCCAGTTTGAGTTTGTCTGTGACCGCTGCGGAGTTGGATACCGCACCAAATTTGTTCCGTCAATTACCGGCACTGTCAGCGGAGTGGTTGATGCAGCCAGCAGCCTCTTTGGCGGTTTATTTTCCTCGGCTGCAAATATTGCCGGGAGAGTGCACGATGCAGCCTGGGAAAAAGCACATGATGACAATTTCGAAGCTGCCACCCGGGAGATGAGACCTGAATTCGCCCAATGTCCGCGCTGCCAGACATGGGTGTGCCGCCAAAAATGCTGGAATGAGAAACGCGGTCTGTGTAAGAATTGCGCTCCTGATATGGGTGTGGAAATGTCTGCAGCACAAGCTAGCCGGTCAGTGGAAGAGGTCTGGGCACATGCTGCCATGTCTGAAGAAGATAAAAAGTTATCCGAAGCCAACTGGCGGGAAACGATCCATGCCACCTGCCCGGAATGTGAAACGCCATTGGGAACCAATGCAAAATTCTGCCCGAATTGTGGCGCGAAAGTAAAGAACGAGCAGCATTGTACTGAATGCGGAGCAATTCTGCAGCCGGACGCAAAATTCTGTGCTGATTGTGGTAAAAAAGTAGGATAAGGATTCATTGTCAGGAGTGACTCCGGTTTAGAAGCAGGGTTCGCTTACGGCGAACCCTGCTTCTAAATGTAATAAGAACCATCCCAAAATGCTTTTTTATGAATTGGTAGGTGCAATTTAAATATTACGCTGGTCGAGCAGTATACTGGCAATGTAAACTCCGAAGGGTATGAGCACAGCCACTGTAAAAAAGAACCATAGCGCATTTCCACTTAAGGGTGGCAAACTGCCATTCGCTGCAAAAGATACCCACATCAATCCGATATAAACGATTGCTGTAGATACCCAGTATGCCCTGCTCCCCGCCCTCGTGCGAATTAGTATAGTGCGTTCATCCCGTTCTTCCACAGTCAGGCGCCTGGCAGATTCATCATCTTTTAGGGCAGCACTGTACTTTACCAGGCTTCCAATTCCTATGCCCGCCAGAAGAATTCCCAATCCACTAATGATCCGCAAGTTATAAGGTTGATAAGCGAATTGGGATTGAGCGAAAATCCCAAATAAAAACACAATCACCCCCACTGCCAAAAACATCCAGCCCATGCGAATTCTGCTGATTATCCATTGTTTTTGTTTATTCATTGTTCTCCTCCTCATTAGAATATATGAATATTTCTTCGATTTTCAATTTGAATATATTTGCCATGCGGAAAGCCAGCAAAATGGAAGGATTGTATCGTCCATTTTCCAACGAAATGATCGTTTGACGGGAGACTTCTGCCCTGTCTGCTAATTCCTGCTGGGTCCATCCATTCAGGTTTCGAAATTCTTCCAAACGGTTTTTCATCACATCTCCTTTGTAAAGCTTACTTTACATATTATATTATAGTAAATTAAGCTTTACATGTCAAGTACCCTTTACAAATTGGTCGGATTTTCTGGAATCGTTGTAGGTAGGATAGAACAAAGCGAAATCCGACATTACATAAAGAGTTGGATTTCGCTGAGCTCAATCCAACCTTTATGAAGATGGCGCATTCAATAACAGGGACACTGAGGGTAGAGTGGTAGAAAATCTCCTACCAAGTCATCCTGAACGAAGTGAAGGATCTCTCCATACATTAGTAGAGATGCTTCGCTGTGCTCAGTATGACAGATGGGTTGTAGTTGTTGGGTTTCGGGCGTTCGCCCTCTATCCAACCTGCAAAATACTCCTAAATATGAATATCTTTCACATTCAGTTGGAAATCCACCCTGCCGTTGTATTCATTGGTCTCAAATACAAACAAAAAGTCAGCCTTCTTCTTTTCCATCAACGCGCTTTTCATTCCACCTTTATTGAATGCAATGGCGTTGATCGACAACCAGCCATCGGTCAGTTGTAAGCGTAAATGTTTGCCATCCTGGCCGACATCACGAATGGACTGCACACGCAGCCCGCGGATGATGAATAAGGATTCCGGGTTGCTGTATCCGATCGGTTGGAACTTCACCAGGTTGTTATAAAGTTCCTGTCCAAGGTCCGACAGATTCACTTCTGCATCTGCCATTAATACAGGTGTCAACTCCCGGCCAGAGAATTCCCTTTTAACTATTGAATACAAGCGATCCATCAATTCGGTCATTTTCTCGTTCCGAATCGTAAAACCAGCTGCAGCAGCATGTCCGCCATGATGCTCCATCAAATCCTTGCATTCATCCAAAGCCATTGTGATATTAAATTCAGGAATACTACGGCACGAGCAGCGAGTCATTTCTGAACCCACTTTCCCGACAATTGCCGGGCGGTAATAATGTTCTGCCAATCGGGAAGCTGCGAGGCCTACTATGCC
This sequence comes from uncultured Leptolinea sp., assembly GCA_964387025.1. Classification (GTDB taxonomy): domain Bacteria; phylum Chloroflexota; class Anaerolineae; order Anaerolineales; family Anaerolineaceae; genus PNON01. The sequence continues at coordinate 145,608 of CAYLUZ010000003.1, read as the reverse complement.
TTCACTGAAATTCTCGTCAGTGACGATGATAATGTCCTTTTTCAATCCTTCTTCTTCTGCAATTTGCATCGCCTTATCCACAACCGTCCTGGTATCAACCTGGCGTGCACGATTCTGTTCATCCAAAGCTCGGGCAAAAGAACCTGCCTGGTCTACATCCTTTTCCACCAGTAGATTAAAAGCTGCCAACGCTGTTTCCATTCGTCCGGCTGCGTTCAACCGCGGACCTATCCCAAAACCGATGTTTGTTGAATTTATTTTTCTATAGTCGATCCCGGCTACCCGGCAAAGCTGTACCAAACCCTCGCGGGACCCTTTTTGGATCAGTTCCAACCCTTTGCGGACGAGGAATCTATTCTCATTCATCAGCGGTGCCAGGTCAGCCACTGTTCCCAGAGCCACCAAGTCGATCCAAAGCTCACCCATTTCCATCATTCGGTTCGATGTAGTAAACAATGCCTGCGCCAACTTGTATGCCACCCCAACACCGGCCAGTTCTTTACCGGGGTAATCATCATCTGGCAGCTTGGGATCAATGACCGCGAAGGCATTTGGAATCTCCTCCAGGGGGGAATGATGATCGGTGATGACCAGATCCATCCCAATTTGATTGGAGTGTTCCGCTTCCGGCATGGATCGTACACCGCAATCCACACTAATAACCAGACAGCATCCTTGCTCCTTTAATTTGTCCAAGGCATCATTGTTGATCCCATAACCTTCATCGAAGCGATCCGGGATATATGGCGTGACTTTAGCTCCTAATTTCGTTAGCGCTTCCACAAGTAATACAGTCGCAGTTACGCCATCCACGTCATAATCCCCGTAGACTACCATGGGTTCCTTATTTTGAATTGCTGCAAGAATTCGTGGGACTGCTTTATCCATCCCTTTCAACAGGAAAGGCGAAGTTTCATCGGGCGGTAAAGCATGGAAGTACCTTTTGGCAGATGTAATATCAGCGATTCCCCGGTTATAAAGGATCTGGCGAATCAAAGCCGGATATTCATTAAGCCGGTCAGAAACCTCCGATGGCATACGCGGATATACTTCCCATCGTTTCGTGATGATTTCTGATGGAGTATTCGTCATGTGATCCATTTAAGGGTTGTGATAAATACGCGGCAAGCGGGCGGAAAGTCCGCAGATTACTTCATAATTGAAGGTTCCCCATCGGTCAGCCAGTTCTTCTGCAGAAATATTTTCATTTCCCTGTCTGCCTAATAAAACCACCTCATCGCCAATCGAGGCATTCGGAACTTCATCCAGTTGAAGCATGCATTGGTCCATACATACCCGCCCCACAACAGGAACGCGTTTTCCGTGAACCAGGGCAACGTTGCCATTTACCCGTCTGAATCCATCGGCGTAGCCAATGGCTATTGAACCGATGCGTTCTGCGCGTGAGGTATGGTAAATGTGTCCATAGCTGATGCCATGTTCGGCCGGGAAAGTTCGAACAGATGTCAAACGGGTCTTCCAGGTAAGCGCTGGTTGGAGGATGTCAGGAAAAGGTGTTTCAGGAGAAGGCTGAAAACCATACAGAGAGATTCCCGGGCGAACCAGGTCAAATCGGGCTGTAGGATAATTCAGGATGGCAGCAGAATTGGCAGCATGGATATATTTCGGAGCAATGCCATCTTTGCGAAGATTCTTGATCAATTTATCAAACATAACCAACTGTTCATCGGTTGTGAGAGCCTGTGGTTCATCCGCCCTGGCGAAATGGGTAAATATACCTTCTATGAGCAATTGCGGCCGCCTGGTGAGGTTCTCGATGAACTCCAGGGCAGTCTCAGGGGAAATACCCAATCTGCCCATCCCGGTATCGACCTTGATATGCAGACGCAATCCACCGCCCACATTCTTCGCCTGTTCCGCATATGCTTCACCAATTTGCTGGTCATAAATAGTCAGGCAGACATTATTATTGACGGCTTCAGCTACCCGGTCGGGAGACGTATATCCGAGAACAAGGATTTGGCAGTTCAATCCTGCCCTTCGAAGTGCAATGGCTTCTTCCAGTCTTGCCACTCCACACCATGTTGCACCGGCTTCCACTGAAGCTTTGGCAATTTCCGCAGCGCCATGGCCGTAGCCGTTTGCTTTTACAATCGCCATCACTTCTGTTTGACTGATTTGCAGAAGCTCTTTTACATTCTGGCGGATGATATCCAGATCAATTTCCAGCCACGCAGAAAATCCGTTTGAATTCATGGGTGAAAGTATATACCGGGATTTACTAAACGACAAGCAATTCATTTGGCTGGTTTACTGGATGGACGTCATGTTGCAGTTATAATGGAGAAAGTAACAATAATTGACATTTTTAGATAGGATATACATGGAATCGTTATCTTTTGAGCTTATCGCACAGGATGGTGCTGCCCGCGCCGGAATATTCCACACCCCGCATGGAGATCTGCTTACTCCAGTTTTTGCTCCTGTGGGCACCCAGGCGACAGTAAAAGCCATCACACCGCGCCAGTTGGAAGAACTGCAAGCCAGTCTTGTACTCGCCAATACTTATCATCTTTTCCTGCGCCCAGGTGACGTGTTGGTAGCTGAAATGGGTGGTCTCCATCAATTTATGAACTGGCCAAATCCGATCCTGACCGATTCGGGTGGTTTCCAGGTATTTTCCCTCGCAGAAATTCGTAAGGTGGATGCAGACGGAGTCTCGTTCAAAAGCCATATAGATGGTTCTGCCCGCAGGTTGACACCCGAAAGCTCCATCCAGATTCAGCAAAATCTGGGTGCAGATATCATCATGGCTTTCGATGAATGTTCACCTCCATATGATCGTGACTATAACATCCAGTCCATGGCTCGTACGCATGCCTGGGCAGAACGCTGTTTGAATGCCAAAAATCGTACAGACCAGGCGCTATTTGGAATTGTCCAGGGAGGAATATTTCCAGATCTACGGGAGGAATCTGCAAGGGTAATAGGATCAATGGATTTTCCGGGTATCGCCATTGGCGGTTTGTCAGTCGGTGAATCGAAAGCAGAAATGCATGCAATGCTTGACCTGCTTAACCCGATCCTGCCAGCACATAAACCGCGTTACCTCATGGGAGTTGGATCTCCAGAGGACCTGGTGAATGGGGTGATGCGTGGAATCGATATCTTCGATTGTGTGCTTCCTACACGCCTTGCTCGCCACCAGGCGGTCATGACTCATCATGGTAGATTGAATATGCTCAACGCGATTTTCGCACATGATGAACGACCGATAGATAGCGGATGCAAATGCTACACCTGTCAGAGCTTTTCAAGGGCTTACCTGCGTCACCTGATCGCAGCAAAAGAAATGCTTGCCAGTACTTTGCTTTCAATCCATAATATCCATACATTGTTATCCTTGACCCGCATAATGCGTCAGGCAATCATCGAGCACAAATTTTCTCAATTTTCAGCTGAATACCTCACGGGTTATTTTGGTACAGAACAAAATTCATTGCAGCAAGAGGGCTTATGACGATCATTCAATCCATTATTTTGGGAATAGTGCAGGGTTTAACTGAATTTCTGCCAATTTCCAGTTCCGCCCACCTGGTATTGGTTCCTTACTGGCTAGGTTGGACATTCCCCAAGGAACAGATCTTTGTTTATGATGTCCTAGTTCAAATGGGCACAATCCTGGCGGTTATCATTTATTTCTGGCGGGATCTGGTCAACATCATTTCAGCAGTTATTCGTGGATTAATTGCACGAAAGCCTTTTGAAAATTCTGACGCCAGGCTGGGTTGGATGGTAATCCTGGCAACCATACCTGCAGGGCTGGCAGGATTATTGATCAAAGACCTGGTGGAGGGTGTATTTAATTCACCCATGGCCACAGCCATTCTATTACTGGGTACTAGTGCCTTTCTGATCATTGCCGAAATCTTTGGGAAACGGATATCGACCCTCAAAGAAATGACCTGGCTGGATGCCCTGGTGGTGGGTCTTTTCCAGGCAGTTTCCATTTTCCCGGGAATTTCCCGTTCCGGGTCAACTATCACAGGTGGTATGCTGTGCAAACTGGATCGGCCATCCGCTGCCCGTTTTTCATTTCTAATGTCAATTCCGATCATGATTGCTGCAGGTGGGGTCGGGGTTAAAGATATGGTGTCCATCTCTAACCTTGCTTCTTTCCTGCCGGTGATGATTGTCGGGATCGTAACATCTGCTATTGTTGGTTTTTTAAGCATACACTGGCTGCTAGGATTCATCCGCAAACACTCATTTTTCGGATTTGCTTATTATTGCATCGGAGTTTGTCTGCTTACGTTCATAGTTTTCCTGGTCAAGGGATAAATAAGGAATGCGGATACGGTTTTGTTGGATCATGATGGCGTTGGCTGTTACGGGATGTGCTCCAGTATTGCCCACCCTTCCTCCAGCTCCCGCTGAAACGATCATCCAGCATACACCTGATCTCCGATACATTGAAAACAAAATTCAGACTTGCAGCCAGGCAAATTCACCTCTGCCAGTTCTTGTCAACGAATATCCGATCAATCGAATGAATGCGCAAACGGCGGATATTACATTGGTTTACGAGAAACCGATCGATCCCACCTTACCGGCGTTCCAACTCGGGGAAGATCAATTGGTGGTCATAATCAACCCCCAAAATAAAGTATCCACAATTCCATTGATGACCCTTCAGGGGATTTTCCAGGGATTTATTACTCATTGGGATGCAGTTGATCCGACAAGCACCCTGGGAATTAGTGGAAAGATAGATATCTGGGGATATAAACAGTCAGACGAACTACAAATAATCATCGAAAACCGGTTGAATGAAGCAAAACACCTAAATAATCAGGTAAACATCGCGGATTTTCCTGAGGTGATAAAGGAGATGGTAGCCAAAGACCCAGGAGGTATCGGCGTTATCCCCCGAGCATACTTGTCTGATGAAGTGAAGATGGTCAAGATCGATGGATTACCGGAACAAGATCTCATAGTGCCGATCATTGCCCAAACTCGCGGGCAACCGGGAGAACTTCAAACGATTATTTTATCCTGTTTACAATCGTCTAATAATTGATGCTTACGGGTTGAGTTTCGTCCCACAGGTTCGACAGAATAGATCGCCAGAGGCTGCACGTTGACCGCATTGGAGGCAATAAACGTAATCACTTTCCCGTTCTGCAGTCTTCTGAGCTTTCTGTGCAGATAAATGCCGTTTTAATCGATTATCCCTTCTACTCTCAGAATGCCTCGATATCCAGATCCACCATGCTATTGAACCGGCGAGGATCAAGAGGAAGAGGCCAACGATCCATGGAATAATTTCCTGAATGGATGTCCTTCCAGTTGTCGAATCGTCGATCGGGGCAGTCGATGTTACAGGTAATTTTTCAATACTAAGCTCGTCAGTTAATTTTTCATATTCAATATTAATATTAAAAGAATCCTTTGAGGAAATTGCTCCCAATTTAGCATAATAAAATTCCACTCCAGAATCGCTAAATTGAGGTTCTCCAATGTTGGGTGTAATGACTATTTTTTTAGCTCCAACAGGCGGTTGAATGTGAATGCTGAAATTATCCACATCAAATTTTCCCATCCAGGCATATGCAAAATTCCGCACTGTCTCACTTTTAGTTATATTTGGATCGTAATACTCCAACTGAATCTCACTGCCAGTCGTTGTAAACGTTACCTTCACCAGGTCGTTCTCAAGCTTACTCTGGTATGTAAGATTATACATACTGCCGTCTGTTGGATCTACCCACGCCAACGCAGTGGGTGTCCCGATGCGGTCCGGCAAAGCAATGGTGACTGTAGCTGGAAGTTTTGTGTCCGCAGCTAACACAATGTGATAGATGACTAAAACTTGTGGGTTATCAAATTCTGGCCGAATATCCACTTCAAAAATACCAAAGTGAGTCACATCAGGCAGGATATTCTGACTGGACACAGGAGAATTGAAGCTGATCAATAGTGTGGCCGCTAATATTATGGATATCAATATTTTCTTCATCGATTCCTCTCAATAATGATATTCATCATTATAAACCAGGCATTAATTATTCAAACTATCCTTTATGCATTTTAAGGTTAAAATAGTGGAAACTGCTTGTCCTTGATATTGGATCAGATAAAGAAAATGGAGATATTATGACAACCAAAGATGGAATTCTTTTTATGCAACAATCTGAAAATAAGAATCTTGAACCTGCAGCAGAAGGTAGAGGTATTCCCCAACCTGCTCTCGAACTGCCCTTTGATGCAAATCTACCAGTTATTAAACTCAAACCCGTTGAGGAATTAAATATCCCGAAGGCAGATTTTCTAACAACCATGGAAAGCCGGCGAACGCTCCGGCGCTACACAAAAGACCCCTTATCATTGGAAGAACTAACTTTCCTGTTGTGGTGCACCCAGGGAGTGAAACATGTCACCTCCCGCCCGGTAACTATGCGCATCGTACCATCGGGCGGTGCTCGACACTCATTTGAAACCTTTATGGTTGTTTCGAACGTGAACGGATTGGAATCCGGTCTATATAGATACCTGGCAATTGAGCATAGCTTACTGCAAATAAAAACCGGGACAGAGTTTTCGTCCGAGATCAGCGAAGTGTGCCTGAAACAACCACACATCAGGGAATGTGCCGTTTCTTTCTGGTGGTGCACTATTCCTGAGCGGTCGACCTGGCGTTACAGTACACGTGGCTATAGGTATCTCCTTCTGGATGCCGGTCATATTTGCCAGAATCTTTACCTTGCAGCGGATGTGATCGATTGTGGAATGTGCGCAATTGGCGCATTCGATGATGAGGGATTGAATAGATTCTGGAATTTGGATGGAATAAACCAATTCATTGCGTATGGAGCTTCTCTCGGTAAAAAACCGGCCGATATGTAAATTTGCAGCGCTTGAGGGATTAAGGTAAAATATGTTCATTGCCCTAGTGGCTCAAGTGGACAGAGCGAGGCACTCCTAACGCCTAGATTGAGGGTTCGAGTCCCTCCTGGGGCACCATTTTTCCGAACAATCAAAAGTAGATTGAGGGTACCCGTGGAGGGTATGTATTCGAGTCCCTCCTGGGGCACCATTTTTCCGAATAAACAAAAGTAGACTGAGGGTTCGAATCCCTCCCGGGGCACAAATACTATTAATTATTTCTAATGTTTATCTTCTTGACAATTGAAATTCACATGATAATATTACGTTAACAAACGTTCGGGTGCCCCCCTCACCCGGGCGTTTGTTGCTTAATCCTTAACCTCATAAAAACTGCACCCTTTCTGTTGGTTGTGTCCAACTTTTGGGGTGCAGTTCATCATTCAGCAGGAGTTTTTTATTATTCCATTTCTTCGTCATCATTTATGTTTACTTCGGACTCTTCTTCATCCTCCATCCGCAGCCACAATTGGAGTACATTTCCATCAGGAGAATCCACCGATCTGGCAGCAAGGATTGGAGAACTTAATGTAAGTCCCATATCATCACGGTATTCCAAATACATCATTCCTTTGGAATGCCAGGTGCGGTAACATCTTTCAATTAATGCAGGTCCATTAAAAGTTCGCAGGTTGGTAAAAGAGTATTTATAACTGGATGGACCCTCAAAAATACCCCTGGCCCAGTCTTCATCTACATGGGTGAACTGCGGGGTGGGTCCTTCAATGATCGTAATTTTATCGTCCATAAAGAAATGATACCATAAATAAATGTGAAAAGAATTAATTGTATATGAATAATTCCTTACATTAACGAGGTTAGATTTTCCCTCTAATAGTAGTCCACTATTTATTATCGTCTGGTAGTTTGAGGCTGCTTGTACCCATCCGATATCCAAATCCCCGTACAGTTTTTACCAGTTTTGGATCCGATGGATCTTCTTCCACTTTCTTCCTGAGCAGCCAGATAAATCGCCTCACCGTTGAAGCGTCTTCTTCCCGATAATTTCCCCACACAGCTTGAGCCAATTCGGCTTCAGGTACAGCGCGTCCCTGGTTGCGGGCAAGATATTCGAGGAGACGATATTCCGTTGGTGTCAGCTGGAGTTCTTTATCTGCCTGTTTAACACTGCGTTTTTCCAGGTTGATCACCAGATTCCCAAGATTGATCAAATTGGCAGTATTCCCATGGAATAGTAGACTCCTGGCTAATACTGCCTGTATCCGGGCAGATAGTTCTGCAAAGCTAAAGGGTTTGGTGAGGTAATCATCAGCACCTAATTTAAATCCCCTGAGTTTATCGGCTTCGGTGGTTTTTCCAGTAACCAGGATAACGGGAACTCCACTCATCTCGTGCAACCTGGCACAAACTTCCCAGCCATCCATACCTGGCATCATAACATCCAGAACAACCAGTTCAGGGTGATTTTGGTAAGCCATTCGCAAGGCATCAGTTCCATTGGACGCAGTGATTATTTCAAATCCATCCCCGGTCAGGTACTCACTTAAAAATTGAAGAAGCGTTTTATCATCATCAACTAGTAAGAGTCGGCTCATCATTATCCTCTAATATGGGCAAAGTAATTATGAATTCAGCCCCTCCATCTACGCAATTCTTTACGCTGATTTCTCCACCCATCGCTTCCAACATCCTGTTCGCCATATATAATCCCAACCCATGTCCATAGATGGACTGAGAATCAACCGGATTTACCCGGTAAAACTTTTCAAATATGTATGGCTGGGCATCAATAGGGATTCCGGGGCCATGATCCCGTATTGTAACATGGACTTTATCCATTTTTTGAGCCGTAGAAACTATAATTTTCCCCTCAGGCGCGTATTTTATCGCATTGTCTATAAGGTGAGTAACCACACTTGCCAGCCCGCGTAGATCCGCTAATACGATGGGTAAATTATCCTTGGGATGAAATATCAGGCGTTGAGCTTCTGGCAAGTCGATAAATTGTTCGAGTGTATTTCGAATAAGATCATTAACATTCACGGGTTCCGGGAAGAGTGGCAGACGTTCTGCTTCCATGGCAGAAAGATCCAGGATTGTTTCAACAAATCGCGTTAATCGTTGGATCTCTGTTTGTACAAGAGTTAGCGATCGGTGGATCTTCTCGTTTATATATTCACGATTAGCCAATAACAATTCTATTCCACCGCTGATATTTGTAAGTGGTGCCCTTAACTCATGCGACACCATCGATACAAAATCGGATTTCATCTGATCCAGTGATTGGAGCTTTTTATGTTGTTCTTCCAATTGAACAAATGCAGTTTGAAGGGAGGTAGTTTTTTCAAATACCCGTTGTTCAAGTCCTTCATTGAGTTTTTCCAATTCTCCCTGCAGGTCGGATAACCGTTGATTCGCCATTAGCAATGCCGCCTGTTGTTCTTTTTGCGGAGTCAAATCATGGGCAGTTCCAGCGATACGCTGATTACCGGGGGAGTCATAACTGATCTTATTCAATGAAAGTTCTACCGGAAGATATATGGAATCTGATAAATTCAGCCGAATTTCAGACTTCCAGTTTGATTCGATCTGTTCAGGAATGCCTGGGTCAGAAAATACTTCTTTTATTGTCCTTCCCAGTAATTCAGACTCATTCTTCAATCCGCAGATCTGGATCATGGCTGGATTTACCAATATTATTTTAAGCTTTTTATCCGTAATAAATGAAGGTTCAGCTGTATTTTGAAAAAGGATGGCATACTGGCGAAGCTCAAACTCTCCTGCTGCAACACCTTGCCTGGCGATCAATAGGAGCCAGAGCATTGCAGTAATCCCAATTGTAGCTTGAGGAAAATTGAGGGAGTTTTGCCAGACGATTACCAATTCAGCAACCAGTACCAGGATCAATGCCAATGGCAGCACCCCCTGGATCCTTCGGCCATTTGTCCATTCAAAACCGGATTCAGGCCCTTCTACCAATAATTTCGGATTTCTGTAAGCGTAATAAACACCGGTCAGGATGGCAGAATACCCGACCATTATTCCTAGTTCCATACCGGTGCCTGGTAATAATTGTTCTGCAAAGGTGATGGAAGCTGGAGCAAGGTCACTGATCGTTAATCCAATCACACCCAGCATAAACCAGAATATTGTCTTTTGTAATTGACTGGATTTGACCAGAAGAAGCATGTTCAATAACAACGCCAGCAATCCAATATCCAGAACGGGATATGTCAACTGCCAGCGGGTTGCAATCAAGTTCCTAATTTCAACATTCACGTTTGGAAATACAAAAACCAACCAACCAAGCAGAGTCATAGCCCCGCAAGAGATGGTCATATCCAGGATCATTTTTAGTCGGATGATCCTCTGCCGAAGCAATACTTGCGAGAACAACCACCCCCCCGCGATGAGTAGAAATCCAGCAATGTTTATCCAATTAACCCAGGCAGCAATAATCTGGTTCGAAATTATATTTGGTGAAAAAAAGAGACGGTAATAATCAGCAGCGATCCAAAAGATAAGACCCGTGCCAATCACCTGCCATTGCCTGCGTGATATTCCAGGATTCATTTTTGAAGATAACTTTATTACTATGAGTACTGCTGCTATTCCCGGGAAGCAGGTGATTATTCGTAGAAAAGTAAACCCTAATTGACCAGGCCGTGCAATTACGCTGACTATTAAGATATATAAACCCGTAAATACCCAAATGATCAAGGCTGGTTTAATGTCTGTGCTCATGAATTGAAATAGACGATGCTGCTTTGGCTTCATATCATGATTTTACAACCAAATAAAAACAGGGTTGAGAAAATACAACCCTGTTTTTCGTAAAGTGATGCAACTTTACCCTTCGCCGCCGCCTATCGGTGTCTTGGTTGGGGTTGGGGTGAAAGTAGGTGTCGGTGTATTCGTAGGTGCCACTGTGTGTGTAAATGTGACCGTTGGAGTGGTGGTATTCGTACGTGTAGGTGTGCGAGTAGCTGTGTTTGTAGGTACCAGCGTCTTTGAAGGTGTGTACGTATTACTCGGTACAGGTGTATTTGATTTCGTTGGCGTGAATGTTCTCGTGAACGTTGATGTCGGCACAAGTGTATCGGTAGGTGTAAAGGTGTTCGTAGGAACGAGTGTCTTCGACGGTGTATTGGTTACTGAAGCCGTGAAAGTTTGGGTTGGAGTCAGCGTAGGCGGCAGGGTCCGGCTGGCAGTTAACGTCCGTGTTGGTGTCCTGGTGTTCGTAGCTGTCGGGGCATTCCGGGTATATGTTCGTGTAAACGGGCAATTGACTCCGTTGACTGCCAGGTTTACCTGTACAGTGAAAGTTCCACCTATTCCACGGCTGTCGGGGGCAAAGTCAATATCCAGGTTGTGGGTTGTCCCGCCACCTGCAAGCGCCATCGTTGGGCTCTTCGATCCATATGTGGTTGATGTGTAATCATTACCATTATAGAAGGTAGTGGAGTTCATATTCATATAATCGAGATAAACATTGGAATTCCCTGCTGACGAATCCCAGGTTACAGTCGTGTCACCAAAATTAGCAACCACAGAGTTGTTATTTACAATGACCATTCTCAGTCGATCTGTGCGGCTCGGAGCCAAACCCAGTGTCATAGTGACATTTCCACAATCTGGAACAACTGTGTTGGTCCTGGTTGGTGTCTTGCTTGCAGTGGCAGTGATACTAGGTGTCAGCGATGCAGTCGATGTCCTCGATGGTGTTAATGTGATCGAAGGTGTCTGGGTTGCAGTTAGTGATGCCGTTCTGGTGATCGTAGGTGTATTCGATGGTGTATAGGTTGGCGACGGTGTAAATGTATTGGTAGCCGTCGGCGAAGGCGTGAAAGTAGGCGTACTGGTAGAGGTCGGGCTTGCGGTAATGGAAGGTGTTAAAGAAGCTGTCGGGCTGGGCATTAATAGCGGTGGTGCCACATTGATTGCCTTGCTTGCCCGGAATTGCTCAATGATCCCGCGTCGAACCGTCGTCAGGTGCAGGTAAGGCCAGGCTTGCATCAGGAAGGGAGTGATCAAAGGATGGTTAAAATCGACACCGATCAAAATACTATCCCCTGGTCCACCGGCATCTTCTTTTGGTGTGATATTCCAATAAAGTCCTGCTCCCGGGTCTGATTGAGTCACGGTTGAAGCTGCGATCACCCTGGAGGAAAAAACAATTACCCGGAAATAGCCCTTATCACTCGTAAGCGTTTTCGAAGGGTCTAGTGCGATGGCGAATGCATCTTCACGGGTAATATCATGGATGGAATGCAGGCGGGCATAATCCTGCAATACTCCGGTCAAGTTTTCAATTGTCTCAGATACTGCCAGTGATTGTTCATTGACTCCCATTGCAGCGAAGGGTGCGGAAGCTTCCAACACAGCAGAAAAGGTATTAGGAACCCGGCAATCCTGCGGATCACCTCCGAATGTATCGGCAGTTACCGGATCTATTACAGGAGATATATTATTGGTCAAATTGTCGACCGGAAATCTCTTGAATACATTGTTATTTACTTCTGCAATCGCTGCATCATCGCAATATCCCACATCATACTGACCGGTGACTGCATAGCGAACAGCGAACCGGGCACTATTTTGAACAGATAACCAGGCCTGGAAAATGCGTCCGAATTCGATGATGCCAAAAATGAGCATTAAGAGGAGGGGTAGAACCAATGCAAATTCCACCATGCCCTGGGCAGTAAAGCTTCTTTTTCGGAAAATTTTGTGAAGAATGAGATTTTTCATATGCCAAGTCCTACCTGGTAAGTCGAGTATATACACGGGATGCAATTTCGTTGAAAACCTGGTCCAGCCCTGAACCGGTTGTAGTAAAGAAATAATTGCCGCAGTTATAGCTAGTAGGAGTTCCAGGAACAGCTACAGCCGAGCAAGGATCAGTTGTCGGGTCTCCATCATCTCCTACGGCAGCAATATAACGGAGGAGGGTATCTCCATAGGGTCTTCCGCTAACTTCGTTGGTACTGGAAAATACTGCGTCTCCCAATCCGATCGAGAACATGATGGCTGCCTGACCGGTGTTATCGTTATGGCAGTTTGAATCAGCCGCTTTGGAAGGACAGGAAACCAGATCAGCCCGGTCACGAGCAAAATCTTCCGCATCATATAGGGCTTCTCCAAGATCATGCCTGGTGGTTACATCCGTATCACGGCATGGTGGATCAGTAAGTGCCCCATTTTCCGGGCAGAAACCGGCCGGCAGATCGACTGAAGGTAACCAGCCTGTAGCTGCAATACCTTGTTGGATGCGCAATGCTGCAGCCGGGTCAACATCGGTTGCATTTGCAGCACCATCAGTTAACAGGACGACCAACCACAGGGCATCGGGATGCATATCCTGGCTTAATTGGAAGGCAGCCCAGTTCAAACCGCCGCCGATATTGGTGGTTTGTGAAGTGGAACGTTCACCATTAAAAGCTGCATCTCCTATATGGGCTGCATCAAAAATCGCATTGACATTATCCGGCTGGCGCCAGGGCGCTACTATTTGTTGAAAATTACCACCTCCATCATATTGCGAGCAGATGGCGGCAGTACCATTAGTGATCCAATCAATGGGACATACTGCAGGCTGATAGACATTCAAATTATGGATGGCATTGATCGCGGTAGCCTGGTCATTGAGCCAGGTATCACCGCCAACACTAACAATCCCGGTACCTCTGCCGGTGGCAACATTATGCGGCTCCCAGGCATCCGAAAAGGTAACGATCGCCAACCGGTCCTCTTCTTTTGCGGCCGGTTTGTCCAATACCCATGCTGCAAAGTTTCCTGCAGCTATTTTCACTTCCTCAAATGGATGGCATTCCCCTGGAACACCACCGAGGTCCGCTGAATTGCATACGCCGGGATCGCGATATTCAGGATGCCCTACTGGCGGCTGGTTGGACATTGATTCTGAAGTATCGATGACAAGGACTACATCCAGGGAAGCTGCCTCACCTATGGCATTGGCTGTAATGTTCGTGCCATAAAAACCAATTACCGGCAGGAAGGAGAATTCAACAGGTGCTGATGCAATGACCCGCACCAATTTGCGGTTTAATGATCCGCACAATTGGGGATCACCGGGAACATCATCACAAGTCTGGATGGATGCAGTCCCATCGATCACATTGTTCAACCTTAAAAATTGTTGAGCCGAGTCATTTAGTTGGGTGCCGGTGTAATTTGACCGCATTTGAGTGGCAGCAGCCAGGGCGGCCGAGTCAACCGCCCGGCGCAAGTTACCATATGAGATAAACAATATCCCCATATCCACTGTTAAACCGATAAATGCCAGCAGACCGACAAAAACCAGGGCGATCAGTACAATCGACTGGCCTTTTTCGCTATTTTTTGAAATAATTGAAAACAATTTTTTCATATTCGCCATCGATTATGGTGTTGGGGTAGGTTCAGGGGGTGCTGCAGCCGGTAATGGTGCAACAGATGACATATATAATTGAATTGGGTCCGGAACAAAAGGAGTGATCCAGGGTAAAGCCAGTTCCTGGCGGTAGCTGTACCACATTTCAACGATCACAATACCTGCTTTTGGTACGCCAGCCATCAGCGCGGAAGCGATTTGGGCGTCTGTGAATTTGGATTTCTTTATATGGTTGTAGCTATATTCGTTACCCGCCCCTGTCACTGTTGACCGGACACCCACATCGTCAGGATACCGGCGGAATATGGCTCCATTTTTAACTGCCACTACCGAGATAACAATATCATCTGCGGTTGGGTCAAGATCGTAAGGAAAAATGGTGCGTATCGCCATTTCTGATAATCCAGGTTTTGTTGGATCTCCATTGGTATAAAAGAAAATGTCATCATTTTCGGTAGCACCAACAAAAGGAGACCTGTCCACACCAAACCGGGCTGCTTCCCTGGGACCATCCATCAGATTTAGATATCCATTCAACATATAACCGAATTCAACCAGACCGGAAAGCATTAACAAAAGAATTGGGAAGAACAGAGCCAGTTCAACCAGGGACTGCCCTTTTTCTTTCCGCTTGATTTGTGAGTGACTGTTAGTTAGCTTCACCTGAATCTCCGAATAATCTATATAATTACTTTTGGTCTGCTTATACTATATAGGTTACATTCCAAACCGTCAATTACCCGCCAGCATAAATGAGGATACTGGTACTCGATGGTTACGTTCTTGTAACATAATTTTCACAATATTTTAATATTGAGGAATAATTTAGGAATTGTGGCTCTATCAAAACATAAAGAGTGTCTGAGCAAGGTCAGCCCTACGACTGTAACCCGCTTTGTTGCTTTCCCATTTATTAGAATTGTTACTATAATCATTATTAATGATGTGATTAATCCAATTTTAATCCGATAAATATGGGTATAATTGGTTAATATATCGATAAATAATTCCAGGAAGATAAATTTTGAAAGCTGTTTTCAGATATCCATCAGTAATCATCGCCCTCACGTCCCTGGTGATTGTTATAGGCCTTTTTATTTATGTTACTGATATGCCCCGCTACATAACCAGTTCACCTCGTACCTGTACCAACTGCCATGTGATGGATTATGCTTACGAAAATTGGTATCATGCTCCCCATCAAAATGTCACCAAATGTGTCGATTGTCATCTCCCGCATGAGAATGTCTTTTCGTATTATTATGTTAAATTCGCATCTGGTGCACATGATGTCTACTACTTCAGCACCGGGATAACTCCCGATGCCATCCGAATTCACCCTGACACGAAAGTGATCATTCAAGACAACTGCATCCGGTGCCATGCAGATACCGTTGCAGATATTTCTGCCCATGACATGGGCAGAAATTGTTGGGATTGTCACCGGGATGTAGCGCATGGACAGCGTGGGATCACATTATTACCTGTCCAGGATTCGATCATTTATAAAGTGGAAGAGGAAAGAGGTATTGAATGAAAAAGTATACGACTATCATTCTTTCAGCTATCATCATCATCCTTGGAGCTATCCTTGTGGGGATATTGATATTTTTAAAAAACCAGCCTGTCCAGGTGCGTGCTACTGAACCAATTGTCAAGGTCAATGCATTTGAACCGGATTCCTCGATTTGGGGGCAAAACTTTCCCAACGAATACGACTCAATGCTGAAGACGAAACTTAACACTGAAGACACTGAATTTGGAGGATCATCCAACTTTTCCTGGTTGGAACGGGATCCCCGCCAACTTGTCCTTTTTAGCGGATATGCCTTCAGTAAAGAATATAATGATGATCGCGGTCACGAGTGGAGTCTGGAAGATGTTAGAAACACAAAACGAATATCTGATAAGACCACGGGAAGTTGTTATTCATGCAAATCATCCAACAATCCCGGAATTTGGAATAAGATCGGCCTTGAGGAATTCAGCAAGATGCCATTTGCAGAATTGGGAAAACAGATTGACCAGCCAATTGGCTGCGCAAACTGCCATGAAGCTGGAACCATGCGGCTCATTGTGACCAACCCGGCTGTTATTGCCGGTTTTGAATCTCAGGGAATTGACTGGACCAAGTTTACCCGCCAGGAGATGCGGATTGTGGTCTGTGCAAATTGTCACGATGAATATTACATGGCTGGCGAAAATAAAGTGCTGACAATGCCGTGGAAAAACGGCACAAAGATCGATGAAATCCTGGCTTATTATGAAGACAACCAGTTCAAAGATTGGGAATACCCTGAGGCTGGTACCCCGATGTTAAAAGCCCAGCATCCCGATTTTGAAACCTATGCTGCGGATAGCACCCATTTCAAAGCGGGTGTAGCGTGCGCTGACTGCCATATGCCATATGTACGCGATGGATCCGCGAAATATTCAATGCATGATATTCATAGTCCATTACTGAATGCTGAACTGGCTTGCGGCGCATGCCATACCGATGTAGGATATGTGGTTGCAAGGGTAAGTGAGATCCAGGAGCAGGTGAATAAGACCAAGATGAGTACCGAAGATGCCATTATTGATGCAATAACCGCCATTAAGTCCGCGGCAGTCAATACATCGTCTGACCCTGTCCTATTGGATGAAGCCCGTGCCTTGCATCGAAAATCCCAGTTCATGTGGGATTTTGTCTCTGCTGAAAACAGCATGGGATTCCATAACCCTGAATATACACTTAAGATCCTGGCTGATTCAACCAACTATGCCCGCCAGGCTCAAATGCTCGCCGCGCAGGCAGCGAACGACCCATCGCTTCTGATCATTGGCGTATATGACAAAAGCAATCCACCCGCCCAGTAACCTGTAAACAGCCCGGAAACACAAAACAATATTCCTCTCCAAGCAGGCAGCTCAAAATATTTTGCTGCCTCATTGATATTAATACAAATAAGTTGTATAAAATTACCATACTTGCATCAGACCCTAGAGGAAAATATGGATAAAATTTCCCGCAGAACCCTGTTAAAGTTCTTAAGTTCGAGTATTAGCGCATACACTGTTACAGAATTATTATCTGCATGCAATCCCAGGTCTGGCCAGCAAGTAATCCCAACACAATTAGTGCCGTCTGCCACCATAGGAGGAGAAAAAACCACTGAAGAAGAGGAGTCTCTGCCCACAAAGGAAGATGTTCCTGTTGAGACCACTGCTGCAAACTCCCCAATCCCGGACCTTGTTGTTGTTCGTGGTGGCGAGCCTCAGATATTGGTTGACCGCGCCCTGGCTGCTATCGGTGGAATGGAACGGTTTGTACCTAAAGATGGATGGGTGATCATTAAACCAAATATCTGCAACTCATATAATAGTTATGAATATGCCTCAACAACCAATCCCTGGGTGGTCGCGGCACTCGTGCGGTTATGCCTTGGAGCAGGAGCAAAAAAAGTCCAGGTGATGGATTCTCCATTTGGTGGAACCGCTGCAAATGCCTATGTTTCCAGTGGTATTGCAGAACAGGTTGGGCTTGCTGGTGGAGAGATGATCGACATGCCGGGTTTCAAGTTCAAGGAAGTAGCGGTCAAAGATCCGGTGAAATTAAAATCCTGCTTCATATACGAGGATGTTTTCAAAGCTGACTTGGTTATCAATGTGCCGATCGCCAAGACTCACAGCTTGGCAAAGCTTACCCTCGGAATGAAAAACATGATGGGCTTGATCCAGAATCGCGAGTACTTTCATAGTTGGATGGGGGAACGTTTGACCGATCTGAATCGAACGATCCATCCTGCATTAACGGTGGTCGATGCGATCCGGATCCTCACCGCGAATGGACCAACCGGCGGGAATCTTGATGACGTCAAGCAGCTGGACACGATCATCGTTTCTACTGATGTTGTAGCTGCAGACAGCTACGCCACAGGATTGTTTGGATTACTTCCGGAAGATGTGGGTTCCATTGTTGAAGCCACCAAGGTTGGTTTTGGCGTATCGGATTTGAATAATCTCAGAATTGAGGAATTATCTGTTGGTACATAAACAGACTTCATCCAGCTTGAAGTGGGTTTATGCACGCAGGGTCGTGCAGGGGGTTTCACTCCTGGTTTTTACCATCCTGGTCATAACTTCCACGGGTTTGGCATGGCCGGCAGTATTGGTAAATTTTCCAATCCGGCTGGACCCGCTTCTCATGATCTCACAATCCATTGCCTCCCGGCAAATTCTGGCAGGATCGTTGATCTCTCTGGGTGTACTGTTAATGACCCTGGTTTTTGGCCGAGCCTGGTGCGGTTGGTTATGCCCGCTTGGTACTCTGTTGGATATTTTTCAACCATTTTCAAAGAAGATAAAAAAGGAATCTGTCCCAGATACCTGGCGGCGGGTAAAGTATCTTCTCCTGGTTGGCATCCTCGTTTTGGCAGTATTTGGCAATTTGACATTATTGTTCCTTGATCCGATCACGATCTGGGTGCGAACAATGGCGGGTGTGGTTATGCCGGGTCTGGATTTCGTCTTTACGGCTTTGGAAAAAACTCTTTCCAATATTCCGGGTTTTAGTGATCCCCTGGGCTCGTTGGACCAAATCATCCGACCGGCAATTCTTCCGCAAACTCCTCCCCCTGGCTTACGTTTTCCATGGATCCCGGCACTTGTGTTCACAAGCATTGTATTGCTGAATTTTTTTGCCTCCCGTTTTTGGTGCCGCTATCTTTGTCCGTTGGGTGGAATGTTGGGCTGGCTTTCCAGATTCTCGTTCATAAAAAGAGCCGTAGTCTCGGGCTGCAAGGAATGTGGTGTCTGTCAGGATGTATGCCCGACAGGTACGATCGATCCAAAGAGAGGATATCAAAGCGACCCGGCTGAATGCACCATGTGTTTGAACTGTCTTCCAAGCTGCAAACTTACTTCAACGAACTTTCAGGTGATCAAGAAACCTGCACAGCCAATGCCTTATGACCCTGATAGGCGTTCTTTTTTCGCTACCATATTGGGATCAGTAGCTGCACTAACCGTACTGGGTTCGGATCAGAATGCACAAAAAACCAATCCTTTATTATTAAGGCCTCCTGGAGCAGTCGAGCAGGATCTGACAAGCAAATGCCTGCGATGTGGTGAGTGTATTCGTGCCTGCCCGACCGGGGCTTTACAGGCATCCATTTTGGATGGCGGCCTGGAGAGGATCTTTACACCATTGCTTATTCCCCGCCTGGGATATTGTGATTTTTCATGTAACCGCTGTGGACAGGTCTGCCCGGTGGAAGCTATTACGCCATTGCTGCTCGAAGAAAAGCGGAAATTTGTTATTGGATGGGCATTTATTGATGAGAATCACTGTATCCCCTGGGCAGATGGTACTCCATGTATTGTATGTGAGGAAATGTGCCCGGTACCAGAAAAAGCCATCCTTCTGGAGGAAAGAGAAGTTACCGGGCCGGATAATTCAATTAATGTAGTTCAGCTTCCAAGAGTGGTTCGGGAACGCTGCATCGGCTGTGGAATTTGTGAGTATAAGTGCCCTCGTACAGGAAACGCTGCCATTCGCGTGTATCGCGCGGATGAAATATAAATATGTTGGGGTGAATTGATCCAGACTCCCGATCAATAATGTGATGTTTCGTCAGGCAATTTCAAGGCGATCAGAGCGAAAATATATAATAATAGATTAGTCTGATTACCATTTGTTTTAAAGATCAGTGTAGCTTATTTGCATATTAAGGGATTTTCATTGATAATGAGTTTCAAGTTAGTAATTGGATATCCATTATTGGAGGGTATGGATGAGTAGTTTCACAGCATTATCGGAAATTCCCGATAAATGGGCAGAAAAAGGGCATTGTCCGATTTGTGACAGTTTAGCGCTGCGAGTCATTCATCATCCAGGGGCGTCTGATCATTTAGCCTGCGTCTCTTGTGGTTGTGCTTTTGAGCTTGAAGTGGATGGTCCACATATCTGGTTATTACGAATAGGACCGGATTACCTGACCAAGTTAATGCCTGCGGATGGAATATGGATTTCCACAATTGAACTTCGCCGGCTTTTATTGATTGAACCAACAAACCCTATTCCAGTCCCTGAAATTACTCCCACCAGAATTCCTGAAAAAGAGATTACTCCAGTTTACACTACCTCATCCAGTTATTTCCCCGATCTACCACAGGTACCAGTGGTAGAAGATTTTTCCCAGGAAGAAGTTGAACGACGGGCTTTAGCTCTGGCAGAATTAGGTAACTCGTCCACAAAAATCAAATCCGTCCTTTCAAATTCAGGAATACCAGACAGCCAGGTTTCCACAGCAGTTGAAGGGATAGAGACCAAAAAAATAAAGAAAAAATCACCCTTACCGTTAGCTTTGGCTATTACCATCCTCATTATCACTGCTTGTTTAAGCGCTGCGGCGATCTATTTACCCAGGATCAATTTGTTGTCCCTGGTTGCACCATTTTCACCAGAGCTTACAGCCGTTGCCTTTCCACAACGGAATAATAAGACTACTCCAATACCATCCGGAAGTGGACTTCCTGCAGCCGGCAGTCAATATTTCAATGTAATTTGGAATCTATCCGGAAATTACTCTCAAAAAGGATCTCAAATTAATTCTGTCACTGCTCCTTCTGAGTTGGGTTTTATCCAGATGCAACTGGTTGAAAGATTTTCAAAAGTAGGTGAAACTGAGTCAACCTATCAAAAGTGCCTGGCAGAATATGATACAAATAATTGTGCCGAGTCACCAGCAATGGACTCACCTTACTGCAAAACAAAATCGGGGGAATGTACAAGGGCTAATATGCAATTCCTTCAGGAACAAACTTCGTTATTCGATTATTGGTTGGTAACTGCATGCAAAACTTTCGAGGAATATTACATGAAGAATAATGCAGTATTCCCTTTTTCACCGGGGTCCTGCAAGTATCCATAATTCAAATTTACCGGGCTCGCAACTTCCGCATCACTTGCCCATCTTCACCCCCCTGATAGTAGTTTTCCCAGATTTGATAATTTTGATATCCATTTTGCATGTACATTTGGATGGCACCCAGGTTTGATTTCCTCACGGTCAAACGGAGTTCAGGAGTGATGATCCTGTCTTCAAAGGTTGCCAGTAATGCTTTGCCTATTCCCTGCCTGCGTGCTTGTTTCACTACACCGATGGTGGAGATCCATCCAATTCCATCCGTTGTACCAATATTTCCCGCAATGAACCCGACCATTTGATCATTTTGGACTGCTTTCATCCGGATGATGCCTGGAAGCGTCAGAACTCCTGCCAGATCAAAGAGTGGCCACGCGTCAATGGCAAAGCATTCTTTTTCCAATTGTCGCAGTTTAAATAAATCCTTGATGGTCGCTTTTTCGATGGTAAACATATTTTTATCGGAATATCTATCAATATAGCGGCGAAGGAAATTTTTGAAATCCTTCGCCGCTATTGATGTTAATTTTATTAATCGTACCCAAGAAAACTATCTCTTGCAAAACAGTTCTTAGTCTTTATTGGCTTTAATGAAGTTCCCCAGCAGACTTGTAAATTCCATCGGGAAGATGAACTTTGTAGAAGCACCAGAAGCCATATTCTTCAATGTTTCGAAGTACTGGACAGTAAGAGCATTGGGATCCACGCTTTTTGCTACTTCATTGATCTTATCAAGAGCGCTGGAGTAACCTTCAGCCCGAAGCAGTTGAGAACTCTTGTCGCCTTCTGCTCTGAGGATGTTAGATTGCTTATCGCCTTCTGCTTTCAAAATGGCAGCTTGTCTCTCACCATCTGCGACATTGATCGCTGCCGCACGGGTTCCTTCGGATTCGGTAACGATTGCCCGTCGAATTCGTTCAGCAGTGAGCTGGCGGTTCATAGCTTCCTGTACTTCCCGGGGTGGAATGATCTCCCGGATCTCTACGTTGGTCACTTTAACACCCCAACGTTCAGTCACCTCATCCAGGCGCGTGCGCAACAGATTATTGATGTGCTCACGTTCCGATAAGACTGAGTCCAACAAAATACCACCAATGACAGAACGGAGGGTGGTGGAAGCCATACCCTGGGCAGCTAATTCAAAGTTACCGACCTGAACTACACTGTCTGTTGGCTGCAATACTTTATAGAACCAAAGGAAATCGATAGAGATAGGTGCGTTATCCTTGGTGATGCTGACTTGATGTGGAATCTCACGCACTTGTTCTCGCAAGTCCACTCGTACCGGCCGGTCAATGAACGGGATCAACAAAACCAATCCCGGACCTTTATCACCGATACAGCGTCCCAATCGAAAAACCACCAGGCGTTGGTATTCAGGAACGATCTTGATGGCATTTACCAAAAAGATAATTACCAACAAGATTACTACACCAACCAAACATAAAACTATAGTGTTAGCTGAATCCATTTTTCCTCCTTACAGATTGATCATTCTTTTTCGTGGACCGGGAATTCTTCAACTTCCAAAATATAACCTTGCCTGGAAATGACCCGAACTCTTTTATTTTCAGCGATCGGAATCTTACTGACGGCGCTCCACAACTCACCATTCAAATAAACCGAACCTTCCAATTGCACTTTGGATCTTGTTTCCCCTATGCTTCCCACTGTCTCTAACAACTGGTTCTGTGGTGGAGCGGTAACCGCGTCCATACCTTTACGAATAACCAGCCAGAAAAAACCGATCAACAACAGGTTTACAATAACGGCCAAAATCGGGTTGACGGCTGAGCGCCAGCCGCTAGTCACAAAAAGGAAAGTGCTTCCAGCGGATAACGCGACCAATGAAATGACCAGGTGATACCATTTCCCGGTTTTCCTGAGGGCGAATAGAAACGGAAAGACACCCACGATCAAAATTACCAATGCGATCAGGTTGATATTCAACTGGTAGATCTGCCATCCGGCGATGAGCAATAATGAAATACCAACCAGCTCCAACAATCCGGTGCCGGGTGTGAATAATGCCATGATGGCAACCAGAAAACCAACAACCAAAATCAGATAAGCAACATTCGGATTGAGAAATATTTCCATATTTACCTTCCAATACTATTATACATACATTCGGTTGACTTGGTACAATGTGTGTGTGAATAATGGTTTCTACTCAACAATTCTTGGTTTTTTTGCTGCCGCTGGAATGATCTGGTCGGCTTTTCTTTCCACACGGAATATGACTCCCTCCCGGGTAAGTGATGCAAGATTTAATTCTGTCCTAAACAGCGGCATTTTTTTGCTTGCAGGCATGCTGATCGGTGCAAGGTTAAGCTATGGGTTGGTCCACTGGTCAGAATTTTCAGCAAATGTTCTTAAACTGCTCGACCTTCGTGCTGGTGGGTTGGATTGGATGGGTCTTGCGCTGGGCGGCATCATCTCTTTGTTGTTGTATGCAGGGTTCTCGAATAGATCCCTCGTCGATTTAATTGAACTCAATTTTCCCCTGGTAGCATTAATTACGATCGGCATTTGGTTGGGAGCACAGGTCGCCGGTTTTGGATATGGTCCAATACACTCCCAGGCCTGGTGGGTGCTCCCTGTTACTGATGCTGCCGGAGATTTACTTCCCAGAATTCCATACCCGGCATATGGTGCATTAATAACACTAGGATTCTTAATTCTCATCGATCGCATCTGGCAGACGAAAAAATCTCCAAAAGTGAAATTGCTCCTATTTTGTTTATTGGAATTTGGGTTGATCTTCGGCTTTACTTATCTTCGGGCTGATCCCATGGTGATGTTGGGCAACCAGTCTTTGGAAAGAATTGCCGCGGCCATCTACTTCCTAATATGTTCCATTGGAATGCTGTTCGTATTTATCATTTCCAGGATTCATAAGAGAGAATTTTAATAATTGATTAGTGGGAAAGTTCTCCCCTGATAAATCGGAGTAAAATTAAGAATTATGACCCATATAAATATCGCCCTCGCACAGATAAGCAATCAACTTGGAGACATCCCTCACAACCTAGCCAAGCATTTGGATTACATCGATAAGGCTAAAAAGGACCATGCTGACCTGGTGATCTTTCCTGAACTTTCATTGACCGGGTATGTCCTTCAAGACCTTGTACCAACCGTCGCCCATTCCGCCACCCATGATGACCCTGTATTCCATCCTTTACTTGAAGCCAGTAAGGATCTGGATATCATTGTAGGCTTTGTGGATGAAGACTCACGCCACCGTTTTTATATCTCAAATGCTTATTTATCCCGCGGTGAAGTGGTTCACGTACATCACAAAGTATATTTACCCACTTATGGATTGTTCGACGAAGGACGTTTTTTTGCCTGGGGAGATGAGATCCGGGCTTTTGATACCCGCTTTGGCCGCATGGGTATGTTAATCTGTGAAGACTTCTGGCATGCTTCACCACCATATTTATTATGGTTGGATGGGGCGGATGTGCTACTATTTAGCTCGGCATCACCAGGACGCGGTTTAAGCCGTGAACCCAAACTCGATTCAGCCCGCTGGGTGGAACATATCAACCAGGCTTACGCCAGCCTGTTTACCAGTTTTGTCGTACATACCAACCGGGTAGGTTATGAAGATGGATTACATTTTTGGGGAGGTTCGACCATCTTTGACCCGGATGGAAATCTGGTAACCCAGGCCCCATATCACGATGAATCCCTCGCCATGGCGTCCATTGACCTGCATCAAATGCACAGAACCAGAACTCGTCTTCCTCTCCTGCGCGATGAGCGAACTTCCCTCACCAATGCAGAATTGAATCGGATCATAGGTAAAGGATAAATCATGAACGAACCAGATCATAATCCAGTCGAGCTTGCAATAAATCCAGCATTGGTACGCCAGATCCTCACAGGATTCATCCGCAGCGAATTGGAGAGGGTCGGTTTTAACAAGGCAGTCGTGGGTCTTTCTGGCGGATTGGATTCTGCATTGGTCTGTTTTTTAGCTGCTGAAGCCCTGGGGGCGCAAAATGTCATGGCTGTCCGGATGCCATACAAAACCTCCTCAAAAGAGTCGCTGGATCATGCGCAACTGGTGATTGATAAATTGGGCGTTCAGACAGTCACAATACCCATAACCACAATGGCTGATCCTCTCATCCAGCTCGACCCTGAAATGGACAACACCCGCAAAGGTAATATCATGGCCCGTATGCGGATGATCGTTTTATATGATCTATCTGCTTCCTATCATGGATTGGTGGTTGGGACCGGGAATAAAACGGAAATACTACTGGGTTATTCGACTCTTTATGGTGATTCAGCCTGTGCCATCAATCCGATCGGCGACCTGTACAAAACCCAGGTACGCCAGCTATCCAAAGATATGGGAGTACCGGATGTGATCCTATCCAAACCGCCAACAGCTGACCTGTTCCTCGGACAGACAGATGAAAGCGATCTGGGTTTCACTTACGATCATGTGGACCAGCTATTATATTTACTGGTGGATCAGAGATACTCTGTTCAGGATTGTGTGGAATCCGGTTTCTCGTCAACTTTTGTAGAAAAAGTAATTCTACGTATCCAGCGCAGCCAGTTTAAACGCATCCTGCCGCCCATTGCCAAATTGACCAACCGTACAGTTGGTTATGACTTTTTGTATCTCCGGGATTGGGGGACATAGAGCAGTAAATGGTCATACCTCCATCGTTGAAACATCGCCCATTTTTATTGCTATGGGCAGGCCTCTTGATATCGATCACCGGCTCCCAGATGCAGATCTGGGCGCTATACTGGCATATACGCTTGTTAACCGATCAACCTATCGCAGTCAGCGGGCTGGGTCTGGTCCGGTTCATCCCGTTGATAGTCCTATCCCTCTTTGCCGGGCTGATTGCGGATCGCTTTAATCGCCAGAAACTGGCTATTGTCACCCAGATCACCCTGGGTCTGGTGGCACTTGCATTTGGACTGCTCACTTATTTCGGGCAAATCACTCTCTGGCTGATCTATGCCCTCACTATCATCCAATCGATTGCCATTACCTTTGATCTGCCTGCCCGGCAAGCCCTCATACCCAACCTGGTGCCTAAAGAGGAACTCCCTAATGCATTCAGTATGAATTCCATCTCGGTGAACATTGGTGCGATTCTAGGTCCGGCTTTGAGTGGTTTGTTGATTGCTTATGCTGGTTTGCAGTGGGTGTACTGGTTGAATGCAATTTCGTATATTGCAGTTGTCATGGCCTTGATTATGATGGGTCCGATTACTACAAGTGTTGAGAAGAAATCCATGCGCCTGGATATTATGACTGCAGATATCCGTGAAGGCATCCGGTTTATCCTCAAATCCCCGATCATCCTTTCCAGCATGATCCTGGACTTCTTTGCCAGCTTTTTTTCCTCAGCCAATACCTTGCTCCCGTTTGTAGCCAAAGACATTCTGCACGTGGGGGCGATCCAATATGGATGGTTGTCTGCAGCTCAATCCATGGGGGATGTCAGCGTGGCACTGGTAATCTCGCAAAAGACCAGGATCGTCAGGCAGGGTATCATCCTTTCTGTGGCGGTGATGATCTTCGGTGGAGCGACGGTTTTATTCGGCCTTTCAACCAGCTTCTGGCTCACCATGGCTGCCCTGATTTTAATGGGTGCTGCGGACGGAATCAGTACCATCATTCGAAATACTATCCGGCAATTGCAGACCCCCGATCAACTGCGTGGGCGGATGGTCAGCATTAATCAGATCTTCTTCAAGGGTGGACCACAATTAGGCGAAGTAGAATCGGGGCTGGTTGCCCAAGCCTTCGGGATCCCCGCTGCCATCATTACCGGTGGTTTGGGCTGCATTGTCGCCGCCGGGTTGGTGCTGAAGAAATTTCCACAGTTGGTGCGGTATTCAGGTGAGGAATCGCCAAGTATGAATTAAGTATTCTGGTAATGTTGATATTCTTACGATTTTTTTGTTCAGATTAATTTTCCAACATCACCATAGAAGTTCCATTCCCCGTTTTCTTCCTAATATTACAATTCGCGCTAATATTTTTCGTTCCCTAAACTTTCTTTTATAAACATACAATTTATTCCTCGATTAAATCTCCCCACTCATCCATCAGTCGGGCATGCTCCTGTTCAATGCGGACATAATCGCTGCCAAGCTGCTGCACCTTGCCTGCATCAGCAGGTGGGTTGGCAAGCTGCTGTGAGATGGCTGCCAGGGATTTCTCTGAATCAGCGATGCGCTTTTCCACAACTGCCAGCATTTTCTGTTTTTTCCAGGAAGAAATTCCTTCTTTGGATTTTCCTGACTCGGTGTTTTTAGTTTTTTCTTCCCTTATCTGGACAGGTGGAGCAGTACTCGCATTCGAAAAGCTTTTATATTCACTATAAGTTCCTGAAAAAGTCTTGAGCAATTTTTCGTCCGGAGATACATCCCATATCTGGGTGGCCAGCGCGTCGATCAAATACCGGTCATGCGACACCAGCAAGATCGTCCCCTTGAATTCTGAGAGAACCGCCTGGAGAATCTCTTGTGAGGGCAGGTCGAGATGATTGGTCGGCTCATCCAGCAGCAGCAGGTTATAGTTCTGCAGCGCCAGCTTGGCAAGGGCCAACCTTCCCCGCTCACCGCCCGAGAGCAATCGCACCGGTTTGAAAACATCATCCCCGGTGAAAAGGAACTTGGCCAGGTAATCCCTGATTTCACCCAAAAGCATGCTCGGTGCCACTGAATCGATCTCTTCCACCAGGTTATGTTCTGCCACCAGTCCCTCATGCGCCTGGGCGAAGTAGCCAATGGATAAGGCAGCACCCAGGTCTACTTCTCCTGCGAAGGGAGGTATCTGATTGAGAATGGTCTTCAGAAATGTGGTTTTTCCTGCCCCGTTTGGTCCGATGATCGCGGCACATTCCAGGCGTTTAAAGATCAAATCCGGGACATAAAAGAGCGGCTTACCTTCGTCGGCATAACCGACCTGCAAGCTGTACGTGCGCAGCACCAGGTTGCCGGATCGATCGCCGGTGTTGAGCCCAAAATGCAGTGAACGGGATTTTTTAGGCCGGGATAACTGGGATTCAGCCAGCAATCGCTCCAACCGCTTCAATCTTCCCTGCGCCTGGCGGGTGTTTTGCCCGGCCATATTGCGTCTGATGTATTCTTCTTCTTTTTCTACAAATTCACGCTGCGTTTCATACTCAAGCGCCAGGCGTCGATAACGATCCTCGCGCTGGACCAGGTACGCGCTGTAATTGCCACGAAATACTTCCAGGTCAGGGGACATTTCAAAGATGGTATTGGCTACCTGGTCAATAAAGTAACGGTCATGCGACACCAGCAGGACCGCGCCATTCCAGTCTCTCATGAAACTTTCCAGCCATTCCACTGCCTGTATATCCAGGTGGTTGGTAGGTTCATCCAATAACAGCAGATCGGGGTTGGATAACAAAAGTTTGGCAAGCAGCGCACGTGTCCGCTGTCCGCCAGACAGGTGTTTCAATGGGCGCAGAAAGTCTGCCTTGGTAAACCCCAATCCGGTCAGGGTTAATTTGATCTGGTTTTCGAATTTGTAACCGCCCAGGTGATCAAACTGCTGCTGCAGTTTGCCATATTTTTCCAATTGTTCAGGGTCATTCCCGCTTTCACTGATGGATTTCTCCAGTTCGGTCAGCTCAGCCTGGCGTGCGACCAGGTCCCCAAATACCAGCATGCACTCTTCCCAAAGATGGTTGTCGGAATCAAACACTGCTTCCTGAGGCAGGTAACCGATGCGGATATTCTTGGCATAATGCATGGAACCGGCTGACGGCTCGTCCATTTTGAGGAGGATGCGCAATAACGTGGTCTTACCGATGCCGTTTGGTCCCACGAGTGCAATACGCGCCCGGTGAGGAATGCTGAAGTTAATATCGCTAAAAAGGTCTTCAGCGCCAAAGGATTTACCCAGTCCGGTAACGGTGAGGAGCGGCATTCCCAAAGTATAACATGGTAGAATTATTCACATGAAAAAATGGATCTTCTGGTTGGGGATGGTCATAAGTGCGGTCCTTTTATATTTTTCCTTACAGAAATTAAATTTCAGTGAAGCATGGCAAGCCCTGAAAACGGCTAAATATTTGTGGTTAATTCCCGGAATAGCAGTATATTTTGTTGGTGTCTGGGTCCGGGCATGGCGCTGGCATTATCTCCTTCGGCCGCTAAAGAAAATAAGTACCAGGTCGATGTTCCCCATCGTCACGATTGGCTATATGGGCAATAATATCTACCCTGCCAGGGCTGGTGAAATTCTTAGGGCTGTCATTCTAAAAAGACATGAAGGTGTCCCCATTTCAGCTTCCCTTGCGACCATTCTGGTCGAACGCGTTTTTGATGCAGTTGTGATGCTTGCCTTTATTTTTCTAAACCTTGGTGAATTATCCAAAATGACATCGTCGTCAGGTTATCTTGGAAATATTCGCGATCTTGCTATTTACGGGGCTGGTATTGCGATCGTTGTGCTATTAATTTTTTTAGCCGCCGCGATGCTTCCCCATCAAACCCGAAGAATAGTGGATTGGATCAACACCCACTTTGTTCCAATAAAACTCCGCAGCAAAGTGGAAGGTTTGGCTTACCGGTTTCTGGATGGCCTGGAATCCCTACGCTCCCCTCTAGATGCTTTGATGATCCTCTTTACTTCGTTTGTGATCTGGCTTCTAGAGACTGTAAAGTACTGGTTTGTAATGCATGCCTTTCCCTTTGTAGTCTCTTTCTTTGCCCTGATGTTGAACAATGGGATCAGTAATTTAGCCACAACCCTTCCCTCAGCGCCTGGATATGTGGGCACTTTCGAGGCGGCTGGTATTGCAGTATTAACAGCTTATGGAATTCCAAAGGAATTAGCCGCAGGCTACACAGTTGTATTACATATTGCTTTATGGTTGCCAATCACTCTCTTAGGATTCTATTATTTTTCTAAAGAAGGATTGAAGATGGGGGAAGTATCAGAGGAAGCAAACGAGGTGCAGGCATGACAACAAAAAAAATCGCAGTGATCGGCGCTGGTTTGGGAGGTATGACTGCAGCGTATGACCTCGTAAAAACAGGAGCTGATGTCACCATATACGATGCCGCCGAGAATGTGGGCGGTCTGGCGGCAGGTTTCAAAGAACCACACTGGGATTGGACAGTGGAAAAGTTTTATCATCACTGGTTTGCAACAGATGTTCATATGCTTGGTTTGATCAAAGAGCTGGGTTTGGATGATCAAGTCTTATTTCCACGTCCCTACACAGTCATGTATCACGATGGTAAGTTCTATCCATTTGATTCCATCTTCGCTGCATTGATGTATCCCGGCCTGGGCTGGGGGATCAATAAGATCCGTTTTGGATTGGTCGGTTTATACCTGAGATTAACTAACAACTGGCAATCCATGGAAACCACTACGGTGGAAGCATGGATGCGAAAATGGGCAGGGGTAGAGGTCTATGAAAAAATGTGGCAGCCGATGCTGGAAGGTAAATTCGGAGAAACATTCTCCCACCAGGTGAATATGGCCTGGATGTGGGCAAGGATGCATGCTCGAACCACCCGACTGGGTACATTCCAGGGTGGTTTTCAGCGCTTTTCGGATTTGTTTGCGGAGAAGCTCAGAGCTATGGGAGTGAGAATCGAACTGAATACTCCGGTCACTTCCATTCAACCTGCTTCTGATGGTGGACTTAAAGTGGTAATTAGCGGTGGAATCCAACGATTCGACCAGGTTCTCGTCACAACTTCGCCTTCACTGTTAGCAAAGATGGCACCTTCCATGCCTGATGAATATCTGAAGGGATTGCTGGACTTGAAAAGCATGGGTGCTGTTGTGATGATACTCTCACTCAAAAAGCCTATTTCACCTCAAGGATATTATTGGTATAACATCCCCAAGAATGCCGGATTCCCCTTCCTATCACTGGTTGAACATACCAATTTTATCTCGCCTGATCATTTCGGCGGAGATAGGATCGTGTATATAGGTGATTATCTTGAAGTAGGTCATGAGTATTTTAGCCTGAACCCACAGGAACTTCTCCAACGTTTCATCCCTGGCATCAAACGCATCAACCCTGAATTTGATGAGAGTTGGGTGAATGACGTCTGGTTGAACAGCACCCATTACGCTCAACCTGTACCTTTGCTAAATCACTCCAGGAATATTCCAGCTATTCAGACTCCTCTACCAGGATTGTTCTATGCTAGTATGAGTCAGGTTTACCCCTGGGATCGTGGGACGAACTTTGCTGTGGAAATTGGAAGACGCGCAGCTACAATGATGACGTAAAAATCGCATAAAAGTGTTAGATTCCGGTTGCCGTACCTGATACATGGTATTTCATACCCCTTGGATTCGAAAATTTTCTAGAACATATTTTCAGGTTATTATGATGTTTTACTATGCGACAAGTCGAGGCAGTACATTTGGGAGGCAATAGGTTTTTTCACCCATATATAGGGGGGGATTTGTATTGACATATTAATAATATTTAATGTAAATATATGCTTTTCTTTAACATTTCCTTTCCTTAAATATTGCTAGATTTTTAAGAATCCGTAGGGATTTCGGCTTGTAGTAAAAATCACCATCTGCTAGAATAAGTAAGTCCCTCCTACAGGGGGCAGAGACATTCGGTTCACATCCGCAGTGATTTTCCCAAAATTTGATTTCTCCGGTCATCCTATTTAATTTAATCAAATAGGAGTAGACAGTGATACCTCGTACCAATTGTAAAATACTAAGTTAACGGAGATCCTTATGAATGCTGAACAAGCCTGGCTGGCAACGATGGGGCAACTCAAAATGGATATGTCCAAAGCTGCATTCGACACATGGGTGAAGAATTGTGAGCTGACTGCATACGAGGATGGTAAATTTACGATCGCTGTTTCCAACCCTTATGCCAGAGATTGGTTAGAATCCAGGCTTTCGAGCACAGTAACCCGTGTATTAACTGGTATCATGAACCACCCTCAGGAAGTGGCATTCATCTTGAGCCAGCAGGAAGATGAAACTGATGTGAACGAGAAAGCCGTTTCTCAGAAATCCACTGAGATCGAGCCAATAATCACCCCGATAAGAAAACCATCCAGGTTAAATCCACGTTACTCATTTTCAACATTTGTGGTTGGACCCTGCAACAGATTAGCCCACGCTGCTTCCATGTCAGTTGCAGAAAACCCGGCTGGTTCTTATAACCCGCTGTATCTTTATGGCGGTGTAGGTTTGGGAAAAACCCACTTGTTGCATGCCATTGGAAACCTCTCACAGCAGAATGGATATAAAGTCCTCTATGTATCTTCCGAAGAATTCACGAATGACCTCATCCAATCCATCCGTAACCATTCCACTCAAGAATTTCGCGAGCGGTATCGGGATGTGGATGTTTTATTAATTGACGATATCCAATTCATTGCCGGTAAAGAAGCGACACAGGAAGAGTTTTTCCATACATTCAACGCATTGCACGAAATGAACAAACAGATCGTCATCTGTTCCGATCGTCCGCCAAAAGGTCTGATCACCCTCGAAGATCGGTTGCGATCCCGATTTGAAATGGGTTTAACAGCTGACATTCAGTCTCCCGACCTGGAAACTAGAATTGCCATCATGCGCGATAAGGCAGAACGGGCGGGCAAGAAATTTTCTTCCGAAATTCTGGTAATGATCGCGAAGAGATTCCAATCCAATATTCGGGAACTGGAGGGGGCACTTAACCGGGTGATCGCCTTTTCTGAACTCAGCGGCCTGCCAGTGAATGCTCAACTCGTACAAACCTCCCTGGCCGATCTGGTTCAATTGTCAACATCAGTTGAGCCACATCAAGTGATCAACTCTGTGGCTAATGTATTCAAAGTCTCAAGGGATCGTTTGTTGAGTAAAGACAGATCTAAAGATATCGCTCTACCCAGGCAGGTTGCCATGTATATCATGCGAGAGGATGCCAATTTCTCGCTGCCTCAAATTGGCGCTGAACTTGGTGGTAGAGACCATACTACTGTGATGTACGGATGCGATAAAATCGCAGGCTTACTTAAAAAAGATGACCGATTACGTAAACAAACCCATCAGGTGAGGGAAAACCTTTTTGGACCAGCATTCTCTTGATAGTAGTCACTAATGGTCTTTTCCACAATATCAAATAGGTAATTTTCAATTACCTTCGGTTTTTTATCCTTCCAAGTGTGAACACAGTTCCAAGGATGATCACCAGGACCAAAATTAACGCTCCGACAATGATTCCGATGGGTTGCCCTTCTGCCAATTCCTGTTCAGTGAATTCGCTTGGAAAAGGTGTTGGAGTAAGGATTACTTCTGCCGTCTGCTGTTGCATAATTGAATGATCATTATCAGATGATTGGATCGGTGGGGGAGTATACGCATTTACGGAAAAAGCGGATGGTAAGATACTCCAACCGGCAATAACCAGGAGAATAGCGAATAAAGCTTTTTTATGACCGGATATTTGCATTTTTCTCCTTATTCATTTATCTTGATTAATTCGGGCAATAGCTGAAGAGGCTATTTCATCAATACTATCACTGGTTGTATATGCACGAATCGCTGCATCCCTGATCACGGGACCAATAGTGATCAAGATTGACGTATCGGGCAGCGGTTTTGCTGATTCCAGTGTGGATTGTAATTCTGTAGCAGAAGAGCTAATAATTGGCCATTCCTGGTTGGATACAGGTAAATATCCAGCAATATTACTCCATGGAGATGCAAAAACTGGTTGGCTCAAAAATGACAACAATTCTATCCTGATGGATGGCCTTTCTGGTGCAGGGTTTGCTATGGACCAATACCAGCCCGAAATTATGGTAGCCGAAGAATCAGATAAACCTGGAAGACTATGATATGTATATTGGTCCAATCCGTTTTTTCTGGTGGATGAATACCAGTTAATTTCCATATCTGATTCGCCATTTTCGAATCGTTTCGACACCTCAGTCCAATCTGATGCCAACAGTGCCCAATCTGGAAAAGCGGATTGTATTCTGGTTTCCCGAATAAAAGTTAGCAATTGGGTAAAAATAACCTGATCGAGGTGAGGTTTTCCGTTGACATCTGTAAGTTCACCTCCGGCAGATAAATAAAGGGCGATGAAGATTGTCCCCTTTGGATCATTTAAATTTGATCCAATCATAAGGCTTGAGCTGAATATGTCTTTCCAGGCAGGTAATTGTTCCCCGCCAAATTTCTTATCTATCATGAAAATCCCGTCACCTGCAGCAGGTATACCAAAGGTACTTCCCTGAAGTTTTCCTGGATCTTCAAATCCCGGGAATATTCCATTATTTTCAGCATCAATCGGGAAATGATCAAATGGTACGAGCAAACCTTTTATGGCTGCCGTTTCCATATCATTCCTGTTCAATAAAATTAGATCAGGGAGGACGGATGGGGCAACCCTATTTGCAGTGTTTAACAGATCCATCATACTTTCTTTTTGTTTAACGTTTTTAAATCTTAAGTCAATGCTAATACCGGGGTTATCGATTTCGAATGCATCCAAACGGTCGATCAACAGTTTTTGAACTTGTTCGCCAGAGTTGATCGCAAAATCATCCGGCACCCATAATATAAGTGTCTCTGGTGAGTTATCAAGTGGTTCTTCTGATGGAATTGCGCTGTTTTTAGTAGGCTGTAAGGGAGTTGATGTACTCACCGGGTCTGAGGCGTCAGATGGGATAATTTCTCCCGGTTGAATAATGCCTGAACATCCCGAAATAAAAATTTGGAATCCGAGAAGAAAAGTGAATGCAGTTCTCATTAAGCTAATTATATCTCGCAAATTCACAGGGATTATGGAAGACCGAATTCAATGGAATATTCAAAGGAAATTCGATGCTTAAGGGGTTATTTCCAACGTTGCTGTATCGGTAGGGATGATCAGAACGGTTGGAGTATCGCTTGGAACTGGAGTATCTGTCGGGGGAATGGGAGTATAGGTTGAAGTAGGTAGAGGCGTATTTGTTGGTATCGTTGTTGCTGTATTCGTCGCGGTTGGTGTGAAGGTTGGCGTTGATGTAGCGGATGGGTTTAACGATGCAGTGATTGTTGGTGTGGGTGTTTCAGTTAAGGTTAAAGTTAGGGTGGCGGTTGAGGTTGGAGTTTGAGTTTTCTGGATGCGTTGATTCGATAGGATTCGCAGGGTGACAATTCCAAGACAATAACAGGGAATGGTGCAAAGGATGATGATGATCAACACTCTGCGTGTTCGTTGGACTCGAAGTTGCTTATCGTTCTTGGCTGGCGGTCTTCTCACAAACTGAATCATAACATCTGGCAGGTTGACTGACAAGTCATACCACCAGCATTCTTATAATCGATCTTTCTGTTACCGAATGTTTCATATTCAATCGCAAAGGCGTTAATCTTTAGGCTATAATCAGGGTATGAGCGACTTGGAACTTGCAGCACCTGTTTGGATCGATACACCTGACACATTAGTTGGGATGTGCGATGAATTGCTGAAAGAAAAAAAAGTAGCTGTGGATACTGAGTCGAACAGTCTGCATGCTTATCAGGAAAGGGTATGTCTGATTCAACTTTCAAATCTTCACACAGACTATCTTGTAGATCCATTAGCGATTTCCGACCTTTCCCCACTTGCGCCTATTTTCGCCTCCTCTGAGATTGTCAAAGTGTTTCATGCTGCTGAATATGACCTGATCTGCCTTAAACGTGATTATCATTTCGAATTTCGGAACATTTTTGATACCATGTTAGCTGCCCGGATATTAAGTTATCCAGCATTTGGTCTGGGTTCGATCCTTGAAAATAAATTTGGCATTGTATTGGACAAACGTTATCAAAAAGCAGATTGGGCAAAACGCCCAATGTCAGCAGTTATGCTATCCTATGCCCGTATGGATACCCATTTCCTGGTTAATTTGATGGATATCATGGTCAATGAATTAGCCGCAAAGCATCTGGATGGTTTAGCAACCGAAGATTTTAATAGAATATCCAGGGTGAATGGCGTTCCTCAGGACACAGAATTGGAATCGCTATGGAAAATTTCCGGTGCCCATTATCTTAATCCAAGGCAAGCAGCAGTATTAAGGGAACTGGTAAATTTTAGAAATAAAGAGGCCAAACGGCGTGACCAACCCTCATTTAAAGTTATTCATAATGATCTGCTGCTTCATATCGCAGATATATGCCCTGAAACCAGGGAGGCCTTACAAAACTGCGGAGTCAATAATAACTCGATCACACGCTACAGCAATGAACTATTAGCTGCAATAAAAACCGGTCTTCAAAATGAGCCATTATATCCCCCCAAAGTAAGGAAATGCGATCAAGAGTTGAAAGCCCGTATCGAGAATCTTAAATCCTGGCGAAAGCAAACTGCTGCTCAATATAAAGTTGAATCTGATGTGATCTTACCCAGGGATCTTTTGGTGGACATAGCTGAAAAACAACCCTCAACATTGAATGAACTCTCAGAATTAATGCATCATTTTCCATGGAGATTTCAGCAATTTGGGTCAATGATATTATCTGTGTTTAATTAACATATTCGAGGTTGTGATGAAGATTCACTTCAATGGTGCTGCCCAAACAGTCACTGGATCTCAATACCTGTTGGAGATCAACGGATATAAATTATTGCTCGAGTGTGGTCTATATCAGGGTCGCAGGGCTGAATCAACTGAAAAGAATCTTAACTTTCATTTTGATGTATCCACACTGGATGCGATGATCTTATCACACGCCCATATCGATCATTGCGGTAACCTTCCCAACCTAATTAAAAACGGATATACAGGTCCCATCTATGCCACGTCTGCCACTAAGGACCTGGCTGATCTTCTAGTGCGGGATTCAGCCCATATTCAGGAAGCTGATGCGGAGTACATCAATAAAAAGAATGCCCGTAAAGGTTTACCTCCCGTCGAACCACTTTATACGATCATCGATGCAACCCGGGTAAACCAGTATATTCTGCCTATTGAGTACGGCACTGAATTTGAGGCGATTCCTGGAGTCAAAGCACGGCTGGTGGATGCGGGTCATATTCTTGGATCCGCTGCAGTGGTTCTGGATATTAATGAAAAGGGGAAGAAAACCAAATTATGGTTTTCAGGGGATATCGGTCGACCCGGTCTTCCACTTGTCCGTGATCCGGTTCAACCGGAAGACGGAATTGATCTTTTGATGATGGAATGTACTTATGGAGATAAATCCCACGAGAATCCTGAGAAAGCATTTGAAGAGTTAAAAACTGTCATCCTGAGGACATACGCCAGGCGCGGAAAAGTTATTATTCCGGCGTTTGCTGTTGGCCGTACCCAGGAATTGGTATATGCATTGAATGATTTGATGACACATAATGCGATTCCCAAAATACCAGTTTATGTGGATAGTCCTCTGGCAGTCAGTACGAGCGAAATATTCGCACGCCATCCAGAATGCTTCGATTCGGAAACACGTCTTTTTGTAAAAGACCATATGCATCCAGCTCTCGATTTTGATATGTTGACATATGTCCAATCAGTTGAGGAATCCAAGGTGTTGAATGAAAGACGCGATCCGATGATCATCATCTCTGCTTCCGGGATGGCTGAAGTCGGTAGGATATTGCACCACCTAAAAAATAACATTGAAGACCCTCGTAATACTATCTTGATCGTTTCCTGGCAAGCACCTTATACACTTGGCAGGCGTATCGCAGACCGTGAGCCGGTGGTAAAAATATTTGGGGAAGAATACCAGCTGAAAGCGGAAGTAGCTACCATTGGAGGTTTATCTTCCCATGCCGGGCAGGACCTGTTGATAAAGTACGCAGCCCGGGTGAAAGGTCAAGCAAAGCAGATAATTCTCATCCACGGAGAGCCGGACGCATCAACAGCTTTACAAGCAAAATTCAAAGAACTTGATTTTCCTCCGGTGACATATCCTGCTTTATTTGACCAATATGAAAAATAACCATTCTTATAAATTACAAGCAATTTATCCATTGGTGGCAATAATGCTTTTTGTAACCATTATGTTTGGTATGTATATTCTCCATACCAGTAAAAATACTGGTAAAAATATCGCGGAAAATTCCCCAAAGACTATTACAAAAATTATTGAATTGATGAAGACCCAGCCGTGGACTTATGCAAGGTATTTATTTCGAACAATTTCAGCTTCAGAATCTCTCACACTTCAGATCAAACAATTACCCGGAACGATATTAATGCTACCGCCTGGGACTGAAAATGTCCGCTTATCTCTTGATGGACGGCAAGAGGTAGATATTCCCGCGGGAATCTTCTGGATGGGTGCAAAACCTACGGATCCGGAAATTACTGAACGAAAGCTTTCTCTTCAAGTTTACCTGGACAATTATTGGATAGATATAAAAACTGTTACTAATCTGGACTATGGTGCCTGTGTTAATGCAGGTGTATGCCATTATTCAGTGAGTAATACGTACCCTGCATATTCTCATTATGGTGATCCGGAATATGCAAATTATCAGTAACATATATTTCTTGGAAGGAAGCTGAGAATTTTTGTGAGTGGGCTGGGGGAAAATTGCCAACTGAGGCACAATGGGAAAAAGCTGCAAGTGGCCATTCGAATCAGATCTATCCCTGGGGTAATAACCCTCCTCATCTCAATCAGGCAAATGTCGGAAAAATTCGCGGCGGTCTGGTTGCATCTGGTAGTATACCTGAGGGAAAAAGTACTTATGGTGTTTTAGACATGGGTGGGAATGTGCGGGAATGGGTATATGACTGGTATGGTGAAAGGTATTACCAGGTAGGTGTTATTTCTAATCCACAAGGACCTTTAGAAGGTGAAAAGCGGGTCTTAAAGGGTGCTGCATGGAATGGTCCAATTAAATATAGTCGGTCATCACATCGATCAAGCCATGATCCTGATTCTCCTGGAGCAGAACGTGGATTTAGATGTGCATACACAAATTAATATTGCATGAAATACACAATTGCTCTGATATAATTCAAACTTGAATTGGAGAGGTGCCGGAGTGGTTGATCGGGGCGGTCTCGAAAACCGTTGTGGCCCTCTGGACCACCGTGGGTTCGAATCCCACCCTCTCCGCAAAAAACGCCAGCCGGCGTTTTTTTGGTTTTAAGTAAAAAAAAGCTACTTTATCGCCATATGATGTCCATTACTTTTTCCCGGTTCCCGGCATGAATCATGCAAGATTCTTGGTGATAGGTGGTGCGTATGACACAGCAAAAACAGATGGTTAAGCGGTCGAAAACACCGATAAATGGGAAGAAATGGACTCCAAAACCGGTTTCTGGAAAAAGTGGTGTAGTTCATGGAGTCTATACTCCAGGGACAAAACGAAAATCTGCCCCAGAAAGAACTCCTTATTTCAGTATATCCCCTGAACGTAAATTGGACATTTTTGGTGTAATCCTGGTTTTAGCAGGATTGATTTCTCTTATCAGTCTTTTTTCCGGAGATTCGAACAAGGCAATTTCATGGGTTTCCACTATACTAAAGTGGATGGTTGGATGGGGAGTGTTAGCCATTCCCATTGGATTAATCGCCGGCGGATTGTATATGGTGTTGAGGCGCATCGAAAAGCTGCCCAGATTACCATTTGAACAAATTTCCGGGTTGGTTCTATTGTATTTGAATATA
The DNA here is from genome assembly GCA_964387025.1 of uncultured Leptolinea sp. Taxonomy (GTDB): domain Bacteria; phylum Chloroflexota; class Anaerolineae; order Anaerolineales; family Anaerolineaceae; genus PNON01. Next base: position 105,818 of record CAYLUZ010000003.1, on the reverse strand, counting down.
TTAATATTCCTTCATCTTTTTGCCGGGGGAGCCGAAGATCCATACCCGTTGGCTGAAGCAGGCCGCGGGGGTGGAATTGTTGGTGGGTTAATCCTTTATTTCCTGGTAAAAAGCCTGGGGGATGTTGGTGCATTTCTGGCCTTACTCGCATGGCTGCTGATTGCATTGATCCTATCCTTTGATTTGTCATTCTCACAGATCATTGATTTTATCAAGACAACAATCCTCGGTGCAAAACTGCCAATTGATAAGCTGGAACAGGTTTTCCATAATCAGCCATTCAACTCAAGGTATGACGAGGCTGATCTCATTCCATTGGATAGTGATCTGAATATGGAAACGAAATCAGTAGCCGAAGAAATGGTAAATCCAGAACCGGTAATAAAAGAAATGCAAAGCACACACTGGGTGCTTCCAAATATGGATGATATTTTGGAGTACGGAATACCCCAGGTTGAGAACGAAAAATTAGATATGCAAAGAGCAAGGGTTATCGAAGAGACCCTCACATCATTTGGTGCTCCTGCTCATGTGGTTGAAATACTTAGCGGTCCTTCGGTTACCATGTTTGGTGTGGAACCAGATTTCGTTGAAAACCGTGCCGGACAAACCCGCGTAAGGGTGGCAAAGATCGTATCGCTTTCTCATGATCTCGCTCTGGCGCTGGCAGCCACACGAATCCGAATTCAAGCGCCGGTTCCAGGACGCAATTACGTGGGTATTGAAGTTCCAAATGAAACCACCACTATTGTCCGGTTGCGCGATATTATGGACAGCCCGGCTTATAAACGCAAGAAATCACCTCTGAGAATTCCACTTGGCAAGGATGTGTCTGGTACCCAGATCGTTTCTGATCTGTCCACAATGCCGCATCTATTGATCGCTGGTGCGACAGGCTCAGGGAAATCGGTGTGCGTTAATACGATCTTGACCAGTTTGCTGATAAACAATACCCCTGACGATCTAAAGCTGATCCTCATCGACCCAAAACGGGTGGAATTGACTGGTTATAACGGCATCCCCCATTTGCTCGCGCCTGTTATTGTTGAGACTGAGCGAGTGGTCGGAGCACTGCAATGGATGATGCGTGAGATGGATACCCGTTATCACAAATTTGCAGCTACCGGAGCAAGAAATCTCGAAGAATATAATGTGCGTATGCTGTTACGGGGTGAGCGGAAATTGCCGATCCTGGTGATCATCATCGATGAGATGGCTGATCTCATGATGCTGGCAAAGAATGAAACCGAAGCTGCAATTGCCAGGTTGGCTCAAATGGCTCGGGCGACTGGATTGCATTTGATCGTTGCCACGCAGCGCCCTTCGACAGATATCATTACCGGGAATATTAAAGCAAACTTCCCCTCCCGCATCGCTTTTGCGGTGGCAAGTAATACCGATAGCCGGGTAGTGTTGGATCAGCCAGGTGCCGAGCATTTACTTGGCCGCGGTGATATGTTGTTCCAGGCACCGGATGCTGCTGCACCAGTCCGAATGCAGGGTGGATATGTCTCTGAGACTGAGATCCAAAAAATTGTGGATTATTGGAAGAATGCTGCTGCTGGCGGTGATGCCCATACAAGTGATGCTGGTTTTATCCAGCAAAACCTGCCAGTACCTCAATCAGGTGACTTCCAACAGACTGACCTATTCGGTTCGGGCAACCTGACTAATAGTAGGGAAGATCCGCTCATGGATGAAGTGACAGACCTTGTCCGTCGTGAAGGCCGGGCATCCATCTCGCTGCTCCAAAAAAGGCTGCGGATTGGATACACCCGCGCCGCCAGAATGGTGGATAGCCTCGAGCAGAAAGGTGTGATCGGTCCCCAACTGGCGAATACGCAGGCACGGGAAGTGCTCGATTATGGACCAACTGCTCCACCAGTAGACGATGGCGTATAATTAGTCCTATCGTTGGGCGGTGCTTGCACCGCTGTTTATTAATTGACTGTCAAAGGCTTTTCATACTTATTAACAAAAAAGAGGTTGGCTTGTAGCCAACCTCTTTAAGTTCAAATTACTCGGCTTAGTACTCGGGTGGAGCCATTGGTGCGGGTTTATCCTTCTCAGGAACATCCGTGATCAAGGCTTCGGTCGTCAAGATCATGGCTGCAATGGAAGCAGCGTTTTCAAGGGCACCGCGGGTTACTTTGGCGGGGTCAATGACACCGGCTTTCACCAGGTCAAGATATTCTTCGCGGAGTACATCGTAACCGAAGTGCAGGTTCTTGGTTTTCTTCTGCATCTGGCGCACGTTTTCAACAACCACGGAACCGTCTTTCCCTGCATTCTCAGCGATCTTGCGCATGGGAACTTCAAGTGATTTGCGGACGATGGCAACACCGATCTTGGCGTCTTCATTGTCCATCTTCAGGGTTTCAAGTCCAGCCATGGCGTTGATCAGGGCAACACCACCACCGGGGACGATACCTTCTTCTACAGCCGCGCGGGTTGCGGAGAGTGCGTCTTCAACACGGTGTTTCTTTTCTTTTAGTTCAGTTTCGGTTGCAGCACCAACACGAATGATGGCGACGCCGCCGGAGAGCTTGGCTAAACGCTCCTGAAGTTTTTCGCGATCATAATCGCTGGTGGTATTATCGATTTCAACACGGATCTGGTCGATGCGGCCTTTGATGCCTTTGGAATCACCTTTACCGCCAATGATCGTGGTATTGTCTTTGTCAGCTTCGATCTTTTCGGCGCGGCCAAGATCAGCCAATACGGCTGTTTCCAGTTTGCGGCCCGTTTCGTCAGAGATGACAGTTGCACCAGTCAGGATGGCAATATCCTGAAGCATGGCTTTGCGGCGATCGCCAAAACCGGGGGCTTTTACGGCGAGGACATTAAGCATTCCACGCAGCTTGTTTAGAACCAGGGTGGCCAAGGCTTCACCATCTATATCTTCGGCAATGACTAACAGTTCACGTTTACCGATCTGAACCAGTTTCTCGAGGAGAGGAACGATATCTGTGGCAGCAGAGATCTTCTTGTCATAGATCAATACATACGGATCTGCGATGGAGGATTTCATGTGCTCGGGGTCGGTTACAAAGTAAGCAGAGATGTAACCGCGGTCGAACTGCATACCTTCAACATATTCAGTTTCGAATTCAAGACCTTTGGATTCTTCGACAGTGATGACGCCATCTTTACCAACTTTGTCCATGACATCAGCGATTAAGGAACCGATGTTTCGGTCCTGAGCCGAGATGGTGGCTACATTGGCGATCTCATCTTTAGTGGTGATCTCAATTGCCTGTTCCTTGATCTTGGCAGCAACTGCCTTGGTGGCAGCTTCGATACCGCCCTTGAGCAGCATCGGGTTGGCGCCAGCGGCCAGGTTTTTCAAACCTTCGGTCACAATGGCGTGAGCCAGAACAGTGGAGGTGGTAGTACCGTCACCGGCAATATCATTGGTTTTGGTCGCAGCTTCCTTTAGAAGCTGTGCACCCATATTTTCAAAAGGATCTTCGAGTTCAATTTCTTTTGCAACGGTAACGCCATCGTGAGTGATGGTGGGTGAACCGAATTTTCGGTCCAGGGCTACATTGCGGCCTTTCGGGCCAAGTGTTGTTGCTACAGCGTTGGCGACCATATCCACACCGCTTTTTAATCTGCGGCGTGCATCTTCACCAAATACAAGTTGTTTAGCTCCCATAGTAAATCTCCTTCATTAATCGTGATTATAAAAATATTAGTCTACAAGAATGGCGAGAATATCAGCTTCGCGCAGGATGAGTAATTTTTTGCCATCCAGTTTGATCTCGGTGCCGCTGTATTTTGCATACAAAACGGTATCTTTTACTTTTACATCCATGGGGATGCGTTTGCCCTCATCATCACGCTCGCCATCGCCAACAGATAGAACAATTCCTTTTTGGGGTTTCTCTTTGGCTGTTTCCGGAAGGACGATACCACCAGGAGTGATTTCTTCCTGCTCAATTGGTTCGACAACGACACGGCTGCCCAGGGGTTTCATTTTTACTGCCATAAATGCCTCCACTCTAAATTTGAATATCGATTTTCTTGAATTTAGCACTCTGTAACCTAGAGTGCTAATGTATGCTAATAATAACCGCCTTGGACTTTGGAGTCAAGAGAATTGAATCGATTCTTATACAATTCATATATAAACTTGAGGAGACTATTCAAACAATGACACAGGAAATTACTTAAGATTCTAATTCTTCCTGGTTTATATAATTCCTGACCGGTATGGATAAAACCAAAGTTACGGAGTAGGAGTCACATTCTGCGATGCGCAGATCTGTTCACCAGCTTGAACGATGCTCATGATATCTTTATCACGATAATATTGGGACCTGATCTCGGAAAATACTTTGATCGCATCAGTGCAGTAATCATTGGTCGCCCGGCTTAGCCCTGCCAGGACGGAGCCATATGTATAGTAATAGACCACAGTGGTGTTTGAAATCGGCAAACCGGTGATTATGATCTCAGGATCAACTTCCGGGTCACATTCCCTGGCTGCACAGCTCTCCACTGCATCACAGCCATAAATGGCGCATTTCAACGCAGGGATCGCTCCTTCATAATTTTTAGCTTTAAAATAGATAATTCCCAGCTGACCATATACATCCGGGCTGGTGGGATCCAGAGTAAGTGCTTTTTGCACATTTCGTGAGGCAATTAAAAACTGACCCATCTGAGCATAAGTCTTTGCAATCGCAATATAGGGGATCGGGTCAGATATATTTATCTGAGTGTTCACATCAGCTGCCTTTTCAAAATAATCCAGCGCGTCTACATAATAGGGAGACTCTGGGTCATTGGCGGCCATTCTTCGATAATTTGCACCAATATAAATATACAAAAAGGTCATATTGGGCATGATCTCCGCGGCTATTTTGTATTCTTCGATCGCAGACGGGTAATCACCCAGTGATTCCCATAATTGACCATAGATTCGGTGCACATCCATTATGGTGTTGTCCTGCGCGACTGCCTGGTTGATATACTGTTCCGCCTGAGTCCACTTGAGTGAATCTGTCAGGATCTCTGCGTAGAAAGCCAATGCCAGGGTATTCCGATTATCCAACTGAAGCGCGCGCACAGCTTCCTGCTCTGCCTCAGTGAGGTAAACCGCCACTTCTTCGCCAGCAATAACCGGGTTGGCATTCCAATCCAAAACAAAGCTTCTAATCGCATGCACATTGGAATCATCAGGTGAAAGGTCCCGTGCTTTGTCGATCGAAGCTAAAGCTTGCTGCAAACGTTCCTTTCTTAAGGCATCGGTTGTCAAACTGGCAGAAGAATACGCCTGAATCCTAGCCAACTCTGCCCACAAACCCCCATCACCGGGTGCTAATTGGATGGCATCCTGGTAAGCTTTAATGGCGGCATTTAAATTACCCGCCTGAAAATGGGTTCTTCCTTCAAGAATTAGTGATCGATTCGTTCTGGTAGCTGTTGGTGTGGGGGAATACAATGGTTTTATGGATCCATTATCAACCCCACGCACGATAAATAAGCCACCAAAGATAAGGGTTAGTAACAACAGCACCAGGTAGGGATTGAAATATCTTTTTTTAGTATGGAAAGTAAAGCTTTTACCGTTTAAGTTCATTCTATGGAGTAGGTGTCTCGGTTATCTCATCTGAAGGAGTTAAACTCAAATCAGGTGTGGCAGTACCGATCAGGTTGGCCTGACAAATATTGATCATTTCATTGGCATTGAAAACCGCAGTTTCATCATTACTTACGCCCTGAATTAACATTTGCGAGATCTGAATTGCCTCATTGCAATCATTGAGCCTCGCAAGATTTAAACCATACAAGTAGTAGTATTCTGCGATTCTGCCGTAATCCAGGGGAAGGCCTTCTACAACTTCTCCGCTATCGGGTACATTTCCTCCCCGAACAGCCAGTTTCAACGGAACAACCGCATCGGTGTACTGCCGATTCCGGTAAAACATCGTCCCCAGATTACCCCACATATATGGGTCAGTAGGAGCATCATTTTTTGCCTGCTCGGCATATTGTATCGCTTTTGCATATTCACCAATTGTGACATAAGTACGCGCAATGTATGTATCCGGAAGTGGATCGGCAGGGTTCAATGCGTTTGCCCGGGTAAATTCTTCCACTGCATTATCGTATTGGGGAGGATCAAGCGAGCGGTAAGCCAACCCTAAAAATAAATGTAAATCCGGCAGGTTGGGGTTAAGTTGAATAGCTGTCTTAAATTCTTCTACAGCCAGGTCATAATTTGATGTGTTTTGAAAAACAATACCACGTGCCCGGTGGGTTTCCATAATATCTGGAGCAAGGGCCAGAGCCAATTTGGATTCATCCGATGCCTTATCCACTGCACCGATCGCACCCTGGTCGGCTTCAACCATGCGCATCAATAGTTCTGCGTAAAATGCATGTGCCATGGCGTTGTTATTATCTAATTCCAAGGCACGTTTTATGGCTGTTTCTGCCAAAAGGTAATCATCCTGCAGGGTTAATGCCCATCCCCGCATGGCATTTGCCTGTGGGTTATTATTATTGATCAACAGTGCATTTTCAGCACTGATCTGAGCATCGTTATATTGTTGGTTATAAATTTGAATTTTAGCCAGGGAAATAAAGTTAGTGGCGTTCCTTGGGTCAACCTTGATCGCTTCTTCATATGTCTCAATGGATTGAAGGAATTTTCCTTGCAACGCAAGTGCCTCCGCATCCACAATATAGGTTTCAGGAGCACGGGTTGGAGTCTGTGTAGGAACAAACAGCGGGGGGGTCTCAGGAACGATCACCGCATTGACATACACTGCTCCGCCAATCAGTGCCAGGATAAATAGAATTCGTCCAATCCGTAATGGACGGCGTTTCTTTAACATACTCCACTTACTGCCTTTTAAGTACATGAAGAAATATTACCTGTTACCCATAAGAGAGTCAAGGACGCCAGGGCTAAGGTTAAGAGAATCTCATTTACACACCCGGGCTGCCATACACTATAATATTCTGATGCAAAGATGGCAAGACAGACTGAAATCCTGGGCAGAACATCTGGAAAAGGAAGTGGTCGCTCTATTTTATGCTTATCGCGACCAAAGAACACCCTGGTATGCGCGCCTTTTTTGTGGTTTCATCGTGGTGATGACTCTCAGCCCAATTGATCTGATACCAGATTTTATTCCCGTATTAGGATATCTGGATGATGCTTTATTCTTGCCGCTTGGCATCTGGCTTGCCCTAAAAATGATTCCAACAGAGGTTATGGCCGATTCCCGTCGAAAAGCTTTTGAATTACAACCTTCTCAACTTGTAGACAAACGAAAATCCATTCTTCTGATTGCCGCTATTTGGATTACCTTTTTGGTAATCCTTAGCTGGGTTCTGTACTTGATTTTCTGGAGAAAATAAATTACCAAGGGATGTAAAAACTTTTATATGATTGGAATAAAGATATGACTTCAAATACCCGTAGATATATTTTATTATTTGTCGCTTTTCTCTACTGGTTGAGTCTTTTCTTTTATATTCCCATATTGCCCGTTCATGTGCAAGAAAGGGTAAGCTCCCTGTCTGAACTGGGTTTCGTCCTCTCTATGTATGGATTCTGGCAAATGGTCAGCCGCTTCCCGATCGGGATCATTGCCGACCGGCTGGGTTGGAGGAAGCCTTTAGCTGTCGCGATGCTGGTCTTGTTGTCTGCCGGTTCACTGGTCCTGGGGTTGGGAACTGATTTTTGGGGATTAACAGCCGGTCGATCCATGATCGGATTTGCTGCGGCCGCCTGGGTATTGCTTATCGTCCTTTATACCTCTGAGGTAGAGCCTGCCAGGTTATTGCAATCCACTGCTCAAATGACCATAGTATTTGCTGCCGGCCGGGTAACTGCCAGTCTGGTCTGCCCCTGGTTGGTTTCAATGTTTGGCCAATCCATGCCCTTCTGGTTAAGTTCAGGAGTAGCCCTGATGGCAGCAGTGATTCTATTATTCACCCCGTTGAAAGTATTGCCCCGGGTGACGGTGTCATTTCAATCCATTAATAGGATCATCCTGCAGCCTGGAGTGCTTCTTCCATCATTTCTCAGTATTATCCTTCACTATGCTGACTGGGCTGCGACATTTAGCTTTATCCCCATTCAAGCCAAAACTTTTGGCGCATCTGCAGGCACTTTATCCTTCCTTGTCATTCTGGAACTTTTGATCATCGTCCCAGCCAATAGCATCACTCCATCTCTGGTTAAAAAATTCGGTAAAATACCGGTCATTATTGTGAGTATTGGATGCCAGGCACTGGCGATGTTTTTGATCTATTATGCCAGCGGGTTAAGTTGGTTATGGGTTGCCCAAGGATTCCTGGGTATTGGATATGGGTTGGCGTATCCGATCCTTTTAGGGATGGTCATGGAATGCACACAACCTGCAGAACACTCGATAGCCACAGGTTTCCACCAGTCCGCTTATGCCCTCGGTATGTTTGCAGGACCATCCATCAGCGGAATCATGGCTGCGGCTGTAGGTGTACAGCCTGCTTTCGCCGTAACCGGATTCATTATGCTGGTAGGTGGAATAATTGGGTCGATCGTGCTAAAAAGAGTAAGTAAGCCTATTACTTAATTACGTCTCAAAAAAACTTCGTAATACTATTTCATGGTGTTCCAGACAGGTTTAATGACCAGATAGACCAGGAGCAATGGAAATATGTGAACCATCGCGATCAGATATTTTCCTGTTGACAGAAAAAACATAACCTGAACAATGATAATGCCCATATAGGTATAAGCCAGGTCTTTGGTCTTCTTCCGCCACAAAACTACTGCAACAATTGCAGCTATCAAACTTACTCCGCAATCGATCCACAATACTGTGCTCAGGGTGGTATAAGCGCTGCGGCCTGACAAATAAGCCGAGTAGAGATTACCCAGAGCAGCCAGACCCAACAGATAAGAAAGACTTTTCCATTGTTTTTCGAATTGATCATCAGCTGCAACCATCTCACCCTTTTTCAAGGTTTTGATCTTGGGTGGACGGACCGGGTTAACCAACTCCAGTTTTTGTTTTAAGATGGCTTTCCGGGTGAGAATGACTATTAATAGCAGAATTCCAATAATGAGAATGATCGTTTTAAAGTCGGGCATAATATTTTCCAGGTTAGTAAGGTTAAGAAGAAGTATAAATGATATTTGTTACTTTCTAAGTTAATTCAGGCATCCGAAGCCTATCGACTTCGGATGCCCTATTTGTGTATTAGTAGATTTCTTTACCCAGAAGACCTGATTACTTAAAGGTCCACAGAGGCATTTCTAAGTATTCTCTTTTTCCTCTTTTGTGATCTTGCGGAAAGCATCCCTGATCGGTAATAAGCCAAAGTTCAACTTCAGGCTTGGATCAAGTGCTTCACCATAGTAGTCAACTAGCACTCTCGGTGGGCTGACTTTCTGGCTTGCCAGGGAAACAACGATCATCAGCAACATGGATGCAAAGAATGCTACAAAGGAACCAATATAAACTGCATCCCACATGGCACACCACCAGCCATCACTGTAGACACCCGGATCAGACGCGAGTTCACACACCGCTGCAGTAGATTGTCCGCCAAAGCCTGTGTTGAAGAAGAAGACGATTGCTGCAGCCCAGGTCAGGAAACCGCCCACAAATGCAGCAACGGCTCCCCAGGAGTTGGCTTTTTTCCAGTACATACCGAAAGCAAATGGAACAAATAAACCAACCAATAGCAGTGACCAGGCCATGATCGAGAGTTCATAGATCGTCTGCGCCCAAAGTGCGATAGATATTGCGACCACGGCATTGAATATAACCATCCCGCGTGTCCACCACAAGGCTGCTTTACCTTCCAGTTTCTTACCAGTGATGACTGGAATGAGGTTTTCTGTAACTGCTGATGCTCCAGCCAGTAATGAACTGTCAGATGTACTCATAAGTGCCGAAGTTAGGGCAGCAATGAAGATGGCTGTGAGTATGGGTGGCAGGTGAGTCATTGCGGCAGAAACTAAAAGATAACTCGTATCTTCCAAACCCGGGCTTAGTTTATAGACCATGATACCGATCAATGGGGACATGATCCCAAAGAACAGGTAAAGTATGCCAGCCCCATAAGAGCCATAGACCGAGGTTGCCTGGTTGCGGGCTGCCATGGACCGCTGCATCAAATCCTGTGTGGCTACGGAACCTAAGCCAATCGCCATCCAGGCTGCCATCCAGTACATCCAACCTGTGAGACCGGAGTAACCCAGATAACCTTCCCCTGCGATGGGTAGTAGACTGAAAGGCTGTGAAACGTACGTAGATCCTGCTCCATTGATAAGTCCCGGGAAGCCGCCGACTGCGATCAGCATGCTGATAAAAACCAGCGTAATTCCACCAGCGGTAAGGAACATCTGGAAGAAATCCAATAGTGTATCTGCCAACATACCGCCCATCGTAGTATATGCAGCAACGATGGTGATGATGATGATCATGCCCCAGGTTGGATCAACACCGAAAATTCCTTGTGCAATAGCACCTCCAGCCACGATCTGCGCTGCAGTCCAGGAGAAGTAAGTCAACATCTGCGCGATCACTGAAAGGATGATCATGGTTTTGTTATAACGTCGTTCAAAGAAGTCCACTATCGTGATATATTTTGCGCGGCGCATCAGGCGAACAAAAAATAGGCCAGATATGAATAAACAGAATGAAGCACCAAATGGGTCGAAGATTACACCTTGAAAACCGTAATCGTATGCTGTTTGAGATGCTCCCATGAGTGTTTCTGCAGCGAACCAGGTCGCCATAATTGAAGCAGCAGCCATATGGATGGGTAGTTTCCTGCCTGCAACCACATAATCCGTATTATCCTGTACCTGTCGTCCGGCCCAAATTCCCACCCCCAACCTTACTAAAAAGAACAATGCTATGAACAGAATTACCAACCAGGCATATGGATATCCTTCAAGTATCATCTTATCTTCTCCTCGTGATATGGTTTAAATATGATTGGACAACGATTACAATGTCTTATTTACTTCATTGAGCACTTCCTCTAATCGGCTGAGGACTGTGTCAATCTGTTCATATGTAATAACCAAAGGAGGTTCAATCCGGATAGTGTGGGCACTTGTCAGGGTGCCTGCAACTAATACACCACGTTTGAACAATCCGGCGGCTACCTGGAAACCAATTTCCGGGCTCTTGAAATGTTGTCCAACAAGCAATCCCTTGCCGGAGATAAAATCGTAGATCTTCGGGAACTTTTTGGCAAGAACTTGCAGCTTGGTCATCAAATATGCACCCTTTTCGGCAGCCATCTTTGGAAAATCTTCTTTTAATGCGACATTGATAGCCGCAATCGCTGCGGAGCAAGCTAAAGCCCCACCGCCTGTGGTTGTAGTGTGAATGAATGGGTTCGGGTACATCATGCACTGCCAGATTTCCTCTGTCGAACAGAAAGCGCTGATGGGCATGACGCCGCCGCCAAGCGATTTAGCAACAGCAAGAATATCCGGGACAACACCCCAGTGATCAACACCCCACATCTTGCCTGTCCGGCCAAGACCTGTCTGGACTTCGTCTGCAATGAGGAGAACACCATGTTCTTTCGTCGCCTTGCGGATCCGAGGCCAGAAATCATCCGGTGGAACGATCGCACCAGCTTCGCCCTGAATGGGTTCCATTAATACAGCAGCTATTCCAATTCCTACTGTGTCACAGATATCAAGCTGTTTCTCAACCGCTGCAGCATCCCCATATGGAACATGGTATACCGGACCGCCATACATTATTCCCGGTGGAACCCGGTAATCGGCCTTTCCCATCATGGAGAGAGAACCCATGGTCTTCCCGTGGAATGCCTTGGTGGCAACAATAAAGCCTGCTTTTTTGGTATACATCTTGGCAAGCTTTATGGCTCCTTCAATCGCTTCAGTTCCGCTGGCGCAGAAAAACGAATATTTCAGGTCACCAGGTGTGATGGAAGCCATCAGGTGCGCCAGGACGCCTCGTAAAGGATCGATCAGTTCCTGGCTGGGCATGGGTGTGCGTTGAAGTTGTGCAGCAACTGCTGCAACAACGTCCGGATGACTCCACCCGTGGTCCATCATGCCATAACCCCCCAGGCAGTCAATATACTTCCTGCCCAGTACATCCTCGAAGACCGCTCCGCGCCCTGTCCATTCTGTGGCAGCCCAATCACCTGCTTCGGTTACTGATTTCCGGTATTCCAGCCAGTTCTTATTAAAATATTCAGAAAAATTATTTTTACTTTCATCAATGATTGCTTTGCCTTCATCCTGTGTGACTACTGTCTTCTTGATGATACCCAGCCAACGATCAGAGTACTCTAATGCTTCTTTAAAGTTTTGTGGCATATATTCTCCTTTTCACAAGATAATTTGGGTGTTGCTTAACTTTGGCTGTAATTGCTGGTTTGTAGGAAGAATTTTCCGATTTCGACGTTATTAATGCTGCTAATATCGATTATGCTCGAAGATATTAAATAATTAGTCCATTTCCTACATAGTCATTATGACTAATATTCCCAAAGAGTCAATTAATTAATCGGGAAATGTGTCATATAGAAAGGGTGATGAATGTCATAAAACCGGAATCAATACAATATTCCATAACAAAAGCAGATGGTCGATTAACCATCTGCTAAGTGCCACTCCATTTAGAATTTTCTTTTAGACTTATGTAAAAAAAATCTCAATCTCTTTTTGATGTGAAAGAATCGAAATCCCTTACAACCACAGAGTTTTGGAAAATTGCCTGGGCTTCGGCTTGAACATCTTTTTCGCGGTACCTGCGTGAAATATGGGTCAATAATAGTTGTTTCACCCCACTGGCTACCGCCAATTCAGCCGCCCGCTTGGCCGTTAAATGTGCGAATTGCCTGGCCATATCCGCTTCTTCCTCAAGATAGGTGGCTTCGATCACCAGGGTATCAGCTCCCATGCACTCATTGATCAGGTTCTCAGTCTGGCCAACATCACCTACATGAACCAGGCGAGTACCTTCCTTCATTGGACCCAATAACTCTTCAGGTTGAATGATCCTGCCGTCAGCAAGGGTTACTGACTTTCCGTTCACCAGATCTTTTCGTAATGGTCCGGCAGGAACCCCCATTTCGTCTGCTTTCTCTGCCAGGAAAGGACGTTTGCCTTTTTCGTCAAACCTGAACCCAAAACAATCTTGGCCCCGGTGATACACCGGAAAGGCAGTAATTGTAAAATCTTCCTCATCGATGATGACTCCCGGATGAATTTCAACCAGGTTAATAGTCATCGGAGCAGGTGTGTTTCGTAATACAACACCATATAAAAGGTCGGATATTCTTTCAAGGGAAGCCTTGCCCCCCAATATATCCAGGGATTCAATCGCTTCCCATCGCATGAAGGTGGAAAGTAGCCCAGCCAGACCCAGGATATGGTCAAGATGGCTGTGGGTGATCAGGATCTTATTCAAGTGTTTAAACCCAAGGCCGGATTGCAATATCTGTCTCTGAGTGCCTTCGCCGCAATCGATCAAAAAACGGTGCTCATTATGTTTCACGACCTGGGCTGAAAGCCCTCTGTGAACTGACGGGGCGGAAGCGGAAGTACCTAAAAATACAATTTCAAACAAGAAATATCCCTTTCATGGTCCATAAAAACGGTCAATAATGAATTTTACCTTATTTACAATAAATAAAATTGTGCCCGGTTGAACTGTCCACACTTATGCCTGATTCTATACTCTGATTAAATGGTTTATTTAGATTCCATGTTGGAATCAACAAATGGAGATAAAGATCAGGCCACAGCAAGTTAATGCAGTGACCTGATCCTGTGAGTCTCACGTTATGTTTTTTCGATTACCAGTAACCTGGAAAGAAACCCGTGCCTGGAAGGTAAACTAATATCTAATTTATTTTTTGATGCCTCAATGTGTCGTATTTTTAAAGGTATAAAAAACCATTCCACTTGTTGTAAATCCCTGGATACGCAAATCCAGTTTGGTTGCACCTTTATACTTGCTGGGAATGGAATAAGTTATATTGAATGATTTATTGGAGGAAGGTACAAATGCATCCACAAGGGTTCCACCGGAAGAACCCATCCCTTCTGGACCGATATAAACCTTGTATTTTTCACCCTTGATTGCGTGGCTGATCGCGATGGTAACTGTCTTATTCCTGACTACACTATTCACTGTAAAATTTAGGTCACCAGTCACGGTCCCTGTTCCTGAGCCATTTATGAACGTATCATATCCGGTCCGGCTGGTGACCCGGCTGCTGATGCGTACTGCCAGGCAGCTAACCCCATATAAAGATGATGGGATTGGAACCTTACCAGAGAAGACAGCTGCTACACCATCAGTTTTTATCTTGCCAACGACCTTGCCGCCGATGCCGGTGCTGGCACATGTACCGATCATTACGTCAAAGATTTCCTGTTTTGGTAGTTTGGATGTCTTGAAGCTAACGCTTTTATCGACATTATTTCCAGTAACCGCCACTGAAACACCCTCACTGCCTGAAGCACCGCTGCTGCCCGCTCCAGAAATGCATAGGTGCTGGCCGGCATATACCCAGTAGGGCGAGCCGATCCCGTTATTTGCAGCGATCTCAGGCCAGCTGACTCCATAGCGTAAACCAATCAGGTACAGGGTGTCTCCCCACTGGACGATGTACTCTGTGTCACAGGTGCTGCCTGATGCTGGGCTGGATGCCATAACCGGAGCAAAATTCACGGCGGTCAGGCTTAAAACAAGAATCAATACCATTGCTATTTGAAGCCAGTTGAAATTACTTTTGCTTCTGAATAACATTTCTCCTCCCATATCCGCCTGTACAGTGTTAGGTTGACTAGTAAACACGACAGGTAAGAACATTCTAGCACGAGTCAAATTAGAATCAAGTGGCTGTTTAATTGATAAACGAAGTAGTAATCGAGGTTCTATTAGGTTAATTCAAAATATATTCACTGCGAATAATTTCCAACCGGTATTTATGGATTCTCTCTTTCAAATTTATTGGAGGTATTACTACGACTTGAAGATGAAGAAAACCCTTACTCACTTTTGTCTGAGTGGCAATTCAATTAACCGTAATTAAGGATCAGGGACACCTTTGTAATATATAGCATATTGTTGCCTTTGTTCCGAATTGATTTTTAGGCTACCTAATTAAAAGAAAGCAGCAGGCAAAATTGCCTGCTGCTTCATGTAAAACAAATATCTTATTCAACTTCTGTTTCGGGAACAAGCCCTTCAAGGATCATTTCGAGCGCCATGGTATGGCTGCACCGCGACCGGGTATGAAAGAAATCACAATCGCAATGCCATATTCCATTTTCAAAATTAACGACATGCGAATTGTTCTCGCCTTCAAATGTGACTGACATTGAATTCAGGTGAATTCGGCTGCGTTCCTGGGCATACCTCTTAGCTTTTTCAATCTTCCCGATCATTCCATAATCCATTTTATTTTTTCTCCTTCCAGGGATGAGATAAAAAAGCAGCACACGGATATATCCGCATGCTGCAGTTATTACTCTCTACTTTTTTGAGATAAATCTCGCATAATTGTGAGCTAAGCTCCTAATGAACAGTATAAATCAGTTATCCAGTAAAGTCAATTAAGAAACCATTAAGAAAATCTTAAATCCACATTCATAAATTATTGTAAATTATTTCTGAACAACTCTCAGCTTCTACTAAATCTGTATGGATTGACCTAATGCTGCATGCGCTGCTTCCATTATCACTTCACTCAATGTTGGGTGGGCATGGATATTTGAGGCGATCTCTTCTGCGGTAAGCTCCATGCGTTGTGCCAATGTAAACTCTGGCAATAATTCTGACACTTCAACGCCGATCAGATGTGCACCCAGGATTTCGCCATACTTGGAATCAATGATCAGCTTGCAAAATCCACCGTTTTCACCCAACCCTAGCGCTTTGCCATTCGCCTGCAGTGGGAATTTTCCGACCTTTATCTCATATCCATTTTCTTTTGCTTGAGCTTCAGTAAGACCAAAGGATGCAATTTGTGGCTGGCTGTATGTCGCTCGCGGGACCATGGTGTAATTGATGGGAGTGGTCTGTTTTCCAGCGATCGCCTCGGCTGCCAGTATTCCCTGGGTCGATGCGACGTGTGCCAGGAGCAGTTTACCCGTCACGTCCCCTATCGCCCAGATGCCTGGCACGGATGTGGCCATGCGGTCATCTACTTCGACATGTCCGCGCGGAGTAAGTTTGACTCCCACTTCTTCAAGGCCTAGATTGGCAGTATTGGGTTTGAAGCCTATCGCCACCAAAGCCTGGTCAGCTTGAAGTGTTTTTTCACCATCTGGGCCAGAGACGACTACCTCAACACCCCTGTCTGAAGGTTTGATGGATACTACCTTATGCCCGGCAAGTGAAACAATTCCGCGTTTGGTGAAGGAGCGGGTCAATTCCTGACTTACTTCTTCATCCTCCAACGGCGCAATACGGGGCAGCATTTCTACTAGGGTGACCTTTGCGCCATATCCACTCCAAATGGTCGCAAATTCCAAACCCATTGCGCCTGCCCCAATGATTACTGCAGATGCAGGAACAAAATCCTGAAGGATGGCTTCCAAATAGGTCACTACTTTTTTACCGTCGATCGTGATGCCGGGGACGCCGCCTGCAGATGCGCCGGTGGCGATAATAGTGTTCTTTGATTTCAATGTATCAGTGGAGCCATCCTGTTTGGTTATCTGGATCTCATGCGCATTAGCAAATTTCGCAGAACCTATGAACACCTGGATATTATTTTTCTTCATCAGGAAACCGACACCCTTCGTTAACCGATCAGAGACCTGCCGGCTGCGCTTTAATGCAGCCGTGTAATCAAGTAACAGATTATCGAAACTGAAACCGAATTCTTTGCCACGCTCACGCAACAAATGGGCAATTTCTGCATTTCGCAGGAGAGCTTTTGATGGGATGCAGCCGACATTCAGGCACACCCCGCCCAGCCATTGTTTATCAACAATTGCAGTTTTCAACCCAAGCTGCGAAGCTTTGATTGCTGAAACATATCCTCCAGGGCCAGCACCTACAACCACCACATCGAATTCATCCATTCCATAATCCTTTCTGAAGGTGACCAAATTACGGGTCACAGGTCACCGGGTGTATAAGTTTGATAATGCTACATCATTATAACGGTTTCATTTTCAGCTTGCCACTGATTTTAGCGCGTGATAGACTATTCTTATACATTTCATATGAGGAATTGATCCATGCCCCCAACTCTGATACTGATTGACGGACACGCTCTGGCTTACCGTTCCTATTTTGCTCTAAACCCTGCCCATTCCCCGGATACCCGTTGGATCACCAGTAGAGGAGAATCTACTGCGGGAGTATATGGATTTGCCAGTGTCCTGCTTCGAATTTTTGAACAGGAAAAACCGGAATATATCGCTGTCGCATTTGATGTAGGAAAAACCTTCAGGGATACCATCTACTCTGCCTATAAAGGCACTCGGGCCAAGATGCCGGATGACTTAAGGACTCAGATAGAACGCATAAAGCAGTTGGTGGATGCTTTCAACATACCGCGGTTGGAATTGGAGAATTATGAAGCTGATGATATCCTGGGAACAATATCCCGCCAGGCGGAAGAACAGGGGTTGGGAGTAAAGATCATCACCGGCGATAAAGACCTGCTGCAATTGGTGACCAGCCGGATTATTGTCAACCTTCCTGGGCATAGAATGGCGGATGCAAAGGATTACACGCCCAAGGATGTGGAAGCTTTCCTAGGCGTTCGACCTGATCAGGTGGTGGATTTCAAAGCGTTGATCGGAGATAAATCGGATAATATTCCGGGTGTGGCGGGTATTGGCGAAAAAACTGCCTCCTCCCTTTTGCAGACTTACCAGACTTTGGATGAAATCTACGCCAACCTGGATAAACTCGCCCAGGGGGTAAGGACAAAATTGGAGGCAAATAAAGAAATGGCCTATATGAGCCAGACCCTGGCCAGGATAGTTAATTTTGCTCCGATTACTCTGGATCTAAAAAATGCAGTAACATCCGATTTCGATATAAAAACTGTTGAAAGTATCTTCCGTGAACTTGAATTCCGAACGTTAATCCCCCGGTTTCAAGCCATGGTCAAGGTAGTCAGGCCTCCAACCCCCAGTCACCAGCTTAATCTTTTTGATTCTTCCAGCCCAAAAGATGAATCACAACCCTCAGGAAACCTGAAAACAGTGATCGTCGATTCAAACCAGGTGTTGGAAGACCTCATCAAAAAGATCAATGCCTCTAAATTAATTGCCTTGGATACAGAAACCAATTCCACCGACCCCATGCGCGCAGAACTGGTGGGAATTTCCGTGTGCATCGAACCTGGAACCGCCTACTATATCCCGGTGGGTCATCATATTTTGAATAATAAGCAAATGCCCCTCGAAACGGTGGTTAAAGCATTATCGCAGCCATTCTTAAATCCGACCATCCAAAAAGCCGGGCATAATATCAAATATGATGCCCTGGTATTGAAACGTCACGGTCTCCCTGTATTTCCATTATCCTTTGACACCATGATCGCTGAATGGTTGATCAATCCTGCCAGCAGGAATCTGGGCTTAAAAGGTTTGACCTGGGTTCGACTGGGGCACGAGATGACCCACATAGAAGACCTGATCGGTAAAGGTAAAAATCAGCTAAGTATGGCGGACGTTGAGATCGAAAAAGCTGCCCCGTATGCGGCTGACGATGCCGAAACAACTCTACGGCTAATTCCACCCTTACAAAAAGAGCTGGAATCTACCCATGCAGTCAATCTCCTGACCGAGGTGGAAATGCCTCTGGTCAGTGTCCTGGCCGACATGGAAGAGACCGGGATCACATTGGATCTGGCATTCTTTAAAAAGATGTCGTCTGAATTACAGAAACGGTTGATCGAGATCGAAGATGAAGTAACGAAAGCCGCCGGATTTAGATTTAACCTGAACTCGACCCAACAACTTTCCAAGGTATTATTCGATAATCTCAAACTTTTACCTCCTGATCGTGGGAAGAAAACCGCAAGTGGGTTATTTTCAACCTCTGCTGATGTGCTGGAAACCATGCGCGGGCAGCATCATATTGTGGACTTGATTCTCGAAAACCGTGAATTGAGCAAACTAAAATCGACCTACATTGATACTCTCCCATTGCAGGTGAATCCACAAACCGGTCGGGTGCATACATCCTATAATCAAACCGGATCAGTTACAGGGCGGATCGCTTCATCCGATCCCAATTTACAGAACATCCCGACGCGAACTGAGCTTGGTCGCAAAGTCAGGGAAGGCTTTATTGCTGCACCGGGTTGTGTGCTTGTATCTGTTGATTACAGTCAGATAGAATTACGGATTGTAGCCATCATGTCAGGGGATGAGGCTATGCTACAGGCTTTCCGGGACGGTAAGGATATCCATGCTGCAACGGCAGCCGCAGTAAATGGCATTCCGATCGAACAGGTCACAAAGGAACAACGCCGGGCAGCTAAAGCAATCAATTTCGGTTTGATCTATGGCATGGGTGCGTTCAGCCTCTCTCAAACCATTGAAGTTACACTTTCAGAAGCTGAAAATTTCATCAAAGCTTACTTCAAACAATTTCCTCACATACGCGAGTTTCTAGATAACCTGAAACGGTTGGCTGCCTCGCAGGGATATGTGGAGACCATGCTTGGCCGTCGGCGATACTTTCCGGGGTTGGCTACTCAGACGAATGCAGTTCTGCGGCAGCGCGAAGAACGCGAAGCAACCAATTCACCCATTCAGGGAACTGCAGCAGATATTATCAAGCTGGCAATGTTAAAAATTCCTTCTGCGCTGCGTACTTCCCATCTCAGTTCAAAGTTGATCCTACAGGTACACGATGAACTGGTATTGGAATGTCTTGAAAATGAGATAAACCAAACCATCCGAATTGTTCAAACTGAGATGGAAAATGCATATACATTATCCATTCCCCTGACTACTGAAGCCCGGTTCGGAAAAAACTGGGGTACTATGCAAGTAATTCAGATATAATGTAGTATATAATTTCTTTCCATGATATATTGCTACATGAAGCACATATCCAACGAATTCGCACGGGTAAGGTAAATACATGGCGGGTAGGCAGGATATTTTTCAAGAGTCAATGAACAAAGGTCATTCTGCAGCCTGGGACCAGCAATGGGAAACGGCTGTAAAATATTACCGTCAGGCATTGGATGAATTCCCAAATAATCACGGGGTTCTTTCAAGCCTGGGAATGGCTTACTTTGAAATGAAGAATTTCGAAGAAGCGCTAAAGATCTACCAAAAAGCCGGGCAAATATCACCAGAAGATCCTCTTACCTCTGAGAAGATAGCCCAGGTTTGCGAACGGTTGGGAAAACTCCCTGAATGTATTCAATCATCCCTGAAAGCAGCTGATCTCTTTTTAAAGAGCCGGGATACAGAAAAAGCGGTCAACAACTGGATGAGGATATTACGCCTTGACCCCGATCATCTGGGGACACACTCCCGCCTGGCTATGATCTATGAACGCAGCGGTAGAAAAACAGATGCGGTTAATGAATACCTGGCCATGGCTGCGATCATGCAGCAAAGTGGAGTCGTAGAAAAAGCTGCCCAAGTAGTGGAATATGCTTTAAAACTTCAACCCGGAAATTCAAAAGCAGAAGAAGCCCTGGATCTATTGAGAAAAGGCAAGAACTTGCCCAAACCGATCCGCCCGCGGGGAGGAACAGCACCAATTATGATGGGCAAGGTTCCCGGGTACGAAGTTGCAGAAAAACAGACAATAACCTCCGAAAAAATTGAGGCCAAGGATCCGATCAACGAAGCAAAACAGAAGGCGATGATAAAGCTGGCTGATATTCTTTTTGAACAGGCAGAGGAAAATGTTACTGGTCCTGTTGCCCGGAGAGGGTTGCAGGCCATCATGCGCGGGACAGGCTCTTTGGCACTGGAACAGGCTGAACGAAATAAGGTTATGATGCACCTAGGGCAAGCGATCGATGCTCAAACCAATGGGAATGATGCTTCCGCAGCAGAGGAGTTGGAGAAAGCTATTGAAACCGGGTTGGACCATACAGCCGCCTATTTCGACCTTGGTTTGCTAAGATTTCAGAATGAAAAACTCGACGTAGCATCCCGTTACCTGCAACACGCAATTAAACATCCTGATTTTGCCTTTGCTGCCCAACTCTTACTTGGAATGATCGATAAAAAGACGAATCATCCTGTTGAAGCTGGTGTCCATTTCCTTGAGGCATTAAAGGTGGCTGATTCAAGGCTCGCACCAGAAGACCAAGCGGATGAGATGCGTCAGCTGTATGAACCATTTATAGAAGAACAATCTAAATCCACCGATCTCGTAGCAAGCCTGGCATTATGTAATAACATTGAAACACAGTTAAACTCACCTCAATGGCGGGAGAATTTGCAGCATGCACGTGAACAACTCCCTGAACAAATGGAAGGCAGCCAACCATTACCGATTGCTGAAGTCTTCCTGGAGTTGCGAAGTAATCAGATTATCACTGTGCTGGCAAATGTAAAGAGAATGCAAGCTCAAGGTTTTAACCGTTCTGCCATGGAAGAAGCTTATTTTGCTCTTCAATCTGCACCAACATATTTACCATTGCACATCCAGATGGCTGAGATCCTGGTACAGGAAGGTCTTGTTCATGAAGCCATCGATAAATATATTGCGGTGGCCAATACTTTTAGTTCCAATGGTGAATTTACACAAACAACAAGGTTATTAAGGAAAGTGGTCGCTCTCGATCCCATGGACCTTACTGCACGATCACGATTGATAGATCAGTTGATCAGTCAGGGAAGTATCAAAGAAGCAATTGCAGAATATATCGAATTGGCGGAAATATATTCACGCCTGGCTGAACTGGACATGGCCAGGAAAACCTTAAATATTGCATTGCGTTACTCACAACAATCTAATTTATATAAGACCGAAACAATAGATATCTTATACCGAATGGCAGATATAGATCTTCAACGTCTGGATTGGCGTCAGGCAATGCGTATTTTCGAACAAGTCCGAACAATTGATCCGTCTGATGGAAAAACAAGGTTTAATTTGATCGATCTCAATCTTCGCCTTGGTCAGGATTCAACTGGTTTGGCGGAATTAGATAGTTTTATTGCCTATCTGGAATCGATCAAAGAACAGGAAAAGGTTATTCCTTTCCTAGAGGATTTAATCAAAGAACATCCAGATTACCTGGAATTTCATCAGAGGTTAGCTGAACTTTACCGTATGGCGGGAAAAATCCCTGAGGCCGTTGTCGAATTTGATCGGGTAAGTGACCTATTCCTGGAAGCGGGAAATAAAACAGCTACGATTGCCATAGTCCAGATCATTATCTCTCTGCGACCAGCCAATGTTGCAGATTATAAGGCAATACTTGAACAGCTCCAGGGTGACAGCCAGCCATTGTAGTTTTCTCTTTGATCGGTTAATTAGTGTCTAATATCGGAGACGGGTCGAAACCGTCTCTGTTTTTTATTTTCCATGACCATCACACTACTTACCTAATAATTAATAATCTTCATTTTGAATGGGTGATTTGGGTCATTCTTGGTAAAAGTCTGTGCAACCATACCCTGATATTTGCGTATAGAGTGGTAGAAGGAGATTTACAATGAAAAATTCAAGTCGTTTATTATATATTTCAATATTAGCCAGTATGGTTTTTGTGCTGGTGTTCGGGATAACACAACCTGTTGCCGCTTTTGAGATTAACAATACCGGTAGATTATCCCGAAATGATGTCGTCGATGATGACCTGTTCATCGGTGGAGATAAAGTGGTTGTGGACGGGACCGTGAACGGTCTTCTTTTCGCTGCCGGAAATGAAGTCATCATTAATGGAACTGTAAATGGTGATGTCTTCGCTGGTGCACAAATGATCACTATCGGTGAAGGAGCCACCATCAATGGCAACCTATTCACGGGAGCTCAGACTGTTTCCATGAGTGGTAAAGTCACCGGAAGCATATTTACTGGTGTAATGTCACTTGTATTAAATGAGAATTCTGTTGTAGGTCGGAATCTTTATTTTGGAGGATACAGTCTGGAAGCCAAGCAAGGATCAGTCATCAGTCGTGACCTAGCTGCTGGTGGTTATCAGGTTATCCTGAGCGGAGACGTTTCACGTGATGTCAAAGCTGGTGTAGCAGCCTTTAAATTGGATGGTTCAATCGGCCGTAATGCTGATATCCAGGTGGAAAAACCCGGAACTGCCCAGGGATCACCCTATTCCGGACCCTGGTCACCACAAACTGGCAACATTAAAATGATCGATCCCGGTATGGATATCGGTGAAGGTGCATCCATCGGCGGTAACCTGGTCTATACTAGTCCTGTCGATCAATCATCTGGTATGCAGTCCACTCCGCAGGGTTCGGTAGTATTCCAGACTCCGGTTCCGGATGAAACGACTACGAGACAACCAACCAGAAATATCCGGTTTGATTCGGTAATTCTAAAGACTTTAACTGGCATGGCACGAAATTTCATAACTCTTATGGCATTGGGTGCCCTAGCACTCTGGCTGATCCCTCTCACTGTAAAGGGTGTAAGTGAAAAATTCTCAAATAAGACATTACCTTCTCTTGGCTATGGATTTCTAACTTATCTGGTAGGTTTATTTGGATCATTCTTCGCCTTCCTGGTGGTCGTTTTTGCAGCCATCATACTTGGATTGATAAGCTTTGGCGGGTTGGGCGGCGTGGTTTTCTGGGCTGGATCATCCAGCCTGCTGGTAGCCTTCACTGTCTTTATGGTAATGGTTCTCTGGGGTACTAAGATCATAGCTGCCTTTGTGGTTGGCCGCTTCATCCTTGAACGTGTTTTCAAGCAAGATAACGCCAATCTTTTCCTCAGCCTGCTCATCGGTGTGGTCATCTACGTACCGTTGCGAGCTGTTCCCATCCTTGGCTGGTTGGTGGATGTAGTTGTAACTATCATCGGTTTAGGTGCAATGTGGATTTACTTCCGCGAACGGACCAAACCTGCAGTCAATGCTCAACTTCCGCTGCCGACAACAACTGAATAACTGGCATTGCATTACATCAAAACGCGGTATGTCCTGAATTGGACATACCGCGTTATTTATTCTTAAGATAATTACTTTAATGAAGTTTCGAATACAAAACCTACCGCTCCGGGTCCAATATGTGACCCAATGATAGGTGAGACTTCCACATAATCCGGTTGAATATCATTTGGTAAAAATGATTTGATTTCATTATATAGTTCTTTTGCCTGCTCAAATGCGTTTGTATGTACCATGGTCACCTGCGCCAACGGGCTGAAGGAATTCGCTATTTGAATCAGTTTCTTCATTGCATTTTTCCTTGTACGTTGGACTTCCATACCAACTTTACCTAAATTCATTCTAATAATAGGTTTTATTTGCAGAAGGCTGCCTAAGTTTGCCCCGATGTGCGAGACACGTCCACTGCGTTTTAAGAATTCCAGGGTATCCAGAGCAGCATAGGTATATATCCTCTTTGCTTTTTCCAGAAGAAGGGGGGAGATATCTTCAAGCGCTTTACCTTCTTGGGCTAGTTTGGCTGCAGCTTTAGCTAATAGTCCGATTCCCATGCTGAGTTGTCCCGAATCAAATACTTTTATTGGGTAACGATCCTGGAGTGATTCAGCAGCAATTCTGGCTACATTCACCACATTGCTAAGTTGATCAGAAATATGTATTGAAAAAATTCCTGTGGCACCATCCTCAAATGCCTTCCGATATTCATCAATGAACATACCGGGACTAGGTGCTGATGTGGTAGGTGGCTCTGACCAGCCTGATAATTGGTCATAGAATTCTGTCCTCGTCATTTCCACCCCATCCAGATAACTTTTGCCTCCTGCGTTGATATAACATGGAATTACTGTAATATCATACTCATTTATCACTGCTTCAGGCAGATCGCTGGTGCTGTCGGTGATGATCTTGATCGGCATTATTCCTCCTTTACCACCAATAATTATCGGATAACTCCGATGTAATGTATATGATATGTATAATGTATAAGGTCTATTAAATAAGGCTTGTCTGATTTAAGTATACAACTATGTATCTTGTTTCCTTACTATTTAGCGAACTTCTTTGTATTTATAATACCCGGTTTCTCTATGTTAGAATATTTGAATATGATCAATAAAATACTCGGGGTCGCAAACAAATACCCTTTCCAATTCTGGTTGATGTTCATTGGTTTGTTGATTAGCAGTACCGGGGCGAGTATGATCTGGCCTTTTTTAATGATCTATGTCACCGGAAAGTTAAATTTACCTTTGGCGCAAATTGCCAGTTTGACCACAATCAATGCCGGTATGGGTTTGCTGTTTAATTTTATTGCTGGATCAGCTACAGACAAAATTGGGCGGAAGTGGGTCATGGTGATCAGCCTTCTTGGTAATGGTGTTGTGTATCTACTCCAAAGCCAGGCGACTACCTATGGAGAATTTGCTGTTGCGATGGCCCTTGCAGGTGCGTTTAATCCCCTCTACCGGGTTGGAGCTGATGCGATGATGGCGGATATCCTTCCCTCGGACCAGCGTTCTGAAGGTTACTCCATAATGCGGATGAGCAACAACCTGGGGATTTCGTTGGGTCCGACAATAGGTGGATTTATCGCTGCCCATTCCTACACGACTGCTTTTTTCATAGCTGCTTCGGGTATGATCATTTATAGTTTCCTCATACTGATTTTCGCACGTGAAACATTGCCCGGTAAAGACCCTTCAATCTTGGTAATCAATCCGGAGAAATCAATGGGATATGGAAAGGTTTTTAAAGACCGGCATTATCTCTCGTTTGTCACTGCATTTACCTTTAGCCAATTAACTGCTGCCATAATGTGGGTATTACTCTCGGTTTATCTCAAAACTAATTACAACATACCTGAACAGCAATATGGATTTATCGCAGCGACAAATGCAATCATGTGTGTCGTATTCCAAATTTGGGTCACAAGAATTACCAGGCGTTTTCACCCGATAAAAGCCATGGTCGTTGGAGCTGTATTCTTTGGAGTAGGTGTTGGCAGTATTTCACTCGGGGCAGGTTTCTGGGCTTTTTGGACTAGCATGGTGGTTATGACAATCGGGGAGTTAATCCTCGTACCTACCACAACCACTTATGCTGCCAACCAGGCTCCAACTGAGTTACGGGGAAGGTATATGAGTATTTATTCCCTCTCATGGGGCACAGCAACAGGAATTGGTCCGGTGTATGGTGGTTTTCTAAATGATACTCTTGGTCCAAAGTTTATTTGGGTGGGTGGCTTTGTTTCAGGAATGATCTCTGCTGCCTGGTTTGGCGCGCTTTCGCGGAAAAATATAAAGATATTACCCCCTGTGAATGCAGAAACAAATCAAATTGTGTGACCTTACTGACTCACTTGTTTATTATCCACAATTGAATTTGTTTCATCAGAATATCGAAGTATTATGTTGGTTCCTTTTCTAGGTTGCGATTTGAACTCGATATTTGCATGGATCAAACTCGCTCTTTCGACCATCCCGATCAATCCAAAATGCCCCTCAGCTACGTTTGTATCAAATTTTCCTGGAACTTCATAACCTGTTCCATTATCCATGATCTCCATTGTCAACAAACCGGGGTTGTAAGATAGCCTCAATTCCACATTGGTTGCCAGAGAATGTTTCCTGACATTGATCAGAGCTTCCTGCGCGATCCGGAAGAATGCCAGCTCCACCTCAGCCGGGTAACGAATCTCCAGACCGGATATCCCAAATTTGGTTTGAATTCCGGTGTCCTGTTCAATCTGCCTTACCAAACTTTCCAGGGCTGCGGATAATCCCAAGTCCTCAAGAATTACAGGACGCAGATCACGAACAAGCCTGCGCAGGTCATCAATAACCTTTTGGACTACTTTGGGGTTCTCAATGTGATCATCTTCTTTGGCAGTTTGCATCCTGTATTTTAAGGCGATCAATGATTGCAGTGTATCATCGTGCAGGTCACGGGATAACCTCAACCGTTCTTCCTCCACTCCCCGGGTGATGGAACCGATATAACTTTGCAAACTTTGTCTGGCATTTTTTAATTTACCAGCCATGTCTGCCATCCTACCTTGGAGAGACCTGACTTCAGCTATCCCTCCCACAGGTTTGGAAATTGCAGAATAATTACCTTCTCCCAATGCCTGGGTTTGTTTTTCCAGTTTTTGAAGCGGAATGACCACCTGGCGGATAATGATCAATAAAGCGAAAACTGCCAGCAAAAAGAATGGTATCAGCACTAGGGGTGCTGATTGTGTGACCGCGAGTTGGGTGGAAGAGACATCCTCCCAGGCTTCGTCGAGCACCAGCACCCATCTGGTAGTCTGAATGGGAGCAAAAGCAATGACATGTGCTCCTTCACCTTGTCCGTGTCCGGTATCCGGGTAAAGTACACCACTTTGCCCTTCCAGCCCATTCAATACGCCGGGATGGTATATTGTGTGCGTATCCAGAGGCAGACGGCCAGCCTCAAAGATCAAAGTGTGCGTATCATCAAAAACCTGAAAGGAAAGGATACCTGGCTTGATCAGTGTATTGAGGACACCGGATAACTCTGCCTGGAGATCTACCACCCCTAACAGAAAAGTGTCCTCTGAAGCTTGAAAGTGGATTACAGCCAAGCTCTCAGGAGCCGCATCGGATTGCTGATCCTTCAATATGATGACTGATGGATTTGGAGGCTCTGCGTTCGCCAATTGTTCTAAAATGTTTTGGATCTCCATCCCGGAGAGTTTGGAATTTACCGTCTGATCTATAACTTTTCCGTTTGAATCCACAAGCAAAACCCCGTTTGAAAAACCTTGAAGTAGAACGGCAATATCATCCTGAGGTTTTGATAGATAGGCTGCATCAACGTTATGTCTGGAAAGTGCTGTAAGTGTCTCTGACCTGTTCTGTATTATTTCATCCACTGATGCTGCCAGGGATTCCACAGTCCGCAGGTTCCTTTCACCCACCATGGATTGCATGGCTGAATGGTGCAAATTCTGGGAATAAAATACAATGAAAATTGCTCCAGCTGTCAGGGGCAGCAATACGGCCAAAATGATCTGGAAGCTGATACTGCGCCAACGAATTTTTACCATTTTCAGTTTTCCAACTGTCCGGGAGGGCCAGACATCAATCCGATGGAAATCGCTTTCATTACAGCCTCAGTCCTCGATGACACTCCCAGCCTGCGAAAAATATTGGCAATGTGGTTTTGAACTGTACGTTCGCTTAAATCCAATTTCACTGCGATCTGTTTATTGGATAGGCCTCCTGCAGCCAGAGTTAAAACTTCCTGTTCCCGTATGGATATTACCGGTCGATTCAACTCTCCTGGCAGCATATTTTGTTCTTCAAGGGTTTGGTGTACACCAGCGGAAAAAACTTTTTTATCATGCAGTATCTCAAACACCGCATCAACGATCTCTGCAGGATCAGCTGTTTTGATCATATATCCATCAGCGCCGGCTTTTAGTGCCGCTTGCACGAACGGAATATCGTCATACGCTGAGAGGATCATCACCCGAATATTGAGAGTTTGCTGCCTAATCCAGCGGGTAACCTCAATGCCATTCATACCCGGCATTTGGATATCCAGCATCGCAAGGTGCGGCTTAAATTGGGTCATCATCTCACAGGCTGTTTTCCCATCTGCTGCTTCAGCAACGACCTTCAGGGATGCGTTTTGCTCAAGAAACTGGCGGATGCCAGCCCGTACTACGCTGTGATCATCCGCCAGAAGTATGTTAAATCTTGGTTGTTGCTTATCGATCGGCATGCATTGATTATATCAATCCTGACGAATTTATTTTTATTTGTGGTTCCCTCGATTAACGTTTCCCGCCATCCCAGGTCATAAAAGGCATATTCACGACAACATCAGATAATTCCAGCGTCAATTCACCTGCATCCACTCCGGCAAGGATTTCAGATTCAGCTTTCAACTCTTTGGCTGAAACACCATTTCCCCAGGTGACGAAAGTGATCTTCCGCATAGGTGTATATCCATCCGTCCCAGGGGGTAAACTAAAAACATCCGGTTGGAAACCAAGCGGACCCTTGCCAATGATTCCATTGGTAAACACATATACAGGTGCAAGCATGGAATCCGGGGCATCTGCAAGCGCAGGCACTACCAGGACCGGGGATTTCATCATAGTGGTTAATTTTTCCCCAACACCGGGATCAGATACCTCAGTATGAGAGAAATATACTTCTTTTCCTTCAGCGTAAGCTCTGCCGGCTGGTATGGATGCGTACGGAATATTCGATCCGGCACTTGTAGAACAGGCTGTGAGAACGACTGCAAATAAAGCAACGACACCTAGAACAATTATGGTCTGTCTTTTCATCAGAATCCTTTTATTTTTTTGAATGATTATTATTATTATTATTTTGATACTGCTGCAGGAAAATCCCTAACCAATTTGAACCTTGCGCAGTCGTAGACTGTTCGTAACCACAAACACGGAACTCATAGCCATGGCTGCTGCAGCCAGGATTGGACTCATAAGGCCAAACGCTGCAGCGGGAATAAGGATGATGTTATAAATGAACGCCCAGAAAAGGTTCTGCTTGATGGTGCTCAAGGTTTGGCGTGATAGACTGATTGCCTTGGGAACTCCACGCAGGTCACCGCTGATAAGAACTACAGGGGCAGAGGCAATCGCCACATCTGTGCCGGTACCTATCGCGATACCAACATCTGCCTGGGCAAGTGCCGGGGCGTCATTGATTCCATCCCCGACCATCGCCACGACCTTGCCTTCCTGCTGTAATTGTTTGATCTGTGCACTTTTATCTCCCGGTAGTACTTCTGCCAGGACGCGATCCACACCTGCCTGTTTTGCTATCGCCATGGCTGTCTGTTTGTTATCACCGGTCAGCATCACAACTTCAAGTTTCATGGCTCGCAGCTGTTGGATGGCTTCAATTGAGCCCGGTTTGATTGTATCCGCGACGGCAATGATCCCTGCCAGATTGCCACCGACTGCCACAAGCATGGCGGTTTTTCCAGATTCCTGAAGCCGGGTAATTTCCCGTTCAAATGTGGAGAGGTCAATTTGTTTACTTTCCATCATGCGTTTATTGCCGATCCACACCTGTCGGCCATCCACCTCAGCACTGACACCTTGTCCAACAACTGCTTCAAAGCGGGAAATATCTGAAAGCACCAGATCCCTTTCACCAGCTTCTGCAACAATGGCTTCTCCCAGCGGATGCTCGCTCGCTTTTTCGACCGACGCTGCCAACTGTAATAATTCATCTTCATCTTTCACTGCCTTAGTGACCACAATATCTGTGACTGATGGTTGACCTTTTGTGATGGTTCCAGTCTTGTCCATGACAACCACCTGGACTTTACCAGCCCGTTCAAGCGCTTCACTGGATTTTAACAATATCCCGATTTCAGCACCTTTACCGGTACCAACCATGACCGCGGTTGGTGTTGCCAGACCCATGGCACACGGGCAGGCAATGACCAAAACTGCTACCATCTTGATCAGAGCACGGGTGAACACACTTACATCCGAGTTGATCGGTAGAACCGGACCAAAAAGCATCCATCCGGCAAAGGTCAGTAGAGCGATTCCAATAACTGCTGGAACGAAAACTGCCGAAATTTGATCAACCAATTTCTGGATTGGTGCTTTGGAGCCTTGAGCTTCTTCAACCAGACGAATAATCTGCGACAATGCGGTTTCTTTTCCGACCCTGCTGGCTTCAAAGTGGATCATTCCCAGACGGTTCATGGTCGCACCGATCACCTGGCTCCCGGAGGTTTTTTCAACGGGTAGGGATTCCCCGGTCAACATCGATTCATCCACCGAAGTCGATCCTTCGATCACGACTCCATCCACAGGAATTTTTTCACCTGGCTTGACGATCACGATATCGCCAACCGCGACCTCATCCACCGGCAGACTCACTTCTTCACCATTACGAAGCACAATCGCCTGCTTGGCACTCAAACCCATTAATTTCTTGATGGCTTCGCTGGTTTTTCCTTTGGCGCGGGCTTCGAGGAACTTACCCAGCTTGATCAGGGTGATGATCACTGCGGCAGTCTCAAAATAAACATGCCCGCTGATGAGTCCGAAAGTCACCGGTAATGAATACAAAAATGCTGCAGAGGAACCTAAAGCCACCAGGACGTCCATGTTGGCCGATCCATTCCGTAATGATTTGTATGCTCCAACGTAATATTGCCAACCTACGTAAAACTGAATTGGTGTAGCGAAAGCCAGCATTACCCAGTTCATCCATGGCGCATGAGCAATGGACATCGGAGTGAATCCAAGATCATTCGCCATCGACAAAAGAAATAATGGAATGGTGAAAATCAATCCTATGGTCAGGAATTTCTTCTGCTGATTGATCTCAAATTGTCGAGCTGTAGCTTCAGCATCCTCAGAGTTTCCACCTAGTTCTAATGAATTAAAGCCAACATTCTTAATAGCTGCCCGCAGCTCTTTCTGACTGATGACCGTCGGGATGTATGAGATCTGGGTTTTACCGGTCACCAGGTTTACCAAAACTGAATCCACACCTTGCAGGCTGCTGATGGTTTTCTCGATCCTTCGTACATCGTTATCATCACTCAGTCCCTGGATCTGCAGCTCTGCTTCCGCTTCTGCGACTCCATAGCCTGCTTTTTTCACCCGGTCCGTCATAGCCATTAAATTGGCTACGGATGGATCAAATTCAATTGTTGCCCGCTCTGATGATAGGTTTACAGTGGCCTGTTGAACCCCGGGTATCTTTTTTATACTACGCTCGACTGTTGCCACACAGTTCGCGCAAGTCATTCCTGTGATCGGAATGGTAATGATCTTACTTTCTGACATTAATGCTCCTGTGATAGGTTAGATGCTTTCAATCCGAAAAAGTGCCATACCAA
Organism: uncultured Leptolinea sp.; assembly: GCA_964387025.1. GTDB lineage: Bacteria > Chloroflexota > Anaerolineae > Anaerolineales > Anaerolineaceae > PNON01. The sequence continues at coordinate 73,895 of CAYLUZ010000003.1, read as the reverse complement.
TGTCACCACTATACTGCCCTCCTCGCTATCACTCAATAGGTATTAATACTCATTGCTCAGATATATTCCTGACGGTAAACTCAAAAAGGTTAATTCACTATTTAGGTAAGTTCAGGAGATAAAATGACTGGATACTTCGTGGCATTCATTACAGGGCTGACAACTGGTGGTTTAAGCTGTCTTGCAGTTCAAGGTGGTCTTCTTGCCAGTTCACTGGCTTCCCAAATTGAAAGCGAAATGAAGGTACGAAATAACAAAACAAAGCCCAAAGTCGCGCAACCGATCATCTGGTTCCTGTTTTCAAAATTGATTGCATACACCATCCTTGGCTTCTTCCTAGGATGGCTCGGCTCTGTCTTACAATTGAATCCCGTTTCTCGAGCCATATTACAGATTGTCATTGGCATATTTATGGTCGGCCAGGCCATGCGTTTGTTCAATGTCCATCCGATATTTCGGTATTTTAATATTGAACCTCCTAAATTCATTACCCGGTTTATTCGACAGAAATCTAAAAATGGATCACAGGTAGTTACACCGCTTTTTATGGGTGCTTTGACGGTTCTCATCCCATGTGGGATCACCCAGGTGATGATGGCCTCAGCTATTGCCACCACCAACCCTCTTGCCGGTGCTGCATTGATGTTTTCCTTCATTCTTGGAACCAGCCCCATATTCTTCGTCGTTGCATACTTCGCAACTCGTATCGGGGAAAGAATGGAGAAGTACTTTATGAAATTCGTTGCAGTAATAGTGCTTATCCTGGGATTAATAGGAATCAACAGCGGTTTAAATCTGCTTGGATCTCCACTTTCTTTCAATAATATTGTCGGTCTCATAACTGGGAATACTTCAGTCCAGGCATCCTCGCCAACTTCAATTAATCTCGAGGGATCTGCTGGTAATCCATTAGTGACCGGAAATAACCCGGGTGATTGCAAAATGAATGTCAGTCAAAACTCATCCACACCACCGGTGGTTTGTGGGCTGAATGCAGATGGATCAGGTTACAACAGCAGCCCGATCGTCCCGGGAGGTGTAACTGCAACCAAACAACCTTCAGCACCTCAAGATGCTGCTCCCGCTCAGGCTGAAATCCAGGAACTTATCATCAATGTGGAAAATTATGGTTACTCCCCCGAAATATCTCATGCCAAAGCTGGGGTACCTATCAAACTAACCCTTGTATCAAATGATGTTCATTCCTGTGCCCTGGCTTTTGTTATACCCACACTCGATGAACAGGTATTGCTCAAACCGACTGGAACGTATAGTATCGATGTCCCCGCCCAAACTATTGACACAAGGCTTCGATTTTCATGCTCAATGGGTATGTATACCGGTATGATCATCTTTGATCTGTAAATGGAGAGTAAAAGTGAAAATCACTTATAATATTCCTGATATGCACTGCAGCAATTGTGTCATGCACCTTGAAGCCCTGGAAGATGAATTGCAAGGTGTCATTTCTGTGGATGCCAGCTACCATAACCAGCGCATGGTCGTTGATTTCGACCCTGCCATTATCAGTGAAGACCAGCTTATTGAGGCGATCGGTGAAAAAGGGTACACGGTTCAGAGGGAATAATTACGAACAACAATTGAATTCATTCAGATTACATGTTTCGATTTCTTTCTCTTATACAAAATAAAGTACTGATAATACTTGCAAGGCGATCAATATTGCCGACCTACTTCATCGAATTCGCCAGTCCTTCTATCTGGATTTTATAACTTCTTTAAACTCGACAACGGTCCTTTCAGTAACTCCATAAAGTTATCAACCACAGTTGGATCGAAATGCATTCCCCTTTGGTTCTCGATATATTCCAATGCCTTTCCATTCGACCAGGCAGGGCGGTAAGGGCGATCACTTGTGAGAGCTTCCCAAACGTCCACGATTGCAAAGATACGCGCTGCCAGAGGAATATCTTCACCTTTCAATCCCCGTGGATAACCTGTGCCATCCCACTTTTCGTGATGGCAAAATGGAATTTCTATGGCAGGATTTAAGTAATCAATCGGTGATAGCAACCGGTAGGCATATTCGGGATGCATTCGCATCATTTCCCATTCGCGTTCATTCAAGGGTCCGGGTTTGAGTAGAACAGAATCCGGAATACCCATCTTTCCTATATCATGTAAAAGCGCACCTCGTCTTATATTTATTTCAGCTTCTGCATCAATGCCCATCTTCTGTGCCAGGTTGATGGTTACTTCCACTACCCGCCGTGCATGACCTTCAGTTTCCCGATCGCGTAATTCGAGCGCATTCACCCATCCTTCGAGTGTGGTGTCGTATGCTGATGATAAGTTAATCGCATATTGCAAAACCTGTTCGTGCAATGTCGCTCTATGAATTGCGTTTGCAGCTATATCAGTGATTGCAGATAGTAATTGGACTTCATTTACACTGATGTCAGATTTTTGTCCTATCCAAACAAACCCGATCAATTTTTCCTGGGCAATGAGAGGTACACCAGCATATGCACGAATTCCTTCGTACGCCCAATTCGGGAAAGGAAGGTTCTCTTCTTTGTCCAGACAATTTGTGTGGTAAGGCTTTAAAGTTTCACTGATTACAGCATTAAGTCCGGTTCCCTTCTTTTGTCTTGTACCAATCATAGGCTTCCACACGCCATATGCGGCTTCTACAATGGTATCGCCAGCTAAAGGCTCGATAATTTCTATATCTACTAAATCGCAATTAATGAGACTGGCAATTTGGTCAACGAGCACTGGAAGCATTTCAGAACGGGATGGTGCTGCTCGCAAGGCAGCACTGAGGGTGGCAATTGCTTGAAGTTCATTTTCATGCTGTTTCCGCTCTGTGACATCCCGGATTATATTCATGACGGCTGCCTGACCCTCGTATTGAATTAATTGCATAGTAAACTCAACATTCACATGATGCCCTTCTTTATGGACCAGAGCCGTTTCAAAATTTGTTACTCCCAGGGATTCAAGTTCGTATTGATGTGGTTGTAGCTCTGCTTTTATCAGTTCAGATTCCAAAATCGCAGGAAAAAGCCTGAACATTTCCTCTCTGGAATAACCGAGCATTTTATGAACCGCTTCATTCATTTCGACCAGGTTTATGGATTTTTGATATGCTCCTTTTAAATAGATAGCTATTCCATCATTATTAATGTGGAATAGTTCACGATATTTCTTCTCGCTTTGTTGGATTTTCTCTTCTGCCAATTTAAGCTCACTGATATCCACCACTACTCCCCGGAATCCTACAGGATAATTATCCTTGATCACAGTTGTAGAATAGATCAAAACCGGAAACGTTGAGCCGTTTTTTTGAAGAGCCATGAATTCTGAATTTGTATCCCCAAGCCCTTCGATCAGGTGTTTAATCTTGTCGCGAACTCGGTCCCGTTCAGATTGCTCAACCAGGTTGAAAACAGTCAGACCTGGCTCAATCTGCGTGAACCCGAACATTTCAAATGCCTTACGGTTGACATAAGTGAGCTGACCTGACAAATCACATTCATAAATGGCTTGCGGCAGCATCTCTGCCAGGGTACGAAAGCGGTTTTCACTTTCAAGTCTTTCGGTTTCAGCCCTTTTGCGTCTGTAAACGATCGATAGAACATTTGCCAGGGAAATGACTAACCAGTCTGATGGTAAAGCCTGTCCTCGTTGCAGTACTATCATCAATGTACCCAACAGCTCGCCTTCGTGTTGGATAGCCAAACCGATGAAAGATTGCAGATTGAATAATTTTTGTAAGATTGTGCTGATTTTAGGCGGGATCGACCCGAATGTAGCTTCATTTAAGGTGTTCCTATGGCCAACCACTGCTTTGACCATCTCTTTATACACCGCATCGCTAACCGGAAAGTTCAAATCAGTTACGCTGCGCTTCATTAAGCGATTAGCTTCCCGTATTGCACTGCTTTCCGTCTCGATACGACGTAGTTCTAGTTGTTTCTTCAACGGGTTATATTCTGAAACCGTGGCAATAAATGCTCCAGTCAGTTCTTTTATCCGCTTGGTGACAATGCTCTCCAGGTCGGCATCCAAAGGCATGGCTGCCAGTTCAAAAGTCAGAGTGTAAAGAATCTCCATCTCGTGTCTTTGTTTTTCTTTCTCCAGCTCCGCACGCCAGCGCTGAGCCACTTCTGTGTTTAACTTCTCATTCGCCATCACAAGTTCCGCTGTACGTTCGTTTACACGCTGCCCAAGAAGATCGTGACTTTGACTACGTTCTGCTTCCAGTAGTGTACGTTCAGTGATATCCCGTAAAATGATCATATAACCGACAAACTGCCCATTATTATTGATAATTCGGTTTATCGAAATGTCAAAGTATTGTTGCTTCCCCTGCTCTGAGAATGAAACTTCCTTTGAATAAGTTGTATCGATGTTGCCTTCGATCTTCAGATATCCACCCCATTTTCCCGGAATACTATTGATAAGCTGTCCTTTCGCCTCTAAGTTGGGTTCCCCGATCAGGTCCCGAGCGGACTGGTTAATATCCACCAAATGACATGACGCATCGACAAGTAACACACCATCCCGCATATTGCTCACAACCAGGTTGCGGCCAATGGGAACGATTTCAAAAATTCCTACTCTATACAATCCATAGGCAGTGAATAAGTTTGCTATTGCAAAATAATAGGGAGAAATATCCCTCTGAGGGAGAAATGGGAGATCAAAAAAAATTGTGATAGAACAAATAACTGGAATAGTTATGCCAGCAAGGATAAATCCCGTTTGGCGTCGATATATACCATTTTGTTGAATGTAATGCTTGATTAATAAAAATATTGACCAAATCATCAAACCATAACAATAAAACAAGACAGCATAGACTGGAATCCCAAAATCGTAGGCATATATATCAAATGGTTCACCCGGGATCAATCGTTGATTAAGAAGAGCCAGGTGATGATGTGGATTTGTGAATGACAGGATAATGATAATAATTGCTGGAATTGAAAGACCAACCCACAGTTTCCATTTTGTCAATGAATTCTGATCGACATATTCTACCGAAAACACAAGGATCATTAATGGACCCAACAATGTTCCAAAGTACTGCATGTTCTCCCAGAAGATCTTTTGTTCCAGGGTAGGACTTAACAAACCAATAATGTAACCTATCAGCCATTCGGATTCCAGAAGTAAGACGAAAGCAAATAACAGTCCACCAGTCTCCCTCCTTCGACTGAATGCCAGTAGGCTCAATCCAAACGTTATCATAAATGATGCTATGATTGGGACCAGATAAAGAATTGAGTTTAATGTATATTGATCCATCAGAGATTTCTCCAATGTCGGGACAAATCCCAAATTAAATCGTTATCAGATTCTTCAACATCTGGTATTAAGTTTATCTTGCCGCCAGGTATCGGAATCTTCCGATTATCAAAAAATTTACTCTTTTGAGATAATCCATCAAATATAAACTCTATATCCACCATATAATCGATTCTCGATTCCTGATGAAGTAATGATTGATATTTATTAACCAGCTTTTCGAGCAATTTTTTCAGCGTACATACATCCGTCAGCAATTGACAAAGCATCCGATAATTTACCACCATCTACTGTGGAAGCGCCTAACGAAGCGCTCAATGGTAAATCCGGGTACTTGATATTGTGCTCGTCTAGTTTTTCACGTATTCGTGATAAGGTTCCTACTACAGTCAAACGGTCCGTTTGGGGGAGTAGAACTACAAATTCGTCACCTCCGATTCGAGCGACAACATCACTCGCCCGAAAAACTTCTTGCAGGACCATGGATAAATGGCGTAAAAGTTCGTCACCAACTGCATGCCCCTGTGTATCATTGACCATTTTAAGATCGTCAACATCTGCAACGATGATGCTCACGGGAAATTCACGGCTTTTCTCTATCCTGAAAAGCTCTTCTTCGAAAAAAGCACGGTTATACAGGCCTGTCAATATATCATGGGTGCTTTGGTGTCGTAGCTGCTCCTCCAATACTTTCCGCTGAGTGATCTCTTGGTTCGCACGACGTAAATTCCTGCGCATGTTCTCAGCCAAGGAATCTACTACCAGGACAGCGACCATGAATATTACTCCAACTACGATAAAATCAGCTCCGCCAGGGGTAGTGATAGGTTTCGCATGGAACAATCCAAATAATTCGCCAAAAACCAGCCATGCCAGAGCACCAAGGGTGATCCCTGAGATAATGAAATATTCGCGACGGTTTAAGATCAGACTGACCACAACAATGATCATCGGATATGCGATAATCCCGATATCATGTATGCCCTGACCAAATGTTACGGCGACTGTCACCGTAACCAGAGTGATTATTATAAAAATGAGTCCACAAATTCGCAGATGCCCTTTAAAGAGTAACCAAAGCGGAATGAGATACAATATACAGCCAATAATTCCTGCCGTAAAAGTGCTCCAATCTTTCCAGAGTAAAGCTGCACAGACCACCACAATATCCGCAGTAATTAATCCAAAAATTATTCTTAAGAATATTTTCGCAAGATACCTGTCTTCCTCGTTCGTATAAACAGATTGGATGTGATTCCACTTCATACTTAGGTCCTTAGATAATCAGTTGTTCGATTCAATTGATATTTGGATTAATAATTGTAATAACACCTGGCTGGATAAAATCCTTTTGACCAGAGGTTGCAAATTTCTCTAATCAAATTCAATTCTGATAAGTACCTGATTATTAATACTATATTGTTGAGGATGAGAAATCAATAAATTCCCCATAAAACATTACTCCACGTCATAATCTTTGTGTCATATCGCCCTTTCTTGAATTGAGAAACCAGTGAATTATTAATTTTTATATCTTTTCATATTTAAGAATGCAATTCCATGATTCGAAAATATTCCACTAATCATGCATTTGACATGGGAAATTAGGATCTTATCTATCTATCTTGATATGGCAAGGGATTATATTCGTGTATAATTCCATCAATAATTTATATAATAAGGATCTCCATGTTGCTTGAAATTAACATCACTTATTGCGCTGTTTGACACTATACACCTAGGGCTGTCAGTTTGGCAGCCGAAATACTCAAAGACCTGGAAGCAGAAGCAAAATCAATTACTCTCTTACCATCTGATGGCGGCAAGTTCGAAGTGGAAGTGAATAATTTCCTGGTCTATTCCAAACAAAAAACCGGACGCCATGCGGAACCTGGTGAAGTACTGGATTTGATCAAAGAACACATAAAGAAAAGGTAATTTATGACAACAAAAGGTCGAGTCTTTTCAGGCGCCCGTCCAACTGGCCGCCAGCATTTAGGCAATTACCTGGGAGCTATCCGAAACTATGTGGCTCTTCAGAATGATTATGATTGTGTCTATTGTATAGTCGATCTCCACGCATTAACCACGGTGGAAGATACAGTCAATCTAAAACAAAACATTTATGAAATGGCGCTTGACTGGTTGGCAGCCGGGATCGACCCGACTAAATCCATCATGTTCGTCCAGTCCATGGTTCCCCAGGTGACCGAACTGCATACCATTCTTTCAATGGTCACCCCTCTCGGAAAGTTAACTGACCTGCCCACATTCAAAGAAAAAGCCCGCGACAATCCGAATAATATTAATTATGGATTGGTAGGGTATCCTGTGCTCATGGCAGCAGATATTGTGTTGTATAAATCAAATGCTGTCCCGGTTGGAATCGACCAGGCTCCGCATATTGAATTTACACGCGAGATAGTGCGCTCATTCAATTATCGTTATAACTGCAATGTCTTGATCGAGCCGCAAATGAAAGTGACCACCGTTCCCAAGGTATTGGGTATTGATGGTGTACAAAAAATGGGTAAGAGCCTGGATAACCATATCGAGATTGCCGCAACACCTGAAGAAACTCAGAAACGGGTAATGATGATGGTCACCGACCCAGCACGCATCAAACGTACAGACCCTGGTAACCCGGACATTTGCAATGTTTTCAATATGCATAAGATCTACACTTCCAAAGAAGAAGTTGAGATGGTCAATATCGAATGTCGCAGGGCAGGAATAGGTTGTGTGGATTGTAAGAAATTGTACGCTAAAAACCTCAACCATGCGCTGGAACCTTTCCGTGAGTCCCGCGCAAAGTTCGATGAAAAACCTGATGAAGTATGGAATATCTTATATGATGGTGCGAAGCGAGCGCGAATAATTGCCGCCCAGACCATGTATGAAGTTCGTGGAGCCATCGGGCTTCCTGAACTCAGGTAATCATGAAAGCTGTTGTCCAGCGCGTTACCCGCTGTAAAGTAGATGTAGATAATCAGACCGTTGCCGATATTGGCAGCGGTCTATTGATTCTTATTGGCGCTGGCAAAGAGGATAACTCAGATAAAGCAGCTCAAATGGCAAAGAAAATAACCAATCTGCGGATCTTCTCCGATGCTGCTGGAAAAATGAATCTCTCACTGTTGGATATCAGCGGTTCAGCGCTGGTGGTATCGCAATTCACTTTACTTGCAGATACCCGCAAGGGCAACCGCCCATCTTTTGTGGAAGCAATGAGTCCGGAACTTGCCAGTCCTCTGGTGGATCAATTCGCAAATTACCTTAAATCAGCGGGTATCCCGGTTCAACAGGGAGTATTTGGCGCACACATGGTGATTGAACTGATCAACGATGGTCCTGTGACCATCACTCTGGAAAACTAACTCAGCCCCTGGCCCCATAAAACTGTATCAATCTGCACTGCATAAGCCCCCGCTTGTATTAATTGGTCTACCTGCTCGAGTGTCGTTACGCCACCAGATGCGATCACAGGAACTTTGTATGTTAATGCCTGCTCCATGTCAGTCAGGGCTTGAGCATAAAGGCTGGCTCCATACAGCCTGCCTGACACAAGCCGGTTCTCTCCACTTACAACTTGGGTGGACAATATTCCACGCTTGGGCGAAATGCTGACTGCTGAAAGTTCGGCATTTTCAAGTGATGGTAAGGCGGAACACATTTGTTCCATACTTAGCTGAGCAATGACCGGCCATTCAGTTAGGGCAATTTGTAAAAGACGGGCTATCTTTTGCGGTTCACAATCCGGCTCAAAACTCAATTCCAGTCCGGTAACACCTTCCACCGGTTCCAATATTCTCAATATCTTCTCCATTTCCAAATCATCGCTCACCATCAAATGGAGAATGATCGGAATGGATGAAATGCCCCACTGCCTGGAATATTTTCCGATGATTTTCGCAAGTCCCGGGTTGGGAAAACCGGAATGCAGTAAAACTCCACCCATATATGGGATGGAGCAACGTTCCAATGCTGGTGACCTTGATAAAAGGCTGACAGGATTGGTAACAAAGGCTCCAAGCAGGTCAAAACTCAGGGATTTTCTTGGATCAGGTGCAAATCCTAACATCCCAGCCGTATTGATTATCCTGGACCGAAATGCCAGATCTTGTTTAGGCATATCATCACCTGGTTTTCTATGCTTATTTACGTGTTTTTACTTTCGGACCTTGCGGAGAATCCTCCACCTCGAAACCCAGGGCAGCGATCTCTGTCCGAATGGTATCTGCATCTGCCCACCGTTTTTCCTGCCTGGCTAATTTTCGTTTTTCCACCAATTGCATCACCTCTCCGGGAATTTCTTCCACCTTGGGCTGCCAGTCAGCTAAACCCAATCCCAACACCTTATCAAAAATCAGGATGGTGGCTTTCTTGGTAGCTGGTTCAAGGTTGCTATGTACCAAATCCCATGTGACAGCCAGCGCTCGCGGCATATTCAGGTCATCATTTATCGCAGACTCGAATTGCCCGACGAAATTGGCATCAGGTGTTTCACCGGCAGGTCCCCATTCAAAAACAGCATTCCGCAACCGGTTGAGAGATATAGCAGCACTGTCGAGCCCTTCCCACGAGAAGCTAAGTTTCGCCCGGTATAGTGCTCCCAGGCAGAAGAATCGGTAAATTAACGGGTCATACCCACGCTCTATAAGCGTATCAAGACGAATAAATCCACCATCGGATTTCGCCATCTTTTCATCCCCAAGCTGCAGGAAATAACCGTGCATCCAGAAATTTGCCAGGTGTGTCCCATAACAGGCTTCATTTTGAGCAATTTCGTTGGGATGATGAACGGTGATATGGTCTTCCCCGCCGCAGTGAATGTCAAAGAAAGTACCCAGGTATTTGGCGGACATTGCCGAGCACTCGATGTGCCAACCGGGAAAGCCTTTACCCCATGGGCTGTCCCATTCCATTTGGCGCTGCTTGTCTTTAGGACTGAACTTCCATAGTGCGAAATCGGTCGGATTGCGTTTCTCGCCCATATCTATGCGCATACCCGCTTGCAACCCTTCGATATCCAACCGGCCCAGGTAGCCATAATCCGGCATCTTGGCTGTATCAAAGTAAATCCCATCGGAAGTACGGTAAGTGAATCCATTTTTTTCAATGCAGATGATCGCATCGATCTGTTCCTGAATATGGTCAGTTGCCCGGCACCAAATCGTAGGCGGCAGAATATTTAACCGTTCCATATCTTTCTGGAACGCTGCTGTGTAAAATTCAGCGATCTCCCAGGCACTTTTACCTGTTCTGGCAGACCCCTTTTCCATCTTGTCTTCGCCTTCGTCGGCGTCTGATACCAAATGCCCCACATCTGTAATGTTCATCACGTGTTTGACCGGATAGTGGTTCCAATCCAGTACCCGTCTTAAGAAATCCTCGAAAATGTATGTACGCAGATTGCCAATGTGGGCATAATCATAAACGGTAGGACCGCAGGTATATAATCCCACTTCCGGTGGGTGCAAAGGCTCAAATTTTCGGACAGACCTGGTATATGTGTCGAATAACTGTAAATCCATAATAGCAGTACTCCTCAGGTTACGACTTAATTGGTTGAAATATCCCCATCAACCCGGGAAATTTTTAACAAACTGATTGCCATTATAATAGACTTTGTTACTCCTGGAGTCAACCTGCTCAGATATGAACAAGCACAATGATAACCCTTGGAAAATTCTTACAACCCTGATCTTGGTCAGTTCTGCGGTCTTATTCTTTTTGGCCATAATCCCGTACTCCCAAATTATTCAATTCCTGGGAAAATTCCAACCTGACGGATCATTCGACTCCCTCTCACTATCGGAGTTCAATATTTTATCGTGGCTGATTCGGGGAATAGCCCTGGTTCTTGCAGCCTTCGGCATATTCTCTCTTCTTAAGAAAGACCTGGTAATTCATTGGCTTCAAAGGCTTGGCAAAAAGATATCTACCATAAGCATTCGAAACGATCTGAAGCGGATTTATCACGCGACCTTCTCTAGGGACGATAAATGGACCATTCTGGCTCTATTTGGAGTAACCGTTATTGGTTTATTCATACGTCTAATCCAGATCAATAATGCTGTCGGTTATGACGAAGCATACACCTTCATCCACTTTGCATCGCGGTCGCTTCAGGTCATTCTCACCGATTATTCCGCTCCTAACAATCATATTTTCCATAGTTTGCTGGTCTATATTGTTTATCATATCTTCGGGAATCACGTTTGGGCATTAAGGTTTCCAGCTTTTCTAGCCGGGGTATTGACCATTCCCGCAATATATATGGCTGGCAAGGTCATCTATGGCAAAAATGCTGCTTTGATAACTGCTGCCCTGGTTGCCTGTACCCCCATACTGGTGGACTTCTCTGTGAATGCGCGCGGATACACCCTCATGTGCCTGTTCTCCTGCCTGATCCTGTGGATCGCTGGTATTCTACGGAAACAATCAAGTTTTACAGGCTGGCTGCTCCTGAGTTTATTCTCAATCCTGGGTTTCTACACTCTACCGGTGATGGTTTATCCGGTCAGCGCTGTATTCCTGTGGCTGCTTGTATCCTGGATAATCAAAGATTTAAACAGCAATTCTCGTGGAAAATTCATTTTCGGATTGATTGTTACCAGCATATCTACAATATTAATAACCTTTCTTCTTTATTCTCCTATCCTGATTTTCGGGTCAGGGTTTTCCTCCATAACCAGCAATGAATTCGTGAAATCCCAGAGTTGGTTGGATTTTCTCCAAAGTGTCCAGTCTCGAATTCCCAGGGTGTGGGGAGACTGGAATTATCTGGTCCCATCCTGGTTGGCATTCATTTCCATCCTTGGTTTCATACTTCTCATTGTTTTCGAATGGAGGAGGTTCAGCCACAAAATCCCGGTTTGGATTCCAACCGTGATCTCCATCAGCATATTGATCATCCTCCAGAGGGTAACACCCTGGCCGCGGGTTTGGTTGTTCCTGCTCGTTTTTTACCTTTTATGGGCGGCTTCCGGTTGGACTGCATTGATCCAGCTTTTTATGGCCAAAATCTCATTGAAATGGGTGCAACCGGTCTTTCTGGGAGCTATTATTCTCTTAACTTGTTTCACTTATGTGGGATACAGGAACAAACCAAGCTTTAATCCGGAAGAAGAATACCCGATGCGTGAGGTGGCTGAGTTCGTTGCTGAAAAGATAACTGATGCTGATACACTCGTGGCTGTTTCACCTGTAACTATCCAGGCTGGCTACTACCTAACCATCCAGAAGGTACCTTTTGAACGTTTTTATAACCGGGATCGCAAAGGTGATATCAAACACGCGATTGTCCTTGTAGCAGACCGGTCCAAGTTTCCATCATTGGAAAGTGTTGTTGAATTCCAGCAACTTAAAGGTATTCTAGATACAAGTAGAGCAGAATTGATCCATCAATATAAACGCATGTCTGTGTATTCCGTTCCTGTTCTACCATAATTTCATCCTGATTAATTTGTTGACCTATATATGTTGTATAAACTCTTGCCTGCATGTGCTAAAATAAGCCTATGCAAACAACCAGCCGGGTTCCCCCAAAAAGAAATCCTGAGACGCTAAAAATACATAGACAACAATTTTTTCTACAGATATTGTTACCGATCGTACTTTTTTCCATTCTGCTCCTGGGCCTAGGAATATTGGCTTCGGTCAGTGGAACACAGGGCGGAATCAATCACACGGCAGTTTGGGCTCATATCTCCACAATCTTCATGGTGATCTTCATTTTTATTGCTGGTTTGGTTGCCTTGGCAATAGTGATTTTGGTCATTTATGCATTGGCCTGGCTCCTTTCTCGACTGCCTGAATACAGCTATATTGCTCAACTCTACCTGCAATTATTTGGTAGAAATATTCACATGCTGGCGGATAAATCCACTTCTCCCTTTATATTGATTCGATCAATATGGACGGGGATGTTGTCAATATTTAATCATAAACACTCCCGGGGAGATATTTCCGGGGAAGAATGAGGTCCTATGGAAGAGACAAATAATTGGAAATCGCGCACCCTGATCATTGGCTGTATTATTGGAGCAATCGCCGGATTGGGCGCTGCTTATATTATGGTCCGACGGGCTGAAGAAGCTCAAACCAAACCCCAGCTTACAACCGGGGATGGTGTAAAAATTGGCATGGGATTGGCTGGTGTGTTCAAGCTCATCTCTGATCTGGGGACTGGAAAATAACTCAGACCTTTTGATTCACACTGCTTAATAAAATTTTCACAGGTGAAGGTCACATGCTGGGGCGGTTGCTGACCATCGTTCGTAAGGAATTTATTCATATATTCCGCGATATTCGAACATTAAGTCTGATCGCGCTTTTGCCAGTTTTAATGCTCCTGCTCATGGGATATGCCGTTTCCAATGATATCGAAAATATCCCCCTGGTTGTTGTCGATCTTTCCCGCTCTGATGCAAGCCGCGAATATATCAACAGTTATATATCCAGTCGAATGTTTAATCTCAAGTATCAGGTGGAAAATGAAGCCCAGTTACTGGAATTGATCGACCGGGGTAAAGCTCAGGCAGGGTTGTTCATCCCTCAAGATTTTTCACGAACAAATCCTGGTAACTCAACTGTCCAGGTGTATATTGACGGTTCCGACCCGACCATCGCCCAGGTAATTCAACTGGCAGCTGAAACCATCCACCAAAGTGCTGTAACCAATTTGCTTACTCAACAAGTAAAACTTATCTCGCCATCGAACGAATCGAAATCATTTCGCTCCAGTTTGAGGTTTTTATATAATCCGGATATGCGGCGGATCAATTTTTTAATTCCGGCTCTAGCCGCTTCCATACTTCAGGTCCAGACATTGCTGCTGACAGGATTTGCAATTGTCCGCGAACGTGAACAAGGAACATTGGAACAGCTCATTGTCTCTCCAATTCAACCTTGGGAACTTATCCTTGGAAAGATCCTTCCTTTTATCCTGATCGGTTTCATCAATCTGTGGATAACCCTCGGTTTGGGCAGCATCTGGTTTAATGTTCCTCTTGCCGGTTCAATGTCATTACTAGCAGTTCTTAGCTTACTTTTCATCATGGGGTCACTCGGACTGGGTATCTTGATATCGGTTATTGCCCGATCACAGGTCCAGGCAATGCACATTGCCATGTTTATCAATTTGCCGTCTCTCATTCTGTCCGGGTTTATTTTCCCGCGTTATAACATGCCTTTGCCAGCTTATATTGCTGGTTTTTTCTTACCTCTCACCTATTTTATTGAGATCATCCGCGGAATTGCGATCAAAGGAGTAGGCGCAAGTTACCTTTGGCCATCAATATGGCCTCTTGCAATGTATAGCATTCTGGTATTTACAACCGGTGTGTTATTATTTCGTAAACGATTAGAGTAAAAGCTCAAATGATATCTTCCCGTAAGCTGACATTTAACCCTAAATACATAATTGCCGGCAGTTTTAGCCGGGATTTTGTTATTCCATCGAACGGTATCCCAAAATTGGATTTCCTGGGTGGTAATGCTGCCTACACGGCAGCCGGGTTGGCTCTATGGGATAGACCCGTTGGAATTCTTACTCGCATTGGTGAGGATTTTCCACGTGAATGGCTAAACAAATTCACTGAGTATGAGATCGATATCCGGGGGGTGAAAATATTCCCTGAGTCTTTGGACCTGCGCAATTTCTATGGATACAACACGGACGGTACCTTTCAAACCCACAGCCCGGTAGGATTATTCGCTGCTCTCGAACTCCCTTTTCCTCCCTCACTTTATAACTATAAGGCAAAGAAAACTCTTAAAGACGACTTGCACTCCAGGATACCGACATCACCTATCTCAAGCGATATTCCTGTTGATTATCTTGACGCAATTGCTGCTCACCTATGCCCGATGGATTATATTACTCAAAGCTTGTTACAATCTGCCCTACATTCCGGAGAGATCAGAACCGTTACCCTTGAGGCAAATCCTGCCTACCTTATTCCGGAAAATTGGAAATTATTACCTAATATTGTTTCTGGCCTCACCTGTTTTATCGTGATGGAAGAGGATGTACGTCAATTTTTTCGCGGTAGATGCGATGAGTTGCCAGAAATTGCTGCCGGATTAGGAGCCATGGGTTGTGAGTTGGTGGTTATTCGATTAAAGGATGGAGGAAAATTCTTATATCAGCATTCAAATAAAAAGAAATGGATGGTGCCGGATTATCCTGTAACCAGAATGAATGCCCATTCTTCTCACCATGCTTTTTGCGGGGGATTTTTATCCGGCTATATTCTTAGTTATGACCCGGTAACTTCTATGTTGCATGGATGTGTTTCAGAATCGATGGCTTCAGAAGCGCTGCATCCATTATCAATTTTTGATGCCATGCCTGGACTTGCCCAGGTTCGTCTGGAATTATTAAAAGAGCAGGTACAAACTCTTTAATCAATATTCTTTAATTTGATCACTTCAAATACGGAAAGTAGACCAGTTTTTCCTTTTGCAGAGAAGGGATCAAGATTCCTTACTTCTACCTGGTCTTTTACGATGTTCCAGGTTGCTGCGCTGATAACGATTTGACCTGCCCGGGCATACTCTTGTAATCGCTTGGCAGTATTGACTGAATCTCCAATGGCTGTAAATTCAAGCCGTTTTTCTGTACCCACCAATCCTAAAACGGATTCTCCGGTATCTATCCCAATGCTAAAATCCAGCTGGAATTCAGGGGGAAATTGGCATTGGATTTCTGGCAAGATATCCCGCATGGCAATTGCGGCTTTGACTGCTCTCAACGCGTGATCAGGTTGCTCAATAGGAGCATTAAACCACGCCATTACTGCATCGCCCAGGAATTTGTCAATCGTTCCTTCCCGCATCAAAATGGCATCTGCAGCAGCTGAGAGATAACAGTTGATCACAGAGATCAGTGTTTCAGGTGAGACACTCTCTCCCAACCGGGTAAATCCATGCAAGTCGGCAAATATTGTCGTAATCATTGCCCGGCTGCCACCGAGTTGTATCGAATCCGGATTGAGCTGATTAATTACTGCTGACCCGACCATCCTTTCAAATAGACGTTGTTTTGCCACCAGCCGTTTCTTTTCTGTCTGATCCTCAACAACAATGGTGATGCCTTTGCTTTTGGTCTCACCGCCTTCAAGGGGAGTCAGACTAAAGCGAAGGTCCAACTCTTCACGGCTTTTAGTATGCGCCGAGAATTCCAACCCGGAAAATGACTCGTGATATTTCCAGGTACGCTCCATATATGGAGATAGCTTCCCTGCCAGTTCAGGTAAATGGTTTTCCAGCTGTTTCCGTAGGTGCCCCCCTTCCTTCACATTTAATATCTTCCTGGCAGCCTGGTTACAAAAAATGATTTCTTCATCTTGATTTGTTGTGATAACTCCACTTGCGATGGATGCGAACACATCTGCCATCAATTTCTTAAGCTCTGTCACTTCATCCAGCGAGACTTTCACTGAAGCATACAATCTGGCATTCTCAATGGCAATGGCTGCCTGGTTTGCAAACGAAAGCATCAACTCGCTATCTGATTCTGAGAAAATACCGGTTTGGATGCGATGGTCTGTATATACGACTCCAACTATCTGGTCCTTTAATTTCAATGGAACGCATAAAATGGACCGCAGTTTATTTGTGATGACGCTTTCCTGTCCGACAAAACGGGGGTCTAACTGGGCATTGGTGGTTAATATTGGTATCCCTTCGGATAACACCCGGTTGATCACGGTGCGGCTTACCTGCAATTCAACTTCACTGATGGTGGACTTATCCCAGTTTCTAGCTACTGGGGTGACAAAATGACCTTTACCGTCATTTAACATCAGAAATCCACGTTCTGCGTGGGTCAGCTTAATGATGGTATCAATTACATTTTGAAGGACAACCCCGGGATCAAGGGATGCATTTATCAACTGTCCGATCGCAGATATTCCTTTTAAATGCCGCCTGTTGGCTTCTAATCGGGCAGCTTGTGTTTGTAAACTCCCCAGTCGGTCAACGATCTGATTGAGATCATCCATTCCCATGGGAGATAGCATGTTCACTGATGCATGTGCCAGGGTGACCTGCAATGTTTGCAAATCTTTATGGAGGCTGCTGATGGTATCTTGAAGTTGATCGTGTTCAACCATTGGTTTGTTGTGATTACCTTTATTGTCTGAAATGGCCTTCGTTTATTCTCTAATGAATAACTTGGTAATAAATTTGATAGAAGGAAATTACGTGATACTTTTTTCTGTAATTGTGAATTGGATTCGAACTCCAAAATTCGAAGTTAATTTTGCATTTCTTGAGCATAAAATGAGTGTACAATAACTAATCACAAATCGTCAACCTATAGGAGTGGATATGCAGGCAATCTGGAATTTGGAAATCAATTTGATCCTCGTGATTCAAACATCCCTAATCTCGCTCGCTGGAATTATGAAGTCCATCACATTTCTTGGTAGCGAAGAGTTCTTCATTCTGGTAATGCCTATCCTCTACTGGTGTGTAGACGCAAGTGCCGGTTTTCGGATAGGGGTAATTCTACTCCTAAGTGGTCACATCAATGGAATACTAAAAGTGGTATTCCATTCTCCCCGTCCATTTTGGTATAGCCAAGAAATAAAAGCGCTCAGCACTGAGACATCTTTCGGTTTACCATCCGGTCATTCCATGAACACTGCCAGTATTTGGGGGCTTGGAGCTTATCTCTTTAAGAAACGCTGGTTTGTAATCCTTAGTTGTGTTGTGATCTTTCTCGTCGGGTTCTCCCGGTTAGTACTCGGAATGCATTTTATAAGGGATGTGATCTCGGGTTGGGTTTTTGGTCTGCTACTATTAGTAGTATTCATAAAATTCGATCAACCAGTGACCCATTGGGTATTAAGGAAAAAGTTATCCATTCAAATTTGGCTCGTAATAATTGTCTCTTGTATTATCATCGTTTCAGGGTACTTACCAATACTTTTAGCACAAGGAACCCAAATTCCTGCGGAATGGATGATCAATGCCGTTTCGTCCAACTCAGCCGCGATACCACAACCCTATGAAGTGTCTGGTATATTTACAACAGCCGGTATATTGCTTGGTTTTGGAATAGGCGCTGCCTGGTTAGGTAAACGGGGAGGATTGGCAAAAGCAGGAAATCCCCTCAACCAGTTGCTGCGGTATGTGATCGGGGTCGTAGGTATTGCAATTTTCTGGTATGGTCTAGGTGCCATTTTCCCCAGGGGGGAGGAAGTTTTAACATTATTGCTCCGTCTCCTTCGTTATTCCCTTGTGGGGTTATGGATCAGTGCCGGTGCCCCGGTAATATTTAGAATGTTGAAATTGTATACAGATTAACCGTTTGGTCTCTTTCCATTTGCTTTCCGTAAGTAAATCTTCTATAATCTTAATATTACAGGAGGTAGAAAATGAGGAAATTAGCTAGTTTTATAACTGGTGCATTGATCGGGGGACTGGTGGGTGCAACATTCGCTCTACTCTTTGCGCCAGGAACCGGTAAGGAATTGCAGGGAAAGATTCGCATGACTGCTACAGAATTAGGGGACGAAGTCCGTTCTGCTGCCCAAAATAAACGTGAAGAATTACAAAAACAATTGGAAGGATTGCGCAAACCAGGATAGGTTTGGTGATTGTTCTCTTGTTATAAACACTAAGCTTTCCTTCATCCCCTTCTAAGCTGCAAGAAGGGGGTTTTTTATCTATATTCATTGCAACAATGAGAGGATTATTTATCGGATAACGTACGAATAATCAGCAGGTTGTCGGGTAAATTCTGTTGTTCCACTGATGACTAAAACAGCCTGGTAAATACCGTTTGAAAAATCCACTGGTATTTCCGCTTTATTGAATTCGTCCAATTCGATTGGAGTCACAGCTATTTCAGAACCGTAGGTTATCAAACTGATTTTATATGTTTGCGGTAAATAGTTGGCAATTCTAACAAAACCAGCTGCATCCCAACCGCCAGATCCGCCCTCAAAATCTTCAAAATACTTTATTGCGGGTATGGAAATGTCGTCAACCATTAATCCTTCTCCATTGACGGCAGCGTCCGTAATATATTCAAACCGGATCAGAATTTTCTTTCCGGCATAATCAGATAGGTCAACCTGCTCTTCGATCCAACCATTACTGCTTCCATTGTAACCCCAACCATAGCTGTTTCCTGAAACATCCCGATCCGTTCCAGATGGAGTATTGATAAAGACCCAGTTGCTGCCATCTTCTGATACTTCCACATATGCATAATCGTAATCCTCTTCCAGATCGAACCATGTATGATAGCTTAATTCGATCGGTCCTGATACTTGCGTGAAATCAAACTCGCGGGTCAGGGTCATATTGGATTCATCGCCTTTATTAGACCAGAAGGCATATTCACCGGAATACGGGTCATCATGTAATACTTTCGTTTCCATGTTCCCCTGGAAACTGATGGTCTTTTTACCATCACATTCAAATTGGATGTAATCCACACCGTATTGCAATACGGTGCTGGAGTTAGATGTTCCTGCACAATCACTTACATTTTCCGTGTAGGAAGCGGGGAAGAAACCCGGGTAACTTCTATAACTATATCGGCCATCACCTACAGTCCTGTCATTCAAAAAGTTCGTAACCGCCCAATCTGCAAAGAGATCGTTAGCGTTGATCACCTTTCCTGTGACCGGGTCTGTTTTGTTTAGATCGCTCAGTAGTTTATCAATACTTTCCATGCCATTTTCCTGCATGCCGATCAATGTTTTTGTGACCTCCTCCCCAAACCGATCCAGAAAATAGGTCACAAAAAGGAAACTGGCACCATAATGACTATCATTCTCGCCAACAGAGCTGGCCCAATCATTTAATTGCATATCTGTGTTTGAAGTATATGAATAATCGAAGCCGCCAGGATCGTATCCATTGATCAATGCCGCTAACTCTGAAAATCCTTCATTCATCCAAATTTCTTCATTTAGATCACGATACCAATGGATCATATGTTGAAATTCATGAGCTAAAACCCCATAAGTAAATTCCTGTCCAAGGTCAATTCCATCCGCATTGAGAATGAACATTTCATGTCCATTGGAGTATTTATGCGCTTCCGGAGTATATTCATCGAATGATGAGAAATACCCTGCCAGGCTGTCACCCAGGTTGGAACCCAAAAGGATATAGAGATGTGGATCATTATCCACCCCCGGACTCCATTCACTACCAAAAAATTCCCGGTTTGTCGGGTAAATATTTGATTCAAAAGTATCCACAAGATTGATTAGATCTCTCTGGTTGTAGCTCACCCCTTCTTCCACCCAGAAATAGACATGTTTGGTTATATATTTTAAGGAGGCCGATATCTTGAATGTATTGTTATTATCCGTATTCGTGACCCAAAATTCTTTTTGATCACCAATGACTAACGGGGTGATTGGTGCGGGGAGCGTTAGGGGGACATCATGTTTTCCCTGCAGCCGGCTCGCCAGATCGATCAAATTGCTAATGGGAATTGTTGTGTTTTCAAGGTCATTCAAAACCTTTTGAGCCAAATTTATTTCTTCAGATGTCGGTGTTGGTCTGTTTTCCAATGGAATAGTGGGAACAGGTGTTGCATGGATGTCAAAAGGAAAAGGTACCGATGTGGATTGGGCTGCGTTTGAGCTCTGGTTGGAGAAAGTGGATAAATCCAAACTTTTGTAAATTGCATATCCAGCTGCAGCCGCTAATACGCAACAGCAGGTTGCAACGATAAATATAATGATTACTGTGATGAATGCTGTTCGCTTCACATTATCCAATCAAAACAACAGTATTGAAGATTATTAACTTCCAAAGATTATAATTCGTGATAGTAATGAAAGATCAAACTCATAGAATGTTATCACAGGATATTATGGTGCTGTGGTTTGGACAACCATTGGAACAAATATGTTTATGCCTTCAGTTGCTTCTTTAAAGTTGACCAAGGTTAGGTTCTTTGTGCAATCTGAATATGTGGAAACATAGATCTTATCGGATAACGCCTTCCCTGCCAGATCATAAGTTTGAATCCAAACGGTATTGGTTGAATTTACTGCCTTCGTACCCAGGACCACTTCATAACCACCTTCACCATAAAGGGTGGATGCACCAGTCATCCCCATTCCAAGTAAAGTTGAAGTAGTGCCATTCCATGAGCCGCCAGCTTTTACAACTACATTTATGACCGGTAATCCGGATGCATTAAATACCTGACCGGCGATACCCTGCCAGGCGCAACCGGCAGTCGCATTCGTAAAATTAGGAACAAAAGCAGGTGATCCGGGTTGAACTCCGTAGGAGAACTGGGTCGGGGGAATTGCTGTTGGAGGAACCGGTGTGGATGTAGAGGTTGGACCAACCTTAGTAGGTGTATTAGTTGTCGATGATGCTGTTGGCTGCACCTGAGTTGGAGAAACTCCTGTCGGTATTTTGGTAGGTCCATAAGTAACCGTGATTAATCTGGATGGTACCAGGTATGTCGGAAGAGGTGTCGGGTAAGCCGGTGAGTTGATACTTGTAGCAACTACTTTAGGCTCAGCAAGATTCTGCTCGCCTTTTACCTCTGCCGGGGTGGGGGTCATCTTAAATAAATGTGCTTGCGGAGAACCTTCATCATTCACCGGGGAATTTAAATGAAAACCGCATCCTGATAATAGGAAGGATGCAAAGATCATATTTAGGATTAGTTTTTTTACCATTCAGTACTCCCTGGCAAATTCCACCTTCATATCATGGAACCTGCTTTGGATAATTCAATATGCTCTATCAGGGGATTTTGTGCAATATTTAGACCAGAGGCGGATCTACTGGCCTTGGATCTTTCTTTTTACCGATGTTCAATCTCCACAAACCGGTGAAACCCCATATCAGTATGACGATCGTGTTTACCGCCTGCATTGCCAGGATGAAAGTTAATGCTTCGCTGCGGGTGGCGCCATAGATTGGTAGAAGTGAAACAGCTACAAATTGATATATCCCCACATAACCGGGTGTGGAAGGGATGGCAGATGCAAGACCCATCGCTACAAGCATGAGATATGCCTGGGAATATGTAAAATTTAAATTCAATGCCCTGCTTAACAGAACCACACCGCTGGCATCCAGGATCCAGACGATGGACGAAAGACCCAAAAAGCCGGCAGCACGTCCGGGGTGAATGAATGCGCTTGCTCCCATCAAGAAATCCTGTAGTAGCTTATTGATTGTCTCGCGCCACTTTTCAGGAAACGGCAGTTCATTAGCCATTTTCGTAATAAAACCCCGCATTCGCGGTGCCAATAACAACAAAATAAGGGTTGCCAGACCTAGAATACCCATAACCCGCATGGCTTGCGGTAGCCATTCTGGAAGGTTCCCGATCGATGGTACGGCCAGAACCCCGATTAAAACCAGGGTCACCACATCAAAGATACGTTCAGTCAAAGCCGTCGCCAACACATAAGACTTGGCAATCCCGGTTTTTTCGCCCAGCATCACCGAGCGGATCACCTCACCAGCTCGGGCAGGTAAAAAGGTATTGCCCACATAACCTATTGCTGTCGCCCAAAACATTGTTAACGCTTTGATCTGTTTTTCCGCACTGAGCAACACTCCCCAGCGCAGTCCACGCACGAATACTGAGATACTACCCAGGATAAAGATGAAAGCCAGGTATTTCGGATCAGCCTTGCGAAGTGTGTCCAACATCTCCTGCCAGGATACTCCCCGGATGGCAAGTACAAGCAGGGTCGCTGCAATAACGATCGTCAAAGTAAGGTACCATCCACGGTATGATGTTTTGGGTGTAGGCTGTTGATCTGTTGTCATGGGAGGATTATAGCATGGGGAAACGCAGTGTGGTTTTGATCAATTACATCAGGCAATTATATTCATTTACAGGATGGTTGCAGTTCATATACTGCAGACCATTCATCTTCATAACGGTTAATGGTACATGCTGGAACAAATTTATCCAGGAGAAATTTGGCCGCATGAAGATGAATTTTCTGTGGGTCATGTTTTAAGATAAAAAATGAAGCATCATCTTTACTAAAGAAAAGGTGTGTAATTTTTTCCGCTTTTAGATTGCTTGCCATATCCAGAATTTCCGGATGCTCAGCAACCATTGTCACCCATTTCGATTGGTCTGTATCAGGAATGCAGCGGTTTTCACAGTAATATCCTCGCGCATCCCAAAGCATCAATACGCGTGACGAATTAGGAAGGTGATCATTAATAAATTCGATCCCCGAATAATCGCGAACCATTCGCTGTAAGAAATGCACTTTGGATTCAACTCCAAATATGACTCTGTCAGGTCGAACAAGGTTTATATATATCCCCATAAAGATCAGGGTGACCAGCAACATACCTCCTGCCGAACCGATAACTATGCTTCTGCCAATATGTTGAAAACGGATTTTATTCGAAATGGACAGAAGGACGAAACTGGCGAGAATACTCAATCCCGGAAAAAGAGGCAATAAAAAACGATTTTGTTGGGAACCGATAGCCCAGGCTATAAACAGTAAGGCCGTAATAATTGCCAGAGTATCAAGAATACCTCCTACTGTAACTAAAAGGTTTCGCCGAAAAACAGGGTAAAGAAAAGCCAACAGGTATAGAGGATTAGGCATCTCCATCGTACCCATGAATGAGCCGTATGCATCGTGACGGATGAACAAATTGATTGGCAGCATCAGGTAATCCTGCCACCTAAAACCAGTGCCAAAGCTGCGCACATAATCCATCCATATGGCTATTTGCTGAGGATTGATTTTTTCTTGGGGCAGAATTAGTGGAAAAACCGGATTTCCTGTCCATATCAGGTTTTTGATATACCAGGGCGAACAAACCAGTAGAGCACTGATGAAAAAAAAGAATCCATTAAAAAGAATTGATTTCCATTTCGACTGGGTTTCATCGAAACTTTTCCAAATAATGATTATGCTGAGAATAAGTAATCCTGAAAAAGCAAGGTATTTACTCCCGAGGGCAAATCCCTGCATTATTCCGGCGAGAATTAAATAACCTTTATCTCTACCATCAGTCCATTTGACGATAAATGTAATTGCAAGGAATTGATACAAAGCCCAGGCAATATCGGTGTACGCTGCACTCGCCCACAACGGCAAAATGGGGATCGCCAATAACAGTAAGGCAGCCAACCAACCACCCGGTTTTGGTAGATACCTTCTTCCAAAAATGTACGTGGCAGCAAGCAATAAGAGAAATGCTGAAAAATGCATCAGGTGCGAGAAAATTTCACTCTTCAATCCCAAGCCCAGGGTGTATAGCATTTCCCAGGTGGATGGGTAAAAGGTAAACCAGTTATAATAATCAGGCAAAATCCGCGCATCTTGAATGAACTGGCGGGGACCAGACAGGTGATAAGATAATCCATCATAATGCCAGGGAGGGGTTAATGCCTGAATAAAAGCCAGGAATATGGCCATTCCGCCGATTATTAATAATATTTTTTCGATAATTCGGAAAGATCGCCAAATCTGCTTGGAGCGAATTGCAATTTCAAGAATTTCCATCCCAAAAGCAATCGCAGTTTTATATGTTACTCCTCCAATTATTCCCAATAAAAGAATCAATGACATGGATGTGAGAAATCCGATTATTCCTAAAAACAATACTACATATGCAATACAACCTAGTCCAAGTACTACACTAATGAGGTTTTCTTCGATTGAAATCAGAGTACTAAATTTTGCTTTCCAGATAATAGCTTTGCCCAATCCCCCCGACAATAATATAACAAATAAAGATAGACATATTGAATATAAAACACTCACAATTTGGGAAGAATTCCCCCGGGTAATATCTATGAGATGATTCAAAAATGGAAATTGAAATAAGATCAATAGAATGTAGAGGAACCCAATGGAACTCACGACGATTATTGATTTGGTTTTATTCATCACATTTCGTCTATTCAATCACCGAATGATTTTATGAGCCTAAACCTGACAATACATCCAACCCGCAATTGAACTTATATTATCCTAATTTTACATTTTCGTATGAAACCTAATCCAAGTTAATCGAGGGTGTATAAATGATGAAACTCCCTCTCATGGTAGCATATTATCTTTTATAAGGTTAGTCACATCAGTCATTTCATTAATGTTTGAATCAGGTGAATAATAGCTAATATCTTCAAAAAGTGGTAATTTACTCCCGAAAAATTCGTTAAAGACTATCCGGAATGTGTTTACAGGAGTAATGCCTGAATACAGGGAAGTTGGGCGTTCTCCCTGGAAATAGTATGCACTAAAAATTGACATTCTTTCCCATAGATTTGTATCTACCATGCTATCATTCGCATATTCTGAAGCCGGTCCGTGATCCCCTTGAATAATAATTATTGGGGGAATTTTTGAGTTTACAAGAATTCCGGAAATCGTTTTCTTGATTTCCAGGTTTAAACCAACCACCTGGTTGGCATATCCTGAAATATACACATCCTTACTGTCCATTTTCATGAATGTGCTCCCATCATTCAAAGAAAAGAACCTTTGGGGATTAATTGGTTTTCCATTCCTTCCCAGGACAAAAGGAGGGTGCGGTGAAAATATATGCGCAAAAATAAATTTTGGTTTATTCGTTTGAGGAACATCTTCTAGATCTTTCAATGTGAAAAGGATGCGATTGCGGTGCTGGTTATACTGGTAGTTTTGCATAACGATGGAAATCGGGGAAGAACTGATCATGAGGTCAAGAAAACTATTATCAAGACTCCATGTGAATATTTGTTCATCTGCTGTGCGTATATCTGTATAATAAAATCCCGATGAATAAGCAATAATTTCATAACCGATACACCTCAACTGATGAAAAGTCCTATTGTTTTCGATCAAAGTTGAAAGATGGTTTTCGTTAAGTGCATCCAACCCGGTTTCCGCTTCCAAATGATCCAAATAATCGAAATTCAAATATGAACTCAATGCAATAGAAGTGTGTTTATAATTCGCTTTGGCGTTGGTCGCCACAAAAAAACCATTTTCTTGTAAAAAGGAGATGAATTCTTTATTATCGGTATCATACATTTGAAGAAGGACATCGTTTCTGGCATAACTATCCAGGATAATATAATAAATATCAGGTGGTTGTTGTGCAGGTTTTGTTAAAAGGCAAGGTTCGTTCGCAATCGAAGTTCCCCAATTAGTATTAAAAGAACTATCTGATTGTGTAGTTTTTGGTGGATACTTTTTGAATGGCGCTATCGCATTGAATAACGTAATAAGTACAAGCCCAATAGAAAATATACTTAAGAACTGATTTATTTGATAAATTGGCCATTTCTCCGATACTATTCTTTCACTGAACAGGATAATAACGATAATGTCAATTATTAACCAAATCCATAAAACATTTTGGGAATACATTAACGAATGTGCTTGGCGACTATACCCAATATTTTTAGCGATTATTTCAACTAAATAAACAATGTCATGGAAAGAAAACAGTACATAAAATATTATTGAAGTAAGAATTCCAGCTTTTACTTTACTTTTGAGAATAAATCCAAATCCAGTCAAAAGAATTATTGCCATAAGGAGGAATAATCCAATTACAGAGAATAAATCCTGTACAAGGATTTTATTTTTGTTAATTAGGAAATTGGATATGACTGGAAATATTGCAAAAATAAATGGGTAAATTATAGCTATCGTGCTTCGAAGGTTCTTCATTTTTGACCGGATATTTTTTTTGAAGTAAAGCAATTATTGTAAGGTTTGCTAACACAAAGAAATCGGGCGTTTGTTTGCAATCTACATAACAAATATTGATTCTACCAATCAAGTCGGTATACATCCACAGGCGAATAAATTTCTCCGTCTATACGAGCAATATGGACGGCGTGTTCAGCCAAAAATGATTCGAGCTCTGTCCGGGAGACTCTGCTTTTTTCCGTGCTGCTATCATAACGAATATACTCATAAGCATGCTCATCCAAAACAATTATGTTTGGTTTAAATTTCATCAATGTGCTCGATAAAGTTTCACCGGGTCGATAAACCGGATATACCTCAAGAAGTTCCCAAGAAAAATATGGATGTTCAGCGAGACCGAACCAGAATACCTGTGTACCCAGGATAGTATCACCAGGTTCAACATACTGATTCACTTTGTTTTGCGTCTGTTGATACTTTTGGAATTGATCACTACTTAAATTTCGGATTGAAAAACCTGCAAGTGCAATGACACAGGCAAAGATCATTATACGGATCAAATAATTCTGAATACTTGGTTTCCACGGCTTCTTTAACAGGAATATTAAATAATCGGCATTCAAGATAAAGAAAACCGGAGCGATCAGGATCGAATAGAAGAAGAATTTATTCCTGATAAGGAGGAGTAACGCAAAGAAAAGTAATAATGAGAAAATTGCCAACCTTTTACCTGTAGATCTGTCATTACGGAATGCATGAATAATGGAAAAAGGTAGAAAGATCAACAGTGTGGAATTAGCAACATAAAGCAGGTTGGCGATATCACTCAATGAATTTTGAAGAGTAATTCCATTGGATTGAACGACAGCAGGTAAATATCGTGAAGTGATCAGTATTCGATTCAAGTAAATAAATGTTTCCGGAAATTGGATCACGTGCAAAGCAAGATAACTAACTAATCCAATTGTTCCACCCAGGGCATATCCCCAAAACTGTCTCCTATTAATGATTGCTTTTCCATTATCTACAATAAACATACCCAATACTGCCACTCCAAAGATCAGGCTGTTTAGATGTGTTTCAACAGCCATTGAAACAAGCAATCCTATCCAAAGGCCATTAAGAAGGCTGTCGTTCTTAATGGAAAAGTAAAATGCAACAGCACAATATCCAAGAGATGCAGCCATAATGTCGTATCGTGCAGAGTGGGCTGAATAAAAAAAGGATATGGAGAACGCGAGTAACATACCTCCGAATAGTGCAGTTGCTTTAGAAAATATCTGACGTCCAATCTGAAAAGTTGCGGCTATTAGCAACACACCCCAACCGAGAGAAAGAAGACGAACTGCAAATAGACTGGGTTGTCCGGCTATTCTGAGACAAATTGACTGGAGAGCAGTGATCAGCCATTGGTTGGCCACCCATCCACCAGGCAGGTTTTCAGCCACACCCATATCCAGGGAGCCCAACTGGTGTCCCGTGTGAAGAAATGCCCATGCCCTACTTGTCAGCCAAGCTTCATCCACAAATGGAGCGGGATATCGCATTATTGACCAAAAGTGCAGGATCAATAAGATCGAACCTGTTACTGTAATAATTAAAATGGTGTGGTATTTCTTAATTATGCTCATCGTTTAATTCTGAACTTTTATACTAGTATGGGATAAATCTTTTGATTGGACTTTCCAGTCAAAATGGAAAATAAAAATAGGTCCATAATACTTAGTGCTTACAACATCATATTTGGTCGATTTGGAGATTAAAGTATCAAACATTTCCTGTCTGAAATTTGGATACTGTAGACGCGGGTAACCATGCTTTTCTTCATCTAAAATATGCAAATAGGTAGGGTAATCAATTACGATCATATCTGGTTTAAAATTGTTCAGCGCATCTTCAATTGAAGCGCCGGGATGAAATCTTCTGTAGTATGGTAGGAACTCCCAGGAGTAGAATCTTTTACCTGAAAAATCAAACCAGTATAGCTGCGAACCCATAACTACCGAAGAACTGGTGTATTCCTTTTTTACCAGTGCATTGGCGTTCTGGAGCTCTAACCAATGATCATCTATGAACAAACGGTAGCTGCTTAAGAATGATAATCCGACGAGAATCCATAGACCTGTTTTTTTTAGTATCGGCCAAAATCCAGGTTGTAGTTGTTTATTAATTGATGAACTGATTACAAATGATGGAATAAGTAAATATGCTGGTGTAAATATGATCCCATATGGCGAGTAAAGAGTTGGATAAATCAGGATCACCACGATCAGCATTACAAGATTAATCCAAAGAACTGTCCTGGAATTTAGGATCGGATGCAATAGAAGGTATATTGTTGATCCGATAATAAGTACGATGCTAATATCCAACTCAAGAAGAAAATAGATAAGCGTGTAAACAGCTCGATTCAGGAGATACATTATGTCCCACCGAAGAATTGGTGGTGTATAGTATTCTGAATTAATTGCATTATTTATTTGTAAGAATTCGCTTGGGTATTGGGCAAAATGTAAAAATGAATAGATAAATAGGCCAGTCAAACATCCTATGATAAAAAGCCAGAAATACTTCCTCACAAACATTTTCCATGAGGATTCTATAAAGAATATCAACAATAGAATAGGTAGAAAAATAATACTATTTAAATGAATTTCGCAGGCAATTAATAGTATTAATCCTGCGAAGAAAGCTTTCAAATTTCGATGATTGGTATTGTCTAGGATTAGTGCAATGGCACCATAACCAATTGTAGCGGCAGCGATATCATACCTGGCTTGATGAGCAGACAATATAAAATGGTTTGAAAAAGAAACAAGGATTGTGCAAATCCATGCAATTTGCTTATTCCCGAGTTTCTTGGCTATTTTATAAGTGGCAAATAATAAAACGATTCCCCATAGAAGTGACAACACTCTGCCAGCGAGTAATGAAGGCCGGGAAAATAAACGTAAGGCAAGTGACTGGAAAAATGTAAAGAACCATGAATTAATGGTCCACACACCTGGTAAAGAATCAGCTAACCCTGAATCCAATTCCCCATACTGATGCCCTGTTGAAATAAATGTCCAAGCCCTACTGATAAGCGTGGCTTCGTCAACCATCGGTGCCGGATAACGTAAAAGTGACCAGCCATGGATTATTAGAAAAATACATCCAGCGGTAATGAATATAAGGACTTTATGCTTATTTAACCAGATAATCAAATTAGAAATTGATCCGTTCTTTTTCGATGACGTGAGGACGTTTAATGACTCTGGTATATATGGCTCCAACATATTCGCCAACAAGACCAAGGAAAAATAGCTGTATCGATCCGAAGAAAAATAGACCGATCACCATTGGTGCAAGACCCAGTGTAAAACTTTTCCAATAGATCAGTTTATAAACCAGATAAAACATTCCAATTAAAAAACTGACGAACCCGGTGAAAAAACCAAACATCGTTGCCAGCCTAAGTGGGGCTTTGGAATAACTTGTTAATCCGAGCATAGCCATATCATAAAGTGTGTACAAATTATTCTTTGAATGACCTTTTTCACGAGCCTGTTGGACATAAGGTACTTTTGCGCTCTCAAAACCAAGTTCGGGAATAATCCCACGAAAATAAGGTAACAGCTCATCCAGCTCCCTGAATACTTCCACCACCTGGCGGTCATATAAGCCGAAACCAGTATAGTTTTCAATTAATTCCACCTCAGAGATGGTTGCCAAAGTTCTATAGTACAGTTTTCTAAGATTAAACATAATCTTGGATTCTTTACTCTTGACCTTAACACCCATGACCACTTTGTATCCATTTTCCCATTGTTTAATGAATTCCGGAATCAGGTCAGGTGGATCTTGCAAGTCTGCTGCAATAATGACTACAGCGTCACCTGTAGCTTGTAAGAAAGCATGATATGGCGAACGGATATGGCCAAAGTTTCGTACATTCACGATCACCTTCACATTTTTATCAATGCCGGAAATTTTGCGCAGTTCCTCTACAGTCCTATCCATGGATGAATTATCAATGAAAATGTGTTCATAACTATGCTGAGGTAGATCGGAAAATACATTTTTCACGACTTCGTAAATGAGTCGAACATTAGGTTCCTCATTGAAACATGGTGTGACAATACTAATCTTCGCCATATCATTCTCCTAAATTATTCTGGCAAGGGTGGAATGATCATATTCTCAAGAAACTCACTTCGGTCAAGAAACGGCCAAAGATCTTCCATGGGTTTCGAAACCACAGTTCCATCAGATTTTATAACGGAAGTAACGCGAGGCATTTGTACTTGCTCCGGATCCACCAGGACATCACAAATTACTGGGCCAGGTGTATGTAAAATATCTGCCAATTTATTATAAATATCCTTTTGGTTGCTTATTCGAAAAGCAGGGATACCATATGCTTTTGCTACTTTTGTTATATTCGGAAATGTTAATCCGCTATTAGGGTTGCTGCCAACATAATGTCCTTTGAAATAATTTCTTTGCATAGCCATAATGGAACCATATCCAGTATTGTTAAGCACAAAAAATTTAATGGGCAATCCCAATCTAGACACGGTTTCGAGTTCCTGAATATTACATTGGAATCCCCCGTCACCATTGATACAAATTGTCCTGGTCAAATCATTTGCCAGGCATGCACCAATACTCATCGGCAATCCAAATCCCATCGATCCCAAACCGGGGGCAAATATAAATTTCTGTCCTTTTTTGACAAACCACGCCTGCATCATTGTATTCGCACAAGGACCTGAGCTTCCCGGAACAATCAACTCACCAGGTTGTGAAAGCTGGGAAAGAATATCCATCAACACATACATATTCACATATTTTTTTTGCTTGTAATATTCAGGTAATACAACCGGGTAACGCTGCTTCCAGTTCCGGCAGCGTTCCACCCATTCTTTCCATTGACTTCCATTAATATGTGAAACGGTTTTTGATAATTGCCGGATGAAAATACCTGCGTCATTGTTAATCTGCAGGTCGATCTTCATTTCAAGTTTATTTATTTCAGCTTGGTCGATATCAACAATAATCTTTCTAGCACCTCTGGCAAAATTACCATAACTGAAAGCGACCTGATCTGGATCCAGTCTGGCACCAATGACAATGATGAGATCGCTATTCTGTTGGGCGAAATTTGCTCCACGCTGACCGATCGACCCCGGACGTCCAATCGCCAGAGGGTGATCATCAGCGATCAACCCGATTGCCTTCCAGGTTGTCAGCACCGGTATTTTTAACTTTTCAATCAGATCGAGAAAATCCTGTTCTGCCCCTGCTGATTGAACTCCATGACCAACGAGCAGGACCGGTCTTTTTGCCACCTTAATATATTCGATGACTTTTTGGACCTGCTCCAGCAAGACAGAATCATCGTTTTGTATAAATTCATCTGCGGGATTAAAACCAGTCAATAAGTCCGGGTCGATATTGGCAGCCTGAATATCCAACGGAATATCCACCCATACCGGCCCCCTTCGTCCATTCCTGGCAAGGTAGGTTGCTTTTTCCATGTGGTATCGAATGCTTTTTGGATCCCGGATCTGCACTGCATATTTGGTAAGAGGTTTGATGACGGAGACTATATCCACTTCCTGGGAACCTCTCTGGCGTAAACCTGTTCCTTCCATGAGCGTCGAGGTTTTCACCTGTCCGGATATGATAATCACAGGCATTGAATCAATCCATGATGCCGCTACACCTGTAATGGTATTTGTTCCGCCGGGACCAGTAGTTACCAGTGCTGCTCCGAGGTTGTTCGTTGTATGTGCATACGCCTGTGCGCAAATCGCTGATGCCTGTTCATGAAGATTGCAGATGTATTTCATTTGCGGATGATTACCTGCAGATTCATCCAAATGCATCGCTCCCCCGCCTACAATCATAAATAAATGACCTACCCCTGTCTGATAGATAAAATCAATTACATAATCGGATAGTTTCATGATCTGCACCCTAGACTAAGAATGAATTCGTCTCAACTTTTCTCTAAAAGTTTAATTTTTTCCCATGCCATGGTTTTTATTATGGCATTTTCGAGAGTTGTATACTCCGCCAAACCCAACTCAATCTGTGCCCTGTCATTTGATGGGATATATCGTTCAGGAATTAATCCCGGGGTTGGTTTTCCATTCATAAGAATTTCTTGCTTTTCGCCTGATAGCTTTGATATAAGTTCTGCGAGCTGAAGGATGGAGATAGGCTGCATTGAACCAACATTGTAGGGGCGTCCTGATTGCCCTTTCAACAGTATAGTCCACAACCAGATCATCAGATCAGCTGCATAAAGGTACGACCTCAAAGACGTGCCATCCCCTTTGATCACGATTGGTCCACTATTCATAACATCCTTGATAAAATTGCCAATTGCAAAATTTGTTTCCAATGCTAAATATGGGCCGACAAATGCAAAACATCGGGCAATTTTCACCTCAAACCCATATTGGTGGGCAAATAACTGACCCATTAACTCACCAGCTCGTTTTGCTTCTCCATATTCTGAGCGCTGCAACATCGTATCCGGCGCCCCTAAATAATTTTCCGGGATATGCATTAACTCCGGAGGCTGTCTGCCATAAACCGCACCCGAGCTAGTGAATAACAATTTTCGCGTACCGTGTGAGGCTGCAAAATCGAGAACATGACGGGTTCCATTGACAATCGTGTCAAATTGCACAAGAGGAGTTTTTTCAACCTCCTTAAGATTACCCTCACTTGCTGCGTGTATCACAAACTGGAACTCACCCTTTGGGAAAGTAAAGTCCTTAACATCCCCTTTTATCCATGATACATAGGGATGATTGGCAATATTCGGATGCCTTCGCGCAAATACTTCCGGGCAGCGACTCAAAACGGTGGCTTGGATCTGAGCATCCAAATGATCATTTACGCGGCAAAGGCTCTCAAGCAGCCAACTGCCAAAAAAACCTGTTCCGCCGGTGATGAATATATTCTGCCCACGCAGTTCCTGCCACACATCAGTTGTGTGGGAGAGAATAAAATCAAGATCATCAGCCAAGGGATTGGGCATAAGTTATTTTTTACAGAAATCATGCAGAGATGTAAGGACATAATCCAACATAAGTCCATCCAAACCGGGGTAAACTCCCAACCAGAAGGAATTATTCATGATCAGATCAGCAATTCGTAATGATCCGACGATTCGATGCGTGATACCTTTGTAAGCCGGTTGTTTTAGGATGTTGCCGCCAAATAGTAGGCGTGTCCCGATCTTCTTCTCATTTAAATATTTCATTAATTCCAAACGTGAGAAGGGTGCGCTTCCCCGAATCGTGAGCGGGAATCCAAACCAGGAAGGATCAGAACCAGGAATACCTTCAGGGAGGATAAAGTAATCTTCCAGGTCTGTACACCCGTTGAACAGATATTGAAAATTCTTTTTTCGCATGTCGACAAATCGCGGAAGTTTTTTTAACTGAGCCAATCCTACGGCAGCCTGCATGTCTGTAGCTTTCAGGTTATAGCCAATATTGGAGTACGTATATTTATGGTCATATCCAAATGGCAGGTCACCGAGCTGCTGGTCAAACCGTTTTCCACAGGTATTATCTGCACCAGTTTCACACCAGCAATCCCTGCCCCAGTCGCGGAAGGATTCCACCAGCCTTCTCAAATCTGCCCGATCAGTGACTACTGCT
The DNA here is from genome assembly GCA_964387025.1 of uncultured Leptolinea sp. Classification (GTDB taxonomy): domain Bacteria; phylum Chloroflexota; class Anaerolineae; order Anaerolineales; family Anaerolineaceae; genus PNON01. The sequence goes on along the minus strand of CAYLUZ010000003.1, from coordinate 39,304 downwards.
CCACCTTCGCCCATGGTGATGTGGTGTGCTGGATAAAAACTAACTGTTGCAATGTCACCGAACTTGCCAACCAGTTCTCCGTTCAATGTGGAACCCAGAGCATCACAACAATCTTCAATGAACCAGATATGATGATGTTTCGCAATGTCCCTCACCCCTTTAGCATCAAAGGGACTCCCCAAAGTATGGGCTAGAAATATTGCTTTTGTTTTTGGGCTAACAGCTTCTTCCACCAACGTTAAATCAACCGAATACGTTGGAAGGACAGCGTCCACGAATACAGGTACAAGTTGATTCTGTAATATCGGATTGATGGTTGTTGGGAAACCACTGGAGCAAGTGATCACCTCATCTCCGGGCTGCAGACGATCGCTCCCCAGGCTGAAGGATGTGAGACCCGAGACAGCAAGAAGGTTTGCAGAGGAGCCTGAATTGACCAGAGAGGAATATTTCAACCCCCAGTAATGTGCCAGTTCTTTTTCAAATGAATCAGCAAACCTTCCTGTGGTTAACCAAAAATCCAAAGAAGATTCCACAAGATTCTGAAGTTCATCTTTATCAAAGACACGCCCTGCTACGGGAATGGGGGATACTCCCGGTATAAACTTTTTATCAGGAAAAGCGGAAACAAAGTAATCATCAACATATTCGAGGATTTTTTTTCGCAGTGAATCTACTGTATCATTCATCTGAAAAATACTCCCGATACCATTCGATCGTTTCCTGCAGACCATTTAAAATGTTCCAATCAGGAGACCAACCCAATTGCTTTCGTGCCTGTCCTGCATTTAAATATTGATCCCGGATCTCGTTAACAACTTCATTTCGGATGATTGGTTGAAGCTTTGAATCCATGAGATCAATGATCTTTTGGGTAATTTCCAGAACAGAAAGCGGAGTTTCGTTTGAAAAATTAAATGCCTGCCCATACAGCTCAGGCTTGGTTGCCAGCTCTTCAGCCAGCAGCATGTAAGCACTTGCACCGTCTTTAACATAGAAGTAATCCCGTGAATAATTACCGTCTGAACGGATCACCGGTCGCTTCCCACGAAGGATCGATCGAATGGTTCCCGGTATTATCCGGTTCCAATTTAAGTCACCTCCACCATAAAAATTTCCACAGCGGGTGACAGCAACCGGGGATCTGTAAGTAACAGCATATGTCTGAGCAATCAGGTCAGCACACGACTTGCTAACATCATACGGATGAGTGCCCTGAAGAGGTAAATCCTCATTATATGGCAGATTAATTTGGTCTCCATAAGCTTTATCAGATGATGCAATTACTATTTGATGCACACTTGGACTACGACGGCAGGCTTCAAGAAGAATCCAGGTTCCCCGAATATTCGTATCAAATGTGGAAAGTGGATTTCGATTTGCGATGGTTACGATGGTTTGCGCCGCAAGATGAATTACAGTATCCACCTCATATTCACCCAGGGTTCTTTCGATGAGATGAAAATCTCTGATATCACCGCGTACCATTCGTACACGATTAATCAAATTCTTCTTTAATAATTCTGACTGTGGTACCCAGTCCCGGACCAAACAAACAACCTCTGCACCTGAGTCCAATAAACGCTGCACTGTCCAAATTCCTACCAATCCAGTGGCGCCTGTTACAAGGACAGGTCTATCCTGCCAGAAGGTTTTGTTCAATCCCAGATTTTCCATGGCGCATTTCCTTCTGCCCACATAGCATCCAAATGACGCATATCCCGCAAGGTATCCATACACTGCCAGAATCCGTTATGCTTATATGCTGCCAACTGGTTTTCAGCTACCAACCGGTTAATCGGCTCACCTTCCCAGGAATACTGATCACCCGGAATATAATCCAATACTTCTGGTTCGAGAACAAAAAAGCCGCCATTTATCCAGCCTTCCCCTATTTGCGGCTTTTCTGAGAATTGACTGACTAGGTCACCTTTGAAATTTAAACCTCCAAACCTGGATGGAGGCCTGACAGCAGTCACTGTTGCCATTTTATGCTGGGATTTATGAAAACTCACCAACTCATTGATATCTATATTCGCAACTCCATCTCCATATGTAAGTAAAAAAGCCTCTCCCCCGATCTGTTGCGACAGTCTTTTGATTCTACCGCCAGTCTCGGTCCGGTCACCGGTATCTACTAGGTGAACCAACCAGTCATCTTTCGTCTCATTGTGCACCTGCACATCGCCTGATTTCAAATTAATAGAAATATCCTCGCGAAGAAAATGGTAATTCAGGAAATAATTTTTTACGATCTCTGATTTATATCCAAGAGCGATGACAAATTCGCGGAAACCCTGAGTAGCAAAAATCTTCATGATATGCCACAGGATGGGTTGGCCACCAATTTCCACCATTGGTTTAGGTTTTATGATGGTTTCTTCCTGTAATCGAGTACCCATACCACCTGCCAGGATTACGACTTTCATATTTTCTCCTGTAGATAAAATAATGAATTATATTTATTATATAGTGTTTTTTAATCAAGTCAGGCGATGTAAGTGAACTGATTGTATGAACAAGATTTGCGATATTCGTATGCTCAACTTTCATACTGATCAATAGTTTCTTCCAAGTATCATTTTCCTTTCCTATCTAATTCTCTTTTCTCACTTCCAATAATTAATCACGCATCACGCTTTCTTATTCTTTGCTATAATCTCAACTATGAAACAATTACTTCAGAGTATGAAAACCGGGAAGACTATCATTCAAGATGTCCCAATTCCTTCCATCAAACCGGGCTTTGCCCTGGTGCAGAATGCCGCATCGCTTGTTTCTGCTGGCACCGAACGGATGCTGGTTGAGTTCGGCGAGAAGAATCTGCTCCAGAAAGTGCGTTCCCGTCCGGACCTTGCCCGCCAGGTGATCGACAAAGCCCGCCGCGAAGGAATTTTTACAGCCCTTGATGCAGCTTTCAACCGTCTCGATCAACCCATGACCCTGGGGTATTCCTGTGCAGGAACGATCGTCGAGGTGGGTGAAGGACTCAAAGGATTCAAACCGGGTGACCGCGTGGCGTGCGCCGGTGGTGGATTCGCTGTCCATGCAAAATATGCCCTGGTACCTCAAAACCTGATGGCACACATTCCCGATAATATTGATTTCGATTCAGCTGCCTTCTCCACTTTGGGAGCCATTGCCATGCACGGTTTTCGCTTGGCGCAGCCTCAGGTTGGTGAACGGGTTGCGATCATTGGTCTTGGCCTTTTAGGACTGCTTGCTTCAGGTATTGCCCGTGCTGCCGGCTGTGTCGTTGCCGGGGTGGATCTTGACCCGGAGCGGGTAAAACTGGCAGAATCACTAGGCTATCCGTCCATCCAACGTTCTGATGCTGAAAGTTTCTTCACCGAAAAATCAGATGGCAATGGATGGGATATCGTTCTGATCTGCGCCGATACACCCAGCAGTGATCCCGTTGAGTTGGCTGGCAGGATCGCGCGAGATCGCGGAAGGGTCATTGCCATTGGTGCATTTGGCTTGAACATGCCCCGTAAGCCATATTACGATAAAGAATTGACGTTTAAAGTATCACGTTCTTATGGCCCCGGCCGTTATGACCCTTCCTATGAAGAGCAGGGGCATGACTACCCTGCCGGTTACGTGCGCTGGACCGAAGGCCGCAACCTGCAAGCCATTCTTGATCTGCAGGGTTCAGGGCTACTGGATGTCCATCCCCTGATCTCCCATCGCATCTCGATCGAAGATGCCGCTCGGGCTTATGACCTGATCACTGGCAAGCTTTCCGAACCATTTCTTGGCGTTCTGCTCACCTATCCACAGACTCAGCCGGAAATCCCATTACATCGGACCGTCTTTATTGGGAATCAATCTCTAAAGAACGACAACTCACTTCCCGGTCTGGGAATTTTAGGCGCCGGGTTGTATGCAAGTTCCACTTTCCTCCCATCGGTTTCAGCCGTTGGAGGAGTTAGCCGGGTTGGTATCGCATCCGGCACAGGCTTGAATGCAAGGTATGCAGGCGGCAAGTTCGGCTTCCAGTACAGCACCAGCGAAGAAGATAAGATATTCCAGGATGAGAATATAAACCTTATAGCCATCCTTACCCGGCATAACCAGCATTGCCGGCAAGTGATTCGTTCGCTGCAATTGAAGAAGCATGTTTTTTGCGAGAAACCGCTGGCGATTGACACAGCCGGAGTGGAAGCGGTCTTTAATCAACTCCAGCAGCCCGAACAACCTGTGATGATGGTCGGTTTCAACCGTCGTTTTGCACCACTTGCTGAAGAGATGAAACGCTTCCTGGATAAATCCGATCAGCCGCGCACAATACATTACACTGTCAACGCAGGTATTTTGCCACTCAATCACTGGCTGCATGACCCGAAAGTTGGCGGCGGGCGTATCATCGGCGAAGGCTGCCACTTTATCGATTTCATGACCTGGCTCGCAAATAGCCTGCCGGTGTCAGTCTCAGCCATCTCCCTGCCGGACGGACAGCTTTACCGGGAAGACAATGTGAACATCACTATTAAATTTGCAAATGGATCCATTGGCGTTTTATCTTACCTGGCCAATGGGGATAAATCCCATCCCAAAGAACGCTGCGAGGTCTTTTGTGGTGGCCGGGTGGCAGTTCTTGACGACTTCCGCAAAGTTGACCTGTCCTTCAATGGCAGGAAAACCAGCCAGCGCAGCAGCTTCCGCCAGGATAAAGGCCATCAGGCTGCCTGGAAAGCTTTCCTGGATGGAGTGAAAACGGGGGTACCACCGATCCCCTATGAGCAAATTCAGGCGGTGAGTTTGACTTCCATAGCTGCAATTGAGTCATTGCACACGGGGAAGGAAATCGCTATTTCCTAAGAGAGTAATTATTAATATAACTCTAAGCCGTTTCCTAACCACATTGAGGAAGCGGCTTTTTTTATGCTCTTACTAACAACACCCAGATCATTGCGAAGGGCAGCACTGTAATCCCTCTTTCCTATTATTGCCAGCAATAGCTATTTTCCTATCAGGTGTAAAATTATAGGATAGGATTTTTACCATGCCCCTTGCCATTTCTGTAATCGACCTGACCAAGCGCTATCCAAACCAGAAAGGCGCCAGACCAGCCCTGGAGAATTTATCCATCTCCATCAACGAAGGCACCCTGTTCGGATTGGTCGGTCCGGATGGCGCTGGCAAGACCACTCTGATGCGGATCCTTGCCACTGTCTTGACTCCCACAAATGGCAACGCGCAGGTGCTCGGTGCAGACGTAAAGAAATCCCCTGAAACTATCCGTAAGTTGATCGGTTATATGCCCCAAAATTTCTCCCTCTATCCGGATCTATCTGTGATGGAGAATTTACACTTTTTCGCCGATATGCAGGGTGTCACCCACCAGGAACAGGAGACCCGTCTCCCCGCCCTGCTCGATTTTGCCCGCCTGCAGGATTTCAAAAATCGGCGCAGTGAACATCTTTCTGGAGGGATGCGCAAGAAACTGGCACTTGCCTGTGCTCTTATTCATTCTCCCCGCCTCCTGCTGCTCGACGAACCCACCACCGGGGTCGACCCCGTCTCACGCAGGGAGTTGTGGAAGCTGCTCACGGATGTCATTCGGCAGGGTGTCACTGTTGTAGTCTCAACTCCCTATATGGATGAAGCCGAACGCTGTCACATGGTCGGCATCCTCTACCAGGGAAGTCTCTTGACCAGCGGCAAACCTCTCGATCTTGAGGCTGCATATCCATACGAAATTGTAGAGGTGAAAGCTACCCCGCGGAAATTGATGCATGAAGCCGTGAACAATCTGCCGGATGTGATCTCATGGCGACCGGTCGGTGACCGCATCAGGATCTCGGTTCGTGATACTGTAAAGTGCGAGGCGGATCTCCACAACATGTTGATGATCTCAGGCGCAGAGATCAAACTGCTCCGAAAAGCGCGTCCCTCCATGGAGGATGTGTTCATCCATTTATCTGAGGAGCGGGGATTATGACCTCTCCAAATTCTTCTCCACTCCCGGAAAAAATCGATGCAGCGGTGGTCGTTAATAACCTGACTCGCAGGTTTGGTAATTTCACTGCAGTCGACTCCATATCCTTCTCCATCCCGCGTGGCGAGATATTTGGCCTGCTCGGCCCAAATGGCGCCGGCAAGACCACAACCATGCGCATGTTGTGTGGAATTTTACAACCCACCTCCGGCACCGCAAATGTGCTGGGCTACGATGTCACCAACAAGCCCGAAGAAGTCAAGCAGCGGATCGGATATATGTCTCAGAAATTTGCCCTCTATGATGACCTGACCGTTGCAGAAAACCTCAATTTTTACGCCAGTCTTTACTCTGTTCCGCGGGCGAGGCTCAAAGACCGGGTCGCTGAGCTCGTTGCCATGGCCGGGCTGCAAGGGCACGAAAAACAACGCGCTGCCAATCTTTCTGGCGCATGGAGGCAGCGCCTGGCTCTAGCCTGTGCCATTGTCCACGAACCCCCCATGCTTTTCCTGGATGAGCCCACTGCAGGTGTCGACCCTGTTTCCCGTCGCGAGTTCTGGGCATTGATCTACGAAATGGCCAGCCGGGGAATCACCGTCCTTGCGACCACTCATTATATGGACGAGGCTGAATACTGCAATATGATCGGGATGATGTACAACTCCCGTTTGATCGCCCTCAACGATCCCGATACCCTCAAGGAGAGTATGCCGGGAACACTGCTCGAAGTGGAATGCGATGATCCTGCCCGGGCGGAAGAATTGCTACACGATGTCGCTGGTATTTCCAATGTCAGTCAACACGGGTTGATCCTCCATGTCACCTGCATCACACCCACAGTCAAAGATGAGATCTCCCGCGTCCTCTCATCGCAGGGAATAATTGTTCACCGCATCGAGCAGGTCATCCCCTCGTTGGAAGATGCCTTTGTAACCATGGTCGAGGAAGAGGATCAGTCCAGGCATTGACCCCTTCCCCCGAGGGGGAAGGACGGGATGAGGGCTAATCCCCTCCCCCTGGGAGAGGGTTGTTGTCGAAGCGCAGCGGAGATGCCGGTGACTTATCCGGCGGAGGGTTTTTTGTTATTATTAATGATAATTTAGTAACGGAGGCTGCAATGGTAAAAAATATCAGTAAATTCATGGGATGGCTCATCATCCTCACTTTTCTTTCGGGTTGTTCTGTGTTTGCCCCGAAAAATACGACCGAATTGAAAGCCTCCGGCACCATTTCAGCCCGGGAAGTAAATATTTCCCCGGAGATCGCCGGCTCTGTCCGGGAAGTATTGGTCCAGGAAAGCCAGGCTGCCAAAACAGGCGATATGCTGGTCACACTCGATCAGACCCTGCTCCAGGCACAGCTCGATTCTTCCAGCGCTGCCGTCACCCTTGCTGAAGCCAATGTGAAGACCGTGCAGTCCGCCCTCGCCACCGCCAACATCCAGTACCAGTTGGTTGTGAATACTGCCCAATTGCAGGATGCGGTCAATCGCGCGAACCTGTGGAAGAAGGGTCAGCCGGATGATGTGGATCTGCCTGGTTGGTATTTCAATAAATCCGAACGTATGGCTTCAGCCAAATTGGAGCTTGATTCTGCGAAAAAGAAGCTGGATGACCAGAAAACCAACCTGGCTCAGGTGATCACCACACTCAATCTGACTGGTTTGGCCGATATCGAAAAACGCCTGGCGGATGCGGAAGCCGCCTTTAAAACTGCCAAAACCGTGCTGGATCTGGCTAATAACGCTGCCGACCAGGTACAACTGCAAAACGCCGCCCAGGATCAATATGATGCGGCTAAAGAAGTCCTCAGGGCTGTCCAGCGGGAATACGACCTCCTGCTGACTGATAACCAGGCCGAAGACCTGATGGAAGCCCGTGCCCTGGTCGCATTGGCGCAGCAAACTTACGATGAAGCCCTCGACCGCTACAATGCCCTCCTCACCGCAGATGATTCATTGCAGGTGGCCGCTGCCAAAGCTGCTGTCGATCAGGCTCAAGCAGCCGTGGACCAGGTGAATGCCGCCCTGGATCAGGCCAAAGCCGCCCGGGCTGTGCTGGAAGTACAGCTCACCAAGACCCTGCTCTCATCCCCGCTTGATGGTGTGGTCATCACCCGCAACGTGGAGCCAGGCGAAATGGCATCCCCGGGCAGCACCCTGCTGGTGATCGGTGAACTGGCAACGGTGAAGTTAACTGTGTATGTCCCCGAAAACCGCTACGGCGAGATCACCCTTGGTCAAAACGTGACCATCAACGTGGATTCCTTCCCCGACGAAACCTTCACCGGCTCGGTGAAGCATATCGCCGATAAAGCCGAGTTTACCCCCCGCAACGTCCAAACCGTGGATGGCCGCCGTACAACCGTCTATGCCATCGAGATCGAAGTTCCCAACCCGGATTTCAAGCTCAAACCCGGGATGCCTGCGGATGTTGTGTTTAAGTAAGCTATGCAAAAAAGAAAAAAATATAAATCGGGTTCTTCACTTATTTCCTTATGAATAGTCTCATTAATAACATATGGGTATTTATCCGAGGTGAAATAGAGACTAAAGATTTCGAGCAATGGGTATATCGCTCACCTGAGCTTGAACAGCTTTTTGGTTCTCATTTGAATTATTTAATTGTTAATTGTGATTATCGTGATCGGAATAAAGTTTGGGAGTTAAAACAATTACTAAAAAATTCAATTGATCAAATTGACCCGAGGCAATGTTCGTGTATAACTTGGAAGGATTATGACATAGTTCCAATTTGTGCCGATTCAGGGTGGGAGACAATATTTAATAATTTAGATGAAATCAAGAAAAGAACTCCTTGGTTGGATTTGAAACAATGCAAATATTGTGGTCAATTCTGGTATATAGGCTCTGATACGATCGACGACGCTTATTACTTATATCGTTTAAAGCCAGAAGAAGTGCAAGGAATTAATTCTAATAATGTTTGGCCAATAATTTTTGATCAAATGAAAGTAATGTGGCCAAGTATAAAATGGTTAATTAATGCCGGATACAAATCTTTGGATGATTGGCAAAAAAGTAATAATATAACAGCCTAAAATATCATAACTTGAAAATGGATAATATTTCTGTTCTCGGCTTGATTTTCATAGGTACTAATTTTCTGGTTGTATCATATTTTTTTTTACATGGCTTGGTTCAAGCCGGAAAAAGCATTATTAAACGCTAGAAAAACTATCTCGAGTTTCCCAAATTGGTATCCGGGCAAATGGCTAGCGGATGATGGTTTGAATGACCCTAAAAGATGGATTAAACTAAATAGAATCCGTATTACTTTTGGCGAAATTTTTTTAATAATTTTCTTGGTATTTTTGGTAATTAATTTTTGTTAAGTAAATACTTAGGAAGAATGACTCATAGGGGTTGACCAATTTGTCCTCCCGCTAGTTGTTCGCCCTTAAAATAGCAGCCGACCACACCCTTACACCGGTTTTACTATCACCATCGCAATCTTTCGGGAATATTCCACCAGATCAACCCGGCCGGGTTTCTCCGGCAACCCCTCCGACTTCATGATCATCCCGATCATGCGGGGATGCCTTTCCAGCCGCAGCTCCATGAAATCGGCTATGCGCTCACTATCAGTCACCACCTCCGCCAACCCATCCAAGCGGCGATTCTTCACCAGTATCTTCACCTGTGGTTTGGCATGGATGTTCCTCACCCAGTCGGCGTGGATCCCTTTGGATGAGCCAAGGTAGATCGCCCCATCGATCTGCTCATATTGCAGTGCAGTCACCCTCGGCAGTCCGGATTTGCGACCTGTGGTCGTAAGCAGCAATACCAACCGCCCCACGATCGGACCCAGCCCGATGGCATAAAGAGTCTTGAATATATGTACTGACGGTGGTTTGAATGATTGTTTTTCCATGTCCTCTCCCAGCTCAATTATAGCAAACTGGGGACAGGTCATAAACAAAATCCAGTTGGGATATCCAGGTATATAATTGAAAAATGTCTAATAAACTCGTCCCCAAGATCATCCTGGAAGGTACACGCCTCACCCATAAAACCGACCTCGCGTTCGCGCTTAATGAACATCCACGTATTGTTGGACCGCGTAAATACCGCTACCATTCCCCACTTATCTCAGGTGAATGGTGCGCCTTCACCAACTTTCCCTGGGGTCGTGGACTCATCAACTTTGCACCCGAGGAAGAAACCCTGGCCATGGAAACTTACCATACCTGGGCGCGGTTGTTCGAATTGCAGCGTTATTACTCCTGGATCGTTGACCGCTTCCACATCTCCACTCGCGCCTGCCAATTACAAGCTCGCGGGGTCGATTACAACTTCCTCTGGCTCGAACAGCGCCTGCTGCCGTTGGGTTTCCACCTGGTCTTCATGAATCGCACCCCCGACTCATTCGCTGCCGCCAGGGAGGAGCGTATCAAAGTCTCAGGTAAACCCTCCCAATATGATGACCTGCAAGAGTTCGTTCGTGAACAGGAATTGATTCGCCGCCTAGTGGGTGAATCGATTCTGCCCACCCTGGAGCTGAATATCTCGGACGATAATGTTCCACTCGCCGCGGATAGAATCGCCGATTGGCTGGAAAGTACCGGCGGATTGTATTTGGAAAAGTAAAGAAGAAGATCAGGTTAAGCCTTACCCAAACCGCCAATTTGAATAACCGATCTTGGGGCAGACCTATTTACCCTTCGGGAATTATATGTCTGCCCTATTCAATTTCAACCCCTGCGGATGGCCATCGCCCCGGCATTGCCTTCCATAAAGCTCTCCAGTTGACCGGCTGAAACTTCGATGGGTTTGAGCCGGGCGGGATCGTTGATGATGAAGCTGTTCGCTGCCGCATTGTACCCGGTGACTGCCACAATATGCATGGTCGCACCACCCGGAGCTTTCTTATTATCCGGGCCGCGATCCCCGGTCCACGGCAGAGTCGATTTACCAACGAACGTCCCGCTTACGATCACTTTTGCCCCGCTCATCAATGCAGAGCGGATCGAAGACGCGCTTTCGCCAATCATCTCGCTCTTCCCGCCGGCAGCCAGTACGCCGCGCGCCAGGTCGTCAAAATCAGTGAAGAAATTCTGTTCTCCCTCAACCCGACGGCCTTTAGAGTCAATACCGTCGCGGGAATTATCCGCCACCATCATGCGTCTGGCCAGGTCCACTGCTGCGCCGTTGGAGGTTGTCTCGCCCTCTCCTCGGATCGACAAACCCAGGCCGCGCAGCGCCATCACCAGGGAGGTTGGTCCGCAGTTGGAGTTGACCCCGTCCCCGCCCATTTCCTTGTCCGCGGCGAATTGATTAATCTGCAGACCGTGCGCCTGTGCAAGGGAGATCTGCGGTGCATTAAATTGACTGAGTAACCCGGCTGAACTCCTGCTGCCGCTGCTGATCTGGTTCATCAACATGCCGATGTCGCTGCTCCCACCGCTGAACTGGTTCATCAATAGTGACATGATCGAGGACAGTGGATCACTCGCTGCCTGGCCGGAGCTGTCATCACCCGAACTTAGAGGATTGGAAAGCTGGCTCATGATCAGGGCAGAAAGCACCTGTTGAAATTCTGCGCCAGTATTTGAATTGGAATTTGAAGTAACTGCACCTGTTTCTAGGCGCGAACTCATTGCAGACAGTAAAGGGGAGATCGATTCAGTTGTCATGTTCCCATTATCCTGAAGCGTGACCAGTCTTGCAGTAAACGGAAGGTAAATTTTTTGGAAAATGGGAGTTAAGTCCCCTCCATTATCCAATCTAAATGATGATCGTCGAAATTTATGTCATAATGATATGTAGAGGTTAATATGGATCAAATTTTGAATGTAAATCCTGCCATTCAAGCTGAAATAATTCAAAACCTCACATCAATTCTTAAGGCTGAATACGTTTTTCCAACCATCGCTGACGAAATTTCCATTCTCCTCCAGAAACATATGGAGGATGGGGATTATTCATCTATAACAAGCGGGAATGCCTTCGCTTCAGCCCTCACCCTCCATATCCGCGAGGTGAACCACGATGACCATCTGGTTGTCAAATGGCATGATAATCCTCTACCGGACCAGGATGGCTCCCTTGGCCAAAATCAGGAATGGTTGGATGAGTGGCATCAAAAGGCGATACTGGATAATTTTGGCATTCACAAAGTGGAAAGATTGCCCGGAAATGTGGGATATTTGGATATTTACGAATTCTACTTCCCGGATTGGGGTGGTGAAACTGCGATTGCGGCCATGAATTTCCTGGCACATACAAATTCTTTGATCATTGATCTACGTAATTGCCGCGGTGGTGACCCGGGCATGGTTTCATTAATTTCCACCTATCTATTTACTGAGGATCGAGTACACCTGAACAGCCTCTACTGGCGCAAAAATGACTTCACCGATCAATATTGGACACTACCGTATGTTCCCGGTCTCCGCTATACTGAAAAACCGGTCTATCTACTGACTAGTAAAACTACATTCTCAGGTGGTGAAGAATTTGCCTACAACCTTAAAACCCGCCAAAGGGCAATTCTGGTTGGAGAGACAACCGGCGGTGGGGCTAATATTGGTGCTCCTTTCCGGTTGCATCCTCATTTTGATGTATTCATTCCCATAGGACGTTCGATCAATCCGGCTACGGGGACTAACTGGGAAGGCACCGGTGTTACCCCTGATGTTACAACAAACAGGGAGCAGTCTTTTCAAACTGCATACAGTCTGGCTCTCAAAGCCATTATTGCGGATCCAAATGTGACTAAAACTCTGGCAGATGAAGCCCAAACACCTTTAAATAAGGTTGCTTCCTAACAACTACATCGACTGCACAACATCACGTTACCATCCCATAGGAGCCTTTGTCCAATTTTGCCCAGTCTGGTCACTGTTTTGCCGCTTCGATCGTAAGCGAAGTTCCACCGACATCATTATTCACTTTTCCGGTAAGCTTATCTCCATTGATATAGATATCAGCATAGATCTTATAGTAACCCAGATTCTCTTCATATTCTGCCGGACAGTCTGAACGGAAGATCTGTTTTTTAGCTGACATATTAATCTCGATCAGGCCGTAAATATACGGACGGCTGCCATCCGGCTCCATCAAGCTTCCCATGATCGTGCCCTGGTCCATATTGCTCATCCGTGTGACACAATAGTGAAGTGCAGCCCCGGGAGACAGTTCCCAGCTCATGGGTTCGCTATCCTTGGTCTCTCAGAAAGATTCCAGGATGCCGGTGATCTTCCCTGTTTTGTCGATAGTGATCTTAAAATTGTTGAGATACACATTCCCGCCAAATGACTTCACCCAGATATCCGAAATATTGGATGTGCCTTTATAAGTTCCAGCTGCCTGAGCGATACCATCTTTTATGGTGGAATTATCCACAGGAGTGGAGAAAGCAGGATATTCAGGATCTGGAGTCTGATCTTCCAGGTCAATAAAATTATTTATGAAGTTTCTACCCACCTCACCGACAATTGGCACAACACAGGCTATAGATGAAAGCTGCAGAATCAGTATCGATAAGTTAATTCTAGTCATCATCATCCCTCCATAAATGACTAAAAAAACAACGCATACCTATTCTTATTGTACAAAAATGGAACCGCCGGAACAATAACTATCATTGTAGCCAATAAGAAAAAAGCCTTCCTGTCCCACTCCTTCCTGTCCCACTCCTTCCTCCACCTAGGCCCCTTTCATCCCCTCAAATGCTCGAAGATATTTGGGGGGACGGCGTAGCCAGGGGGGCTCTTTGACGCGCATGTCGTCATGGGATATACTCATGAAAGCCCTGTTCAACGGGCCAAACCCAATCCAAATCAGGAGGCGATGTTTGTATGACAACAGACAGCAGCTTTAAACTGACTTACTCCACCATGTTCAACCCACCCGAAGAATTACACACCCGCTATGCAGAAGCACTAGCCGCGGTAAAGACCTGGCTGGGCAAAGAGCATGGAATGCTCATCAACGGGAAAGATCATTTCTCTACGGAAAAGTTTGAAAACCATTCGCCCACTGACACGGCACAGGTGCTGGGCATTTTTCAGAAAGGCTCGTCTGCTGATGCACAATTAGCATTGGAAGCCGCGCATAAAGCCTACCCCGCCTGGAGCTATACTCCCTGGCAGGAGCGCGTCCGCCTGGTGCGCAAGGCAGCCGAAATCATGGACAGCCGCACCTTTGAGATGGGCGTCATTGTCTCACTGGAAGTGGGCAAGAACCGTATGGAAGCGTTGGGGGATGTGGCTGAAACGGCCGACCTGCTGCGTTACTCCTGCGACCGCATGGAGGCCAACGACGGCTTCATTCACGAAATGGGACGCGATCCACTAAACGGTTTCCTCTCCACCAATATCTCAATCCTACGCCCTTATGGCGTTTGGCTGGTGATCTCTCCCTTTAACTTCCCGGCAGCGCTGACAGGCGGTCCTGCCGGTGCAGCCCTGGTAACTGGCAATACCCTCGTGATGAAACCCGCCACCGACACACCCTGGACCGCCCGCCTGATCGCAGAATGCTTCAGAGACGCCGGCATACCGGATGGCGTGTACAACTATGTATCAGGACCGGGCAGCACGCTGGGGCAGACTCTCATCGACAGCCCGTTGGTTGCCGGGGTTACCTTCACCGGTTCATTCGATGTGGGGATGAAGATCGGGCGCGATTTCTGCGGCAGTAAGTGGACTCGTCCGGCAATTCTGGAATTGGGCGGCAAGAATCCCGTCATCGTTTCAAAATATGGAAATTTGGATGACGCCGCCACCGGCATCGTGCGCTCGGCTTTTGGTCTGCAGGGGCAGAAGTGCTCTGCACTATCTCGCATCTTCATCGAGCGTCCTGTGTATGATACGCTCATGACGAAAGTGGTGGATCTGACCAATAAGCTGGTCGTAGCTGACCCAACCGACCGTACAGCCAATATGGGACCTGTGGTGAATAAAGCCGCCTATCGCGACTATCAGACCTTCTGCGGCGAGTTAAGCCTGGCTGGTAAGATCCTCACCGGTGGCAAGGTCCTGACAGATGGCGCATTCGCAAACGGATATTTCTGCTCCCCAACGATTGCGGCGGAAGTGCCCGCCGACCATCATCTCTGGCAGGATGAGATGTTCCTGCCCATTGCCATGGCCGCCCCAGTAGACTCGCTGGATGAAGGCATGGCGCGCGCCAACAACGTAATGTATGGCTTGACTGCGGGGTTCTACGGTTCACCTGAAGAAACGAATTGGTTTTTCGATAAGATTGAGGCAGGTGTGACGTATGCTAACCGTCCGCAGGGTTGTACCACTGGCGCTTGGCCGGGATTCCAACCCTTCGGTGGCTGGAAAGGCTCCGGCTCCAGCGGAAAGAATGCTGGCGGGTTGTACTACCTGCCCCTGTATATGCACGAACAGATCCGCACTCTGGTCAAGAGGGTATAGCATATGACCAAATTAACGACACTTACCGATGCCATCGCACGATACATAAAAGATGGCGATACCGTTTACGCAGCCGGATTCACCCACCTGATCCCATTCGCTGCCGGGCATGAGATCATCCGCCAGGGACACAAGAACCTGGTACTTGCCCGGGCTACTCCTGATTTGATCTACGAAATGATGGTGGCAGCCGGATGCGCGAAAAAGGTGATCTTCTCGTATATTGGCAACCCTGGAGTTGGCTCGCTGCGTATCGTGCGCACCGAGCTGGAAGCCGGGCGGCTGGAATGGGAAGAGTATTCGCACTTCTCCATGATCTGCCGGCTGCAGGCAGGCGCCAGCGGGCTGCCTTTTATGCCCATGAACCAGACAGCCGCCACCGACCTCGAGCATGCCAATCCGCAATACCGGCGGGTGAAAGACCCCTACACCGGACGGGATGTGATCGTGGTACCGCCTCTTCTACCGGACGTAGCCATCGTCCACGTACAGCGCTGCGATGCCAACGGCAACTCTCAGATCTGGGGGATCATTGGTGAGCAAAAGGAAGCAGCTTTCGCCGCCAAACACGTCATCATCACCGCGGAAGAGATCGTCGATGAGAAGATTATCCGCTCCGACCCCAACCGCACCGTCATCCCTGATTTCATTGTGGATGCAGTCTGCCACGTTCCCTTCGCCTGCCATCCATCCTACACACAGGGATATTATGACCGTGATAACGCCTTCTACCTGGAATGGGACAAGATCACCGAAGATCCCTCCCGGGTGAAGCAGTGGCTGGATGAATGGGTGTTCGGGGTGAAAGACCGCACTGAATACTGGGAAAAACTCGGGCCAGCTGTTCATAAAAGCCTGGAAGTGAAACCGATGCTGGCTGCGCCGGTCAATTACGGGGATTATTAGGAGGACACCATGGAATATTCATCAACTGAACTCCTCATCATAAACTCCGCCCGGCTGCTGCTGGATGGGGATACCGTGTTCGTCGGGGTGGGCATTCCCAACCTGGCGTGCAACCTCGCCATGCGCACTCATGCCCCAAACCTGCTGATGATCTATGAAGCGGGTGTCATCGGGGCGCGGCCATCGCGGCTGCCTTTATCCATCGGTGATCCGACTTTGGTCAGCGGAGCATCGGCAGTTTGCAGCATGTATGACATCTTCGCCTTCTATTTACAGCGCGGCAATGTGGATGTGGGCTTTTTGGGCGGCGCGCAGATCGACAAATTTGGCAACATAAATGCCACGGTGATCGGCGCTGATTACCAACATCCGAAAGTACGAATGCCCGGCTCGGGGGGCTCGATGGAAATGGCGGGTTGGGCAAACCGCTGTTACGTCATGACCCCGCACCAGAAGCGGCGTTTCCCCGAAAAATGCGACTTCGTCACCTCGGCTGGCTTCCTCAGCGGGCGAAAAGAGCGCGATGCCAGCGGCGTCCGAGGAGGCGGTACGCAGTGCGTGGTCACCGACCTGGGTATGATGGCTCCCGACGAGACCGGTGAATTAATATTGACAGCGCTCCACACCGGAGCGACTGTCGAGCAGGCTAAAGCCAACACCGGCTGGGAATTGAAAGTGGCGGAGAAGCTGCTCTACACCGAACCTCCATCCGAGCTTGAACTGCGCATCCTGCGCGATGAGCTTGATCCGCAGGGGACTTATCGGTAAGGAGTATTTATGTTCAGGGAAATGAGACTACAAAAGCAGCAGCTATCCACGGAGGAAGCAGTCACCATCTTGAAAAATGGTACTTCCGGTGTCCTTGGTGTATCTGGTGATGATGGCTATCCATATACTGTTCCGGTCAGCCATGTGTACGATAATGGCAGGTTGTTCTTCCATTGTGCAGTCAAAGGACATAAGCTGGATGCCATCAAAAGGAATGCCAAAGTGTCCTTTTGTGTGATCCAGCAGGATGAAGTCATCCCCGAAGCATTAAACACCCTCTACCGCAGTGTCATCGTATTTGGACAAGCCAGGATCCTGTCGGAGGACGGTGAGAAACGTGCAGCCATCGAAAAGATTGGGGAAAGATTTGCCCCGGCTTTCCCGGAAGCCTGGAAAAAGGCAATTGAAAAAGATTGGAACGGATTCTGTGTCGTGGAAGTGAAAATTGAGCACATCACCGGCAAAACCGCGCTTGAACTTTTGACTCAAATTCAAGACTAATCATTTCTTAAATATGGACAACAAAGAACGGGCGCGAATGCGCCCGTTCTCATCTTCCTGATTACTTCTTACTGATTACTTATTTTGCTATGTACTTTGCTCCACGCTCGATCGCCTGGTAGTTGAGGGGTAATAATTTATGATGTCTGGCAGGTAGATGTTCTTTGAGTGCCTTCTTAAGGTCATCCAACCCCATTACCTTCAAGTTAGCCAGCAAGCCGCCCAGCAGCACCATGTTGGTCATTCGTTTATCACCCAACTCTTCAGCGATCTCATTACCGGGAATGCTGATAATTTGAATATCCTTACGCACTGATTTACGGTTGACCATGGACTCATTAATGATCAGGTATCCACCCGGCAACACTGTATCTTCATATTTATCCAGCGAAGGCAGGTTCATTACGATCACTGCTTTTGGATAGCGGACAAATGGCGATCCGATCTGTTCATCGGCAATAACAACCGTACAGTTGGCGGTCCCACCGCGCATTTCAGGACCGTAAGATGGGATCCAGGTGACTTGCTTGCCCAGATCCATGGCTGCGTATGATAGCAACTGCCCGGCGAATAATACTCCTTGTCCACCAAAACCGGAAATTAATATCTCATCCTGCATATAATCCTCCCTATGCTTTGATATCGCTGATCAGTGGAGAGACCTTGAAATCACCTATTGGAAAGAAAGGAACCATATGGTCATCTATCCATTGGAGTGAATCCATCGGGGTTAATCCCCAGTTAGTCGGGCATATGGAAAGGAGCTCGACCATACTGAAACCCAATCCACGCGCCTGGGTTTCAAATGCGGTGCGGATGGCTTTTTTTGCCATGCGCGTATTTTTGGGATCATGCAGGGAGCGCCGAACCACATAACTTGACCCATCTAGGGTGGACAGCATCTCGGCGGCACGGATCGGGAAACCCTGGGTTTCCACATCGCGGCCATTAGGAGAAGTTGTCGTCTTCATACCGGGAAGTGACGTCGGTGCCATCTGTCCGCCAGTCATGCCGTAGTTGGCATTATTGATGAAAATGACAGTTATATTTTCGCCGCGAGCAGCGGCATGAACGATCTCAGCCGTTCCTATGGAAGCCAGGTCGCCATCTCCCTGGTAGGTGAATAGAATCCGGTCCGGTAAGACACGTTTGATCCCGGTAGCCATAGCCGGGGCGCGTCCGTGGGGGGCCTGAACGAAATCACAGTCGAAATAGTTATAAGCAAAAACCGAGCAGCCAACGGAAGCAACGCCAATAGTTCTTTCTGTTAAGCCCATCTCGTCCAAAACTTCTGCTACAAGACGGTGAGCCACTCCATGAGTACAACCTGGGCAATAATGTGTCTGGATATCAGTAAATGCTTGAGGTCTCGAATAGACCAGGGTTTCAGTAGTTTCCATGCTATCTCCTATCGAACTGGCTGCGGCATTCGCTGCAACCACCGGTCTCTTGGATTACCTTCCAATGGAACATCAGTAGACGAAATTCGGTGGATTTCAGAAAGGATCTCATCGGGGAATGGAACCACCCCGCCTAACCTCCCATAAAATTCCACGGGTACTCTACCCTTGACAGCCAAATTTACATCTTCCAGCATCTGTCCGGAGTTCATTTCAGTCACCAGGAAGGCTTTTGTCCGGGAGCATAATTCGGTTATTTGTTGAAGCGGGAATGGGCTCACAGTAATGGGTCTGAATAGGCCGACTTTAATTCCTTCCGCACGGGCTGCTCTGACCGCAGAAAGTGCAATTCGACCAGTGGAGCCAAATCCTACAACAACAAAATCCGCATCATCCAAATAGTATTCCTTGAAACGGATCTCATTCTTCTCAATTTCCTGCCAGCGGCGCAATAGGCGCAGATTTGTCACTTCTTCTTCCGGCGGATTTAAGTAGATGGAGGAGAGAACCCTCTTTTCGCGGCCAGGAATACCAGCCACAGCCCATTCGGGGAATTTATGATTCAATGGGGTCATGGGCGGCATCTCAGCCGGTTCCATCATCTGTCCAACCGAGCCATCCGTAAGCACGACGGCGATCGCCCGATACTTTTCCGCCAGGTTAAAAGCATCAAAAGTAAAGTCTATTGATTCTTGTACACTACATGGAGCAAGAACTATGGCATGGTAATCGCCATGACCGCCACCGTGAACGATCTGATTGTAATCTGCCTGGGCAGGAGCAATATTTCCCAAACCTGGACCGCCGCGCATCACATCCACCAGCACCATGGGAACTTCGGTTCCGGCGATATACGAGAGACCTTCCATCATCAGGCTCACACCGGGGCTGGAAGATGAAGTCATTACCTTCGCACCTGTACAGGCAGCGCCGTAAACCATATTAATGGCTGCCAATTCGCTTTCAGCCTGAACAAAAGGCCGTCCAAGTTCGGGCATTCTGGCAGCGAGGTGTTCTAATAACTCTGTCTGGGGGGTGATGGGATAACCATAATAGGCTTCCAAGCCTGCCCGTAAGGCAGCTTCTGCGACAGCCACATTGCCTTTATACATTTCTCTGGCCATTTCTATCCCCCTCCTTGATTTGGTTTTGATTGAGTTTCCCGATACACTGTTATGGCTGCTTCAGGGCAGACAATAGCACAAATTCCGCAACCGGTACAACCTAGATCTTTCAGGTGAGCTGGATGATACCCTTTGGGGGTCATCTGATCCATAGCCAGTTCCAGAACATCCTGGGGGCACTCACTAACACAAATTTCACACCCCTTACAATATCGATCATCAACTACGATCCGTCCCTTTGGGGGCATTCACACCTCCGTTAATGTGAAATAGGATGAAAATGGTTCTATTTATTATATCATCACGGGTCGATTCAAGGCTGACCGATTAGGTAGCGAATACAAGTTTCTTGACTTAAGTAAAAAACCGCTGTAAACTCTTTTCTAATGATTGCCAAAGAGAAATATTCCTATTCCTTGATCTCCCAAACCATCCCGATGCCTATGGGTATGATGATGGCTCTCTATCGAGGGCCTGATTTCGGTTGGAACGGTTAAGAAGAACTACTCTTTTTTGTTATCACAAAAACCGCCCAACCAGTTGGGCGGTTTTATTTTTTCTATGGAGAAGGATATGCCTATTAAAATTCCAAATCAATTACCCGCAAAAGCAGTGCTATTAGGGGAAAATATCTTTGTGATGGACGAAAACAGAGCACTTCATCAAGATATTCGCCCATTAAGGATTGCCATCCTCAACCTGATGCCAACCAAGATCGCCACAGAAACCCAATTATTACGGTTGCTCGGAAACACTGCCTTACAGGTGGAACCTGTCCTGGTCCGAATGAGTTCCCATGACAGTAAGAACACTCCTGAGGAACATTTGCAGACCTTTTATAAGACTTTCAACGAGATTCGCAATCAGAAATTCGATGGCCTCATCATCACCGGAGCACCGGTGGAACAATTGCCTTTCGAGGAAGTCGATTACTGGCCGGAATTGGTGGAGATCCTGGATTGGGGTCACAGCCATGTATTCGCGCATTTATATATATGCTGGGCTGCCCAGGCTGCCCTGTATCACCAGTTTGGAGTCCCCAAATACCCGCTGACCTCCAAACAATTTGGTGCGTTCACTCACCGGGTAGTGGAACAAAACGTCAAACTATTGCGTGGGTATGATGATATCTTTTATGCTCCCCATTCGCGCCACACAGAAATTCGCCGGGAGGATATCGAAAAAATAAAGAAACTAAAGATACTGGCTGAATCTGATGAAGCCGGTATTTATATAGTCGGAACAACTGACGACAGGCAGCTCTTTGTGACCGGTCATTCCGAATATGATCCGTTCACTTTGAAAAAAGAGTATGATCGTGACGTTGCTGCCAACCTACCAATCCGGGTGCCTGCCAATTACTATCCAAATGATGATCCATCCCAAACCCCGATCGTACGGTGGCGCGGACATGCAAACTTATTGTTTGCAAATTGGATCAACTATTATGTGTACCAGGAAACCCCGTTCGACCTGAATCAAATCACTGAATAGAAATTATAAAACAATACATTCTAAATAATTGGAGAAAACATAATGAGCGACCAGACACCCATCCACCCATACGGATTTACAACCCGCCAGCTGCACGCCGGTCAGAAAGCTGACCCAACGACAAAAGCCTGTGCGGTCCCAATATACCAGACAACATCGTACCTATTTGATAATACAGACCATGCTGCCCGCCTATTTTCACTGGAGGAAAGCGGTAACATCTACACGCGCATCATGAACCCAACCAGTGATGTGTTTGAACAGCGCATGGCCAGCCTCGAAGGCGGTGTGGGTGCCCTGGCAGTCAGTTCTGGGCACGCTGCCCAGGCACAGGCGATCTTTGCTCTTGCAGGTGCTGGTGACCACATCGTATCTTCATGCAACCTGTATGGTGGAACATATAACCAATTTGCTTATACCTTTCCCCGACTAGGGATCGATGTGACTTTTGTCGATCCGAAAGACCCGGAGAATTTTCGACGCGCCGTAAAACCAAACACCAAACTGCTGTATGGTGAAACTCTTGGAAACCCCGGTATTAATATTTTTCCCTTTGAAGAGGTGGTAAATATCGCCCACGAGTTTGGCATTCCTTTGATGATCGATAATACATTCGCGACACCCTATCTTTTCCGTCCGTTTGAATGGGGAGCAAATATTGTCATCCACTCAGCCACCAAATTCATTGGTGGACACGGCACTTCCATTGGTGGCGTAATAGTTGATGGCGGCAATTTTCAATGGACGGAGAATCCACGCTTTCCGAATTTCAATCAACCGGATCCTTCTTATCACGGTTTAATTTTCGCCCAACTTGGTGCGCCAGCTTTCATCACCAGGGCTCGTGTCCAGGTCCTGCGGGATATTGGCGGATGCATTTCACCATTCAACTCATTCTTATTCATCCAGGGGTTGGAAACACTGAGTTTACGAATGGACCGGCATGTAGAGAATGCCCAAAAAGTGGCAGAATTCCTATACAATCATCCAAGTGTGGCATGGGTCAGTTATCCGGGACTAAAAAGCAGTCCGGATCATGCGGCAATGAAAAAATACCTGCCAAAAGGCGCCGGAGCAATCATGGGGTTCGGAATCAAAGGTGGTATCAGCGCAGGAAAGAAATTTATCGATAGCCTGCAGCTTATCAGCCATCTTGCCAATGTAGGGGATGCCAGAAGCCTGGCCATCCACCCTGCCACCACCACTCACAGTCAACTGAACGAAGAACAACTGGCGAATGCCGGGGTAACTCCTGACTTTATCCGGTTAAGTATTGGACTGGAAGATATCGAGGACATCCTCTTGGATCTTGATCAATCTTTGCGAGCTGGAATATGAAGATTCCGCCTCCGAGACACTAAATTCTTTATTCACATAATCCAACCACTCTGTTGAACGGGGATGTTTGCCTTCAACCACTGCATGGAAAGCATGCTGTATTTTTCTGGTAATTGAACCCGGAGTACCACTGCCAATGGTTCGGAAATCCACCTCAGTCACGGGGATCACTTCAGCCGCAGTGCCGCAAACAAATAATTCATCTGCAATATAAAGCTGATCACGGCTCACCAGCATCTCCTTGACCGAATAACCCAGATCGACTGCCAGAGTGATCAATGAATCACGAGTGATACCTTCCAATACTGTCGCTGTCTGGGGAGTATAAATCTGTCCTTTGCGCACAATGAAAAGATTCTCCCCGGTACATTCGGCTACATAACCCTGCGGATCCAGCATGATCGCTTCATCGAAGCCCAATCGTACAGATTCTGTCTTGGCCAGGACACTGTTTGTGTAATTACCGGTGATCTTTGCTTTCGTCATCATGATATTCGCATGATGGCGGGTAAATGACGAAACATTCGCCCGAACCCCTTTTTCCTTTGATTCATTCCCTAAATAACCATCCCACTCCCAGGTAGCAATACCAACTTTCGCACAGCCAGTATCCAGGTTCAAATTAGGATTGGGGCTGCTATGGTAGATCAATGGACGGATGTAACAGGCTTTAAACCCATTGGAAAGAACAGTTTCTTTGGCAGCCTGGCATAATTCATTTGCAGTATAAGGTAATTCCCGGAAACCCAGAACTTTGGCAGAATTGATCAACCTCTCCATATGTTCTCTCAGCCGAAATACTGCTGGCCCTTTGTCCGTACTATAACAACGGATTCCCTCAAATACACCCAAACCGTAATGCAAGGCTGTATTTAGAAATGGAACCGTTGCTTTTTCATAATCTACAAGTGTGCCGTCCATCCAGATAAATTTAGATTCGATGCTCATATTAATTCTCCTATTGTGATTTCAAATTATGAAGTATGTCTTCTGTTACTTCCCGGGTGGATGCGGAACCGCCAAGGTCAACAGTAAGACAGCCTTCTGTTATCGTTCTTTCAACAGCCTGTTCAATGGAAACTGCTTCGCTTTCCAATTTAAGTGAATAGCGTAAGAGGTAAGCGGTGGAGAGGATCGTGCCCATCGGGTTGGCAATCCCTTTTCCGGCAATATCCGGGGCAGAACCATGGATCGGTTCATATAATCCCGGTCCACTATCTCCTAGGGAAGCGGAAGGTAACAAGCCCATCGAGCCGGAAAGTACGGATGCCTCATCGGTGAGAATGTCTCCAAACATGTTTTCCGTTACCATTACATCAAAACCAGACGGATTGGAGATCAGCCGCATGGCGGCAGTATCCACCAGCATATGCTCCAGAGTAATATGCGGGTATTTTGCACCGGTTTCTGTAGCGATCTGCCGCCATAATCGTGAAGATTCGAGGACATTTGCCTTATCCACTGATGTCACTTTCCCACGGCGCTTCTCAGCCAGTTTGAATGCCATGTCCAGTATCCGTTCGATTTCATAATCGTAATATTCCAATGTATCGACAGCCCGCATGTGACCGTCCACTTTGTCACGTTTCTTCGGCTCACCAAAATACAAACCGCCTGTCAACTCGCGCACCACTACCATATCGACTCCGGTTAACTTTTCCGGCCGCAGAGGAGAAGAACCCACCAGGGAAGGATATACTTTAATCGGACGCAGGTTTGCAAAGACGCCCAGCCCCTTGCGCAACCCGAGAAGACCCTGCTCCGGGCGAACAGCAGCATTGGGATTGTCCCATTTTGGTCCACCCACCGCACCAAGCAGCACAGCATCTGCGCCTCTGCAGGCAGCCAGGGTATCTTCTGTTAAAGCGGTACCAGATCGATCGATGGAGGACCCGCCGATAAGATGTTCTACGAAATTAAAATGATGATGATAACTTCGGGCTACTTCTTCCAGAACGAGGACAGCAGCAGAAACCACTTCCGGTCCAATCCCATCGCCTGGTAATAAAACAATTTTAGCTTCCATGACTCTCCGCAACTACAAAAATACATTTTTCTGATTCATTTTTTGAATGTTGATCAACAGGCGACCATCAAACCGTATTCAACTGAATCCACAAGCGCCTGCCAGCTGGCTTCGATGATATTGGAACTAGCCCCGACAGTATTCCAGGACTTGTTCCCATTCTGAGTTTCAATCAACACACGAGTTGTGGCGCTTGTTCCGTTGTTCGCGTCCAGGATGCGGACTTTGTAATCCGACAGGTGGAAAAGTTCGATCGAAGGATAGTGACCAATTAGGGCTTTACGAAGGGCAAGGTCCAAAGCATTTACAGGACCATTACCTTCTGCTGCAGTATGCATAACTTCGCCAGCAACATTGATCTTCACTGTCGCTTCGGCAATGATTCCCCTACCCTGGCGATGCTCCACCTGGGTGGCAAAGTCGATCAATTCAAAAAGCGGATGATAATTCTGTTCTTTCCGTTTAAACATCATAATGATGGAGGCTTCTGCCGCCTCAAATGAGAAGCCCTGTGATTCCAACCGCTTAACTTCGCTTAAAACATTATTGGTATGTTCTTCCTGCTCCACCAGGATGCCATGTTCTTCAGCGACACTGAGCAAGTTTCCTTTGCCAGAAAGCTCAGAGACGACGACTTCCATTTGATTGCCAACCAGTTCCGGTTCGATGTGCTGGTAGGAATGCGGGTTGCGCCGCATGGCAGCCACATGAACCCCGCCTTTATGTGCGAAAGCTGCCTTCCCGATGTAAGCCAGATGTTCATCCGGTGACAGGTTCGCCATTTCAGACACATAATGAGATAGATCATAAAGCTTGGCCAGGTTTCCAGTTGGTAATGATTGGAGTCCCAATTTTAATTCCAGATCCGGGATCACCGAGCACAGGTTTGCATTTCCACAGCGCTCACCATAGCCATTGATAGTACCCTGCACCTGGGAACAACCTTCCCGTACGGCTGCCAGGGTATTGGCAACGGCACACTCACCGTCATTATGGGCGTGGATACCCAGGGGAATTTCAACAACAGAACGGACGGTTCGCACCACCGCAGTCACCTGCCAGGGCATATTACCGCCATTGGTGTCGCATAAAACGATCCGCTCGGCTCCGCCTTTTATTGCTGCTTTGAGAGTCTGTAGTGCATATTCCGGATCTTCGCTATAACCATCAAAAAAGTGCTCAGCGTCATAGATCACGACTTTCCCCTGAGATTTCAAATATGAGACGCTTTCTTCGATCATCCTCAAGTTATTTGGCAGGGTTGTGCGCAGGACTTCTTTGACATGCAGAATCGATGTTTTTCCAAAAATTGTACAGGTTCCTGTTCCTGATTTGAGGAGAGCCTGGATATTTGGATCGTCCGCCGGGTTTTTATTAGCCTGACAGGTGGACCCGAAAGCAGCGATTTTTGCATTCTTCCATTGGATTTTTGTTGCCCGCTCGAAAAACTCCACATCCTTGGGATTAGAGCCCGGCCACCCGCCTTCTATGAAGGCCACACCCAGGTCGTCCAATCTTTTGGCAATGGCGATCTTGTCATTGCAGGAAAGAGAAATATCCTTGCGCTGGGTTCCATCTCTTAATGTCGTATCGTAGATCTCTATCATTTATTACCTCAATTTCAAGGAATTCATTACATATTCATTTCAAAAGCTGTGATCTTTTCATCCAGTTTTAAGAGATAGCCTAATTCATCGACACCATTCAACAGGCAGGTCCGCGAAAAGCTG
Source organism: uncultured Leptolinea sp. (assembly GCA_964387025.1). Lineage (GTDB taxonomy): Bacteria > Chloroflexota > Anaerolineae > Anaerolineales > Anaerolineaceae > PNON01. The sequence continues at coordinate 12,665 of CAYLUZ010000003.1, read as the reverse complement.
TCAATGGAAAATGCATAAGTTTTTGCTGAAGCGAGTTCCAGAGTCTGTTTTTCCAGGTTTATTTTCAGGACAATTTCAGGGTTCTGTTGAACTGATTCGATCAGTTCCCGATGTTGATCCTGGCTTATTTGGATCGGAAGAAGCCCGTTTTTGAGAGCATTATTACGGAAGATATCTGCGAAAGATGTGGATACAACCGCCTTGATTCCATAACCCATCAGAGCCCAGGGGGCATGCTCACGAGATGAACCGCAGCCAAAGTTATCACCAGTGATGAGAATTTGTGCTCCCTGGCTTTCTGGACGGTTTAGTAAAAAATCCGATTTTGGAGTACCATCTTCCATATAGCGCCAATCGGAAAACAGATTGGCACCCAATCCATTTTTATCGGTGACTTTAAGAAACCTTGCCGGAATGATCTGATCGGTATCGATATTGTTTACCATGAGCATAATTGCTTTACTGGTAATAGTTTTTATGGGTTCCATATGTTGATCCAATTTCCTCATAAATCTTTTATAAATCAACCATCCAATTGATTTGAATTGAAGCGCGCCGGTTTCTTAAAGTGTTCGGGGGTCAGTCACAACACCGGTTACCGCAGCTGCTGCTGCCGTGATCGGGCTCGCGAGCAATGTACGCCCGCCCTTGCCCTGCCGGCCTTCAAAATTCCGGTTGCTGGTACTGACTGCATACTGTCCCGGGTCAATCTGGTCTCCGTTCATGGCAATACACATACTGCAGCCGGATTCCCGCCACTCTGCCCCAGCCTGAAGGAAGATCTTATCCAATCCTTCAGCCTCAGCCTGACGTTTCACTTCCTGCGAGCCGGGCACAACCAGCACTCGCGTTCCGGTAGCAGTTTTGCGTCCTTTCATCATCGATGCGGCTGAGCGCAGATCACTGATCCGACCATTGGTGCAGCTGCCGATGAAGACCACATCCACCGGATGACCCAATAAAGATTCACCCGGTTGGAGATCCATATAAGCCAGAGCCTTCTCGAGAGTGGTCCGCTTGCCAGTATCTGTTTGTGCCGCAGGGTCGGGGATTCGGGCTGTTATTGCAATGCCCATACCAGGATTTGTGCCAAATGTGATCATCGGTTCGAGGTGTTCCACATCAAGTTGAACACTATTGTCATACACTGCACCTTCATCGCTGGGAAGCAGCTTCCATTTTTCCAATGCTTCCTGCCATTTTGCGCCTTGAGGCGCATGAGGTCGTCCGGCAAGATATTCGTAGGTAGTATCATCCGGGGCGATCATCCCTGCCCGTGCCCCTGCTTCTATCGACATGTTGCAGATCGTCATACGTTCATCCATTGAGAGTGAGTGGATGATATCGCCGCGGTATTCGATGACTGATCCTGTCCCACCACCGATACCGATCTGGCTTATCAAGGCCAGGATGATATCTTTTGCGCTAACACCTTTTTGTAAATGGCCGTTCAATATCACTTCCAGGGTTTGGGGTTCACGCTGCAGCAGGCATTGTGTAGCCAAAACATGCTCCACTTCACTGGTTCCAATTCCGAACGCCAGTGCCCCAAAAGCTCCATGTGTCGCAGTGTGGCTGTCACCGCAGACGATCGTCATCCCGGGTTGGGTCAAGCCCTGTTCCGGCCCGATGATATGGACAATGCCCAAATTGGGATCTTCAATATCAAACAGGCGGATACCGAATTCCCGGCAATTTTCTTCCATCTGTAGAATTTGTTTCGCAGAGAGATCATCCGCGAAAGCCATTCTTCCGCGTGGTGAGCCATCTTTTGTCCTGGTCGGAACACCATGATCAATGGTGGCTACAGTTCTATCAGGACGCCTGACTTTTAATCCACGCGAACGCAAACCAGTGAAAGCCTGGGGAGAGGTGACTTCATGCACAAGATGCATGTCGATATACAAAACGGAAGGTGAATCCACTTCCATGGATACAACATGCTTATCCCAAATTTTCTTAAAGAGTGTTTTTGGTGGGTTCATTAGAATAATTGGGCGCAGTGGTTTGGCTGGAATTGTTCGAATCTGGTGATTGGAATTTGTAGAAAGATGTAACATCCCATCCAGTCGGTATTGTCCTGGGTTCATTCGAAGGTTCAAAGGACAGCGGTTCGCTCTGTTCAGTTATTTGGCGCTTTTTTGTTTTCATTTCATTCTCCTTCAAAAATATAATGATTAATTTCTAAGTTTGTAGCGGAAAGTCTCATCCACAAACAATATTCACACTGATGCTTCGATCTGCTGCATCGACATTTTTTCAATGGGACCAAACTCGCCGCTGGCAACCAGGAGTTTATTCAATGCTGAAAGGTAGGCTTTGGCACTGGCAACGACAATGTCTGAATCCGCGCCATAACCGCCATAGGTCTGCGGTTGGTCATTCTCAGCTTGCGCATCGAACGACTTTATGGTCTCATCATGGACTCTCAAAGTCACCTCACCCAGCGCATCAATGCCTTCTGTAACAGCGTGGACAACAAATTCCTGTAATGTATTGGAATGCCCCACAATTGCGTCAATCGCTTTATAAGTGGCATCCACGGGACCGGTTCCCACACTGGCATGAACATGTACACCATTCTCATGATCGCGCAGGCGGATGGTCGCAGTAGGCATGCCCATGGTGCCGCAAGTGACCTGGAGTCCATCCAGCATATAAAGCTCGCGTGGTTTGTATAATTCGTCCGAGATCAATGCTTCCAGATCGGCATCAGTGATCATTTTCTTTTTATCTGCCAGCATCTTGAAACGTGCAAATATCACATCTATCTCTTCTTCCGCAAGAGAGTAGCCCAGTGAGATCAACCTGGTACTCAACGCATGCCGGCCTGAATGCTTACCCAGAACCAGTTTTGTTTGAGAAGCGCCGACGGTTTCAGGACGCATGATCTCATAAGTCAACTGGTTTTTGAGCAGTCCATCCTGGTGTATTCCTGCTTCGTGAGAAAATGCATTCGCACCGACAATTGCCTTATTTGCCTGGACTGTAATGCCGGTGTAGTTGCTGACCAGTTTGCTCATGCGAACGATCTGGGTGGAATCAATTCCTGTCTCCAAGCCGAAAACCGGTTTGCGAGTCTGGAGGGCCATGACCACTTCCTCCAGAGCTGTATTTCCAGCTCTTTCGCCAATGCCATTAATCGTGACCTCAGCCTGCGTAGCACCTGCTTTTAATCCTGCCAGGGTATTTGCGGTTGCCAAACCCAGGTCATTGTGACAGTGGACAGAAACTACACACTTTTCGATTCCAGGAGTATTTCTGATTATTCCACTGATCAAAGCTCCGAATTCCTCCGGCATGGTGTATCCAACCGTATCAGGAATATTCAGGGTGGTCGCTCCTGCTTTGATGGCAACTTCCAATACCTCGTAGAGAAAGAGTGGATCGCTGCGTCCGCCATCTTCAGGGCTGAATTCCACGTCCTGACAAAGACTTCTGGCATAAGTCACCATCTCGCGAACTTTCTCCACCACCTGTTCGCGAGTCATTTTCAACTTATACTGCATATGAATATCTGATGTTGCCAGAAATGTATGGATGCGCGGGTGTGCAGCCGATTTAACAGCCTCCCATGCTTTATCAATATCGTTATGGGTGGTCCGTGCCAACCCACAAATGACTGGAACATTTCCACCATCCTGATCATTGCCAACTTCAACCGCGATCTTCCGCACAGCTTCCAGATCGTCCGGGGAGGCTGCTGGAAATCCGGCTTCAATAACATCCACCCCCATCCTGGCCAGCCCGCGGGCGACTTCCAGCTTTTCAGCACTGGTCATGGTTGCACCGGGTGATTGTTCACCGTCCCTCAGGGTGGTATCAAAGATACGAATATAGTGATCGGTCAAAGGTGCCTCCTTTCCTCAGGCATTCTGATTCTCAGGACGCAATGCCCGGACCTGTGCACCGGTGGTCCATATTTCGGAGTTGTGTAATTGTTGAAGTTCTGCAGTCAGCTTTTCCTGGTAATCTGGTTTGCCATTGACTTCCAGCACATGGCTGGTTTCTTCACCGGATGCAACGCTTTGGTACAGTGTTTCAAATACCGGCAGCGTGGCATTCCTGAAAGCCGGAGCCCAATCCAATGCGCCACGTTGAGCAGTGGCACTACAGTTGGCATACATCCAATCCATGCCATTTTGTGCCACCAGGCGGATGAGGCTCTGGGTTAATTCTTCCACTGTCTCATTAAAAGCTTCGCTGGGAGAGTGACCATGTTTCCGGAGTGTGGAGTATTGAGCTTCCATAATGCCGGCCAGAGCCCCCATTAATACGCCGCGTTCCCCTGTCAAATCGCTGTAAACTTCATTCTTGAAAGTAGTCGCAAACAGATATCCCGAGCCGATGACAATTCCGAGAGCCAGTGTCCGCTCCCTGGCGCGACCTGTAAAATCCTGTTCCACGGCAAAACTGCTATTGATCCCGCTGCCGTTCAGAAAATTCGCCCGAACACTGGTGCCGGAGCCTTTGGGTGCCACCATGATCACATCGACGAAATCAGGAGGTACAACCCCGGTCTGATCCTTATAAACGATTGCAAACCCGTGCGAAAAATAGAGTGCATCACCTTTATGCAGGTGAGGTTTGATCTTTGCCCAGGTCAATTTCTGGGCAGCATCTGAAACCAGGTACTGGATGACTGTTCCACGCTCAGCAGCTTCCTCAAGAGAGAAAAGGGTTTCCCCGGGAACCCAGCCATCTGCCAAGGCTTTTTTCCAGGATTTTCCGCCTTCGTTCACACCAACGATCACATTGACGCCATTCTCACGCATATTCAACGCCTGGGCAGGACCCTGTACCCCATATCCCAACACAGCCACCAATTCATCTTTCAATACTTCCTGTGCTCTCTTTAACGGGAATTCCTCCCGGGTCACTACTTCTTCTTCAACGCCACTAAAAACCATCTTTGCCATTTTGTTACTCCTGATATTAAGTTCCAATTTATAAATGAATAATTTCTGAAGGACTAAACAGCTGCAAATTCCTTTTGTGCTTGGCCATTGGCATACAACGGAGCAATTCCGCGAGCCATGGCCACCACACCTGTCCGTACCATTTCAATAACACCCCATGGCCTTAATACTTCAATGAAGCTCTCTATCTTTTCTTCATCGCCCGTGATCTCGATGATCAAAGATGCATTGGTCACGTCCACTATCCTGGCACGAAATACATCCACAATTTGCATGATGCTGGTACGGTTCTCATCAGTGGCTTTTACCTTGATCATGGCCAGATCCCGGCTGACTGTGGGAGTACCATTCAAGTCTTCAACCTGGATTACATTGACCAGCTTATATAGGTATGCGATCAACCGCTCTGCGCTCACTTCATCTGTCTCCAGGTAAATGGTCATACGTGAAACTCCTGGGGTTGTGGTTCGGCCTACTGTCAAAGAAGCAATATTGAATGCGCGTCTGCGGAAAAGGGAAGATACCCGGTTCAACACACCTGGTATATCTTCAACAAGAACAACGATCGTGTGATACATTAACTAATTCCACCTTCCAAAGAAAATTTATAAATACACAGCTAGTTTTTGCTTGCTACAAAACAGCGTCTTCCATTCCGGTTAGGACAAATTGCGGCTTCGGTCGGCGAATCATTTCTTTCAGGTTTGCCCCGGTGGGCACCATTGGATAGACCGAATCTTCTTTTTCCACTCGAAAATCGATCACAACCGTACCTTTTGCCGCCCGGGCTGCCTGAAGCGCAGGTTCAACATCAGCGCGGGAAGTAACCCGCAAACCGGTGAGTCCATGCGCTTCCACCAGTTTGACAAAATCCGGACTTTGCATCGGAGTTGCTGAATATCGTTTATCGTAGAAAAATTCCTGCCACTGGCGCACCATTCCAAGATAGCCATTATTGATAATGGCAACATTGATCTTGATTCCTTCCTGCGCGCAGGTGGAAAATTCTGCTGCTGTCATCTGGATACCGCCATCACCGGCGACCACCCAAACCTCATCATCCGGGCAGGCAAACTTTGCCCCAATACCTCCCGGAAGACCAAATCCCATCGTACCCAACCCGCCGGAAGAGAGAAACTTATTCGGAAATTCCTGCTTGTAATACTGTGCTGTCCACATCTGGTTTTGACCCACATCAGTAACAACCAGGGCTTTTCCATTGGTAAATCTCCAGATGTCATTAATGACATGTGCAGCGTATAAATGCCCAGTATCAGGCAGATTTTGTATGTCACGCATGGCGCTGTCGCCCTTCCAGTCTTCAATGTTGGACAACCAGGCGTCATGGTTTGCAGGTTCAATTTGCTTCAGGAGTAAATTTAGAGTGTCGCCCAGATCACCAATCAGTCCCAGGTCTACTTTTACATTCTTATTAATTTCAGACTTATCAATATCTGCATGGATTTTTTTGGCTCCTGTGGCATAGGCTTTCAAGTCACCGGTTACACGGTCATCAAACCGCATACCGAAAGCCAACAGTAAATCTGATTCTTGTATCGCCTGGTTCACCCAGGCTTCTCCGTGCATACCCATCATTCCCAGGTATAACGGATGGCTGGAAGGAAAACCTCCCAAACCAAGCAGGGTCATGGCTACTGGAGTATTGGTACGTTCTGCGAATTCAAGCAATTCTCTTGCACAGCCGCTTTGCAGGACGCCCCTTCCGGCCAGGATAACAGGCCGTTTTGCAGAGTGGATCATTTCCGCAGCCCGCTTAATGTCATCAGGAGCCGGGTTATATTCAGGCCGGTCATGCATCCTTCGGACAACTCGATCGTCATACTGCCAATCAATGACAGTCTGCTGGGCATCCTTCGTAAAATCAACCAGCACTGGTCCGGGTCTGCCGCTGCGGGCGATGTGAAAGGCTTCCCTTACAACATGGCTGATCTCACGCGGGTCTGTCACCAGGTAATTATGCTTGGTGATGGGCAGGGTAATTCCGGTTACATCGATCTCCTGAAATGCATCGTAACCTAACAGTTTGCTGGATACCTGGCCGGTGATGAACACAGTTGGAGATGAATCCATCATAGCTGTTGCAATTCCAGTCACCAGGTTTGTGGCACCAGGGCCGGATGTAGCTAGAGCCACACCTACTTTGCCGGAAGCCCGTGCATAAGCATCCGCCATGTGGGCAGCACCCTGCTCATGCCGCACTAATACATGATGAATCGGGAAATTCGGAAGTGCATCATAGATCGGTAGATTTGCTCCTCCCGGATATCCGAAAACAACTTTTACCCCTTCCCTTACCAAAGTTTCCCATAATATCTGTGCTCCACTGTATTTCATCTTCTACTCCTTTAAAATAATTGCATTCATCAATAAGTCCGAATAATTAAATTAGATTTCCAACACAGCACCGCGGTCTGCACTGGTAACAAAATGTGCATATCGCCTTAACCATTTGCTTTCAGTTTTCGACTTGAATGGTGGTAATGCAGCCAAACGGCTTTGAATAACCTCATCAGATAATTGGACGCTAATGCGGTACGCATCCAGATCAAGCTCAATAATGTCACCAGATTCCACCGCGCCAATTGGTCCGCCAGATGCTGCTTCCGGGGAAATATGACCAACACAGGCACCCCGCGTGCCGCCTGAAAAACGGCCATCTGTGACCAAGGCGACTTTATCCCCCAAACCCATGCCCATGATGGCACTGGTAGGGGAAAGCATCTCCTGCATTCCTGGTCCCCCACGGGGGCCTTCGTACCGGATGACCACCACTTCTCCGGATTTGACTTCGCCAGCTAAAATGCCGGCAAGAGCACTGTCCTGAGACTCGTAAACCCTTGCAGGTCCACTGAACTTTCGCATCGAGGGGATGACTCCGCCGGTTTTAATGACTGCTCCGTCTGGTGCCAGGTTGCCAAACAAACACGCCAAACCACCTCCGGCTGAATGTGCATTAGCAGCCTTGTGAATTACTTCCTCATCCTTAATCTCAGTGTTTTCAACAGCTATGCGCAGAAATTTACCACTCACAGTCATTCGGTCAAGGTGTAATGATCCGGTTGTTTTGTGAACCTCATTTAAAATTGCCGGTATACCCCCAGCCCGGTGAACATCCTCCATGTGCCATTTACCGGAAGGGCTGACCTTACATAAATGAGGAGTCCCGGAAGAAATTTCATTCAAGCGGGAAAGGGGATACTCAATTTCGCCTTCACGAGCAATCGCGATACCATGCAGAACTGTGTTTGAAGAGCCACCCATCGCCATATCCAGCACAAAAGCATCATCAAAAGCATCCATCGTAGCAATACTGCGTGGTGTAATATCCCTGGCCACGAGGTCCAGGATCAAAGCTCCAGCCCGACGTGCCAGTTCTTCGCGTTCAGGGGTTTTTGCCAGTGCTGATCCGTTATAAGGCAATGCCAGGCCGAGTGCTTCCATCAAACAATTCATGCTGTTTGCAGTGAACATCCCGGAGCATGAACCACATGAGGGGCAGGCAAAATCTTCCAAAACCTTCAATCGGGCAGCATCGATCTTTCCAGCCTGGTAGGCGCCGACACCCTCGAAGACCGATATCAAATCCACCAGGTCACCATCTGGTGTGCGGCCTGCCGGCATCGGCCCACCCGAGACGAATATTGTGGGGATGTTAACCCGCATGGCTGCCATCAGCATGCCCGGTACGATCTTGTCGCAGTTCGGGATACACACCATGCCATCGAAGCGGTGAGCTTCGATCATAGTTTCCACACAATCGGCAATCAATTCGCGGGATGGCAGGGAATACTTCATTCCGGCATGCCCCATTGCAATTCCATCATCCACACCGATCGTATTGAACTCAAAAGGAACACCACCGGCAGCCCGGATGGCACTTTTCACAAGTTTCGCAAACTCCTGCAAATGAACATGGCCGGGAATGATATCCACATAAGAATTGACAACGGCAATGAATGGTTTGGACATATCGGCATCAGTGACTCCGGTCGCTTTGAGTAGTGCCCGGTGTGGGGATTTATCCATTCCTTTTTTTATTTGATCAGATCGCATACAGCTCCAGTGTGAAAATAAAAAACCACCCGTTTGGGTGGCTTTGTCTTAATTTGGTGTTGTAAGTTTTGCTATACCTACTTTGTTTTCACCTCTTCCAGCCTCCCAACAAGTTTTAGGTCCTTAAGAATAAGGACCGAAAGAATAATGACTGCAAGGAAGAGGTAAGAAGAAATGTTCATATTGATTTAATTAGCTTAGTATAAGGATTTGAAATTGCAAAGTCAATAGCTTTGTCCCATTATGTGAGATGCTGTACTATATTGGTCAGAAAAAAGTGATAAACAAACCCTTTTAGCTTTTATTTCTAGTGCTACAATTATTTTATATATGGAGGTGAATATGCCTGAAGCTGTAATTGTCGATGCGATCCGGACTCCCATTGGTGCCCTGGGTGGAGCGCTATCATCCATCAGACCGGATGACCTGACTGCACTAGTGATCAAAGCGATGGTAGATCGCAACAAGTTGGACCCCGCCAGTGTGGACGAGGTGTTCGTTGGCTGTACCAACCAGGCTGGTGAAGACAACCGCAATATCGCCCGCATGGCCACGCTTTTAGCCGGCCTGCCAGTGTCTGTTCCCGCAGTGACCATCAACCGTCTGTGCGCCTCAGGGCTGGAAGCCATCAACCAGGCTGCCCGCGCCATTCGCGCCGGGGATGGAGAGATCTATATTGCCGGCGGTGTGGAGAGCATGTCGCGTGCTCCATATGTTTTTAGCAAAGCCGAGCAGGCATATCCATTCGGCAATCTGACTGCTTATGATACGGCCATGGGTTGGAGATTCACCAATCCGCGGTTGACTGAAATGCATGGCACCCAACCTATGGGTGAGACCGCCGAGAATATCGCCGAAGAAATGCACATCACTCGGGAAGAGCAGGATGCCTTTGCTCTCGCCAGCCATCAAAGGGCAATCGCTGCAATGGATTCAGATAAATTCGCGAATGAGATATTGCCAGTTCCAATACCAAGCCGTAAAGGCGAACCGGTTGTTGTCACGAAGGATGAACGCCCGCGTAGAGATACCTCGTTGGAATCACTGGGCAGACTTAAGCCAGCTTTCAAAAAGGATGGAACTGTCACCGCCGGAAACTCTTCTGGTTTGAATGACGGTGCTGCTGCGGTGTTGATTATGAGCGCTGATAAAGCTCGCTCTCTTGGATTAAAACCAAAAGCCCGGTTTATTTCTTCTGCTATTATTGGTCTGGAACCACGCGTCATGGGATTGGGACCGATCTATGCCACCCGCAAAGCGCTTGCTAAAGCCGGTTTGACCATCGATCAGATCGGTCTGGCCGAGATCAACGAAGCATTTGCTGTTCAAGCCCTTGCTTGTATGCGGGAATTGGGGTTGCCACACGACCGCACCAATGTGAATGGCGGCTCTGTAGCCCTTGGCCACCCGCTGGGCTGCTCGGGTGCACGGATCATGGTCACCTTACTAAATGAGATGCAACACCGAGCGGATAACTTACCCGTACCATTTTACGGATTAGCCACCCTGTGTATCGGCGTAGGTCAGGGTGAAGCCATGATCATCGAATGGATAAAATAAACAAAGGAGAATTCGATGCATAGAAAAACCGTCACCCTCCTTATTTTGGTCACAATACTGGTCAGCCTTGCGTGCAATTTCTCGACTCGAACTCCCACTCCTGAACCCCCACCCATCACTGTGCCTTATCCTGACACCCTTGTTCCACCACCTCCAATTCCCACAATCACAGAGGTGATTCCAGAAGTTACTGATACTTCACAACCCTCTGCAGATACTGGTCTCTTAATTCAATTGAACTGGTTCAGCTTTAATCTTCCACCATCCGTTGCCAGTTCAGCCCAATCCACAATTGTGGCGGTTGTCTCGTCATCCGATCAGGTCGCTCCCTGGGAGGTTGCACCCCAACATGAAGAAATGACATTCACCGGATTTGTTCTTTCTGATACATTTCACAAAGCCAGTATAAATGTTTATCCGGTGCAGGACTTCATTGCAATCGAACCGGGAGTTACTGATCGGGTAGCCGAATTACAAAAGATCATCCTGGAAAAATCAGATAATCCAGGAAACGTACCAATCCTTCCATTGTGGAATGCAGCACAGGTTTTCTTATCAAATCCAGTTTATCTGGACTTTCAAAACGGCAGTGGTATTCGATATTTAACTCAATATGGACAAGCCATCATGCCGATCAACAACCACGATCTGTTCTACTCTTTCCAGGGATTAACTTCAGATGGGAAATATTGGATTAGCGCCACCTTACCGGTTAATCATCCATCATTGCAGGCCACATACGACAATCCGTTACCATCAGATATGGATCAGTTCTATGCGAACTACGAGCAATATACTAACTTGTTGCGTGCGAATCTTGATACGCAGCCATTTGAGACATTCACTCCCTCACTTGCAGACCTGGATGCGATGATTAGTTCGATTGTTGTTACCCATTAGGAATTCCACCACGATGTGTTGGTTTTAAGGTCACTTCGGTTTATAACGATATTGTCGATTAGGATATTAGAGTATATTAATTTTTATTTTGAATTTTGAGGTGGGAGAAACATTCCATGAAAAAGGTAACCGAAATAGTAGCCCACACCAGTCATGTAGCCGGGGTTATCTTCTCTCCGGATTCAAAACACCTGCTTTCCTGCGGGATGGATGCACTTATCAAGCTGTGGTCTGTTAAAGAATGGAGCCCTACCTGCGAATTCGCTGGACACGAAAAAAGCGTTAACTGCCTGGCTTTCTCCCCCGATGGGAAGACTCTGGTATCCGGTTCAACGGATACAGACTTGCGCCTATGGAGCTATCCTGATGGGGTAAACAGGGGTGTGCTCCATAGCCACCGCAACACGGTTGCCTGCGTGCAGTATTCGCCGGATGGCAGCCTGATCGCTTCATGCTCGTATGATGCCAAAGTGAAACTGTGGAATACTGCTACTGGAGAACTGGTATTGACTTACAATGACCACCCCAAGAATGTGGCTGCAGTACAGTTTACTCAGGATGGCTATTTCCTGGCTTCAGGCGGGATTGGCGGCGATATCCTGGTGATGTCAGTTCCGGATGGAACGCTGATTCAACGCTTGAAAGGTCACTCAACCACGGTAACCAGCCTATCGCTCAGTCTGGACGGAGAATTATTGATCTCCACCGGATATGACGGCACCATCCGCTACTGGAATACCACCTCTTGGGTTGAGGAAAAATCCATACCTATCAAGCAGAGAGGGTTATTTCCGATCAATTTGTCTCCAGACGGGAAAATTCTGGCAGTCGGATGCGAGTTCATGGTCAAGGTTTTCAGGATTGAAGATGGAATTCAGGTCGATGAATTGCCAGTGGACGCAAAAGGTGTATATGCCGTAGCCTTTTCCCCGAATGGTAAGTACCTGGCCAGCGGATCTGCTGATAAAATTGTTCGGGTGTGGGAAGTGTAATAAACCATATCAGTATTGTGAACATAATATCAACTAAGCAGATATTTTTTTCAATTGGAGCATTCTATGACCGAGTTTGATGCAGCCTATCATTTTCCCAAAGGATTTCTTTGGGGGACAGCCACTGCCTCTCATCAGGTGGAAGGGAATAATCACAATAACACTTGGTCGCGCTGGGAAACGGAGCCAGGCCGGATTATTAATGACGAAAAATGCGGGC